>NZ_FWXU01000008.1 GCF_900176345.1 Rhizobium sp. RU36D
AACACCCCAAATGCCCGGCAAAACAACAGCCGGGCCACAGAACCGCCGTCTGCAAAAACCAAAATCCCAAAAACTCGGCTTTATGCAACGGTCCCTCAAGGGGGGAGATCAACCAGGCGACATCGCCCGCTCCCCTGCAAAAAGACCATGCGCCGATAGCTCCTGGCAAGGCATAAGCCAAGAGTCGATCTCCCCCCTTGAGGGGGAGATGTCCGGCAGGACAGAGGGGGGTACACGGCCTCGCAACGGTCGTCTTCTTGTATCCCAAAAATTGCAACTGGTTTTAGGACACCTACCGCGCCGGCGGCAGGGTGATGCGGAAGCAGGCGCCGGGCGCCTCACCGTCCTCTAGCGCAATCGTTCCCTGATGGGCGCTGAGCATGGCGCGGACGATGTCGAGGCCAAGCCCGGTGCCACCTTCCTGGCGGCGGGTGGTGAAGAATGGCTGGAAGATGCGGGCCCTGTCCCCAGGGGTAATGCCCCTGCCATTGTCGCAAACCCGGATAATGGCGCAGCGGCGGGAGGTGGCAACATCGACGACGACAGTGCTTGCCCCATGCTCGACAGCATTCTGTGCCAGGTTGCTGAGGATGATGCAGGCGGTTTCGAGCGGCAGTGCCAGCACTGCGTCGCCGTCACCGACAATCTGGATATCCAGGGCGGGACTGCGGGCCGCAAGATGCGGCAGGATCTCCGTCATGCGGGTCTCACCCTCAGCGATCGGCGCTTCGGCCTGGGCCAGGTCCCGCAGCCGGTTCAGCAGCCGTCCCAGCCGATCGGCATCGGCGATGATGTTGTCAAGGAAGTGCCGGCGCTGCTCCGGCGTCATGGGCAGATCCGGGCCGTCATCGCGCAGCAGTTCCGCTGCCCCGCGAATGGCCGTCAGCGGCGACTTGAGCTCATGAGATACATGAGTTGCGAAGGTGCGGATATAGTCCGTGCGGTCCACCAACTGGCCGGCGAGATCCATAAAACCCTGCGACAGCACGGCGATCTCGCGCGTGCCGTGGCTGTCCGGCGGCTTGATCGCCGAGCGGCCGCGTCGGGCTATGTCCTCGGTGCGGGCAATCAGGGCATTGATCGGGGCGGTGATGGTGCGCGTCAGGACATAGCCCATGACCAGCGTCACCGCCAGCGCGGCGAGCAGCGCGCCCGCCTCCGCCGGGGCCAGCCGGCCCGCCTCCAGTTCCAGCACGCGGAACCAGAGGACGATGAGGAAGGGCAGCGCCATGACGGTGATCAGGATGGCATAGACGATCAGGGCAAGCGGCGGGCGCCATTTGGGGCGCACCTGCGGTGTCGTCATGGCGCCTTCTCCCTGCTGTCGCCGCCGAAGCGGAAGCCCACGCCATGCACGGTGGCGATCACGGCATCATCGCCGGCTGCCAGGAACTTGGCCCTGATATTGCGGACATGGCTGTCGATGGTGCGATCCGCGACATAGGTGCCGCTGCCATAGGCCGCCTCCATCAACTGCTCGCGGGTGAAGACGGTGGACGGACGCGACAGCAGGACCTCGAGTATGCCAAACTCGAGTGCCGTCACCGCGACCGGCCTGTCCGCGGTCGTCACAGTGCGGCTATCCCGGTCGAGGCAGAGACGGCCGGCGGTGATCGTCGCCTCCACGTGGGCCTCAATGCCCCGACCACCAGTGCGCTTGAGGATGGCCTTGACCCTTGCCACCAGTTCCCTTGGGCTGAAGGGTTTGGTGACGTAGTCGTCACCGCCAATCTCCAGGCCGAGGATGCGGTCGATCTCTTCGTCCCGCGCCGAAAGAAACAGGATCGGCACCGCCGAGCTGCGGCGGATCTGGCGGCAGACCTCCAGCCCATCGGGTTCGGGCATGCCGATATCGAGGATGATCAGGTCCGGCCGCGCCTGTCGAAAGCCGGTCAGCGCCTCCCCGCCATTGCGGGCAATCAGGGGCCGCATGCCGGCCCGCTCCAGCGCAAAGCAGATGACATCGCGGATATGCGGTTCGTCATCGACCACGAGAATCCGCTGCATGCGCTAACCCCTTCCTGCGATCCCGGCAACCGCCGCTCGCGGCTGCGGTGCCTGAGCCCCTGTTTTGCGCGAGGCCTGCCTATTTTTCAACAGCCGGATGCGCTGCCAGATAGTCGGCAAGCCGCTGCGCCCGCCAGGTCCAGGACTGCCATGCGTGGCTGCGTTCCTCGAATTCGTACGCCAGCAGATCGCGGGCGCGGCGCAGATCCAATGTCGCCTGACTGTCCGGACCGGTCTGCATCACACGCGGATGTTCGAGGTAATGATCGATGGCGGGTATGACCGTCGGCCCCAGCGAGCCGAGATAATGGATATCGAGCGAGGCGCCCGTTCCGCCGAGTTCCCGGCTGTTTTCGATATTGAACCGGGCGATGACAGCGGCGAAATCGACCGGGGCAGTGACGTAAAACACGCCCAGCAGCAGCGCGAGATTGGCCGTCACCAGCCACTGGTTTGGTTTGCGCCAGAGTATCCTGAGCATGATGAGGCCAAGCCCCACCGCCACCATCAGCATCCAGATGCCGGCGGCAATCCGCAGTTCCGTCAGCGAATAGGCTTCCACATAGAGGTCGAGCCGCAGGATCGAGGAAATGCAGAGCAGCATGTTCTGGCCAAGCCAGACATAGACCATCACGCGGATGAGCGCGGCCTGGTCCCCCGTCCTTTCCCGGTGCATCGCCACTAGCACGAACAGAGCCGACAGCAGCGCGGTTGCCAGCAGCGGATAGGCGCCGCGATGGGCGTATTCGGCATAGGGCATGCCATCAGGCAGTGCCACGCCACCCCAGAGATAGGTGGCATCGAGCACCGTCTGCAGCGCAAAGATGCCGTTGAACATAAGCAATGCGCGAATGAGCGAGGCGTCGCTGACCAGCCTGCGATCCGACACCGCCACCATCGGTGCACGCTTGCCGCGGCGGCTGAGACGCGGCTTCAGCAGCAGCCAGATCAGGCCCGCCATCAGGATCCAGAAGGTCATCCGCTCCAGGTCCAGCAGGGAGAGCAGGAAGGCTAGGTCGATCGAGGCCAGCACCCTTTCGATCACCGGATTGGCACTGGCAAACAGCAGGAGGAAGATGATCGTCATGCCCACGGGCATCAGCCACAGCTTGATGGTCCGCGTCAGGTTCCCACCCGTCACGAGCGGATCGCGCGGCAGCATCAGCCGGCCGCAGGCGGAGACAATCCGCATCGGTATCGCGCCGAGGTAACGCCCGACATGGCCAGGCAGCGCAGCAGTGCTTGCCGGCATCAGGCGCGCGGCGGCAAGCGCCGTCAACACCAGGCCGATCGCCGCCACGATGAACGCCCTGACCGTATGGGCCTCCACCAGCGGCAGAGCCGCAACAACCGTCGCTGCTGCCATGACCAGGGTCAGGCGCCCACTGCGCCTCATGGTCGCCTGACACACCAGCACCCCGCAAAGGCCGAGGATCATCAGGAAAAGGTTGATCCCATTCTCATGGCGAAACAACAGATAGTCGGCGGTGACGATCAGGCCGAGCAGCAGGACCGGCCTTTGCCGGATCCGCATGGCCTTGCCTGCCGAAGCGTTCTGCACAATGTCCATTCTCATTTCCTTGTTGATGTCGGAAGTCGTTTCGGCCAGATGCCGAAGCCGCATGCAGCGAAGGTGGGCTTGATGCGCCCGGCGGATCGGCCAGCCACCAGCCATCACTGAGAAGGCGCTGCGGCAGTGGCACTTTTGGCGTGAGGGGAATTGGTGTCTCGTTCATCATGGTGGCACCATGGCTGAGCCGATTGCAGTTTTTGTGCAGGAGATCAGCAGCTTCTGGGGAATTTGCAGATGCGGTTGGTCGGGCGAGATCCGGCCTGCGGCGGCGTTGACCGTTTCCTTCGCCCGCGCTTTCGGCTACAGCGCTTGACGGTGCAGCCTCCAGCCGGGGCGGCACCGTCACGGGACGACGGAGATATTGGGCATTGACGACACCGGTGATTGCTTCATCGCATGCCAGGACGCGGAATCGCGCGGTCGGACGCCTGACGCTTGCGGCCTGCATCGTCTCGGCGATCGTGGCCATTCCGATCATCGCCATCGTCGTCATCGCCTTCTCCGGCGATGCCGAGAACTGGCGTCACATGCTGTTCAATGTCATGCCCCGCGCCACCGGGCGAACGCTCTCGCTGCTGGCGCTGACCTGCAGCGTCACCGCCCTGTTCGGCGTGCTCACTGCCTGGCTGGTGGCCACCTTCGATTTTCCGCTGCGGCGTCTGCTGTCACCGGCGCTGGTGCTGCCGCTTGCCATCCCCTCGTATCTCGCGGCCTATGCCTTCGGCGAATTCTTCGATTTCACCGGGCCAGTGCAGAGCTTGATCCGCGCCGTCTTCGGTTTCCACACCTCGCGTGACTATTGGTTCCCCGATATCCGCTCGCTTGGCGGGGCCGTGCTGGTCATGGGCGCAGTGCTCTACCCTTATGTCTATCTCGCCAGCCGCTCGGTCTTCCTGATGCAGGGTCGCGGCGCTGCCGATGTGGCGCGCACGCTGGGTGCCAGCCCCAGCCGCGTCTTCCTCAAGGTGCAGATGCCCATGGCCCGGCCCGCGATCATGGTCGGCCTGACGCTGGTCATGATGGAGACCCTGAACGATATCGGCGCGGTGGAATATCTCGGCGTGCAGACGCTGACCTTCTCGGTCTATGACACCTGGCTCAATCGCGGCAGCCTGGCCGGTGCCGCGCAGATCGCCTGCGTCATGCTGGTCTTCATATCAGGGCTGATGTTCGTGGAGCGGCAGGCCCGGAAAAAGCAGCGCTTCTCGGCCCAGAAGACCACGGCCATGGTGCATGATCAGTTGCGGCGGCCGCTCACCGGGCTCAGGGCCTGGGCTGCCACGGCGTTCTGCACGCTGCCCGTGCTGATCGGTTTTGTCGTGCCCTTCACCGTGCTCGCCACCTTCGCGCTGCGGCGGCTGGACCAGTTTCTGGAGCCGCGGCTGATCAAGGCGCTTTACCATTCCATCACGATTTCCACTGCGGCGGCCGTGGCCTGCGTGCTGTTCGCCTTCGTACTGGCCTATGCGGCCCGCAGCGACCGGTCCAGGGCAACGAGCGTTGCCAGCCGCATCGCCTCGCTGGGCTATGGCATTCCCGGCACCGTGCTTGGCATCGGCGTGTTGATCCCGCTTGCCGCCTTCGACAATGCGCTTGATGGCTTCCTGCGCAGCCATTTCGGCGTCTCGACCGGCCTGCTATTGTCCGGCACCGGGTTTGCCATTGCCTATGCGGCGACGGTGCGGTTCCTCACCATGGCGGAGGGCACTGTCGATGCCGGTTTCCATAAGCTGTCGCCGCATCTCGACATGGCCGCGCGCACCCTTGGCCGCACGCGCTTCCAAACGCTGACGGGCGTGCTGTTGCCCAACATGCGGCCGGCGGTCATGACCGCGGCGCTGCTGGTGTTCATCGAGACGCTGAAGGAATTGTCGGCGACCATCCTGCTGCGACCCTTCAACTACAACACGCTGGCAACCCTGGTTTACGAAGACGCCTCGCGCTCGCAGGTGCAGGATGCCTCGGTCGCGGCGGTGATCATCATCGTCGCCGGGTTGATCCCTGTCGTGCTGGTGTCGCGCTCGCTGGACGCCCGTCACTAATTTCGCAGGCAAAAGAAAAGGCGGCCCGAAGCCGCCTTTAAAAGGAATGCTGCTCAACCGGAGCTGGAACCGGACTGTTTCATGTCCGTGGGACCCCAGAGGGGTCCTGGAGGCGATCATCGCGGCCCCCAAGTTGGTAAAGCTCTAGCAAACAAAGCTTTAACAAAAGGTTAGCATGGGTTGCGCCGCTGCCCGAAAACGCGGCGATTGCCCAACAATCAGCTCTTCAGCGCCTCGAGATCGGCGAACAGATCGAGCGCTTCCGGATTGGCCAGCGCCTCCTTGTTCTTGACCGGCCGGCCATGCACCACGTCACGCACCGCCAGCTCGACGATCTTGCCGGACTTGGTGCGGGGAATGTCCGCCACCTGGATGACCTTGGCCGGCACGTGGCGTGGCGAGGCCCCGATGCGGATCCGGGTCTTGATCGCCTTGACCAGGTCCTCGGTCAGTTCCACGCCCGCCGCCAGGCGCACGAACAGGATCACGCGCACGTCGTCGTCCCAATCCTGCCCGATGCAGAGCGCCTCGGCCACCTCTTCCATCTGCTCGACCTGGTTGTAGATCTCGGCCGTGCCGATCCGCACGCCGCCGGGGTTCAGCGTGGCATCCGAACGTCCATGGATGATGATGCCGTCATGCACGGTCCATTCGGCGAAATCCCCGTGGCACCAGACATTGTCGAAGCGCTCGAAATAGGCGGCGTGGTATTTCTTGCCCTCGGGATCGTTCCAGAACATCACCGGCATGGAGGGGAAGGCCTTGGTGCAGACCAGTTCGCCCTTCTCTCCCCGGATCGGCTTGCCGTCGTCATCCCAGACATCCATGGCCAAGCCCAGGCCCGGACCCTGGATCTCGCCGCGCCAGACGGGCTTCAAGGGAATGCCGAGCACGAAGCAGGAGACGATATCCGTGCCACCGGAGATCGAGGCCAGATGCACGTCGCTTTTGATGCCCTCATAGACGAAGGCGAACCCTTCCGGCGACAGCGGCGATCCCGTCGAGGTGATCAATCGCAGGCTCGAGAGGTCATGCGTCGTCTTCGGCGTCAGCCCGCCCTTGCGCACCGCATCGATGAACTTGGCCGACGTGCCGAAGATGGCGAACTTCTCCTCGGCGGCGTAGTCGAACAGGATATTGCCATCGGGATGGAAAGGCGACCCGTCATAGAGGCAGAGCGTGGCGCCGGAGGCCAGGCCGGTGACGAGCCAGTTCCACATCATCCAGCCGCAGGTGGTGAAATAGAACAGGCGCTCGCCCTGTTGCAGGCCGCAATGGAAGCGGTGCTCCTTCAGATGCTGGATCAGCGTGCCGCCGGCCGAATGCACGATGCATTTGGGCACGCCCGTGGTGCCGGATGAAAACAGGATATAGAGCGGATGGGAGAAGGGCAGCCGCACGAATTCGACCGGCTTTGCCTCGAAGGGCGCCATGAAGGCGTCCAGGGTCTGGCCCGCGGTCAGGCTTGCGGCCAGCGCCTCGGCATCGCCGGCATAGGGCACGATCACAGAGGGCACGCCGAGCTTGGCGGCAACGGCGCGCACCTTGTCGGCGACATCCTGCTTCTTGCCATTATACCAATAAGCGTCGCAGCAGATGAACAGCTTGGGTTCGATCTGGCCGAAACGGTCCAGCACGCCCTGCTCGCCGAAATCGGGGGAGCAGGACGACCAGATGGCCCCGATCGAGGTGGCGGCCAGCATGAAGGCGACCGTCTCCGGCATGTTGGGCATCATCGCCGCCACCCGGTCGCCCTCACCAATACCAGCGGCTCGCATGGCCTGCTGCAGCCGGGACACCGCCTGGTGCAGCCGATCCCAGGACCAGCGGTCCGACGCCTTGTCCTCGCCGCGGAACACCATCGCATCGTCAGCGCCGGTGCGGGCCAGAAGGTTCTCCGCGAAATTCAGCCGCGCATCGGGGAAGAAGCGCGCCTCCAGCATGACATCGCCATGAGCCAGCAAAGTCTCGCCCTTGTCACCCTTGATCCCGCAATAATCCCAGACCGCCGACCAGAATGCGCCGCGATCCTCCACCGACCAGGCGTGGAAGGCATCGTAGTCCGCAAACGTCCTGCCCGCGCGCGGCGAACACCACTGCATGAACTGGTAAAGTGGGGTCTGCCGGCTGAAGTCCTCGCGCGGGGTCCAGAGGGGCGTCTGCTGATCCATGTTGTCCTCCAAAAACATCCCGCCTGTATATCAGGTTGCATCGCAATATAAAGCCGGGCGAACCGCCGAGAGGCCCGGATTTGCAAGGCGACGATAAATCCTATATCGGGCAGGGCAGCGACACTGGCGGGAGATGCCGGCACTCAAGGCCGAAACAGTTCATGACAGACAAGCTCAAGACCACATCGCCTCAGCCAGACCGCTCCAGACGCAGCCGATCGCTGCCTCTGGCGCGCAAGCTCGGCTTTGTCACGCTGGCGCTGGTCTTCCTCTATCTGGTACTCGTTTCCATCGCGCCGTTTCTGATTTCCAGCAGCCTGGTGCGCAATTCCATGGAAAGCGCGGTTGCGCGCTGGACCGGCCATGCGGTCAGCATCGCCGGGGTGCCGGAAATCACCTTCTGGCCGGAGCCGCGCGTCACGCTTTCGCAGGTCTCGATATCCCGCAAGATCGAGGGCGCGCCGCAGGTCATCGGGCGGATCGAGCGGCTCTCCGCGCGTTTCGGGCTCTATGATGCGGTTCTTGGGCAGCCGGTATTTCGCGATTTCTCCTTCCTCAAGCCGGAAGTGTTCATCACCCGCGGCGCGGACGGCCGTCTCGACTGGTCGAACCAGGGGCTGCTGAGTGCGGCCGTGCGCGGCGTGGACACTGGGGATGGCGACCGGCAGTCGCTCAATGCCGAGCTCGATGCGCGCGTCGGCAAGATCACCGTCCAAGACGGCACGGTCGAAATCGCCGATGCCAATGGCCGACGCCTTCGCCTGTCCGGCCTCTCCGCCGAGATCAGCTGGCCGCGCCTGTCCGAGGAGTTGAAAGGCGTCGTGCGGGCCGAGATGGCCGGCCATGCCGTCAGCATCGACCTCTCCACCCGGCAGCCGCTGCTGCTGTTGGGCGGACGCAGCGCCAGCACGCGCGCAACCATAACGGCGGATGTCGCCAGCGCGACCTTCGAGGGCCTCGCCAATCTGGCGGATGGCTATTTCCTCTCCGGCGCCTTGCAGATCGACGTATCCGATATCCCGGCCCTGATCGGCTGGACCGGCGCCCAGCTGCCGGAGATGGACCTGCTCAAGCAGGGCTCGCTGCAGGCGCAGTTGACCACCATCGGTGACAGCCTGCGGTTCGGCGATCTAAAATTCGCCCTCAATGACATCTCCGGCAGCGGAATCCTCGAACTGTCGCGAACCAAAGGCGGCAAGCCGCGCATCGGCGGCACGCTGGCATTCGACCGCATGGATATCGGGGCCTTGCTGGGGGCGTTTTCCCTGCACCTGCCGGCGTCAGGTGAAGGTTTAGGCGACAAGGGACATGGACTGCTGGATGATTTCGATTTCGACCTGACGCTATCGGCGCGCCAGGCGGCCCTGCAGCCCTTCGTGCTGGAGGACGTCGCGGCGAGCGTCCTGAACCGCAATGGCAAGGCGAGTTTCGATATTGCCGACAGCCGTTTCGAAGGCGGCCGACTGACCGGCCATCTCGATGGTTCCGGCGCCGGATTCGAGGAGGGCGGAAACTTGCGCATTTCGGCCAAGGATGCCGATCTGCAGAGCATCGCCAAGCGCCTGCAACTGACTGGCCCGCTACCGGACAGCCGCGGATCGATCGAATTGTTGATGCACAGCCCAAAGCCGCTCTGGGCAACGCGGCTGGGCGATATCGGCGGCAGCTTCCAGCTGCGCACCAGTGAAGGCAGCCTGTCGGATATCGACCTGTCCGGGATCCGCAACCTCGCGGGCGAGCGGGCCTATTTCCGCCTGAGCGATGCCGGCGACGGCGAGATCGATTTCAAGACGCTGGAAATCCTGGCCAAGTTTGCCAATGGCACCGCCGAGATCGAACAGGCGGAACTCATCACCGACAGCCAGCGGCTGAGCTTGTCGGGCGTCATCCCCTATGCCAGCAACAGCCTGGCCCTGCTTGGCCAGCTCTCGCCGGTCGACGCCACCGCGACAGGTTCAGACAGCCAACCGCTGCGCTTCTTCATCGGCGGCTCCTGGCCTGATCCGATCCTATCCTCGATCCTGGCACCGCCGGAAAAGATGTGATCGAATACGACAGTATCGAGCTTTTCACGCTCGCCGATGGCACCCAAATATCAAGCCCATGTTTTGCCTGAGCATGCTTCGCGCAAGGCCTCTCTGCCACCCCTGGACACACCAGTTCACCAATGAGCGCCATAAGGGAAAATCGTGAGCTCCACCGTTACAGCTGCAAGTCTCATGCAATACTATTCGGGTGTTAAGCTCTCTGACAGGGAGGGAAAGACCTTACCCGCTTCTGCTGGCCAGCCTATGACTCCAGAAGTCAAAGCTGAGCTCGCCAGACGTGCAGCCTACGTCTCGAATGTTGCCGCAGAACTTGCAGCGGAAAGGGCACAACGACCTGAGCTAGATGAGATCAGCCAAGCCAATAGCTGGACGCTAACAAACGTTACTGAGCTGTCGGACGATCAGATCCCCGGAAGGATCAGCTATATCACTGATCTGATACAGAGCGGCGAAGCGGAGAAATACAGCTTCTTTTCCGGCAACGGCGACGAGCAAACGACATCGATCCACCAATATCTTTACTGGCTGCAACTTCGCGCCAAAGATATCGAAAGCGACGGCACCTACACACCGGACATGTTCAAATAGCCTCTGCGATCGGTAAGTCACAGAATGGCGCCCGCCCCCGCAAGAACAGGGTGCATCGCGAGGGAGTGGTGCCGACAAAGACCCCAATTTCGCTGGCCAACCGCCTTTGCAAGCGTTGGCTAACCCCGGATCGCCGCGTGTTCGTCGCGCAGGCGCTGCAATTCCCGGCGCTTCGTGGTGATCGACGCGACGATGACGCCAAAGGTGACGATGCCGATCAGGATGCTGCAGACGGCATTGATTTCCGGCGTCACCCCAAGTCTGACCTGGCTGTAGATCTTGATCGGCAGCGTCGTGGCGCCCGGCCCCGTGGTGAAGCTCGCGATCACGAGATCGTCGAGCGACAGGGTGAAGGCCAGCACCCAGCCGGACAGCACCGCCGGCAGGATCAGCGGCAGGGTGATCTTGAAGAAGGTGCGAACCGGCGGGCAACCGAGATCCTGCGCTGCCTCTTCCAGGCTGCGGTCGAAGGTCAACAGGCGCGACTGGATGACGATTGCCGCATAGCACATGGTGAAGGTGGTATGGGCAATGGTCACCGTCATCATGTCGCGGTCGAGGCCGATGGCCACGAACAAGAGCAGCAGCGACAGGCCGGTGATCACCTCGGGCATGACGAGCGGTGCATAGATCATGCCGGAAAACAGCAGGCGCCCCGGAAAACGGCCGAACCGCACCAGCGTCAGCGCCGCCAGCATGCCGAGCGCCGTGCCGATGGTGGCGCTCAACAGCGCGACCCGGATGGTGACCCAGGCGGCCGACATCAAGCCCTCGTTGGACCACATCTCGCGATACCATTTCAGCGAGAAGCCGCCCCAGACGGTGACGAGCTTGGACTCGTTGAACGAATAGATGACGAGGATGACGATCGGGATATAGAGAAAGGCAAAACCGAGCGTGAGGATGACGGGATCGAACTTGCTGCTCTTCATGGCTCGCCCTCACACCTTCTGCTGCTGGTTCTGGTAGATGGCAATCGGCACCACCAGCAGCAGCAGCAGGATCACGGCGACGGCCGAAGCCAGCGGCCAGTCACGGTTGGAGAAGAATTCGGTCCACAGTGTCTTGCCGATCATCAGCGTCTCGGCACCGCCCAGAAGGTCGGGGATGACGAATTCGCCCGTGATCGGGATGAAGCAGATCATCGATCCGGCGATAACGCCGGGCAGCGACAGCGGGAAGGTGATGCGCCAGAAGGCCTTCCAGGGCGGGCAACCCAGGTCGCTTGCCGCTTCCAGAAGGGTGCCATCGAGCTTTTCCAGCGCCGAATAGAGCGGCAGAACCATGAAGGGCAGATAGGAATAGACGATGCCGATGAAGACCGCGATCTCGGTGCGGAAGATCTGCACCTGCTCGTCAGGCCCATAGAGCCCGATGCCCTGCAGCACCAGCGTCAGCAGGCCCTCGGGCTTGAGGATGCCGATCCAGGCATAGACGCGGATCAGGAACGAGGTCCAGAACGGCAGGATCACCAGCATCATCAGCGTCGGGCGGATCGAGCTCGGTGCCCGCGCCATGGCCAGCGCCATGGGATAGCCGATCAGAAGCAGCAGGAAGGTCGAGATGACCGCAATGCGCAGCGATGACAGATAGGCATTGGTATAGAGCGCGTCTTCCGTCAGGAAGATGTAGTTTTCGAAATCAAGCTCGGAAAAGAACTCACAGATCGCACCGAAGCCATCGAAGATGGGCGTATAGGGCGGCATGGCGATCGCCGTGTCCGACAGCGAGATCTTGAAGATGATGAAGAACGGCGCGAGGAAGAACAGGAACAGCCACAGGAAGGGCACCCCGACGATCAGCCACTTGGCAAACCCGCCGGTGTCTGCCGGAGGGACCACCGCAGGTGCCGGCGCGGATGACGTTGTCACGTGTACCATGGCGCGCTCCCTTCAGCGTGTGAGAACCAATCCGGCATCGGTGGGCCAGCTCAGCCAGACCATATCGCCAAAGGTGATCGGCCGGTCGACGAGGCGGGAGATATTGGCCTGCGCGGCGCGGAACATGCGGCCATCATCCAGCTTGACGATGAAGACCGAGAAATCGCCGAGATAGCCGATATCCCAGACCTCGCCATGCAGTGCGTTGGCGCTGGTATCGGCGGGCGGCTCGGTGGAAATGCGCACCTTTTCCGGCCTGATGGCAAAGGCAACATTGCTGCCCGCGGGCACCTGGCAATCCTGGTCGACCGCGACCTTGAAGCCATCGCAGGAAACCAGCGCAATCCCCTGGTGGCCGCCGGCCACTTCGCCCTCGAACTGGCCTTCGACGATGTTGATGTCGCCGATGAAGTCGGCCACATAGCGCGAGTTCGGTGCCTCGTAGATTTCGGCGGGCGTCGCCACCTGCACGATCACGCCCTTGTCCATGACGGCGATGCGGTCCGACACCGTCATCGCCTCTTCCTGGTCGTGGGTGACAATCAGGAAGGTCAGGCCGAGCTTGGTCTGGATGTCCATCAGCTCGAACTGGGTTTCCTCGCGCAGCTTGCGGTCAAGCGCACCAAGCGGTTCGTCCAGCAGCAGCACCTTCGGCTTCTTGGCGAGCGACCGGGCAAGCGCCACGCGCTGGCGCTGGCCGCCCGAGAGCTGGTTGGGCTTGCGCTTGGCGAATTGCTCCAGCTTCACCAGCTTCAGCATTTCCTGCACCCGCGCATCGATCTCGCCCTTGGGCAGCTTGTCCTGCTCCAGGCCGAAGGCGATGTTCTTTTCCACGCTCATATGCGGAAACAGCGCGTAGGACTGGAACATCATATTGGTCGGCCGCTTGTAGGGCGGCACGCCGGAGATATCCTTGCCCTGCAGCAGGATGCGGCCTTCGGTCGGATCCTCGAAGCCAGCCAGCATGCGCATCAGCGTGGTCTTGCCGCAGCCCGATGGGCCGAGCAGCGAGAAAAATTCGCGCTCGTAGATGTCGAGCGTCAGGTTGGAGACCGCCACGAAGTCGCCGAACCGCTTGGTGACATTCTCGAAGCGGATGAAGGGCACGGCGGCCGGATCGGTCCAGGGAGAAAATTTGCGCTTTACCGGTCCCAGTGACTTCGCCATTGCCCACCCATATCCCTGGAAAAAAGAATGAAACGCCCCAAAACGAAACCGGGCGGGTCAAGCCCGCCCGGAATTGAATGACGGTATCAGCTGCCCGTCTTGATCTGCGTCCAGACCCGGTTCAGCACGCGCTGCTCCTTGGGGCCATAGGGCGAGATGGTGAAGAGCTTCTTCATCGTCTCCTCGGTCGGATAGACGGCGGGGTTCTTGAACACGGACTCGTCTATCAGCTTCTGCGAAGCCAGGTTGCCATTGGCATATTGAACATAGTTGGATGCCTTGGCGATGACCTCGGGCTTCATTAGGAAGTTGATGAATTCATGCGCCTCGGCAACATTCTTGGCATCCGCGGGGATCGCCAGGTTGTCGAACCACATATAGGTGCCTTCCTTCGGGATCACGTAATTGACCTCGACGCCGTTCTTGGCCTCTTCCGCACGGGCCTTGGCCTGCAGGATGTCGCCCGACCAGCCGACCGCCACGCAGATATCGCCATTGGCGAGATCGTCGATATAGGCCGAGGAGTTGAAGGTCTTCACCGACGGCCGGATCTTGGAATAGACCTCGCCGCCCGCTTCCAGATCGGCGGTCGCCTTGCTGTCGGGATCCTTGCCGATATAGTTCATGGCAATCGCGAAGGTCTCGTCGGAGGCATCCAGGATGTTGATGCCGCAGGCTTTCAGCTTCTCCGCATTTTCGGGCTTGAAGATGAAGTCCCAGCTCTCGACCTTCACGTCGTCACCGAGGGCCGCCTTCACCTTGGCGACATTGTAGCCGATGCCCGTCGTGCCCCACATATAGTTCACGGCATATTCATTGCCGGGATCGTATTTCGCCAGCCGCGTCATGACATCCGGCCACATATTGGCGAGGTTCGGCAGCTTGGACTTGTCGAGCTTCTGGAAGACGCCGGCCTGGATCTGGCGGGCCAGGAACGGACCCGTCGGCACGACGACGTCATAGCCGGAACCACCGGCCAAAAGCTTGGTTTCCAGGATCTCGTTGGAATCGAAGACGTCGTAGACGACCTTGATGCCGGTCTCCTTGGTGAAGTCGGCCAGCACGGATTCGTCAATGTAATCCGACCAGTTATAGACGTTGACGGTCCGCTCCTGCGCGCTTGCGGCGCCCGCGAAACCGAGCGCCAGGGCGGCCACGGAGGCCAGGCGAATCAGATCGGCTTTCATGATTTTCTCCTGTTCCAGTCAGGGGGCGTTGATCGCCCCTCCAAACCTATTCCCTTTGTTTTTTCACAGACTAGAAAGGAAATCGGCAAGCGACAAGCGAAATATGGCGGCGCTTGCCATCCATTGTGCAGTTGCGTTGTCGCGCCTCACTGAAAGTCGAAAGCGCTCAATCCCGTCACCATTTCGTCCAGTCCGAGCGGCCGCGTGACGGGCGGCTCGGCGCGGGCGAGACAGCCCTGGCGCTCGCACAAACGGCAGGCGGCACCTATGGGGAGCGGCGGCTGGCCGCTGCCGATCGCGGTCGCGCCGTAAACGATGTCGCCGGCAAAAGCGATGTCGCAACCGACGAGCAGCGCGGTGCGCCGCACCCGCTCGCCAAAGCCCGCCTGCGGCCCTTCCAGCGTGCGGGCGATGGTGAGGAAGGTGGTCCCGTCAGGCATTTCCACCGCTTCCGCCAGCACCTGGCCCGGCTGAGCGAAGGCCGCATGCAGGCTGAGCTTGGGACAGCCGCCGCCGAATTTCGCCTGGGGGAACCCTTGGGCGCCGGCCTTGCGGAAGCCGTGGCCGGCATTGTCAACCTCCAGCATGAAGAAGGGGATGCCCTGGGCGCCCGGCCGCTGCAGCATGGTCAGCCGGTTGGCCGCCTGCTCGAAGGAGACGGCAAAGCGCGAGCGCAGCATGTCGATGTCATAGCGCGCCCGCTGGGCCGCGGCGAGAAAGGCGCCATAGGGCATGATCAAGGCATGGGCGGCATAGCGTGCCAGTTCGAACCGGCCGAGACGCTTGGCCTCGCCAGTCGAGAAGCCAAGCGCGTCCAGTTCGGCGGCGATCTCTTCGCCGAGCGCCAGCAGGCTCACCTCCATCGCCAGCTCGCGCAACTGGTCGAAGGCCGACAGCCGCTCGGACAGAAACAGCCGCATGGAATGGCGGTCGTAGCGGCGGCGCAGGGTCGGCATGGTGTGGATCGGCAGCGTGCGCACCACGATCCCGTGCTTGGTGCGCAGCCAGCCTTTCAGCGCCGTGGCGAGATCGTCGCCCGCCGCAAGTCCAAGCCCGGCATGGAACTGTTCGGCCGCGTCCTCGATCAGCGAGAAGAAATTCGCCCGGCGCTCCAGCGTCTCGCGCACCTCGTCGCTCGGCAGCCGCGCCGATGACAGGGATGTCTCATGCCCCTCCCGCGCCAGGAGATCGGCGAGATCCGACAGGCGCGCGGCCTGCTCGCGATAGGCGCGGTAGAGCTTGACGATGCCGCTTGCCGCATTGGGGGCTGCTTCCGCCACCTCGATCAGTTCCTGATCGCCGGGCAGTTCGCCCTGCAGCAGCGGATCGGCGAAGACCTCGCGCAGCTGGCTGACGACGCCACCCGCCTCGCCCTGCAACTCGTCGAGATCCACCTTGTAGACCGCCGCGAGTTTCAGCAGCAGTTGCACGGTCAGCGGCCGCTGGTTGCGCTCGATCAGGTTGAGATAGGAGGGCGAAATGCCGAGCCCCTCCGCCATCGCCGTCTGCGTCAGCCCTAGCCCGTTGCGGATGCGGCGGACGCGCGGCCCGGCAAAGATCTTGTGTTCCGCCATTTGACACCTTTTTACAGCAGCAGCTTCGAAACAGGTAAATCAGGATATTTACAGTTTTGACAATTTTACATGAGCGCCTTGTCAAACACAAGACATCCTAACCCTTTTGAAATCAGGAATATCGCGAATTCCATGGACGTTTTTGCGATGCGATGTAAATTACATGACATCACAGATCGTCAAGCGACGGCGGAGAGAAGGCCTCGCTCGGCAAGCGCAGACAATAGGGAGCATTTCTATGACTGATTTTTACAATCTCGTCCCCGGCGCACCGAAGGGCCGTTTCGACGGCATCGAGCGCCCCTATACGGCCGAGGACGTCCAGCGCCTGCGCGGCAGCATCGAGATCAAGTATTCGCTGGCCGAGATGGGTGCGAACCGGTTGTGGAAGCTGATCCACGAGGAAGATTTCGTCAACGCACTGGGCGCCATGACCGGCAACCAGGCCATGCAGCAGGTTCGCGCCGGGCTGAAGGCGATCTATCTCTCGGGCTGGCAGGTTGCCGCCGACAGCAACACCGCCTCGTCCATGTATCCCGACCAGTCGCTCTATCCGGCCAATGCCGCACCGGAGCTGGCGCGCCGCATCAACCGCACCCTGCAGCGGGCCGACCAGATCGAAAATTCCGAGGGCAAGGGCCTGTCGGTCGACACCTGGTTCGCGCCGATCGTTGCCGACGCGGAAGCCGGTTTCGGCGGACCGTTGAATGCCTTCGAGATCATGAAGGCCTTCATCGAAGCCGGCGCTGCGGGCGTTCACTACGAAGACCAGCTGGCCTCGGAAAAGAAGTGCGGCCATCTCGGCGGCAAGGTTCTGATCCCGACGGCCGCCCATATCCGCAACCTCAATGCCGCGCGTCTGGCCGCCGATGTCATGGGCACGCCGACGCTGGTCATCGCCCGCACCGATGCCGAGGCCGCCAAGCTCTTGACCTCTGATATCGACGAGCGCGACCGTCCCTTCGTCGATTATGACGCCGGCCGCACGGTCGAGGGCTTCTACAATGTCAAGAACGGGCTGGAACCCTGCATCGCCCGCGCCATCGCCTATGCGCCGCATTGCGACATGATCTGGTGCGAGACGGGCAAGCCGGATCTCGATCAGGCCCGCCGGTTCGCTGAGGGCGTGCACAAGGTCCATCCCGGCAAGCTGCTCGCTTACAACTGCTCGCCGTCGTTCAACTGGAAGAAGAACCTTGATGATGCGACCATCGCCAAGTTCCAGCGCGAACTGGGTGCCATGGGCTACAAGTTCCAGTTCATCACGCTGGCCGGCTTCCATCAGTTGAACTTCGGCATGTTCGAACTGGCCCGCGGCTACAAGGACCGGCAGATGGCGGCCTATTCGGAACTGCAGGAGGCGGAATTCGCCGCCGAGATCAACGGCTACACCGCCACCAAGCACCAGCGCGAAGTCGGCACCGGCTATTTCGATGCCGTGTCGATGGCCATCACCGGCGGCCAGTCCTCGACCACCGCCATGCATGAATCGACCGAGCACGAACAGTTCCGCCCCGCGGCGGAGTGATGAAGCGAGGCCGATTGGCTCCCTCTTCTCCCCATCGGGGAGAAGGTGGCCGAAGGCCTCAGCGCAACAAGTTGCGCCTGAGATGAGGGGGTGGCGAAGCCCCAATGCGTGGCGTGTGCGACCCCCTCATCGCCTCGCATCCGCTCGGCACTTCTCCCCGCTGGGGAGAAGAAGGAGTTTCACCGCCACCGGTTTGCTGGATGGCAGCGTAATTCCGGAAGAGAGCTTTCGAACAATCTCTCCCCAATCTGGGGAGTGCCCCAGACTACGCATACCCTTCAAAAACCCCCGACAAAGAGGAGAAATACCCATGACCCCACAGACCCGAGTCAAAGAACGCGCCGAAGAGCAGGCATCCGCGATGAACACGGACCAGCAGGCCACGATCCGCATGCTGGCCAACGACCTGCACCGGCTGAACCATTCCATCATGAAGGCCGTCGAGGCCGGCGTTTCGGTCGAACTCGTCCGCTCCGCCCGCCATCACGGCGGCGACGGCAACTGGGGCGACCTGATGATCCCGGTCATCGTCACCAAGGCCACCAACGCCGCCGCGTGAGCGGGCACCAGATCCACCGCCACCTCTGCGCCCGGCCACCCTGGCCGGGCCTTTGGGCTTTTGCGCAGGACCAGTCGGAGGCCTCCGTGGTTGGCGGCACGAGTCCAAGATCAACCGTCATGCCGGCCGCCGAGCCGGCATCCAGCGCAATCAAGTCCTTGATTGCGAAAGACTCTTTTCACGGCGCAGACGCGCCGTGGCTGGATTCCGGCCTTCGTCGGAATGACGGGGTTCTGTGTATTCGGCGCTTGAGAACTGGCTAGAGCGGTATGCCGAACCTCCCGTTATACAAGTGGAGGTTCGGTCTCGCTTCACGTTACGCCCTGGAAAGGGGCTCCACGTAGCATTGAACTACGCACCCGCCAACATCATCCACCGGCGACATCCATCTCCGCCCGTGCTAGCATCAGCGTTCATACCCTGATCGCGCGCCATGCCTCATCAACGCCCCGTCCTCACCCTCATTCTGTTCTATCTCCTCGCGCTGGCCATCAGCTGGGTGTTCTGGGCGCCGCTGGCGCTGGCCAAGCTCGGCTATCTGCCCGAGGCCCCTTCCTTCCTGCATCTCCTCGGCAGCCTTGGCCCCGCTTTGGCCGCCCTCATGGTCAGCCGCCTGCCGTTCTCGCCGGTCACGACACGGATGCTGGCGGCCCGGCTGTCGATTGGCTCGGTGCTGATGACCGCCCTCATGGCGGCGATCCTTCTGCCGCTGGCGATCGGCGTCGTCGGACTGCTCGGGCAATGGCTTGCCATGGGCACGCGGCCACCTCTGGAGCAGGCGCTGCAATCCCACGAATATCCCTATCTGTCTCCCGCGGCATGGGTGGCGGCGAGCGTCGTCTTCTATGGCTTCGGCGAGGAGATCGGCTGGCGCGGATTGGCGATCCCGATCCTGAACCGACGGTTCAACGCGCTGGCCTGCTCGCTGCTGATGACGCTGCCATGGGCGGTGTGGCATCTGCCGCTGCTGGTTTCCACCCCGACCTATACCGCGCTCGGGCTGTCAGGCCTTGCCGGCTGGGTCGTCAGCCTCGCCACGGGGTCGGTTCTGCTGACGCTGTTCCTCGTCCTGTCGCGCGGCTCGCTCATCCCGGTCGCCATCTTTCACGCGGCCATCGATCTTGCCATGGTCAACCCGGCCGTGACGCCGCTCGGCATCAATATCATGGGCGGCATCATCACCATCGCGGGGCTGGCGGCGGCCTATCGCTGCTATCGCATCGGGCCAAATGCGCCTGATATCGCCACACCGCCCTCACCCCTGTTTCGGCCGTCGTCCCTCGAATAGCTCCCGGTGGGCCTCGAACAGCTTGACCATACGGTCGACCACGGTGCGGATTTCGCGACGGTGGCGGTCGTCATTGTTCATCACGATCCACTGGCGATGCTTGAGCTCGGGGATCGTCTCGCCCACCCGCTCCAGCCGCGGCTCCAGGTCGCCGACGAAGCAGGGCATGACGGCGATGCCGGCGCCGGCCAGCGCCAAGTCCCTCAGCGAGCGCGGCCGGTTGACGGTCGCAACGATCAGCTCGGCCTTGTTCTGGTGCGGCCAGCGCAGATAGGCCGAGATGGCGTTTTCGGTATCGACCGCCAGCCAGCGCTCGGACCCGGCGGGATCGGGATTGCGAGCGCGGTAAGCGGCATAGGCGACATCACCGGTCGCCACGGCTGCCAGATTCAGCTCCTCCGGCTCGAAGGCGCGAATGCCGATATCGCTCTCGCGATGGGCGAGGCTTGCGCGCTGCTCGGCAATGAACATGTCGATGCGGAAATCGTCGCGCGGGCCGCAGATGGCAGGGAAATTCTCGGCGATCAGCCAGGCGTTCCAGGTGCCCAGCGCCAGCCGCACCAGGGCCGAGGCCACGGCATTGCCGCGCCAGGCCTCGACGCGGCGCGCCGCCCCTTCCATCTCCGCCAGTTGCTCCAGCAGTCGATGACCATCCGCGGTCAGCTGGTATCCCGCCTGGCTGCGCAGGAAGAGTTCGCGGCCCGTCTGCCGTTCCAGTTCCACCATGCGGCGGCCCAGCGTCGCGGGGCTGAGGCCCGTTGCCGCGGCAGCACCGGTCAGCCCGCCGCTGCGGGCGACATCGAGAAACAATTGGTAGGATTCCCAGGATGGGTTTTTCATTTTTGAAACACAGGCTGCAAACCCGAGCGTTCATAGAGCAGATTTGGAGTTATAGATAGAGAGCATCCCCAGCACGAAAGGATGCATCATGCTTGATCTCTATTATCTCGCAGTCGCCGCACTCGATCGCAACACCACGCCGCGCAGCCGACCGATCGACCGGAAGGCAGAGGAGGCATTTTATGAGAGCTTCCGGGAGAGCCCGCTGCAACGGGTCAAAAAGGCCGTAGCGCAGTTTGGCGCCACATGGCGCAAGGTTGACGTTTTGGCATCGGCGCAAGCGAAACCGGCGGCCAAAGACGTTTGCACCTACGGCGCATCCCAGTCGGGATCCCAGGAGGTCGCGGCATCCGCGTGCCGCGTGATCGCGCCGCACACGCAATGTGGTGCGCAGGCGCTCGCCTCGCATCAACAGGGGCAGGCCGCCTGAGACAGGCGGATCTGCCCTGATGCGCCGGTATCAGATGAGTTGGAGCGCTGCGACAGCAAACACGGCGGCGACGCAGACGGCCGAAGCGAGCGTCAGAAGCCGGATCTGCAGGCGATTGGTATCTTCCGTCTTCGCGATGGCGATGGCACGGGCGCGGCGCTTTGATCTTTCCATATGAACGGTCCTTCAAGCTCAAGCGGGTCCTCGAAGACCCGGTGAGTTCCCCTGACGGTGAACCGCGCAAAGTCATCGAACTGTCATGTCAGCATGAAGCAGGCGTATTAACAAGTGCTAAAGGCGAGAATGCGGCAATGTGGCTCTGTTTCAGGCGCAAATGCCCGCCGCGTGGCCCGATGCCCAGGCCCATTGGAAGTTATAACCGCCCAGCCAGCCCGTCACATCGACGCATTCGCCGATGAAATAGAGGCCGGGCACCGCTTTTGCCTCCATGGATTTCGAATCAAGCGCTGCCGTATCCACGCCGCCAAGCGTCACCTCGGCCGTGCGATAGCCTTCTGATCCCGCCGGCTTGACTGACCATTTTTGGATTGCGTCGGCCACGGCGCCGAGCTTGCGGTCAGAGAGGTCGGCGATCGGTCCCGTCAAGCCGGAGCGCTCGGCAAAAAACTGCGCCAGCCGCTTCGGCAGCGCGGTCGAGAGCGCCGTGGCCAGCGTCTGACGGCCATTGTCGGCGCGTGCCGCCTTCAGCGCGGCCAGCATATCGGTGTCCGGTTCCAGGCAGAGCGCAATCTCGTCGCCCTCCCGCCAATAGGAGGAGATCTGCAGGATCGACGGCCCGCTCAGGCCGCGATGGGTAAAGAGCATGGCTTCGCGAAACCGTGTCTTTCCATGGCCGATCTCCGCCTCCGCCGAGAGGCCGGACAGAGCAGACGTCGCCTCCAGCAGCGCGGGGTCGAGCGTCAGCGGCACGAGGCCCGGTCGGGTCTCGACAATCCCCAGGCCGAATTGCTCGGCGATGCGATAGGCAAAGCCGGTCGCCCCCATCTTTGGGATCGACTTGCCGCCGCAGGCCACCACCAGCGCGCGGGCACGGATCACGCCCTCGCCCGTGACCACCCGAAAACCGTCCTCGGCCTTCTCGACCGCCGAGATCTCGGTGGAGAGCCTCAGCACCGCCCCCACCGCCTGCATTTCGGAGAGCAGCATCTGGATGATGTCGCGGGCGCTGTTGTCACAGAATAGCTGCCCCAGGGTCTTTTCGTGCCAGGCGATCTTGTGGCGATCGACCATGGCGATGAAATCCTGCGGCGTGTAGCGGGCCAAGGCGGATTTGGCGAAATGCGGATTGGCGGAGATATAGTTCTTCGGCCCGGCATGGATATTGGTGAAATTGCAGCGCCCGCCGCCTGAAATGCGGATCTTCTCGCCCGGCGCCTTGGCGTGGTCGAGCACCAGCACGGAGCGTCCGCGCCGTCCGGCGGCAATCGCGCACATCATGCCGGCGGCTCCGGCGCCGATGATCGCGACGTCAACACTGTCAGCCAAGGGCCGTCTCCTACAAGCGGTTTTTCCCTGTCTTTTCGATGCCGCTCACAAAGTCAATGGCGCTTTCCCCCTCGCCAATTCCCGTTCAGCGGATATGATGGGGCTCCCACAAAACCGAACCGGTGAGACATGCCCCCCAGAAAGACGATGCTGAGACCCAAAGGTGCCGCGGCCAAGAAGGTGAGCGTCCCCCCGGATCCCAAAGATCTGCGCGGCGTGAAAAACTGGAAGGAGGCCGCCGCCTGGCTGCGGGCCCGTGGAATCGAGGATATCGAATGCATCACGCCCGATCTCGCCGGCGTGCCGCGCGGCAAGATGATGCCGTCGTCGAAATTCACCTCCAACACCTCGCTGGCGCTGCCCTCGGCGCTCTATCGCCATACGATTTCGGGCGACTATCCCGAAGAGAGCGGCAATTTCCGCTACGAGCCGCGCGACAGCGACCTGAAGCTGGTGCCGGACCTCTCCACCCTCTCCGTCGTGCCCTGGGAAACCGATCCCACGGCCCAGGTGATCTGCGATATCGTCGGCTCGACCGGCGAAAATGTGCCCTATACGCCGCGCAACGTGCTGAAGAATGTCGTGCGCATGTATGAAAAGCGCGGCTGGAAGGCCGTGGTCGCGCCGGAGATCGAATTCTACCTCGTCGCCATGAACGACGACCCGGACTATCCGCTGCATCCGCCGAAGGGCCGGTCCGGCCGCTCGATCCTTGGCGGCCAGGGCTATTCCATCGCCGGCATCAACGAATTCGACGAGTTGATCGACGATATCTACCATTTCTCCGCCGCCCAGGGGCTGGAGATCGATACGCTGATCCATGAGGAAGGCCCGGCGCAGCTCGAAATCAACCTGCGTCATGGCGATCCGATCGAGCTCGCCGACCAGGTCTTCATGTTCAAGCGCACCATTCGCGAGGCCGCACTGAAACACGGCATCTATGCCACGTTCATGGCCAAGCCCATGCAGGGCCAGGCGGGATCGGCCATGCATATCCACCAGTCGGTGGTGGAGATCAACACCGGCAAGAACGTGTTCTCGAATGCCGATGGTTCGGCGTCGAAGGAGTTCTTCCAGTTCATCGGCGGCATGCAGAAATATGTGCCGAAGTCGCTGGTGATGATGGCACCCTATGTGAACTCCTATCGTCGCCTGACGCCCGATATGTCGGCGCCGGTCAACAATGCCTGGGGCTATGACAACCGCACCACGGCCTTCCGCGTGCCGGTGTCGGATGCGGCCGCCCGCCGCATCGAAAACCGCCTGCCGGGCTCGGATTGCAATCCCTATCTCGCACTCGCGGCCTCGCTGGGCTGCGGCCTGCTCGGCATCATGAACGATCTGGAGCCCACCCTGCCGACCGAGGATACGGCCAATGAAGGCTCGATCGACCTGCCGCGCGGCCTCTTGGAGGCCGTGTCGCAGCTCGAATCCGATCCGGCCCTGGCCGAGGTGCTGAGCGCGGAATTCATCGGGCTCTATGCCGGGGTCAAGCGCGGGGAATTCGAGACCTTCATGCAGGTGATCAGCCCCTGGGAGCGCGAATTCCTGCTGCTCAACGTGTGAGGTGCCGGCCATGACGTGGCAAAGCCCCATCGCGCCCGGTCTCTCCTGGTATCAGGCTTCCGTCGGCGAGCGGCCCGACTATCCGGCGCTCGACGGGTCGGTCTCCGTCGATGTCGCCATCATCGGCGGTGGCTATACCGGCCTGCAGGCCGCGTTCAACCTCGCCAAGGCAGGCGTCTCGGTGGTGTTGATCGAGGCGCATCGCTTTGGCGATGGCGCTTCAGGGCGCAATGGCGGCCAGCTTGGCACCGGCCAGCGGGCCTGGCCGGGCGAACTCGAGGCCGAGCTTGGTTTCGAGCGGTCGAAGGCGCTGTTTGCCCTAGCGGAGAATGCCAAGCATTACCTGCTCGACTTTGCCCGTCAGCACGAGATCGATATCGAATTCATCCCAGGACAGTTGAATGTCGCTCACAAGCCCGGCTGGGAGGCCGATTATCGGCGTGATGCCGAGATCATGGCCGAGCGCTATGGCTATCCGCACATCTCCTTCATGGATCGCGGCGAAACCCAGGAGAGGCTTGGATCGACGCGCTATCACTATGGCGTGCGCGACACCGGCACCGGCCATATTCATCCGCTGAAGCTTCTGGTCGGCCTGGCCAGCACGGCGGCCGCGGCCGGCGCGCGCATCCACGAGATGACACCGGCCAAGGCAATCCGCCAGGCGGGCGGCAAGACGCTGATCGACACACCCACCGGTACGATCACGGCCGATCGCGTGTTGATCGCCACCAATGCCTATATCGGCAATCTCGAGCCGGTCACGGCGGCCCATGTCATGCCGATCCGCTCCTTCATCGGCGCGACCGTGCCGCTCGACAAATTCCCTTCGGTCATATCAGGCTCGGAGGCGGTGGCCGATTCGCGCTTCGTCGTCCGCTATTTCCGCAAGAGCCGCGACGGACGGCTGCTGTTCGGCGGGCGGGAGGCCTATACCTCCGACAGCCCGCGCGACATTTCCACGCATATCCGCCGGCAGATCGCCGAAATCTATCCCGAGCTTGAAGGCATCGAGATGGTCAATGCCTGGGGCGGCTCCGTCGGCATCACGCTTCCGCGCAAGCCCTTTGCCCGCGAGGTCATGCCGGGCGTGACATCAATTGGCGGTTTCTCTGGTCACGGCGTCATGTTGTCGAACTATAGTGGCAAGCTCTACGCCGATTCGATCCTCGGACAGGGGCAGGAACTCGACCTCTTCAAGGAGCTTAAAATTCCCGCCTTTCCGGGCGGAGCCCGGTTCAGGAGCCCCCTCCTTTTCCTTGCGCTCACCTGGTACGCGCTTCGCGATCGGCTCTGATTGAAAAAGACACGCCAGGTTTTCACAGCCGAAGGTATGGCTTTTTTAAATCGATTAGATTACAGATGTCGTCAACATTGCGGACAGGAAGACGCCCCGTATGAGCAGCCAGATCATTCCCGTGGAACCCTTTGACTATGTCGTGTTCGGCGGCACCGGCGACCTCGCAGAGCGCAAGCTCTTGCCGGCGCTGTATCACCGCCAGCTTGCCGGCCAGTTGACGGAACCGACGCGCATCATCGGCGCCTCGCGCACGCCGATGACCCATGACGAGTATCGCAAATACACCGAGGATGCGCTGAAGGAGCATCTGAAGTCTGGCGAATTCAACGAGGCCGAGGTGCAGAAATTCTGTGCCCGGGTCTATTACGTCGCCGTCGATGCCAAGGGGGATACGGGCTGGCCGCAGCTCAAGGAACTGCTTGATAGCGGCAATGGCAAGGATTGCGTGCGCGCCTTCTATCTGGCCGTTTCGCCCGCCATCTTCGGCGATATCGCCGACAAGATCCGCGAGCACAAGCTGATCACCAAGTCGACCCGCATCGTGGTGGAAAAGCCGATAGGCCGCAGCCTCGCCTCCGCGCAGGTGCTGAACGACACCATCGGCAAGGTGTTCAAGGAAGAGCAGATCTTCCGCATCGACCACTATCTGGGCAAGGAGACAGTGCAGAACCTCATGGCGCTGCGCTTTGCCAATGCGCTCTATGAGCCGCTGTGGAACTCCGCCCATATTGACCACGTGCAGATTACGGTCGCCGAGTCAGTGGGCCTTGAAGGCCGCGTGACCTATTACGACAAGGCCGGCGCCCTGCGTGACATGGTGCAGAACCATATCCTGCAGCTGCTCTGCCTCGTGGCCATGGAAGCCCCGTCCTCGATGGAAGCGGAAGCCGTCCGCGACGAGAAGCTCAAGGTTCTGCGCAGCCTGAAGCCGATCACCGATGGCGAGGTCGAAAAGCACACGGTGCGCGGCCAGTATCGCGCCGGCGCCTCGGCAGGCGGTCCGGTCACCGGCTACACCGATGAGCTCGGCAGTCCTTCCGACACCGAGACCTTCGTCGCCATCAAGGCCGAGATCAACAATTGGCGCTGGGCCGGCGTGCCGTTCTACCTGCGCACCGGCAAACGGCTGGCGACCCGCATGTCGGAAATCGTCATCTCGTTCAAGCCGATCCCGCATTCGATCTTCGGCGACAGCGCCGGCCGCATCGAGGCCAACCAGTTGGTCATCCGCCTCCAGCCGGATGAGGGCGTGAAGCAGTGGCTGATGATCAAGGATCCCGGTCCCGGCGGCATGCGCCTTCGCCATGTCTCGCTCGACATGAGCTTCGCCCAGGCCTTCGACGTGCGCAATCCCGATGCCTATGAGCGCCTGCTGATGGACGTCATCCGTTCCAACCAGACGCTGTTCATGCGCCGCGACGAAGTGGAAGCGGCGTGGAAGTGGATCGACCCGATCCTGCGCGGCTGGGAGGAAACCGGACAGCGTGCCCAGGGCTACACCTCGGGCACCTGGGGTCCGAGCCAGGCCATCGCGCTGATCGAGCGTGACGGCCGCACCTGGCACGAGATGGATTGAGGCTCATGGTATCGCACCTCAAGACATTCGATGATCGCAAGCTCCTGGCCGAAAGCCTGGCCGATGCGGTTGCCGCAACCCTTGCCGCGGCGATCGACGCCCGCGGCCAGGCGGTGCTGGCGGTTTCCGGCGGCTCGACGCCCAAGGCGTTTTTCCAGGCGCTCTCCACCCGCGCGCTGGATTGGGAAAAGGTCGCCATCACTCTGGTGGACGAGCGTTTCGTGCCGGCGGACAATCCCAGATCCAACCACCTTCTGGTGGCAGAAAACCTGTTGAAGAACGCCGCGGCAGCAGCCGAATTCGTGCCGCTCTACCATCAGGCCGAGACGGCGGAAGAAGCCGGCCGTCTCGCCACGGAGGAAACCGCCGAGCTCGGCTCGCCCTTCGATGTCGTGATCCTCGGCATGGGCAATGACGGGCACACCGCCTCCTTCTTTCCCGGCGGTGACAATCTGGAGCGGGCGCTCGATCTCGGCCTGCCGCCTGAGGTGATCGCCATGGAAGCCGAAGGTGCCGGCGAGCCGCGCCTGACCTTTACGCTCTCAGCCCTGGATGATGCCGAGCTGCTGGTGCTGCATATCGAAGGCGCCGAGAAGAAGGCGGTGCTGGACAAGGCGCTTGGCGACGGCGCCGATGCAGAGATGCCGATCCGCGCGGTGCTGCGGCATGCGTCTTCGCCGGTCTCGATCTACTGGGCGCCCTGACGCCGATGGCAGGGCCATGCCCCTGCCGAAGGCGACTAATATTTTAGCAAGTCCGGACGCAATGCCGCTGCATATGGTCAGGACCTGTTGTAGAATTGCTGCCTCGGCAGCAGGCCGGCATCCGGCCCCATGACGCCGCGAGCGGTTACGAGCCGTTCGAGGCGTTCCGATTTGGCCAGACCATGAGCGGCCCGGCAATATCCCGTTGCAAGGCTGCCCTGGTTGCAAACACCAAGGATTGTGACATGTCCGCCGACCATCGCATCGAAGCCATCACCGCCCGTCTCGTCGAGCGCTCCAAGCCGAGCCGGGAAGTCTATCTCGACCGGGTTCGCGCCGCCGTTTCCAAGGGCGTGCATCGCTCGGTGCTCTCCTGCGGCAATCTCGCCCATGGCTTTGCCGTCTGTTCCCCCGGGGACAAGGCAGCGCTTGCCGGCGACGCCGTCCCCAATCTCGGCATCATCACCTCCTACAATGACATGCTGTCGGCCCATCAGCCGTTCGAGACCTATCCGGCCATCATCCGCGAGGCGGCAGCCGCCGTCGGCGGCGTGGCCCAGGTGGCGGGCGGCGTGCCGGCCATGTGCGATGGCGTGACCCAGGGCCAGCCGGGCATGGAACTGTCGCTGTTCTCGCGCGACGTCATCGCCATGTCGGCAGCCATTGGCCTCAGCCACAACATGTTCGACGCCGCCGTCTTCCTCGGTGTGTGCGACAAGATCGTGCCGGGCCTGTTCATCGCGGCGCTCACCTTCGGGCACCTGCCCTCGGTCTTCGTACCCGCCGGGCCGATGACGACGGGCCTGCCGAATGACGAAAAGACCCGCGTGCGCCAGCTCTATGCGGAGGGCAAGGTCGGACGCGCCGAGCTGCTGGAGGCCGAATCCAAGTCCTATCACGGTCCGGGCACCTGCACCTTCTACGGCACGGCCAATTCCAACCAGATGCTGATGGAGATCATGGGCCTGCACATGCCCGGCGCCTCCTTCATCAATCCCGGCACGCCGCTGCGCGAGGCGCTGACCCGCGAGGCGACCAAGCGGGCGCTGTCGATCACCGCTCTTGGCAACGAGTTCACGCCGGTCGGCGAGATGATCGACGAGCGCTCGATCGTCAATGGCGTGGTCGGCCTGCATGCCACGGGTGGCTCCACCAACCACACGCTGCATCTCGTCGCCATGGCCCGCGCCGCCGGCATCCAGCTCACCTGGCAGGATATTTCCGATCTCTCCGACATCGTGCCGCTGCTCGCCCGCGTCTATCCGAACGGGCTTGCCGATGTGAACCACTTCCACGCCGCCGGCGGCATGGGCTTCCTGATCAAGCAGCTCCTGAAGTCAGGCTATCTGCATGACGATGTTCGCACCGTCTATGGCCAGGGGTTGGCCGCCTATGCGACCGAGGCCCGGCTTGCTGCCGATGGCACCGTCTCGCGCGAACCGGCGCCAGAAATCAGCGGCGATCCCAAGGTACTGGCCCGCGTCGAGGAGCCGTTCCAGCCGACCGGCGGCCTGAAGATGCTGACCGGCAATCTCGGCCGCGCCGTCATTAAGGTCTCCGCCGTCAAGCCGGAGCGCCATGTCATCGAGGCGCCCGCTGTGGTGTTCCACGACCAGGAAGAGCTGCAGGCCGCCTTCAAGGCCGGCAAGCTCGACCGCGATTTCGTCGCCGTCGTGCGCTTCCAGGGCCCGAAGGCCAATGGCATGCCGGAACTGCACCGCCTGACCACCCCGCTCGGCATTCTCCAGGACCGCGGCCACAAGGTGGCGCTCCTGACCGACGGCCGCATGTCCGGCGCCTCGGGTAAGGTCCCCGCCGCGATCCACCTGACCCCCGAAGCCGTCGACGCCGGCCCCATCGCCCGCATCAAGGATGGCGACATCATCCGCCTCGATGCCATATCAGGCACAATCGAAGTGCTGGCCGACGCCGCCGACTTCGCCACCCGCCTGCCCGCCAAGCCGGACCTCAGCGCCAACGAATTCGGCATGGGCCGCGAACTATTCGCCCCGCTTCGCCGGGTTGCGGGACTGGCGGACCAGGGCGCGAGCGTGCTTTATTGAGGATCGGCTGGCTCCTCCGGCTCGCTGTCCCGTCCAGCGAGCCAGAGGCGCCATTCCTCGTAAAGTTCCTCGACATCCTCGCTGGTCGACCAGTGGTCCGGGCGCGCCATGTCCGTCGGCAACTGGGTCTTGATGTTGCCGAACGCGGAATTGATTTGAATGTCGGTCACGCCTTCTGCACCCTGGAGGTCAGCGAAAACAATCAGCGAGCCGGAAAAATTTGCGCTACTGGTGTTTGCTTGGCTCAGGTCCGCCCCGCTCAGGTCCGCCCCGCTGAGGTCCGCCCTACTTAAGTCCGCCCCCCTTAAGTCCGCCCCGTTCAATAACGCGGTGTTTAGGATCGCCCAGCTCAGATCCGCCGTTACAAGGCTAGCTGTACTAAAGTCCGCTAGGATCAATTTCGAGTGAGCGAGATTAGCTCCGCTCAGGTTCGCGCCCATTATATCTCCCCCGATCAGGCATGCCCCCCTCAAGTTTGCTATGCTTAGATGCGCCCCAATCAGATTTACTCCCGTCAGAGCCAAATATGATAGATCGTTGGATTCACCGAAATCCAGATAACCGAGGCAAAGATGGTGCGCGGTCGTACGGTCATGGGTGATCTGCAGCATCTCGATCAGCCGGCGGGCGGCACTTTCATCGGGCCAGACAAGCCGAATCGCGGCTTCACCACTGCCCACGGAAATCGCGCCGGCCAGCGCATTTAGGCAGGCCAGCAGCGTCCCCGTGGCATTGCGCTGGTGGGTTTCGGCCATACGGAAACTTGCATGGCGGTCGCGATGGGCCGGCATGCCATACGCCAGCACCCAGTTCATGTATCGGGTCAGCTTCTCCTTCAGTTTGATCGCTTCATCGCCCGCCAGCAACCGCGCTTCGTCGCGCAGAAAACCAAGAATTTCCGACGTGACCGGCTGGGCGCCGAACAGCTTGACCCAGGCGGTGCAGAAATCCTCCGACTTTCTCCTGTGCTGCGCCGAAAGCGCCTGGGCCGCGCGCAGGATCGCGCAGGCGGCGAGATATTCGCCAAAGCTCTTGTGAACGAATTCAAAGCCCTGGTCGCTATCGCCAATGGCGCGGGTGTAGAATTGCAGCGCGACATTGCGCATTTGGGCAAAATCCGCCTTCTCGAACTCTTCCTCACGTTCATGGGCATGGGCGTCGCGATAGTCCTCGAAACCCTTTTTCGATCCGGTGCGGCCGCCGCCCTGCCAGATGGCAAGGGCCAGGCATTCCATCAGATGGAAGAAACCGTCTTCATCGAGACGGACACTGGAGGCATGCCCGAGAACATCTTTGCCCTTGTCGCGCTGGTGCACGCGACGGAAGATTTCGCGATAGACATGGTTGCGGTTATCCGCCGCCTTGTCGGCATCCTGCTCGGCATAGCCAGAGATGATCAGCAGGTAGAACAGCAGCGGCTCGGCCGTCAGGTCGTCCAACTGGCTGTTATTCAGCGCTTTTGCCTCGGCATCGCCAGACTGCCTCGCCGCCGCCAGCCAGCGCGCCCAGAATTGCGGACGGTCGTCTCGTCCGGCGAGACCGTCAGGATCGACGATATCCTCCTGATCCACTTTCCCACCATGAAAGCGATAACCGATCTCAAGACATTGCCGGTCCAGCACTTTCAGGGGCATAACATGCAGAATCGCCCGCAGCTTCAGGTCTGCCTCTGCCCGGGCCTCCTCGACAGCGGCGGAGCGGCCAAGCACAAGGCCGGCCGCGCGTAACCCGTTTCGGTTTAGCCGCCCGAGCAGTTCCCTGAGGTCGCGCAGGAACTTGCGGGAAACCTCTTTCGCCGCCTCATCACTGCGGCTCAGTTCATCGAGCCCGTCAAAGACAAACAGCACGGGCGACGTGCCCTCGACGTCAACCATGTCGAAGACATCGCCGCCGAGGCCGGCACCGTCGGTCCGAGGCTTGAAATAGTCCCGGATGCGGTCTTCAAGATCGCTTTTGAAGGCCATGTGCTGCAGTTCGACATAGGCCACCTGAAACCGGCCCGACATCGCCACGTCATAGGCGAAGGTGCGGGAAAACACCGTCTTGCCGCTGCCCGGAACGCCGGCAACGACGCGCAGGCAATCCCGCGCCTCACCGGCCCTGCCCCGCTTCGCCAATCCGTCAAGCCAGGCCCAGAGCGTCTCGTGCAGCCAGCCGACATGGGCGACACGGCGTGTCTTCTTCTCCAGTGACGGCGTGCGCGCTTCATCCCTCTCGCCTTCGACCGGCACCTCCTCATGGTGATTACAGCGCAGCGGCACATAGACATCCCTGAGCGTGATGCCGGTGTCCTCCTGGCCGAAAAGCGCCTTCTTGCTCAGCTTGTGATCGATCCAGGCATAGTGCCGCTGCCAGGCCTGGCGGCGCTCGACACCGGTGAATACAGGGCCGCTCAGGGCGTTGTGCACATACGCGCGGAAATCGGCGCTCTTGGCGTCCAGCCACACCTTGGCCACCGCCTCGCGCAAGGCAGTGTCCAGTTGGATCGCCAGCTTGGCCTTGTCATGGTTCTGGCCGGGCTGCAGCGCAATGGCGATGTCCCAGACATTGTCGCGCAAGGTCCTGTAAGGCGCGAGATTGGTCGGCTCTTCCAGGCATTCGGCATTGTAGGACATCGGCTGCTGCAGGACCGGCGCAAACATGTCGACCGCGCTCATCATTCGCTGCTCATCGGTCTTTCTGTCCGCGAGCTTGTTGCGCGCAACCACATCCGTGATCGCGTGCAACAGCACTGTGCGCCAAAAACGGTGCGCGGTCTGCATCTCGCTAGGCTCTTCGCGCCCAAGCGCGGCCACCGCATCGACGAAGTTATCCACCGCGCCACTCCCGTCGAATAGTAAAAGCGATCCCGCCGCCTTTATCAGCTCCAACAGCGGCTCTTTGATCTTCCAGGACGGCTTTCCAGATTCAGTCGTCAGTTCCACGGCTGCCCCCTCGTTATCTAAGGCAGGCTAGCGACGCCGTTAATCTTTGTGAAGGTTGTATCGAGGGTTCCTGCGACTATTATTTGGCGACTGGCCGCAACGCCCGCTTCGCCGCGTCGCCGGACTAGCGGATCAGGGCGTCAGCGTGCTTTATTGAGGCCGGGATGAAGCATCGGTGGCGGGGTTTGGATGTGAAACACCCCAACGCACGGACCAAAATTAGCTGTCGAGACGTCATCTTTTTGTAGCAGGCGGTGCCTAGGGGTGTGCGCATTGTTTATAGGAGATATTTGCGATGACCCTTCGCCGCCGTTCCGTCCTTCAGCTGCTAGCATCAGCCGCAATGGTGCCGCTTCTGCCTGTGAGAGCTATGACCGCAGAGCCCGGTATTGAGGCCATCATCCTGTCGGACCTGCACTCGGCCTATGAGCGCATGTCGCAGCTTTTGGCCGCCATTGAGGCGCGCGTCGTAGCCGCCTCCCGCCAGCCGCTGATCCTGTTCAATGGCGATCTGTTCGAGATCGGCAATGGGGTGGCGGCCCGTTCGGGCGGCGAGATCGACTGGGCGTTCCTCGGCGCGCTTGCCAAGCTCGCCCCCGTCGTCTTCAACATCGGCAATCACGAGCCGGATTTTGACAACGACCTCGCGCATTTCGTCGAAAAGGCCGATGCCCTCGGCATCACCGTCGTCAGCAACATCACCGACAAGCGCACATCAAAGCCTTTTGCGCCGGCCTCGGCGAAACTCACGCTGGGCGGCGTGACCGTCAATGTCGCGGCGCTCGCCACCCCGGCCATCAACACCTATCCCAAGGCGACCCGCGAGATGCTGGAGATCCCGGCACCGGTGGAATGGGCAAGCGCCAACCTGCCCTCGATCCTCACCACCGACGGCATCAATATCGTGCTCAGCCATGCCGGCGTGGTGGCCGACCGCGCCATCCTGCCTGGCCTGCCGGATGGCACGCTTGTGATCGGCGGCCATGACCACCTGACGCTCACCCATGAGCAGGGCGCCACCCGCTATGTGCATACCGGCTCCTGGGCTTCGCTGATGACGGTGGCAACGATCACCGCCCCGGGTGCTGCGGCTGATCTTCAGCGCGTGGCGGTGGAGCGGGACGCCCCGACCTCCGCCTCCCTCGATGCGCTGATCGCCGCCGTCATGGAAAAGCACCTGACGGAAGAGGATCGCGCCGTCGTTGCCCGCACGCAAAAGGCTATGACGCTGGGCGAGACCGCCCGTTTTGCCGCCGCCGCGATTGCCGCCAGAACCAAGGCCGATATCGCCTTTATCGGCCACACCTCCTTCGGCACCGGCCTTCCGGCGGGCGATGTCAGGCGGTTCGACTACAATGCGGCGCTGCGCTTTGAAGGCAAGATCATGACGGCGGAGGTGGATGCCGCCGGCCTTGCCGCCATCCTGGCGCGCTGCAACCAGGACGGCGACACGCAGCTTGACCAGCGCACCGGCGATTTCCTCTACGCCGCCCCGGCAGAGCAGCCAGCCAAGGACCGCTACGTCATTGCCTGCAACGACTGGTCGGCGATCAACCGGAAAGCCTATTTCGGCCGCGAGGATATCGCCTTCACCGAGGTCCCCGACCTCAAGCTCAAGCCGCTGGTGCTGGAAGCGCTCGGCAAGGCCTGATCGGGAACGAGCAATCCCGGCCTTTCCTTTGCCCCGCCAAGGTCGGCGATCGCCTGGGCACGTCACTCCGTCGTCATGTCAGGGCTTGACCCGAGGACGACGGAGACGATGAGCGACGCTCAATAATAACTCAGCTTCTGTACCTTGCCCCAGAAGACCCGGTAGGCAAACACGGTGTAGCCGATGATGAAGGGCAGCACGAAAAGCGCGCCGACCAGGATGATGGCGAGGCTTTCGGGGGCGGCGGCGGCATCGACGATCGTCAGCCGGTCCGGGATGAGATAGGGGTAGAAGCTGTAGGCCAGCCCCTGAAAGCCGAGGATGAACAGGGCCACGCTGCCGGCAAAGGGCACCCAGGCATAGCGGTCCTCCGGTTTCGGCAGCTTGGCCAGGGTAAAGGCCGTCAGCGCCACCAGCATCATCGCCATCAGCGGGATCGGGGCGAGCAGCAAGAGGTTCGGCAGGGTGAACCACTTGTCGAAGATCCTTGGGCTGGCGAGCGGGGTGGCGAGCGAAATCATCGCCATGCCGGCCGCCGTGCCCCAGAGCCCCCATTTCGCCCAGGCGATCGCCCGCTTCTGCAGCGCGCCTTCCGTCTTCATGATCAGCCAGGAGGCGCCGACCAGCACATAGCCGGCGACGAGGCAGAGACCTGTCAGCAGGCCGAAGGCGAAGGCCGCCAGGCCCGTCTCGAAGCCCAGGATATAGAGGCCGAGCATATAGCCCTGGGACAGCGAGGCCAGCAGCGATCCGCCAATGAAGGCGCCGTCCCACAGATGCTTGTGCTTGTCGCGGGCCTTGGCGCGGAAGTCGAAGGACACGCCGCGCAGGATCAGCCCCACCAGCATCAGCGCCGTCGGGATATAAAGCGCCGAAAGGATCTCGCCATGGGCGAGCGGGAAAGCGACGAGCAGCAGCCCGACGCCGAGGACCAGCCAGGTTTCGTTGGCATCCCAGAAGGGCCCGATCGAGGCGATCATCTGGTCCTTCTCTCCGTCATCGGCGCGCGACATCAGAATGCCGACCCCCAGGTCATAGCCGTCGAGAATGACATAGGCGAGGATCGACAGCCCCATCAGGCCGGCGAAGATGACGGCCATGGCTTCCTGATTGCTGAACAATTCCATGGGTTTTCTCCCTATTCCGCCGGGGCGAGCATGGTGGGCGCGCGGGCCGGTTCGCTGGCCTCCAGCCGGTTGCCGGCCTTGCGGGCGAGGTAGAAGATCACGCTGATGAAGGCGACGATCAGAATGGCGTAAACCGAGAGGTAGAGCGCCAGCGACGAGCCGATCATGCCGGCGCTGACATTGGTCGCCGCCGCCTGGGCCGTCGTCACCACGCCCTGCACCAGCCAGGGCTGGCGGCCGATTTCGGTCGTGTACCAGCCGGCCAGCGTCGCCACCCAGCCGGAAAATGTCATGGCGACCAGGGTGATGGCCAGCCAGTTTTGCGGCTGCCCGCGACGGCGAAGCTGCCAGGCCGCGATCCAGGAGACCGCCAGCATGGCCATGCCCATGCCGACCATCACGCGGAAGGCATAGAACACCGGCGCCACCGGCGGGTGATTGCCCTCGAAACTGTTGATCCCGCGGATTTCGCCGTTCCAGTCATGGGTCAGGATGAAGCTGGCGAGGTTCGGAATGGTGATCTCGAACAGATTTCGCCCTTCTTCTTCGCTCGGAATGGCAAAGAGCCTGAGGTCGGCGCCCTGCTCGGTCTCCCAGATGCCCTCCATCGCCGCCACCTTGGCCGGCTGGTGTTCCAGCGTGTTCAGCCCGTGCATGTCGCCGGCCAGGATCTGCAGGGGAATGAGGATCGCGGCGGTATAGACGCCGGTCTTCAGCGCCGCCATCACGCCAGGCGCCCGGTCGCCGCGCAGGTGCCGGTAGGCCGAAAGCCCGGCAACGAGGAAGGCTGCCGTGAGACCCGAGGCGAGCAGCATATGCACCAGGCGATAGGGCATGGAGGGGTTGAAGATGATCGCCCACCAGTCGGTGGCGTAGGCCACACCGTCGCGCATCTCGAAGCCTGCCGGCGTGTGCATCCAGGAATTCAGCACCAGGATCCAGAAGGCCGAGAGCGTGGTGCCGACCGCCACCAGCACGGTGGCCAGCGTATGGATGCGGTTTGGCACACGGTTGAAGCCGAACAGCATGATGCCGAGGAAGGTGGCCTCCATGAAGAAGGCGGTGAGGATCTCATAGGCCAGCAGCGGCCCGGCGATATTGCCCACCGTGTTCATGAAGCCCGGCCAATTGGTGCCGAACTGGAAGGACATGGTGATGCCCGAGACAACGCCGAGCGCGAAACACAGCGCAAAGACCTTCACGAAGAAGCGATAGGCGTCCATCCATTTATCGTCCTTCGTGGCGTTGAACCGCAACTTGAAGAACAGCAACATCCAGCCCAGCGCGATCGTCATCGTCGGGAAGAGAATGTGAAATGAAATGTTGGCCGCAAACTGAATGCGCGCCAGCATGAGGGCGTCCATAACTCCACCTTTCCTTGGTCCGCGGACGCAAACGTCCGCCGTTTCATTCGGACAAGAAAATGGGCGGCCACGGCCCCGAAAACGATTGGACGATTTGCCCTAGCGACAATTTGCGCATGGGGCGGGTCTGGAATGGCGTGGGAAGGCACACCAAGGGACGCACGTGCTGCGGTGGCGGTGGGTCTTGAAGCCCAGGTTCTCGCAACGCCGCCAAACCGGGACTTGACTTTTTTGGACGAATGAATTCCAAAAGAGAATATGCAATTCTCTTTTGGAGGCAACCGGAATGCCCGACATGGATATGCTTATGACAACGCTGGACGCGTCCGCGCTGGCGGAGCTCGTGCGTACCAAACAGATAGCGCCGACCGAGCTTATGGAAGGGGCTCTCTCCCGAATGGAGCGGCTGAACCCTTTGCTGAATGCGGTCGTATCGCTCGATGTTGACCTTGCCCGCTCAAAGGCCAAGTCTGTCGCGCAGGAGGGTATCTTTGCCGGCGTCCCTACTCTCATCAAAGACGTTCTCGCCTATCCGGGATTGCCGCTCAGCATGGGCGGCGACTTCCTTCCGCCATTCAAGGTTCCCATGGGTTCGCCCTATACCGACGCGTTGGACGCGTCAGGTCTTGTGGTTGTCGGCAAGAGTGCGACGTCCGAACTCGGTCTGCTGGGCACCACGGAGTCTGTCTGCCGCCCTCCCGTCGCCAATCCCTGGAACCTCAGGCTATCGGCCGGCGGTTCCTCGGGCGGCGCAGTTGCCGCGGTTGCTTCGGGCATGGTTCCGATAGCCCACGCCTCGGACGGGGGTGGTTCGATTCGGGGACCATCGTCCTTCTGTGGGCTGTTCGGGTTCAAGCCCAGCCGGGGACGCACCGTATCGAACGGCCTCCCGGAAGACATGCCCATGGCGCAGCTTCTGAGCGAGCATTGTGTCACGCGTTCGGTGCGCGACAGCTTCAGCTGGTTGCAAATGACCGAGCGCAGCAGTTGGCAAATGAAGTTGCCCACCCAGGACGCCATCAAGAAGAGGCATCACCGGCTTCGGATTGGTTTTCACACCACGAGCAGTTCTGGCCTCTCGCCGGAGCAAGATGCAAAGGACGCAGTCTTGACCGCCGTCAGGGCGTGTGAGGCTCTTGGCCATTCTGTCGTAGACGTCACTCCTCCCGGTGTGGATATGGATGCTGCGGCAAAAGCGTTTTTTGCTCTGGGTGGGGCCTCGGTTTCCAACGCGCTAGACTATTTCCGGTCTATATTTGGCGACGCGTTTGCCGATGATAAACTGGAGAGGTACACGAAGGCGCTGGCGAGCCACGGCCGAGGGGTGGATGTATCCGCGCTGGACGCCGCGTCTCAGACGCTGCGGCGGGTTGCGCACGATCTCGACGCGGCGATCTCTGGCTATGATGTTCTTTTGTGCCCCACTGTCCCGTTCCCGGCTTTCGAACTGGGCAAATTCACTGGCGACAAGGACTTCGAGGCGCTCAACGCCTTTATCGCAAGCGTGGCCCAATACACATTCCCCGCTTCTGTCGCGGGTTGGCCCGCCATGTCTGTTCCGCTATTCTGGAATGAAGACGGCTTACCGATGGGGTGCCATTTTGCTGCGGGCCACGGTCAAGACGACGTTCTTCTCTCGCTTGCCTTCGAATTGGAAGAGGCACTTCCTTGGCAGCCGCGTTTGAAGCAACTGATGGACCGACTTGATGCCGCAGCGCCTTAAAGAAGAAGTTCGAGCAAGGATATTGACTGCCGGCGCGACGATCTTCGCTAAGAAGGGCTACGAGGTCGCCACTCTGGCAGAGGTCGCCAACGCGTGCGGCATGGCGACCAGCAATATCTATAAGTATTATCCGAACAAGAATGCGCTGCTGGATGCGATCGTCACGCCCTCACTTGCAGCGCGCCTTCTTCGCCTGATGCGCAGAAGGGTTCGAGAACTGACCAATTTTGAAGCCTGGTCTTCGGCGCAAAACCGGCAATCGACGGCTGCCGCAGACCTGTTGTCATTTTGGATTGATCATCGATTGCAGGTCTTGATCCTGTTCAGGCCCGTTGATGGAACCCGATTCAGCAAGGTTCGCCCGCGATTTGTTTATGAGATGGAGCGGCTGGCAATCGAGCTGGTCATGCGCACCAGAGGACCGGGCGCGGTGACGCCGGAGTCCCGTTTTGTGCTCAGGACCCTGTTCGCAAACACCGCTGACATGATCGTCGCCATACTCGATCATTTTGAAGATCCTGACAGCATTCGAAGCGCCTTCGCCGCGTTCTGGACCTATCAGCTCGCCGGCCTGCAGGAACTGCTGGACGCGAGATCGGCTCCAACCGCCAACTAAAGCATGTCTCCCAAAAGTAGGCCCCGGTTTTGGGACAAAGACATGTGAAACGAAAGTCTACAGCAGGGCGTATTTCTCCGAATCAACCCGACCTGCCGTAGCGCGGGTCCGCCGCTCTGCGCCTGAGGAGATGTCCCTGGGACACGAAATCAAGCGCAAAGCGCCCCCAGACTGCTGACAAACCATCAGTTCAGCAACGTGTATGTTATCCGTAGCCCGCAAACTTATCCGTCATGCCGGCCCCCGAGCCGGTATCTAGTGCGATCAAGTCCTTGATCGCGATAGACTCCTTTCACGGCGCAGACGCGCCGTCGCTGGATCCCGGCCTTCGCCGGAATGACGGGACTTTAGAGGTCCCCGCCGAGACAACACCTTTGCAATTCTTCCTCCGTCATGGTCGGGCTTGACCTGACCATCCATAACTCCTTGAAATTTATGGATCTCGTCTCAAGGCCGAGGATGACCGGAGGAGAATACAGGCTTTGTCATCACGCTGAGGGCGAAAAGCGCCCTCACCGCACCCTCAACCCATCCACAAACACATCCACCATGCGCATCACGGCCGGCTGCCAGTTGGCGGGTCCCTGGGCGTATAAGATCCCGAACAGCGTGTTGAGCAGTTCGTCGGCGGGGATGTCGGCGCGCAGCGTGCCGGCCTCCGCGCCGTGGGTCATCAGCTGGGCGACGGCGGCGACCATGCGTTGGTAGGTATAGGCTTTCAGTTCTGACGAGCCGTGGGCGGCGAGCTGCAGCGCCTCGATCATGCCCTTCTTGGTGGCCACGAGGCGGATGGTGGCGTGCAGCCAGGTGCGCAGCGCATCCACCGGTTCCTTGTCCCTCACCAGCCGTTCGGCAAGCTCGGCCAGAAGCTCCACCTCGTGGCGATAGACCGCCTCGAACAGTGCCTCGCGGGTGGGGAAATGCCGGTAGAGCGTGCCGATGCCCACGCCCGCCTGTCGGGCCACGGCCTCCAGGCTCGCCTGCGGTCCGCCGGCGGAGAAGATCGCGGTCGCCGCTTCCAGCAGCCGTTCCCGGTTCTTGATGGAATCCGCGCGCGGCTTGCGGCTTGTTTTTTGCTTCTCCGGTTCCATCTTCAAAAACTGCCACTGCCCACTTGCTAAACGGAGGCACCCTCCGTATATTAGTTGAAGACCGCCCCGTTGCAAGGGAGATGCCTGGCGGTCCGATTGCATCATCAAGACCATCATTCCGCCGTTTGCCGGGCTTGCCGCCCGCTCGGCCCGATCCTTACATCACATCACCTGAATGGAGTATCCCCATGACACTCTCCATCAGCCTCACCATCAACGGTCATCGCCAAGACATTGCGATCGACGACCCGCGCGTGACGCTGCTCGACCTCCTGCGCGAGCGGCTTGACCTCACGGGCACGAAAAAGGGCTGCGACCGCGGCCAGTGCGGTGCCTGCACCGTACTCGTGGATGGACGGCGTATCAATTCCTGTCTCAGCCTGGCGGCCACCTTGGACGGCGCCGCCATCACCACCATCGAGGGCCTGGTCGAGCATGATGTGCTGCATCCGGTGCAGGCCGCCTTCATCGCCTGCGACGGCTTCCAGTGCGGCTATTGCACGCCGGGCCAGATCATGAGCGCCGTCGGCCTGATTTCCGAAGGCCATGCCGGCGACGATGCGGAGCGGGTGCGCGAACTGATGAGCGGCAATCTCTGTCGGTGCGGCGCCTATCAGGGCATCACCCAGGCGGTGCTCGAGGCGCAGAAAGTGATGGCCGGCAATCCGGCAGCCGATATCAGCGGAAGGAGTGCGGCATGAACCGGTTCGATTTCATCCGGCCCAAAACCGTGGCGGAAGCCGTGGCCGCGGCCGCCGAGCCGGGCTCGGCCTTCCTCGCCGCCGGCACCAATCTCGTTGATCTCATGAAGATCGGCGCATCGCGGCCTGAGCGCCTGATCGATCTCAACGGCCTTGAGGGCCTTGACCAGATCGAATGGCGTGCCGATGGCGGTGTGCGTATCGGCGCCATGGTCCGTAATGCCGATCTCGCCTATGACGCGCGCTTCGCCAAGGCCTTTCCGGCGGTCGCCGAAGCCCTGTTGTCCGGCGCCTCGGCGCAGCTGCGCAATGCCGCGACCGTCGGCGGCAACCTGATGCAGCGCACCCGTTGCGCCTATTTCCAGGATCCCGCCAGCGCCTGCAATCGCCGCAATCCCGGCGCCGGCTGCGACGCCAAGGACGGCCTCAACCGCATGCATGCGGTCATCGGCTGGTCGGAGAGCTGCATCGCCACCCACCCCTCGGACTTCTGCGTGCCGCTGGTGGCGTTCGATGCCGTGGTCGAGGTGGAGGGGCTTCAAGGCCGGCGGGAGATCCCGCTCGATGCCCTACACCGGCTGCCCGGCGACACGCCGCATCTGGAAACGGCGCTTGCCCCCGGCGAGATGATCGTCGCGCTGCGGCTTCCCGCTGAGGCCGCCGGCTTTGCCACCCATGCCCGCTATCTCAAGCTGCGGGAGCGCACATCCTATGCCTTTGCCGTGGTATCGGCAGCGGCAGCGCTGCAGGTCAAGGATGGCGTCATCTCCGCGGCCCGGCTGTCGCTCGGTGCCGTTGCGGCCAAACCCTGGCGCGCGCGGGAGGCCGAGGCCGCTCTCGTCGGCCAGCCGCCGACAGCGGAGGCCTTTGCCCGCGCGGCGGATCTCGCGCTCGCGGATGCCAGACCCTCGGGCGACAATGCCCACAAGATCGAGCTGGCGCGCCGCATTCTGGTGCGCGCGCTGTCGCTCGCCGCGGAAGGCACGCCGGACACCATGCCGGCGCTGCCCGCCTCCCCCTTCTCCAGCCATCCGGGAGCAAGCCATGTCGCCTGACGCTCAACCGATCAGCACCACCCGCTACGGCTCCAATGCCGGCCAGCCGCTCACCCGCCGCGATGGCCTGCTCAAGGTCACCGGCCGCGCCACCTATGCCGCCGACAATCACCCCGAAGGCATGCTCTATGCCGTCTATGCCGGCGCCACCATTGCCCGCGGCCGTGTCACCTCGCTCGATGTCGCGGCGGCGAAGGCCCATCCCGGCGTGATCGAAGTCTGGACGCCGGACAACCGGCCGCCGCTTTCCCATGATCCCGATGCCAAGCTGCCGCCCTTCGGCTTCCGCATCGAGGCGCTGCAGAGCGACCGGGTGCGCTATGCCAACCAGCCGATCGCGCTGGTGATCGCCGAAACGCTGGAGGCGGCGACGGAGGGCGCCGCCCTCCTCCATCCACAATACGAGGTCGATGAGGCCCGCACCGAGCTCGACAATGGCCAGATGTTCGATCCGCCCTCGGTCGGCGTCGGCGGTCAGCCGCGCAGTGCCTTCGGCGATGTCGAGGCGGGGCTGAAGGCCGCCACCGTTGCCATCGAGGCGGAATATGAGACGCCGGCGCAATATCACAATGCCATGGAGCCCCATGCGGTGGTCGCGGTGTGGGAGGGCGACAAGCTGACGCTCGACATGCCCAATCAGGCGCTGGTCATGAGTTGCGGCCTCTATGCCAGCTATTTCGGCATCCCGCCGGAAAATGTGGTGATCCGCTCGCCCTTCCTCGGCGGCGGCTTCGGCTCCAAGGCCATCATCAACGGCCCGCAGATCCTCGGCATCCTCGCCGCCCGCGCGCTCAAGCGCCCGGTCAAGCTGGTGCTGACCCGAGCGCAGATGTATGGCCCGGTCGGTCATCGCGGCCGCACCTGGCAGACGCTGCGCATGGGGGCGGATGCGGAGGGCCGGCTGACGGCCCTGCATCACAGCGCCATCTCCGCCACGTCTAGCCATGACGACTTCCTGGAGCCGGCGGCCAATGCCTCCACCCATCTCTATGCCAGCCCGGCCATCCTGTCGGAGCATCGCGGCCTGCGGCTCGATATCGGCACACCCGGCCCGATGCGCGCGCCCGGCGAGGCCTCCGGTTCGGCAGCGCTCGAAATCGCCGTGGACGAGCTGGCGGAAGCCTGCGGCGTCGATCCGCTGGAGTTTCGCCTCAAGAACTACGCCGAGACCGAGCCCGGCAGCGGCCGCCCCTATTCCTCCAAGGCGCTGCGAGAGTGTTATGCCGAAGGTGCCCGCCGCTTCGGCTGGGCATCGCGGCCGCTCCAACCCAGGATGATGCGCGATGCCGATGGCTTCCTGGTCGGCTGGGGCATGGGCACGGCGCTCTTTCCCTGCCCGATGTTCCCGGCGGAAGCCCGGGCGACGATCCGCGCTCATGGCAAGGCGCTGATCGAAACGGCCGGCGCCGACATGGGCCAGGGCGCCTGGACGGCGCTAGCCCAGATCGGGGCGGAGGCGCTGGGGCTCGCTCCCGATGATGTCGAGTTCCATTCCGGCCTTTCGACCCTGCCGGATGGCGGCATTGCCGGCGGCTCCGGCCACACGGCAAGCGCCGGTGCTGCCCTGGCCGGTGCCGGCAAGGACGCGATCGCGAGGCTCACCGACCTCGCCACATCAGATCCCGCCTCGCCGCTGTATGGTGCCGGCAATATCGGCGTCGTCGCCCGGGGTGGCCGGCTTCACCGGCGCGACGATGACAGCCGCAGCGAAAGCTATGGCGAGATCCTCGCCCGCGCCGGCGGCCAGGATATCGTCGGCACGGCGCAATCCGCGCGCGATCCGGCAGCGGCCGCGTCCCATGCCATGTATTCGCACGGCGCAGTGTTTGCCGAGGTGAAGATCGATCCGACGCTCGGCCAGATCAGGACGACGCGGATGGTCGGCGCCTTTGCCGCGGGCCGGATCATCAATCCCCGGCTGGTCGAGAGCCAGTATTTCGGGGGCATGATCTGGGGCGCGTCGTTTGCCCTGCATGAGGAGGCGCTGCATGATCCCCGCACCGGGCGCATCATGAATGCCGATCTCGCGGAGTATCACGTGCCCGTCAATGCCGACATCCCCTCGCTCGAGGCCATCCTGATCCCGGAAGATGACGCTTACGTCAATTCCATCGGCGTCAAGGGCGTGGGCGAAATCGGCATCACCGGCACGGTCGGCGCCATCGCCAATGCCATCTGGCACGCCACCGGCGTCCGGGTCCGCAAGTTCCCGATCCGCATCGAGGATATTCTCGGCGGCTTGTGAGGGTTGGGAATCGTCCTGGCGGGTGGACGGCGAAGCCCCAAACTCACCGTCATGCCGGACTTGATCCGGCATCTAGCGCGATCAAGTCCTTGATCGCATCAAGACTCTTCCCACGGCGCAGACGCGCCGTGGCTGGATTCCGGCCTTCGCCGGAATGACGGAGAAGGGTGTACGCACCAGCCCTCATCACCTCGCCATACCCGCGGCCGGTGGCGCCGCCATCTCCCCATCCGCCCGCTTCGGCGGAAAGGCCAGGGCCATGGCGGCGGCGCCTAAGCCCACGGCGGCGGAGGCGATGTAGAGCCATTGATAGCTGCCATAGGTGTCGTAGAGCCAGCCGCCGCCCACCGGGCCGAAGGCCATGCCGATGCACGAGGTCATGGCGGCCGCACCCAGCACCGTGCCCATCACATGGGGGCCGAAATAGTCGCGCGCCAGCACCGCATAGAGCGGCATCACGCCGCCATAGGCCATGCCCAGCACCACGGCCAGCATGTAGAACTCCGTCAGTTCCGCCACATGCACATAGGTGTAGATGCCTATGGCCTGCAGAACCAGCCCCGCCACCAGCACCCGGCGCACGCCGAGCCGGTCTGCCGCCACGCCAAAGGCCAGCCGTCCGAAAAGGCCGGCCACGCCCTCCACGCTATAGATGCTGGCGGCGGCAAGCGGCGTCGCGCCGCAGATCATGGCGTAGCTCACAGTGTGAAAGATCGGGCCGGAATGGGCCGCGCAGCACAGAAAGAAGGTGCCGGCCAGCACGAAAAATTGCGGGGTGGCGAGCGCCGCAAACCGGCCCTTTGGCGGGGTTGCGGCCTCATGCTCGGCCATCCCGGCATCGGTCGCCATTGCGCTCTCGACCGCCGGCGCACGGCGGATCAGCATCGCCGCAGGCACCAGCAACACGCCGGCGGCGATACCAGTCATCATCATGGCGCTGCGCCAGCCATAGGCTTCGATCAGCACCGTCGCGAGCGGGGTCACCACCATCGGCGCCACGCCCGTGCCGAGCGAGACCAGCGATACGGCGAGGCTTCGGTTCCGGTCGAACCAGCCGATGGTGGCCGCCATGATCGGTGCGAAAAACGCGCCGCCCGAGGCGCCCACCAGTCCGCCATAGGCGATCTGGAACAAGAGCAGGTCCCGCGAGCGGCTGGCGATCAGAAGGCCGGTGACCAGCAAGGCGGCGGCCACCAGCACAACAGGCCTTGCGCCGATGCGGTCGCTCAGCGTGCCCCAGACGAAGCCCGCCACGCCCATCACGAGAAAGCCGACCGTCATGGCCGCCGAAATGCCCGCCCGCGTCCAGCCGGTCTCGTCGGCGATCGGTTGAAGATACACGGGTAGCGAAAACATCGCCCCCATCGCCACGCAGGTGATCAGCGCCCCCGCTGCCACCACCACCCATCCATAATGCCGTTCCATATGCGCCTCTCCTCGTCACATCATGGCTTCCATCCCTCATTGACGAAGGACGGCTGGAGATTTCGACAGGGCGGTCAAGATTTTTCGCCGCCCTCCCAACAGGTCACAAAACCACTTGTATTTTGCAATTGGTAAGTCGTAGCCAATCCGCTTGCAGATTGCAAGATGCCTTGCTATCCGACATGCCAGAAATAGAGCGGGTTCGCATGCAGGGGGATGACATCATGGAGCAGAGGTCGGGATGCCCGATCAACCTCGCCGTCGAGGTCCTGGGCGATCGCTGGAGCCTCGTGGTGCTGCGCGACATGATGTTCGGCAATTTCCGCACCTATGGCGAGCTGCATGGCAATTCCCTTGAAGGCATCGCCACGAACATCCTGGCAAACCGGCTGAAGCGCCTGGTCGAGGAAGGGCTGATTACGGCCTCGGCGGATGCCACCCACAAGCAGCGGATCATCTACAGCCTGACGGACAAGGCCATCGCGCTGGTGCCGATCATGGTGCAGCTCGGCGCCTGGGGCACGCGCTTCCTGCCGGTCGCGCCGGAGCTTGCCGCCCGTGCGGTGGCGCTGGAGCACGGCGGTCCGCAGATGTGGTCAGACTTCATGGATGAGCTGCGCCACCTCCATCTCGGCGCGCCACCGCCCGCCCGCTCGGTGCTGGCAGAACTCGATGCGGCCTTCCGCCAGGCGGAGCAGACCGCCGGACGTCCTACATCAGGGTAACGTTGATATAGTTGCGGTAAACGTCAATACACACATCCGGCGTGCCATTGACGATGGCATTGCGCACCGAGCGATCCATCGAGCCACGCTTCAGCATCTGTTCGAGCCTTGCACGGTTGGCCTTGCTGCTGAAGGTTGAGTCGTTCTCGTCGCCGGGATCGCGCACCCCGAACTGGTGGTAGTTGGCGCGGTCTTGGCGGATGATGGCCGCGGCGTCCCGCAGTTCGTAGCCATCGGAGGCGTGGTGGTCGTCCTCGCTCAGCGTCGCGCAATAGCTTTCGATCGGGTCCGCCGCCGTCTGGGCGATGGCAAGCGTGGATGCGGTGCCGGTCAGCAGAAGGCTGGCGAGAGTCACGGTAAACAGGCGTATTTTCATAGGGGCCTCCCGAGAGTGATGGTCGAACTAAGCATATCGGCGAAAGCCCGTCGATGGCGTTTCAAAAATAGTCCTGCAACGCGGGCTGCGCCCTTCAGCACGGCGCGCTGAAAAGGACCTTGCCGAGGAAAGGCCCGGCCACCCACGCATGGCCTTCCCCCTCCCGGGTTGCAGCCAGGCGGGCAAGACATGCAGCCGCTCGCCAGAAAATCCGCCGCCTCCCCTTCGCCAAGGCACTGATTTTCCTGATCCAGCACGCATCAAAGGCGCGCATTGGCCGCAGCCGTCATCCCCGCCGTCGTCGGCCGCGCCATACTGTGCCCGTCCCGCCGCGGATACACCGGAGATGCGTTGCCGGCGAGGCGGGGCCGGTGCCCTGGAAGTCAGGTCGAAACGCGGACCGGGTTTTGAGGGGCTGTGCAGAAAATGGTCTCCCTCTCGCAGTTATCTGCGGGGCGTGCCTGTGAGGCACACATGATTGGACCGGCAGCTGGTCGCGCAAGCGGCCTTTCGTGACGCGGCAGGCCCGGAAACGGACCCACCCGCCTCACCCTGGAAAAGGTGCCGTCATCCGCGCAGAGAGACCGAAGTTGCACGGCAAAAGACACCGAACGGGACACGGCTTCGTGTCACTTTACTATTCACTCACAGGCATGAGGACGTGTCCCGGCCGCGAGTTCAGGGCCTTCGCGCCCACCGGCATGATCACAACACGGGGCAACCGCCCGCGTGATCGCGAAACCGTGCAAGGGAGAATGCGCATGACCGAAACCGAGCCTGACCTTCGCGAGCGCCTGGCGCGGCAGCATTATGAACGTTATTGGCGCAGCGTCGCAACGCTGAACGATTACCCATCGGTCTGCCACACGCGGCGATGCCGGCGCATGATGGCCTGCGAAGGCGTGATGGTGACGAGCGAGTATCAAAGGCCGGCCATGAAGGAGCGGGAAACCCTGGGCCTGCCTCCCGACACCGTTGCATGGCTGCCCGCCTGCCTGGCGCATGACGATCCCGAATATTTCGAGCTGATGCAGGACTGCGAGCGCTGGCTGCGCGAGGTCATGCGTGATGTTGGGGGCCTGATCCTGCCCCGCTTCGAATGCATGGACCCGCCGCGACAAACGCTGCCGGCCGGTCGCAAGCGCCGGCCGGAGGCTCGCTATTTCAAGCTGATCCTGGGCAACAGGGGCCTGATTGAGTTTTGACCCTACAGCATCGCCATGTATTTCGGCAGTTCCGAGAGGCGCGGCACCACCACCAGCGTCTTCACCTCGCCGCGCTTGAAGGCGTTGAGGAACCGGTTGTAGTCGGCAAAGACCACGCAGCCGGAGCTGTCCCCACGGCGACGCAGGAGGTAGGTATGGGTCAGCATGCCGTCGCGACCAAACATCATCTTCTGATTGACCGGCGTCATGCGGATGGCTTCAATCCCGTGGAACCGGGCCTCGCGCATCTTCAGGTGGTAGACATTGGGCGGCGTCGAACCGCGATTGCGCACATGCACGAATTTCGGGTTGTCGCGATATTCGCCCCGGCCGGAAGAGGCCTTCAGCTTTTCGCCATTGGGCATGTGCACGACGCCGGCGCTGATGTCATAGACGGCGATGCGGCTGGCGCGGCCCGGCAGCGTGGAGCGCTTGCCGAAGATCGACGGGCTGTCGTCGGTATCCAGCGGGTTTTCCGGGCGGGCATAGGCCAGCAGCGACTTCGGTGCTTCCTTTGGCGTGGGCTCACGCTTGGCGCGCATCGGGATGGTGGCTTCCGGCTCAGGAATGGCCGCACGCGGCGGCCGCTTGGCCGGGATCGGCGCGTCGTCCACTTCGGGAGCCGCTGGCGCCAGCACTTCCTCGAACGGGTTTTCCAGGCTTGCAAGCTCGGTGGACGGGGGCACGGCGCCGGTGATGATGCCATCGGTATCGTCATCGGCCTCGGCCAATTGAACCGTGCCATTGGTCTTGTTCAGGAGATCGCCGACAAAGGCCACCTCGATCGAGGCTTCCGGCGCCGGAACAGGGCTTCCCATGGTCGCGACGACGCGGATTGCGTCGGCATCGCTGGGTGCCGAAAACGCCAGGCGCTGGGTGCGGCCTTCATCCGTGCCTGTGGCCGCCATGGCGCGGCGCAGGATATCGAGGCGGCCGGCCTGCTTGGCGGCGTTCAATTCCTGCCAGGTGGGGCGCACCGGCTTGCCGAAGCTGCCGAAGGACGCGACGGAGACCGCGGTCGGCAGCGCAGCCGTCTGGCTCTCTTGCACCTCCTGCACCGGCTCGATGCCGTTCTTTCGGTTCCAATAAGACGTAATCGCATCGGCGCTCAGCTCTGCCGGGGCAGCGGGCTGCGGCCGGGAGACGACCAGCACGCGCGGATCGCTCGGAACCGGCGCCGGTGTCACCAGGGCCAGGCTGGGCTTGGGCTTTTCGCTTGGGGATGCGGACTTTGCCACGCTGTGCACCGTCGCTGCGGTGGCCACCAGCCAGATCGCCGCGACCGTGCAGGAGCCGAGCGCTGCGGTGACAAAGAGGAGCTTGCGGGACATGCCCGAGCCGGACTTCGGCCGGCGGGAAGAACGGCCCTTCTGGGCCTCACCACTGGAGAACGCCATACTCAACTCGCTAACGCACGCGGCCTTGATGGCCGGCGGCCGTACACGCCGCAGATACAGGATGCCGCCAGAGGCGACCGAACGCGCCGGCGTCGAACTTTCATCGTTCATTGCCGGTTGAGCTAAAGTATGAACAGATTTGGTAACCAAGTGGTTTACGCCGTGCCGGCTCTCGACAATTCGCTCCGTCCGGCCGCCGTGTTGTCAGACCGAGCGCGTGATACCGCCATCCACCCGGATATTCTGGCCCGTGATATAGCCGCCGCCGGGAGATGCCAGGAAAGAGATCGTGGCCGCAATTTCCTCGACTGTGCCATAACGGCCCATCGGAATGCGGGAGCGACGCTCTTCCGTCTCTGGCAAGCTATCGATGAATCCGGGCAGGATATTGTTCATCCGGATGTTTTCCGCAGCGTAGCGGTCGGCAAACAGCTTGGTGAAGGCCGCAAGCCCCGCGCGGAACACGCCAGAGGTCGGAAACAGCGGGTCCGGCTCGAATGTCGCATAGGTCGAAATATTGATGATCGCGCCGGATTTCTGCGCCTGCATGATCGGCGTCACCAGTCGTACCGGCCGGATGACGTTCATCAGGTAGACGTCCATGCCGGTGTGCCACTGCTCATCCGTGAGTTCCAGGAGGGGGGCGCGCGGCCCGTGACCGGCACTGTTGACCAGCACGTCGATGCGGCCATACCGCGCCATGGTCTCGTCGACCAGCCGCTTCAGGTCGTCATTCGACTGGTTAGAACCGGTAACCCCGAGGCCGCCCAGTTCCTTTGCCAGCGCCTCGCCCTTGCCGGACGACGAGAGGATCGCGACCTTGAAACCATCAGCCGCCAGCCTGCGGGCTGCATCCGCACCCATGCCGCTGCCGCCCGCCGTGATGATCGCTACCTTCAAATCGCTCATGCCTTCGTCCCCGCCCTTCGCTGCCGTGGTAAAACGAACAAACCCCGCCAGCATGCGCGGACGGGGCGTCGTTTATGCGTTGCGTCGGTTTAACACAGGCCAGCAGCGGTTCAAACAGACCGCTGCCTGGCCCAGCAAAGGAGGGAAATCACCAGGACCGGACGTCCAGCACCTTGTCGCGGTGGGCCGGATGGGTGGAGAAGACGAAGATGCGATCGAGTTCCTTCTGGTTCAAAAGCCTCAGGAAGCGGACTTCGATCGTGTTGTTGGCGAATGTCTTCATCAGCATGCAGCCGACCTTGGTGATGCGGGCATCGGGCAGGTCGAGATAGAATTGCTGCGGCAGGGAATATTTGGTGTTGAGCGCGAGGATCGCGCCGCTGCGCGAGACACGGATCATGTCACACCGGCGGGCGGCCATATGCATGACGCCCTTTTCCGTATACTCGATACGGGCGGCGTTCATGGTGTCCTCGAACTTGAACTTCACCTCGCGGTCGTACATGAACGACTCTTCGCGCTGGAAGTAGTTGGTGCCTTCGGTTTTTGGACGCATCTACATACCCTAACTGCTAACCCCTCTCCCCGAAAACTAGCAGGGGATATTTAACAGTTGGTATGAATGCGGACGCAAATTGCACCATGGCCGCGTCAGGCTGTTTACCCCTAACGCGGCCTCAAGTTTGCAGGCTATTTCTTGTAATAGCTTTTGCCGGCTGCATCAAAAAGGTGCAGCTTGGTCCGGTCGGCAGCAAAGCGGAGCTTCTCGCCCTTCTTCACGTCGACAATGCCCGGCAGCTTGACGACCACGGGTTCCTCTTCGACGGGACCCGCGACATAAAGCAGGGTCACCTCACCCAAGGCCTCGACAATCTCGACCGTGCCCTCGAACAGGAAGTCGTCGCCGGTCGAAATCGCCAGGTCCTCGGGGCGCACGCCGAAGCTTGCGGACTTGCCGTTCTCTGAAGCATCGACCGCAAGCGGCACCGAGACCCGGCTACCATCCTTGAGGCTGATCACCGTGCTAGCGCCAGTCTCGACGATCTTGGCCGGCATGATGTTCATTGCCGGCGAACCAATGAAGCGGGCGACGAACAGGTTGGCCGGGCGCTCGTAAAGCTCGAGCGGCGGACCGACCTGCTCGATCCGGCCGGCCGACAGCACCACGATCCGGTCGGCCAGCGTCATCGCCTCCACCTGGTCATGGGTCACGTAGATCATCGTCGTATCAGGCATGCTCTCGTTGAGCTTGGCGATCTCGATGCGGGTGGCGACACGCAGCGCGGCGTCGAGGTTGGACAGGGGCTCGTCGAACAGGAAGACCTTGGGATTGCGGCAGATCGCCCGGCCGATTGCCACGCGCTGGCGCTGGCCACCGGAGAGCGCCTTGGGCAGCCGGTCCAGATAGGGGCCAAGCTGCAGCATGTCGGCCGCCTTGCGCACCCGCTGGTCGATGACCTCCTTGCTCTCATGCGCAATCCGCATGCCGAAGGCCATGTTGTCGTAGACCGTCATGTGCGGATACAGCGCGTAGGACTGGAAGACCATGGCGATGCCGCGCTTGGAGGGCGGCACCTCGTTGACCCGCTGGCCGTCGATCATCATCTCGCCGGACGTAATGTCCTCAAGCCCCGCGATCATGCGCAGCAGGGTCGACTTGCCGCAGCCGGACGGCCCGACAAAGACGACGAATTCACCCTGTCTGATCTCCAGGTCGATCCCGTGCAGGATCTTCACCTGTCCATAGGCCTTGCGAATATCTTTCAAAACGACGCCAGTCATGGCCTCTCCCTCCCGCTGTCAGGCGTGACGCGCGAAATATGCGCCCCAGGCCGGCAGTTCCACCTTCTTGTTATCAGACTTGCTTTCAAAACCGTGGCCGTCCAGCATCTCCCAGTTCCCCTCCGGAAGATCGGCGCTGGCCGGTGCCGCGGACATGTTGAACATGCACAGCACTGTCTCGTTGCCGAGGGTGCGCGTATAGACGACAACCTCGCCGTCGCCCTGGATCGGCAGGAATTCCATGCCGCCCTTGGCAAAGGCCGGGTGCTGGCGGCGGAAGGCAATGAAGCGACGATACTGCTCCAGCACCGAGTTCTCGACGCCCTGCTGGGTGTCGACCGCCTTCAGGTTATGCTCCACCGGGATCGGCAGCCAGGGCTTCTCCGTCGTGCTGAAGCCGGAATGCAGGGCGTGGCTGTCCCAGACCATCGGCGTACGGCAGCCGTCGCGGCCCTTGAACTCCGGCCAGAACTGGATGCCATAGGGGTCCTGCAGGTCCTCGAAAGCGATATCGGCTTCCGTCAGGCCAAGCTCCTCGCCCTGGTAGATGCAGACCGAGCCGCGCTGGGTCAGAAGCAGCGCCGCCATCATCTTGGCAAAGGCCTCGCGGTCGGCGATATGCGCACCCCAACGGCTGACATGGCGCACCACGTCGTGGTTCGAGAAGGCCCAGCAGGCCCAGCCCTCAGGCGCGGCCTTGGCGAAAGCGCCCTGGACGGCGGCAATGCTTTCGGGCGTCGGCGGTTCCGGCGCCAGGAATTCGAAGGCGTAGCACATCTGCATCTTGTCGTTGCCGGATGTGTATTCGCCGACGATCTCCAGCCCGCGCTGGCTGTCGCCCACCTCGCCCACGGCGGCAATCGCCGGGAATTCGTCGAGCACGGCACGGAAGCGCTTCAGGAAGGCAATGTTCTCCGGCCGGTTCTTGTCGTAGATATGCTCCTGAAAGTTATAGGGATTCACCGCCGGGGCCGTGGAGGCGTTGCGCCGTTCCGGAGCCAGCGCCGGGTTGTCCCGCAATTCCTTGTCGTGGAAGTAGAAGTTGATCGTATCCAGGCGGAATCCATCCACGCCGCGCTTCAGCCAGAAGCGGGTCATGTCGAGCAACTCGTTCTGAACCTCGGCATTGTGCAGGTTCAAGTCCGGCTGCGAGGTCAGGAAGTTATGCAGGAAATACTGCATGCGGGTCGGATCCCAGGCCCAGGCCGAACCGCCGAAGATCGACAGCCAGTTGTTCGGCGGCGTGCCATCGGGCCGAGGATCGGCCCAGACATACCAGTCGGCCTTGGGATTGTTGCGGCTGGAGCGGCTTTCGACGAACCAGGCATGCTGGTCCGAGGTGTGCGACATCACGAGGTCGATCATCACCTTGATGCCAAGACGATGGGCCTCGGCGATCATGCCGTCGAAATCGGCGAGCGTGCCGAACATCGGATCGACATCGACATAGTTCGACACGTCGTAGCCGAAATCCTTCATCGGCGAGGTGAAGAACGGCGAAATCCAGATGGCATCGGCCCCCAGCGCAGCAATATGCGGCAGGCGGGCGGTGATGCCCTTGAGGTCGCCGATGCCATCGCCGTTGGAATCCTGGTAGGAGCGCGGATAGATCTGGTAGATCACCGCTCCGCGCCACCAGTCCTTGTCTACCGTTGCCGTTGCTTGTGCAGTCGCCGTCATTTCAGTGTCCTGTGGGAGTCGAGATGTGAAGGGTTGCCGTCAACCGCCCTTCACCGAACCCGCAAGCAGACCGCGCACGAGGTAGCGTTGCAGGGTGAAGAAGACGAGGATCGGGACAACGATGGTGATGAATGCGGAAGCCGTGAGGATTTCCCAATTGCCGCCGCGCGAGCCGAGCAGGTTGACCAGGCGACCGGTCAGCACCAGCTCGTCATTGCCGCCGCCAAGGAAGACCAGCGCCACCAGCAGGTCGTTCCAGGTCCAGAGGAACTGGAAGATAGCGAAGGAGGCGAGCGCCGGATAAGACAGCGGCAGGACGATCTTGAGGAAGATCTCGAAGTCGGACGCGCCATCGACGCGCGCCGATTCCATGATCTCCCGCGGCAGGCCGGCGATATAGTTGCGCAGCAGGTAGATGGCGAGCGGCAGGCCGAAGCCGATATGCGCCAGCCAGATGCCAAGATAGGTCTTGGAGGGCACGCCGAAAAACGCGCCGACGCCGTTATAGAGCTTCAACAGCGGGATGAGCGACATCTGCAGCGGCACGACCAGCAGGCCGACGATGATGGCGAGGATGAGCGCCCGGCCCGGAAACTTCATCCAGGCCAGTGCGTAGGCCGCGAAAGCCGCCACCAGGATCGGGATGATCGTCGCGGGAATGGCGACCGTCATCGAGTTCAGAAAGGATTGCGCGATGCCTTCGGCGTTCAGAACGGTCTGGTAATTCTCCAGCGTGAAGCGCGGCGGCACCTCGGCGGTGAAGAAGATGCGCTGCCCGCGACCCTCGAAGGCCTTGGGCGAGGCCAACCGGAAATCGCCGTTTTCGGCAACCGTCAGCGTCTCGCCGTCCTTGAGTTCAGCCGTGGCCCCCGCCTGATATTCGGCGGGCTTGAGGCTCGACGTGCCAAAGGCACTGACGCCGCCGGCGGCGCCATCGAAGACATTGCCCGAGATGACGAACTGGCCGTTCTCTTCCTTTTGCGCTTCCGGTCCCGGCGCACGGAACACCACGTTCTGCGTGGAGGTGCCAAGCGCCGTCCACCAGCCCGACGCGACGATCTGGTCCTTGTCGCGCAGCGAGGAAATGAACAGGCCGAAGGTCGGCAAGGTCCAGAGGACGACCAGGAAGATGACCGAGAGATGCACGAACCAGGTGAGCGGAGATTTTACGCTGCCCTTGACCATATCAGCGTCCCTCCATCTCACGGCGCGCGTTTCGGATGTTCCAGATCATGATCGGCACGACCATGATCATGATGACCACGGCGATGGCGGCACCCTTGCCGAAATCACCGCCGCCGCGGAACATCCAGTCGAACATCAGGTTCGCCAGAACCTGCGTGTTCCACTGGCCATTGGTCATGGCCAGAACGATGTCGAAAACCTTGAGGACCAGGATGGTGATGGTGGTCCAGACCACGGCAATCGTGCCCCAGATCTGCGGCACCTTGATCTTCATGAAGATCTGGAACGGGTTGGCGCCATCGATGACCGCGGCCTCCACGGTCTCTTCCGGAATGCCGCGCAGCGCCGCCGACAGGAGCACCATGGCAAAGCCGGTCTGGATCCAGATCAGGATGACCATCAGGAAGAAATTGTTCCAGAAGGGAATGGTGATCCAGATCTGCGGATCGCCGCCCAAGAAGATGACGATGGCATTGAGAATGCCGATCTGCTCGGCATTGGCATCGCGATAGTCGTAAACGAACTTCCAGATGACCGATGCGCCGACAAACGAGATCGCCATGGGCATGAAGATCAGCGACTTGGCGATATTGCCCCACCAGATGCGGTCGGTGAGTGCGGCGATGATCAGCCCGAAGAAGGTCGCGGCCGCGGGCACGACGATCAGCCACAGGATGTTGTTGAAGATCGACTCGCGGAAGGCGGCGTCCTGCAGCATCCAGCGGTAGTTCGCCAGGCCGACGAAGTTCTCACCGCCGCGGTCGTAGAAGGAATAGCCGATCGAGGAGATCAGCGGGTAGACGAGATAGACGGTGAGCGAAAGAAGCGCCGGTCCGAGAAAGATCCAGGGCCGCACCAGGCTTGCCCGGCGCAGGTTCTGCGACGCCTTGATGGGATCGGGAATGCGGCTTGGAAAGATCAGATCGAGAATGACATTGGCGCCCCAGAAGAAGCCGATGGCACCCACCACCCCAATGACAATCGTCAAAAGCGCATACAGTATTTGCTCCATGAATTCCCCTCCCCGGCTGAACGTCGGCGTCGGTATGCTCCGCGCTCTGACGACAAGCTCTTCTTGAAGTCCGCCGGGCCTTATGTCGGCCCGGCGTCATGTTCATGTCCCTTCAGGCGGGATAGCGCCTTACTTCAGGCCGTCCCAAGCCTTCTGGATGCCGGCTGCCACGTCAGCCGCCGACTTGCCGCCGGTGTAGTCAACCATGCCGGTCCAGAATGCGCCAGCACCGATCTTGCCGGGCATCAGGTCGGATGCGTCGAAGCGGAAGGTGGTGGCGCCGAGCAGGATGTCGCCCTGCTTGCTCATCGGAGCATTGGCATAGGCTTCCTTGTTGGCGCTCTTGAACGGCGTCAGGAAGCTGGACTGTGCCATCCAGACTTCATGGGCGATCGGGGTCTTGAGCCAGGAGAGGAAAGCACGGGCAGCCGGCGTGTCCTTGGTGATCATGGCCAGCGTGCCGGCGCCGAGAACCGGGCTGCCGAGTTCCGGCTTGGAGGCATAAGGCGGCATGTAGAAGAAGTCGGCATCTTCGCCAACGACCGTGCCTTCCGGGAAGAAGGACGGAACGAACGAAGCCTGGTGGTGCAGGTAGCACTTCGGCGGAGATGCAAAGAGACCCTTCGGGCTGTCGCGGAAGTCGGTGGAAGCGACGGCTGCGGCACCGCCATCGACGAACTTGTCGTTCTTGGCGAAGTAGCCGAACTCGTCGATCGCGCCGAGAACGGCCGGATCGGTGAACTTGATCTCGTTGGAGACCCACTTGTCATAGGTTTCCGGGGTCTGCGTGCGCAGCATCATGTCTTCGACCCAGTCGGTCGCCGGCCAGCCGGTCGCGCCGCCAGAACCGAGGCCGATGCACCAGGGCGTGCCGCCGTCAGCAACGATCTTCTCGGTCAGCGCCTTCAGCTCTTCCATGGTCTTGGGCACTTCGTAGCCGGCATCCTCGAAGTTTTCCGGCACGTACCAGACCAGCGACTTCACGTCGATCTTGTAGGGGAAGGCATAGATCGCTTCCTTGCCGTCCTTGCCCTTGTAGGTCGACAGATCGACCCAGGACTGGCCGGCGGCATAGTTTTCCAGCAGCCAGCTCTTCACGTCGTCGCCGAGCGGCACGAGGTGGCCCTTGGAGGCGAGGTCGGCGATCAGGCCGGGCTGCGGCAGGATCGCGACATCGGGCGGGCTGCCGGCCTGGGTGTCGATGACGATCTGCTGCTCGTAGTTTTCAGAGGACGAATACTTGATGTCGACGCCCGTGGCATCTTCGAAATAGGCAAATACGCTTTCAAACAGCGCCTGGTCTTCGCCGCGCCACGGCCCGAAGATCGTCAGCGTCTGACCCTTCAAGTCGTTGGCCTTCTTGAATTCTTCAAGGCTGGCCCAGTTGAACTTCTTGTCCTGGCCGATCGGGAACTTCAAATCGGCAGCACTTGCCGTGCCGGCAAGAAGGGCGAATGCGGCGGCGGACAGTAGCAGAGATTTCTTCATGTGATTTACCTCCCATCACAATCTGTGGCGATCTTAACAGTTCGTTGCACGAAAGAAAGCGGCAAGAACTCAAAGCGCTTTGGCTCCCTACTCATTTCATCCCAGACGAAAGAGAGTCAAGCACTTTTATATTTGCGTCACAGAAGGCCGCTTCGGGGCCAGAGTGGGCTTGACTCACGTCAAAAATCGCGGTCGATCAGCCCACGCATTTGTGTCCCGGATTCAAGTTTTTCGTTGTCAGCCCCGTTGCGGTTGGTAAATATTCCAAGCGCTTTGGGGGCCGCGAGGAACAGCTAGGACTGGAGGTCCGGGAAGCGCGGAGGATGTAGGCAAAGTGAATCTCAAACAGTTATCGCAGTTGCTCGGGCTGTCGCAAACGACGATCAGCCGAGCACTCAACGGCTATCCGGAGGTCAACGAGGAAACCCGCCAGCGCGTGCTGAAGGCGGCGAACGAGACCGGCTACCGTCCGAACCGGGCGGCCCAGCGCCTGGCGACAGGCAAGGCCGGCTCCATCGGGCTCGTCATGCCCGTTTCGCCGGGCCACAATTCCGATGTGCATTTCGGCGAGTTTCAGCTTGGCCTCAGCGAAGAGGCGCTGCGGCACGATTTCCACTTCGTCATCATGCCCTCCCATCCCCGCGACGAGGAACAGGCGATCCGCTGGCTGGTGGCGAGCGGCAGCGTCGATGGCTACTATCTCGCCTATATGCGGGAAAACGACCCGCGTATCGCCATGGCGAAATCGCTGCCCGTGCCCTTCATCGTGCATGGCCGCTCGCTTGGCCTGGAGACAGACTTTCCGTCGCTGGATGTCGACAACGAGGGGGCGTTCTACGACGCCACCCGGCTGCTGCTCGATCTCGGCCATGTCAGGTTCGGCCTGCTCAATGGCCCGGAAGACCTGGATTTTGCCCTGAGACGCAAGCTCGGCACGCTGAAGGCTCTGCGGGAGCGCGGGCACGACCTGCAGCAGGAATATGCCCACCACACGCCGATGACCGACGAATTCGGCTATCGCGGCATGTCGGAACTGTTGGCGCTTCCCGAGCCGCCGACCGCGGTTCTCTGTGCCAGTACGGTGCTGGCGCTCGGTGCGGTCAGGGCCATCAACAAGGCGGGCCTGCGGCTTGGCCAGGACATTTCGCTGATCGCCCATGACGACGTGCTGCCGTTGCTGAAGCCGGAGAATTTCACCGTGCCGCTGACGACGACGCGCTCGTCGCTGAGGGCCGCGGGCATCCGCATCGCGCAGCGGCTGATCACATCGATCTCCGGCGAGGACATGAAAACCCCGCAGCAGGAACTGTGGAAGGCCGATCTGGTGGTGCGGGCCTCGACCGGACCCGCGCCACGCTAACGGCGCGTCAGAAGCGCGGCGGCGTGCGGCCGGCGGCGCGATAGGCGGCAATGACCGTATTGGCCATCAGCATGGCGATGGTCATGGGGCCGACGCCGCCGGGAACGGGGGAAATGGCGGCGGCAACGGGCTTGACCTCGGCAAAGGCGACATCGCCCACCAGCCGGCTCTTGCCCTCCCCGCGCTCAGGAGCGGCAATGCGATTGATGCCGACATCGATGACGGTGGCGCCGGGCTTGACCCAATCCGCCCTGACCATCTCAGGCCGGCCGACGGCGGCGACCAGGATGTCCGCCTGACGGGCAAGGCCTGGCAGGTCGCGGCTCTTCGAGTGACCGATCGTGACGGTGGCATTGGCCATCAGCAACAACTGGGCCATGGGCTTGCCGAACAGATTGGAGCGGCCGATGACGAGCGCATTCAGCCCCGAGAGATCGTCGCCATGGATCTTGCGCACCAGAAGCATGGCGCCGGCGGGAGTGCAGGAGACGAGGCCGGTTTCCCGATCACCGGTCGCCAGCTTGCCGGCATTGACGACATGCAGGCCATCGACATCCTTTTCCGGCAGGATGGACTGGATGACGGGCTCGGACTTCAGGTGACCCGGCAGTGGCAATTGCACCAGAATGCCATGGATGGCGGGATCGGCATTCAGGCTGGCGACCAGCGCCATCAGGGCGTCCTGGGTGGTATCCGCCGGCAAGGTGTGCTGGATGGAGTTGAAGCCGCAATGCTTGGCCATCCGACCCTTGGCACCGACATAGGTGTGGCTGGCCGGATCATCGCCGACGATGACGACGGCAAGACCGGTGCGAAGCCCGGTCTCCTGTTCCAGGCTGGCGGCGGCCGTCCTGACAGCCTCGACCACATCGGCCGAAGCCTGCTTGCCATCAATCACAACAGTCATTGGCTTCTCCCACGTCGATTTAAGGCGCAACCTAACCGCTAGACAGGGCTGCGGTTTGCCTTTTACCGCCGTATGGTGTCAAAAAGGCGAGATTGCAAGGTGGGTCGCCCGGCGCAGAACCGCCTTCGTCAAAGAAAATGCGACAGATGACGCAAAACGAATGGCACCGCCGCCTGGCCGGCGGGCGACATGCTCTAGCGGCGGCGGTCCATGGATTTGAGCGGGAAGGCGATTTCGCTGCGGACACCCTGGCCCTGATCGGGGCGCTTGTGCTCGTCATTGGCAGCAGGTCGCGTGCGGACGCCTTTCGACAAACCCATGCGATAGGCCAGCAGACGGCCGAGAAATACCGGTCCGCCGACGATATAGCGACGCCACAGCCGCTCCGGCTCGCAGATGATGCGGTACATCCATTCAAGCCGCAGCCGGCGAACCCATAGCGGCGCACGCGGGACGATTTCCGACACGAAATCGAACAGCGCGCCGACGCACAGGACAAGACGCGCGTGCTCGTCCCGGATGTTCTGGTGCACCCATTTTTCCTGTAGCGGCGTGCCCATGCCGACCAGGAGGATATCGATCTTCAGGTCTGCGAGGCGCTCAAGCACCGGCGTGCTGTCGTTCTTGTCGAAATACCCGTCTGACACGGCGATGAAATCGTGCCAGGGCGCATGGCGCTTGAAGTTCATGACGGCGCCGGCGAGAACCTCCGGGGTGCCGCCGATCAGGCCGACCCGTTTCTTGCGGTCGATATAGGTGAGGAGCGCGGGCACAAAATCCGTGCCGTTGAGGTTCGCCTTGAACTTCGAGCCGTTCAGCACATAGGACGCGATGTCGATGCCCACGCCATCGGGCAGGACCACGTTATCTTCCAGGATGTCCCGGTAGGCCGCATCGTCCAGCATGATATTGGCATTGTTGGCATTCATGAACGCGATGCGGGAATGCCCGCTCGGGCGGCTCGCCAGATCGCTGGCCAGCGCCAGAGCATTCGGCCAGCACAGGTCATGCACCGGGAAGCCAAGAATTGGTCTTCGCGTATGGCGGTGACCAAAGTCTGGAACAATATTCATCGGCTTGCACTCCTCATGAATGCGGCTTCGGCGCTTAAATCGCGCCGGCATGTCAATCTTCGATAAGAGATCGCGAGGAGAATCGTGCTGTGCAGCACCGAAAGGCCATGCTATACTTTGAATTCGGCACCTTGTCGGCATATCTGCACACAGAACTACTCGTTGTGATGCGCCTGTTTTAGCAACAACACATCAAGTTCCATTTAATATATTTGTTAGAGTTTGCGCGATCGGGTTAACCATGGAGGGCAAGTTGATTTGCCGCCATAACGACGCGCTGCAGGCCATCAAGGCCGATTTTCGCGATAAACCGCCTGATCGGGCATCATCGCAGGACCATGGGAGGCATTGGCGGCCTCACTTTGGTAAATTCATATGTTTTGAAGAATAGAAAAAGGGACCAAGACCCAAAAAAGGACTCGGTCCCCGAATGAAGGATCGGGATCAGTGTCCGGCGCTCGCCGCAGGCGCTTCGACCGGCTGTCCTTCAACGATGGTAACCGGCTTGGGCGGCGGCGCGCTGCTGGCATCGCCCGTGCGGGTATCCTGCTTGGCAAGGTAGTCGAGTTGCTCAACCAGCACTTCCTCGACGAAACCCTCGCCCAGCCGCTTGTTCATGTCCGTCTTGATCGCCTCGCGAAAGGCGGCAACATCGAAGGCGCCGGTATTGGCGATATCGATCATCTTGTTGCCGACCAGCAGCGTAAAGAGCTCATCGGTCATGAGCTCCGTCATCGGGAGTTCGACGTTCTTGATCTTTTCCTTGTCCATCATGAAGGAGATGCGACCGAGGAAATATCCCGTCACGGCGCCGTTGGAAATCATCGGCACCGTGATCGATTCACCCTTGACCAGCTGCAGCTTGTCCTTGCGCAGCGCCTCCTCATCGACGGGCGGGCGCGTCGCCATATAGACGGACGCGTAGACGGTGCCGAGCGTGACGACACAGACCCAGATGCCGGTGAGAAGAAGCTTCATCATCAGGAATAGGACTCGCTGTAGAGGAACTGTTCCTGGGAATAGGTGCCATCGGCATCGGCATCCTGGATCGCGTTCTTCAGGATGTCTGCCACGGCGCGCACGGCCGACAGATGCGCCTCGACGCGCCGCTCGTTGAGCGCCAGCTTCTTCTTCAGGCTCTGCATCTGCTCGACATAACCGGCGGCGAAATCGGCCGGGGTCAGGTCGCGGAACAGCATGGTCAATTCATAAAGGCAACGGCTCTTATGCGCGTTGGAAACCTTGAAATCGAATTCCGGATCCTTGCCGATCCGCTCATTTTCGTTATCGACAATCATCTCAAGCCGCCCCAGGACCGATTTGATGCGATAATCGCTGTTAAGAATTTCCATATTTTACGTCCACCCTGAATCAGATCTGTGCGTTTTCGCTGGGGGCAATGCCCAAGGTTTTGCGTTCGAGCTCCATAATCATGCTCATGGCGACATTGCGGTCATCGCTGTCGGTCGTTGCGTTGGCGACTTTACCGCCGCGCTGGGCAGCGATCATGTCGGAATACATCTGCTCGGCGATGCCGATACCGCCGCGCTCGGAAATTTCGGCGCCGATCTGTTCGGCCATCATGCTCTTCCAGATTTCGCCGGCATTGCCCTTGCCGTAGACGGCCTCGCTGTCTTCCGGCAGCATGGACTTCAGGAAGTTCTGCAGAACGACGCCTTCAAATTGCCGGTAGACTTCGGGAACCTCGCCGACCTTCTTCTCAGAAGCGGCATTGGCAAGACCGGACTTGGAGCCGGCGCTGTTCAAGATATCGACGGCGGCGTCGAAACCGGCGCCCTTTTCAGCCAGGCTGGTGGCAGCAAAGGCCGCCCGCGTTGCCTTGAGTTTCGCCTGAGCGGCCTCGACTTGCGCCGGATCGGCTGCTCTCACTACGTCCAGAACCAGATCGCTTGGTGGTGATATCGCCACGATGGTCGTCCTCACATTTCAGTTCGGACGTGACTATCCTTCATGAAGCTTGCTGGAGGCTGGCGTTGCATAACGCATGTCGACGAGGTCCAGAATTGCCTCGTCCGCCGCTTCCCGGTCCTCGTCTTCGCGGGCTTCCAGGCGGTGTTCGTCGAGCTTGTCGCCCTTGGCGCGCTCGCGCATGACCCGCATTTCATGCAGTTGCTGCATGCCGGCCAATTGCCGCTCAGTCGTGGACAGCCGGGTGAATCGGTCCGCATAATTCTGCGCGAACAGGCGATGCACCGGATCGAGCGAGCCGATCGCCTCCATGACGCTGGTCATCGATTCGGTGACTTCCTGGCGCTGGCGGGCGGTGGCGGCGAGATCGCTCTCCGCCATCTTTTCCAGATGCCGCTGGACGGCGACGAGCCGCATCAGCTTCTGCGATTTCTTCTGCTGGCTCATGAGCCGGCTCCTATAGGCATGCCCGCGCCGCATCCATGGCTAGCTGCCGATGAAGACGGAGGGAAAGAATTCGGCGAACTGCCGCACCAGCGCGGCAATCGAGAGATAGACAAGGAACAGCCCGCCCATCAGGAGATACGGGGTCGAAATGAAGAAAACCGGGATCTGCGGCGCGAGCTTGTTGATGAGGCCGACGGCGAAGTTGAACATCAGGCCGAAGATGATGAAGGGGCTGGCCAGCCGCAGCATCAGCTTGAAGGTGGTGACCAGGGTATCGGTCAGGGTGATGAGCATCTTCTGCGAATCAGGAATGCCGCCCAAGGGCATGGCCGTGTAGGAATCGATCAGCGCCCGGAAGACCATGTGGTGAAAATCCATGGCGAACAGCAGCATCAACCCGCCGAAGCTGATGAGGTTGGTAAGCTGGTTTTCGGCGGCATCTTCCAGGATGTCGCCGGCACCCGGGGCGCTGAAGCCGATGGCCATCGACAGGACCGAGCCGGCGAATTGAAGGCCGAGCACATAAAAGCGCGCGATCAGACCATACATGGTGCCGATGACGAATTCGGTAAAAACAAGCTGGATATAGGCGGTTTGCGTGCCGGAAACGCGGGGATAGATGATGTCCCAGAGGACCGGCAGGATGGCCATGGAAATGGCCACCGAGGCCAGGAGCCGAACGATCATCGGCAACCGGGCGCTGGAAAACCCGGGAAGAACCATCATGCAGGCACCAATGCGGCAGAAGCACGCAAACAATGCCAGGACGGTCCCTTCCGGGTCTGTGATCATGATATGGAGCCCAAAATCTTGATCTCGATGCCCTTGGCCAGTTCGACATGCGACAGGACCGGGAGGGTTGCGAACAGCCGCTCGATGATCATGCGCACATAGGACCGTGTTTCGGGGGACGTGACAAGAACAAAGGGCAGGCCGCGATCCATGAATTCACGGATAACTTTGCTCGCCTGGTCGGAGAATTCCTCAAGGCTGCGGGGATCGATATCGAATTCGACCACTTCGCCCTTGGCATCGCGCTTGAGCGCCTGGTGGAAGACCAGGTCCCACTTGCTGCCAAGACGCAGCACGCGCAGCACGCCATTGTCGGTGAGGTCGCCGCAGAGCTGCTGCGCCATGCGAACACGGACATGCTCGACGATCTGCTCGGTCTTGCGCACATGGGGTGCGAGTTCTGCCACGGCTTCCAGAATGAGATGCAGGTTGCGGATCGAGACGCGCTCGGCCAGAAGCAGTTTCAGCACCGCCTGCAGGCCCGAATAGGACATGTGCGACGAGCAGATTTCATCCGCCAGCTTCTTGTATTCCGGATCGAGACGATCGATCAGGATCTTGACGTCCTTGTAGGACAGGAGCTGCGGCAGGTTGTTGCGGATGACCTCGCTGACGTGGGTGAGCACGACGGAGACGTTATCGATCGGGTGGAAGCCTTCGCGCTTCAGGTCTTCCGTGAAGCTTTCCAGGATCGACACGGCCGGCATGCCGAAAGCGGGTTCGCGGATTTCGTCACCGGGGACGCTCGGCTTGCGGCCCTGGCCGGTGACGACAAGCACTTCACCCACCCGCAGCTGGTTCGACGCAATCGTCGTGCCGTGGATGCGGATCTGGTAGGATTTTTCAGGAATGGCGATATCATCGGTGACCTTGATTTCCGGCACCACGAAACCGTATTGGCTGGCGAATTTCTTGCGCATCTTGCCGACGCGGAAGGCCAGTTCCTGATGCGCGCCGAGCAGACGGGTGGAGACGAGCTTGCCAAGCGCCAGCTCGATTTCCGCCGTCTTGAGCACCGAGCGGACGCTGTCTTTTTCGGCTTCCTTGGTTTGGATGACCTTCTTTTCTTCCTGCTCGCGCTTAACCTTGTTCTCCGCCTCGATCTGGCGCGGGATGAACCAGGCGCCGAAGGCCATGATGCCGCCAAGGGTGATGAAGGGCAGGAAGGGAAGACCGGGAACCAGGGCCAGCGTGCCCATGAGGGCCGCGGCCACCGACAGCGCGCGGGGATAGCCGCTCAGCTGGTTGATAACGGCCTGGTCCGTGGTGCCCGGCGTGCCGCCGCGCGAGACCAGAAGGCCGGCGGCCAAAGACACGATGAGGGCCGGAACCTGGGAGACGATACCGTCACCGACGGACAGCTTGACGAAGACGTCAGCGGCTTCGCCGATTTCCATGCCGTGGCGGAAATAGCCGATGATGATGCCGCCGAAGACGTTGATGGCGGTGATGATCAGGCCGGCAATGGCATCGCCACGCACGAACTTGGACGCACCGTCCATGGCACCGAAGAACGAGCTTTCCTGCTCCAGTTCGCGGCGCCGGTGCTGCGCTTCCTTCTCATCGATAATGCCGGCCGACAAGTCGGCGTCGATCGACATCTGCTTGCCGGGAATGGCGTCCAGGGTGAAACGCGCGCCGACTTCGGCGATACGCGTCGCACCCTTGGTGATGACGATGAAGTTGACCGTGATGAGGATGAGGAAGACGATCAGACCGATGACGAAGTCACCGCCCATGACGAGGTTGGAGAAGCCCGCGATGACGCCGCCGGCGGCATTGTGGCCCTCGTGACCATGGGTGAGAATGACGCGCGTCGTGGCGATGTTGAGCGCCAGACGGATCATGGTCGCGATCAGCAGGATGGTCGGGAAGGACGAGAAGTCCAGAGGGCGCTGGATCCACAGCGCAACCATCAGGATGAGGACCGAAAAGGCGATGGAAAACGCCAGGCCCATATCGATGAGGAATGGCGGGATCGGCAGGAAGAGGATGCAGAGAATGCCGACGATGCCGAACGCGAAGCCGATGTCTCGGCTGCTGGGATTGACCTTCGGTATGCCTAGTGCAGGTGGTTGAGCCATGTTCTTCCCGTCTCTTCATGAGATGGCGGCCCGGCAACGGATGCTGCTGCGGCCAAGATGGAAGATCGATAGCGTTCGAAGCTTGCGCGAGGATGGCCGGTTGCCCAGAATCGAGCCGGCGGGAGAGCGACTAGAATCCGCTTTGCACGCGCGAAAAGACGAGATTGGCAAACAGCGAGATCTGCCCGCCGACGAAGGGTGCCGTGATGCCCACCATGACCAGGATCGCGACGATCTTGGGCACGAATGTCAGCGTCATTTCCTGGATCTGGGTCAGCGCCTGGATGAGGGCAATGACGATGCCGACCACCATGGCCGCGAGGACGGCAGGTCCGGAAGAGACCAGAACCGTCCACACCGCAGCCTGCATGATATCGAGGGCATCGGCCTCATTCATCGTGGCATTCCCCATGAAACCGGCAGTCATTGCCGGATATATCCGCCGGCGAATCGCCGCCTTTGACGGACCAGCACTAACACCGGCCCCAGGAAAGGTCGATCCGCCGGATCTTGTCTTACTTGATCGTAACGCCCTGGGCGATGACGATGTCCTTGCCGTCCGTCGTGGTCGCGACCATGGCGTCGCTATAGACTTTGACGGAGGACACGGTACCGGAAATCGTGCCATCGGCGCTGGTCAGCGTCTTGCCGACATAGCCGCTGGCAGTGCCCAGCGCCGTGCCGGCGATCAGGCTTTCCAGGTTCTTGTTGGTCTGGATCGTCTGTTCGACCTGCGAGAAGGTGGCCAGCTGGGCGATCTGCTCGCTGGCATCCATCGGATCGGTCGGATCCTGGTTCTTCATCTGTGCGATCAACAGCTTGAGAAAGCTGTTATAATCGACCGAAGCGGCTTCGCCCGCTTCCTTGGACTTGGTCTTGACGCCTTCCCATACAGAATCGGGAGCGTTGTAGGTAACAGTCGAGGGAGTCTCGACCGCGGTTACCGCCATGGTGCAATCTCCTTGCGGATCTGTTCGATCGTTGCAGGGGTCATCTCCTGGTTGTTCAGGATGCGGTCTTCGATCGGATAGAGACCGCGGATGGCCTTCAGGGCGTCAAAGGCGCGGCCGGACGACACCATGCCGTCGATGCGCTTGAGTTCCGCCAGGACTTCGTCATTCTCGAAGCATGTCAGCAGCATGGTGACCGACTTGCGGAACATGACCATCGATTGCTCGCGGCCTTCCGGGTTGATCAGCATCATCTGAGCGATAAAATAGAGCTGCCTGAGGGGCGTGGTTGCGTCTTCCGGCTGGAGGACGTGGTTTTCCAGAAGGAAGGTCACGTCATTCAAGAATTCAAGCGCAACCTTGCGATCGACGCGCAGAACCGCGCCGTTGATAAAAATACGTTCCCCAGATTTCAGCGAAATGCGCAAGGTGCTTTTCATTTAAGTCCATCCCTGATGATGGTTGTCACGTCTATGATTCCCTGGAAATTGGTGGATTGGCGCTTCCGTATCCGGTCGCATTCCTTCAAGATCCAGATCGCGATTGAGATCAGATTGGCGCGCAATTCCGCGTCCAACTGGTTTTCGGGTTGTCTCAGATCCTCGATGAGCCTGATCCAGACCCTGCGAGTATAAAAAAGTGCCTCGATTGCATTTCGAGAATAACCCGCATCATCGCGGGCAGCCGCCAGTAGTTCGATAGACCGGGTCAACGCCTGCCGCTCACGGTCCTTGGCGTCGGCGACGCCATCCTCCATGATCTCGGCGTATGAAAACTGGTACATCTAGGTATCCTTCATCTTCATTTTATCCTTTGATCATCAAAGGAAATTGACCAGGCTCAGCTGTTGTATCCGTGCAGTCAGTGTGTAGGACGTGTTGATCAGAGCCTCGAGGTTCTTCACCCGCGTGGCCGATTCATAGGCATCGACACCGATGAGGTCGGTGAGGTTGTTCGACAGGATATCCTTCTGGATGGCGAGCGAATCGTCAGCCTTCTTGACGCGGGTCTCCGACAGGCCAAGCTTGGTGCGCTCGGCATTGATGCCGGAGATCGCTTCGTTATTGTACTGGATCGCCTTCTCGATAACCTTCGAGCGCGTTGCTTCCTGAAGATTGAGACCGATCAGCTCCTTGGCGACAACGGCCGAGAGGGCGAATTTCTTCATGCCGTCGGCATTGATGCTGGTGGAGGTCTGGACGATTTCCGTCTGGCTGATGCGGTTGGTCATGGTCGCATCGGTGGCGCTCGACCAGTCATTGGCCCAGTCGGTGCCGTCGAACATCGGTTCGACGACGGTCGTCAGGAACTCTTCCATGCTCGGCGAGCCGGTGGCGGCAATCGAGTTGACACCCGCAGCGCTCTGGTTGAAGCCGAAATAGCCGAGGAACGCGGCATCGAAAGCTGCCTTGGCGCTGGAGCCGGCTTCAAGGTAATTGTCCAGCGGCTTCACATCGCTGTTGATGCCGGCAAACAGGAACTCGCCTGCCACTGCGGTGTTTGCCGCACTGGTGAACGTGTCGAACGCATCGATGACCGAATTGTTGGCGGCCGTCAGCGTGCTCTGGTCTCTGGTGCCCTGCACGATGAGCAGCTGCTCCTTGATCTTCTGCGCGGCCTTTTCCATCTGGCCCATGGCTTCCTGGGAGGATTCCAGGCGCTGGGTGGCGATCGAATTGGTGCTCTGCAGGGCCTTGATGCGCTCGATCTCGCGGTTGAGATCGATGCTGACGGCGGTCTGCACGCCAAGGGTGGCACCGACGTCGAAATACTTGCCTTCCGTCGCCTCGTAGTTTGCCTTGATCAGGTCGATCTGGGCTTTCTGGACCGTCGACCGTAAGGCGTTCGACAGGGACATGTTCGATATGTTGGACGTCTTCATGACTTACACCATATTCAAGAGTGCTTGCAGCATTTCATCGATGGCGCTAACGAGCTTGGTCGATGCTTTATACGACTGCTCGACATCCAGAAGAAGCGACAGTTCTTCATCAAGGCTAACGCCTGTTTCATTGCTATATGCTTCCGTAGCGCGCGAGAGCATCGCTGTCTTGTTTTCGTACGCCGTGGTCGCCTGAGACCTCAAACCTTCGATCCAGCCGACCGAGTCGGACGAGAATTCGAACAGATTGGAGCTCGTGTCCAACATCGAGGAAGCCGCAAACGTACGATCCTCCTCAAGGTTTCCTGCATATTCCTCCAGCAGATCACTGTAGGCGCTGCCGCCTGACGTGTTGCGGACATAGGTCGCACCGTTGATGCCGCCGTCACGCAGCAACATCGGATTGCCACCCTTTGACGTCAACACCGCCGAATTGACCTGGAAGGTCGCGGAGATGCCGGGAACCACGACGCCGGTCGTCGGAGTCGTGCCTCCCGACCATGTAAACAGGCCAGGCTTTGCCGAACCTGGTGTCGCAGGAATGGTTTCAGAAAAAGCTTCCACGAGGCCACGCGCGAGTTCGTCGAGCTGGATCTGGAATTTCGGGGCGATATCGTCGCGCAGCTGCAGAAGCGCGCCGAGCGAACCGCGTGCCGTGGTGTCGCCACCCGAACCGGCGCCGACCGCCGTGCCATCTATATAAAGAGAGTTGCCGACCGTGGCAGCCGCATAACCCGCGGTCTGCGCGAAGGTGACCGCGCGCGGCACCCGCTCAAACAGGGTGATGCCTTCCGACGTGTAAAGCACGACGTCATTGTTGTCGCGCGTCACGGTATTGACGCCGATGATGGCCGAAATGCTCTTGATCAGCGCGTCGCGCTGGTCGAGCGCGTCGTTCGGGTCGTCACCCGAGGCGGTCTGGCTGACCACCGTGTTGTTGACGGTTTCGAACTTGGCCAGCAGCGTATTGAGTTCAGAAACCTGCTGGGCGATCTCGGTATCGGAGTCGAGGCGCAGTTTCTGGATCGCGCTTGCGGTCTTGTTGATGGAGGTCGCAAGGTCCCCGGCCGCCGAAATGGCCGTCTCCGCCAGGGAAACTTCGCCCGGACGTGCGGCGAAGGCCGCGAGCTTGTCGCGCATCTCCACCAGCAAGGTAGAGGGCGCCAACTCATTATCGTTGCCGCCCAGCGCCGACTTCAGGAATTCGAGCCCATCCAGGAGTGTTTCCTGAGCCGTCGATTGGGACGTGCTCAGGAACATCTGGCGCTGAAGGGCGTTGTTCTGAGACCGGTCTGTCGAGATAAACGACGCACCGGCGTCAGAGGTCATGATGACCGCCGACCGTCGCACGTAGTTAGCGTTGCCAGCATTCTGGATATTCTTCGAGATTATGGACGTTTGTTCGCCCGTATTCCGGAAGATGCTGTTTGCTGTCTGCATTGCACTTGCGAGGGTCATTTGGCAGCCTTATGCTTTCAAATTACGGTTGTTCATTACCGCTTGAGATTGACCAGCACTTCCATCAATTCCGAGCCGGTCTGGAAGACCTTGGAGTTGGCAGTGTAGTTGCGCTGGGACTCGATCATCGAGGTGAGCTCTGCGGCCACGTCGACGTTGGAGTCTTCGAGAGCGCCCGAAAGGACGGAGCCGAAGGCACCGTTCTGGGCATAACCGAGAACAACGACACCGGAGTCCGTTGTTGTCGTGTAGAGGTTGCCGGCGACCGGCAGGAGGTTGTTCGGGCTCTGCACCGTTGCCAGTGCGATACGGTAAGTCGGGACGAGCGAGCCGTTGTCGTACTTGATCGACACGACACCTTCCGCGTTGATTTCGTAGCCCGTGGCCTTCGATGCCTTGCTGCCGTCGATGCCGGCCTTGCCGGGCGCCGAGTCGGATGCCAGCTGGGTGGTGCCAGTCAGATCAATGGCGATGGACTTCATTTCGGCGCCGCCAAGACCCGTGGTCAGGGCCGTCGTCGTCACCGGCGTCGTCGGCGCGGTCATGACACCCAGGGCGTCGAAGGTAACCGGGGTAGCTGCGAGCACCGTGGTACCGTTGTACTTACCTTCGATCGTCCAGGCATTGGCGCCGGTTTTCGTATAGGTGAATTCGATCAGGCGGCTGGTGCCCTGCGTGTCGATCGCCGACAGCGAGGTCTTGAAGGTATCACCGACAGCCGCGGTGTTGGTCAGGTTGACCGGCAGCCTGCCGTTTTCCGATGCCTTGGCAGCGATTGCAGCCGTTCCGAGCTTGACCGGCTCAAGGCCGTCATAACCGTTGATGACGATGGTCGGGTCAACGCCGTCATTGTAGGGATAACCCATCAGGGTGTAGCCGGCGGCGTTCTGCAGGGTGCCGTCGCTCATTTCGACGAAGTTACCGGCGCGGGTCAGATATTCGACACCGCTTGCGCCCTGGACGATGAAGAAGCCTTCGCCCTTGACCGCGAGGTCCGTGCCCGACGTCGTGAAGGTGTAGGTGCTTTCAGCCGTGATGTCGTAGCGAACCGTCGATTCGACGCCGCCAGAGTTGTAGGAGCTGCCCGACGAGGGCAGGATCATCGACGAGAACTGTACCGACGCTTTCTTGTAACCGACGGTGCTGGAGTTGGCGATGTTATCGGCAACCGTGCTCAGCCTGTTTGCCTGGGCGTTCATTCCGGACACACCGGTGCGCATCGTTCCGTAAAGGCTCATATCAATACCTCGTTTATGAAGTCATTTGGGAGATTAGGAGATGGGCCTTGCGTGAAGCTGTCTGTGTCGGCGGGCCGGATCTGAAATCATTTCAGCCGATATATTTGCCCGCCGAAGTCACGGCGCCCTAGAGAAAGCAGTCAGTTCCAGTCGATGCAGTAGCCAAGGAAGCGTTTGGAATCGACAGGGTCGACACCGAGCTTCTTGCGCAGCTTCTTGCGAAGCTTGCTGATGTGGCTTTCGACAACATTTTCTTCGACTTCTTCATCGAAGATGCCGTAGATTGCGTTGAAGATCTGGGTCTTGGACACGCGACGTCCGCGGTTTGCGACCAAATATTCGAGAATGCGACGCTCGCGCCGCGGCAGGGGGAAGATTTCGCCGTTGATCTCAGGATCACGGCCATCGGAATAAACCCTGATTGCACCGATTTCGGTGTAGTTCGCGATCGACTTCAGGCGACGGCGAATAGCCGCGGCCCGCGCAAGGATCTCCCGGGGATGAACCGGCTTGCGCACGACGTCATCGACGCCGCAGTCGAACAGCGCCAGCGTCGCCTCAAGCGAGGGCTGGTCGCTGACCGCTATGACCGGCGCACTTGTCCGGTCACGAATGGCACGCGGCAATTCCAGCGTCCGTTCGCCCTGTCCGAGGAGGAAAGCCTCCACGGCCGCGATGTCCGCATCGGCTGCCGTGTTGACCCACTCCCCGAACTCGACAGGGTCGAATCCGGTCGAGGGAATCCCCTCGCGTCCAAATAGAGAAGTATACCCATCTTTAACGAGCTCGCGCTCATCAACCACTACGATCATTCGTCCGCCTCCGAATCAGTGTGGTGCCTCGATAACCAATGGGTACGGACGGACGGATTCACCAACAACTGGAGAAAGTTAATGGTAGTTATTAACAATTGATTAAGATTTGGGTGGCGATTTGAACTAGATATAGTGGTTTGTGCCGCAATGGCACACAATTTTTTTCGGGGATAAATTAACAAATGATGAAGGCGGGGCTTGCCCGCCTTTTTCATTCCCCGATTTGGTCACAATTGACTGGCGCCGTGGTTTTCAGAATGTCTACAATCTGAGATTGCTATTCACCACAAAATTGGCGGGCGTTAGCCGTCCAGGCACCGTAGCCTGTCGCCACCAGATTGGCGATCACGCGACATACATATCGCTTCTGGGCCGGGTCGTTGTTGGGTCCCGCATGATATCGGGCGACCGCCATGGTCCAGGTTTCATGCCGGCTGTGGAGATTCTGGAGAAACTTGGCGGCATATTCCACGTTTCTCCGGGGGTCGAACATCTCCTCGACGGAGCGGAATTCCCCCCCGTGGAAGTGATGATTGATCTGCATGCAGCCGATATCGATGAGCTTGACGCCCTTGCGGCGGGCGTCGTTGAACACCTCTATGGCGCTGTCGCGGCTGGAGGCGAAGATCGCCTTGCCCTCGACATTCATGGCGTAGGGCTGAAGCGATCCCTTGCGTCCCGTTTCCGTCAGGCCGACGGAATACAGAATGCCTTCTGGGATGCCGTAGCGGGCCGCTGCAGCGCGGATCTCGCGCTCACAGGCCCCTGCACTCGCCTGCGCTTCAGATATACACGTGGCTAGGACGAACGCCGTCAGCGCTGCCTTGAGTCCTTTGCGTTGCCACCGCTTCATCTGTCTTCATTCCTGCTGCATTGCTGTTGTTCGCTGGGGTCGAGCCATTCTGCTGGCGTTGTGCCTGGCCGCCCTGGCCACCGCCAGGGGCGCTCTGCTGGCCTCCAGCGGACTGCTGTTGCGGCGAGCCCGTGTCGGTATCCGACCTGCTCGACGCGGCGACGCTGATCTGGATCTGATCCACAGCGAAGCCCTGCGCCTTGAGGGCGCTCATGATATCGTTGCTGTCTTCCTTCAGCTTGTGCATCGCTGCCGGGCTTTCCACGGTCAGCTGGATGCTCAAGGTTTCGCCGGACAGGCGCATGGTGGCCGTGACGAGGCCGAGCTCGATCGGCGTCATCTGGATCTTCAGCGTGTTGACCACCTTGCCGGCATTGGCCGTCATGGAATCGATGCTATCGATCGAGCCGGCGCGCATGGCTTCCACCCAGGTTTTATCGCCCAGGAAAGCCCCACTGATATTGGCCGCATTGCTGTCCGACACCGGCGCCAGGAAGCGGCGCGCGTCGAGGATGGTGACTGTCGGGCCGGCATCCTTGGCGGCGGCTGCGCCGTCCGCACGCGCCTCGCTGGCCTGCTCGCCACCCTTGATGGCCATGGACGGTCCCTTGCCATCGGCGCGGACCAGCCGGAAGGCCTGGTCGGCGGCATCGGTCTGTCCTTGCGGCATCTCGGTATCGGCATGTTCGTCGGAGACGGTCTTGAGACCGGCGGCCAAGCCGCCCGCCAGATCCTTGCGTGCCGCAACGGCATCCGGATCGACGGCGTCATCGGCCACGCCCTTCGTCTTGACCTTCGGATCGCCCTTGTCGGCAGCGCCTTGAACGGGCGCGCCGGCCAGCAGCGTCAGCATCTCGTCCAACGAGGTCTCGCCGGTTTCGGCGGTGATCGTTTCGTCCTTCGTCTTCGACGCATCGGCCTTGCCCGGCTCGGAGACCTTAGCCTGGTTGGCGGCAATCTTCCCGCCCGCGGCCAGCAGTGCTGCCTCGTCCGTCAGTTCAGCGGCCTTGTCAGCCTTGTCGGCTTTGCCCGCTTCGATCTTCAGCCGCGCGCCTTCATCAGCAATCTTGGCAGTCTTGAGCGCTTCCAGAGAGGCCTGCCCTTCGGCCGACGTCTTCGTCAGCGAAATCGGCGCACGATACCGGATGTCGATCATGGCACGGGGTGAGCGCGGCGCCTTGGTCTCGGCGTCAACGTGCTCCGCCGGCAGTCCCGTCTCGGCAGTCGCCAAAGCGGCATCGCCCTGATCCGCGGCGGCATCGGGTTGCTGCCCGGAGCCCTGCTTGTGACTGTGCTGCCCGACCGTGTTCAAGGTTTCATAGAAGCCCTTGCCATCGCCCTTGGCGGCTGCCTGGGATGGCGGCGCATAGCTCGATGGCTCGGGCGAGGAGACCTTGGCAGGAATGCCGTTGTCGATCATCTCGAGGTACTTTCTTCTTTGAGCAAGTTATCGATCGCGTCCAGTTTCGAACGACCCGTATCGACAAACGAACGGAATGCGGGATCGGACGCGGTATCCGCAGGCGCATCGGCGCTGGCCGGCTGCGGCTTTGCCTCCACCGGCGCGGGGGCCGGTGCACGCGGATCCTGCGGCAGATCGGGATTGACGGCTGCGTTCTCCACGACAGGCGCTTCGGACACCGGCAGGCTGTCCGGCATGCGGGTGACCTCTTCGGCCACGGCGCGCGCGGCCTCCCGCAAAGCCCGGTCGGATGCGGTGAGCGCCGTGTCGGGAATATCCGTCATGGCCTGCAAGGCGTTGCCGACATCGGAGGTCGGGACATTGGCCAGTCCGCCATAGAGATTGGCAAGCGCGCTCATGGCCACGGCATTATCCTTGGACAGCTCCAGCGCCCGCTGTGCCGCCAATCGCGCCAGATCCTGCTTGCCGGCAATCGCCGAGGCCCGGGCAATACGAAGATACACTTCGCGCTGCCGGTCATCATCCATCACGTCAAGCGTCGCCAAGACGTCTTCATGGGGAAGATGTTCGTAGTTTTCCACGACCAGCTTAACGAAAAGATCGGCAAACTGGCTGGCATAGGGAGAGTGCAGAAAGCGGCGGGCATAGCCATTGGCATAGCGCATGGCCTTGTCGATCTTGGCACTATCCAGCGAGACAGACAGCGAGCGCCGGAGCGCCGCCTCCTCCACGATGGTGCCGGGGGCCGCAAGCCGCGCCAGATCATAGAATTTCAAGGATTCGTTCGGGTCCTTGGTGACCGCGACATTGGCTGCCACCAGCGCCAGATAACCGCCGATCTTGGTATCGCGATATTCCGGAACAAGATCTGCCAGGGTCTTGGCCACCAGTGTGCCCTTGCCGTTCAGATATTTCCTGAGGGCATCGGTGAGCTTGCTGTCGAAATTGCCGGCGACGTCCCGCGAGACCAGGAATTCCAGGGTATCCGGGTTGCCGCCGCTCATGGCATAGACAAGAGCGGCATCGACATTGCGGGTATCCTCGAACACCGCAGCATCGGCCGTGCGCAGGCGCTTGTCGATCGTCTCCAGCATGAAACGCTGCATTTCCGCGGCGGAGTGGTCACCTTGCACGACGGAATCCTGCACGAACTGCAGCGAACGCAGCATGCGATACGGCTCTGTCGTTTCCGCCGGCTGCTGGGCACGGACGGCGAGCGGCAGCGCCGCAGCCAGCGCCGTACACATGAGCAACCGTGAAAACATGGTGCGCATCATCCGCGTTCCTGCTCGCCCTGGATCAGGATTTCGATACGGCGGTTGGCATCCGCCAGCGGATCCTCCGGCACGGCCAGACGACGGTCGGCATAGCCAGTGACCTGCTCGACGCGATCCTCGCCGAGGCCGCCACGCACCAGCATGTAATAAGCGCTGTGGGCGCGCGACATGGACAGGCGCCAGTTGTCGTTCTGCGTGCCCTTGAACTGCCGTCCGTCGGTATGGCCGCGGATGACGATCTTGCCGGGACGGAATTCCAGGAGCTTGCCGATCTTTTCCATGGCAATGACCAGTTCCTTCTTCGGAACGGCCGAGCCGACGTCGAACATGGGTGTCTTGTCCTGGTCGGTGATGGTGATCAGGAGGCCGCCTTCCGTCGACGTGACGATCAAGCCTTCGGACAGCTTGCCGGCGGCACCGCCGATTTCCCGTTCGATGGCAGCCTTCAGGTCGTCGGCGGCCTGCTGCTGCATGGCCTGCTGTTCGGCATCGGCGCCTTGGGTGGCATCGAGCGCTGCGACGTCCTTATTCTCAGCCTGGTTGTCCTGCTTCTTGTTCGGGTCCTGCAGTTCCGCCGGCTTGTCGCGGGGTACTGCGATCGCCACATCCTGTCCGGGCACGCCCTCGCCGGTATTGACCGGCTGGCCGGCAGCCGGGTTGACGGGGGCTGCGTCCGGATTGCCCGGATCGCCGCGGGTATTCTGCACCTGCTTGGTCCAGAAATCCGGATCGAAGGGATCGCGATAGGCCTCGCCGCCCTCAGCGCCGGTCGACGGGCCGGAATCCGCCGCACCGCCCTCGCCCTTGGCGCTGACATTGGCCTGCTGGCCGACTTCCTGGGCGATTTCGGCCAGGACCGAATAGGGATTTTCGAACAGATCGGCTTCCGAATAATTCGCCTGCTCGCCAGAGGCCGCCGTCTGGTCCTCACCGGTCGCGGCTGATGACCCCTCCGTCGGCATTTCGGATTCGGTGTCGCCCTTTTCGCCCTTCTTTTCGCCGTCAGCCTTGTCGATGGGCTTTTCCAAGCCCTTCTCCGCCGGCTTTTCGTCCGACAGCTTGATCGGGTTGAAATAGGTCGCGACCGAGGCCTTGGTTTCCTCGTTTGCGGCATTGACCAGCCACATCACAAGGAAGAAGGCCATCATTGCCGTCATGAAGTCCGCATAGGCGATTTTCCACGCACCGCCGTGGTGGCCATCGTGATCGCCGCCACCATGCCGCTTGATGATGAGGATTTCATTCTTGCCGTGGTGGTGATTTTCTTCGCTCATCCGAGCACTTTCTTCAAGCTAGCGGTCCAGGCGGAGATGCGCGTGACCAAGAGGGTCTCGCCAATCTCTGCCGACAGATCCAGGTCGTCCGCCTCGACATGGCGCAGCAACTCCGCGCTCTCGGGCAATTCGTCCCGCAGTTTTTCGAAAAGATTGAGCGGTCCCCTGACCACGATCGTCCCGGCATCCCCCGACAGGATCGCCATCTCGATCAATTGCGCGAGATCCTTGACCGCCTTGCCGGCGACAAGGTCGGACAACAGCGGGGCCAGAGCGACTGCCGCCTGGTCGGCGACGGCGCCTGCCAGTTCCCGCGCCAAATTCTGAATACCGGCAGCGATGGCTTCCGTCGACTGCGCCTCGAACTGCTCGCGCAATTCGCCCATCTGCTGGGCATGGGCGGCTTCAAGGTCGGCTATCTCGTTCTGATGGCGGGCGCGCGCTTCGCTTTCGGCCGCTTCATAACCCTCGGCGTAAGACTGGCGCTTTTCGGCTTCGACATCGACCGCGGGCACAGGCTCGGGCTCCGGCATGGCAATGTCGAAAGGATCGTTGTCGAGGTCGCCGAAATCACTGCTGCCGAAAGAGGGCTGCGCTGCCGAAGGCGAGGAGAAATCCTTGAGGTAATGGGTAAGCGGCAGGCTCATTGCGCATCGACTCCACTGTTCTTCGTCATGAGACGGGCATCCGGGGCGGGAACGAGCAAGCCGAGATCAGAACCTGTATCCAGATATTTCGTCATTGGCTTGCGACCCACTTCACATCGGAAGCGTCTCAGCTTCCTGCATCAGTCCGATTTCGGGCTATCTGATTGGGAAGGTAGACTTTCAAACTTGTGCGAGGATTAATGTGTTGGACCGCGCCAGGGCAGTTGCGCGGTCCAACTATTCCACCTGATGCCGATGACCGGCGGCACGGTAGAAGGGGAAATCAACTCCGGTCCGTTGGCCCTGCCGTTACTTGAACAGGGTCAGGATGTTTTCGGCGTTGGTGTTGGCGATCGACAGCGCCTGGATGCCGAGCTGCTGCTGCGTCTGCAGGGCTTTCAGCCGGGTCGATTCCTCGTTCATGTTGGCATCGACGAGACGACCGACACCCTTGTCGATCACGTCCATGAGCGTAGAGACGAACTCATCCTGCATGCGGATACGGCTGGTGATGGCGCCGAGCGTGGACGCGGAATTCGTCAGCTGCTGCAGCATCAGGTCGATGGCGCTGATCATGCCATCCAGCGTGTCTTCCGACATGGACGTCGTCAGCTTGATTTCCGTACCGGTCGCGGCCGTGGTCGAAGACGAGTTGATGAGGAAGTAGCTGGCGGTCGTCGTGGTCGTACCCGAGGGCTGGGTGACCGCATAGCCCTTGTTGAGGACGGCGTTGTTGGCGTTCTTGGTATCGACCAGGACCGAATCACGTGTGTCGAAGGCGAGCGTCGTGACCGAGACCGAGCCATCGGTCGCGCGGTTGAACGATGCGACGATTTCCTTGGTCGTCGGCGCTGCCGTTGAGGTGTTGTAGAGCCAGTTTTCACCGGAGAAGGACGCCGATTCGGCGATGGACGAGAGCTGGTTCTTCAGCTCCGACAGTTCCTTGTTGATCTTGCTCTTGTCGACGCCCGGTTCGCGCGCTGCAACCAGCTTGGCCTTGATCTCGGTCACGACTTCGACGGCGGCTTCAAGACCGGTATAGGCCGTGTCGGTCTTGGCTGCACCGAGGCCGAGGGCGTCCTGAACGGTGGAAAGCGCCGCATTGTCGGAGCGCATGGTGGTCGCAATTGACCAATAGGCGGCGTTATCCGCGGCAGTATCGACGCGATAGCCCGAAGACACACGCTGCTGGGTTCTTTCCATGCTCGCGTCGATCGAGCGAAGTGTCTGCAATGCCGCCATTGCGGCGGTGTTGGTCAAAATACTGGTCATAGGAGAAATGCCCCACTGAGGTCTACGGGACATACCGGAGTTTATTTTGGGTACCGGCAGCGAGGATATGCATCATGCATGTTGGCCGACATTTGCCCTGTGACCAACCCATCGCTCTTAATGAAGTGTTAATGTTTATAGGGGCAAGCCAAGATCAAGGCAATATAGAATTTGTTAACCTTGATGAATAATTCGTTAAAATTTCGGCAAGCGGCGCAAAACGCGAAAACGCCGCATCCGGAGCCCGGATGCGGCGTCTTGTGGTCTTGATAGGCTTGTGGGCGCCGTGGCGCCCGCTTGATCTTGTTACTGCCGGAAGAGCGAGAGGATGTTTTCCGAGCTGGTGTTGGCGATCGACAGAGCCTGGATGCCGAGCTGCTGCTGCGTCTGCAAGGCCTTCAGCTTGGTGGACTCTTCGTTCATGTCGGCGTCTACGAGGCGGCCGACGCCCTTGTCGATGGTATCCATGAGATCGTTGATGAATTCCTGCTGCATGTCGATACGGCTCTTCGTTGCACCGAGGTTTGCTGCCGAGTCCGTCATATCGGACAACATACGGTCAATGGCACTGATCATGAGTTCGACCTGGAGATCCGTGGTGGTCGAGTACAGCTTCATTTCCGTGCCGGTGGCAGCGGTGGTCGAGCTGGCATTGAGCAGGAAGTAGGTGCCGGTGGTGGTGGTCGTGCCGGAGGCGACCGAAACGGTGATGCCCTTGGTGAGCAGGCCGCGGGATGCGTTCGACGTGTCGATCAGCAGCGAGGTGGCTGCATCGAAGTTCAGGGTTTCGACCGAAACGCTGCCGTTGTTGGCACGGACGAAGGAGCCCAGCATTTCCTTGGTGCCGATGGCGGCGGTCGAGGTGTTGTAGAGCCAGTTTTCACCGGAGAACGAAGCGGACTGCGAAACCGACTGCAGCTGCTGCTTGAGTTCGGTCAGTTCCTTGTCGATCTTGGTCTTGTCAACGCCTGGTTCGCGGGAAGCAACCAGCTTGGCCTTGATTTCGGTGACGACGTCGATGGCGGATTCCAGAGCCGTATAGGCGGTGTCGGTCTTCGCGGCGCCCAAGCCGAGCGCATCTTCGACGGCCGACATGGCCTTGTTGTCGGAGCGCATCGTGGTGGCGATGGACCAGTAAGCTGCGTTGTCCGTTGCAGTACCGACGCGGTAGCCGGAAGATACGCGCTGCTGAGTGTTCTGCAGGCTGATGGAAATACCGCGCAGAGTGTCAAGAGCTGCAATTGCGGCAACGTTCGTCATAAGGCTCGTCATAGTATAGTGCCCCTTAAAGCTTGATATTTGGAAGGGACATGCCGGGTTTGCTTACCGGCGACGGCGGTTGGCTTTCATGCCACCCTTCTTTTTCTTTGGTTGGAAGGACCCGCCGTTCGATGGTTACAAAAGACACTATTAAGGTTAACAAATACTAAACACGGACGAGGTCGATTAATTTTCCTTAAAAAAAAATGTAACGCCGCGCTTCCTGCGAAGCGCGGCGTTAAATTTCCCAACGATTTCAATGGCTGGCCCGAAGGCCAGCCACGTGATCCGATTAACGGAACAGCGACAGGATGTTTTCGGAGTTGCTGTTGGCGATCGACAGAGCCTGGATACCAAGCTGCTGCTGCGTCTGCAGCGCCTTCAGCTTGGTGGACTCTTCGTTCATGTCCGCATCGACGAGGCGACCGACGCCCGTGTCGATAACGTCCATGAGGTCCTGAACGAACTCGTTCTGCAGTTCCAGGCGGCTCTTGGTCGCGCCGAGGGTCGCAGCAGCGTCCGTCATGTCCTTCAGCATCGCGTCAACAGCACCGACCATGATTTCGATGTTGTTGTCGGTGGTGGTGGAGGTCAGCGTGACTTCCGAACCTGCGGTCGCTGCCGTACCGGCATTGATCATGTAGAAGGTGCCCGACGTCGTCGAGGTACCGGTCGTGCTGATCGTCGCCGTGTAGGCCTTGGTCAGAAGACCGCGCGATGCCGTGGTGGTGTCGATCAGGGTGGAGTTCGCCGTGTTGAAGTTCAGCGTTTCAACCGAAACCGTGCCGGTGGCCGAACGAACGAACGAGCCAACCATTTCCTTCGTGCCAGCGGCAGTCGTGGAGGTGTTGTAGAGCCAGTTGTCGCCCGAGAACGAAGCCGACTGCGAGATCGAGGTCAGCTGCGACTTGAGTTCGGTCAGTTCCTTGTTGATCTTTTCCTTGTCAACGCCCGGTTCGCGAGCTGCGACCAGCTTGGACTTGATCTCGGATACGACGTCGATAGCGGCTTCGAGGCCGGTATAGGCCGTGTCAACCTTGGCAGCGCCGAGGCCGAGTGCGTCAGCAACAGCGCCGAGAGCCTTGTTGTCCGAGCGCATGGTGGTAGCGATCGACCAGTAGGCGGCGTTGTCGGAGGCGTTTTCCACCTTGTAGCCAGAAGAAACGCGGCTCTGAGTGGTTTCCAGGCCCTTGTTGATAGAGCGCAGGGTGTCAAGTGCTGCCAATGCAGCGGTATTCGTTACAATACTCGTCATAGGTACTGCCCCTTGTTGGACAAAAAATAGGAAAGGGACATACCGGATTTAAATACCGGCAACGACGCTCTGCATCATGCAATTAACCTTTGTTTCCAGTTGGTTAATCCGTCGTTTTAATAATTCTATTTAGCCCCATTAAGGTTAATAGAGCTTGAAGCGACGGACAAAAAAATGAGACTTTCTATTCATCTTCTGGTTGGCGAAAAATACCGGCCTCACCCGGCTGAAAAGCCCGTGAATTCAGGTGATTCGCGGCCCAGTTCCCTGCCGGAAAGTGGCCGATCGCCGGTCTGCGCCGAAAAAAACTCGGAAAAAGTGTCGAAGTTTTTTTCATCAAGACCGATGAGGTGCCCGCGGGGAAATCGTCGGACGGGTCTACCCTGGGACAAGAGGATGGTTTCGGGTGCGCAGGCGGGGCTTGGCCTCGTATAGGCGTGACCTCGCCTCGAAATCCGTGAGATATTTCTACAAGGCAGGCTCTGGGTGGCGCAGGAACGCGTCGGCGATGTCAGGCGTTGGCCAATCTCCGGTTCGCGCGGACGAGCGCCAGCGACGCGTCTTGGCGTCCTGAACGCCGTCCGTGCGGGAAACTGCGTCGCATCACAAAAAACAGCAACGCCGCGCCCCGGAAACCAGGACGCGGCGTTGCGTTGATGTCGCGGGCCGCGCTGGCGCGGCCGGCTACGGTCACTCTTAACGGAAGAGCGACAGGATGTTTTCCGAGCTGCTGTTGGCGATCGACAGAGCCTGGATACCCAGCTGCTGCTGCGTCTGCAGCGCCTTCAACTTGGTGGACTCTTCGTTCATGTCGGCATCGACGAGACGGCCTACGCCGGTGTCGATCACGTCCATGAGGTCGTTGACGAACTCATGCTGCAGATCGATACGGCTCTTGGCCGCACCGAGGGTCGCCGCGGCGTCCGTCATGTCCTTCAGCATCGCGTCAACAGCACCGACCATGATTTCAATGTTGTTGTCGGTGGTGGTGGAGGTCAGCGTGACTTCCGAACCTGCGGTCGCTGCCGTGCCGGCATTGATGAGGTAGAAGGTGCCCGACGTCGTCGACGTACCGGTCGTGCTGATGGTGGCCGTATAGGCTTTGGTCAGAAGACCGCGCGATGCCGTGGTGGTGTCGATCAGGGTCGAAGACGCGGCATTGAAGTTCAGCGTTTCGACCGAAACCGAACCCGAGGCGGAGCGGACGAACGAGCCGACCATTTCCTTTGTACCAGCGGCCGTCGTGGAGGTGTTGTAGAGCCAGTTTTCACCGGAGAACGCCGCCGACTGCGAGATCGAGGTCAGCTGCGACTTGAGTTCTGCGAGTTCCTTCTGGATCTTTTCCTTGTCAACGCCCGGTTCGCGAGCGGCAACCAGCTTGGCCTTGATCTCGGACACCACATCGATGGCAGCTTCGAGGCCGGTATAGGCCGTGTCAACTTTGGCAGCGCCGAGGCCGAGAGCGTCGGAAACGGCAGCGATCGCCTTGTTGTCGGAGCGCATCGTGGTAGCGATCGACCAGTAGGCGGCGTTGTCCGAAGCGGACTCAACCTTGTAGCCAGAGGAGACGCGGCTCTGCGTCGTTTCCATGCTCTTGTTGATAGAGCGCAGGGTGTCGAGCGCTGCCACGGCAGCGGTGTTCGTGAGGATCGATGTCATGGGTATATTGCCCCTTAGATAGGTTGTTTTTTCAGGAAAGGGACATGCCGGTCTTCAATTCCGGCAACGGTGCTACGACTTCATGCCAATTAATTCGCTGTACTCTTAATTAACTCACCGCTGAGTGGTTTCAATTGACACGATCAGGGTTAATAAAAGCTGAATTGATTTAAGAAAATTTCTGAAAAAACAAAAAAGAAGCCGCGCCCTTGCGAGCGCGACCTCCTGTTGTGATAGGTAAATAAATCGTTAATCTTGCGATTAACGGAAGAGCTGCAGGATGTTGTCGGAGTTGCTGTTGGCGATCGACAGAGCCTGGATACCCAGCTGCTGCTGCGTCTGCAGCGCCTTCAGCTTGGTGGACTCTTCGTTCATGTCCGCATCGACGAGGCGGCCCACGCCCGTGTCGATAACGTCCTGAAGGTCCTTCATGAACTCGTTCTGCATCTCGATGCGCTTGTTGGTGGCGCCGAGGGTTGCAGCAGCGTCGGTCATGTCCTTCAGCATCGCGTCAACAGCACCGATCATGATTTCGATGTTGTTGTCGGTCGTCGTGGAGGTCAGCGAGACTTCCGAACCTGCGGTCGCCGCCGTGCCGGCATTGATCATGTAGAACGTGCCGGAGGTGGACGAGGTGCCGGTGGTGCTGATCGTTGCCGTATAGGCCTTGGTCAGAAGACCACGCGATGCCGCGGTGGTGTCGATCAGCGTCGAGTTCGCCGTGTTGAAGTTCAGCGTTTCGACCGAAACCGCACCCGTGGCCGAGCGGGTGAACGAGCCAACCATTTCCTTCGTGCCAGCGGCAGTCGTGGAATTGTTGTACAGCCAGTTTTCGCCGTTGAACGAAGCCGACTGCGAGATCGAGGTCAGCTGCGACTTGAGTTCGGTCAGTTCCTTGTTGATCTTGTCCTTGTCGACGCCCGGTTCGCGAGCAGCAACCAGCTTGGACTTGATCTCGGAAACGACGTCGATGGCGGCTTCGAGGCCGACCGTTGCAGTGTCCGTCTTGGCGGAAGCGAGGCCCAGCGCGTCGGAAACACCCGAGAGAGCCTTGTTGTCGGAACGCATCGTGGTAGCGATCGACCAGTAGGCCGCGTTGTCCGAAGCGTCAGCGACCTTGTAGCCGGAAGAAATGCGGCTCTGGGTCGAATCGAGGCTCTTGTTGATCGTGCGCAGCGTGTCGAGAGCAGACTTTGCAGCTGCGTTGGTCATCATAGAAGTCATGTGTATTGTCCCTTGAAAAACGAGATACAAAAGAGGGACATGCCGGGCTGGCTTTACCGGCAGAGGCGATCGACATCATGTCAATTAATCGGTTTGTGCATTAATTCGCCGCTACAGCCATAGAAAACACCATGGACTTTAAGGTTGACTGAAGCGAGTTGGTTAAGGAATTTTTTTGCGCGCAACCGCCATGTTGCCGCCACAATGCATCAACGCCCTGATTCGATAGGCTGAATCGCCGAATCACCTGCCTGGGAGTGGCCGGTTAACCCAATGTATTTTACGAAAATTCTTTGGGAATTGTGCCAAAACGCTTGGAAAGGCGCTTTCAGGCGAAAGAACGCACCAAACTTCCGACGAGCAGGTTCCAGCCGTCGATCAGGACGAAAAACAGCACCTTGAACGGCAGGGAGATCGAGGTGGGCGGCAGCATCATCATACCCATGGCCATGGTGATGGTCGCGACGACCATGTCGATGACGAGGAAGGGCAGGATGATCAGGAAGCCGATCTCGAAACCGCGACGAATCTCCGACAGCATGAAGGCGGGAATCAGGACCCGGTAGTCGATCTTGTCGTCCGTGATGGCGGTGCGGCCGCGCTCTGCGGCGATATCGACGAACAGCTTCAGATCCTTGTCCCGCGTATTGGCGGTCATGAAGGTCCGGAAGGGTTCAGCCATGCGGATGACCGCTTCCTGTTCGGTCAGCTGGTTGTTCAGGAGCGGCTGGACACCATCGCGCCAGGATTGGTCCATGGTGGGCGACATGACATAGAAGGTCATGAACAGCGCCATGCTGGTCAGGATGACGTTGGAGGGCGTGGATGCCAGGCCCATGCCGGAGCGAAGGATCGAAAATGCGATGATGAAGCGCGGAAAGCTCGTCACCATGATCAGGATGCCGGGCGCAACCGAAAGGATCGTCAGCAGGCCGAAGGTGCGGACGATCCAAGCTGCTACAGACCCGTCAACGGGCACGTTCAGCAGGTCCGTGGGGAGCTGCTGAGCGTTGGCCAGTTCCGGTGCCGCCATCATGGCGACCAACAGTATTCCTAATCGAATCATTCGATGACAAAGGTCCTGAACATCACCTTCGATACGCGCCCTTCCGAGCGAAGGTCAACACGCTCCTGGATGTCTTCCTTCAAATATTGAAAGCCCCTCGGGCCCTCGACCTGCTGCAGCGAAACGGTGCGCAGATAGGCCAGGATGTCCTGGTGAACATCCTCCGCCATCTTGAGTTCGGGCGGGCCGTTGAAGGCTAGCGCGACCTCGAGCCGGATCCAGCTTTCGGAGGGGTAGGCAAGGTTCGTCGTGATCGGCTCGAGCGCGACCACGCCATTGGCTTCCGTCGCAATGTGCGGAATGCCCTCTTCCTTTTTGCCGCCATGCTCGCCCCCGGCCTCGGCGGCCTTCTTGGCCTCGTCCGCGGCCTTGATCTGGGGCGTGATCATGTTGCCAAGGAACCAGCCGCCGCCCGCACCGAGCAGGGTGACGACCGCCACGGCGACAATCGTCATCAAGGCCCCGGATTTCTTCTTCTTGTCGCCGCCGGCTGCTTCATCCATGGGATCGCCTCATTGCAAAGTTCAGGTTCACGCCGTCATCAGAACGGCGAGAACAGATCGACCACCTGCTTGCCAACCGGCGGCTGCTGGACTTCCGTCAGGCGGCCACGGCCACCGTAGGAGATGCGTGCCTCGGCGATGCGGTCGTAGGAGATGGTGTTCTCGGCATCGACATCCTGCGGCCGCACGATACCCGCGACGTTGAGGATGCGCAGTTCATGGTTGACGCGCACTTCCTGCGAGCCGCTGATCAGCAGGTTGCCGTTTTCCAGGATGCCGGTCACGACGGCCGCCACGAGCAGCGTCAGCTTTTCGGCGCGGGCCGTGGTGCCCTTGCCCTGCGTGCTGGTATCCGAATCCGAGGACAGGTCGCCGGATGCATCGGGGATGATGCCCATCAGCGATTCCTGCATCGACCACTTGATGCCGCCGGAATTCTTGCGGCTGCGATCGGTCTTGTTGTCGAAGCTGGCCTTGTCGTTGATCTGGATGTTGACCGTCAGGATGTCGCCGACATTGATGGCGCGCGAATCCTTGAACAGGGCCGACTGCGAGTCGCTCCACAGGGAATATCCGGTTGCCACGTGGGTGGGCTGCTTCGGATAGAGCGACATCTGCGGCGTCTGGCTGTAACGCAGGCCCGAACCGATGGGGCTCATGGCCGGCGCGTTACCGATCTCCTTGATGGTCTGGCTGTTGCAACCGGCCAGAAGCAGGGTAGCCAGAACGGCCATTACGCGCTTTGTCATGAGGGGTCCTTCGACGTATTGGGATCGACAGCGCTGGACATGATGGCGGCCACCATTGCAGCCTTTTTCGGGTCCATTTCGCTGAGGATTAGACTGGATTGCTGGGCAGGCAGCTTCATCACGATCGCCGCCGCCATTTCGGGAATGAGTTCTTCGAGCTGCGGCGCGGCCGCATCGGGCTTCATCTTCTTGAAGATGCCGATCAGGTTGAGCTCCGCCTGTTCCAGGAAGTCGTTCCGGCGCTTCAGCCAGTCCTGATATTCTTCCTTGCGCTTCTCGAGCACGGCGATGCGCTCGTCGACATCGGCCTGCAGCTTTTCCAGCTCCTGCTTCTGCAGCAGATAGCGTTGGTCGCGGGCCGGTTCGGCGATATTGGTGCAGAACTTCTGGATTTCAGCCTGGGTTGCCTGGTCAAGCACCGAAACCGGCTGCTGGGCCTGCTCCTGCGCGCTGGTGACCGCCAATCCCGGCAGGACCAGCAAAGAGGGCACGATGAGGAAGCGCGTGGCGAAACGAGCCGCCGACTTCAGAGAATTAGCTGCGATCATTGCAGTACGAGCTCCGCTTGCAGGGCGCCAGCCGACTTGATGCCCTGGAGGATGGCGATGATGCCGTCAGGCTTGACGCCGATATTGTTCAGGCCCGCGACAAGGGTCCGCAGGTCAGGGCCTTCGACGACGGCGACATTGCCGCCGGTTGCCGTTGCCTGGATGTCGGTCTGCGGCTGGACTGCCGTCACCCCGCGCGAGAAGGGCTGCGGCTGGATGACCTGGGGCGTCTCTGTGACCTGCACAGTCAGCGTGCCGTAGCTGACGGCCACCTTGGAGACGCGAACGTCTGCGCCGATGACGATGGTGCCGGTGCGCTCGTTGATGACGACCTTGGCAGGCGTATCGGTTTCGACGATGAGATTTTCGATATCCGCCATCAGGCGGGTCAGATCCGCCTCGCGCGGCTTCTGGATCACGACTTCCTGAGAATCACGCGCTTCGGCGATCGGGCCGCCAAAGGTGTTTCGCGCATAGTTGTTGACCACGTCAGCAATGCCGACGGCGGTGGAGAAGTCGGGATTGCGCAGCTGGACCACCAGGTTGATGGAATCCTTGAACTTCGACGGCAGCTCGCGCTCGACGATGGCGCCATTGGGTACGCGGCCCGAGGTGGTGACACCTTCCGTGACGGTGGCTGCCTGTCCCTGGGCGGTGAACCCCGAAACGATGACGGACCCCTGCCCTACGGCATAGATCTGGCCGTCGGCGCCGGAAAGCGAGGTCATGACCAGCGTGCCGCCGCGCAGCGAGGTGGCGTCACCGAGCGAGCTGACATTGGCGTCGATACGGCTGCCGGGGCTGGCGAAGGGCGGCAAGGTAGCGGTGACCATGACCGCTGCCACGTTCTTGGCATTGGACTGGCCGCCCTGGGTGGAAATGCCGAGGTTCTGCAGCATGGCGCGCATGGACTGCTCGGTAAAGGGCGAGGAACGCAGGCTGTCGCCGGTTCCCTGCAGGCCGACCACGAGACCGTAACCAATGAGCTGGTTATCGCGGCCCGACTGCAGCGAGGCTATGTCCTTGATGCGCGACGCCGCACCGGCATCCGGCGCAGGCAGCGCCAGGCCGGCAAGGGCGATTGCCATCAGGACTTTTACAACGCGGTAAGCTTTCATTTCGCCATCACCTGCACAGTTCCATCGGCCATGACCGTCCCGGAAACGATCGCGCCGGAGTCGAGATTGCGCACCTTGATGACGTCGCCCACGGAGGCGTCGGTAAGCGGGGAACCCGCCGCCGAAATCGTCATGGTGCCAAGCGTGAAGGTCAGCCGCAGACTGCTGCCACGCTTGACGGCAAACGGTTCGCGCACACTGGACAAGGGAATGGTGCGGCCCGGCAATAGCGTGCGCTTGGACACCATCCCGACCACCTGGGACTTCGACTGGGCATAGCCACCGGCGATGTTCGGATTGGTGACTTCCACGAGTTCCAGAAGATGATCGGCGACCTCTTCGCCAGGATAGATGATCTGGGTGGGCACCACGGCGTAGCCGCCTTCTGCCCGGACGCCCGGCATGGCCAGGAGCGTCAACAGTGCCGTGGCGACTGCCGTCGCCAGGCCCCTTTTCGTGCTTATGCGGCCAAACCTCATGTCTGCCATGCCTCCTGTTGGTTACTTCAGGTTCTTGCTGACGATCTGTGCCATTTCGTCGGCAGTCTGGATGACCTTCGAGTTCATTTCGTAGGCGCGCTGTGCCGAGATCATGTCCGTGATTTCCTTGACGGAATCCACGTTGGAGCTTTCGAGGTAGCCCTGCTTGATATAGGCGAAGCCCGGATCCTCAGGTGCTGCGATGATCGGCTCGCCGGAGGCCGCCGTCTCGCCGAACAGGTTGTCGCCGAGCGGCTTGAGACCGGCCTCGTTGACGAAGTTGGCGATGGTCAGCTGACCGACTTCGGTGAGTTCGGTATCGGCGCCGATGCGGGCCGAGATCTGGCCGGTACGGCTGACGACGACTTCGCTGGCATCAGCGGGAATGGTGACGCCCGGGGACACGGCATAGCCGTCGATGGTGACAAGCTGGCCCTCGGCATTGGTGTTGAACGCCCCGGCGCGGGTATACTGGATGGTGCCGTCGGGCGCTTCGATCTGGAACCAGCCACGGCCGACAAGCGCCAGGTCGAGCTGGTTTTCCGTCTGGGCCAGCGAGCCCTGGATATGCAGGTTACGAACGGCAGCCGTCTGGACACCGAGACCGATATTGGCGCCTTCCGGCACGATGGCCTGGTTGGCACGGTTCGGCACGCCCTGGGTACGCTCGGTCTGATACAGGAGGTCAGCGAATTCGGCGCGTGCCCGCTTGTAGCCGGTCGTATTGATGTTGGAGATGTTGTTGGCAATCACCTCCAGATTGGTCTGCTGGGCATCCATGCCGGTGGCTGCGATGGCAAGCGCTCTCATGTGCTAATTCCCTGCTCAAATCTGCATTTTGGTGATGTCGAGATAGGCCGACACGATCTTGTCGCGCAGGGCCAGAGCCGTCTGCAGCGATTGTTCTGCCGCCAGGACCGCATCGACGACCTCGCGGGTCGTTGCTGTGCCCTTGATGCCGGCAAACGAGGTCGCTTCGGCCGACTTCAGGTTGTTCATGGTGTTGGTAGCCATGTCGCCCAGGACGTCCGCGAAGGACTGGCCGGTCTGCTGGCCAGGCGTCAGGGCGGGAGCCGCCACCGAAGACTGCGTGGAGGTTGCGTCCTCGACGATCGACTTGAAGCCGCCGCCAAACGAAACGGAGCTTACTTTCTGAACGGTATCAATCATTGAGAGGCCTTCAGGAGACTAATGGTGGAAGACATGATCTCGCGGGTCTGCTTGATCGTCTGGAGATTGGCTTCGTAGGTGCGATTGGCTTCGCGCATGTCGCCCATCTCGATCAGGATGTTGACGTTGGGCATCTTCACGAAGCCCTTCTCGTCGGCGGCCGGATTGCCGGGTTCGAATTCCTGGATGAAATCGGAACGGTCGAAACCGAGCTTCTTGACCTTCACCAGTTCCGTCTGGGAGGCGCGATCCAGTTCGTTTTCGAACGTGATGATCTTGCGGCGATAGGGGTCCGCACCCGGCGTGTCGCCGGTGGAGCGGGCGTTGGCAATGTTTTCGGAGACGATGCGCAGGCGGGTCGACTGGGCTTCCAGGCCGCTGCTGGCGATTTTCGAGGCTGCAATTAAGGGATCCATGGCCTTACTTCTTCACTGTCATCAACATCATGCGATGGAAGGAACTCACCAGCGAGGTGTTCAACTCGCTCTGGCGCTTGATCTCGCCGGTCTTCGACAACTCCATGGCTATGGAGATGTTGTTGCCGGATTCCTGGATGCCGATCTCCTGATTGAGCTTGGCATCGCGGACTTCGATATCGTCGCTAAGGGTGCTGGCCGAGATGTGGCCCGGATTGGTGCGGGCCATCTGCATCTGGGTGGACTCAAGTACCGCGTCGAACGGAACGACATCCTTGCCGAGATATTTCGGCGTATTGGCGTTGGCGATATTGCCGGCAACGACTTCCTGGCGCAGCGAAAGCCATTCGGCCTGCCGGGATGCCAAGGAAAACAACTGGATGGGCTGCATAGGCTTCTCTCCGTCTTTTACGATTTGAAGCCTACGTTGTTAATCTTGCGTGGGACTTACGAGGATTTAACCTTCAATTATTCTCGTAAATCTCGCCGGCGGAGGTGATGATCACCCATTTTCCGTCGCGCTGCTCAAGGGTAGCAACACGGCTGTTGTCCGGCAGGATCGAGCCGACGCGCACCATGTACATGCCCGATTCGTCTTCGATCAGAGCACGGCCGTTGGCAACATGCAGGAGCTTGAAGCCGCTTCGGCCCGGGAAGGGCTGCTCGGGCATGACCTGGCCGTTGGCCTTGTCTTCCTCGCCGAGCTGGGAGACCGTCGCGGTGACGACCGGGTCCACCATGGTTTCGCGAACCTCGGGCGAGCTTTCCTTGTCGTCATCAACAAGCGCCAGCGGTGAAACGCTGAAAACGTTTCGGCCGGGGCCCTCCGGCAGGTCGCGGGTGTTCTCCCAGCCAGCGGTGCGAATGCCGAACTTTTCTTCGTTGAAAAACACGTACCAGGGGAAGAGACCGGCGGCGCAGGCCAGCGCCACGCCGGTGCCCGCCAAGAGCCGGTCGGTCAAAATGGACGAATTCTTATTGCCGAGCTTCATCGGCGATACCGGTTCGTCTGCATCATAGTCGGTCACGCTCAAGCCCTCCTATTTGCCGGCACGCCGCCCTGCATGGCCGCGCCCCCGCCCATGGCATTCTTCAGCGCCTGGGCCAGATCGGCATATGCGTCGGCCGCGGGTCGGTCATGCGGCGTCTGTTTCAAGATTTCGTAGATGACCGGGACCTGCTTGATCGCCATGTCGAGATCGGGATCCGAGCCCAGGCGATAGCCGCCGATGAGACGCAAGTCGCGCGTTTCCTCGAAACGATGGATCAGGGTCTTCAGCCGCGAGACCAGCTTTTCCTGATCACCGGTCCAGGCCTTGCGGGCCAGACGGGAGATGGATGCCAGCGGATTGATCGGCGGATAGCGACCTTCCTCGGCCAGGCTACGATCGAGCACGATGTGGCCGTCGAGAATGCCGCGCGTGGAGTCGGCAATCGGATCATTGTGATTGTCGCCGTCAACGAGGATGGAGATGATGGCGGTGATCGTGCCCTTGCCTTCCTCGCCCGGACCCGCCCGCTCCAGGAGCTTCGGCAGTTCGGTGAAGACGGAGGCCGGATAGCCGCGTGCAATCGGCGGCTCGCCGGCGGCGGTCGCCACTTCGCGAATGGCATGGGCAAAACGCGTCACGCTGTCGACGATGAAGAGGACGTTATCGCCCTGGTCGCGGAAATGCTCGGCGATGGTCATGGCAGACAGCGGCGCCATCTTGCGCAGCATCGGGCTTTCATCGCTGGTGGCGACCACGGCCACGGCTTTCGCCATGTTGGGTCCGAGCGTATCCTCGATGAATTCGCGCACTTCACGGCCGCGTTCGCCCACCAGGGCGATGACGACCTTGTCGAAGGCATCGGCCCGGGCGAGCATGGACAGAAGCGTTGACTTGCCGACGCCGGAGCCGGCGAAGATGCCGAGACGCTGGCCCAGACACAGGGGCGAGAAGATATCGATGGCCCGCACCCCGGTGCGGAAACCCTTTTCCACGCGGCTACGGGTCATGGACGGCGGCGCGGAATTGGATATCGGCCGCCGGATGGTTCCAGGCGATAGAGGTCCGTGGCCGTCGATGGGATCGCCCAGCGCGTTGATGGTGCGCCCGCACCAGCTGTCATTCGGCGCGATGCGGAACGCACCCTTGCGGATGACGGTGTCGTGAATGCCGATCGGCTCGCCGGGCTCGATGGGGCTGACAAAGGCCACGTCGGGCTCGACCCGGATCACCTCGCCCAGATGGATGCCGGTCGCGCTGCGATGGGCGACGAACTCGCCCAAGCGGATATGGCGCGACAGGCCGGTCACCGTGTAGTGACCAGCCGCAATGGTGCGCACGCGCCCGCCATGGGTGACGGAAAATTCCGGATTGGCATAACGCCTCGCCAGCGCCGCGAGCTGCTCGAGTTTCCCCGATGCGGCGACGCCGGTTGAAATGTCTTCATGCATAGGTCAGGGACCCTGTCTGTTACTGGCCGCTGCCAAGGGCCTTGATTGCCTGGCTGAGGTTTGCTTCGCTATCGCGCATCAGGGACGAGATACTTTCGAAGGCGCGGTTGACCTGGATGAGCTGGGTCATTTCCGAAATGCCGTTGACGTTCGACTGCTCGAGATAGCCCTGCAGGACGCCGACATCGTTGCGGTCGACGACCGGCTGCGGGCGATCCGTGGTGATCACGCCGCTGTTTTCGTGACGAATGAAGCCCTTGGAAATGTCGGCGGTGAAGAGGCCGAGCGTCGCGACTTCGCGGTCGTCCTGGATGATCTTGCCATCGGCGCCAACGGAAGGCGGGCCACCGGCGCGGTTCAGCTGGATGGGCGAACCGCCGGCATCGAGAACGGGATAGCCGCGAACGGACACAAGCGCCCCGGTTTCCTCGATGGTGAAACGACCGTCACGGGTGAGAACCTGGCCCGATGGCGTGTCGATCGCAAACCAGGCATCGCCCTTCACCGCGAAATCGAGCGGGCTCGTGGTGTGTTCAAGCTGTCCGGCACGCTCGGACAGGTAGTCATTGCCTTGCGACACGAACGCGACCTTGGCGTTCAGGTCGTTGTGGATGCTGCTCAAAACCTCGTCGAACTTGACCTCGGTGCCCCGGAAGCCAACGGTATTGAGGTTGGCCATATTGTCCGCAATCGTCGTCAGGCGCTTTTCGAGTGCCATCTGCGAGGAAAGGGAAACGTAAATACCAGACTGCACTAACTGCCTCCAAGCTTTAGAGTATTGAGGGATAGCAGCAGATCAGACGAAATGCCGTATCCTGACGATGTGCCGAAAACCGTCAGCGGATCGTAGTTGTCCGAAGGGTTTTGCAGTTCCCACATCGCGGTGAAACGTTCGAGGAACTTGCCGACCTTCTCGGGATCCTGGAAATCCTCGATATCGAGGACCCGTTCGAGATAGGCGGCCTGCTTGTCGATATCCGAGGCGGCGACCTCGGAGGGAATGCCGAGCGCGGTACGGACCACCTGTCCGAGCGCATCGTCGGCCAGAATGTCCATGCCGGTCTTGATGTTGGCTGCGTTGCGCTCGAAATAGAGCGCAAGCCGCACGCCGGTGTTTTCGTTGCCGGCGTCTTCTTCCAGCGTCTGGCGCATATACTTGTCGACGACGCCCTTCTGGGCTGCCGTGAACGAGGTCGCGGCCGCGCCATAGGCCTGGAAGTTCAAAGACTTCGCCAGTTCGGCATAACGGGTGTCGCTCAGCTTGTTGGCAAACGCGTCGTCGCTGGCCACGCCTTCCGTCAACACCTTGCGGATGAAGGCCTTGGCGTAGTTCATGTCCTCCAGACCATGCGCCTTCAGCGCATAGTTATAAAGCCGCGTATCCGCCATGAAGTCGTCCACAGACTTCACGTCGCCGATCTTGGACAGATAGTATTCCGTATCGCGCGATACATCGCTCTTCTTGGCGATGCGCTCGATGGAGCTTGTCATGTCCTTTGTGATCAGCTGATAGCTTGTATAGGTCGTGGTCAAGGTCGTTCCGCCTTTTGCTGGGACAATCCGGGAATGCCTCAGTTATGGCTCATCTTGGGGCAAAAGGCTTGCGCGAAACTGTCTCTAGGTTGACAGACAATGAAGCCTCAACTGGGGTGCCCAAGGTACAGCCTCACGCAAGCCAGAATATCTATCGGTGTCCGCTGACAAGAAACGTTCAGATACGGGCTTGAGATGAATATTATCATTGGATTTGTAATCACGGTCGGCTGTGTTCTCGGCGGCTTCATGGCCATGGGCGGACACCTCGATGTTCTGATTCAGCCCTTCGAACTGGTCATCATCGGCGGCGCCGGTGTCGGCGCCTTCGTCATGGGCAACCCGATGAAGGTGGTCAAAGACTCCGGCAAGGCGATCGGTGAGGCCTTCAAGCATGCGGTGCCGAAGGAGCGCGCCTATCTGGACGTGCTCGGCGTTCTCTACTCCCTGATGCGGGACCTGCGCACCAAGTCACGCAACGAAATCGAAGCGCATATCGACAATCCGGACGAGTCCAGCATCTTCCAGCAGGCGCCAAGCGTGCTGAAGAACAAGGAACTCACGGCCTTCATCTGTGACTATGTGCGCCTGATCATCATCGGCAATGCCCGCTCCCACGAGATCGAGGCGCTGATGGATGAGGAAATCAATACCATCCTGCACGACAAGATGAAGCCGTATCACTCGATCCTGGCGATCGGTGACTCCTTCCCGGCCATCGGCATCATCGCCGCCGTTCTCGGGGTTATCAAGGCCATGGCGAAGATCAACGAGTCGCCCGAGGTTCTCGGCGGCCTGATCGGCGCCGCGCTCGTCGGCACCATGCTCGGCATCTTCCTGTCCTACTGCCTGGTCAACCCGATCGTCTCGCAGATCAAGATCGTGCGCACCAAGCAGCATCGCCTCTACATCATCGTGAAGCAAACCCTGCTTGCCTACATGAACGGTTCCGTTCCGCAAGTAGCCCTCGAATATGGCCGCAAGACCATCTCTGCCTATGAGCGTCCGTCCATCGACGCCGTCGAGCAGGAAATGATGAATCCGGGCGGCGAGAACAAGGCGGCATGATCATGAACAACTCTCTGAATACGCCAATGAATGTCCCTCCTATGGATCCCGGCATCCTTGCTCGCCTGACGGGTGGGCTCGGCGACCGGCGCACGCTGGAAAAGATCTGCGCCGACTTCGGCCAGCTCTATTCGGAATTCCTGCCTGACGTGATCCACAGCGAGACCAGCCTGCACACCGAGGTGACCTATGTCGGCCACGAAACCGGCTCGCTCGGCGAACTGACGGCCGATCTTGGCGACAATGTCGTGCTGGCGGATGCATCGCTGCGCAACTGGAGCCCGCATTTCGTCCTGTCCTGCGACAACGGCTTCATCATCACGCTGATGGAGAGCCTGCTCGGCGGCCTTCCCGACACGATCGAAGAGCCGATCCAGCGTCCACTGTCCGTCATCGAACTCGACCTGGCCTCCATGGTGTTCGACAAGCTCGCCAGCGTGCTGCGCTCGGGCGTCAACGCCGCCGGTGGCTTCGAGGCGACGATCGAGCCGCCGCGCAACGCGGAAGATTATGGCCGGCCGGAAGACGGACGCGACGACGTCTATGCCGCGACGATCCGGATGAAGATCAAGCTCGGCACCGTCGAGTCCGAATTCATGCTGGTCATTCCCCAGAAGGCGTTGCTCAAGACCAAGGTGACCCCGCCGAAGTCGAAAAACCAGCTGTCGCGCAAGGGCAAGGAATGGTCCGACCAGATCGCCGAACAGGTCCGTCGTTCCCAGGTGACTTTGGAGGCGCGGATCCGGCTCGAGCAGCTGACGCTTGGCATCGTGTCCAGGCTTGCGGTCGGCGACGTCATTCCGTTCCGCGACAAGGGCGACATCATGGTGGATGTCAGCGCCAACGGGAAAGAAATGTATCGCTGCGAATTCGGCCGTGCGGGGGAAAACTACACGGTTCGCGTGAAGGACAACGTCAGCAGCGATGACGAGATCCTGAAGCATCTGATGGGGTGAGCCTGTTTCGGGGTGCTGCCCGCACCACGGCAGGTTGAGGCAAGTTTCAACGGGAATAATGGATACATGGCGACGAAAAAGACACCTTTGAGCATGGACGACGATCTGGCGATGCCGGGCGCGGATGCCGATTTCGATCAGGCTGTGGGGGACTTGCGCGGCGTTCTGCAAAACGATGCGGAAGGAACTCTTCCGGACTTCGGCGGCGGCGATTTCGGCGCTGACCTCGACACAGATTTTCCGGCAATCGAATCAAAACCGGCCGCGCGGAGATCCGCACCTGATTCGGATTTTGGCGGCGGCGCAGGCGGCGGGAGCTTCTCCATGGGCGGCGCAAGTGCAGCCAGAATGTCTCAACCACCCGGCAGTGCACTGAATTCCAACCTCGATCTCATCATGGACATCCCAATCGACGTCCAGATCGTGCTTGGAAACAGTCGCATGCAGGTATCGGGCTTGATGAATCTCGAAGAAGGGGCCATCATCGCACTCGACAAGAAAATCGGCGAACCGGTTGAAATCATGGTCAATGGCCGTCGCATCGCCCGCGGCGAGATTACCGTGCTAGAGAACGATGATACCCGGTTCGGCGTAAAACTGATTGAAGTAATGAGCGTCAAGCTACCCTGACCCCATTAGGGCCAGAGAGGAAAGACCATGATGGACTTTGACGATTTTGGTGGGCAGATTGCCGGAAAACCGCTTTCCCAGGCGGACAAGGCAGCAGCCGTCCTGCTCGCGATGGGCAAGGGCGTCGCCGGAAAACTATTGAAGTATTTTACCCAAGCCGAACTGCAGACCATAATTGCATCAGCCCAGACGCTGAGGACCATTCCGCCGGATGAGCTGACGGAACTGGTCAACGAATTCGAGGACCTGTTCACCGAGGGAACAGGCCTCATGGACAATGCCAAGGCCATCGAGGGCATCCTCGAGGAAGGCCTGACGCCCGAGGAGGTCGATGGTCTCCTCGGACGCAGCACTGCATTCCAGGCCTATGAGGCCTCGATCTGGGAGCGTCTGCAGGATGCCGACCCAGATTTCATTTCCAAGTTCCTGATGCGCGAGCATCCCCAGACCGTTGCCTACATCCTGTCCATGCTGCCGTCCTCCTTCGGCGCAAAGGTGCTGCTGAAGCTTCCCGAAAGCCGGCGCGCAGACATCATGAACCGCACGGTCAACCTGAAGAATGTCAGCCCCAAGGCAGCCCAGATCATCGAGAACCGGGTGCACGACCTGATCGCCGAGATCGAAGCGGAACGCACATCCAACGGTTCGACGAAGGTGGCCGAGCTCATGAACGAGCTAGACAAACCCGAAGTCGATACCCTACTCAGCTCACTGGAATCGATCAGCAAGGAATCGGTCAACAAGGTCCGCCCGAAGATCTTCCTGTTCGAGGACCTGCTGTCGATGCCGCAGCGCAGCCGCGTCATGCTGCTCAACGACATCTCAGCGGAAATCCTTACCATGGCGCTGCGTGGCGCGCCGAACGAGATCAAGGAATGTGTTCTGGCGGCCATCAGCCCCCGCCAGCGCCGCATGATCGAATCGGATCTCCAGGCCGGAACGGCCGGCGTCAATCCGCGCGAAATCGCGATTGCCCGCCGTGCGGTGGCCCAGGAAGCCATCCGCCTTGCCAATCTCGGCCAGATCCAGCTCAAGGAAAGTGCAGACGGATCGGCCGCGGCTTGAAGCGCATCTGTTGATAAGCTCCGGCCCGCAGAGTCGGCAATTGAATACCGGCCCTGGTCGGACTAGCCTTTACCAGTCGCGATTGCGTCACATTGCTGGCGCGCGCGGCTGGTATTTGCGTTTTTCGCGTGATTCGCAGGCATTTCGACAGGTCATTCAGGCATCGGATCGCGGTCCGCGGGCTCTGTGAACCAAAGGGGTAAGGCGCTTGTCCGACGATCAAGACAAGGACAGCAAAACAGAAGACCCGACAGAGAAAAAACTGCGCGATGCGGCGGAGAAAGGCAACGTCCCCTCATCGCGCGAGCTGCCGATCTTCGCCTCCTCGCTCGCCTTCTACATCTATGTGGTCTTCTTCCTGCCCGACGGTATTTCGCGAATCGGCAATTCGCTGCGCGACCTGATGGAAAAACCTGACCAGTGGAAGCTGAACAACGCCACGGACGTGGTGTCGATCTTCGTGCATCTCGGCTGGGAAGCGGCAGCCCTGCTTGTGCCGGCTCTCCTGATGTTCATGATCTTCGGCCTGGTCTCGTCGATCGGGCAGAACATGCCGCAATTCGTGCTGGAACGTATCCGCCCGCAAGCGTCGCGCGTCTCCCTCTTTGCCGGATGGTCGCGGATCTACAGCACGCAGGGCCTGGTGGAATTCGGCAAGTCGGTCTTCAAGATCATCATCGTGTCGGTCATCATGGTGTTTGCGCTGCGGGGCGAGTTTTTTGCCTCCCTCGACGCAATGTTCTCCGATCCGCAAGTGATCTTCGTGAAGTTCATGATCATCGCCAAGAAGATGATGGTGGTGATTCTCCTGTCCACGGCACTGCTGGCGGCCGTCGACTTCTTCTGGACGCGCTATCACTGGTATGAACAGCTGCGCATGACCAAGCAGGAAGTGAAGGACGAGCATAAGCAGTCCCAAGGCGACCCGGTCGTCAAGGCCCGCCAGCGCTCGATCGCCCGTGACAGAGCGCGTCGGCGCATGATCAACAACGTGCCGCGGGCGACGCTGGTGATCACCAATCCCACCCATTATGCGGTTGCGCTGCGCTATGTGCGCGAGGAAAACGATGCGCCTGTCGTCGTGGCCAAGGGCCAGGACCTTATTGCGCTGAAGATTCGCGAGATTGCGACCGCCAACGATATCCCGATTTTCGAAGATCCGCCGCTGGCCCGCTCCATGTTTGCGCAAGTCTCGGTGGATAGTGTCATCCCGTCAGCATTTTATAAGGCCGTGGCGGAACTTGTACACCGAGTTTACGCCGCCAAGGCACAGAGGAGACGGGTGCGCTAGGCGTCATGAAGAAATGTCAATATACCGACCAGCGTGAGCGGATCGTTGCACAGGCGATCAGTCCCGTCGCAACAGAATTGAGGCTGCTCGACGCAGCGGATCTGATTGCTTTGCTGCGATTCGAGTTCTACGGCAGCATTGCCGATCTCGTTTCGTCAGCGGCGGAACTGTATTTTCATCCAGGCACCATCAATTTTGGCGCCGGCGGCAACTATCGACTGGAATGGGGCGAAGCTCCGGAGGTCACGCTCGACCTCGAACTTAAACCAAAAGACATTACAATCTATGCCCAGCTTACGCTGTCCAAGGACGTGGCAGGCATAGAGATCAACCACATTGCGTTTGCCAATCCATCCAGCGACCCGAACGAAAACACGGCTCTGCTGGAGCGCAATCTGCAGGAAGCGCGCTTCCTGCCCTCCTCCCGCGAAATGTCCTGCTGAGGATTAGAGCCTTCAGGGTTAAATAGAAGCGTTCTGCTGGCTCAAACGGAGTCGGATTGTCGACCGACCGGTGCGCGTCGTAGCTAGGCTCTACGGCCAAGCCGGTCGGTCGACCAGGCGGCCCGTTTCAGCCAGCCCGAAGGGCCGGGCATCTTTCCGCCAGGATCAGAGGCGATCGGCTCGGACGTACCCAGGGTATGCCCGTCGCCAATCGCCTCTGCCCTGACGAAAATCTGCTCCGGCAGAACGCTTCTAGTTAACCCTGAAAGGCTCTAGCCTGTCCTGACGATCAATCAATTGATGTAGCCAAGGCGGATCGCCTTGGCGATAGCCTGGATTCGGTTTACCGAATCCAGCTTGATCGTCGCAGAGCCCAGATAGGCATTGACTGTGTGCACCGACAGGCCGAGCTTTTCAGCGATCTCTTCGCTGATGCGGCCATCGCCGGCAAGTTGCAGGCATGCGACCTCGCGATCGCTGAGGGATTCGGAGGGCATCATGCGCCGCTCCTCCATGGTCAGCAGATCCATCATGATCTTGCAGCAGCGGGCATGCAGGTCGAGCACCGCCTCGCCAGGCAGGTCCATGCTGGCGGTCGTGGCGAAGAGCACGTAGCCATTGCCGATCGCGCCGAGGCGGATCGGAAAGGCGATGCCGGAAAAGGGCAGCGCATGCTGCTTCAATTCCACCACGAAGGGCGCGAAATCCGAAGCATCGACGAAACTCCCACCCTGGGCTGCACTCCAGACCAGCGGCAGGAGCGAGCTTTCGAGATGGGTGAGCAGCGTGTCGGTGAAGCTGGATGTGAGGAAATCTCCGAGCGACAGGCCGCCGCTGCCCCAGTTTTCGAAGTCGCAGGACAGCTTTCGCTTTGAGGGAATGCCGGAGCCGCTGACCCTCAGGACGGCGAAGTTTCGGGCATTGATGCCCTTTTGCATGGCGATGAGCTTGGGAAAGATCTCGGTGCGCCCGGCCGTCATCCGGTAGTTCGATACCGCGGGTTCCCCGGCGCCGCTTTCATTGGGGTCCCTGATATTCGGCATTGTATCCCCTCAGACCAGGTTGTTGCGCACCGCATATGCGATGGCTTCCGAGCGCGTCTTGGTCGCGGTCTTGCGCATCACACTGGTGATGTAGTTGTTGATGGTGTTGCGGGAGATACCAAGGATCGTCGCAATTTCGTCGCTGGTCTTGCCTTCCGCGATCCAGAACAGACATTCCAGCTCGCGCTCGGTCAACTCGCAGTCGCGGTCGGTCCTTTGCCCCTTCTGGGTGGACAGGCTGACGCAATAGGCGGCAAGCAGGCCGATCTCGCGCAACCGCTCTGGCGACAGGATCATGTCTTCGGGAAAGAGGAATTGCAGCGCCAGCCTGGTGCGGCCGACGCTCATGGTCATCGAACAATATTGCCGGCTCACGCCATCGGGCACATAGGCATCATCCGGCAGCAGGGCGAATTTCGGCTGTAGCACGGAGAGGCATTTTTCCAGCTCGCTGGAGCGGGAATAGCGGCTGGCAAGCTCGGGCTCCAGTCGCCGCACGAGATCGAAAGGCCAGTCGGAGGAAACGACGAAATCGAGACCGCTTTCCTGGACGAGATCGAACCTGGAGAGCAGAAAATGCGAGGCGCCGACATAGGAAGTCAGTAGGCGCAGGCCCGCGGACACATCCCCGGAGCCACTGGCCATCGCAAGCCTGGCTATGAGTTGCTCCTTGGACAAGGCTCCGGCCGAGGCCGACATCGCCAGAACATCATAGCCACGCTTGGGCCGATCTCGATGCGGAAATTCCGCCTCCATGGAGTTCCCCCTTCTCAGGGATGAAACGGTATTCACACACGGCTCGCGACCCGTTCGCATGCCGCGTTCCGACACGTGCCGCCAACACGCATCAGTTTTCGAATCATCGTATTGTATGCAATACGCGCGGAAACACCATCGCCCGCAATTTCTAACGTATAAATTGGTATAGAGGCCGCAACTGGCCAGCAGCGCAGATATTTTAAGCCTTTAACATCGCGTTTCCGGCTTGCGTTGCCAGACTTTATCCCGGGATATTTTTCGCAGCCGCAGCGAAGCAACGCAAAAATGCCGCGTGCAGGACACGCGGCATCGGGAAGATCATGATCGGGTCGTTCAGGCTGCGCGCTCGACGGCCCATTTGCGGAGGATCTTGGCAGCGCGTTCCTCGCTGATTTCGACCATCCGGGACAGGCGGCGCTCGGGGCCTTCCTTGACGCGGCGGTTGAAGCCGCCATTAGGATCGTCCTCGCCACCCAGCATGTCGTCGGTGCTGTCGAAGCCGAAGTCGGAGCCGAAGCCATCCATCAGCGAGCTGCCGGCGCCAGCGCCGACCGCCGGAGAGAAGTCCGGCAGTTCGAGACCGCCGACCTCATCGCTATCGCCACCGGCGATGGCTGCGTTACCGCTGACCGAGCGGATCATCGGACGGATACCCATCCATACGATCAGGAAGGCGACGGCGACGAAGGCGAGCGAGTTGATGATGCCGCCGATATTGCGGCTCAGGATTTCCATCAGGCCGGGGCCGCTGGATGCCTCTTCCAGAAGCTGGCTTTCGAGGAAGTTCATGGCGGTGACGGTGACCACGTCGCCACGCTCGGTGTTCAGGCCGGCAGCCGATGCGACGATCTTCTGCATTTCTGCGAGATAGGCATCGACCTTGGCCTGGTCAGCCGGCTCGCCGACCATCTGCTCGATGCGGCCGCGGTTGACGACAACAGCGATGGACATTTTCTCGATGCGGTAGCCGTTGCGGACCGTCGCGATGGTCTTGCTGTTGATTTCATAGTTGGTCTGCTCTTCCTTCTTGTCCGCTTCGTCGGACGATTCGGGAGAGGTGCCGGTTCCCTGAGGATCGGCCTGCGGAATGTTCTGCTCAACCGTCGCAGCCGAATCAGGGGTCCGGGACTGAGACTTCTGGGCTTCCTTGGTGGTGCGGACAGAGCGCTCCACCTTGGATTCGGGGTCGTAGATGGTTTCCTGGATCTGCTGGCTATCGGTATCAAGCTGCGCCGTGACGCTGGACCGGAAGTTGTCCATGCCGAGGAAGGGGGCGAGCGCCTTGTCGATGCTGGATTCGACCTCTTCCTGGAAACCCTGGACGACGGTCAGCGAGCGGTTCAAGGCGCCGTTGCCGCCTTCTTCGCCGGCTGCAAGCAGCTGGCCGGTGGAATCAAGGATTGTGACGTCTTCGACTTCAAGACCGGGTACGGCCGAAGCGACGAGGTGGCGGATGGAGGCGGCGGCCTTCTGGCCGGCCGAGCTGCCGGCGCGGATCATGACGGAAGCGGTCGGCTTCTGTTCGCCGCGACGGAAATTGCCGACATCAGGCATAACGATGTGAACGCGGGCGGCAGCGATGCCGGAGATCTGCTGGATGCTGCGGCCAATTTCACCTTCCAGGGCGCGGACGCGGGTGACTTCCTGCATGAAGGAGGTCAGGCCGAGCGAGCCGACATTGTCGAAAAGCTCGTAGCCGGCATTGGAGCTGTTGGGCAGGCCACGCTCTGCCAGGAGCAGACGGGCCTTGCTCGTCATCCCGGCCGGAACGCGGATGGAGTTGCCATCCGTTCCCACTTCGAAATCGATGTTGGATTCGGCCAGCGCGATGGAAACCTGGTTCAGGTCCGTCGTTTCAAGCCCCACATAGAGCGTCTCATAGGCGGGCTTGTTCACGAAGACCGCCGCGGCGAGGATGATGGCCACTGAGACGATGCCTACTCCGGCCAGCGCAAGGAGCTTTGTCTGACCAAGGGAGGAAAGGTTCCGTAGTACCTGAGTTAATTGATTTAACAGATTCATTCTGTCTCGCACCATCACTCGAAAGGGTTTGAGGCTTTTGCCCTTGGCGAGACACTAGGCTGCGAAACTTGTGCGAGCGTTTCGTTTGATAAACGTAGAAGACCGCGGAAGCACTTTTTGTGCGCCGCGGTCCTGAATGCGAGAATGATGATTTCCGGCTGTTTTCGGGCTAAAAGAAGTCGAAATCGCCCGAAGCCTTGCCGATCGGCTGGGAATGGCCGTGCCGGAGACCCTGGCCCAAGGCCTTCTGCATGTCGGCAAGCTTCACAAGGCTCAGCGCAGTGGTCACGTCGACAAGCCATCCATTGGGGATTGTACCGGTGATGGTGTCGATGAACTCCGCAAGGCCGCGCGTCTTCTGAACAGCAAGGTCCAGGCCCTGCATTATCTTGATGCTGTCAGGGGATTCAAGAACCTTCGGGCCGCCAAGCTCCAGCAGTTGTGGCTCTATCCTTTCGATGAGATAGGCGACGTCGTGCAGTTCCGTAACGATGCGCATCAGGATTTCCGGCAACTCTTCTTCGGTTGCCGCAGCCTCTGCCTTCAACTCTGTGTGCATGACGCCTCTCGCGTTTAAAAGAACTCGATTGAACTCTCGACCGGACGCGAAACGGGTGCAGGCTTCTGCTGCTCCAGCGCGACGGTCTTCTGGGTTTCGGCCCCGGTCAAGGGGTACTGGCGGGCACGACCGCTAACGGGCCAATATTCAAGTTTGCGCCCGTGATCGCCGCCGGTGGACGACCCGACCACCGTAATACCTTCGTCCCTCAAAAACTGCATGGCGAATGCGGCATTCTGTTCGCCGACATTCGAAAAGGTGGCAATGGTCTTGGCGCCACCGAAGATCTTTGCTTCAAGCCGGTCGCGGCGGGCGCCCTGCTTGAGCAATCCGTTGATGAGAAGTTCCATCAGATGGACGCCGTAACGGGTGGCGTCTCCCCCTCCCGAACCGGGGGAGGCCGACCCTGGCAAGAGGAAATGATTCATGCCGCCGACGCCGGCGACAGGGTCGCGCATGCAAGCGGCCACGCAGGAACCCAAGATGGTCGACAGCACCACGTTAGGATCGCTGATCACCTTGTATTCGCCCTGTATGATATGTACCCGCTTGGACGCGCTATCGACAATCATTTCAACGCTCCAAAGACTGCTTCGATAGCAGCTTTCATCTTTTCAATGGTGAAGGGCTTGGCCAGGACGTTATTGGCGCCGAGTGCAGCAGCTTTCTGCACGAGTGCCTTGTCGCCCTGGGCGGTGAGGATGATGAATGCGGCCTTCTTGGTATTGGGGTTCTTGCGAACCGCTTCCAAGAGGCCCAGGCCATCCATCTTCGGCATGTTGAAGTCGGAAATAACAAGGTGATGTGGCTGTTCGGCCATGATCTTCATGCCCTGCTCGCCGTCGCCGGCAGCAGTGATCTGCTTGAAGCCAAGTTGTGTCAGTGCTTCGCTGAGCAGCAAGCGACTGGTTACCTGATCATCCACGATCAGAACTTTGATTTTTTCAGCTATTGACATTAGTCTATACCTTCTTTTCGGGCGGCGGTAAGTTTAAGTATTTCTTCGCCGATTGAACCAAGCGGCAATTGGTGTTCGACAGCACCCAGTTCATGGGCAACGCGCGGCATACCATATACCACACAGGTCTTTTCATTTTGCCCAACAGTGCGTGCGCCGGCATGACGCATCTTGAGCAAACCGGCGGCACCATCGCGACCCATACCGGTCAGGATGACGCCAACGGCATTTCGTCCGGCCAGTTCAGCGACCGAATCGAAAAGGACATCCACGGAAGGCCTATGCCCGTTGACCGGCGGTCTTTCGACCAACCGGCACGATGGCGCCCCCGGGTTGACAACCTGCAGGTGGCGATCGCCACCTGGTGCCAGATAAATCTTGCCGACCTCGAGCCGCGCACCATCGGTTGCCTCCTCGACAACAGGGGCGCAGAGCCGGTTGAGCCTGTCGGCGAAGCTCTTGGTGAAGGTCGGCGGCATGTGCTGCGTAATCACCGTGGGCGGGCAATTGCGCGGAAACTTCTGAAGCACCGTGATCAGGGCCTCGACACCGCCGGTCGAGGAACCGATGGCCACGATCTTGCGACCCACCCGGAAATCAGCCGTTGCTGCCGGCTGAACCGGCGGCGGTGCGGCCGGCCGGACAAACCGGTGTTGGGAACGGGCTGCCGCCTTCACCTTGTCCGCCAGGTCGCCGAACGGCCGGGGCTCGCCCGGCGCCGGCTTGCCGACGCAATCAAACGCACCGATCTCCAGGGCGGCAAGCGTTGCATCCGCTCCGTGATGGGTCATGGTCGAGACCATGATGACCGGCATGGGACGAAGACGCATGATCTTCTCAAGAAACTCGAGGCCGTTCATGTTCGGCATCTCGATGTCGAGGGTCACGACATCGGGATTGAGCTGCTTGATCGCCTCGCGCGCCTGCATGGCATCGCCGGCCTGGCCGACAACGCTGACATCCGGATCCGAATTGAGGATCGCGGTGATGAGGCCCCGCATGGTCGGGGAGTCATCGACGACAAGGACGCGTGCGGGAACGCTCATGCCTTCCTCCCGCCGGTCTTGCCGGTATAGCAATAGGTGGTGATGCCGGTATTGTCGAAGACGTTCTTGGCATCGCCAGACACGCGTTCCGAGTGTCCGATATAGAGATATCCGCCCGGGGCCATCAGACCGGCAAAACGGGTCCATATCTTCATCTGGGTCGGTTCGTCGAAATAGATGACGACGTTGCGGCAGAAGATGACGTCGAACGGTCCCTTGAGCGGCCACTGCGCCATCAGGTTCAGTTCGTTATAGGTGATCAGCCGCTTGACCTTGTCGTCAACCTGGTACTTCGTGCGGCCGTTTTGATCGACCTGCTGGAACCACTGCTTGCGCATGGCCGGGCTGACCGTTTCCAGGGCCTGCTCGTCGTAGCAACCAGCGCGCGCCAGGGCCAGGATCTTGGGGTCGATATCGGTCGCCAGGATCTTGAAATCGTAGTCCGCCGCATTCGGAAGCACCGAGAGAACGGTGAGCGCGATGGAATACGGTTCCTGTCCGTCAGAGGATGCCGCCGACCAGATGCGGACCCTGCCCCCGGCCTTTGCCCTGCTGACGAGGCCTGGAAGGACCTCGTTCTTCAGGTGCTCGAAGTGATGGTTCTCGCGAAAGAAGCGGGTGAAGTTTGTCGTCAGGTGCGACAGCATCTCACGACGCTCGGGCGCGCCTTCCGCAGAGGACACAAGATTGCAATAGTCGCGAAACCCCCGCAATCCAAGATTGCGGATGTGCTTGGACAGGCGCGAATAGACCAACGAGGCCTTGGAGTCGTTCAAGGCGATTCCGGCATCGGAGTAGATCATCGCCGCGATCTCGTTGAGGTCCCGGCGGGTCAACGGATATTCTCCGTTGGCCAGGATCTCGTCGTCATTGAGACGCGTTGACGATGTGGTTGCCATGATCATGCGGCTTCGCTTTCAGGTTCGGAGAACAACGCACTCAGTTCCACGAGGCAGATCATCCGCTTGTCGATGGCGAGGATGCCGCGTGCATATTGCTTCTCCAGGTCGGAGGAGATCTCCGGCGTGGGCTGTATAATATCATCCGTCACGGTGAGGATGTCCGACACGGCTTCGACCAGAAGGCCGATCACCTTGTTCTTCACCTGCGCCACGATGATGACGTGACGCGGTGTCGGCTCTGCCGGCTTCATGCCGAGGCGGATCGACAGATCCACGATCGGCAGAACCGCACCGCGCAAGTTTATGACGCCCAGAACGTAAGACGGCGCATGAGGCATGGGAGTAGCCGGCGTCCAGCCGCGGATTTCGCGGACTGACATGATGTTAACGCTGAACTCCTGATCGCCGATACGGAAGGCGATCAGTTCCCTACTTCCTTGGCTGAGGTTCTTAACGGCGTATGACATCGACCCTTTACCCTATACTTATCCTGCGACCGCCAACGACATTTCCTGCTTGAGGGACTGACCACGCGATGCCGACACCACGGCATCGACGTCGAGAATGAGTGCCACGCGGCCATCGCCCAGGATGGTTGCAGCGGCGATACCCGGAACGTGGGTGTAGTTTGCCTCAAGGCTCTTGATGACCACCTGACGCTGACCCTGGATGGCATCCACCATCAGCGCGCGCTGGCCGCCACCTTCGGATTCCACCAGAAGTGCCACGCCCTCGATCGGATTGGCCTGGGTGGCGCGGAAGTTCAGGATGCGACCGACATCGACCAGCGGGCAGAAGCTGTTGCGGATCGAAATCAGGCGCTGGTTGGCACCGAAGGAATGGATGTTGGCGGCTTCCGGCTGCAGCGTCTCGACGATCGCCGTCAGCGGCACGACCAGCGTCTGGCCGGCAACCGTGACCACCATGCCGTCCAGTACGGCCAGCGTCAGCGGAAGGCTCATCGTGAAGGTCGAGCCCTGACCAGGTCTCGACGTGATCGAAATGCGACCGCCAAGAGCCTGGATCGAGCGCTTGACGACGTCCATGCCGACGCCGCGACCCGAGATGTCCGAAATCTTGTCGGCGGTGGAGAAGCCCGGCGCAAAGATCAGGTTGTCGATTTCTTCGTCCGACAGGTTGGCGTCGGCCGTGATCAGGTCGTTGTCGATTGCCTTCTGGCGCACACGCTCGCGGTTGATACCAGCACCGTCGTCGACCAGTTCGATGACGATACGGCCGGAGCGATGCTTCGCGGTCAGCTTAACCGTGCCTTCCGGATTCTTGCCGGCGGCAGCGCGCTTTTCCGGGCTTTCGATGCCATGGTCCACGGCATTGCGGATCATGTGCGTCAGCGGCTCGGCCAGCTTGTCAATGACGGTCTTGTCGACTTCAGTGTTTTCACCTTCCGTAACGAGACGGATGGACTTGCCCACCATGTCGGCCACTTCGCGGACGATACGCGACATGCGCTGGAAGACCGGCTTGACTGGCTGCGCGCGGATCGCCATGACCGAGTCCTGGATCTCGCGGGTCAGCTGCTGCAGCTCTTCCAGGCCCATGTTGATGGACGAGGTGCCGTTGTTGTCGTTCTCGATCACGCTCTGGGAGAGCATGGCCTGGTTGATGACCAGCTCGCCGACCAGGTTGATCAGGCGGTCGACGCGGTCGAGATCGACGCGGATGGTCTGGCCGGCAGCACCGGCGCTGTTCTGTGCATTCTGGGCAGCGGCTGCGGCAGCCGCCGCAGCGGCAGGCGATTCCTTCTTCTCGCGGGATGCGGTCTCGGCCATCTTCACGACATTGGTCGCGGTGGCGGCAGCCGTGACGGCAGCAGAAACAGTGGTCTCGGCGGCTTCGGCGCCATCGGAATCCGACTGGTCGCCGGCATCATCGTCGAGGGCGGAGAGATCGAAGGGTACCGGGATCATCGGCAGGTCGTCGGTTCCGGCCTGGGCAGCCGACTCGATGGCCTTGATCTCGAGATCACAGTCCCATTCAGCGAATTCGAAGACGCTGCGGATGCCCTCCTCGCCCTTTTCGGTGCGGATCGAGATCTTCCAGCCGAAATAGGAGCCTTCCGGATCCATCGCGTCGAGCGGCGGCAGGTCGTCCATGTTGCAGAGCACGCTCATCTCGCCGATGCGCGAGAGGTCGCGCAGCAGGAGGGCGGCTTCATTGCCCTTGGAATAGAGCTCGGCACGCGGCTTGAAGGAGACTTCGAACAGCGGCTTTTCAGCCTGCTCTTCGGTTTCCGGGAACCCGTCGAAAGAGAAGGGAACCGGCTGGAACCCGCTATCGTCGGTCGGGGCAGCGGCGACGGGTGCAGGTGCAGGAGCCGCCTTCTTCGGCGCGGCCTTGGGAGCCGGGGCCGGGGCAGCCGATGCCTGGGGTATCTCGCCGTTTGCCAGCGCTTCCAGTTCCTTGACCAGGCCGCTGGAGCGGGATTCATCGACGCCGCCGCCATCGCGGGACGCACTCACGAGGTCGGCCAGGACGTCGGCCGACTTCAGCATCACCTTCATGACTTCCGGACCGGGCTCCAGCTTGTTGGAGCGAACGCAATCAAGAGTAGTTTCAAAGACGTGCGCGAAGGCAACCAGCTCTTCCAGGCCGAAAGCACCGGCACCGCCCTTGATGGAGTGAACCGCTCGGAACACGGCGTTGACCGTCTCCGGATCGCGATCTCCGTCATTCATTTTCAGAAGACCGGATTCCAGTTCAGCGAGCTGCTCCTCGCATTCCTGGAAGAAGATCTCTTTGATTTCGTTCATATCCATCGGAGAAAATCCCGGTTCAGGCGGTTACACGCTCAATGGCATCGATCAGTTTGGTCGGGTCGAACGGCTTGACGATCCAGCCCGTGGCACCGGCCTGACGCGCGCGGTTCTTCTTTTCCGCATCGCTTTCCGTGGTGAGAACGAGGATCGGGATAGCCCGGTACTTCTCGTTGCGGCGAACGCCTTCAATGAAGCCGAAGCCATCGAGACGCGGCATGTTGATGTCGGTCACGATCACGTCGGGATTGCATTCTTCCAGAACCTCGAGGCCTTCGACGCCATCCTCGGCCTGGATGGTCTCGAAACCCGCATTGTTCAGGGTAACGAGCAGCATGTTCCGGATGGTCCTGGAATCATCTACCGTCAGAACTTTCTTCTTCATTGCCGAATCTCCTTAGCGAGCAGATGCTCGATGTTGATGCCTATAAGTTGTGCAGTCTTCAGGAATGCCTCGGACGCCTTGGCAAAGGTGAAAGAGTGCTTGTCCTCTTCCCATGCCTTGGCACCGGCCATCAGCACCTGCATGCATTGCGCGCCGACCCGCTCGACACTCGACGCGTCGATCGCGATTGCGCTTCCGCGCATCGATACCAACTTGCCGCGCAGTTCGGAGGCTTCGTTCAGATCGAGTATCGCTGCCAATTTCAAATCGTTGCCTGCGGCTTTCGTGCTTGCCATCAACTCATTCCTCGTCCTTCAAATCGGGGCCACAGCGCCGGTTGCGACCACTTTGCATGGTGTTTAGCGGCCACCCGACAACACCAGTCCACTCCTGTGTAGTAGAAGTTGGTAAACAATCCCCTCAACCTCCCAGCGCTTGGAGCGGCGGAATGTAGGAAAAATCGCCATTCATCGAATTTTCCATAAATTCTTGATGGTTTTCTTCCGAGCGCCGTGCATTCAGGTCCAGCCTGACCTGATGATGATGGATCGCATTGGCCGCCCTTGCCTGCGGAAGCGTGCGCGCCTCCATCTCCCGACGGTGGATCGTGAACTCGCGCACCGTCTGGCCAAGTTCGAGAATGACGGTGTGGAGTTCATCGCTGCGACAGCTCATCTCGCGCGCCTTGCCGACGCTTGCTTCCGTTTCGCGGCCAAGCGCATTGACGGATGCGCCGACCTCGCCGATCGCCTTCAAATGCTCGCCCGTCTGGCGCGCGACCGCCGACACCGTTTCGTTGATCGTCGCCACCTGGCCGGCGATCGTCTCGATCGCATGCTGGGTGCGGCCGACCACCTGAACCCCGGCATCGACCTGCGCCTTCGTGGTGGCGACAAGGGCCTTGATCTCACGGGCCGCCTCGGCGGAACGCTGCGCAAGCGCGCGAACTTCCTGGGCCACGACCGCAAAGCCGCGACCGGCGTCACCCGCCCTCGCCGCCTCGATGCCGGCATTCAGCGCCAGAAGATTGGTCTGGAAGGCAATTTCGTCGATGGCACCGATGATTTCGCCGATCTGTTCGGCGGAGGCCTCGATATCGGCCATGGCGTTTATCGCCTGGCCGGCCACCTGCCCGCTCTCATCAACTGAAAGCCTGGTCGCGACCGTCACCTTCTCAGCGGCGCCGGACATGCCGGCACTTTCGCCGACTCCCAGGCGGATCGCCTCCAGTGCTGAAACAGCTTCCGCCAGGCGTTGCGACCTGTTTTCGCCCGCTTCCGCCTGTAGGCGCAGGGCGGCGTTCGTATCGATGGAGGCTTCATCGGCCCGCTTCATGTCGCGGTCAACAGCGGCGAAGGTAGCCTGCAATCCTTCAAGCGCCTGATTGAAGCTGTCGGCGAGTTCGCGATATTCCTCCGGCACATCGGCGTCGATGCGCACCGTCAGGTCGCGGGCGGCAAGCGCACGGATGGCATCGCCGAAAACCGCGTCGACATCGCTGCGTTCGCGCTTGCGCAATTCGGAGAGGTCGCGGTGATGCTTCATGCGCAGTTCGTTGAAGCGAAGCGATACGGCGATTTCGACATCGACCATCACGAGGCGCACGAGTGCGGCCACGAGGTCTGCCAGTTCCTGGTTGCGCTTGCGTGCTCCGGAAAAGAAACCGCGTCCGGACAGGTCCTTGATGACGGCCGAAAGCAGGTGTTCCAGCATGACCCCGTGACCGGCGATCTGCCAGCGCGGGTCGAGGCCCATCTTGGCCTGGCTATCGGCCAGCACCTTGACGCGTTCGGCATAGAGCGTGTCGAACCGGGCGTCCGTCAGCACATCCCAATGGGAGGCCAGGAGGTCGTGCAGCCGTTCAATCTGATGTTCGCTGGTGAAATTGCGCGCCGCGTCCGGAAAGGTCTGCAGGCGATGGAAGACATCCCGCAGGCCTGACTTGATCGAAGTCTGGAGGTCGGCGCGGTGGCGGCGCAGAAGATCGGTGCTATCGGCTTCCAAACCGGCAAAGCGAAGCCGGTCACGTAGGCTGCCCGCCTGCGCTCCTGCCCCTCTATCTGCCGGCATGTCTCGCCCCAAAACAGATCCCCGCACGAAAGGCCGGATCGAATATCAAACCGGCTCAGCTGTGCAGCGCCAGGTTCGGTTGGGCAGATGGGGGCATTCGCGCGCTATCGATGCATGCATCTCAGGCAAAACCGCATCACCAAACGTTCCTGGAACTGCGTCCATGACTTCATACCGGATCGGAACCGGTACGACGGTGCGGCTTCATGCCCGACAGGGACCCTGTGATTCACAGTCCCATTCCGACGTATCCTTCAATCATTATGGTTAATTCCTTGACTGAAGGTTAATTCTTACTACAGGGATTCTCGCCAAGGGCAAAACTGTTTTTTAAACATACCCTTGCCGCACCGCGTGCAAGTGGTGCGCGACACTCGCGCCTTGACCGCTCAGGTTGCGGACATCACGATATCCTCATCGACCAGCGCCATGGCCCGTTCCAGATGGCCCTGGAACACCAGTTGCGGCTCGTCGGGAACGACGGACAGGATCGGCATGCCCTCCATGCGGACCACCTGGGACTGCGACAGCCCCTCCTCCATGCCTGCCCGCATAAGGTCGAAATAGCGCGCGCCCGGTCCGGTGATGGCAACAGGCATGTGGCTGTTGAGGCTGAAGACACGGGACAGGCCGAAACCCAGCGCCTGGCCGGCGACACGGAAGGCATAGTTGGCCATGCGGTTGCCGCTTCGGGCACTGGCCGCCAGCTTGTCGACTTCGGGGATCGGCACGAATTTCGCCGGGATGGTATCCAGCGGAACCTCAAACGCGGTCCTGAGGATGCCGTAAAGACCGGCATAAGCCTCGACGCAGCCACGGGCGCCGCAGCGACAGAGCGCACCATTCGGCACATGCAGCATATGGCCGAAATTGGGGGCCCGGACCTCGATCTCGCCCGCTGGCCTGGCCGTGGCGATGCCAAGGCCGATGCTGTGTCCGAGCGAGAGGGCGGTGACGCCGGTGAACCCGGCAGCGGAGGCCTGCTGTTGCTGGCCAAGGGCGCTGGCAACGAGCAGCGTTTCATTGCTGAGCGAAAGCCGGGCACCCCAAAGCGGCTTCAACCCCGCCTCGAAATCCACCTGTTCTGTCCCCAGGACTGGCGACCATCGAAGGACGGGCGCATCGGCTGCGACCAAGCCCTTGCTGCTGATCGATATGGCGCGCACCCGGTCGCGTGCGATGCGCGAGCGGTCCAGGACCCGTTCAAGACCCGCGCCGATCGCCGCGAGGAAGTCGCCGGCCCGGCCCTGCATGCGCGGTTCGACGAAGCGGTCGATCAGCTTTCCCGCATAGTCCACCAGGGAATACTGGATGGCATCGGACGAAATGATGACAATGATCAGGTAGGCTGAGCCGCGGCGTTGCGCGAAGAGGACGCGCGGGCGCCCGCGACCGGAGCCTGCCTGCTGCTCGCTCTTTTCGATGACCTCGGCGCGTTCGAGATCCGAGGTGATGGCCGACACCGTTGCAGACGCAAGCCCAGTATGATCGCTGAGCTCCGTATGGGAGAGGCGACCATGACGACGCAAGGCCTTCAGCACGGCCACGCGATTGCGCAGCCCGAGCAGCTCGGTCCCGGTTCTCGCCGGTTTCGCAACCTCCGCCGAAGACGCGTTATGGTGACCTGACATGCTACTCCCTGGGGCCTTCGGAAACACTGTTCCTTCGGCTGCTGCACCGTGTTGACAGTGCATCATTTATCTGACATTTAATTTCTCGACTGTCGAGAAAATTTAATTTCAAGCTTCTCGACAGACTTTGCCGCGGCCGTTCAAACCTTGAGGAGGTTGGCCGCATGTCACTTGGGAGGACAATTATGAATCGTGTCTTGAAGCTGATGGCCGGCGTGGCCGTCGTTGTTACCATGCATACCGCTGCCATGGCTGCTGACCTCGTTGTCGGCGTGTCCTGGTCCAACTTCCAGGAAGAGCGTTGGAAGACCGACGAAGCCGCCATCAAGAAGGCTCTCGACGCTGTCGGCGCCAAGTACCTCTCCGCCGACGCCCAGTCTTCTCCCGCCAAGCAGCTGACCGACATCGAATCGCTGATCTCGCAGGGCGCCAATGCCCTGATCGTTCTGGCCCAGGACAGCGACGCCATCGGCCCGGCCATCGAAAAGGCCGCTGCTGAAGGCATTCCGGTCGTCGGCTATGACCGCCTGATCGAAAACCCGGCCGCCTTCTACATCACCTTCGACAACAAGGAAGTTGGTCGCCTGCAGGCTGCTGAAGTGTTCAAGGCAAAGCCTGAAGGCAACTACGTCTTCATCAAGGGCTCTTCTTCGGACCCGAATGCTGACTTCCTGTTCTCGGGCCAGATGGAAGTGGTCAAGGCCGCCATTGATGCCGGCAAGATCAAGAATGTCGGCGAAGCCTATACCGATGGCTGGAAGCCGGAAGTTGCCCAGAAGAACATGGAGCAGTTCCTGACCGCCAACAACAACAAGGTCGATGCAGTCGTCGCCTCCAACGACGGCACTGCAGGTGGCGCGATTGCCGCTCTCGAAGCCCAGGGCCTCGCCGGTTCCGTTCCGGTTTCCGGCCAGGATGCCGACAAGGCAGCGCTGAACCGCATCGCTTTGGGCACCCAGACCGTTTCCGTCTGGAAGGACAGCCGCGAACTCGGCAAGCGTGCTGCTGAAATCGCACTCGACCTGGCTGGTGGCAAGAAGCTCACCGAAGTCGCAGGCGTGACCACCTTCAAGGGTGGCCCGAAGGGCGTCGAAATGCAGTCGGTGTTCCTGGCACCTGTTGCCATCACCAAGGACAACCTGAACGTTGTCATCGACGCCGGCTGGATCACCAAGGCAGAAGCCTGCCAGGGTGCAAAGGCAGACGTTGCGGCCTGCAAGTAACGGCAATCCGTTCCACGGATGACTGAAGCGAAAGCGACGCCGCAACGCAACCCGTTGCGGCGTCGTCTTGGGCGGGTCAGTATCCGCCACCGCCATGGCGGATACGAGCGAGCGCGCGCGCCCCAAGCTTTCACGCGACGCTTTTGGTGGTCAGGTGACCGGGCGTCAGCAGTCGCCGCCGCAGAATTGCTTACCAGTGGGGAGAACGGCAGGGCATGGCCGACACAATACAACAAGCACACACGACGCGCGCCAGTGGCGCCGAACACCCGGTCACGCGCTTCTTTCGCGCCACCGAGATCGATACGCGGCTGCTCGGCATGGTCGGCGCGCTGCTGTTCATCTGGGTCGGATTCGAGATCCTGACCGGCGGGCTTTTCCTGACGCCGCGCAACCTGTGGAACCTCACGGTTCAGACCTCCTCGATTGCCGTCATGGCAACCGGCATGGTGCTGATCATCGTGACCCGCAATATCGACCTGTCGGTCGGTTCGGTGCTCGGCTTCTGCGGCATCGTCATGGGCGTGCTGCAGGCGAAGATCCTGCCGCAATATCTCGGCCTCGACAGCAGCTGGATCTGGCCGATCACGCTGGCCTGCGGGATTGCAGTTGGCGCGGCCATCGGCGCGCTGCACGGCTCCATCATCGCCTTCCTGAAAGTGCCCTCCTTCATCGTCACGCTTGGCGGCCTGCTGGTCTGGCGCGGTGCCACCTGGTTCGTGACATCGGGGCAGACGGTTGCGCCGATGAACCCGACCTTCCGACTGATGGGTGGCGGGACCGAGGGCTCGATCGGCGCGACGGCAAGCTGGATCGTCGGGCTAGTCGCTTGCGTCGCCATTGTCGGCGCGATCATCAATGCCCGCAAGCAGCGCAAGCGCTTCGGCTTTCCGCGTCGGCCGATGTGGGCGGAGTATTTCCTCTCCATCCTCTCCTGCGCGCTGGTGCTCGGCGCCGTCTGGGTTGCCAATATCTATTACTGGCCTGTTAACATCGCCCGCCGCTATGCCGAGGCGGAAGGCATTGCCTGGCCCGAAGGTGGCCTGATGATCCCGCATGGCATCGCCGTGCCGGTCCTGATCGCCGTGGGCGTCGGCATCGTCATGACCTTCATCTCGACCCGCCTGCGCTTCGGCCGCTACGTCTTCGCTCTCGGCGGCAACCCGGAAGCGGCGGAACTCGCCGGCATCAAGACCCGCTGGGTCACCGTGCGCATCTTCGCGTTGATGGGTATCCTCTGCGCCATCGCCGCCGCCATCTCCACCGCTCGCCTCAATGCCGCGACCAATGCGCAGGGCGAGCTTGACGAACTCTATACCATTGCCGCGGCCGTGATCGGCGGCACCTCGCTTGCCGGGGGTGTCGGAACGGTTGCCGGCGCCATGTTGGGCGCGCTGGTCATGCAGTCGCTCCAATCCGGCATGGTTCTTCTCGGAATCGACAGTCCATTGCAGCGCATCGTCGTCGGCATCGTCCTGGTGCTCGCCGTATGGGCCGACACCGTCTATCGCGCTCGTGCCAAGTAAGGGGTAAACCATGTCAGAACAACGCACTCCCCTTGTGGAAATGAAGAATGTCTCGATTTCCTTCGGCGGCATCCATGCCGTGGAAGGGGCGTCCGTCGACCTCTATCCCGGCGAAGTGGTGGCCCTGCTCGGCCATAACGGTGCCGGCAAGTCGACGCTGATCAAGATCCTGTCCGGCGCCTACAAGCGGGACGGCGGCGAGATCGTCATCAACGGCAAGCCGGCCGATATCAACAATCCGCGCGACGCCAAGAAATACGGGATCGAGACCATCTACCAGTCGCTCGCCGTGGCCGACAATGTCGACGCGGCGGCCAATCTCTATCTCGGACGCGAGTTGCAGACCCCCTGGGGCACGCTGGACGACGTGGCGATGGAAGCCAAGACCCGCGAAGTGATGGGCCGGCTGAACCCGAACTTCCAGCGCTTCAAGGAGCCGGTGAAGGCGCTGTCAGGCGGCCAACGCCAGTCCGTGGCGATTGCCCGCGCCATCCTGTTCGATGCCCGCATCCTGATCATGGACGAACCGACGGCAGCGCTCGGCCCCCAGGAAACCGCCCAGGTGGGCGAACTAATCCTGCAACTGAAGCGCGACGGCATCGGCATCTTCCTGATCAGCCACGACATCCACGACGTGTTCGACCTCGCCGACCGGGTGTTCGTGATGAAGAACGGCAAGGTGGTGGGCCATGCCCGCACCGCAGATGTCACCAAAGACGAAGTGCTCGGCATGATCATCATGGGCAAGGTGCCTCCCGGCGCCACCGCAGGCCCGGGCGCGATTGCGGGGTGAGGTCGGGCACTGGTTGCACCCTTCGCAATACGTTCGGCATAGCCGGTTTTCGTTGATTGGGGCGCAGGGCGCCTAAACGATCGTCATCCCGGCGAAGGCCGGGATCCAGTGCAATCACGTCCGTGATTGCAAGAGACTCCTTCACGGCGCGGACGCGCCGTGGCTGGATTCCGGCCTTCGCCGGAATGACGGAGAGTGTGAAGCGGACAACTGCGCACAGAATTTTGTCCGCACCTCAACTGACGAGCCGAAGGTCGGTTCGTTGCATGCCTGCGGCAGAATGGGGCCAGTCGGGGGATTACTGCCCGACCTTGGCCAGCACGTCGGCCTTCAGGAAGCGCTCCACAATCAGCATGAAGCCGATGGAGGGGATGAGCAGCAGCAGCGCCGTGATCGAGGCGACCTGGTAGTTGCCGCCTGACGATGCGTTGTAGAGCAGCAGCGGCAGCATGTTCACATCAGGCGCGCCGACGAAATAGCTGCCGGTGAACTCGTCAAGGGATTCCAGGAAGACGAAGATGCCGCTGGCCGTCAGGCCCGGCAGTGCCAGCGGCAGGGTAACATCGCAGAACGTCCTGAACGGTCCGGCGCCCATGGACCGGGCGGCCTGTTCAAGCTCCTCATCGATTGCCGAGAAGGCTGCCGTGGCGATCCAGACGGCATAGACCAGGCCGTGGGTGGCATGCACCAGCACCACGCCGACGATCGTGCCGTTGAGGCCGAATTCGTAGAACAGTCGGGCGACGTTGACATAGACCGGAAGGTTGGGAAAAGCCTGAGGAATGAGGAAGGCGAGCAGGATGAGGCTGCGCATCGGCATCTTCAGCCGCGCGAGCGCATAGCCGGCGGGGACAGCGAGCGACAGCGACAGCAAGACGGTGAGCAGCGCGACGATGATGGAATTGCTGAGAGATTCGATGGCGTTGCCGCGCGGAGAGAAGACCTTGGCCCAGAAGCTAAGGCCATAGTCCAGTGGCAGGGCATGGGGGAAATACCAGCGCTCGGCAAAGGCCCAGAGCACGAGATTGGCGAGTGGCCCGAAGATGATGAAGGCGAGCAGGCCGAGCGCGAGACCGCGCGGCAGCCACCAGAGATCGATGGCGAAGCCTGGGCGACGCTTATAGGTCAGAGCAAGATCGGTCATGCGCGCTCCTTCAGGCTCAGGCGCAGATAGAACCAGGCGACAACGGAGCTGATCACCAGCGAAATCAAGCCGAGGGCATTGGCGACGCCATAATCGCCATAGGCATTGATGCGGAAAGCGATATCGGCGGTCAGCATGGTCGGCGTCTGGGCGTTGATCATCAGTGGCACCGAGAGCACCGACATCATGGTGACGAAGGACAGGATGAGGCCGACCAGCACGGTCGTCGCCACCTGCGGCAGGATGATTTCCACCAGGATGCGCGGCCTAGAGGCGCCGAGATTGCGGGCGGCCTCGATGGTGCCGCGATCGAGCGAGGCCATGGCGCCTGCCACCAGCAGCGCGACAAAGGGCGTCTGCTTCCAGACAAAGGCAATGACGATGCCGCGCCAATCGAGAAAGCTCATGGCATTCTCCGGCGACAGCACACCTGACGCCATGAAGATATTGTTCATCAGGCCGTTCTTGGCGAGGAAGGTGCGCAGGATCTGGCCCGTGACGATGAAGGGAATGAACATTGGCCAGCGATAGAGCCAGCGCAGGATGGCGACCGCGCGCGGATTTTCGCCAAGCGTCAGGTAGCCGCCGATCAAGATGGAGAAGAGACCGATCAGCAGCGTCGACAGGCTGATGATCAGCACCGTGAACACCATGTCGGCGCGGTAAAGCTCCACCGACTTCACGAAATTGCCGAGGCCATAGCCGTCAGCCACTTCGAAGGCGCCAATGACGGAGGCGGCAAGCGGCACCATGAACAGGAGCACGATGACGGCGAGCGCCGGCAGCACGAGGAGGAGGCCAAGGATGGGTTTCGACATGGTGACCGTGGGCTGCCCGAGACGATCAGGCGGATTTGACTTCAACACAGTGGAGATGCCCCTCCCCGCCTAGAGGCGGGAAAGGGCGCCGTTCGCGTCCGGGAGAAGACGCTTATTGGGTGGCTTCGCGCTCGTAGGCTTCCAGGATGGCGCTGTTGTAGGGCGCGATCGGGAAGGGCTTGCCGTATTTGGCGAGATCTTCCGGCGTGATGTCCTTGAAGAGCTTGTTCCAGCTGGCGTCGTCCAGCTCAGCCTTCACATGCTGGGCGTCGATGCCCGGATACCAGTTGAAGCGCTTGACGATGCCTTCGGCCTGGACCTTCGGGCTGGTGGCGAGCGCCACGAACTTCTCGGCCAGGTCCTTGTTGGCGGCCTTTTCCGGGATGACATAGTGCATCGGCTGGCCGGGCATGCCGGGGGCCGGCAGCACGAGCTTCAGCTCCGGCGGCAGACGGCCATCGGCCTGCCAGGAATAGAACATGTCGACCCAAACAGGGCCGATGGCGATTTCGCCGCGTCCCAGCATGTCGAGCGTGCCGGCATTGCCGGGGGTCATGGTTGCATTCTTGGTGAAGTCCTTGAGGCTGGCAAAGGCCGGCGTCCAGGTCTTGGTCACGGCTTCATCGAAGGGACCGTGCATCAGCTTGTCGGCATCGCCGCCAAAGGCATAGACCCAGCCCATGACGAAGCTGACGCCCGACATGCCGCCCTTGATGCCGTTATAGCCGAACTTGCCGGGGTTCTGCTTGGCCCAGGCAGCCAGTTCCTCATAGCTCTTCGGCGGATTGGGCAATAGCGCCGGATTGTAGGCGAGCGCGGTCTGGCTGGCGAACATCGGCATGACATAGCCATCGACATTGGCGCCGAGCGCGAGCTTGGCCTTGTCGCTGGTCACCAGCTTGCCGGTTTCGATATCAGCGCGATACTTGGCGAGATAGCCCTTTTCGACCATCGGGCCGGCGAACTTTTCATGCACGACGGCAACGTCGGCATCCCAGGTCTGGGAACCGGCATTGGCCTGCGCGTCGAAGCGCTCGACGATTTTCTGCGAGCCGGCATCGCCGGGACCCGTGCCGACGGCGCGCACGGTGTTGCCCGGATTTTCCTTCTCGAAGATCGGCGCGAGGTATTCGTTGACGTAATCGACCATGTTCTGGTCGCCGGCGGTGATGACGGTGAGTTCAGCGGCGGCGGCGGAATTTGTCACCAGGCCGAGAACGAGCGCGGCATAAGCGAGGTGCTTCATGGGTTTGTCTCCAGGTTAAGGGATTGGGCATGAGATTTTTCGCCGACGCCAACCGCTGCGGCGGGCGTGCGGGAAACGGGGATGGCGGATGCCACGGAGGCATCGACGCCGAAAACGAAGAGATGGGCGGCGGGAATAACGACACTGACGGCATCGCCCACGGCGAAGGCGCGCGGCGCATCCACCAGCACCTCGCCCCCCTCGACCGCCACGACATGGCGCCACACGCCGCCGGGATAGCTGACGCCAAGGACGCGTCCATGAAGGGCAAGGCCATCAGACGCGACAATCTCGCCGCCATCACGCTGTTGCAGTTGGGCCGCCTCGGCACGGAAGCGCGCCTCTACGCGACCGGCGCCGAGGCCCGGCTGCGAGGGCGTCAACAGGCAGGTGCGATTGGTATCGGAGGCGGCGATGCGGAACCGCTCGCCCTCAGGCGCCCCGTTGAGCCGCACGACGTTTTCCGCGCCCATGAAGGCCGCGACGAAGGCCGATGCCGGCCGGTTATAGACCTCTTCCGGACTGCCCTGCTGGGCAATGCGGCCGGCATTCAGGATGACGATGCGGTCGGCCATGACCATGGCCTCCTCACGGTCATGGGTGACGTGGATCGCCGTGATGCCAAGCCGGCGCTGCAGGGCACGGATTTCGTGGCGTACCGTCAAACGAATGCGGGCATCGAGATTGGAAAGCGGCTCATCGAGCAGCAGGATTTCCGGATCGATGGCGAGCGCCCGGCCGAGCGCGACGCGCTGGCGCTGGCCACCCGATAGCGCCGCCGGCTTGCGGGCCGAGAGGCCGGAAAGGCCCAGCAGACCCTCCATTTCGCTCACACGCCGGGCAATCTCCTGCCGCGGATAGCGCCGGAGCTTCAGGCCATAGCCGATGTTCTGCGAGACGGTCATGTGCGGCCAAAGCGCATAGGACTGAAACACCAGCGCCATGCCGCGCTTTTCCGGCGGCAGGTGCGTCACCTCACGGTCGGACACGGCAATCGAGCCGATGCTTGGACGGACGAAGCCTGCGATGGAACGCAGAAGCGTGGTCTTGCCGCAACCCGAGGAACCGAGGAGCGCCACGAATTCGCCTTTGTCGATGTTCAAGTCGATATCCCGCAGCACTTCGGTGCGCCCGTAACCGACGCCCAGTTTCCGCAGGGTGAGGAAGCTCTGTTCTGCCATTCGCTATCCGTTTGCACAGCTGTGCATTGATCTTTCCCGATCAATAGCGCCTGTTTTTAACGGCCGGATGACACCGGCATGCCCAGCGAGAAAAAGCGCATGGGATAAACAGAAGATGGCTGTTGCACCCGCGGTCTGGTGCGGGCGGCAGTGGACCGATAAACATCTGGCGTAGGGAAGCCTGGGGTTCCAGGGACCAGATTCAGAGACGAGGCTTGATGACGAGAGTTTTTGCAAGACAGTCGGCCCCTGGCCAGACCGGCAGGACAGCGGGCACATGCCTTTCCGCGGCGATCCTCATCAGCCTGTCGCTGGTCGTTACCGGCTGCGGCACGCGGCCCGGTCCTGATGTGCTGCAACCCGTCTCGGCCATGCCTGTAAATGCCAAGGCGGTGACGGTCTATGTCGCGACCACGCGCGAGCGGTCCAGTGCGAATTCAAATGTCTTCACCGAAGGGCGAGATTCCAAGCTGAACTACGCGCGCTTCACCATCACCACGCCGCCCGACCACAAGCCGGGAAACATCGAATGGCCGAAGCGCGGGCAGAAACCCGACCCGGCCAAGACCTTCACGGTGGCATCGCAGGCGACGCTGCAGAAGGATGCGTTCAAGGCGGCGGTGGAGACTTCGGCCAAGGCATACAAGGGTGACTCGGCGCCGATCGGCGTCTTCGTCCACGGCTTCAACTTCAATTTTCAGGAGGCGCTGTTCCGTTTCGCCCAGCTCTCGGCGGATGCGGATATCGACGGCGTGCCCGTGCTGTTTTCCTGGCCATCGCAGGCAGCCCTCACCGGCTATGTCGCCGACAAGGAGTCCGTCACCTATTCCCGCGACTATCTTGCCGAACTGCTGACGGACCTGGCGCAGACCCGGCAGAAGGGAAAGATCGTGGTATTCGGCCACAGCATGGGCGGCTGGCTGGTGGCAGAGACGCTGCGCCAGCTGAAACTCACGGGCCGCGAGGACGTGCTGTCCCGCCTCTCCGTGGTGCTGGCGGCTCCGGATATCGATGCGGATGTGTTCCGCCAGCAGATCGCGGTGATCGGCCCGATGTCTCCGCCGATGACGATCCTGGTCTCCAAGGACGACCGGGCGCTGCAGGCCTCCAGCATCCTGGCCGGGAACCAGCGCATCGGCGCGCTCGACATTGCCGACCCCGAAATCCAGGCGGCGGCGGCCAAGGAGAAGGTGCGGCTGATCGACATTTCGGAGGTTCAGTCCGGAGATCGGATCAACCACGATCGTTATATCGCGCTTGCTACCCGCTATCCCAAGTTCACGACGCAGCAAAACGAGGTGGGCCTCAACAATGTCGGCGCCTTTGTCTTCGACGCCGCCGCCGCCACCGTCTCGAGCCCCTTCCGGCTGGTCAGCGCGGCGCTTTCATCGGCGCAATGAACGCAGAAACGCCGGCCTTTGGGGGCCGGCGTAGGCGAACACAGCCCACGGTGCGATTTTGGTACATGAGCTTGGCGCGGATCAGGGCGTCATGCGGGAAATCTGTCGCGTCATTCCCGTCCATTCCACTTTCGTCATGCCCGGCGCTGTCGCATTGCTTTCATATCGGAAATGCTGATATGAAAATCATCTGACGATAGGTGACAGATGACTGGCAAAGTATTGGTGATCGATCCGGTCGAGCGGCAGGACCTGATCAAGGGGCTCGCAAGCGAGGTTCGGATCAACATCCTCAAGCTTCTCCGCAACGGCGGCGCGAAGAATGTGAATCAGATTGCCGAGGAGCTCGCGCTGCCGCAATCGACCGTATCCATAAACCTGAAGATATTGGAAGATTGCGGGCTGATCTTCACGGAAAGCCAAAGGGCGCGGAAGGGCAGCCAGAAGCTCTGTCATTCCGCCTTCCAGGAAATCCTGATCTCCTTTGCCGAGCCTGTCGCGGAAAATCGCGACATGATCGAAGTGTCGATGCCGATCGGGCTATATACCGAGTTCGAAGTCACATCCCCCTGCGGTCTCTGCTCCAAGGACGGCGTGATCGGCCTGCTCGACGTGCCCGATACCTTCCTCAATCCCGACCGCATGAAGGCCGGCCTATTGTGGTTCACACGCGGATATGTGGAATACCAGTTTCCCAACAACACGCTGATCACCAAGGCCAAGCCGAAAGCCCTGGAATTTTCAATGGAATTGAGCTCTGAGGTGCCGGGAACCGATGCCAACTGGCCTTCCGACATCTTCCTGCGGGTCAATGGCATCGATGTCGGCACCTGGACCTCGCCGGGCGATTTCGGCGACAAGCGCGGGGTCTATACGCCCGATTGGTGGAAGCTCAAGGGCTCCCAATATGGCAAGCTGAAGAACTGGCGCATCAATGGCGAGGGCAGCTTCGTCGATGGCATGCGGATCTCCAGCGTCACACTTGAGGATCTGAAGCTCGACCAGCACCGGTCCATCCGCATGCGGGTGGGCGTGAAGGAGGATGCCGAGCATCCCGGCGGTATCAATATCTTCGGGACCGGCTTCGGCAATTACTCCCAAGACATCGTGCTCAGAATTCAGGTCTGATCATCAAAGCTTCACTTGACGAACATCCATCACTCCGCTTTAAATACCAAAAAAACGGATATAAACCGCATTTGGTGATATAAAGGTTTGGAGGAACCATGGAGGCCCAAGTCACGGCGCATGCGCGCTATTCCCTGGGAGAAATAGACAACAGGTTGTATGGTGCTTTTCTGGAGCATCTGGGCCGGGCCGTCTATACCGGTATCTATGAGCCGGGGCACCCGACCGCCTTGCCGAATGGCATGCGCAAGGACGTGATCGACCTGGTGCGCAACCTCGATGTGCCGATCTGCCGCTATCCCGGCGGCAACTTCGTCTCGGCCTATAACTGGGAAGACGGAATCGGCCCGCAGGCCGACCGCCCCACGCGGCTCGACCTTGCCTGGCGCACATCGGAATCGAATGCCGTGGGCATCCATGAATTCGCCGAATGGGCTGAAGCCGTCGGGACGGACATGATGCTGGCCGTCAATCTCGGCTCGCGCGGGCTCGATGCCGCCCGTAACTTTGTCGAATATGTCAATCATCCCGGCGGCAGCTACTGGTCTGACCTGCGCCGCAAGAACGGCCGGGCCGCCCCCTGGAATGTCAAGCTCTGGTGCCTCGGCAACGAGATGGACGGCCCCTGGCAGGTCGGTCACAAGAGTGCCGCGGAATATGGCCACCTCGCCAACGAGACCGCCAAGGCAATCCGCGCCTTCGACGACAAGCTGGAACTGGTGGTCTGCGGCTCCTCCCATTCGGAAATGCCGACCTATCCCCAGTGGGAAGCAACCGTTCTGGACGAAAGCTACGACCAGATCGACTATATCTCGCTGCATATGTATTTCGAGAACTACGAGAAGAACACCGCCGAATATCTAGCACTTCCGGAAAAGCTCGATCGCTATATCGGCACGGTTGGCGGCGTCATCGACTATGTGAAGAGCAAGAAGCGCTCCAAGCGCGACGTGAAGATTTCCTTCGACGAATGGAACGTCTGGTACCACGAGCGCAAGAATGACGCCAAGCGCATGAAGGAATGGAACTGGCCGCATGCGCCTGTCCTGCTCGAAGATATCTATAATTTCGAGGACGTGCTGCAGGTCGGCTGCATCCTGAACACCTTCATCCGCCGGTCGGACCGGGTGCGCATTGCCTGCATCGCCCAACTGGTCAACGTGATCGCGCCGATCATGACGGAACCGGGCGGCGCGGCCTGGCGGCAGACAATCTATCATCCCCTGCATCTTGCCTCACGCTTCGGTCGCGGAACGGCCTTGCTGTTGGATGTCGAATGCGCGTCCTATACGGCCGATGTCGCGGACCGCGTGTCGTATCTGGATGTAGCGGGGGTGCATGATTCCGAAGCCGGCTGGCTGACCTTCTTCGCCGTGAACCGGCATGGCCAGGAGCCGATGGAAATCAACCTGTCGGCGGAGCGTTTCGGCACGATCAAGAGCGTGGAGCACACGCTGATCAAGCATGACGACCTGGAGGCGAGGAATTCCAAGGAACAGCCCGACAATGTCGCGCCACAGCAGGTCAAGGACAAGGCCACAATCGAGGGGAACCGGGTGCGGGTGACCGTGCCGCCATATTCCTATTCGATGATAAGGCTCAAGCTCTAGTTGTCTTAAGTGGCGGTAGGAGGCCACTTTAATCTGGGAGGAGAAACAGATGGCAAGATGGTACAATGTGACAAAGGCCGCGGTGCTCGCCACGGTCCTGATGGCATCGGCCGCCAAGGCAGAGGAGACGGTGGTCTGGTGGGACTTCCTCTCCGGCGGTGACGGCGTTCGCATGAAGCAGATGATCGCCGACTTCAACGCCGCCCACCAGGGCAAGGTGAAGATCGACGCCACGACGCTGGAATGGGGCACGCCCTTCTATTCCAAGGTCCAGACGTCAGCCGCTGTTGGCCAAGCGCCTGATGTGATGACCTATCACGCAAGCCGCATTCCGCTGGCGGTGAAGCAGGGCATTCTGCAGGAAATCACGCCGGCCGACTGGACCGCCATGGGGCTGAAGCAGGATGATTATGCTGCCTCCACCTGGGACGCGGTCACGGTCGATGGCAAGCAATATGCCGTGCCGCTCGATACCCATCCGATCGTTCTCTATTACAACAAGGATATCCTGGCGAAAGCGGGCGTGCTGGACGCGAACGGCAAGCCGAAGGGCCTGGATTCCCGCCAGAATTTCGAGGCGACGCTGAAAGCGCTGAAGGATTCCGGCGTGAAATTCCCGCTGGGTTCGGTGACCGCCGACGGTAACTTCATGTTCCGCACCGTCTATTCGCTGATGGGCCAGCAGGGCGGCGAGTTGATGACCGGCGACGAATTCCTGGCCGGCGACAATGGCAAGAAGCTCGAAAATGCCTTGTCGGTCCTGCAGGACTGGACCAAGGCCGGCTGGCAGTCGACCTATACGGATTATCCCGCAACGGTCGCCCTGTTCACGTCGGGCGAAGCGGCCATGATGATCAACGGCGTCTGGGAAGTCCCGACGATGACCGACCTGCAGAAGGGCGGCAAGCTCTTCCAGTGGGGCGCGGTTGAACTGCCTGTGATCTTCGACAAACCCTCCACCTATGCTGACAGCCATGCCTTCGCCATTCCGGCGAACAAGGGCAAGGAGATGACAGCGGAGAAGCGCGCCGCCGTGCTTGAGGTGATCGGCTGGATCTCCAAGAACTCGCTGCTATGGGCCACCGCCGGCCACATCCCCGCCTATGGTCCGGTCACGGCCTCGGCGGAATACAAGGCCATGGAGCCGAACGCGACCTATTCGCCGCTGACAGCCAATATGATCTTCGATCCCAAGACGCCGCTCGCTGGCATTGCCGGCCCGATCTTCGACGTCATGTCCACCCATTTCGTGCCGACGCTGAACGGCGAGATGGAGCCAGCCAAGGCAGTTGAAGAGATCAAGATCGGTCTCGACGACCTCTGAAACATCGGTGTCCGGACCGAGGCAGGCAGCCTCGGTCCGGACACCGTCTTGGATCGACTGTCAGACACTGCAAGGAGGTCCTGAAACAGGATGCTCAGGAACAAGCGCAGCGAGGCGATCTTCGCCATGGCGCTCGTAGCCCCATTCATCGCGGTCTATGGGCTTGTCTTTATCTATCCCACCATCAAGCTGTTCATGATCAGCCTGACGGATGCGCCGCTGATCGGCGGTGGCAGCTATGTGGGCCTGGAGAACTATACCCGGCTTGTCGATGACAGGCGGTTCGCGACAGCGCTCTGGAACACGGCCTATTTCGTCCTGCTCACCGTCATCCCCGGCACCATGGTTGCCTATGCGATCGCGCTCGGCGTCAACCGGCTGGCGGGGCGCTTCCAGGCAGCCATCCTGGCAATGTTCTTTCTGCCCTATATCCTGCCGGTCTCCGTGGTCTACCTGATCTGGGACTGGACGCTGAACTTCCAGTTCGGCATTGCCATGTATGTCTTCGACATGCTCGGCATCCCGCGGGTCCCTGTGTTCAAGTCCACGGTCTGGTTCATGCCGGCGGTCGGGGTGATCACCATCTGGTGGACGGCAGGCTTCTCGATCCTGCTGTTCCTGGCCGGCCTGCGCTCTATCCCGCAGGAGATCTACGAGGCGGCAGCGCTCGATAATGCGGGGCGCTGGGCCACATTTTCGCGCATCACCTGGCCGCTGATGTGGCCGGTGACCGCGCTGGTCCTGACGATCCAGCTCATTTCGCAGCTGAAGATCTTCGACCAGGTCTATCTCTTCTCCACGGGGGGCAGGCCGAACGACAACCTCGTCATGGTCTACTACATCTTCCTCCGGGCCTTCCAGTCGGACCAGGGCGGCCGGGCCGCGGCTGCTGCCGTCGTCCTGTTCATGATCGTCATTGTCGTCTCGGTCCTGAACTTCCAACTGACCAGACTGTCGGGAGGTCGCAACCGATGAATGCCGAGCGCGCACGCCGCCTGAACCTGGCCGGCCTCATCATCACCCTGCTGACCGTCATCTGCGCCATACTCTGGGCCTTTCCGCTCTATTGGGGCGTCGTCTCCTCGCTGAAGCCGGAAGACGAGGTGGTCCGCCCCTATATCGAGCTTTGGCCGGATACCTTCACGCTGTCGCATTACATCTTCGCGCTGACGGAGACGGAAATCGGCCGCTGGTATCTCAATTCCATCGTCACCGCACTCGCCGTCACGGCCCTGACCGTCTCGTCGTCGCTGCTCTGCGGCTATGCCATCTCGCAGCTACGCTTTCCCTTCCGCAACGTGCTGTGGTGGCTGGTGCTGGCCAGCTTCATGGTTCCGATGTCGACGCTGATCGTCAACCATTTCGAGCTCGTCGCGGGATTGGGCCTGATCAATACCTGGGCCGGGATCGTGCTGCCGCAGCTCATCCATCCCGTTGTTATCATCGTCTACAAGCAGTTTTTCGATGGCGTGCCGAAGGATTTCCGCGAGGCGGCTGTCATGGACAATGCATCGGAATGGCGGATCCTCACCCGGATTTACATCCCGATGAACTGGGGCGTGACCACCGCTCTCTCCATCGTCTGCTTCATCTGGTCCTGGAACTCGTTCCTCTGGCCGTTCCTGGCCGTGACGCGCACCGACATGATGACGATTACCGTTGGCATCACCCAGGTGAATGACGCCTTCGGGGTCTATTACGCGCGGGAACTGAGTGCTGCGGTGCTGGCCGGCCTGCCGGTGGCGCTGGCCTATCTCATCTTCCAGCGCCGGGTGACCGAGGCCATCACACTCTCGGCGGGCATCAAGGGCTGAAGGCAAGGAGGGCGGCGGGGCTGCCCTCAGGCTGCTGACAAAGTCTTCCTGCAGGCGGTCTCCATTTATCCGTCATTCCGGCGAATGCCGGAATCCAGCCACGGCGCGTCTGCGCCGTGAGAAGAGTCTTTTGCGATCAATGACTTGATCGCGCTGGATCCCAGCTCGGGGGCCGGGATGACGGTGAATTCTGCGGTCAAAACGACGTCAAACGACCTGAAATGAGAGTTTGTCAGCACTTTGCAAGGCGGACCCTCCGAGTGTGCCAACGCCGCCTCAATGGGCGGCATAGGATTTGCCCGCTGCATCGAACAGATGGATGGCGGTGGGGTCGAAGCTCAGGCGGACCCGGTCGCCGGCGCGAATGCCGGACCGTCCGCTGTCCTGGGCAATGATCTCAGTCCCGTCATTCAGCCGGCAATAGGCCAGCGTCCGCTCGCCAAGCCTCTCCACCACGCTGACGCTCGCCTCCGTCGTGGCCGCAGATGCGGTATCGCCATCCGTTACGACGTTCACCGCTTCCGGCCGAATGCCCAGGTCGAATTGGCCGCCGCTCGGCACCGCCGCGTCAATCTCCAGCTGAAAGCCGTTGCGCATGGTCACCGGCGCCCGTCCGGGCCGCGGGACCTCGACCGGCAGGAAGTTCATGCCCGGTGAGCCGATGAAACTTGCCACGAACCGGGAGGCTGGCCGCAGATAGACGTCCATCGGGCTACCGATCTGTTCGATCTTGCATTTGTTCAGCACGACGATGCGGTCGGCCAGCGTCATCGCTTCCGTCTGGTCATGGGTCACATAGATCATCGTGGCCTTCATGCGCTGGTGCAGTTGCGCCAGTTCCACGCGGGTGCGCACGCGCAGCGCCGCATCGAGGTTCGACAGGGGCTCGTCGAACAGGAAGGCCTTGGGCTCCTTGACGATCGCCCGCCCGATTGCCACGCGCTGGCGCTGGCCGCCTGACAGTTGCGAAGGCCGCCGCTCCAGCAGCGCTTCCATCTCCAGCATGCGTGCCGCCTCTGCCACCCGCTTGTCGATCTCAGGGGTGGGAAGGCCGATGTTGCGCAGGCCGAAAGCCATGTTTTCGCGCACGGTCATATGCGGATAAAGCGCGTAATTCTGAAACACCATTGCGACATTGCGCTGCCCCGGCGGGAGCGACTCGCAGCGCAGGCCGCCGATCGTCAGGCTGCCGCGATCGATCGTCTCAAGGCCTGCGATCATGCGCAGCAGAGTGGATTTGCCCGAGCCCGAAGGCCCGAGAAACACCACCAGCTCCCCCGCATCAACGGTCAAGGAGAGGTTTTCGATCACCGAAACCGCCCCGTAGCTCTTGGACACATTCTCCAGTTGAATGGCCGCCATAGTCTCCTCCTCTTTTCCATCATCTTTGCCGGTACGTATCCGAAGTCAAGATATGAACTTAAGTCTCGGTGCTGGTGGGCTGACCTCTTGCTACAGCCTGGCTCAAGTTTGCCAGCCTAGTGCTCTGCTATCATCGGGCGAAAAGCCCTCAACGGGGCCGATTTGGCGACGGATAGCGCAGGGCCGGCTCCGTTCCTTGTCCTAGGAAGGATCATCCATGGCAGAGCGTGCTGTAACCGTTCCCGAGTCCGCAACAGAAGAATTTGCCCGCAAGGGCTATACCATGCTGCCGCAGTTTTATGATGCCGAGCGCGATGTCGCGCCGATCCAGGAGGGTATCCGCGTCATCCTTGAACTTCTTTGCAGGAAGTATCAGGTCGATGCGCCGACAGACACCGCCTGGAACGCCATGACCCTGGCCTATCCGGCCCTGATTGCCAAGAACCGGTCCTGGGGCGGCGAGGTCTATGATGCCGTGAAGCAGATCCCGGCCTTCATGCAACTGGTGAGCAAGATAGAGAATTCCAGGGTTTTCGAGGCGCTGCGCCCCGGCTCGGTGCCGGGCCTCGCCGCCGGCGGCTATGGCATCCGCATCGACAATCCCGGCGAGGAGAAGTTCCGAGCCCAATGGCATCAGGAGTTTCCGAGCCAGTTGCGCAGCGTTGACGGCATCGTCTTCTGGACGCCACTGCTGCCGGTGACGCCCGACATGGGGCCGGTCCAGATTGCCGAGGGGTCGCAGGCCGAGGGCTTGATCCCCGTCTATAGCAGCGACGGCGGCGCTGGAAAGACCGGCGCCTATGCCCTGTTCATGGATCGCTGCGACGAGCGGCTGTCGCGCTATGAGGTGGTCGCGCCGCTCACCAAGCCGGGTGACCTGGTGCTGATGGACTTCCTGACCATGCACCAGAGCGGCCATAACGTCTCCAAGATGCCGCGCTGGAGCATGCAGTTCCGCTACTTCAATTTCGCTGATCCGATCGGCATTCGCATCGGCTGGTGCGGCTCCTTTGCCGCCGGTGTCGATTTCGGCGCGGTGCTGCCGGAACTGGTCGCACAGAGGGAGAATGCTGCGTGACCTGCTGCCGCGTTTGCCAACAGGCGATCAAGGCGCCGTCGCTGACGGCGCCAGCGCCGGCCCTGACCTCGATGATGACCTTCGTGGATATCCCGACCGTGGTGCATGTCTGCGAAGCCTGCGGCCATTCCCAGTGTGACGACCTGCCGGATATCGACAGCTTTTACGACACGAGCTACCGCATTTCGCTGGAATCTGACGATCACGACCAGATCTTCGCCGTGGATGACAAGGGCCGACCGATCTATCGCACCGATCACCAGGCGGCGCTTGGCCTGAACCTGCTCAATCTGCCCGACGGGGCAAAGATTCTGGACTATGGTGCTGCCAAGGCGACGACCCTGCGCAAGATGGTTGCGACGCGGCCTGACCTTCATCCCCACGTCTTCGATGTCAGCAGCGACTACAAACCGGCCTGGCAGGGCTGGGTGGCGGCCGAGGACCAGGCAACCTATACGGTTCCTGAAAGCTGGAAGGGACGCTTCGATGCCATCATCAGCCACTTCGTCATCGAGCATGTCGCCGCGCCGGTCGAGTTTCTGAAGACACTCAGGGATTTGCTTGCTCCCGGCGGTCGCGTGCTCCTCTCGATGCCCGATGTCGCCGCAAATCCGGGTGACATGACGGTTGCCGATCACCTCAACCATTTCAGCACGGCGTCCCTGAAAACGGCCTTCGCCTTGTCAGGTCTTTCGGTCGAGGCGATCGACAGCACCTCGTTCCCTGGCGCTTTCTTTGCCGTTGCGACACGCTCCGACGGCGCCGTCGAAAACCCTGTTCGTGCCGAGGAAATCGCCTCCGCTGTTGCGAGAGCCTTGGAAATCTGCGGCTTCTGGGAAAAGGCGACCGGCGCGATCGACGGTTCCGCCCGGAAATTTGCCGGCCGGCGCGCGGCGGTCTATGGCTCCGGCTTCTACGGCAGCTGGATCCATAGCCGCGTCTCCTCGGAAGTGCAGCTCGACGCCTTCCTCGACCAGAACCCCAATCTGCAGGGCAAGTCCCACTTTGGCCGCCCGGTTCTGGCACCCGATCAGGTGGCTGACGATGTCGAAGTGCTGTTTGTCGGTCTTAATCCGCTGAAAGCCCGCAACATCATCGCGCAGGTACCGGCCCTGAACCGCAAGGGCCTGGAACTGGTCTGGATCGACGGCTGACCAACAATCGTTCCTCACATTCAATAAAAAGAGCCGGCTGACATCAATCAGCCGGCTCAGACTGCTGACAAACTCTCATTCCAGATCTTTCCACGGTGGTTTTGACCGAAAACCTCACCGTCATGCCGGCCGCCGAGCCGGCATCCAGCGCAATCAAGTCTTTGATTGCGATAGACTCTTTTCACGGCGCAGACGCGCCGTGGCTGGATTCCGGCCTTCGCCGGAATGACGGCTGAATAGGGTCTCGCGGAAAACCTATCTTTGTCAGCAAACTGAGCCGGCTGACATCGAGCAGCCGGCTCTTTCGCTTGTCCTGATGATATCAAGCCGTGCCCGGCTTGCGAAACGACTGGAACAGCCCCTTCAGCACCATCGTTCCGACCGTCGAAAGCGGGAAGGCCTTGCCGGATTTCAGCCATTCGGTCAGCAGACCGCTCATGCAGCATTGCAGGGCGCGCGTGGCGGTTTCGCTGCTCCATTCCGGATTCAAGTCGCCCTTTTGCTCGGCCATTTCGAGAATCTGCTTGAGGTGGTTGTGCATGCCCTCATCTGCCGCAATGACGCGGGAGATCGTTTCGCGCGATTCGCCAATGAATTCGCAGCCCAGCGTCACGATCGCATGGACGCGCTGCAGCCGTTCATCGGTTTCGAAGTCGTGGAGAAAACGAACGCCTCCCGACTCGATCATGTCGAGCGGGTCGTCGCTGGCATTCGCCATGGCTTCCAGGAGCAGGCATTCCTGCGGCAGCATCGTGTCGGAGTGCAACGCCGTCAGGAGATCGGCCTTGTCCTTGAAGTGCCAATAGATCGCACCGCGCGTCAGGCCAGCGCGTTTGGCGATATGGTCGAGGCTCGTGCGGCTCACGCCATTTTCATAGAAGGCATCCGCGGCGGCATCGAGCACGATGGCGCGGGTTCGGGCGGTATCGTCCTTGGTTCTCTTCATCTGCAACCTCCCAGAAAATCGCTCCCTGGCTCAGGATTTTGCGGCTTTACATACATTCATGCATGTATGTATATTGCCATGCAACATGTTTTTCTCATTTCCCCGGTGATGGTAATTATGACGCAGGTGGCACTTTCCTTTCGACGCGGCTTTCTCGCGGCCGGCTTGACTTTTCTTGGCGCGGGTGTGGCCCTGGCACAGCAGCAGATGCCGCCGCCGGCCGTGACCGTCGCTGAGCTCCAGGCAAAAGATGTCCCGCTCACATACGAATATGCCGCCCGCATCTCCGCCTTCCGCTCGGTCCAGGTCCGGGCCCGCGTTAACGGCATCCTGCTGAAGCGCAACTTCACCGAGGGCGCCGAGGTTAAGGCAGGCGATGTCCTGTTCCTCATCGATCCCGCACCCTATGAGGCCGCACTGGCATCGGCCCAGGCGCAGTTGCAGCAGGCGCAGGCCCAGCTTGGCCAGGCCGAGCGCGAGGAGCGACGCGCAACCGAACTCTTCAACCAGCGTGTCGGCAGCGAAAAGAGCCGTGACGATGCCGTTTCCGCGCGGGAATTGGCAGAAGCGGCGGTCGCAGCCGCGAAGGCGGGCATACAGACAGCTGAATTGAACCTGAGCTATACGAAGGTGACCGCGCCGATCAATGGCCTGACCTCGCTTGAGCAGGTCTCCGAGGGCAGCCTCGTCGGTGCAACGGGCGAAACCAGCCTGCTGACGCAGATCACCCAGCTCGATCCTGTTTATGTCAACTTTTCCTTCTCCGATGCCGAGGCCGCCGAAGTCAGGCGCATTCTGGCCACGCAGGATGTGCGGCTCGGGGACGCCCGGCTGAAGGTGAAGATCTCCTTCGGCGACGGCAGCGATTATGAGCAGGAAGGTGAAGTGGATTTCGCATCCAACAGCCTCGACCTGGAGACCGGCACGCTCCAGGCCCGCGCGGTGGTCACCAACCCGCAGCGCCGCCTGCTGCCGGGGCAATTCGTTCGCGCCACCATCATGGGCGTCAGCCTGCCCGGCGCCATCGTCGTTCCGGAGATGGCGATGATGCAGGGACCGCAGGGCCAGTTCGTCTATACTGTCGATGCCGAGGGTAATGCGCGCATCAATCCCGTCGTGACGGGCCAGAAGGTTGAAGGCGGCTGGATCGTGCAGTCCGGCCTGCAGGCCGGCGACAAGGTCATCACAGAAGGCGTGATCAAGGTGCGCCCCGGCGCCCCGGTCAATCCCACACCGGCAGCCGCACCCGCCGCAAACGCCCAGCCCGCCGCGCCGGCCAATGGCCAGGCTGAAAATGCAGCGGTGACCAAATGAGCTACAAGTTCTTCGTAGACCGACCGGTCCTCGCAGCCGTCATTTCCATCGTCATCGTGCTGGCCGGTATTGTCACCATTGGCATCCTGCCAATCGCCCAGTATCCGGAGCTGACCCCGCCGCAGGTGGTGGTATCGGCTGCCTATCCCGGCGCCAGCGCCGAAACCTTGACCCAGACGGTCGCGGCTCCCCTGGAGCAGCAGATCAATGGCGTCGAAAACATGCTCTACATGCAGTCCTCCAGCAGCGCCAGCGGCACCATGTCGCTCACGGTCACCTTTGCGCTGGGCACGGATGCGGACCAGGCAGCCATCGACGTCAACAACCGGGTGCAGCGGGCCGTCTCCTCGCTGCCGACCGAGGTCACGCGCCTTGGCGTCGTCGTGGCCAAGCGCTCGAATTCCATTCTTGGCCTCGTCGCCATGTATGCCGAAGGCGACCGCTATGACCGCGCCTATGTCGGCAACTATGCCCTGCTCAACGTCGTGGACGACCTGAAGCGCGTGCCGGGCATCGGCGACGCCCAGTTGCTGGGCGATATCGACTATTCCATGCGCATCTGGCTGAGGCCCGACAAGCTCGCACAATACAGCCTGACGACCAGCGACGTGGCGACGGCCATCCGCGAGCAGAACGCACAGTTCGCCGCCGGCCGCTTTGGTGACGAGCCGACCGCCAATCCCATGACCTTCACCTATTCGGTGACGACGCAAGGGCGCCTGCCTGACGTGGCCGCCTTTGAGAACATCATCCTGCGCTCCAACGAAAATGCGGCCGCCCTTCGCCTGAAGGATGTCGCCCGCATCGAGCTGGGCACCAAGAGCTATGCCGTGCAGAGCACGCTGAACGGCACGCCCGCCGTGCCGATCATCATGTATCTGCAGCCGGGCGCCAACGCGCTGGACACCATGAGCGCCGTCAAGGCCCGCATGGACGAGTTGCAGGCCGGGTTCCCCGAGGGCATCAAGTACCAGGTGCCTTACGACACCACGAAGTTCATCCAGGTCTCCATCGATGAGGTCATCCATACCTTCATAGAGGCGATCATTCTCGTGGTGCTCGTCGTCTTCATCTTCCTGCAGAACTGGCGCGCGACGCTGATCCCCGTCATCGCCGTGCCGATCTCCATCATCGGCACCTTTGCCGGCATCTATCTGCTGGGCTTCTCGATCAACCTGTTGACGCTGTTCGGCCTTGTGCTGGCCATCGGTATCGTCGTTGATGACGCGATTGTGGTGCTGGAAAACGTCGAACGCCTGATGACCCAGGAAAAGCTTTCGGCACGCCAGGCCGCCATCAAGGCCATGAGCGAGGTGACCGGGCCGGTCATCGCCATCGTGCTGGTTCTCTGCGCCGTGTTCATTCCCGTGTCCTTCATGGGCGGCATGGCCGGCGAAATGTACAAGCAGTTCGCCGTCACCATCGCGATCTCGGTCACCCTGTCGGGCATCGTCGCATTGACCCTGACACCCGCACTTTGCGCGCTGATCCTCAAGCCCGGGCATCACGAGCCGATGCTGCCCTTCCGGCTGTTCAACCGCTTCTTCGACAGCGTGACCTCGGGCTACACCGCGGGTGTGCGCTTCTTCGTCAAGCGCTTCGTCGTTGGCCTGGCCCTGGTCGCGGTCCTGCTGGGGGCAACGGCTTGGCTGTTCGTGCGCCTGCCAAGCTCGCTGGTGCCGAATGAGGACCAGGGCGTGATGCTGACCGTTGCCATCCTGCCGCCGGCAGCGTCGCTATCGCGCACAGAGGCGGTGATGAACCAGGCCTCGGCCAATATCCGCAATCATCCCGCGGTCGAAAACGTGTTCGAGATCTCCGGCTTCGACCTCCTGTCGGGCGGCCTGAAGACCAGTGCCGGCGCGGCCTTCGTCTCGCTCAAGGATTGGAGCGAGCGCACCACGCCCGAACTCGACGCCCGCAACCTCGCCGGCCCGATCATCGGCATGAACATGGGCATCAAGGACGGCATGGTGCTAGCCTTCAACCCGCCGCCGATCATTGGTCTGAGCACGACGGGCGGTTTCGAAGCCTATCTGCAGGATCGTTCCGGCAGCGGCATCAACGGGCTTGCGCAGCAGACCCAGGCACTGGTGGCCGCCGCCGCCAAGCGGCCCGAGCTTGCCAATGTCCGCACCACCTTCGACACCAGCGTGCCGCAATATCGCATTGATCTCGATCGCGATCGGGCAAAGGCGCTGGGCGTGCCGATCAACTCTGTGTTCGAGGCGATGCAAAGCACGTTTGGCAGTCTCTATGTCAACGACTTCACGCTGTTCGGCCGCAACTATCAGGTGACCCTGCAGTCGGAAGCGCCGTTCCGCGAGACGCCCGACGACTTGCGCCACGTCTTCGTCAAGGCGACGAGTGGCAGCATGATCCCGCTCAACTCCATCGTGACGGTCGAGCGCATCATCGGCCCGGACCAGATCGAACGCTACAACGCCTTCAACTCGGCCAAGATCACTGGCGAGCCGGCCCCCGGCTTCACCTCGGGCGATGCGCTGAGGGTCATGCAGGAGGTCGCCCGCGAGACGTTGCCGCAGACCTACCAGCTTGCCTGGACTGGCTCTGCCTTCCAGGAACTGGAATCCAGCGGCTCGGGCAACCAGGCGATGATCTTCGGCGTCATCATGGTGTTCCTCATCCTGGCGGCGCAGTATGAGAAGTGGACCCTGCCGCTGGCCGTCATCACGGCAATCCCCTTCGCCCTGTTCGGCGCCCTGGCGGCAACCATGGCGCGGGGATTGACCAATGACGTCTATTTCCAGATCGGCATGGTGACGCTCATCGGCCTTGCGGCAAAGAACGCCATCCTGATCGTGGAATTCGCCGTGCTTCGGCGCAAGCAGGGGGCATCAGCCGCCGATGCCGCGATCGAAGCCGCGCGACTGCGCTTCCGCCCGATCGTCATGACCTCGCTCGCCTTCATCCTGGGTGTCGTGCCGCTGGCGATCTCCACCGGCGCGGGCTCGGCCAGCCGCCACGCGATCGGCACGGGGGTCATCGGCGGCATGTTGGCCGCGACCTTCATCGCCACCTTCTTCATCCCGATGTTCTACCGCCTGATCGCGTGGAAGGACCCGAAGCCGGTAGAGGATCACGAAGAAGAGAAGGCAACGACTCCGGCAACATCAGCCTGAGCCAAGTCCAATAGCCACATAAAACGCCGGCCCCAAAGGCCGGCGTTATGCTTTGAGTAGGTTGTTATCTGTGTACGGAAGGGTCTCTCGTCGTGCCTGTCCGCAGCGGTCAATGCCCGCCGCTATTGCCGAGATAGCTTTCCATCAGTGCGGGATCCACGGCCAGGTCGGCGGCGCGGCCGGAGCGGCGGACCTCGCCGAGTTCCACCAGATAGCCCTCGTCGGCGATTTCCAGGGCAGCGCGGGCGTTCTGCTCTACCAGCAGGATGGAAACGCCGGTCTGCCGGAGTTCGGAGACGATCCGCAGGATATCGGCAACGATCAGCGGCGCCAGGCCGAGGCTCGGCTCGTCCAGCAGCAACAGCCGCGGCCGGCTCATCAGGGCGCGTGCCAGCGCCAGCATCTGCCTCTCACCGCCCGAAAGCGTACCGGCCAGTTGCTTGCGCCGCTCGGCAAGCCGGGGAAAGCGGCCATAGACCTGGGCGCGCGTTTCCGCCCGTTCGGCACCGGTGCGCAGGAAGCCGCCAAGCTCGACATTGTCCTCGACCGTCATGGAGCCGAACAATTCGCGCCGCTCGGGAACGAGGCAGACGCCCGCCGCCACACGACCTTCCAGCGTCAACGGCACCGGCGCGCCATCGAAATAGATCTCGCCTTGGGACGGCACCACGCCCATGATGGCGTTGAGCAAGGTGGTCTTGCCCGCGCCATTGGCGCCGATGACGGTGACGATGCTGCCGGCCTTCATGGTGAGCGAGATGCCGTGGACCACCTGGGCCCGTCCGTAGGAGACCTTGAGGTCCCTGATATCGAGCAGGTTTTCGCTCACGCCGCGCTCCCCAGATAGGCCGCGATGACGGCCGGGTGTTTTCTGACATCCGCCGGCTTGCCCTCGGCGATCAGGGTGCCGAAGTCGAGCACGACGAGATGATCGACCAGCCCCATGATGAAGCCCATGTCATGCTCCACCAGGAGAACACTCACGCCTTCCGACCGCAGCTTCTTCAGGAGATTGGCCAGTTCCTGCTTTTCGCCGTGGCGCAGGCCGGCTGCGGGTTCATCGAGCAGCAGGAAGGCGGGATCGAGGCACAGCGCGCGGGCAATTTCCAGGATGCGGATCTGGCCGAGGGCGAGATCACCCGCCGGCCGGTGCTTGTGGGCGCCGAGCCCAACCCGGTCCAGCTGATAGGCGGCTTCGGCCAGCAGGGCGGCCTCTTCCTTGCGCTCCAGCCGCAGGAAGCTGCGCAGCACCCCGGCGTCGCCACGCAGATGTGCCCCGAGCGCCACGTTTTCCAGGACCGACATGGTCGGCAGGATCTTGGCGTGCTGGAAGGTGCGGGCGATGCCGCGCTGTGCGATCAGCCGCGGGTTCATGCCGGTCAAGGCTTCCCCGGCATAGGTGACGCTGCCGCCGGACAGGCCGAGAATGCCGGTGATCAGGTTGAAGGTGGTGCTCTTGCCGGCGCCATTCGGGCCGATCAGGCCGACGATCTGTCCGGCCTTGACCTCGAAGCTGACGTCATTGACCGCGACCAGACCGCCGAACACCTTGCGCACGCGGTCCACCTTCAGCAGGGTCGAACCGGGTTCGGGCATGGCACGCCGTTCCAGTCCCGCACCATCGGCGCTGACGTCCCGCGGCGGGCGGCCGGGCAGATAGCGCGCCAGGAGCGGCCAGAGCCCGTCCCGGGAGACCTGTAGGATGGCGACCAGCAGGAAGCCGAAGACGATCATTTCGAAATTGGCGGTGGTGTCCAGCAGATGCGGCAGCGTGCGCTCCAGGATCTCCTTGAGGATCAACACCACGCCCGCGCCGAAGATAGCGCCCCAGACATGGCCGGAGCCGCCGACGACAGCCATCAACATATAGGTGATGCCCATATCCAGGCCGAAGGGCGATGGGTTCACGGCGCGCTGCATATGGGCAAAAAGCCAGCCAGAGAGAGCGGCGACCACGGCGGCGAAGACGAACACGATAAGCTTCGCGCGCTTGATATTGACGCCGAAGGCCTCGGCCGCCTGGGCGCCGCCGCGCAAAGCCCTGATACCGCGTCCGACGCGGCTATCAAGCAGGTTCTGGGCGCCGATCGCGGTGGCGATCACGAAGCCCCAGATGACGTAGTAGATGGAATCGCTGCTCATCAGTTGCTGGCCGCCGATCGACAGCGGCGGAATGCCCGATATGCCGTCGTAGCGGCCGAGCATCTCGATGCGGCCGAAGAGATAGTTGATCGCCAACCCCCAGGCGATGGTGCCGAGCGGCAGATAGTGGCCCGAGAGCCGGACGGTCATCAGCCCCAGCGGCACCGCCACGACTGCGCCGACGACAAGGGCGATCGGCAGCGACAGCCATGGGGAAAAACCGTAGGCCGTGGTCAGGACAGCGGATGTATAGGCGCCGAAGCCGCAAAAGGCCGCCTGACCGAAGGAGGTCATGCCACCGACGCCTGTCAGCAGCACCAGACCGATCGCCACCAGTGCGGCGAGGCCGATATTGTTTGCCAGCGTGATCCAGAACGGCGGCACCGGAAGGAGCGGCAAAGCGGCGATCACCAGAAGGGCGATGGCGCCGGGAACGATATGCTTGCCAAAGGCCATGGTCATTCCTCCTCGTGATGACCCGCACCGAGCGAGAGCCATATCAACACGGGTACGATGAGGCCAAACACGATGACTTCCTTGTAATTGCTGGCGAAGAACGAGGCGAAGGATTCGACCATGCCGACGCCGATGGCGGCAATCGCGGTGACGGGGAAGCTGCCCATGCCACCGAGGATCGCAGCGACGAAGCCCTTGAGGCCGATCAGGAAGCCGGTGTCATAGTAGATCGTCGTGATCGGCCCGAGCAGCACGCCCGAGATGGCAGCGATGGTGGCGGCCAGAACGAAGGCCGTGACGCCCGTCAGCTGGGTGCGCACGCCGACCAGCCGAGCTCCCAGTCGGTTGACGGCGGTTGCCTTCAGCGCCTTCCCGAGCAGGGTCTTTTCGACAAAGATATAAAGACCGATCATGATGAGGATCGTGGTGAGGTAGATGAAGATGCTCTGTGCCGTGACCAGCAGCGGCCCGACCGTGAAGCTGCCATCATGCAGCGGCGCGGCGCGCAGGCCTTCCGGTCCGAAAAAGATGAGACCCAGGCCCAGCATGGCCAGGTGCACGCCAACAGAGGTGATCAGCAGAACGAGGACCGTGGCATCTGCCAGCGGCCGATAGGCGATGCGGTAGACGTAAAAGCCCATGGGCGCGATGATGATGACGGTGATCAGGGCTCGGATGACGCTCGGCAATTGCAGCGGCGCCAGGAAAAGGACCGCAACATAGATTGCGAGCGGCAGACCGATATCGATGGCGGCGTGGCGCAGCAGCGACGCGAGTTGTGGCGTGCGGCGCCAGGACCAGAGGTCGAACAGGAAGGCGAGCGCTCCGAAAAACAGGAGCAGCTTGGGCGTTCCCGGCATATTGCCGGTGTCAAGAATCGCCAGCGTCAGGGCGCCATAGGCGACGAATTCGCCCTGAGGAATGAAGATCACGCGCGTGACCGCAAAGACCAGGACGATGGCAAGGCCCAGCAGCGCGTAGACCGCACCATTGGTCAGGCCATCCTGGATTAGGAACGTCGCTATGGTCGCGTCCAAGAGCATTCCTCTGATGAAATACGGGTGATGGATTGGGAAGAGAGGGAGGATCCGCCCGATGGACGGACCCTCTTTTGCAGATCTCAGTCCTTGACGAGCTGGAACTTGCCGTCCTTGGCCGTCAGCAGCACGGCGCCGCGTTCGTCGAGGCCGTAGTGATCGGTCGGCGAAAACTGGAACACGCCGTGGGTGGCATTGTAGGGACCGCTGGATTCGATGGCGTCACGCAGGGCGGTGCGGAACTCTGTTGTGCCGGGCTTGGCCTTGGCGAGGGCGACCGGAACCGCCTTCTGGAGGATCACCATCGCATCCCAGACATGCGAGCCGAACTGGGTGCGGGTATTGGGACCGAACTTGCCTTCATAGGCCTTGAGATAGGCAAGCCCCTCGGCCTTGGTCGGAGAATCATCCGGCTGGTCTTCGGCCACCATGATCGGACCCGACGAGAAGACCGTGTTCTCGACGGCCTTGCCGGCGATGCGCAGGAACTCGAAGGTCACCGCACCGGACACCACATAGACCGGACCGGTGAAGCCGCGCTCGCGGACACCGATCTGCGGCAGGGCGGCACCCGTGCCGGAAGCGCCGATGAAGACGGCATCCGGCTTGGCAGCGAGCGCCTTCAGCACCTGGCCTGACACGGAGGTGTCGGCGCGGGCATAGCGCTCGTCGGCCACCACTTCCAGGCCGAAGTCCTTGCCGGTCTTGGTCAGCTCATCCACCCATTGCTGGCCGTAGGAGTCTGCAAAACCGATGAAGGAAACGCGCTTGACGCCATCCTTCTGCATGCGGGTGAACATCTTCTTCGCCAGCACGGTGGAGAACTGCGGCAGGACGAAGTTCCATTCCTTCACGGCCGTCGGCGGGATCGGCGAGATGGCGAAATGCGGAACCTTCGCTTCGTTGGCAACGCCGGCGGCGGCGATGGCAGCCGGGGTCAGCGCCGAGCCCATCAGGACGTCGACCTTGTCGTCATTGGCAAAGCGGCGGGCGTTTGTGGTCGCCTTGGCCGGATCGCCCGCATCATCGAGAATGATGACGTTGAGCTTTTCGCCTGCAATCTCGGTCGGCCACAGCTCGATCGAGTTCTTCAGCGGAATGCCCAGTGCCGCACCCGGACCCGTGGTCGGGATCGTCACGCCGATGGTGATATCGGCCAGTGCCGTGCTTGCCATCAATGTCAGGCCAAGCGCAGACGCCGCCCAGAATTTCATGCGATTCATCATGTCTTCCTCCCAAAAGAGACGGGACCGTCTGATACGGCGCCGCCAGATTGAATCTCTTGCCTTACTCCCTCATCAGGCCGCTGCTTCCTCTGCAGCGGCCGTCTGCGATCCCGTCTTCGCGACCCTCACGGCCATCCAGGCGGAAAATGCCTTCCATGCTGCGCGCAGATAGGCGTCGGCGCGGTAGAGCGCCTTGTCGGGCTCTGCCTGCATCGCCATCATGTCAGCACTCAGCTTTTCGAAATCCGCCAGCACCTGAAGCGCCACGTCAGCCTCGGCGCAGCCATCGAGCCCAGGTCCTGTCAGGTCACGGCGCGCCCGGCTCAGGAAGAGATCGAGCCCCTTGCCGCCATCGCGCCACAGGCGCCGCGTCAGAAGGTCGATGGCCTGCATGCCGGTCGTGCCCTCATAGATCGTCATGACGCGGGCATCGCGAAGATACTGCTCCAGCGGCCAATCTCGCGTATAGCCCGCCCCGCCGAAGACCTGGATCGCGGCATTGGAGATGGTAAATCCGGCATCGGCGCCGAAATTCTTGATCAGCGGCAACATCCAGCCGGACAGGGCCGCCATGTCGGCACGCTCCGCCTCGCCCGTCTCCAGCCTTGCCAGGTCCATCACAGTCGCAAGCTCGAGCACCGCTGCGCGCAGGCTTTCGGTGGCCAGGCGCATCTCGTCCAACTGGCGGCGGACATCGGGATGGCGCGCAATGACGGGAGCGGGCTTGTTCGGATCGCCACCCTGGCGGCGTTCCCCGGCATATTGCTCCGCCAGGTCGACGGCAGCCGAGGCGAGACCCAGGCCCTGGCAACCGGTCTGCAGCCGCATGAGCTCGATCATGGTGAAGAGCTGCGGCAGGCCGCGACCTTCCGCGCCGAGCAGGATGCCGCGCGCATTATCAAAGCGCAGCGCGCATGTCGGCGAACCGTGAAGACCCATCTTCTCTTCGATGCGCTCGACCGTCACGCAATTGCGATCATCGCCGAAGCGGTCGGGCACGAGAAAGAGGCTTAAACCCCGAGTGCCAGGCTGGTCGTTGGTGCGGGCGAGCAGACAGTGACCAATGCGTGTCGCCATGTCGTGATCGCCAAAGGAGATCCAAATCTTCTGGCCGCTGATGCGCCATTCGCCATCGTTAAGAACCGCGCGCGTCCTCAGGCGGCCGACATCGGAGCCGGCATCGGGTTCGGAAATGCAGATCGTCGCGGCCCATTGCGCCGACGACAGTTGCTCAATCCATTCCTCTGCCACCTCGGCATCGGCAGCCTCTGCCAGCAGATGGCAGGCGGCGCGGGTGGAACCGACGGCCATCATCAAGGCCACGCAGCCGCGCTCGAACAGCGGCGCGCAGACACTCTGCAGCACGAGCGGCACGCCCTGCCCGCCGAAAGACTCGGGCACATCCATCGAGAGCCAGCCGGCTTCGCCATATCGACGGAATGCGGCGGCAAAGCCCTGGGGGGTGCGGACCCGGCCATCGACGACGCGGCAGCCCTCGCGGTCGGCACGCACATTCAACGGCGCCAGCACCGTCTCGGCAAAGCGCGCAGCCTCGTCCACGATGGCAACGACGGTCTCGTCATCGCAATCGGAGCGGAGATCCTTGACGCGCGCCCAGCCAGGGGTCGCCTTCAAAAGCTCAATCGTGCGGGCAGCCTGGCTGGCGAAGCTCATCTCGTCACCTTGGCTGCATGCGGACAGCGCCATCCAGACGGATGACCTCGCCATTGATGTATTGGTTTTCGATCAGGAAGCGCACCACGTCGGCGAACTCCTGCGGATCGCCCAGGCGGGAGGGATAGGGAATCTGTGCCGCCAGGCTCTTTTGCACCTCCTCCGGCAGGGTGTGCAGCAGGGGCGTGAGGAAAATGCCCGGCGCGACGGTGTTGACCCTTATGCCGAACCGGGCGAGTTCGCGCGCCGCCGGCAGTGCCAGGGAGACGATGCCGCCCTTGGAGGCGGCATAGGCCGCCTGCCCCACCTGCCCGTCAAATGCGGCCACGGAGGCGGTGTTGACGATGACGCCGCGGGCATGATCGGCGAGCTCGTCGGCCTTGGACATATGCTCGGCGGCCAGCCGCATCATGTTGAAGGTGCCGATCAGGTTGACGCGTATGACCTTCTCGAAATCTGTCAGCGGAAGAACCGCCTCGCGACCCAGGATGCGCCCTGCCGTGCCGATGCCGGCGCAATTGACCAGGATGCGCAGACCGTTGCCGGACTTGGCGGCGGCGGCCAGGGCATTGCCCGCCGATACTTCATCCACCACATCGCCGACATGGGCGGTGGCGCCAATCTCGCCTGCCACCTTTTCGGCGGCATCACGATTGCGGTCGAACAGATGGACCACCGCGCCACGCGCGGCCAGCATGCGCGCCACCGCTTCACCAAGGCCGGAGCCGCCACCCGTTACAAATGCGCCTGCCCCTTCGATGATCATGCCGCAAGCTCCCTGCTCGCCTTGATCACCCCGGCGACGTCGTCATAGAGCGCTTCCACCAGGTCCTTGCGATGGGCCAGCACGGCGCGCTGGTTGATCGAACCCTTGTCGGTCACCTCGCCTTTTTCGAACCGCAGCGGCTCGCGCATCAACAGCACGCGCATGACACGGGTCGCGGAACCCGTGGCGACACGCTGATGCTCGGCGAGTTTGGCGGCAAGTTTAGAGCGGACATTGGGGTGATCCATGATCTCGGCATCCGAAAGCCCGTGCGAGCCCGGAACCAGTTCACGCAAAGCCGGTATGAACGGCACAAGCAGAGCGCCCAGTTCCTCGCGGTTCTCCCCGGTGATGACTGCATCTCGGATCAATCCGCTAAACTGGTTGACGATCTGGGCTCGGAGAAGGCCGACACCGACCCAGGTTCCCGTTTGCAACTTGAAGTTCTCGGCAATGCGGCCGTCAAAATAGAAGCCCCGGCTGGGATCGCCGGCAGTGGCGAACTTCACGGTGTCGCCGATGCGGTAGAAGCCTTCCTCGTCAAAGGCGTCCGCCGTCAGCTTGGCATTGCGCCAGTATCCGGGCGTGACATTGGGACCCTTCAGCCGCAATTCGAATTTGTCCTCGATCGGCACCAGCTTGACCGTGATGCCCTGGGCGGGAATGCCGATATTGCCCGGCTTCGGCTGCTGGTCAGTGCAATAGATCGAGAAGGGTGCGGTCTCGGTGGAACCGAGGCCCGTTCCGAGGGGAAGCTGGTGGCCGAGCGTCTCTTCCGAGAGCCGCAGCAGGTCGTCCCAGGTGTGCTGCGCCATGCCGGCACCCGCATACATCAGCACCTTGAGGTCGCGGAAGAAGTTTTGACGTAGCGTCTCGTCGGCATTCATGGCCTGGATCAGCATCTCGTATCCCGCCGGCACATTGAAGTACCAGGTCGGAGAGATCTCCCGGAGATTGTCGATGGTCTGGCCGATCAGGGCCGGCGTCGGCTTGCCGCGGTCGATGTAATAGGTGCCGCCATTATAGATGACGAGGTTGAACACCTTGTTGCCGCTGGCCGTGTGGTTCCAGGGCGCCCAATCGACCACCACGGGCGGTTCATCACGGAAATAGGCGTAGCAATCCGTGACCATTTCCTGGTTGGAACAGAGCATGCGCTGGGTCTGGATGACCGCCTTAGGGGAGCCTGTCGTGCCCGACGTGAAGAGAAACTTCGCAACGGTATCCGGCCCCACGGCGTCGAAGGCGCGGTCCACTGATGATGTCGGCTCGGTCGCCAGCACGTCGTCGAAGGTGAAGCAGGTCGCGCGACCGGCCGGCAGGTTGCTGACGGCGACGAAGGGCGTGCCGTCGGCGAACACCTCGGCCAGCGCCCGCGTCATGGGTGCCGCATCCTCGGCGAAGACCAGGCCGGGGGTGATCTGATTGCTGATATCGCCCAGCTTTCCCAAATCGTTTGATGTGGCATAAGCCGGCGCAACGGCCGCCGAGGGAATGCCGACATGCTGGGCGCCCAGCGCCATCAGCGCATGTTCGATGGAGTTTTCCGAGAGGATCAAGAGGGGACGATCCGGGGACAGCCCGTGATCGAGCAGGAACTGGCCGATGCGCCTGATCTTGTCGAGAGCCTGGGCATAGGTGACCTCGCGCCACGGGCCCCTGCCCTGCCGATCGGCCATCCATACCCTGTCGGGCGCGACACCTGCCCAGTGAACCAGGCGCTCGTTGATCTTGTCGGGATAGGCGCCAAGGGGATCGTTGCGCCAGACGATATACTCGCCGTTGTCGCGCACCTCCCAGGCCAAGTCCGGAGACCAAAGTTTGACGCTGCGCACAGCACTCATCGTCATGACTCCTCCCAGACGTCATCACTGAATTTACGCTTTGAGCTGTCGCCAGCTCCTCCCTAAAATTTGTTTACAAAAAAACAATCGCCCTGTAAACAATCAAATTAACGACAGGACGCACCTGTGACAATTAAGGGAGGACGCATATGAGCGACGGCTCAGCCGAGGAATTCGTTACCTATGAGATGAGGGGCGAAATCGCGCATATCGGTCTCAACCGCCCGAAGAAGCGCAACGCCATCAGCGACAGGTTTGTCGAAGGCATTGCCGCAGCAGTCGCCAGGGCGGAAGGCGAAGCCAAGGCGGTCGTGCTGTTTGGCCATGGCGACCATTTCTGCGCCGGTCTTGATCTTGCCGAACACGTCAAGAAGTCCGCAATCGAGGGTGTGCGCGGCTCGCGCCGCTGGCACCAGGTGTTTTCCGGCATCGAACACGGCACCATTCCGTGGTTCTCGGCCCTGCATGGCGCCGTGGTCGGCGGCGGCCTGGAACTGGCGGCATCGACCCATGTGCGGGTCGCGGATGAAACCGCCTTCTTCGCCCTGCCTGAGGGCCAGCGCGGCATCTTCGTCGGCGGCGGCGGCTCGGTGCGCGTCGCACGGCTCACCGGCGTCGCGCGCATGACCGACATGATGCTGACCGGCCGCGTTGCCTCCGTTGCCGATGCAGAGCGCTGGAACATGGTGCAATATGTCGTGCCCGCCGGAACGGCTCGCGAAAAGGCTCATGAACTGGCCCTCACCGCGGCCTCCAATGCCTCGCTTTCCAACTACGCCGTGCTGAACGCCCTGCCGCGGATCCAGGACATGGCCAAGGAAGACGGTCTCTTCGTCGAATCCTTCATCTCGTCCTTCACCGCGACCAGCCCGGAAGCCGAAGAGCGGCTTCAGGCCTTCCTCGACAAACGTGCTGCACGCCTGAAGGCACCGGGCGCAAACTAGGGAGGAGCGCATGGACTTCTCCGTCCGCAACGTCGATCAGGTCGATGTCGGAGCACTTGCCGGTTCCCTGGGTTTTCTTTTGCGCCTGGGGCAGTTGAAGGCCTTCGACGACTTCTATTCTGAGAACGGACCTCGGGGCCTGAAGCCCGGTGAATTCTCGGTGCTGTGGGTGATTTCCTGCAATCCGGGCATTCGCCAGAGCGCACTCGGCCAGCGGCTGATGATCAAGCGCGCCCATATGACCAAGCTGATCCGCGGCTTCGAGGATCAGGGGCTCGTTTCGCGCGCCATTCCCGACTCCGACCGTCGCGCCGTCGAGTTGACCCTGACGGCGACTGGGCGCGAGGCTGTCAAGGCGGTGGCCGAGACCTTCTTTACCTATGAGGAAACGACCGGCGCACCGCTCAGCAAGCCGGAACTGCGCCAGTTGATCGCGCTTTTGCAGAAATATGTTGGTCTGGAGGAGACTGGCCCATGAACATGGACGAAATCGTCGCCATCGATATCCACACCCATGCCGAGGAGCCGTGCGGCTGCCAGCGGGATGATGGCTATCATGACTTCCAGGCCGGCATGGCCCGCTATTTCAAGAATCCGGCGGGCACGCAGGGCATGCTGCCCACGGTTCAGGAAACCGCTGTCTACTACCGCGAGCGCAAGATCGCCTGCGTCATCTTCCCGGTCGATGCCGAGCGCGAGACCGGATTTCGGCGCTACGAGAACGAGGAAGTCGCCAAGATCGCCGCTGAAAACAGCGACATCATGATTCCCTTCGCGTCCATCGATCCGGCCAAGGGCCGGGTCGGCGCACGCGAAGCCCGGCGTCTGGTGCGCGAGTTCGGGGTCAAGGGCTTCAAGTTCCACCCGACCATGCAGGGTTTCTACCCTAACGACCGCAACGCCTATCCGCTCTACGAGGCGATTGCCGAGGAAGGTGCAATCACGCTGTTCCACACCGGGCAGACCGGCGTGGGCGCCGGCATGCGCGGCGGCATGAACATGCGGCTGAAGTTTTCAAACCCGATGTATCTGGATGACGTGGCGGCCGACTTTCCCGACATGCCGATCATCCTTGCTCATCCCTCCTTCCCCTGGCAGGAAGAGGCGCTGGCGGTCGCGACCCACAAGCCGAATGTCTATATCGACCTCTCCGGCTGGTCGCCCAAATATTTCCCGCAGATCCTGATCCAGTATGCCAATACCATGCTGCGCAAGAAGATGCTGTTCGGCTCCGACTGGCCGGCGATCACGCCGGATCGGTGGATGAAGGATTTCGAGACGATCGGCATCCGCGACGAGGTCCGCCCGCTGATCCTGAAAGACAATGCCCGGGCCCTGCTGAAACTCTGAACGTCACCAGGGTCTGGCCCACTCTTAAACCGGTGGGCCGTCCTGCGGCACCGTCTTGTTTTCTTCGGCGCGATCACGATGCAGCGCCGCACGCGCCAGCAGGATGAGCGTGACGGGTGTCGTCAGCGTGATGAAGACACCGATCAGGATCTCATGCAGCACCGGCCGGGAGCCCACCACCGAAAAATACAAGATCGAGGCCAGCATGATGGCGCCCACGCCCCAGCTGGTGCCGAGCGTCGGCGCGTGAATGCGCTCGTAAAAGGTTGGCAGGCGAAGCAGGCCAATGGCCCCAAGCAGCGTCAGGCCGGCACCGAGCAGCATTAGCAGTGAAATCGGGATGACGATCCAAAGCGGCAGGTCTGAAACAGGAATGCTCATTCGATGACCTCCCCGCGCATGAGGAATTTGGCCAGCGCTACGGTGGCCACGAAGCCGAGCATGCCGATCACCAGGGCAGCCTCGAAATAGATCGTGCGCCCGCTGCCGATGCCGAATGTGACGAGAAGCAGCATGGCGATGACATAGACCGCGTCGAGAGCGACGATGCGGTCCTGGGCGCGCGGCCCGATGAAGATGCGCACCGAGGCGACCGCCATCGCGATCGCCAGAATGAGTTTGGTCACGGAAACGGCCATGAAAAGGATGATCGCGCTCATTCGATGATCTCCAGCAAAAGGCTTTCGTATCGCTCCTTGATGGTGCGCACCCAGGTTTCCTCATCGATGAGGTCAAGAACATGGATCAGCACCATCTTCCTGCGGCTGTCATAGGCGAGCCAGGCAGAGCCGGGCGTGCTTGTCAGGATCACCGCCATGGCGGCCAGCGCCACGGGGTGCTCGATCTCCAGCGGCACATCGATGAAGCGGGCGACATGCGGCTTGCGCTTTCCCCTGATGATCAGCAGCGCCACGGCCGCATTGGACCTGATAATGTCTGCCATGACCCGGAAGAACAGCTTGGGCAGCAGATGCCATTTGCGGATGCGGGGTTTAGCGGGCCTCAGCGCGGCCAGCGCCCAGCCACCGAAGACCGCAATGATGAAACCGAGAATAAGGTGGCCCAGGGTAAAATCGTTCAGCAACAGCCACATCAGCAGCAGGCAAGCCGAGAGCAGCGGGAAGGGCATCATGGCGCGCCTCCCTGACCGGTTTGGGGCGCCGGCTCCCATCCTTGGATGACGAGAGCCTGCCGTACCGCGTCGATATAGCTTTCGGGGGTCCCGAGCGTACGGATGGTCTGGTCCATATAGACCATGACAGGACCTGCCTCGAAGGTCAGCAGCAGCGTCAGCGACAGCAGAAAGATGATCGGCACGATTTCCACCACGAAAACGCGGGGGACAGTGCCTTCAAGCGAGCCCCAGAAGGTGCGGATGCCCACGCGTGTCATGGCGATCAGCGCAGCGATGCCGGAGAGAATAACGAGCACGATCAGCGCCCAGACCGCCATATCGGGCGTCGATCCGATCGATCCCGTTCCCATCATCGCCGAGAGCATGGCGAATTTGGCAATGAAGCCGGAGAGCGGCGGCAGGCCGGACAGGAGGATACCGCAGGCGGCGAAGCAGATGCCGAGGATCGCCATGGTGCCGGGGATCGTCACCCCCTCTTCCTGCGCGACATCGTGCTCTTCGCCGTCGCCATAGGCCTCCATGGTCACCGCCAAGACGTTGGCGCCGGCATCCTGGCCGCGCTCCACCAGTTCGATCAGCATGAAGAAGGCACTGATTGTCAGGGTGGAGCTGACGAGATAAAGCAACGCGCCTGAGGAGACGATGCCGTCCTTGATGCCGAGCACCATCATCAACGTGCCGGAGGACACAAGCACCGAGTAACTTGCCAGCCTCCCGAGCGCCTGGGACGCAAGCACGCCGATCGTACCGAAGATCAGCGTTGCCATGCCGCCGATCAGCAGCACGTCAGCGCCGAAGCCGGCCGATGGGCCCTCCCCGAACAGCAGCATCGTCAGGCGCAGGATGACATAGATGCCGACCTTGCTGAGGATGGCGAACATGCCGGCGACGGGCGAGGATGCGGCGCTATAGGCGGCGGGCATCCAGAAGCAGAGCGGCCACATGCCGACCTTGATGAGGAAGGCCACGCCGAGGACCGCCGCGCCGGCTTCCATCAGCATCAGCCGGTCCGGCTCAAGCTCAGGCATGCGGACGGCAAGATCGGCCATGTTGAGGGTACCGGCCGTGCCGTAGATCAGGCTGACGCCGATCAGGAAGAACAGCGCGCCAACGAGGTTGACCGCGATGTAATGCAGCCCAGCCTTGACCCGCAGCGTTCCAGTCCCGTGCAGGAGCAGGCCATAGGATGCGGCCAGCATGATTTCGAAGAAGACGAAGAGATTGAACAGGTCACCCGTCAGGACGGCACCATTGACGCCGACCAGCAGCAACTGGAACAGGCTGTGATAATGCGTGCCAACGGCATGCCATTTGGCCAGAGAAAAGACCAGTGCGGCCACCGCCAGCAGCGAGGCCAGCAGCAACATCAGAGCCGAGAGACCGTCTATCACCAGCACAATACCGAATGGTGCGGCCCAATTGCCGATCAGGTAGACATTGTCGAAGTCGTTTGGTCCGCTCTCGATCCGAAAGAGGATGGTCGCATTCAGCACCAGCAGCAGGATCGACGTGAAGCTGATCAACGCCTTGGCGGTGCGATTGCGCTCCTCGATGAGAAGCAGCACAGCCGCTGTCAGCATCGGGATCAGGATCGGCGTGATGATCAGATGGTGGCTCCAGGAGATCACGAGTTCTCGTTCCTCCCGTCGACATGGTCGTTGCCCGTCAGCCCGCGCGCGGCAAGCAGGACGACGAGGAAGAGCGCCGTCGTGGCAAAACCGATCACGATGGCCGTCAGCACCAGGGCTTGGGGCACCGGATCGCTCAGCGTGCTGGCGAGCACGCCGTCTTCCAGGATCGGCGGCCGGTTGCTCTTGACCCCGCCGACACCGAAGATGAACAGGTTGACCGCATAGGAGAGAAGCGAAAGCCCGACGATGACCTGGTAGGTGCGAGGCCTCAGGATCAGCCACACGCCGCAGGTGGTCATAACGCCGATTGCCATCGAAAGCACGATTTCCATCAGGGATCCTCCCCCTTGGCAGCTTCGATGGCCCTGAGGCGATTGATGCGGATCGACTGGTGCGCAAGCGCAGTGAGGATCAGCACCGTGGAGCCCACCACCAGGGAGAACACCCCGAGATCGAACAGCAGGGCGCTGGCGGCCGGCACTTTTCCGATCAGGGGCAGATCCAGGTAGCGGAAATGAGATGTGAGGAAGGGATAACCTAGCAGCCAAGCACCCATGCCGGTGGCCGCAGCGGTCAGGATGCCCACGCCCATCCAGCGCAGCGGCAGGATGCGCAGCCGGTCCTCGGCCCAACGCGTGCCACCCGCCAGATATTGCAGCAGGAAGGCGATGGACAGGGTGAGGCCGGCCGAGAAGCCGCCGCCCGGCATGTCATGGCCACGCATGAACAGGTAGATGGCAAGCGTCAGGATGACCGGGAACATCCACTGCATCAGTACCGAGGGAACGAGCAGATAGTCACGGACCATATCGCCGGGTGACCGCTCCGGCCGCTCCTCGTCGAACCGGTTCTGGATGCGCTGCTGCTCCGGCAGGCCGATGCTGTCAGCCGCAGGACGGAAACGGCGCAGCAGGGCATAGACGGTGAGGCCGACGATGCCGAGCACCGCGATTTCGCCCAGGGTATCGAAACCGCGGAAGTCGACGAGAATGACGTTGACGACATTGCGGCCGCCGCCCTCCGAATAGGCATTCTGCAGGAAATAGTTGGCGATGGCATCCGGCACGGGAATGGTCATGACCGAGAGCGACACGACGAACATGCCGACGCCGCAGCCGATCGCCAGCAGCAGGTCGCGGAAGCGGCGGAACCGGGCGCGGATCGTCATGATCTCACCCTTGTCGGGATTGCGCTTGGGCAGCCAGCGCAGGCCGAGCAGGATGAGAACCGTGGTGACGATCTCGACCAGCAGCTGGGTAATCGCGAGGTCTGGCGCCGAGAGCCAGATGAAGGTGATGCACACCGCCAGGCCAACGCCGCCGAGCATGACGAGAGCGGCCAGGCGATGGTATTTCGCCGAAACAGCCGCGCCTATGGCGAGCGCCATACCGACAAGCCATATCATCAAGAAGGCCGGGTCCATGGACGAAAAGACCAGGGGCCGACGCTCGAACCCGGCGAGATAGAGCGGGAGCAGGCCCGCGGCGAAGCCGACGGCGACGATCCAGCGCAATTGCGGCTGCAGGCTGCGCGTGCCGAGCCGGCTTTCGGCCAGACGCGCCCAGCGCCAGGACACCGTGACCAAAACCCGTTCGAAGATGCGCTGGCCGCGCAGGCGGCGAAACAGTGGCGGGCCGTCCTCGCAGCGGGAGAGATAGTCGCGCAGCAGGACGTAAAGCAAAACACCACCGGCCAGCGCCACGAAGCTCATCAGCAGGGGAATGTTGAAGCCGTGCCAGATGCTGAGGCTGTAATAGGGCGTGTTCGCGCCGAGAACACTTGTTACAGCCGTGTGCAGGAACGGGCCGATCGAAATGGCCGGGAAGATGCCGACGATCAGGCAGACGCCCACCAGGATTTCGATCGGAAAGCGCATCCAGCGCGGCGGCTCGTGCGGGTTTTCCTTTGGCAGTCCCTGGGGCGGAGGACCGAAGAACACGGCGTGGACGAAGCGCAACGAATAGGCCACGCTGAAGGCGCTGGCCAGTGTCGCGACATAGGGAAGGATGGTGTCGAGGATGGAATCCGCATGGGTTTCCACCGCCTCGGCAAAGAACATCTCCTTCGACAGGAAGCCGTTGAGCAGCGGCACGCCGGCCATCGCCGCGCTCGCGACCATGGCGAGCGTCGCAGTGGCCGGCAGGAATCGGAACAGCCCGCTCAGTCTCTGCATGTCGCGCGTGCCGGTCTCGTGGTCGATGATGCCCGCCGCCATGAACAGCGACGCCTTGAAGGTCGCGTGATTGAGCATGTGGAAGATGGCTGCGACTGTCGACAGCGGGCTGCCGAGGCTGAGCAACGTGACTATAAGGCCGAGATGGCTGATGGTCGAATAGGCAAGCAAGCCCTTGAGATCGCGCTGGAACACGGCAAAAAAGGCGCCGAGCAGCATGGTCAGCATGCCGGCAAGCCCCACCAGGAAGAACCATTCGAAGGTGCCCGCCAGCACCGGCCAGAACCGCACCAGCAGGAAGACGCCAGCCTTCACCATGGTGGCAGAATGCAGGAAGGCCGAGACCGGCGTTGGCGCGGCCATGGCATTGGGCAGCCAGAAGTGGAAGGGAAACTGCGCGCTCTTGGTCAAGGCGCCCAGGAGGATGAAGACCAGGGTCGGCAGATAGAGCTGGTGGCTCCGGATCATATCCCCGGAATCGAGAATGGTATCCACATCATAGCTGCCGACGATCTGGCCCAGCAGCAGCATGCCGATCAGCAGGCAGAAGCCGCCGATGCCGGTGATTGTCAGCGCCATGCGCGCGCCATCGCGCGCGGCAGCGCTGGAATGCCAGTAGCTGATCAGCAGGAACGAGAAGATGCTCGTCAGCTCCCAGAAGATCGACAGCAGGATCACATTGCCCGAGACGATGATGCCGAGCATGGCTCCCATGAAAGCAAGCAGGAAGGAAAAGAAGCGCGGGATCGGGTCGGCCTCACCCATGTAGTAGCGGGCATAGAGGATGACGAGAAAGCCGATCAGCGTCACCAGCATGGAGAAGATCCAGGCGAAGCCATCCATGCGGAGCGCGAAATCCAGCCCGAACTGCGGGAGCCACTCAGCCCTGAAGCGGATTACACCGCCATCGGTGACGGAGGTATAGGCGAGCGCGGTGAGAAGGATCGTCAGGACAGCGGTGGCGCCGGCGACAAAAACCGGCAGATCTCGCGAGGTCGTATTCAAAATGAACGCGCATGCGAGGCTCCCCACGAAGGGGATGACCAGAAGCAGCAGAAGCACCCAGCCGTCCGTCGTTATCCCAAGCCCAGTTCCCCCTTGATCAATAGTGGTCCGCGGAAAATGCGGACTAGAAAAACATTGAAATATGCCCTAAATGGCCAACTATCGCTTATATGGGCAGTTCATAACGATGGGTCAACCCGAAAACGACGCGATTTTGTCGCCCGCCCTGTGCCGAGCCGCGCGCGGCTATCTCGACTGGACGCAAGCCGAGCTTGCGGAGGCTTCCGGTGTCTCCAGAAGCACCATCCGGGACTTCGAGGGGGAACGACATGGGGTGCATCGTGCGACAGAAGCGCAGTTGCGCCTGGCCTTCGAAAAGGCCGGGCTTTCCTTCAAGGGACAGAACTCGGAGGAGCCTGGAGTCTATTGTCCCTACAGGGGCGACGATGGCCGAACGGACCTATCGACCTCCCACGACACTTGACGGGCGTCTTCAGGAATTGCGGCTGGAATGCCACTTCCATGCCGTCTGAACGATTTCCTCGATGCTGTATCGCGGCTGCCAGCCGAGGACCGAGCGCGCCCTCGCGCTGTCGGCCACCAGAACCGTGGAATCGCCGTCGCGACGATCGGCATAGTTCACCGTGATCGGGCGGCCTGATACGGTCATGACCGTATCCAGGACTTCCTTCACGGTGGTGCCGCTGCCCGTGCCGAGATTCAAGGCGACGGTGTCGCCGCCCTCCAAGAGATAATCCAGTGCCCGCACATGGGCATCGGCCAGGTCAAGAACGTGGACATAGTCGCGCACGCAGGTGCCGTCGCGCGTGTCGTAATCGGTGCCGAAGACGCTGAAAGATGGACGCCGCCCAAGGGCCGCATCAATGGCGAGCGGAATGACGTGGGTTTCAGGCTCGTGCCATTCGCCGATCTGGCCCTGGGGATCCGCACCGGCGGCGTTGAAATAGCGCAGGATCACCGAGTTCAGTCCGCAATACTGGCTGTAATCCAGGAGGGCCTGTTCGACGATGAGCTTTGTCCGGCCATAGGGATTGATGGGTGACTGCCGATGGGTTTCGTCGATCGCGGCACTCTCCGGCAGGCCATAGGTTGCGCAGGTCGAGGAAAAGACGAAGGCCTTGACGCCGGCAGCGATGGTTGCCTCCAGCAGCGACAGCGACCCGATGACGTTGTTGTCGTAGAAGGAGACCGGATCCCGTGTGGACTGGCCGACCTCGATGGAACCGGCAAAATGCACGACAGCAACCGGTGCGTATTTTTCAAAGACTTCGTTGAGGCGCGCGCGGTCGCGAATATCGCCCTCTTCAAGCGCGCCCCAGCGCACGAATTCGCGATGGCCGTTGGAGAGGTTGTCGAAGACGACAGGCGTATATCCTCTTGCCGCCAGTTCCATGCATGTATGGGACCCAATGTATCCCGCACCACCCACGACAAGAACATTTTTGTTTGTCAATGAAATACCCCATCCGCCGCGCAATAAAATGCCTTGCCGTTATCCATAGAGAGATCGGGTTTATTTTTCAAACCCGGTTTGACGACAGTTGCACTATCGACGGCATCCTTTGGATAAGCTGAAGGTCATAGGGAGAGACCCGATCGAGCCAGCATGACGGATTTGCCAGCCTCAAGGCGTGCAACAACTTGTCCCGCGCCACATTCCCCGGCCGAAACGCGATCACAGACAAGCTCATTTCGCGGTTGAGAAAAGCCGATATTTGTGTTTTGAGCATAGCAACTCGCAGGGCGACCTTAAGCTCGACCTGCAATCCGTGCGAAAGGACGAATTCTGGATGACGTCTCTCAGTTCAGGCATTGACGGCATTGCGCAGGCTGCGAGCAACGTGCCCGCTGCCTTGCCGATTGTTGTTGATCTGGACGGTACGCTTATTCTGTCGGATACTTTGCATGAATCGGCGGCGATCGCGCTGTTTCGCAAGCCGGCTTGTCTGGTGCGGGTTTTGCCGGAGTTGAGAAAGGGCCGCCATGTGCTGAAGGCGGCTCTTGGGCGGGAAGTTGACCTGACGGACGAGGTCCTGCCATTGCGGGAGGATCTGGTCGAGTGGCTGCGCGAGAAGGCCGAGGAAGGGCATGAGCTGCATATCTGCTCGGCGGCCGATCAAAGCGTTGTGGACAAGATTGCGCGCCGGATCGGGATTTTCTCCTCGGCGACCGGCTCGGGAACAGCCAATCTGAAGGGCAAGGCGAAGGCACAGTATCTGGCCGAACGCTTTCCGAAGGGCTTCATATACGCGGGCGATCATGCGGTCGACCTGCCCGTTTGGGAAGCGTCGAGCGGCGTGGTTCTGGCCGGCGTCAAGCCTGACATCGCCAGCCGGGCGCGCCAGCTGGGCAAGCCTGTTCTGGCCGAGTTCCACACGCCGTCGCTGACGCCCAAGGAATTCATGAAGGCGATCCGCGTCCATCACTGGACCAAGAACGTCCTGATGTTCGTGCCGCTGATCCTCGCCCATGCATGGACGGATATATATGTCATTCTGCAGACGCTTCTTGGCTTCGCCTGCCTTCTGGCGGTGACATCGGCGACTTACCTGCTGAACGATATCGCCGATCTGAACGCCGACCGGCAGCATTGGTCGAAGCGCAACCGGGCACTTGCCAGCGGTAGGCTTTCGATCCAGTCCGGCTTTACGTTGGCGGGATCGCTGCTCGTGGCCGGCTTCGTCTGCGGCACTTTGCTGTCCCTGGATTTTGCCGCCGCCCTCCTCGCCTATCTGGTGATCACCGGCTCCTATTCGCTGGGGCTGAAGCGGGTGCCCCTGCTGGACACCCTTATCATTGGCGTACTCTTTACGACGCGCCTGGTCATGGGGACACTGCTTCTCGGCGATTCACGCCCGGCTTGGCTGCTGACCTTCGCGGTCTTCTTCTTCTTCTCGCTCGCCGTCGCCAAGCGGCATACCGAGATCGTGCGTGCCGCATCCAGCGGCACGTCGAGCCTGAAAAGTCGCGGATACGAGGTCGAGGACGCGGCCTTGACGCTGGCCTTCGGCATTGCCGCGGCGATTGCATCGCTCGTTGTGCTGATGATCTTCATCCTCATGGAACTGCGGATCGGCAACCACTATGGGCAACCGCAATTCCTGTCGGCGATCCCCGTCGTGCTGTCGATATGGCTCGGCCGCATATGGCTTCTGGCCCATCGTGGCCGCATGAACGATGATCCGGTCAGTTTCGCCATCCGGGATCGGATCAGCCTCTTCCTCGGCGTGGTCGTTGCGCTTCTTTTCGTGGCGGCCCTATGACAGGCTTTTCGCAATCGGACGGGATCCGTTCCTGGGGCGGGGTGATAAAAGCCACCCACCATGTCGCGTCCCCAGCATGGCGCGATGCCTTGCCGGCGCTTGTGGTGTCCGGACGTTCCGAGGGACACAGCCTTCTTGCGGCCGGCCTGCGGCGGTCCTATGGCGATAGCGGGCTCAATCCGGCGGGCGGCCTGATCGACATGACCGGGCTGGACCGCCTGATCCAACTCGATACGGACAGCCGTCTGTTGCGGGCCGAAGCAGGCGTGTCCTTTGACGCCATTCTCAGGACCATCGTCCGTCGGGGCTTCTTTCTGCCGGTGACGCCGGGGACGCGTTTTGTGACCCTCGGTGGGGCAATTGCCAATGACGTGCACGGCAAGAACCATCATGTGCGCGGGACGCTTGGAAATTGGGTGCGCCGCATCGGTCTTCTGAGATCTGACGGGACCGAACTGGAACTAACCCCGGATGATCCGTCCGGCCTGTTTCAGGCCACGATCGGCGGGCTTGGCCTGACCGGCGTCATCACCTGGGCGGAAATCGAGCTTATCCCCATCAGCAGCGCGATCATCGCGGCGGAAAACATTCCCTTCGGCGATCTCGATGAGTTCTTCACGCTGGCCGAAGAGAGCGAGCGAGATTTCGAATACACGGTCTCCTGGATCGATTGCCTTTCTGACCGTGATCGTCTCGGTCGCGGCATTTTTACGCGAGGCAATCACGCTCCTTCGGGATCGATCTTGCCGGATCGGGGCAACACGCGGCTGACCATGCCGGTGAGCCTGCCCGGCTTTGCCATGAACCGGTACTCGATCAGCGCCTTCAACGCGCTGTACTTCTGGAATGGCAAGCGGAAAAGCGGACCGGCACGGATGGGGCTGTATCCGTTTTTCTACCCGCTCGACGCGATAGGTCGCTGGAACCGCATGTATGGCCGAAAGGGCATGTATCAGTATCAGTCCGTTATTCCGCCAGGGGCGCAGAAGGACGCGACACGGGACATGCTCAAGGCCATCTCGGCCAGCGGCCAAGGGTCGTTTCTCGCCGTCCTGAAGACGTTCGGCACCGTTCCGTCACCGGGGCTTCTGTCATTCCCGACCGCCGGCACTACCTTGGCGCTGGACTTTCCAAATCACGGCGACACAACATTGGAGCTGATGGCGCGGTTGGACTCTATCGTCAAGGAAGCAGGCGGCCGACTTTACCCGGCCAAGGACGGTCGAATGTCGGCGAGAATGTTCCAGGATGGCTATCCCGCCTGGCAGGAATTCGCCAAATACGTCGATGCAGGCTTCAACTCACACTTCTGGGACAGAGTGGTCCGGGATTAAGGGGAAACAATTGCGACTCATCGTCTTGGGAGCCACGTCTTCCATCGCCGCAGCAACCGCCAGGCTCTATGCCGCTGATGGCGCCACCATCCTGCTTGTTGGACGCGACGGCAGCCGACTGGAACAGAGCGCCGCCGATCTGAGGATCCGTGGCGCTGAACGCGTGGAGATCGCCGTCTGCGACCTGGCGGCATCCGAGGATGCCGAGCGCCAGTTGCAGGGCTTTGCGGACCAGATCGGTGGCATGGACCATCTGCTGCTGGCCTATGGCATCCTGGGAGACCAGGGCCAGGCCGAGCGCAATCTTGTCGCGGCGGAAGAGATCCTGCGGGTCAACTTCAATTCCGCCGCCGCCTGGAGCCTGGCGACGGCCAACTTTCTCGAAAGACAGGGCCGTGGCAGCCTGATCGTCATCGGATCGGTTGCCGGCGATCGCGGGCGGCGTGCCAATTTCATCTATGGCGCCGCCAAAGCCGGCCTTGCCGCCCTCGTGGAAGGCATTGCGCACCGTTTCGCCGACAAGGGACCGCGTGCGGTTCTCATCAAGCCCGGCCCGACGGTCACCCCTATGACGGAGGGCATGACGCGCACCGGCGCGCTCTGGGCCAAGCCCGAGCAGGTGGCCAGCATCATTTACAAGCGGGGCACCCGCGGCGGGCCGGTCGCCTACGCCCCCGGCTTCTGGCGCTACATCATGCTTGTGATCCGCAACCTGCCGAGCGTGATATTCAATAGAATGGAAATCTGATGACGAAGATCATTGTCACGGGTGCTGCCGGCCTGGTGGGCCAGAACGTCATTGCCCGCCTGAAGTCCGACCCCAGCCTGTCGATCGTCGGCATCGACAAACATCCGACCAACACGGCGCTACTGCGCCGACTGCATCCCGAGATCGAGGTCATCGAAGCCGATCTCGCCGTCGAAGGGACGTGGATGGATGTCTTCGCCGGCGCCGATGCCGTTCTCTTGAACCAGGCGCAGATCGGTGGCCTGGACGAACGGGAATTCATCGCCAACAACGTGACGGCGACGCAGCATATCGTCACCGCCATGCGCCGGCACGCCGTCTCTTATTTCGTGCATATCTCGTCCTCCGTGGTCAATTCGAAGGCCGACGACTTCTACACGCGCACCAAGACGACGCAGGAGAAGTATATCGACACGGTGACGGACATTCCCCATGTCATCCTGCGTCCCACGCTGATGTTCGGCTGGTTCGACCGCAAGCACCTGGGCTGGTTGCGCCGCTTCATGGAACGCACACCGGTGTTTCCGATCCCCGGCGATGGCAAGTTCATTCGCCAGCCCCTTTATGTCGGCGACTTCGCGGCCATGATCATCTCCTCGCTGCGCAGCCAAAAGACCGGAACCTACGATATCTCCGGCCTCGAGCAGATCCATTACGGCGCCCTCATTCGCCTGATCCACGACACGGTCAAGCCGCGGGCGCGGATCGTGCATATCCCCTATCACCTGTTCTGGGCGCTGTTGTTCGTCTACGGCAAGTTCAGCGCCAATCCTCCGTTCACGACCAGCCAGTTGGAGGCGCTAGTCATCCCGGAAACCTTCCCGGTGATCGATTGGCCCGGGATCTTCGGCGTCACCGCCACGCCGCTGAGCTCGGCGATCCGCGAAACCTATCTCGATGCGCATTACAGCAGCATCGTGCTCGACTTTTAGGAGAGAAGAGATGAGCCGTATCGTCATCATCGGCGCGGGCGCCATGGGCCTGGCCGCTGCACATCGGGCGGTTAACCTGGGTCACGAGGTGGATCTGATCGAAGCGGACGCGGTTGCCGGCGGCATGGCCGCGCATTTCGATTTCGGCGGGCTGTCGATCGAACGCTTCTACCATTTCGTCTGCAAGTCCGACGAACCGACCTTCGCCCTGATGCGCGAACTGGGCCTCGGCGACAAGATGCGCTGGCGGCCGACCTCGATGGGCTATTTCATGAAGGGCCGCATCCATCCCTGGGGTGATCCCATCTCGCTGCTGCGCTTCCCGCACTTAAGCTTCGTTGCGAAGCTGCGAACCGGCATCCAGATGTTCCTCACCACCAAGGCGCGATCCTTCGCCTCGATCGAGCACAAGACAGCGCGGCAATGGCTTGAGGGCGGCTCCGGCAGGGAGGTCTACCAGACCTTGTGGAAGCGGCTGATGGAGCTGAAATTCTACGAACTGGCCGACGACATCTCCGCCTCCTGGATCGCGACTCGCGTGCGCCGGATCGGCAATTCCCGCAAGTCGATCTTCCAGGAGCAGCTTGGCTATATCGAGGGCGGCTCGCAGACGCTGGTCGATGCCCTCGTCAAGGCCTTCACCGACAACGGCGGCAGGTTGCACCTCGCCACGCCGGCCGAGCAGGTCGTCACCGAGAACGGGCGCGTCACCGGCGTTCAGGCCAATGGCCGGTTCTTCCCCGCCGACGCCGTGATATCCACCGTTCCCACGCCCTTCATATCGACCCTGGTTCCGGATCTTCCGGCAGACTCCAAGGCCAAGTATGACGCGATCCGCAATATCGGCGTTGTCTGCCTGCTGTTCAAGCTGAAGAAGTCGATCAGCCGCAATTTCTGGGTCAACATCGTCGACGACACCATCGACATCCCCGGCCTGATCGAGTTTTCCAACCTGCGTCCCGTTGACGAGACCATCGTCTACGTGCCCTACTACATGCCGACCACGCAGCCAAAATGGCAGTGGAGCGACCAACAGTTCATCGACGAAGCCTTCGGCTATATCCGCAAGGTGAACCCCGCCATCACCCAGGCCGACCTGGTGGAGGCCAAAGTCGGGCGGCTCAAATATGCGCAGCCGGTCTGCGAGCCGAATTTCTACGACAAACTGCCGCCGATCGAGACCCCGATCGCCGGGCTCCAGGTCGCCGATACCTGCTACTACTATCCCGAGGACCGCGGAATTGCGGAGAGCATTCGCTACGGTCGCCGCATGGCCGAAGCCGTGCTGCGATGATGGATAATCTCACCGCCATGATGAACAGGCCCTTCATCCGCTTCGCCCTGTCGGGCGGGTTCGCGGCGGCCGTCAACATTCTCTCGCGTCTGGCGCTGTCGCAGGTCACCACCTATTCCGTGGCCATCGTCATCGCCTACCTGCTGGGCATGACAACCGCTTATGTGCTGATGAAGCTCTTCGTCTTCGAAAAATCCGGCCGCAGCGTCCAGAATGAATATATCCGCTTCGGCCTCGTCAACCTCGTCGCCCTCGTCCAGGTCTGGGCGGTCAGCATGGCGCTCGCCCGCTTCATTTTCCCCTGGATCGGCTTTGACTTTCATGCCGAAACCGTCGCCCACATCATCGGGGTTTTGAGCCCCATCGCCACAAGCTATTTCATGCACAAATACTTCACCTTCGCCGGAGCGAGATGATGTCGGCTTTAAAGATGACGACAACACCAGTCATCCCCAGACTGCTTGTTTTTGTTATCTTTTTTTTGGTTTTTTATCATAAGATTCAACCGCTGGATTTTGATTTCATTCGGCCGGGCGTTGACCCTTCCTGGGAAGCAGCACTTGTCTACGGTCTGGAGCGCGGCCTGATATTTGGCAAGGACTTGGTGTTTACAGGTGGCCCCCTGTCTTTCCTCTATACGCGCCAGTTCAGCGAGCAATTCGCCTATACGGGTGCGATCATCTCACTCTCTACCGTGCTATTTCTGGCCATATCGCTGACGGCGTTGCTCAACGGTCGGACTATGGCAATGTTTGGTAAGGTCATCATCGTCGGCGTGACGCTTTCGCTAACGATCCTAACCATAGATAGTATCTATCTGTTGGTGCCTTTGCTGACAGGTCTAAACGGACTAGCGACTGAGCGCGGCCGTCAGACGATCGTGTCTCTGGCGGGCGCATTCTTGTGCGGCATCATCATCCTGGCCAAATTCTCCGTCTTTCCGATCGCTACGCTCGCTGTATTGGCGCTAGATGGAACGGCAGCGATCGAGAAGCGGCCGCCAATTCATACGCTATTTCTCGTTGCCGGCGTATGTTTCGGATGGGCCTTGTGCGGGCAACCGATTGATCAACTTCCGAATTTCATTCTCGCCGGATTGGAAACATCCAGCGGCTATTCAAGTGCCATGAGCCTGACGGCAAGCCACGGGCCGTCCGAACTCGTTGCCTGGTTGGCCATCACGTTCTTGTTCGTGATGACACTCGTTGCCATTGGTTTCCTAAATCGCGAGAAAGACGGACGCGTCCGTACGATTGCCCGCATTGTTGTCATAAGCGGCTACCTGTTCGTCTCATTCAAGGCGGGAATGGTGCGCCATGACCTGCATTCGCTGATCGCCTGGGGTTCGCTGACCGCGGTTGTCGTGTCGACAGCGCAGATTGTGCGCAACATAACAGCGGCGTCCATAGTCCTGAACCTTCTTGCAATTCTGCTGGTGCTTCCGGGACACTGGCTTCTTTACAGGGAAAACCCGATAGTACCGTCAGTGGACTTATCCGGCCTTGCAACGTCCATCCAGGCCGATGCGACTGGTTTGGCTTCCTTCATTGTGCATCCAGAGGCATGGCTCGATGATCTCCAGGCGCGCAATGACGCCTCGGCGGCAGCAATACAACAGGCGACACCGCTGCCACGTCTTGATGGTAGCGTCGATATAATTCCCTCTGCACAATCCACGGTTATTGCTCACAACCTGCGCTATTCGCCACGACCCACGGTGCAGGAATATACGACCTATTCGCCCAAACTGATCGCACGCAATCGGGCAAATTTTTCAGGCACCGAGGCTCCCGACTATCTGATCATGGAACCCGGATCGATTGACGCACGACATCCGGCATCCGCCGAGGGCGCACTTTGGCCGTTGTTTTTCTCGCGTTATGAACCGGACCAATCCTCGGTTTTGGGTTTGGTGCTGAAGAAAAGAGAAGCGCCGCTCCAGAATGTCCTGGAAGCACCAATCGAGGTTGAAACGGCTTTTGATCAGGAAGTTGCTTTTCCGCGTCCGGACAGAGCGTGGATGGTGTCCATAGATATCAAGCCAACATTGCTGGGCCGTTTGATTGATCTCTTCTATCGCCCGCCGATGAGCCAGATGACGATCAACTATACCGATGGGACCTCGCGCACCTACAGAATGATTCCCAACATGATGGGCGACGGCTTGTTGTTGTCACCACATGTCGGCAACACGACCGAGTATCTCATGGTCTCGACAGGACATGTCGGGTATCCCGGATTGAAGTTTGCGAAATCCTTCGTGGTTGAAACGGGTACAAGGCCAGGCGTCTTTTATCAGAGCGCCGTCCGTGTAAAGTTCTCCGCGATTGACACGACCGCCCTGGCCGCCCGCCAGATCAATGACTTCACCAGAAGCATGCTGGCGCGGGCCGAGCGCACCATCGGCATTGTCGCGAACAACCGCATGCAGCCGCCAATGATAGATGTTTCTTCAGAGGGTGTGTTTGCCCACGCGCCAGCTGTCTTGCGGATGCCTGTCACCTCTGGCTCCGAGGCAACATTCTTCTTCGGCATGCGAGACGGATCATGGAGCGGCGAAGCTGGAACCGATGGCGTCTGTTTCGCAATAGGTTCTGCATCGAGAGGTATTGCCGAGCGGTGTCTCGATCCCGCAAACGTGTCTGCTGATCGCGGCGAGCAAACCATGCGTGTGGTCATCCCATCAGGGGTATCGGAAATCCAACTGGAAACCTCGTGTCGCGGCTCTTGCGCCTCAGACTGGAGTTACTGGGGAGGTGTGGAATTCCGATAGATAAAAGTTTGGCGTGTTATGCCCGGAAAGGCTTTTGAGGTGATTGATAGATACCTGAATTGGATAAACCTCATCGTCGCATCGGTGGTGCTGATATCCACGTTATGGCTGACGTCGATAGCTTATGGACCAATGCCTTTCTGGGATGCCTGGGCGACGGCGCTTCTTGAAGATTCCTGGGGCAAGTTGTGGACCCTGCATAACGGTCACCTCATCATGATGCCGCGGCTTATCTACGGCCTGGACACGGTGTTGTCTGATGGGAACGGGTTCCTGAGCTTGACGCTGATCTTTGTGTTCCAGTCGCTTAGCTGCCTGTTGCTGGTGTCTTTATCGAAGGCACCGAAGGTAACGTCAGCGGCTCTGGCGATATGCTTCCTGTTCTGGGCAAGGCACCTGGAAAACCTGAGCTGGCCATTCCAGGTCGGCTTTATCGGTCTTTGCTTTATGGTCGTGCTGACCATGTGGCTCTTGTCGAGGAGTGGCTGGCTGTTCCAAACTGCGGCATTTGTTACCGCGTCGATTGCGCCGATGTGGTCCATAAATGGCCTGTTGGTGCCTCTCATTTGCGCATTCATCTCCGCATTGAAGAAGAAGTACATTTCAGCAGCTTCTTACCTGCTGTTCTTCCTCGCATCTGTCGGCTTGTATTTGTACCTGGGTTTCGAATTTGCTGAACAAGATCGCAGCAAAGACCTTCTAGGTTCCCTGGTCATCTATTTCGATATCATCGTACGTCCCTTCCTGGACCTTCTGGGCGTGAAGATGAGCACGCCATCACTCAACATGGCTGTTTCCACTGTCGTCGCCTTGATTCTCCATGGCCTCGCGGTCTTGGCTGCAATCAAGAGCAAGGGCGACGCCAGGCATCTGTCGCTCCTTGGAGTTTCAGCATTCGGCTTTGGAAGCTGCCTGATGGCAGCCCTGGCGAGAAGTGAGAACTACACTGGGCCTGCGTTTCGCTATGCGGTCTTCTCGGCTCTGGCCTTGCTACCGCTGCTTCTAATCGCGGCCGAGAAGCTAAAAGCCCGGGGGGGACTGCCGCGATACGCCGTGGTTGTGTCCCTTCTGTTTGCAATAAACAATTTTGATTGGAAGCCATTCGCCATTCAGAGAGGTGATATTCAGCGAAACGCGATCGCAGGAATACAGGCCGATCCGAACAGCCTCGAACCCTATCGCTTATTGTATCCTTCGCCGGAAGGCATTGCGGAAAAAATCCAGCTGTTCCGAGAACGCGGACTGTCCATATTTTAGGTGCGTTTCTGCCAGATGAAAACTCTGCCCCACGACGACAAAGCTGATACATCATACGGCATGATAAGTGTCACCATTGTTGTCTACCGCCCCAATCTCGATGAACTGTCGTCGACGCTGAAAAGTTTGGCTGTCGCGCTCCGGCAGAGTTCGGCGCCTTTTGCCGTGTCTCTGGTGGACAATTCACCGGAGCCGGGTGATCTGGCCACGTGGCTATGCCAAACGGTTCCCGATCTTGCCGTTGCTGTACGATCCGGTCAGGGCAATATCGGCTTTGGTCGCGCCAACAATCTGGCCCTTCCGGAGGTTGGCAGTTACCATCTGGTCCTCAATCCCGATGTGGAGATGGCTCCGGACGCGCTCGCGAAGGCGCTGGGCTTCATGGAGGCTCATCCGGACTGCGGCCTGCTGACGCCTCTGGTGCATGGCAGGGACGGCAAACGGCAGTTTTTGTGCAAGCGATTTCCGGCGGCACTCGATCTGGCGCTCAGGGGATTTGCGCCGCGGCGGATCCAGCAGCTTTTCAGGAAGCGTCTTGACCGCTACCAGATGGCGGAGATGCCCGAAGACCAGGTGTTTTGGGATCCACCCATTGTCAGCGGCTGCTTCATGTTGTTTCGCGGGGAGGTCTTCAAGGCGCTAAATGGTTTCGACCCGGACTATTTCCTCTACTTCGAGGATTTCGACCTGTCGCTTCGCACGGCGCAGATCAGCCGCATCGCCTTCGTGCCGGAGGTTCGGATCATCCATGGCGGAGGCTATGCCAGCCGCAAGGGCGCCTGGCATGTCTGGCAGTTCCTGCTCTCGGCCGTGACTTTCTATCGAAAGTTCGGCTTTAAGCTCGTGTAAATTCAGTCGAAGGTTTCGGCCTTGTCCAGGGTGACGGCCGCCGCATCCTTGGCGGCAAGCTTGGGCTCGCCTTCAAACGGCCAGTCGATACCGACAGCGGGATCGTTCCACAAAAGGCTTCGCTCATGCTCAGGCGCGTAGAAATCCGTTGTCTTGTAGACAAACTCGGCATTTTCGCTGAGCACCACGAAGCCGTGCGCGAAACCTTCCGGCACCCAGAGCTGCTTCTTGTTCTCGGCCGATAGGGCCACTCCCACCCATTTGCCGAACGTCGGCGAGGAGCGGCGCAGGTCGACAGCGACATCGAAGACCTCGCCTGCCACGACCCGGACAAGCTTACCCTGCGGCTGCTGGATCTGGTAATGCAGGCCTCTCAACACGTGACGGCTGGACTTGGAATGGTTATCCTGGACAAAGTTCCGGTCAACACCCGTCAAGCGTTCAAAGGTGCGCGCATTAAAGCTTTCGAGAAAGAAGCCGCGGTCATCCCCGAAAACTTTCGGCTCGAGGATGATCACATCGGGGATGCTCGTTTGCGTTGCCTGCATCAGAAAACGTCTTCCTTCAAAATATTCTGCAGATAGGCGCCATAGCCGCTTTTCAACAGCGGCTGGGCGAGAGCCTGGAGTTGCGCGGCATCGATCCAGCCGGCGCGATAGGCGACCTCTTCCGGACAGGCCACGCGCAGACCCTGGCGCTTTTCGATGGTGGCGATGAAATGCCCGGCCTCGAGCAATGAGTCATGCGTGCCGGTGTCCAGCCATGCATAGCCGCGGCCCATGATCTCGACGTTCAACTCGCCCCGCTCAAGATAGCGCCTGTTGACATCGGTAATCTCAAGCTCGCCGCGAGCCGAGGGCTTGATGTCGGCCGCGATATCGCAGACCTGGGTGTCGTAGAAGTAAAGGCCCGTCACCGCATAGTTCGACTTGGGCTGCTTCGGCTTCTCTTCAATCGAAAGAGCCCGCTGCTCCTTGTCGAACTCGACGACGCCGTAGCGCTCGGGATCATGGACATGGTAGGCGAAGACCGTGGCGCCGCTGGTCTGGGCCGCCGCGCTGCGCAGCAGTTTCTGGAAATCGTGGCCGTAATAGATGTTGTCTCCGAGAACCAGGGCGCTTGGCTTGTCGCCAATGAAGTCGCGGCCCAGGATAAAGGCCTGCGCCAGTCCGTCGGGGCTTGGCTGCACGCAGTATTCAAGCTGGATGCCCCATTGCGAGCCATCGCCCAGCAGCGCCTGGAAGCGCGGTGTATCCTGCGGCGTGGAAATCACCAGAATTTCCCGGATGCCTGACAGCATCAGGGTCGTCAGGGGATAATAGATCATCGGCTTGTCATAGATCGGCAGCAACTGCTTGGAGACAGCCAGGGTTGCCGGATGAAGCCGCGTACCGGAACCCCCGGCAAGAATGATGCCCTTACGTTGTGTCATGATGAGCCCTAGAGGATCTGTTGAAGAAAGAAATCGACCCCGGACTTCCAGTCGGGAAGGGTAAGGTCAAATGTGTTGCGCAGCTTGCTCGTATCCAGTCTGGAATTGGCCGGACGCTTGGCGGGCGTCGGATAGTCGCTGGTGGCGATCGGCTTGATGGCCTCCGGGGCCACCTTTATCGCCTTGCCGCGCGCCCTCGCCGCCTCGATCACATAGCGCGCATAGTCATGCCAGTTGGTCTCGCCACCGGCCACGAGGTGGTAAAGCCCGCCCAGGTCCTTGCTGGTGTCCTGCTGGAGTGTCCGGATGACATGCGCGGTCACGTCGGCGATCAATGCGGCTGACGTCGGCGCCCCCACCTGATCGGCCACGACGCCGAGTGTCTCTCGTTCGGCGGCCAGCCGCAGCATGGTCTTGGCGAAGTTGGCGCCATGGGCGCCGTAAACCCAACTGGTGCGGAAGATCACATGGCGGGCGCCGCTTGCGGCAAGCGCCTGTTCGCCGTCCAGCTTTGTTTGACCATAAACGCCCTGCGGACCGGTCGGATCCGTTTCAGCATAAAGACCTTGCGCCTGTCCATCGAAGACATAGTCGGTCGAATAGTGCACGACGAGGGCGCCAAGCTTGGCAGCCTCTTCGCCGAATATGGCGGGCGCCCTGGCATTGATCAGGGCCGCCTGCTCCCGTTCCGTCTCCGCCTTGTCCACGGCCGTATAGGCAGCGGGATTGACGATGACATCCGGCTTCAGGTCGCGAACGAGTTCACGGATGGATGTTTCGCTGGAGAGGTCACAGCCGGACCGATCGAACGCAGAGACTGCACCCAGCGGAGCCAGGGAACGTTGCAGTTCAAAGCCTACCTGCCCGTTCTTTCCCGTGAGAAGCAGGCGCATGCCATCAGGCTCCGTATTGCTGGCCGACCCAGCTCTGATATGCGCCGCTCGTAACGTTCGAAACCCACTCCTGATGCGACAGATACCATTCAACGGTCTTGCGGATGCCGGATTCGAAGGTTTCCGCCGGCTTCCAGCCCAGTTCCTGCTCGATCTTGCGGGCATCGATGGCGTAGCGACGATCGTGGCCCGGACGGTCCTTCACGAACGTGATCTGGCTCGAATAGCTCGCGCCGTCCTTACGCGGAGACAATTCGTCCAGGATGGCGCACAAGGTCTTCACCACATCCAGGTTGGCCTTCTCATTCCAACCGCCGACATTATAGGTCTCGCCGAGGCGGCCCTGTTCCAGAACGCGACGGATCGCCGAGCAATGATCCTTCACATAGAGCCAGTCGCGGATTTGCTGCCCATCGCCATAAATCGGCAAGGGTTTGCCGGCGAGCGCGTTATGAATGCAAAGCGGTATGAGCTTTTCCGGGAAATGATAGGGCCCGTAATTGTTCGAACAGTTGGTCGTCAACACGGGAAGGCCGTAGGTGTGATGGTAGGCGCGGACCAGATGGTCCGACGATGCCTTGCTTGCTGAATAGGGGCTGTTCGGCTCGTAGCGGTTGGTTTCCCGGAATGGCTCGTCTGTGGCCGACAGGCTGCCGTAAACCTCGTCGGTGGAGACGTGCAGGAAGCGAAACTGCTGCCGCTCGGTCTCTTCCAATTCGCTCCAATATTTGCGCGCCGCTTCCAGCAGCCGGAAGGTGCCGACAACATTGGTCTCAATGAAAGCCGCGGGGCCGTGAATGGAGCGATCGACGTGGGATTCCGCGGCAAAGTTCAAAATTGCGCGGGGTCTGTGCGTCGTCAGCAGATCCGCGATGGCGGCACCGTCACCGATATCGACGCGCGCGAAAACATGCCGGTTGCTAGCCATCACGCCTTCGAGATTTTGAAGATTTCCAGCGTAAGTCAGCTTATCGACATTGATGACCGCTTCGTTGTTCTCTGCCAGCCAGTCCAAAACGAAGTTACTTCCGATAAAGCCAGCGCCGCCAGTCACCAAAATGGTCATCTTGTCTCTCTAATCGCGGTATAAGTAATCACGGTACAAAATTGAGCGCCCATCGGAGCGGCTGCGTGTCTTCTATTAAGCGAGTTTTATGGCAAACGCCACGCTCTTTTGACGAAAATAAAGGCAAAAGGATTGGCTTGAACCCTAAAGGCGCCCCGTCCTGCCGAGCATGCCATGCCATACTCCCAGGAGCATCATCCTGACCTGATCCAGCCTGTGATCACCGCGAACACTGAAGAAGGCAAGTTGCAAAACAACCCGGCGAAGAAGGATCAATTTCCATGGCAGGTCGATCCAGCCCTGCCTTGCCAGCCAGATCGCATTGCGGATGTGGTAGTAGTGGCGCAGGGCGCTGTGCAAAGGAATTTTGCGGCCCTTCCAGGATGCCCATTTGTCGCCAAGGGAATGCGACATCAGCGCCGCGTGAACGCCAAAGCTCTTGAAACCCAGGGATTGGGCCCGCAGCCCCCATTCGATATCGACGTAGTCGATAAACATGTCCTCGCGCATCAAGCCGACCTTGGCCAGGGCGGCGCGCGGTATGAGACAGCCTGATGCGATCAGGAAGTCTGCCTCGGTGAATTTCTCGTCCTGAGACCGGACGCGACGCCTGAGCGACAGGCCCTTTCGATAGACGAAGGGCGCGATCTCACCCTGACGGTCATCGAGATAGCTGGGACCGACTGCGGCGACAGCATGGCCCTCACGAACGGCCTGATCATGGGCCTGCAGCAAAAGCGCCACCATGTCAGGAGCCGGCAGGCTGTCCTGGTCCAGCAGAAGCACAAAGCCATAGTCGCCGCCGAGCGCCTCCTGGATTCCGACATTCTGGGCGCGTCCGATGCCCAGGTTTTCCCCAAGACAGATGACGCGGACGTCTCGATCCTGCAATGCGGTTGGAAGCTGTCCGCCATCGCCATTGTCGATGACAAGGAGCAGATCGAGTTGCGGCCTGATGGCGTCCACCAGTTTCAGCAACTCCGCTTGCGGCGGATTATAGGTCACGATGACGCCGCAGGTTTTGGGCCTCATGCCAGAAACCAATCCACTGTCCATAAGAGGTACCCTGTTCTGGCGCGTCGCTAGAGGTCCGGAAGGACTTACATGCCCGTTTATCCCGGCTCGCTATTCTGTTTCCCGGCCGGGAAAGTCAAGCAAAAAGGCCTGTTGTTCCATGGGAGCGGCGAGAACACGGAATGAGCGTCGATGGGAGCTCAAGTCGGCGGAGAAGCCGCCGCCACCAGTGGCGGTCTCGGCGGCAACTTCGGAGAGCTGACAGTTATTCTGACGTCTACAGCGACGCCCGCCTTAAAGGCGAGGCGTGGCCGAGGGCATATTGCCCTGACATCAGGCGCGACTACCCATGGACAGACGCCTCATAGGCCAAAAGGACCTCTTCGATCGGTCCCTGCATCTTGATGCGCCCATGCTCCATCCAGAGGCCCTCTTCGCACCAATCACGCAAGAGGTTGTTGGAATGCGAAGCCATCACCATAATGCCCGCTTCACCGATGAAGGTCTTCATGCGCTCATTGGCTTGAACGAGGAATGCCGCGTCCCCCGCTCCGATGCCCTCGTCGATCAGCAGGATATCCGGCCGTATCGAAGTGGACACAGCAAAAGCAAGCCGTGTCGCCATGCCAGCGCTGTAGGTGCGCAGCGGCATGTTGAGAAACTCGCCCAGCCCCGTCACGGCTGCGATTTCCTCGGAACGGTTTGTGATTTCCACCTTGCTGTATCCAAGGAACATTCCGCGCAGGATGATGTTATCCCAGCCGCTTGCATCGGGATCCATGCCGAAGCCGATGTCGAACATGGATGCAACATCGCCCTGCACTTCGATGGAACCGGCCGTTGGTTCATAGATGCCGGCAAGCACCCGCAGCAGGGTTGATTTGCCGGCGCCGTTGTGACCGAGGAGACCGAGGCGCGCGCCATGCTCTATCGTCAGCGAGATATCGTCGATCGGTCGGATGACGACCTGCTTCGCGTTTGCCTCCGAGCGGATCTGACCGCCGGTGGCTGCAGCCAGGAGGTTATTCTTGAGCGAACGATGTCCCGCACCGAAGATCGGGATGTCCACCACCACATTCTTGAGCTGTATTTTGGTCATGGTCAGCTCCAGTAAACGACACGCGCACGATAGCGGCTGAAGAACAACAAGGCAGTGATTCCCATGACCACTGTGATCGCAATGCAGATAAGCCAATTCAAGGCCGTGCCGGTCGAACCCATGAGCGGATCGCGCACGATCTCGATGAAATGATAGAAGGGGTTGGCGAGCAGGAACCACGCACGCTCGGGCATGCTTTCCGTGCTCCAGATGATCGGCGTCATGAAGAATACGATCTGCATGACACTGCCGATGATCATGGGCACGTCACGAAAACGCGCGCACAAGGGGCCAAGGATCAGCGCAAGGAAAACGCCGTTCAGAATGATGATGGCCATGGCCGGCACGAACAGCAGCGCAGTGACGCCCGGATTGATCATGAAGACAATCGCGACGATGATGTAAATCAGGAAGTTGTGGGCCAGGGTCAGAACCTGGCTCCAAACAAACTGAAAGACATAGAGCGAAAGCGGAAGCTTCACCTGCCGAATGGATGCGCCGGCTGCGGTGAAGACGGAACAGGAGCCGGTCACCAGGCCATTGATGAAGCCCCACAAGATCAGGCCAATTGCCAGCCGGGGCAGGTAGTCCGCGACGTCGATCTTGAAGATCTCCGAATACAGGATCCCGAGGCCGAGCACCATGAAACCCATGGACAGGGTCAGCCACAGGGGGCCAAGGAGCGAGCGGGTATAATGCTTCTTTACATCTCTCCAGCCAAGGAAGACCGACAGCTCCATCTTGGAGTAGCCATCGCTTATGTCTTTCAAAGCTTTCTGGACGTTCGTTCTATCGTACATGGCGGTTTTTTTCATGTTTCGGCGCGGGATCGGACTTCACAGTTTCAGATTGCGCGGTTTTCTGGTCACGTCGTTACGATGCCAAAGTTGGATCGCCGTCGTTACGAGGGGGTGACGCCAGCGAAAAGTCCTCATGATCCAGTGTCAGATTGGGATTATAGGCGGGATCTTGAATGAGGGCATCCTTCCACTTGTCCAACATATACAGGACTTCCGAGCGGAAACGTTCCTTCTTTTCCGGGGTGTCTTCGACACCGCGCGTGGCAGATTCGTGGTGATAGAGTTCGGCATAGGGGGTCCAAACATTGCGGTAACCGGCGTCTCGAACCCTGATGCAGAAATCCACGTCATTGAAGGCGACCTTCAGATTTTTCTCATCCAGCCCGCCAACGGCCTCATAAACGCTTTTGCGGATCAGAAGGCAAGCCGCAGTTACGACGCTGAGTGTCTGTGTCAATTCGCCGCGAGAGAAATATCCGTACGCGCCTTTGGCAAGGAACTTGTGCGGATGCCCTGCGACGCCGCCTATCCCCAGGATGACGCCGCCATGTTGCAGCGTGTCGTCGGGATACCAAAGTCGTGCGCCCACGGCGCCCACATCAGGCTGGATCGCGAGCCCCATCATCTCTGACAGCCACTCGGGCGATATGACCTCGATATCATTGTTCATCAGAAGAACGAATTCGCCATTTGCTATCGCAACGGCATCATTGTTCAGCTTCGAATAGTTGAACGGACTGCTATCGCGCGTCACCCTGATATTCGCCTGCTGCTCCATCTCGGAGAGGTAGGCAAGCGTGGCAGGATCATCCGAGTTGTTATCGACGATAATGATTTCGTAGTTTGGGTAGGTCGTTTTTGCCAGAACGGACTGTATGCATTGCCGTAGTAGCGAAAGTCCGTTGCGGGTGGGTATGATGATGGTGACGAGCGGCAGGACGTCCGGCAGATCGTACTTGACCCGGTACATGTTGGTCGGAAGAATATCGACCGTTCCGCGCAGGCCAATGCGCCCCAGATGCTCCTGGATGGCCTTTCGTCCCGCAACAACCGCATAGGATTTGTTGTTTGCGCTTTGTGCGGTGCTGCCGGAATGGCTGCGCCAATGGTAGAGAACGCGGGGGATATGCACGATCTCGTTGGCCTTCAAGCCTTCCGAGAAACGCAGGACGAGATCATGGTCCTGCGCGCCTTCCAGGCCCTTTCGGAATCCACCGATCGCGCGGACACGACCAATTTCGTAGACACCGAGGTGGCAGACTAGATTGTGCGACCGCAGAAGGTCCGGATTCCAGTCGGGCTTGAAATAGGGGTCGTACCGCTTCGTTCCCTCAATCTTGTCTTCATCGGAATAGATCAGCTTGACGTCCTTGTTGTGGACGATCTCTCTCGCCACGTAGAACAAGGCATCTTTTGTCAGCATGTCATCCTGGTCGAAAAGCGCGACCCAGCCGCCGGTCGCAATCTCGATCGCGCTGTTCGATGCTTCCGAGATGTGGCCGTTCACCTCCCTGAAGCACACCTTGATCCGGCTGTCGGTTTCGGGCAGGGCCTTGAGATAGTCCCTCACCTCCTCCAAGGTGGAGCAATCATCGGCAATGCAGAGCTCCCATCGGGGATATATCTGCGCCTGCACCGACGCCACAGCCTCTTTCAGCAAGTCGAGGGGAGCGTTGTAGACCGGCATCACGACGGAAATCAGGGGTGGATTCTGCCATCGGGCCACCTGTTCCGTCATGGTGGCGATCGCTGCGTCGTCCAAGGTGGCATAGTTCTTCAGCCATGTGCCGTAGTCGATCGTCTTCCGAGCCCTGCCGTTTGCAGAACCTGGAAGGGCGTTGGCATATCGCCAGGCAGACAAGGCGCCTCTAATGCCATCGCGCCTTACCACGCTGACGGACTTCGAGATAAACTTCAGAAATCCTCCCTGCCGCTGGATCATGCCCGGCGTCGCGCGTAGCAGGTCCAGTGTCTGCTTCACCTTGAGGCCGGTCCAACGGTAGGGCGCAGTCATCCTCCAGCTGGCAGAGGCCTTCATCTGCTCGATCGCTTTATCCAGCTCGCTGATACGGGTGTATGTCTTGACCATTTCATATTTCAGCCGGTTTTCCAGCTGAGCAACTTTCCTGGTCTTCGCGTCGAGTTGAATGCTGCACTCCTGGCGGTAGCGATAGGCGTCATCGCGCTCCACGATCAGCGTGTCTCGCTCACGCAGGAGGGCCTCAAGAGACCCGCCGTCCGCAGCCGTCGCAGAACCTTGATCCGCCACGTCCTGCCCGCCTTGACGCACTGCCGAGAGTTCGTATTCGAGCGTATTCAGTCGACCGATACGAGCGAAGGTTTTCCGTGTTTCCTCCGCGTCACCACGACAGATTGCGGCAATCGCTTCAGGGGCATTCTTACCCACGAGCAGCAGGAGCAGCCGTCCGCCATGGGCAAACTCGAAGCTCGGATACCGGTCCTTGACCTCCGTCCAGAAGCTTCCGAGGACGCTTTGGTCCTGTTGGCCATCGGGGATATAGAAAAGCACCACCGCCCTATCCGAGAGCGCACCCTTCCAGCCCTCGAACAGGTCACGAAGATCACCACGGCCCCGCGTGCAATCGACATGAAGCAGATCGACAGATCCATCGGAAAAATGCGCGCGCGCTTCGTTGAAAGGCAGGGCGTGGACCTTGCCGATACCAGGATAGTCACGGGCAGTCTCGGCCTGCAAGGCGTTCAGCGCCGCACCTGCACCAGCGTCGCCGCCATCAACGACCGCGTGGACCTGCGAGGTCAGTCCGTTTGAACTTACAGCCTGGCAGAAGGACAGGAAGGAGAACCCGTCTTGCGTGCCAAGTTCAACCACGACGCCCGGACGCAGATGCTGAATAAGCCAGAATGCGAAGGGGCCATGCTCAAGCCATGGGGATTGCCTAATGTGCTTTGCGGGTTCAAGCGCATTTTCGGTCAGGAGCATATACTATCTCACAGCGGGGTTTTCTTGCGGTCGCCATACCACATTTGATGCCGCTGGCCACTATGCTCGCGCTTTTTTAATCGAGAAGCACATGCTTCATCGTCAGGGAGTGGGTTCGCCCACTTTGTGCTGTCGTCCTGTGTCCGATCTCAGCGATAGCGCTCGGCGGTGGCGACGCAATTGAGGAGCGCTGCCAATTCGTTGCGGCTCGCGGGGCTGCTTTGCAGGCCGATCGCGAGGAAGCTCTTGACCGCCCGCAGGGGCGCCGGAGAATTGCTGCGCAGTTGCCCAACCAGGCGATCGCATTCGCTTGCCAGGTGATCGGGCGCGGCCGTCATGCCGATCAGGCCGATCGTCTTGGCCTCGGCAGCCGGAATGACATCACGCGAGAGCACCATCCGGGCAAGGGCTGCACGCGGCAGGCGATCTGCCAGCGCATTCAGCACCAGGGTCGGTGCGATGTCGTGGTTCATTTCCGGGATCTGGAAGCTTGCCGTCTCCGCGGCGATCGCCAGATCCGCCAGGGCTGCGATGGCGCAGCCGACGCCGGCGGCCCGTCCCTGCACCACGGCGATGAGGGGCACAGGCACATCGCGCAGGCGCTGGTAGAAGTCGAGAACGGGGTCGGATACGGCCTTGCGCAGGTCGAGCGCGGTGACCCGACTGCCGGGGGCGGGCATGGATGGGGCGCGGCCGGTGCAGAAATCCTCGCCATTTGCTCGGATCACCACGGCGCGAATATCCGGGGACAGCGCGTCAAGGGCGGTGCGGATCGCCTCCACCATTTCAGGCGTCAGGGCATTGCCCTTGTCGGGGCGGTTGAAGGTCACCTCCAGGACGTTTTCCTTTTCGGCGATCAGGAGTTCAGACATGGGTTTCCTCCTTTGAGGTGTGGCTCGCGCGGGCAGCCTCTATCGCCTGCCAGATGCGAAGCGGCGTGACCGGCATTTCGATGTGCTCGATGCCGAGCGGCGAGAGTGCGTCGATGATCGCATTGACGGTGACGCCGAGTGACGGCGTCGTACCGCCCTCGCCCCCCGGCCGGAAGCCGAGGGGATGGCTGCGGGCCGGAACTTCGCTGATCTCGGTGTCGAAACTCGGAAAATCATCAGCGCGGCCAACCTGGTAGTCCATGAAGGTGGCGGAAAGGTTCTGGCCCGTGGCGCTGTCGTAATGCGACCATTCGAACAGCGCCTGGCCGACGCCCTGGACAATGCCGCCATGGGTCTGGCCATCGACGATCATCGGGTTCAATGCCCGGCCGACATCATCGATGCTGGTATAGCGCGGAATGCTGCAGTGACCTGTCTCGGGATCGATCTCCACCTCGCAGACCGCCGCGCCATAGGGGAAGGCAAGGCCTGTCGTGGTCTCGTCGGAGATGGCGGCCAGCCGACCACGCAGCGCTTCCGGCAGGTTGGGATCCTCCTCCGCCGCCTGCGCCGCCTCGAAGAGTTCCATGACACCGTTCGTGCCCCGGACGCGAAAATGGCCGTCGGTATAATCGATGCCCTCGGGGCTGGCGCCGAGCCTGATGGCAGCAATCGCCTTGCCCCGCGCGATGATCTCGCTGCTCGCCTTGTGCATGACGATGCTCGAAAATCGCAGCGACCGGCCGGCATGGGAACCTCCACCGGCGGATACGAAATCCGTGTCGCCGGCGCGGATGTGAACCTGCTCGGTCGATATGCCGAGGAATTCCGCCACAAGCTGGGCGAAGGCGGTCTCGTGCCCCTGCCCGGTGTTTTGCGTGCCGATGATGACATCGACGACCCGCTCCTCAGGCCGGATGGTGATCTCGGCGCGCTCGCGGGGAATGCCGCCCGCCCCTTCGATATAATTGGCAACCGCGATGCCGCGGTAACGTCCGCGGGTAGCGGCTTCCGCCCGGCGGGCCTCGAAACCCTCCCAGTCGGCCAGACGCAGCGCCTTTTCCATGACGGAGACATAGTCGCCATTGTCATAGGTGACGCCGACGGGATTGGTGTAGGGCGGCGCGCCATCGGGCACCATGTTATCCCGCCTGAGCTTCACCCGGTCAAAGCCGAAGCGACGGGCTGCAAGGTCGATCATGCGTTCGATGCCATACATCGCCTCGGGACGCCCAGCACTGCGATAGGGAATGGTCGGCACCGTGTTGGTCAGGGCGGCGCGATAGTCCACATGGGCGGTAGCGACATGGTAGAGGCTCGTCATGTACTGGATCCCCTTGTTGAGGGGCGTGTAGGACACGGTATGCGCGCCGATATTGGCCGTATTGACGGATTGCACGGCGAGAAAGCGGCCGTTTTCATCCAGCGCCAGCCGAGCGGCGATATGCAGGTCGCGGCCCTGATAATCGGACAAAAACGCCTCGATCCGTTCGGCCTGATGCTTGACGGGCCGCCCCACCAGCCGGGCCGCATGGGCAAGCAACACAAACTCCGGGTAGACTGCGTTGCGGGTGCCGAAATTGCCTCCAACATCGCGCGGCGCCACGACCCGCACATGGAACGGATCCACTCCGAGCGAGACCGCGATCTGGCCCCGCATCATCACCACCCCCTGCCCGCCTGACGCGTGGACCGTATAGCGTCCGGTTTCCGCATCGAACTCAGCCGCCGAGGTGCGAGGCTCCATGTGGATCCCGGTGACGCGCTGAACCCAGCTGGAGAACTCCAGCACATGGGCGGCCCGGGCAAAGGCGGCCTCCGTGGCCTCGCGGTCGCCGACCGCGCCCGCCAGCGCCAAATTGTCCGGCACATGCTCCCAGATCACCGGAGCACCTTCCTCCAGGGCATCGACGGCCCTGACGACACAGGGCAGTTCGTCCCATTCGATCTCCACCAGTTCTGCCGCATCCTTGGCGAGGTTGGTGCTTTCGGCAACGACCATCACGACCGCCTCGCCGACATAGCGCGCCTTGTCGACCGGAAGCGGCAGGTGATGGGTCCGCGCGCGCTCGCTGCCGTCGTGGTTGATCATGCCGACATCGGAGCCGGTGGTCGAACTGCCGATCGCGTGGGGAATGGGTGACAATCCAGCGGCAATGATGTCTTCGCCCGTCAGGACGGCAAGCACGCCTGGCGCCGACTTCGCGGCGGCGACACCGATCGAGACGATCCGCGCATGCGCATGAGGCGAGCGGACAAAAGCGGCATAGGTAGGATGATCGAAGGCGAGGTCATCCGCAAACTGCCCCTGGCCGGTCAGCAGCCTTTGGTCTTCCTTGCGCCTGAGATCTTCACCGATCATGTCCGTTCCTCATGCCACATCTCCGGCCGGAGCAAGGCGGAACCATCCGCGTCTCCCTGCGCCGATCAATTCATAATTGACATACTCAATTCGTCAATGTTGAATTTTTGTGATAATCGATACTGGTGGGATTGCCCAGCAAAGCTTGCAATTGACAATATCAGGATCCCTGCTTTATCCCAGAGATGGGAGAAGAAAATGCGGACGCGCCAGCGAGCGACCAAGGCTCGACGAGTTGCGTTCGCTACACCGGAGGAGACCATCATGAGCGCTGCCCCTCAGGCCGCATCCACTGCCAGTGCCTATGAACCTGCCCGCCTGCTGATCGATGGCGAATGGCTTGACGATAGCGGGCGGGAGCGTCAGCCGGTGATCAACCCGGCCACAGCAAAAGCCATCGGCACCGTGCCGCATGCCACGGCCGCCGATCTCGACCGGGCCCTCAGCGCCGCCGAGCGGGCCTTTCCGCTGTGGCGCGCCAAGAGCCCGCGCGAGCGTGGCCGCATCCTGAAGCGGGCCGCCGAATTGATGCATGAACGCCAGGAAGAGATCGCCACGCTGGCGACGCTCGAAATGGGCAAGCCGCTCGCCGAGGCGCGCCTGGAAACCCATTTCGCCTGCGAGGAAATGGAATGGTTTGCCGAGGAGGGCCGCCGCACCTATGGCCGCGTTATTCCCGGCCGCATCGGCGAGACCCGCTTTCAGGTGATCAAGGAGCCGGTGGGTCCAACAGCCGGCTTTTCCGCCTGGAACTTTCCGATTGGCAATGCCGCGCGCAAGCTGGGCTCTGCGCTCGCAGCGGGCTGCACCATGATCTACAAGCCGGGGGAGGAAGCGCCGGCCGCCGCCGCCGCCGTGGCGCGCTGCCTCGTCGATGCCGGGGTTCCGGCCGGCGTGATTGCCGTCGTCTTCGGCGTGCCGGACACGATTTCCCGGCATCTGCTCGCCTCCCCTGTTATCCGCAAGATCTCGTTCACGGGGTCGATCCCGGTCGGTCAGCACCTCATTCGGCTCGCTTCGGAAGGCCTGAAGCGCACGACGATGGAGCTTGGCGGCCACGCGCCGGTGCTGGTTTTCGACGATGCCGACCAGCAGGCGGTGCTTGACATGGCCGTGCAGCGCAAGTTCCGCAACAGCGGCCAGGTCTGCATTTCGCCGACCCGCTTCCATGTGCAGGACGGCTCCTACGAGGCCTTCTGCTCCGGCTTTGCCGAGCGGGCGGCCCGCATCAAGGTCGGCGACGGGCTCGATCCGACGACAGGCATGGGCCCCCTGGTGCATGCGCGGCGGCGCGATGCGGTGGAGGCGCTGATCCAGGATGCGACCTCCAAGGGCGCCAAGCTGCTGACGGGCGGCAATCGCCCTGCCAATGAGGGCTTCTTCCTGTCTCCGACGGTTCTCGCCGATGTGCCCGATGATGCGCGGATCATGAACGAGGAGCCCTTCGGTCCTGTGGCCGTGCTCAACCGCTTTTCGGACCTGGATGAGGCGCTCTCGAAGGCCAATCGCCTAGCCTATGGCCTGGCGGCCTATGGCTTCAGCAATTCCCACAAGACGATTGCGCGGCTCTCGGATGGATTGGAGGCCGGCATGGTCGGCATCAATTCCTTCAACATCTCCATGCCGGAAACGCCTTTTGGCGGGGTGAAATCCAGCGGCCATGGTTCCGAAGTCGGGATCGAGGGTGTCGACGCCTACATGGTCACCAAGACCATCAGCATCACGTGATCGTATTGCTTCTCACTCGGGAGGACCTGCCATGGACACATTGAAGACATCAGGCACATTCGCGGCAGAGGCCGTTCTGTCGCACATGAAGGCCGCGGGCGTCGATGTGCTGCTGGCCAATGGCGGCACCGACTTTCCGTCGATCATCGAAGCCTTCGCCCGCCAGCCGGAGACAGGCTTGAGCTTCCCCGAACCGATCGTCATTCCCCATGAAGGCGTGGCGGTCGGCATGGCGCATGGGTACTACCTGATGACCGGCAAGCCGGCCGGGGTGATCGTCCATGTCAATGTCGGTCTGGCCAATGCGGTGATGGGGCTCATCAACGCCCGGTCGGAAAACATTCCCATGCTGATGCTCTCGGGCCGCACGCCGATCACGGAGGCCGGGCGCTTCGGCTCCCGCTCCTCGCCGATCCACTGGGGACAGGAAATGTTCGACCAGGCGGGCATGGTGCGCGAGGTGGTCAAATGGGACTACGAGATGCGCTATCCGGAACAGGCCGGCATCGTCATCGACCGCGCCATGAGCATCGCCCTGAGCGAACCGCGCGGGCCGGTCTACCTCAGCCTGCCACGCGAGGCGCTGGCGGAGGGCGCGCGCGACGCCAAGGGCCATCGCGCCACGCTCTCGGCCATCGCCTATGGTCCTGCTGACCCCGAACTGATCGCCGAGGCGGCAGACCTTATTGCATCGGCAAAATCGCCTGTCGTCATTACCCAGAGCCCCGAAGTCGGACCGAATTTCGAGCCGATGGCCGGCTTTGTCGAGCGCTCCGCACTGCCGACCGTGGAAATGTGGGCCACGCGCCAGGCGCTGCCGAGCTCTCACCCGATGTTTATCGGCCGCGACCCGACGGAGGCCCTGAAAGAGGCCGATGTGGTGGTGGTCATCAATGCGGCAGTCCCTTGGATTTCCGATCATGTCAGCCCGCGCAGCGGCTGCAAGGTCATCGCGATCGGCCCGGATCCGAACTACAGCCGAATGCCCATTCGCAGCTTCGAGACCGATATCACTTTGGCCGGCGGCACGAACAAGACGATATCAGCGCTATCCGCGGCGCTGGCGCAACGCGTGGCCGCTGACGATCAACGCCTCGACGCCCGCCGCCAGGCCTGTGCGCGGCTGAAAGCCGCCCAGGCGGACGCGGCAGAAAAGCGTGCGGCGATGGGCGATGGTTCGCCCATGTCGCCGGCCTTTGTCAGCCGCTGCATCAACGCCATCCTGGACGAGCGCACCACCATCGTGAACGAGCTCGGTGTCGATCCCTCCGTCATGGCCTTCGAACATCCCCGGTCCTATTTCTCGACGCCGCTTTCGGGCGGTCTCGGTTTCGGATTGACGGCAGCGCTCGGCATGCAGCTTGCCGATCGCAGCCGCCAGGTCATCGCCACGATCGGCGACGGCTCCTATATGTTCGCCAATCCGGTTGCCTGCCACCAGACCGCGACGGCGCTGAAACTGCCGCTGCTGACGATCGTCTTCAACAATGGCATCTGGAATGCCGTGCGCCGCTCCACGCTATACATGTATCCGGATGGGCGGGCGGCGGCGGCCAATGTCATGCCGATCACGGCGCTGGACCCTGCACCCGACTATGCCGCCATTGCCAGGGCACATAATGCCCATGCAGAGCGCGTTGAGGCAGGCGCCGACCTGCCGGCAGCACTTGAACGGGCGTTAGCTGCCACCCGCTCCGGCCGGCAGGCCATGCTGGAAGTCATGGTTTCCTACTGAGGATTGTAAGGACATGGCCGACGGAGCGCGGGAGGATGCCAGAACAGTTCGATTGATGGCAGCGCTGCGCCGGCAGTTTCCTGCGGTCGAGGATCTGGAGCGCCGCGCCCGGCGCCGCATGCCGAGCTTCGCTTTCGATTTCTTGCAAGGCGGCGCCGGCGATGAAAGCGGGCTGCGTCGCAACCGCTCGGCGCTGCAGGCGGTCGAAGTCGTCCCCCGCTACGGCGTGGACGTAACCAAGGTCGATCCATCCGTTGAACTCTTCGGCCATCGCTATGCCGTTCCGATCGGAATTTCCCCCATCGGCTTCGACGGCATGATGTGGCCGGGTGCGACGGAATACTTCGCGCGTGCCGCCCAGGCCCAAAACATCCCCTATATGGTTGGCACCCTGGCATGCGCGACCATCGAGCAGGTCGTGTCCTGGGCGCCCGATGTTACCTGGTTCCAGCTCTATCCGATGGCCTCGGACGATCACAGGAACAGCCGCGAGATGGCGGACCGGGCGCAGCGCGCGGGCGCGCGGGTGCTGGTGGTAACGCTTGACGTGCCGATCCGGCCAAAGCGTCCGCGGGACCTGCGCAACGGGCTGATCATGCCCTTCAACATGACGCCGCGTATCGCGCTCGCCGCAGCACTTGCACCGCACTGGCTGCGGGCACTCAGCCGCAAGGGCATGCCGACTTTTGCCAATATGGCGGAATTTTCCGGCACGGCCGACCGCCAGGCGACCGCGAATTTCGTGAGGACGCATATCGGCGGCGGATTTCCGTGGGACGAGATCAGCCGCCTGCGCGATCGCTGGACCGGGCCGATGCTGGTCAAGGGGATCCTGCATCCTGCCGATGCCGAAAAGGCGATGCGCCTTGGCCTTGACGGGGTCGTGGTCTCCAACCATGGCGGACGGCAATTCGATGCCGCGCCGGCCACGATTGATGTCCTGCCGGAAATCGTTCGCACCGTCGGCGGCCGCGGCACCATGCTGTTCGACAGCGGCATCGTTTCCGGTGTGGACATATTGCGGGCGGTGGCGCTCGGTGCCCATGGCTGCTTTGCCGGCCGCGCCTTCATGTTGGGCCTCGGCGCCTTGGGCGACCATGGCGCTGCCCATGTGGCGCAGTCCTTCATCGAGGAATATCGCATTGCGCTGGGGCAATGCGGGCTTACCAGCACGGCCGCGGCACGTCACGCGCCGGTTCGACATCCCGGCGCCTGGACCGCGGAGGATTTCGCACCCGCTGCGTGAGCACAACTCGTTTCTGGGAGGAAACAGCATGAAAGTAGCCGATGCAATTGCGGAGATCCTCAAGCGGGAGGGCATCGAGATCGTCTGCGGCTATCCGGTCAACCACGTTCTGGAGCATGTGGCGATGGCGGATATCCGGCCGATCATCGTGCGCCAGGAGCGTCACGGGCTGCATATGGCCGACGCCATGTCGCGGCTTAGCTCCGGCAAGACCATCGGCGTCTTTGCCATGCAGCTTGGACCCGGCACCGAAAACGCCTATGGCGGCATTGCCCAGGCCTATTCGGAATCCGTGCCGATCCTCGTGCTGCCCATGGGTTACGAGCGCCGCCTTGCGCATATAGATCCCAATTACAATGCATCGCGATCGATGCGCGACATCACAAAGTCGGCCGAGCCGATCACCCTGGCGGAGGAGATCCCCAATATCTTCCGCCGCGCCTTCTCCCGGCTGCGCAACGGCCGCGGTGGGCCTGTTCTGATCGAGATCCCCAACGATATGTGGCAGCATGAGGTGCCCGAACCGCTGAACTATACGCCCGTTCTCACCACTCGCTATGGCCCTGATCCCGCCGCCGTGCGCGCGGCGGTAGACCTGCTGCTGGCGGCCAAGCGGCCGGTGCTCTATGCCGGCCAGGGCGTGCATTATGCAGAGGCCTGGCCCCAGCTGAAGCAATTGGCGGAATTGCTGGCCATTCCGGTGTCTACCAGTCTTGAAGGCAAGAGCGCCTTTCCGGAAAACCATCCGCTCTCCATCGGCGCGGGCGGCGCTGCTATCTCCCGGACGCTGCGACACTTCCTCGATAGCTCTGACCTGATCTTCGGGATCGGCTGCTCCTTCACCGAAACCGCCTTCGGCGTGCAGATGCTGCTCGACAAGACGGTGATCCACGCCACGCTGGACCCGGATCATCTGAACAAGGATATCGCGGCCACAGTGGGCCTGATCGGCGATGCGGCGCTGACGCTGGAGGCCGTGCTGGCGGAACTCGAGGCCCGCGGTGTGGCACCGCGCGACCCGAACGACGTGGCAACCGAGATCGCTGGGGTGCAGGGGGAGTGGCTGGCCGAATGGATGCCGAAGCTCACCTCCGACAGCACGCCGCTGTCGCCATACCGCGTACTGTGGGACCTGCAGCACACCGTTGATATCGAAAACACCATCATCACCCATGATGCCGGTAGTCCGCGCGACCAGTTGTCGCCATTCTGGAAGTCCGTGAAACCGCTCACTTACATTGGCTGGGGCAAATCCACCCAGCTGGGTTACGGCCTGGGGCTCGCCATGGGTGCCAAGCTGATGCATCCCGACAAGCTGTGCATCAATGTCTGGGGCGATGCGGCGATCGGCTTTACCGGCATGGATTTCGAGACCGCTGTGCGCGAGCGCATACCCATCCTCTCCATCCTGCTCAACAATTTCTCCATGGCCATGGAGCTGCCGATCATGAAGGTCTCGACGGAGAAATACCGCTCGACCGACATCTCGGGCGACTACGCCGCTTTCGCCCGCGCGCTTGGCGGCTATGGCGAGCGCATCACCGACCCGGCCAACATCATTCCCGCCATCCGGCGCGGGATCGAGCAGACGCGGCAGGGCGTGCCTGTCCTGCTCGAATTCATCACAGCGCAGGAGATCGCCCGCTCGCGCTATCACCGCAAGCTGACGGGGGAAAAGGCATGAGCGGACAGGGTCTCACGGACACGATCGAGTCTCTCCGGCTGCATTTCGGCGACCGCCTGTCGACGGCGGATGCCGTGCGAGAACATCACGGCCACGACATGTCGCGCCAGCCGACGCGCATGCCGGATGCCGTGGTCTATGTGGAAAACGAAGACGAGGTGGCACGCGTCGTCTCTGCCTGCTTTGCATCAGGCATTCCAGTGACGCCGTTTGCGGCGGGCTCTTCCATGGAGGGTCATACCATCCCGCTGAAAGGCGGGATCTCCCTCGATCTCACCCGCATGAACCGGATCCTCGCTGTGAACAATGCCGATATGGATGCCCAGGTGCAGGCCGGCGTTACCCGCAAGCAGCTCAACGCCCATATCCGCGATACCGGCCTGTTCTTCCCGATCGATCCCGGTGCGGATGCCTCGCTGGGTGGCATGGCCTCGACGCGGGCGAGCGGCACCACGGCCGTGCGTTATGGCACCATGCGCGAAAACGTGCTGGCGCTCAGGGTGGTGACGCCTGAGGGCAAGATCATCACGACGGGCCGCCGCACCCGCAAATCCTCCACGGGCTACGATCTGACGAAACTGTTCGTCGGCGCGGAGGGCACGCTGGGTGTCATTACCGAGGTCACCGTCAAGCTGCACCCGATCCCCGAAACCATCGCCTCGGCCGTCTGCAGTTTCGCGACCATGCGCGGCGCTGTCGAGGCCGTGGTGGCGACGATCCAGAGCGGCATTCCGGTGGCCCGTATCGAGTTCCTGGACGAGGTGGCGGTCGAAGCGGCCAACCGCCATGCGGGTCTCAGCCTGAAGGTGGCGCCGACGCTGTTCCTCGAATTCCATGGCAGCCCGCGCTGGGTGGAGGAACAGTCCACCACCGTGCGGGAGATCGCCGACGAATTCGGAGGCTCCGACTTCGCCTGGTCCACCCGCACCGAGGAGCGCGAACGCCTGTGGAAGGCGCGCCACGAGACCATCTATTCGAACCAGACGCTGCGACCCGGCTGCAAGGCTTTTACGACGGATGTCTGCGTGCCGATCTCCAGGCTGGCGGATTCTGTCATGGCCGCGCGCGAAGATATCGATTCTTCCTTCCTGATCGGCAAGATCATCGGCCATGTCGGCGACGGCAATTTCCATGTGGGCTACCTGATCAAGCCCGAGATCCCCGAAGAATTGGCAGAAGCCGAACGCCTGGCCGAGCGGCTGTACCAGCGCGCCATGGACATGGGCGGCACCTTCAGCGGCGAACACGGCATAGGCATCTCCAAACTCAAATACCTGCGCCGCGAGCATGGCGAGGCCGTGGACATGATGAACGCCATCAAGGCGGCGCTCGATCCCCGAGGCATCATGAACCCCGGCAAGCTGGGACAGGTGGAATAGGATGATTTAGAGGGGGGCGACGTTGGGTTGAAGCGATAAGACAGAGCGTTTCGGATCGTTCAGTTTCGCTTCATAAACAGTGCGGGTGGTGGGGTTCACCCCCCTCTGGCCTGCCGGCCATCTCCCCCTCAGGGGGGGAGATCGGATTGCCGCACCGTTTCTGTCTCTCGAAACCACATACGTGTCGATATTGGTAACCGGGAGGCCGGCTGCTCTGCGGATCTCCCCCCTTGAGGGGGAGATGGCCGGCAGGCCAGAGGGGGGTATCCTCGCCACCGTGGTGTCAGTGGACCGAAAATCCCCATCGTCGTGTCCGGCGCCCGTTCTCGCCCGATGACCTCATCCCCTCATCGCAGCAGCGTCTTCGCAATAATCTCCAGCTGGATTTCGTTGCTGCCGCCGAAGATGCTTTGGGAGCGCGAGTTGAAATAGACCGCCGAGGCCACCTTGCGTTCTTTGGATATCTCGTCTTCCGGCGGCAGGTCGTGCAGCGGCCGGTGCGCCTCCCAGCGCAAGGCGTCGGGTCCAAGGATGGAGGCGGCGAGTTCGCAGATGGCCTGGCGGATGCGGCTGCGCACGATTTTCATGGTCGATGACGGCACGGGGCCGGGATTGCCACCGGCCTGCACCTTGGACATGGAGGCCAGCTCCAGCATGTCATTGGCATCGACATCGCTAGAAATCTCGGCAAACCGCGCCATGAACAGGGGATCGTCGATCATCCGCCGGCCATCGGGCAGCGGCGCGCTGGCCAGCCGGTGCAGCCGCGACAGGAGCGCCCTCAACACACCACCGGCAAAGGCACCGCCGCGCTCGAATTCGAGCAGGTATTTGGCGATCTCCCAGCCCTCGCCCTCGGCCCCCACCCGGTCCGACACCGGCACGCGCACGTCGTCGAAGAACACCTGGTTGAACTCATGGGTGCCGCAGATCGAGCGGATCGGCCTGATGGTAACGCCCGGCGCCTTGAGATCAATCAGGATGAAGGTGATGCCCTCCTGCTTCTTCTCGGTGGTCGCCGTGCGCACCAGGGCGAACATCCTGGTGGCATGATGGGCGAGCGTGGACCAGATCTTGCTGCCATTGATGAAGTAGGCGTCTCCGTCGAGCGTTGCCCGCGTCTTCAGAGCCGCAAGGTCTGAACCGGCGCCGGGTTCGGAATAGCCTTGCGCCCAGAGATCTTCGCCTGACAGGATGCGCGGCAGATAGAACTCCTTCTGCGCCTCGGTCCCGTAGCGCATCAGGACAGGCGCGATCATCTTGATGCCAGCGCCGCGAAAATGCGGCTCGCCGGCCCGTTCGCATTCCTGGTCGAAGATGTATCGCTGCGCCAGGGGCCAGCCGGTGCCACCATATTGTGCCGGCCAGGAGGGCGCGACCCAGCCATTTTCGTTCAGCCTTGCCTGCCATTGGAGGCCAATTCGGGGTTCAGCGAGAAAACTCGGGTTCAGCCGCTCCGCCCGCTTCAGATCGTCATCGAGACGGGTGTCCAAGAAGGCCCTCACCTCGTCACGGAAACGCAGTTCTTCCGGCGTCATCATCAGGTCCATGCGGTCCTCCTCATGCCGGTTCGCGCAGCAGGCTGGCCGACAGGACATCGGGATCGCGGATGATCTCGCCATAGCGCCTGAGATGATCTGATGTCGTGCCGAGGGTGTTTTCGATGGCATAGAGCCGGCGGAACCAGGCGCCGACGGGCAATTCCTCGGAAAAGCCCATGGCGCCATGAAGCTGTATCGCCTCCTGCGCCACAGATCGCGACACCTTGCCGATCTTGGCACGGGCGCCCGAGACACCGCGTATCCGCAGCGCGCGCGGCGCATCCACCGATAACGTGGCCAGAAGGGCCGACGCTCGCGCCTCCTCGCATTTCACGGCCATCTCCGCCATGCGATGCTGCAGCGCCTGGAAGCCTGCAAGCGGCTTGCCGAATTGCTGGCGCTGTTTGAGATAGGCGACCGTCGCCTCCAGCAGGGCATCCATGATGCCGACCGCTTCCGAGGCCAGCGCCGCATTGGCGCGGTCATAGGCGGCCTCGATCTCGTCGAGCAGATTGCCAGCGCCGCAGAGGGCAGAGAGTGGCACCAAAACGTCGGTCAAAACAAGGTCGCTCGCCCGGCTGCCGTCTACCAGGCTCACATCCCGCCGCTCGAGACCCGGCGCGTTCGCCGGCACAACGAACAGCTTGATCTCGCCGCCGAGCCTCGACGAGACCAGGAAGACATCGGCCGCCGGCCCACCGAGCACCAGCGCCTTGCGTCCGTGAAGCCGGTAACCCTCGCCATCGCGCCGTGCCATGGTTTCGATGCGGCCGATGTCAAAACCGCTCTGAGGCTCCAGATGAGCCAGTGCCGGTCTTGAGGTGCCAGCCATCAAACCGTCCAGCAGATCGGCCTTTTGTGCCTCGGTTTCAACCCTCTCGATCAAGCCTCCGGCCAAAACCACACAGGCGAGATAGGGCTCCAGCACTAGCGCGCGGCCCATGGCCTCCATGAGGACAGCGGTTTCGACCGCGCCGGCGCCAAGCCCGCCATGCTCCTCGGCAAAGGGCAGCGCCAGCCAGCCAAGGGCGGCAAATTCCGCCCATATGTCAGGACTCCAGCCCGTGTCCGATGCGAGAATTCTAGCCCGGTCGTCAAAGCTGTAGCGGTCCTTCAGAAACCGTCCGGCCGTCTCCTTCAAGAGCAGCTGTTCGGAGGAAAAATTGAGGTCCATGGCGGCTCAGCCCTCGCGGATATAGGTCCCGTGGCCGGGGCGGAATGTCTTGTCGTCCAGGAACTGGGAAAGCCCCTTCTCGCGGCCCTTTTCCGGATCGATGAAGGTGGTCTGGTCCGCCTTGGCCGTCAGATATTCCGCTGATTCCTCCCAGGTCATTTCCCGCACATATTTATAGGCCATGCGGGCCTGGCGCAGCACCGTGGGGTTCTTGGCGAGCAGTATCCGCGCCAGTTCCGTCGTGCGCTCGCGCAAGCGGTCTGCTGGTACCGACTCGTTGACGAGGCCCAGTTGCTCGGCCATCTTGCCGCCGAACTTCTCGCCGGTCATCACATAATACATCGCCTTGCGGTCGTTCATCAGCGTGGAGATTGCCTTGGAAACCACGCCGCCGGGGATCACGCCCCAGTTGATTTCCGACAGCCCGAAGACTGCATCATCCGAGGCGATGGCGAGGTCGCAGCAGATCAGCGGCGTAAAGGCGCCGCCGAAGCACCAGCCGTTGACCATGGCGATGGTCGGCTTGGCATAATGCATCAGCATGCGCCATTGCCAGGCGCGGGTGGAGCGATAGGCGCGCATGCGCTCGATGTCGGAGACATTGTCGGTGGCGCGGAAGAAGTCCTTCAGGTCCATGCCGGCGGAAAAGGCCTCTCCCTCGCCGGTGAGGATGACCACGCCGCAGCGATCATCGATTTCGAGATCGTCGAGCACCTTCACCATTTCCTCTGCCAGCCCAACGCTCATGGCATTGCGCTTTTCGGGCCGGTTCAGTTTGACCCAGGCGATACCGTCGTCCAACTCCACCTTCACAAAATTGCCACCGGGAACAGGCTTCTCATTCGCAGTCACGGTCATGATGCGCCTCCTCAGGAATGGCTGATGAACTTGGTGACAAGATAGGCGTCCATGCCTTCGGACCCGCCCTCGCTGCCGTAACCGCTTTGCTTGACGCCGCCGAAGGGCGTTTCGGTCATGGAAATGGCATTGTTGTTGATGCCGAGCATGCCCGCCTCGATCGCATCGCCCAGCATGGCTGCGGTGCGGGCCGACTGGGTGAAGGCATAGGAGGCAAGACCATAGGGCAGACGGTTCGCCTGCTCGATCACCTCGTCGAAGCTTGAGAAGCGGGCGGTGACGGCCAGCGGCCCGAACGGCTCCTCGTTCATGGCAAGCGCGTCCTGCGGCACGTCGGATACCACTGTCGGCGCGAAGAAATAGCCCCTGTTGGAGCCGCGTTCGCCGCCGGTCTTGACCTTGGCGCCGCGCTGCACCGCATCCGCCACCATGCGCTCCATGGCCGGCACCCGCCTGCTATTGGCGAGCGGCCCCATCTGGCTTGCGGGATCAAGCCCGTCGCCGACCTTCAGCGCCGCCGCGGCCTTGGCAAAGCCTTCGACAAAGCGATCATGAACGCTGTCATGGACATAGAACCGCGTCGGCGAGATACAGACCTGTCCCGCATTGCGGAACTTCGCGAAAGCCATGACCTTGATCGCAAGATCGATATCGGCGTCCTCGAAGATAAGTACCGGCGCATGGCCGCCAAGCTCCATGGTGGTGCGCTTGACACCGGCCTGGGCAGCGAGCACCGCAAGCTGCTTGCCGACAGCCGTCGAGCCGGTGAAGGTGATCTTGCGGATGCCATCCGACGCGATCAGGTGCTCGGACACATCGGATGGCTTACCATGGACAACGTTGAGCACGCCCTTGGGCAGGCCGGCATCGTCAAGCGCGCGGGCGATTTCCAGCACCGTGGACGGCGTCTCTTCCGATGGCTTGATCACCATGGTGCAGCCGGTGGCCAAGGCCGCGGAAATCTTGCGTGCGGGGATGATGCCGGGAAAATTCCATGGGGTGAAGCCGGCAACAGGTCCTACCGGCTCGCGCGTCACCAGCCAGCGGGCGCCGGACACGCGGGAGGGGATGACGCGGCCATAGGTGCGACGGCCCTCGTCGGCGGTCCAGTCCAAGATGTCGGCGGAGATATGCACCTCCTGGATCGCCTCGCCGATCGGCTTGCCCTGGTCCATGGTCATGCGCGGGGCGATCTCGTTGGTGCGCTCGCGCAGGATATCGGCGGCCTTGCGGATGATCTTGGCGCGGTCATAGGCGGTCGTTACCCGCCAGGCCTTGAAGGCACGGCTTGCCGCCGCGACCGCCCGGTCCAGATCCTCAGCCGTGGCATGCGGCAGGGCGGCAATCGGCTCGCCGGTGGCGGGATTGATGACATCCTCCGTCACCCGGCCCTCCGCACCAAGCCATTCGCCATCGACGAACAGTTTCAACTCACCATAGGAATGGGCCTGCATCACGTTTCCTCCCTCGTGGTCGACCTGGAATATGGCGGAGACGAGGGCTTGACGTCCTCGCTCCTTGTCCTGGATGGCGGCATCTTATCCGCCGTCATGCTCCGGCTTGTCCCGAGCATCTATCCACGTCTGATGTCGGCAGATCCTCGGGACAAGCCCGAGCACGACGTCAGAAGCTGACGACGCCTTTCCAAAATTTCAGCGAACGCCAACGCCCTCAGCGCACCACGAAGAGCGCGTCGAGGGCCACAACCCCCTCCCCCTCGCCATAAACGACGAGCGGGTTGATATCGACTTCGGCGATCTCGGGCGTCGCCCGCATCAACGCACCAAGCTTGATCACCACGTCCGCGACGGCCTCCACGTCGCGGGCGGGCTGGCCCCGGAAGGGACCGAGAAGCTTGGCGGCCTTGAGCTTGCGGATTTCCGCAATCGCTCTGTCGCGGCTGATATCGGCCGGCAGCAGCCGGGCATCGGCCAGCGCCTCGATCCAGACTCCACCGAGGCCGACCAGCACGACGGGCCCCCATTGCGAATCGCGCTTGGCGCCGACGGCCATTTCCAGTCCCGGCTTCGCCATGGTCTCGATCAGGACACCATCCAGCACAAGGCCGGGCTTGTGGTTCGCGATCTTGGCCAGCATCGCCGCATGGGCCGCCCGTAGGGCCGCCTCGTCAGCGATATTGACGGCCACGCCGCCCACATCGCTTTTGTGGGCGAGGCTTGCGGCCTGCGCCTTCATGACAATGGGATAGCCGATGCCGTTTGCGATGCTCACCGCTTCATCTGCCGTCTTCGCCAGCGCCCCCTTGGGAATGCTGATGCCAAGGTCGGAGAGGATGCGCTTACCTTCGTGCTCCACGACAAGGCCGGAGCCCGGCAGCGGCGAAAGCCTCTCACCTTCCGGCGCCCGGTCGCGGGTGGCGGCCAGTGCCGAGGCATAGGTCGAGACAACAGCCATGGCCCGCATGGCCCGTTCGGGCGAGCGGAAGAAGGGGATGCCGCTGTCGCGCACGGCTTTCAGGAAGCCCGCATCGAGCGGATAGTCGTCGCCGATGATGTTGAAAATCACGGGCTTGGTCGCGGTTGCCGCGACCGGCAGGATGGCATCCGACTTCTTCACCTGCATCGGCGCGGAACCGCCAGCATGGGACAGAAGCACGATGCCGACATTGGGATCCCTAAGCATCGCGGCTGCGGAGGTTCCGAAAATTCCGGGATTGGCAAAGCCCGTCGTGCCGATATCAAAGGGATTGTCGACATGCACATAAGGCGGCACGAGCGATGTCAGCTCCTCCTCGACCTCCCTAGACAGCGTGGCAATCGGCAGCCCGATACGCTCGCAGAAATCGAAGCAGAGGCCGCGGATGGCGCCGGAATTGGTGACGATGCCGACATCCCCTGGCGGTGGCGCAGGATAACGGGCGAGAATGGCGGTGACGTCGAACAATTCGTCCGTCGTCTCGACCAGGGCCACGGCCTCATTGAGCACGGCGGTTCGCATCGTTTCGTGGTCGCCGGCCAGAGCGCCGGTATGGGATTGGGCCGCCGCCTTGCCGCGCTCGCTGGAGCCGGGATGCAGCATCACGATCGGCTTGCCTAATTCGCGGGCGCGCCGCGCCACCGACAGGAATTTCTGCGGATCGCGGATCTGCTCGACATAGACCGCGACGATGCTGTTGACCGGATCCTCGATCAGGTGGGCGATCAGGTCGTCGGCCGCCAGCACCGCCTCGTTGCCGGTCGCCACCACATAGGACACACCGATGTCGCGGGCATGCATGGCAAAGCGGATATTGGCCGCGGTCGCCCCGCTCTGGGCGACGATCGCCACCCGCGACCGCTGCCCGGCATCGCGGACATCGACCGGCTCGAAGGTCAGCGGAATGCCGTCGAGATAGTTGGTATAGCCCATGCAGTTGGGACCAAGCATGGCAAGACCCGAGCGGCGGCAGATCTCCGCCAACTCGTCCTGCTGCCGCCGGCCCTCGTCTCCGGCCTCTGCGAAGCCGGAGGAATAGACGATGACGCCGCCGACCTGCCGGTCGACACAGGCCAGCACCGAATCCTTGATCGCCGCCTGCGGCACGATCAGCACCACGACATCGACGCCAACAGGCAGGTCGGCAATCGACTTCACACAGGGGCGGCCATTGATCTCGTCGCGCGAGCGGCTGACGAGATGCAGATCGCCGGAAAAGCCGAACGCCTCCAAATTGTGCAGCACGCCGCCACCGATCGAGGTGCGCTCGGGTGCAGCCCCAACGATCGCGATTGATTTCGGGCGCAGGAGCCGCTCGATATCGAACGGCGTTGAGGCGGTCATCCTCCCATCAGCCATGGCCATGTCCTAATCGCGGCGATAGGCGCCGAGGCCCGGGCGGAAGGATTTTTCGTCCAGGAACTGGCTCATGCCGGTGTTGCGGCCGTTTTCCGGGTCGCGCAACTCGGTCTGATCCGACTTCGCCATCAGATATTCGCCCGCCTGCTCCCAGGTGAGATCGCGGGTGAAGCGGCAAGCGCTTTTCGCCTGGCGCAGCACGAAGGGGTTCTTGCCGATCAGCGTCTGGGCAAGCTTGCGGGTCTCCTCGCGCAGTTCCTCCGGCGGCACCGCCTTGTTGACCAGCTTCATCTCAGCCGCCTGGCGCCCGTTGAAGGTCTCGCCGGTCATGATGTAGTACATGCAGTCGCGGAAGCTCATGACTTCGAGCACGGCCTTGGTGACGATGCCGGCGGGGATGATGCCCCAGTTGATTTCCGAGAGGCCGAAGGTCGCTTCTTCCGAGGCAATCGCCAGATCGCAGCCCACCAGGAATTGGAAGGCGCCGCCGAAGCACCAGCCATTGACCATCGAAATCGTCGGCTTGGGATAATACATCATGCGGCGCCACTGCCAGGCGGCATTGGCGCGGAACAGGCGTTCGCGCTGGATCGGCGGGATCTTGTCGGTGGCGCGGAAATACTCCTTGAGGTCCATGCCGGCGGAGAAGGATTCGCCCGCGCCGGTCACCACCATCACCCGGCAACGATCGTCCTCTTCGAGCGCGTCCATGATGGCGTTCATCTCCCAGACGATGCCGGGATTGATGGCGTTGCGCTGCTTGGGACGATTGAGCGTCACCCAGGCGATGCCGTCTTCAAAATCCACGGTTACATATTCGCCCCATTTGCCGGGGGCGGCCAATCCTGCTTGATTTTCCATAATAATCTCTCCCTATGTCGAAATGGATATCAGGGAACCGGATATCCTGTCAAGCGCTTCCTAACCGCGTCCAAGGAAGGGCATTTCCACCGGCAGTATCGTGCCTTCGTAGAGATTGACGTCATCCGGCAGGGTTGCCATCAACAGCACCACGCGGGCCACATCCAGCGGCATCATGGTGGCCGGCCGCGGCTTATCGGTGACGCCGGGAACGAGAGAGCTGACGGTCGAGCCGGGATGAACCATGGATACGGCAATGCCATGGGGGCGCCCGTCGATCGCCATGGAACGGGTCAGTCCTTCCAGGGCAAACTTGCTTGCCGCGTAAGCCGCCGTGTGGGGTCGCGGCACCTTGGAGGAGAGGCTGCCGACATTGATGATACGGCCACGCTTTTGCATCTGCATCAGTTCCAGCGCCGCACGGCTGCAATAGAAGACGGAATGCAGATTGGCGGCGATCACCTCGTGCCAGCGCTCGTTCGTCAGTTTCTCGGTGGGGGTGTGGTCGGCGATACCGGCATTGTTGACCAGGATGTCGAGGCGGCCATAGGTCTCGCGCACCGTCTTGAAGAGCGTGCCGACCTGGGCATCGTCCGTCACATCGGTCTGCACGACAAGCGCCCGCCCGCCGGTAGCCTCGATCTCCGCGGCAAGTTCCTGCAACTTGTCCAGGCTGCGGACCGCCAGCACCGTGATCGCCCCTTCCGCCGCCAATGCCAGTGCGATGGCCCTACCAATGCCGGAGCTTGCGCCTGTCACGATGGCGACGCGGTCCCTTATCGATATCATGGTCGATCCTCCTCCTGACTGAGACTTAAGTCTGCGCGATGCCCTGATAGATCGCCTCCAGCCCGCGCTGGTCGCGCACCCCAAGCTTGCGATAGGCGCGCTGGCGATAGGTGACGATGCTGGATGGGGCGAGCCCGATCCGCTCGGAAATCTCCCGGTGGGTGCGGCCCAGAAGCAGCCCGGCGGATACCTCCGCCTCGCGCGCCGAGAGCGCATAGCCCGACTGCAACAGCCGATCAGCGATCTGCCGAAGGGGCGGATGCAGCGGCACCGGCTGGCGTGCATTCACCAGGCGCAGATGTTTCGCCAGAATGGCCATGATCAGCGGCGCCAGCGCCTCGATCCGCTCGACCGCAGGAAGTGGAAACGGTCCGCTTTCCCGAACCCGGTAAAGGCCCGCAACGATGCGCGGATCGCCCTGGTGATAGAGGGTCAGGCGCTCCAGCACGTCGGCCCGCTCGTAGCAGTCGCGGCGATATTCCGGGTCGCGGATCCCGTTCCAGGCCTGGCGCAGGACCTGCACCCGGCCTGGCGGATGGGTCGCCTGCAGCAATTGCCGCGTCGCCAGATCGCGCTGCCAATAGCGCCGCGCATAATCCAACGAGGCCCGCTCGGCAAAGCCCGGTATCCCGGCATGATCTCCACGGGCAAACAGATAGGAGAGTGTTCCATCCTCCTCTACCTTGAAAGCGGAGCAGAGATCCGCCTTGGCCAAAAGGCGCATGGTGAGGAAATAGCGGTCGGGGAAGTCCGGCTCGCCCAGAGCGTCCGTCAACACGGCCATGGCGGCAACGGCATCGACATCAGGCATAACAGCACCTGCGCGCGTTGTGACTGCCGAGAGCTTGTCCTCCCACTGAGGGGACACGGGCCGCGTCGGCGGATCGTATCATTAGACAGGCCGCAAGACGCCTGGATACGGAGGAATACTCATGGTCGATGCACCGAAACTTCGAAAACTCTACCACTTTTCCTATCCCTGCCGCGACGGGGAGGAGACGCGCGCCTTTTACGAGGATCTGCTGGGCCTGCCGCTGGTCAATTGCATGACGGCCGAGCGCGTGCCGTCCACCGGCGAGGAAAAGCCCTATGCCCATTTCTTCTTCGAGCTTGGCGACGGCTCCTACATGGCCTTCTTCGATCTCGGCGAAAACGCCATGCCGCTGCCCTCGCCCAACACGCCGGATTGGGTTCAGCACTTCGCCATGGAGGTCGATTCCGTCGAGGAGGTTTTGAAGATGAAAGAGCGGCTGCAGGCCGCCGGCGTGAAGACAACCGATGTCATCGACCACGAATTCATCAACTCGATCTATTTCTTCGATCCGAATGGGTTGCGGCTGGAGGTGACGGCGCGCACCGAAGAGCCGGGCTACCTGGAAAAGGCAGCCTCCGAGGCCCATGCCGCGATGAAGGGATGGACCGAGAAGAAGGCGGCGATGATCGCCCGCAAGTCCGCCGCCGCCTGAGGCAATTTTGCGGAGGCCGGCGCCATGCCCGGCCTCCGGCTCCCTGTCGCGGAACCGCAGGTCCGCAGCGCGGCCCTGGGGTCGATCAGTCCATCTCTTGTTGTTCACGGTCGGCTCCTCCCGCCCATGGGGATCGCACGCCCTCGCGGTCGCACGATCCTGTCTTGCCCCGGGCTAATCCAGCAGTCCCTGACGCCGGCTCCAGTCCGTCACCCTGTCGATGCAGATCTTCAGAAGCTCCGGCTGGCCGAGATAGTAATGCGTGGCCTTGGGGATCTTCAGATATTCCTTGTTGGCCGTTGCCAGCGCATTCCAGATGGCGGGATTGTGGGTGGCGGGCACGGCCTCGTCCGCATTGTTCTCGATCTGCAGGACCGGCGAGCGCCTGATCAGCGCCGCATTCATCGGCCCCTTGGCATTGGACAAGTCATAGCTCCACTGGCTGAGCCAGGAGCGCAGCGTGGTGAAGCGGGCAAGGCCGACGGGACCGACATTCACGGTGCGCGGATCGCCCATGTAGCTGCGGCCGATCGCCCGGTCATTGGGATCGATTGAGCCGTCGAACCATCTGACATCGCACATGGTGCGGTGCACGACAAAGGCCCGCTCCTGCTCGAAAGACGCCTTGCGCTTGAGGTCCGCCAGCATGTCCAGCGCCCACTGGGTGATCTTGCGATTGCGTGCGACCTGGGCGGCACGAAACCGGGCGACGAACTCGGCCGTATAGGGCGGCTGGTGCGGGCAATCGGGCGAATAGATATCGAATTCCGGGTCGCGGCGATCGGGATCGAGCTCGTCCAGCACCGAAGGGTCCAGCCACTCCGTCAGCGTCTCGGCGCGGGAGAGATGGGCGGCGATGAAGATCACGCCGTCGGCCGGCTTCAGCCCCGCCTCCACCAGGTTCACCTTGTCCCCCGCCGGCGTGTGGGTCACGGTCGGATTTTCCGCCTGCGCCTGATAGAACAGCGACAGCGAACCGCCGCCGGACCAGCCGACCAGCACGACCTTTTCATAGCCAAGCTCGCCGCGGGCATGATCCAGCCATTTCCCGAGATCGATCGCCACCTTTTCCATGATCAGGGCCGCGTCGTTCTTGGGATAACGGCTGGCAGCGCAGAGCACATGCAGCCCGGCATCGGCCAGCGCCGTCGGCATGGGCAGGAGCTGAAGCGTCGAGGTCGGATGCATGAAGACATAGACGGTGCGCGACGGCGTCGCCGGCCGCAGCAACTGCCCCTCGAGATTGACCCTGCCGGAATTGCCGGCGAAGCCATAGGTCTCGCTGTATTTTGCCGTCTCGGGAAAGGAGACGATCAGCGGCACGCGCTGCCATGTCGAGGTTTGATCGGTCATCTCTGAAATCCGCTGCTGATTGCCGGAAAGGGGCTAGGCCCTGCCTACCGCTTGTCCGGGTCCTGCCACTGGGACGACCGGAACGCGGGTCGCGTCATAGGTAAACAGCCATTCGTAGCGCTGCTTGACCTTGTCTTCCTGCCACTCCGCATCGACATAGGCCGCGGCCAGTTCCGGGTCGCGGAGCGCCGCATTGTGGAAACGCGCGAGGTTGCCCTCCGCACCGCGCACGATCTTGCCCGTGCGCTCCACCCGCGCCATTTCGTATCCAGCAAAGCCTAAGCGATGATCGCCACCATTCTCCGCCAAGGCTCGGGCCAGCACATAGCCATCCTCGATCGCCATGACAGCGCCTTGCGCAAGGAAGGGCAAGGTCGGGTGGCAGGCGTCGCCGAGCAGCGTCACCCGATCCATCGTCCATCGCTCCATCGGTGGACGCAGCATCAAGGCCCATTTATAGGGGGTGTCGATGGCGCGGATCAGGGTATGCACATCCTCATGCCAGCCTTCGTAATCGGCAAGGCATTCCGCGACCGTGCCGGCCACCGACCAGGATTCGACCTGCCAGTCGGACCGCTCGACCACCGAGACGTAGTTCATCAACTGGCCGCCGCGCAGCAGATACTGGATGACGTGCCCACCCGGCCCGATCCAGTTGGTGCCGACAGGCCGGCGCATATGGGCCGGCAACCGCTCGATCGGGATCACGCCGCGCCAGGCGACGATGCCGGTGAATTTGGGATCATCCCTGCCGAACATGGTTTCGCGCACCTTGGAATGCACGCCATCGGCGCCGACAGCAAGGTCGGAGCGCGCTGACGTCCCGTCCGCAAACGCCGTTGTCACGCCCTGAGCGTCCTGAGTGATGCCGACGCATTTCTTCGACAGCTTTATGGCATCCGGCTTGATGCGCCGCACCCCGGCCGCCAGCGCCTGGTGCAAGTCGTTCCTATGGATGGTGACATAGGGATAGCCATAGCGCTCGATCGATAGCGGCCCCAGGTCGAACAGTTTCCAGGTCTGGCCGGTATTCCAGAGCCGGATCTCCTTGCCCTCGGCCTGGGTGGCCACGGCCATGATGTCATCCTCAAGGCCCAGTTCGAACAGGACCCTGGTGCCATTGGCGCTGAGCTGAACGCCGGCGCCGACCTCCTTCAACTCGGTCGCCTGCTCGTGGACCTCCACATCGAAGCCACGACGCAAGAGCTCCAGAGCCGCGGTCAATCCTCCGATGCCGCCTCCGACGACGGATATCTTCATTTTCGCTCCCTCGAATTCCTCGCCGGCAGTGTCGCGACCTCAGGTAACGCTGTCAACATTTTTTGATATGGTATAATGCAATTTGTCTTTAACTAACGTCGCTGCCGTGGCAAAATCCGTCGATGCAAAATTCCGAGAGCGTGGAAATCAGGCCAAGGCGGCGTCTGAAATCCAAAAAAGCCAAGCGAAGCCGCAAAAAATTCTGCGCCTATATCTGGCTTCCTGATATATTTTGGATAAGATCGCGTCACGCCGACAGGGAGGTCGGAGACTTTCCGCAGATCATCCTCGACGCGGCTGACAGACGTGAGGGGACTTGTATATAGTCAAAATGAATTGCCTAATGACGAACTCCGACGCGGGGGCAAGAGGCGCGGCCGGAGTTTTGAACTGGGCGATGGTGGGCAGGTCCAAACGGATCCCTGCCGATCGAAATCAAGGGTTTTCAGGGAGGAGACCATGGTTATCAGAAGTCCGCAGGATTTTGGCGCGGGCATATTGTTCATCCTCTTCGGGCTTGGCGGTCTCTATGTCGGATCCGACCTGACATTCGGCTCGGCCCGCAGCATGGGGCCAGGCTTTTTCCCGATGATCATCTGCGGGATGATCCTTACGATCGGTGTGGTCGTGACGCTGAAGTCGCTGGCCATCGAAGGCCCCGCGATCGAACGCCTGCAGTTCAGGCCGATCGCCATGGTGCTTCTGGCCATCGCCGCCTTTGGCCTGCTGATCGCTCATGTCGGTGCGATCATTTCGTCCTTCCTGCTGATCCTGTTCGCGGCCTATGCGCGACGCGACGTTGACCTGAAAGAAACCATCCTCTTCGCCGCGGGCACCGCAGCCTTTGTCGTCATCGTGTTCGCCTATGGGCTGAGCCAGCCGATGCCCGTCTGGTGGGGCCGCTAAGCATGGAAATCTTCGACCATCTCGCCACCGGCTTCCTTGCAGCGGGTTCGCTTGAAAACCTGATGTTCTGCCTGATCGGCGTTGTGCTCGGCACGCTGATCGGCGTGCTGCCAGGCATCGGCCCGATCCCGGCGCTGGCCATCCTCCTGCCCATCACGTTCGGGCTTGATCCGCTCTCGTCGCTGATCATGCTGGCGGGCATCTATTACGGCGCCCAGTATGGCGGTTCGACCACCTCGATCCTGGTCAACATGCCGGGCGAGGCCTCGTCGGTGGTCACCTGTATCGAGGGCCACCAGATGGCCAGGCGCGGCCGCGCGGGAGCGGCTCTGGCGATCGCGGCGCTCGGCTCGTTTTTCGCAGGCACGATCGGCACGCTGTTCATTGCCGCCTTCGGCCCCCCGCTCGCGGCCGTGGCCCGCCAGTTCAATTCGCCCGATTATTTCGCGCTGATGCTGCTGGGCCTGGTCATGGCGGTCGTTTTGGCCCATGGCTCGGTGCTGAAGGCCGTAGCCATGGTGCTGATCGGCCTGCTGCTCGGCCTTGTCGGAACCGATATCAATACCGGCACCACGCGCTACACCTTCGATCTGAACGGGCTCTGGGAAGGCATCGACTTCCTGCCCCTCGTGCTCGGCCTCTTCGGCATCGTCGAAATCATCCGCAACCTGGAAAACCCGCCGCCCAAGCGCGATGCCATCAGCACGCGGATGCGCGATCTCTGGCCGACGCGCAAGGAATTCCGCGAGGCCTATCCCGCAGCCCTGCGCGGCACGGGTCTCGGCAGCCTGCTTGGCGTGCTTCCCGGCGGCGGCGCGGTGCTGGCGGCATTTGCCAGCTACACGCTGGAAAAGAAGATCACCAAGGATCCCGGCAAGTTCGGCAAGGGGGCCGTGGAAGGCGTGGCCGGTCCGGAATCGGCCAACAATGCCGCGGCGCAGACCTCGTTCATTCCGCTTTTGACGCTTGGCATCCCGTCCAACCCGATCATGGCCATCATGATGGGCGCGATGATCATCCAGGGCATCCAGCCAGGTGCCGCCGTCATGACGACGCGGCCCGAGCTTTTCTGGGGCATGGTGGCATCGATGTGGATCGGCAACCTGATGCTGGTCATCATCAACCTGCCGCTGATCGGGATCTGGGTGAAGCTTCTGTCGGTGCCTTACCGGCTGCTCTATCCGGCGATCCTGTTGTTCTGCGCCATCGGCGTTTATTCCACCAGCACCGAGCCTTTCATGATGGTCCTGATGATCGTCTTCTCGGCCTTCGGCTATCTTCTCTACAAGCTGGGCTGCGAACCGGCGCCGATGGTGCTGGGCTTCATCCTGGGTCCGCTGATGGAAGAGAACCTGAGGCGGTCGCTGGTGATCTCGCGCGGCGATCCTATGGTTTTCCTGGAACGCCCGATCTCGGCGGCACTGCTTGTCGCGACCGCGCTGCTGATCGCCATGATCGTCTTCCCGCAATTCCGCCGCACACGCGAGGAGGCGTTTCAGGAGGAATAGCCTTGTCTGCCGCTCCGGCGCAGATGCGGGGGTGGTGGAACCGATGAAACCGCAGCGACCTTACGCAAAGGGAGGCAGGGCCGCTCGCAAAGACTGCAACGATATCAGGAGGAGAAACAGCATGAAGACATGGTTGAGGAGAATAGCGCAGGCCACCGCCGCGCTGGCTATGCTTGCGGCTGCGCAAGTGACATCGGTGACGGCAGCACGCGCCGCCTATCCGGAACAGACGATTACCTTTATTTGCGCCTTCCCGGCGGGCAGCGGCGCCGACGTTCTGGTCCGCTATTTCGCCGACAAGGTGGCAAAGACGGCCAATGCGACGGTCATCGTCGAAAACAAGCCGGGCGCGCTGAGCAACATTGCTGCGGAATACACCGCCCGATCCAAGCCGGATGGCTACACGATCTTCGTTCACTCCGGCAATTCGATCGCCGGCAATATGTGGATCATGAAGAAGCCGCCGATCGACGTGGTGACGGACCTCAAGACCATTGCGACCGTCAACAAGCAGGCCTTCGTAATCGCGGTTACCAAGGACGCGCCCTATAAGGACCTGAAGGAACTGACCGCTGCAATGAAGGAAAAGGGCGAGGCCGGCAGCTATGCGGTCAACGCTACCTCCGGCAAGGTTCTGGCGGAGGTCTACAAGCAGATCACCGGCTTGAACACCGTGGCTGTCCAGTACAAGACAGCGTCGGACTCGCTCAACGACATCACCAGCGGCGCGGTGGATTTCGGCTCCTACGATCCGGTATTCGCGCTTGCCCAGCAGCGTGAAGGTCGCCTGCGGATCCTCGGCGTGGGCGCAGCCGAGCGCATCAAGGGTGCCGCCGATATCCCGACCTTCAAGGAGCAGGGCTACGATATCGACCAGCTGGGCTGGTGGGGCGTCATGGTCGCCAAGGACACGCCTGACGATATCGTCAACACGATCAACGGCTGGTTCAACACCGTGCTGGCCACGCCGGAAACCCAGAAGTTCCTCGCCGACCAGGGCGGCGAAGCCTATATCACGACCCCGGCCGATGCCCAGGCGCTGATGGCGCAGACGGTCAAGGAATGGGAAGAATATGTGCGGATCGCCAAGATCCCGCAGCAGTAATCTCAGCTCAGACATTCGAGGCGGGGGGCCGGCCATTGTGCCGGCCTTTTGCGTGCGGCGCGGCGGCGATGGGGTAATCTCCGCATAAGGGCTTGTGATGAGCCTAGGGCATGTCGCGCAAAAGTGCGCAGCGGTTTTGCGATCACGACATGCTGAAAAACAAGAGGCTAAAGCGTGGCAAGCGAATCTGAAAGATCGCGACACGCTTTGGGGCCGTCTTGTGTGACTTCCCGTTCTCAGCTACCCGCTTATGCAGAAAACAAAATAGAGGGAAAACCGAACCGCCATGGCTGACGATACGAAAGACGAAGTGGCCGGCGCCGATGCCTGGGTGATGCAGCGTCCGCGCGCGATCTTTTATCTCAACCAGGCAAACCATGCGGTGCGTAGCCGGCTGGAAGCAGCACTCGCCTCTCAGCAGATCACTAGCATCCAGTATACTGTGCTGAGCGTGATCAGCAGTCGCGATGGCCTGTCTTCGGCCGAGCTTTCCCGCCGCTTTTTCGTCGCGCCGCAGACCATGAACGAGTTGATCGGCGGATTGCTTCGCCGCAACCTGATCATCCGCAAGGAAGACCCGGATAACAGGCGCATCCTGCGCATGAGCCTGACCCCGGAGGGCAAGCGCATGATGAAAGCCTGCGACGCCGCCGCGGACGCCGCGGAGAAGGATGTCTTCTCCTTCCTGCCCCAGGAAACCTACCAGCAGTTCCGCGACCTTTGCCGTCTGATCGCCCGCGAGTTGCGCGAGCGTGACGAAGCGGCGCGACAGGAATAGCGAGGGGACCTATCCCCCCACTGCTGGTTTAGCTACGGATTTCGCCGGTTTGGCGCGGTCGGGCGCACCGCTCTTCTCCTCTTCCAGAGCCGCCATGGCGATGGCCTGTCGGCGCGCGTCGCGATAGCGGGCAAACTGGGTGTCGGCGATGACGCCGGCCAGGATGACGCTGCCCATGACGGCGAAGTTCAGCGAGGAGGGTATGCCAAGCAGATTGACGAGATTCTGCAATTCCTGAAGCAGGATCACGCCCAGCACCACGCCAACAATGGAGCCCTCGCCGCCGCGCAGGGAGAAGCCGCCCAGCACGGCTGCGGCAATCGCATAGAGTTCGTAGAAATTGCCATGGGACGACGGCTGGACCGAGCGGGTGTACATGGCAAAGAACACCGCTGAGAGGCCCGTGAGCACCGCGCAGAGCACATAGGCCTGGATGATCACCTTGTTGGTATCGATGCCGGAATAGCGGGCGGCCTCCGGGTTCTTCCCGACGGCGAAGAGATGGCGGCCGAAGACCGTCCGGTGCAGCAGAAACCAGGCAAAGACCGCTACCAGTGCGAAGGCGACGACCGAATGCGGTATGCCGGCCGTCCGACCCGCAATGAGATATTCGAGCATCGGAAAATCGGATCCGAAGCTGAAGCCGGCCGTGCCGTCACGGGTATAGAAGCGCGCAATGCCGCGATAGATCAGCAACCCGCACAGCGTCACGACGAAGGGCTGCAGCCGCAGATGCGTGATCAGCCAGCCATGCAGCAGCCCGATCGCCACCGCCAGGACCATGACGATTGCGAGAGCCAGCGGCCACGGAACCCCGAAGCTCGCGATTAGATCGACAAAGATTACCCCCAGCAAGGCAATCACCGACCCGATCGACAGCTCGATACCGGCCGTGACGATCACGAAGGCTTCCGCAATGGAAAACAGCCCGAACAACCCGATCAGATTGGCCGTGTTCGCAAGATTGACGGGCGAGAGAAACCTTGGATTGACCAGGGCGACGATCGCTCCAACCGTGATCACCAGTGTGGCAAGGCCTATATCTTTCTTCTGCATGCTGCTGAGTTCCTATTCCACTGCCAACTGCAGGATGTTCTCTTCGGTCAACTGATCCCGCCCGAGCGTGCCGGCGATGCGGCCACGGCACATCACCGCGACGCGATCGGATATGCCGATGACCTCTTCCATGTCCGAAGAGATCACCAAGAGGCCGACGCCCTCTGCGGCCAGCGCCTGCATCAGCCGATAGACCTCTGCCTTTGCGCCGACATCGATGCCGCGCGTCGGCTCATCCAGGATGATGATCCGCGGTTTCATCGCCAGCCACTTGGCCAGCACCACCTTCTGCTGGTTGCCGCCGGACATTTCCGCCGCAGCCCTTTGCAGGCTCGCGGTCTTGATATTGAGTTTCTGCCGGGACATCTCCGCCAGGGACTGCTCCGCGGCGTCATCCACAAAGCCGGTCCGGGAAAGCGACACGTGGCTTGCCATCGCGATGTTTTCGAGGATCGAGAAATCGAGGAACAGGCCCTCGGTCTTGCGATCCTCGGGCACGAGACAGATGCCGGCGGCAATCGCTTCCGGCACGGACTGCACCTGATGCGAGCGGCCATCGATCTCGATGCCGCCGCCGACCACCGGATCGATGCCGAAAATGGCGCGAGCCAATTCCGTGCGCCCCGCACCGACGAGCCCGGTCAGGCAGAGGACTTCTCCTGCGCGCAGGCACAGATCGATGGCGTGCTGGGGATAGGCCTGCGTGCGCAGTCCCTTGAGTTCCAGCACGGGCATGCCGATGTCATGGGCCGCCTTTTCATAGAACTGGCTGACATCCCGGCCGATCATCAGGCGGATCATCGCGTCCTTGGTGATGGCGTGCCTTTCCAGGTTGCCGGCATTGCAGCCATCGCGCAAGGCCACCACCCGGGTCGCCACATCCTCGATCTCGGCGAGGCGATGGGTGATGAACAGGATGGCGACACCGGCGGCACTCAATTCGCGGATGACATCCAGCAAGCGCCGGGTTTCCGACAGGGTGAGGCTTGACGTGGGTTCGTCGAGGATCAGCAGCCGCGGATCGATGGACAGTGCGCGGGCGATTTCCAGCAATTGCTGGTCGGCCAAAGACAGGTTGGCCACCGCGTCGCGGGGCCCGAAGCGGGCACCGAGCAAAGCGAGGATCGGCGCGACCTTGGCCTCCATCGACGCCTGGTCCAGGAAGCCGAACCTGCCGCGCCTTATCTCGCGGCCAAGCAGCACATTGGCGGTCACGTCGAGATTGGAAAACGGATTGAGTTCCTGGTGAACCAACGCAATGCCGCGCTCCTGGACGCGCGCGGGCGTCAGCGCCGTCACCGCCTCGCCATCCAGGATGATCCGGCCTTCATCCGGGGCGACCGCGCCGCTCAACACCTTCATCAACGTGGACTTGCCCGCGCCGTTTTCACCGATCAGTCCGACCACCTCTCCGCCGCGAATGCTGAGCGAGACATTGTTCAGCGCGACGGCACCCGGATAGACCTTGGTGATCCCCACAAGATCGAGCGCTATGTCTTTGGTTCTCATGCCGGTCATCGACGCTTCACAATCGTTGGGACGGAAAAGGGCTGCACGGATGACGGATATCCGTGCAGCCACGGCAGCGGTTCAGGAAGCCCCCTATTTCCCGATGCGCGCCTTCAGTTCGGCCGCAAAGGCATCGACATTGCTTTTGTCGATCTTCTTGGTCGGCACGATGATCAGCCCGTCCGCCGGGATCTGCGACTTGTCGCCCTTGAGATAGGCCGCCATCAGCTTCATGCCCTGATAGCCCCACTGATAGGGATCCTGGACCACGGTGCCGGCGAACTGGCCTTCTCGCACGGCGCCCAGCGTGACCGGATCTTCATCGAAGGCGATCACCTGGATCTGTCCCAGCTTGCCGGCGGCCTGCAGCGCCTCGTAGATCTTCGGCGGATTGTAGGAGTAGAAGCCGACCATGCAGGTAATGTCGGGATTGGCCGCCAGCACGTCGTCGACATTCGACCGGGCGCGGGCAAAATCGACGTCGTCACCACGCACATCTACGAGTTCGATACCAGAGCCTTCAACCGCCTTGCGGAAGCCAGCTATGCGTTCAACGGCGTTGTCGGCTCCCAAAAACCCGACGAAGCCCATGCACTTGCCCCCCTTCGGCATGGCCGTCTTGGCAATCTCGCCGGCCTGCACGCCGGCATCGGTGTTGGACGAGCCGAGATAGGCGATGCGCTTGCTAGCCGGGGCATCGCTGTCGGTGGTGAACAGCGGCACCTGGGCGGCAATCCGGTTGAAGGCATCGATCGAATTCTTCGGATCGGCCGAGGAGATCATGATCGCGTCCGTGCCGGCGGCGACCAGGTCGTCCATCAGGGCATTCTGCAGTGCGGCCGTGCCCTGGGCAGGATAGCGGAACTGCAGGTCATAGCCCGGAAGCTCCGCCTGGGCAGCTTTCACCCCGGCTTCAGCCAGTTTCCAGAAATCGGACGCGGCATTGACGACGAATGCGAGCGCCGGCTTGTCTTCGGCCAGTGATGGCCCCGCGGCAAGCACCATGCCGGCTGCCAGCAAGATGGACTTAAGGTTCTTCATAATGTTCCTCCCGGCGACCTCTTTTCCTCCAAGGTCACCCCAACTAAGTTTGATCCGGCGGACAAATTAATATTATTACTAATAGTTCGTCCTCTGACTATCCGATCAGGGGATGCGTTGGCACCCCCTGAGCAGGGCATGCACTAGTTCTTCGCGCAGAAACCTGGGTCCTCCTGGTTGCAGACATCAAGTCCGGTGAAGAGCGGATCTTCCACCTTCTCGCCCTTGATGAGCTGGATCATGACATCAGGCGCCTTGTAGCCCATCTCGAACGGACGCTGACCAACCTGGGAATGGCTGCGGCCCTCGCGGAACGCCTGGGTCTGTGGCGGCAGCGTGTCGCCGGCGATGATGATCAGCTCCTTGCTCTTCAGCTTCGGCATGACCTGATCCGTGACCTGCGCATAGGCCTGCGGGGCGAACTGCGCCCAACCGCCGACCAGGATAAAGGCGTCCAGAGTGGGATTTGCCGTGAACACGTCGGACATCTGCTGGTTGGCGAGATCCGCCTGGTCATTGGTATAGACTGGGCAGCCCTCGATCTCCTTCCAGCCACCCTGACCGGTCAGGCGATCGATGTTCTTCGCGCCGCCTATGGTGTCGCGGAAGCCTTGTGCACGGGCATTGATGTTGGCAGCCGCGACGTTGCCGAGCTGCAGGCAGACGGAACCACCCTTGGGCTTCAGCTTCATGGCCTGCTCGGCCATTTTCACGCCCATCAGGTAGTTGTCAGTCCCGAGATAGGTCTTGCGCAGGTCATGATCCTTCTCCAGGAAGTCGGCATCGACGGTCATGACGGGAACGGTCGGGGCAATGGCCCTGACGCGGGTGGCCATGGCAGGCGCATTCGATGGCGAGATCGCAATCGCCGCCACGCCTTTCGTCAGCAGGTCGTCGACGATCTGCACCTCGCCCGCCTCGTCGGCCGATGATGCGGGACCGGTGTAAAGGCACTCGTATTCGCTATTGGCATTCTCCGACATCCACTTCTTGCAGCCGAGATTGATCTGCTCGAAGAAGGGGTTGTCGAGACCCTTGACGACGATCGCCAGGGTCTTCTTGCCTTCCGCCGCTGCAGGGCCTGCGGCCAGGACCGCAGCCGAGACAGCTGCCATTGCCATAAGTTTGAATTTCATTGGTTTTTCCTCCTCCACTTTACGCCGAATGAAGCCCCCTTGCCTCAGCCGGGATACCAGACGATGCGCGGGTCGTTTTCCGCGCGCTCGTAGCGCCATGCGCGATCGATCATCTGCTCGAGGTCGACTTGCGGCGCCCAGTCGAGCATCATTTTTGCCTTCGAGTTATCGAGCCAATTGCTGTGAAACGGGGTGTCGATCTCGATCGGCCGCAGGCTGTGCCGGGCCGCAAGAAGGGCGCCGACATCGCCGTAATCGACAGGCCTGTCCATCGAGATATTGAAGAGCTGGTTTTCCGCCCTGGCGTTGCCGATCGCCGCCAAAAGCGCGCGGACCAGGTCATCGACATGGACAAAATTACGCCGGAGATAGTCTCCGCGAGCATCCCGCATGACCGGCACGTAACCGCCCTCGCGACACTCCTCCAGCGCCACGCCGTCGATCAGCTCCGCCCAGGCAGGCCCCCCGAACTGCTCCTCCCCAAGGGCCAGCGCATAGCGAAAATCATCCTTTTCCATGATCCACGGCGCCCGCAGCGTGGTCCACCGGACACCATACTGGATGCCGAACTGCTCCAGCATCACCTCTTCCAGGGTCTTGGTCAGGGCGTAGCTGCCCTTGTAGGCCCGGCGTTCGGAGGCTTCTGTGATGGGAGCGTCATAGCGCTGGAAGATGTGACCTACGGCACAGTCGCCACTCAGAAGCGCGAACTGACGCGCAACCGAAGACTGCCGGAAACCGTCGAGCAGCAGGAACAGGCCCTTGAGCGCGACATCGAAGATCTGGTCGGGCGTTTCCTTGATTGCCGCCATGTGCACCACGTGCGTCGCCCCGGCCAAAGCCCGCGCCACCACCTCGGGATCCGCCATCGAACCCTGCACCACGGACACGCGGTCCGCCGCCTCGATGACCCTGTTGTTACACAGGGCCGTCACCTCCCATTCCTCGAAACGGGGGTCGGAAAGGAAGGCCGGCAGGAACGCCTGCCCCACCTTTCCCGCTGCACCCGTCAGTAGCAGTCTCATTTCATGCTCTCCACATCTCGATCTGCGCCAGTTTTTGTTTACTAATAATATTAAGTCAAGTAATTAGTTATGGAGCGGCGAAAAAGTCGGAGGGGACGCATCCCGAAAATGGAGCGTTCGGGCATGCCGCAGGGACCAGACCGGGGAGGAGAACCGATTGTCACGACTTGTGTTTTCAGGAATTTCGAAGAACTTCGGGGCCATCCAGGCCTTGAGCGATGTGTCGCTTTCCATCGAGCCCGGAGAGGTGCTGGGACTGATGGGCGACAACGGCGCGGGCAAGTCCACGCTGGTCAAGATCATCGCCGGGAACTTCCGGCCCTCGACCGGCGACATGAGCATCGACGGAAAGCCTGTCGTCTTTCACAAGCCGCTCGACGCCCAGCGGGAGGGGGTCGAGATGGTGTATCAGGACCTCGCACTCGCCGATAATCTCTCTGCGGCCTCCAATGTGTTCCTGGGGCGGGAGCCGATGCGGCGGCTGGGGCCGATCCGCTACATCGACTATTCCAAGATGAACGAGGTCGCGGCGCAACTGTTCATGCAGTTGAAATCCGAGACCCGGCCGAGACAGCTTGTGCGGCGCATGTCCGGCGGCCAGCGTCAGGCGGTCGCCATCGCCCGGACCTTGCTGTCGGACCCCAAGATCGTGATGATGGACGAACCGACGGCAGCCATCTCCGTGCGGCAGGTGGCCGAAGTGCTGGACCTGATCCGCCGGCTGCGTGATCGCGGCATCAGCGTCATCCTGATCAGCCACCGCATGCCGGACATTTTCAGCGTCGCGGACAAGATCGCCGTGCTCCGTCGCGGTCGCCTGGTCTGCCGCAAGCCTGTCGGCGCCTCGTCACCGGAAGAAGTGACGGGCCTCATCACCGGCGCCATTGAGTTCGCCTAGGAGGAACATCCCATGACCACACTCGAAAACATCGTCACCAAGGCCCATCACGATGGCTGGTTTGCGCGGATCCGGGGCCACCAGGTCTTTTGGGTCTTCATGGCCGCCGTCCTGGCATGCATCGCCTTGTCCCTGATGACGGATGCCTTCAGCAGCGAACGCAACCTGTTCAACGTCGCCCGCAACTTCGCCTTCGTGGCCATTGTCGCCATCGGCATGACGGCGGTCATCGCCTCCGGCGGCATCGATCTCTCGGTCGGCTCCTCCGTCGTCCTGAGCGCCATGGTCATCAGCGTTGCCATGGCCAGCGGCATGGGTTTCTGGGTATCCGCCGGCCTTGCACTCGGCGCTGCCCTTCTGGTCGGCCTGCTCAATGGGATCCTGATTGCCTATGCCGGCATGCCGGCCTTCGTCGTGACGCTGGGCACACTGTCTGCCGCCCGCTCGCTGGCCATGGTGCTGTCGGACAACAAGATGATCTGGGAATTCGGGCCGGACCACGACACGCTGCTCTGGGTCGGTGGCGGCTCGACGCTCGGCTTTCCCCATCCCCTTTACGTGCTCTGCGGGCTCACCATCGTGATGTCGCTGGTGTTCCGGTGGACGCGTTGGGGCCAGCATCTCTTCGCGATCGGCGGCAATGAGAACGCTGCCGTGCTGGCCGGCATCCCGGTCAAGCGCCTGAAAGTCAGTATCTATATGTTCTCAGCCTTCACGGCGGGCCTCGCGGGTATCCTGATGGCCGGCTGGCTTGGCAGCGTCACGACCAATCTCGGCCAGGGCATGGAACTGACGGTGATCGCCGCAGCCGTCATCGGCGGGGCCAATCTCGCGGGTGGCGAAGGCAATGCACTCGGTGCGGTTGTGGGAGCCCTGTTGATAGAGGTGATTCGCAACTCCCTGATCCTGCTCGGCATCTCGACTTTCTGGCAAGGAATGTTCATAGGTACGTTCATTATCGTTGCCGTGGCTTTCGACCGGTTCCGGACCCTCAGGAGATAGGTTGAAACGCTGCGGTGTTGCGGGCGTGCAGCATGGAGAATGTCTTGAAACCCACCATGATGGATGTCGCGGCGCGTGCAGGCGTATCACAGGCCACTGTTTCCCTGATCCTCAACGGCAGTTCCGGCGCGCGTTTCAGCGAAGCGACGCGCAAGAAGGTCATGGATGCCGTCCACGAGCTCGGATACAAGCTGCCGAACAGGTCGCCGGGCAGCGACCTGTCGGACAACAAGGTGATCGGCTTCATCACGGACGAGTTGACGACCGATCCGTGGATGGCGCTCGCTTTCGAGGGTGCACGCGAAAAGGCCCTGGAACTTGGCGTCACCGTTACACTCGGCATTTTCCGGGCCGGCGAGGATCCGAACGAAAGCGTGTTTTCGCTGTGCCAGCAGCAGCCTTTGCTGGGCTATATCTTCGGCACAATCCTGACTCGCAAGATCGAACCGCCGGCGGCCCTGTTCACCGTGCCGTCGGTTCTTGTGAACTGCTATGACGAGAGCCGCCGCCTGCCATCGATCCTGCCGGGGGACGTGGCCGGCGGCCGCACCGCGACCGAGCGACTGATCCGCGCCGGCCGCACGAGGATTGCCCTGATCAACGGCCAGGATGGCCTTGATAACCCGCGCGACCGCTTGCGCGGCTACAAGCAGGCGCTCGCCAGCAATGACTTCACCTTCGATCCGGATCTGGTTCGATACGGCAACTGGGAGCCATCCTCGGGCTATACCGAGACCCATGTCCTGATGGACCTGCCCAGCCCGCCCGACGCGATCTTCTGTGCCAACGACCTGATGGCGCTGGGCTGCATTGAGGCGCTGAAGGAACGGGGAAAATCGGTGCCGAAGGACGTGTCCGTCATCGGCTTCGACAACCGGGACATCGCGCAGTTCATCCGCCCGCCGCTGACGACGCTGCATCTGCCGCTGTTCGAAATGGGGGCCATGGCGGTCGAGATCATCCACGATATGGCCGGCGGGCTGAAAAGCAGCCACGACCAGTTGAAAGTGGAATGCGCGCTGGTCGAACGGGAATCGGTCTAACCTCGCCACGCTTCGCAAGCGAAAGCATCAATCGAGCGTTCTTGGGCGCTCCTCGCGCATTGCATTTGCCACCGCCTGCAGAACCGGCAGGGCATCCAATTCGTTTATCCGCTTTGACAACTTCGGCTGCCAGTTCGGATAGCTGTCGCTGGTGCCGGGGATGTTGGTCGGCCGCTTCTCGTCGGTGAGATCGGCCAAGCGGACCGCGACCAGCATCGACGGTGTCCTGGCGATGAAGCGATGGGCACCGACGACGAGGTTCTGCAACTTTTCCGGATCGGTAGAACCCGCGGCGAGACGCGCTGGCACCGCAATGCCACTGGCGCGCAGGACTTTCAGCAGATGGCTGCGTTCGAGTTTGCGGTCCTGCCGGTGCTCTCGGGTCGTTTCGGGCGGGATGATGCCATGCTCGTCGCGTGCCTCGATATCGGCACCGCGCCACCAGCCGACCAAGGTCTGATGGTCATGGGTGGAAATGCAGGCCAAGGCCAGGGGCCGATAGGCGCCTGCCGGCTTGAAGCCCGCCCCTTCCCGCTCATAGGAGAGAATGCGGTAGGACAGGATGCGTGCTTGTTCCAGGTCATCCTGCAATCCCGGCGGCAAGATGCCGAGGTCCTCGCCGATCACGAGGCAGCGATACCGCGCTGATGCCTCGGCCAATATTTCCAAAAGCGCCTGCTGCGGATAATCGACATAGGCGCCGCCATCCGGCCGGCTCTCCAGCGGCACGAGGAAGAGGCGCCGAAGGGCTGCGGCATGGTCGATGCGAACGGCGCCCGCATAGCGCATGGCGACACTGACCATGCGACGGAACGGAGCGTTGTCGCCCTCCGCAATCTTGTCGGGATGGAAGGCGGCAAGATGCCAATCCTGCCCGTCAGGGGCAAACGGATCCGGCGGACTGCCAATGGTCGCCTTGTCGAGATAGACATCGCGCTCACTCCATGTAGCGGAGCCATCGACCGCCTCGCCGACGGCGAGATCGAGATAAAGCCCGATCCGCAGGCCTGCATCACGGGCATGGTGAGCCGCCGCCTCCAATTGCGTATGCGCCAGCCACTGCAGCCACATATGAAAGCGGACATCCTCGCGGTTCTCGTCGGCATAGGCTGTCACCGCGTCGTTGTGGCAGTCCTGGTATTCCCTCGGCCACCCAAGCCAGCCGGCGGGGTGTCCTGTTGCCACCATCATCAGCGACAGGCTTTCGAACAGGCAATGGCGGAACAGGATCTCGCCGCCCGCATCGACGAAGCTTTCAAACGCTTGCCAATGCGCTGCCATGTCCTCCGGCCTCTGGCGGAAGTACTCCCATGCCTGGCGCAGCGCTTCCAGCTTCAGCGCGGCAACGCCGGCATAGTCCACGAGCTCGGTCTTGCGCAGAGCCTGCAATTTGCGAAGGTCAAATGATCCTGGCTTGAATCCCGGCACCTTGTCGACGGCGATATAGAGCGGGTTCACGTGCTGGCGGTTCGAGGGTTCATAGGGGCTGCATCTGATGGGGTCGGCGAGAAATGGCGCATGGAGGGGGTTGAGGCCGATGAAATCGCCGCCCAGCGACTCGACGAGGTCGGCCATGGCTTTCAGATCTTCGAAATCGCCTATGCCCCAATTTCGCTCCGAGCGGAGTTCATAGAGTTGCAGGCTGATGCCCCAGACGCGCTCGTGGTGCAGAAACTCCGGCAGGAACGACGGGGGAACCGCTTTCTCGCCCCTGACTTTGCCGGGTTTCGCGGACTCCTTGACGCCGGATGTCATATCCACCCGGAGCGCCTCGAGCACCTTTTGCTTCGTATCGTTGGAGATCCTGACATCCCCGTCCGCCGGACTTGGCCGCGTCAGGCTGATGCCATGCTGGCGGGCAAGTTGGTCGATGTCCTTGGTCTTCATGTCGTGATGCGCTCCCGGTTCTGCCGCAGGTGCTGCCCCTCCGCCGCACCTGCGTGATCGCTTCAGAACCCATTGTGGGCGCTCATGGGTCCCTTAATCCGTTTGTTTTTTCAGCAGCATGACCGTGGCAAGGGCCGGAAGGTCGACAACGATCGACCATCCAGATCCGTGCGCGCCGATTTCCTCTGCCGAGCAATCCGAAAGATGAGTGTCAGCCCCGCCATAGATCGCCGCGTCGGTGTTGAGGATCAGCTGCCATGAACCGCCACTGGGAACGCCGATGCGGTAACCGCGTCGCGGCACCGGGGTGAAATTGGATGCCACCAGCACCGCAGACCGACGCTCCCGGTCGAAGCGCAGCATGGCGACCACGGAGTTCTCCGCGTCGTCCACCACGGCCCATTGAAATCCCTGCGGATCGGTATCGCCGAACTGCATCGCCTCGTGATGGACATAGATGCGATTGAGGTCTCGCAGCAGCCGCTGCATGCCGCCATGGGCCGGATCGTCGATCAGGTCCCAATGCACAGACGCATCGTGGTTCCACTCGCTGGTTTGGCCGATTTCGCCGCCCATGAACAACAGCTTCTTGCCGGGATGGCCCCACATGAAGCCAAAATAGGCGCGGAGATTGGCGAGCTTTTGCCAGGCGTCACCCGGCATCTTTCCCAGCAGAGAGCCCTTTCCATGGACCACCTCGTCATGGGACAGCGGCAGCATGAAGCGCTCCGTATAGGCATAGACCATGCCGAAGGTGATCGAGCCGTGGTGATATTTGCGATAGACCGGGTCCTCCTCGACATAATGGAGGCTGTCATGCATCCAGCCCATGTTCCATTTGAAATCGAAACCCAGGCCGCCTTCCTCCGGCGGCTTGGTGACGCCGGGAAAGGCCGTCGATTCCTCGGCGACGGTGAAGGCGTGGGGGCAGCGGGCGTGGATGATGCTGTTCAGGTGCTTGAAGAACTCGATGGCCTCCAGATTTTCGCGGCCGCCATATTGGTTGGGTATCCATTCCCCCTCATTTCGGCTGTAGTCTCGGTAAAGCATGGAGGCCACGGCATCGACCCGCAGCGCATCGACGTGATAGCGCTCCAGCCATTCCAGGGCGCTGGCGATCAGGAAACCCTTCACCTCGTTGCGCCCGAGATTGTAGATCAGCGTGTTCCAGTCCTTGTGGAACCCCTCGCGTGGATCCTCATGCTCGTAGAGCGCCGTGCCGTCGAAGCGTGCCAGCCCCCAGATGTCGGTCGGGAAATGGGCCGGCACCCAATCCAGTATGACGCCGATGCCCTGGGCATGGCAGCGATCGACGAAATAGGCAAAATCCTCCGGCGTGCCGTAACGCCCTGTCGGCGCAAAGAGCCCGAGCGGCTGGTAGCCCCAGGAGCCGCCAAAGGGATGTTCCATGATCGGCAGCAGCTCGATGTGGGTAAAGCCCATTTCCCGCACATAGGGGATCAACCGCTGAGAAAGCTCGATCCAGTCCAGCGACCGGTTACCCTCATTGAGCTCGCGCACCCAGGAGCCAACATGCACCTCATAGACGCTGATCGGTTGCTCGTGGCCGGATCGCGCGCGCTGCGCTCGCATCCAGTCCTCGTCATGCCATTGATAGGGCGCCGATGATGCCACGATCGAGGCGGTGGAGGGCGCCGCCTCGGCTGAGCGGGCGACGGGATCGGCCTTCTGCGGAAGGGTGTTACCGGTGTGATCGACGATCTCATATTTGTAGCGCTCGCCGGCCGTTACGCGCGGGATGAACAATTCCCACACCCCGGCCGGCTGCCGCAGCCGCATCGGGTGGCGGCGCCCGTCCCATGCGTTGAAGTCACCCACGACCGACACCCGTCTTGCATTGGGTGCCCAGACCGCAAAGCGGACGCCTTCGACGCCGTCCACCGTCACGGGGTTGGCGCCGAGCGCCTGGGTCAAGTTATAGTGCGTGCCCTGGCTGATGAGATGCAGGTCGAGATCACCAAGCTGAACGCCGAAGCTGTAGGGATCTTCCGTCACCTGTATGGCGTCAGGCCAGTGGATCTGGAGCAAGTACCGAGCGTGCTCCTCCAGGTTTGCGGCAAACAGGCCCGCGGGATGCAGAAGCTGCGCATGAGCGATCTCCGCACCGCTGGTGCCGTCAAGAATGGAGAGACCCACCGCGCCTGGAAGGAAGGCCCGGATCACGATGCCCCCGTCGGCATCATCATGCGGCCCCAGAACCGAGAAGGGATCGCCATGACGGCCTTCGACAAGGGCGGAAATGGCTTCTGGCGCAAGGCCGGTGGATCGGAAATTCGCATCCATCATCAACGGTCCTCGCCCAGTAGCTGTGTGACGATCGCCGTCATGCCGGCAAGCGGGATCGGCAGCCATTTTGGCCGGTTGCGTGCCTCGTAGGCGATCTCGTAAGCGGCCTTTTCAAGCAGGAACAGGTCAAGCAGATTGCGGACCTCGCGCTCGTCTGCTGGCAGATCCGGGCACGCGCTGGTCGCCTTGGCATATTCTTCCAGGAACGTCGCCTCGGCGCGCTCGGCAAATTCGCGGATCACCGCCAGCCGGCGCCCGCCATGATGCTCCGTCACCGCGTCGGTATCCAGCTCGGCCGTGGCTGCCAGGTAGCTCAATGAGCGAACGAGGCCGGCGACATCACGCATTGGGCTGGTCTTGGCCCGGCGTTCAGCGAGGTTGCGGGCCGGCTCCCCCTCGAAGTCGATCAGCACGGCATCGCCTTCCGAAACGAGGATCTGACCCAAATGGAAATCCCCATGGGCGCGGGTGAGTAGCGTGCCCTTAGCCCTTTCGGCCAGCCGCTCCGCAAAAATCAGGATCTCGGCACGGCGCGCGAGAAGCGGCCGAGCCCGATCAAGAACCTCGCTCTCCAGCTCGGTGCCCAGTTCCTCCAATTTAGAGAAGGCATAGTTGATCTCCCCCGTCACGGCGCGGCGCAGCGTATCAACCTGCTCTTCAGCGGCGGCCACTGGGCGGAAGGCCTCGTCCTCGGTCGGGCTCGCCAGCACCACATGCATTTCGCCCAGCCGTTTTCCGATCATGGCGACGAAGTTGAGGAGCGGTTTCAGTTGCTCGGCGGCATCCTCGATCGGGGCGTCGGTCAGCGCGATCTCGTCGGCGACGCGGCGCAGGTTGGCGAGCATCCAGCTCCAGGCATCGCCCTGATTGCGGATAGCCCCCTGCACGATGATCAGCGTGGAGCGCTGACCCGAAGCGTCGGTGCGCGTCACCTCGCCAAGGAGCGGCGCGGTGTGCTGGTAGCCGGCATTCGTCAGATATCGGGTCATTTCCGCCTCAGGGTGGATTCCGAGGAACACGTGACGGATGAGCTTTATCATGGCGAGATCGCCGACGATCAACGAGCTGTTGGATTGCTCCGCAGAGAGCCAGCGGATCGGCATGTCGTCGGCCAGTTCAAGGCCATCGAGGGCATCCGTCCCGAGAAATTCAACCGTGCCGTTGAGATCGGTCGTGACGGAGCGGTTGCGCAGGCCCTGTAGCACGCCGCGAGCCAGGGCTTCCACCGCAAAGCCGTCGGTCAGCAGGCCAACACGCTTGCCCTGCCGCAGACGGGCCAAGGCCAGTTGCTGGGCCAGGACATTGGCGGGTCCCCCCTCCCACTCCACCGCAAGCGGCAGCTGATAGGTTTCGACATGATCGGGAAGCACGGCCTCCAGTTCGCCCAGCACCACGCCTTCGGCAAAGGGCAACGGCGTCGCGGAGACCAGGCGGGTCGATTGCAGCTGTTGGTCCTTGGCGCCAAACCAGCGGCGCTTGGAGAGATAGGCGGGCAGAAGCTCGTTGCTCAGCACATGCCTATGCGGCACCTCTTCAGCGAGTTCCGTTAGGGAACGCCGCACCACGAGGGTGACGAGATCATCAAGCTGTTCCGGCGGCGCTGTCCGCCAGGAGGGACCGTCAGCTTCGGCGGTCAGCTGAAACCAGTAGAAGCCATAAGCAGGAAGCGTCAGCAGATAGGTCAACTGGCCGATCGGCGGGAACGGCGACATGCCCGTCAATTCCACGGGAACGCGGCCTTCGAAGGCGGAGAGATCGAGCTCCACCGCCTGCGGCACGCGGGAAAGGTTCACGACACAAAGGATCACGTCGTCGCCATCCTCGCGGAGATAGGCGAGGATGCGCCGATTGCTAGGGCTGAGCAACCGCAGTGTTCCGCGTCCGAAGGCGCGGTAGCGGCCACGCAGTGCCAGCATCCGGCGGGTCCAGTTGAGGAGCGAATGCGCGTCGGAAACCTGCGCTTCGACATTGACGGCCTCATAGCCATAGATCGGGTCGGCGATCGGTGGCAGCACGAGACGGGCCGGATCGGCCTTTGAAAAACCGCCATTGCGATCCGGCGACCACTGCATCGGCGTGCGCACGCCATCGCGGTCACCGAGATAGATGTTGTCACCCATGCCAATTTCATCGCCATAATACAGCACCGGCGTGCCGGGCATGGAGAGAAGCAGGGCGTTCATAAGCTCGATGCGGCGCCGATCGCGCTCCATAAGGGGGGCCAGCCGACGACGGATGCCGAGATTGATGCGCGCCCGCTTGTCGGCGGCATAGGTGCTCCAGAGATAGTCGCGCTCCTCATCCGTCACCATTTCGAGCGTCAGCTCGTCATGATTACGCAGGAAGATCGCCCACTGGCAATTGTCGGGAATGGGCGGCGTCTGGCGCAAGATGTCGGTGATCGGAAAGCGGTCTTCCTTGGCAATCGCCATATACATGCGCGGCATCAGCGGAAAATGAAACGCCATATGGCATTCGTCGCCGTCGCCGAAATATTCCCGCGTATCCTCCGGCCACTGATTGGCCTCGGCCAAAAGCATCACGCCCGGATGCGTCTCGTCCAGGGCGGCGCGAATGCGCTTGAGGATGGTGTGGGTTTCCGGCAGGTTTTCATTGTTGGTGCCTTCGCGCTCCACAAGATAGGGAATGGCATCCAGGCGGAAGCCGTCGATGCCAGTCTCCAGCCAGAGCCGCATGACCTTCAACAACTCCTCCATGACAAGCGGGTTGTCGAAATTCAGGTCGGGCTGATGCGCGTAGAAGCGATGCCAGTAATAGGCGCCAGCGACGGGATCGAAGCTCCAGTTCGACTTTTCCGTATCCAGGAAGATGATGCGGGTTTCCGGAAACTTCTGGTCCGTATCCGACCACACATAGAAATCCCGCTCCGGGCTGCCATCCGGCGCCTGGCGCGCTCGCTGGAACCAGGGATGCTGGTCAGAAGTGTGATTGATGACGAGTTCGATGATGACCTTGAGATTGCGCTCATGGGCCGCCTGGACGAATTTGCGGAAATCTTCCATCGAGCCGTAGTCGGGGCTGACGTTGTTGTAATCGGCAATGTCATAGCCATCGTCGCGACGCGGGGAAGGGAAGAACGGCAGGAGCCAGATTGCTGTCACTCCGAGCGCCGCGATATGATCGAGCTTCTGATAGAGCCCCTCGAAATCGCCGATGCCATCGCCATTGGCATCATGAAACGACTTGATGTGCAGCTGGTAGATGATCGCATCCTTGTACCACAGGGCATCGGATGTCTGGCTGGATCCGTCAGGCTGAAATGTCGTCGTGTCCATAAATCATACCTCCCCGGCGCGCACGCGCCAGATTGCGAAAGGCAATTGGGCCGGATCGAGCCTGAGCCTCTGCCATTTTCCGTTAAAACTGAAGGAATTGCCGCCTATCAGGTCTTCGAGATCGAGCCTGCCGCCATCGTCCTTGCCGAACTGCCAGAGCGGGATTTCGATGTCGCTCTCCTGCACCGCACTCGGATCGAGGCTGATGGCCACCAGCACGATATTGTGCCGACCGGCGCTCGCCTTTTCGAAGAACAGCACATTGCCGTTGGTGGCGTTGAGCAGGGTGAGGCCAAGATGGGATTGCAGCGCAGGATTATGCCGCCGGATACGGTTGAGCATCGCAATCTCGGCCTTGATATTGCCGGGCCGATCATAGTCCCAGGCGCGGATCTCGTATTTCTCGCTGTCGGCATATTCCTTGCGTTTGGCATCCGGCCGGCCCTCGCACAGTTCGAAGCCGTTATAGACGCCCCACAGGCCTGAGAGGGTCGCGGCCAGCGCCGCGCGGATCAGATAGGCAGGCCGGGGGGCGTTCTGCAGGAAGTCCGGGTTGATGTCATGGGTGTTGACGAAGAAGTGGGGCCGGAAAAACTCCCGCGGCTCCTTCTCGGTCAGCTCGCGCATATATTGTTCCAGCTCCCACTTGCTGTTGCGCCAGGTGAAGTAGGTGTAGGACTGGGAAAAGCCGACCTTAGCCAGGCGGTACATGACCTTTGGCCGCGTGAACGCCTCCGACAGGAACACCACGCCCGGGTGGCGAGCGCGCACGTCTCGGATCAGCCATTCCCAGAACGGCAGGGGCTTGGTGTGGGGATTGTCGACGCGAAACAGCGAGACGCCCTGCTCTACCCAAAGCTCGACAATTTCCCTTAGCTCGATCCAGAGCGCGGGAACGGCGTCCTTCGCGTAGAAATCGACGTTGACGATGTCCTCGTATTTCTTCGGCGGGTTCTCCGCATAGCGAATGGTGCCATCTGGTCGCCAATCGAACCAGCCGGGATGCTGCTTCAGCCAGGGATGGTCGGGTGATGCCTGGATGGCAAGATCGAGCGCGATCTCCAGCCCTTCCTTCGCCGCCGCCTGGACGAGTCGGCGGAAGTCTTCGAATGTCCCGAGTTCAGGATGGATGGCATCGTGCCCTCCCTCGGCCGAACCGATGGCATAGGGGCTTCCGGGATCCTGCGGGCCGGCAATCAGGCTGTTGTTGCGCCCCTTGCGATTGGTTTGCCCGATGGGATGAATCGGAGGGAAGTAGAGGACGTCGAAGCCCATCTCCCGTATCTCAGGCAGCCGGGCGATGACGTCGTCGAAGGTGCCATGGCGATTTGGGTCGCCGCTCTGCGAGCGGGGAAAGATCTGGTACCAGCTGGCAAAGGCCGCATGCCGACGTTCCGCATCCACGGTATGGGTTGCCGAGCGCACGCGGAAGGGACGCCGGTCGGCGAGATCCATCAGGCGAGATGCATAGGAGGACAGCAGGATTTCGGTCTTGCGGCGCTCATCGACGGTGCGCAACTGCTCCAGCACGGCGGCCAGTTCATCCTTGGCAGTCGGGTTGATTGATGATGCGGGATCGACCACAGCGCGCTCGACCAGCGCCTCGCCCTCCATCAGCTCAAGGCGAAGGTCGAGCCGCGCCTCATGCTTCTTTCCGAGTTCGTATCGATAGATGGCAAAGGGGTTCTTCCAGGCTTCCACGGAAAATTCGTAGCGACCGTTGCGGTCGAGCGGGAAGCTGGCGCGCCAGCGGTCGTTTTCGACCAGGACCATGCGGGTTTCGCGCCAGGTTTCCTCATCCTCCGCACGGAAGAACAGGGCCGCGGCGAGCACGTCATGCCCATCGGCAAAGATGTCTGCCTCTACGGTGAGGATGTCGCCGACCACGCGCTTGACGGGAAACCGGCCGCCATCCACCGAAGGGGTGATCTTTTCGATCGCAATCCGTGGCGATACCGCCGCTTCTGCGGCGGTCAGCTCGGCAGCGGCGGTCTTAATCGCCGGAGCTTTACTGGTCGCAAGCAGCCGTACCTCGCCCGGCAACAGCTTGCCGCCAGCCTTGTCCAGTTTGGGCAGGAACGGCGAGGCGATTTCGCGCAAGGCCGGGCGGGGCAGCGTGATTGCCCGCCGCAGATCACGGTTGACGATCACCAGATCCATGGCCTGGGCCAGTCGCGGATCTGCCGCATCGCTTTTCGTCACGACGGTTATCGGACCATTGGCATCGATGCCGATGGCGGAGGGCGTACCTGTCGCCTCGATACGTGCAAGCGCGGTGTTGGCCGAGCGTATCTCGCCGGAGAGATCGAAGGAGCCGCCCTCCCGCAACGCGCGCAGCCCGGCGCCATTGCCATAAGTCGGATCAAGCGGCAGGCTGGACCCGAATTCGAAACCCATGGGGATGAGCAGCCCGCCCTCGAGCGAGGCCGCCACCTGCAGGGCGCGGATCGATCGACGCTCCAGCAGTTCGCGCCCATCCATGCCATGGGCAAGACGTTTGGCATAGGGTGCTTCCGGGAAATGAACCTGCAGGCCGAAAGCCTGCTGCAGCCGGTATTCCTCTTCGAACCAGCTCTCCTTCAGGTCCCACCAGCCGAAAGACGAAAAACATCCGCTGAAGCCGATTTCGGACAGCCGACGCCTGAGCGCGAAATCCGTGCCTGGCGTGAAAGCCAGAAATGTCGGGGGGCGATCCGTCTTCGCGGAGCCTGCGATCAGGTCTGCCCAGACCTCGGCCGGCACGAGGTCGAGCCCGAGGCATCTGAAACCAGTAACGCCCGTGGCTGCAAGCCGCCGGACGCGATCACGCCACTCGGCGCGCCGCTGATCCGCGGCTTCCGCATCGAGCATATGCCAGGAACCGCCGGTTGCCGTTGGGGCTTTGCGGGGATCCAGTGCCGGCGGACGATCTGGTTGCTGGGTCGGATGAACAACGAGGTCCAGCATGAAAGCGAGGTTGCGCTTATCCGCCACTTCGGAGAGCTGCGCGGTCGCATCCTCGATCGGAGCGGCAAGACCGAGTAGTGGGTCCGTCCGCTCAAGATCGCCGGCATCAAACACGCTGTTTGTGGCGCCGCGCTTGAAAAGGGGAGCGGAAAGGACGGCATTGAACCCAAGGTCGGCCGCATGGTCGAAGACGGCGCGCCAATCCGCAGGTCCCCCGAGCATCAGCGGATTGACGTAGTAAATGCGGGGCAGGCTCACAACAGGACGGACGCGGTTCATGCAGCGTCCCCGTCAGCCGATCTTGCCAATCCCGGGTGTGACCTCTGTTGGTGATGATATTTTGTCGCCATGCCTGGGCCTCCATCGCTCAGGGTTGCTAACACCCGGGCGGCGATGTGGTTCCCGTTTTTGATGGGACTCCAGGCCGGAGGCGGCGCGATTGCGTCACCTCACGTGAGCGTCGGACCCTTGAAAACGGGCAGCATCCTCATCATTTATGGTTAGCGATCATGGACCTTGTGTCCCTTGCGGCTGGATCGCTGAACTTTGATGCGTGCGGCAGCCATGACCGGCAAATTTGACCGCGCAACCTCCGTCAACACATCAGACGTCCCGTGGCCTCGTGGTCCGCGGACGCAATGCGATGGATCACCCATGTCTTTGCAGCTTCCGATACTGACTCCCTATCAAGAGCAACTGAAGAAGGCGCACCGCCAACGTCAGGAGCGCTATGCAGCCGCCGTCCGCCAGGCCCGGGCCTCGCGCCAGCAGGTGCATGTGTCAAGGCAAACGCCTTTGTGGCGCACGTCGGATATCCGCTTCGACGCCCATGTCAGGGCCTACCAGTTCCACCTGGCCAACATGGCCGTCCGTCCGGAAGTAGCCTATATCAAGCGGCGCTGCGCAGAACTTGGCGTGTCCTATCGTGATGTGATCGGCCGATCCTCGTACAAGGAGATCGCGGCAGCGCGGCGCCTGCTGATGTGGGAGATCCGGCAGAACTTCAAGCTGTCCTTTGCTGATATTGGACGGGCCTTCGGCGGCCGCGACCATGCAACGGCGATCGGCGCGATCAAATCCTTCGAGACGATGAACCAGCAGCGGCTCTCATGAGCCGCTGAACGGGTGGAAAAGGCAATACGATTAAGGCGTCCATCTCGCCTTGCCTGTGGCCGCCTCAGCACGGTAGAGAGCGGGCCACCAAACGCTGATGCGACGCCTCGGCCACCCCTCGACAGGAGCCACCTGATGACTGCCAATCAAGCCCGTCTTGCCCGTGCCTCCGAGATTGTCGAGGAGGCAGCGGAGACGGCGCTTCGCTATTTCGAAAGCCGCGGCTCGATCGATGTCCGCACCAAGAAGGCGCAGGATTTCGTGTCGGAAGCCGATGTGGCAGTCGAAAAGCTCATTCGGGGTCGCCTGGCCGAGGCCTTTCCAGGCGAAACCATCGTCGGCGAGGAGATGGGCGGCGAGATGGACGGTGCCTACTGGGTCATCGATCCCATCGACGGCACCAGCAATTTTCTTCGGGGATCCCCGATCTGGGGCATTTCCCTTGGTTTTGTGCGCGCAGGACGGCCGGAACTCGGTGTGGTGGCGATGCCCGTCGCGGGCGAGATCTTTGCCGCGGCCGATGGCACGGGCCTGATGCGCAACGGCCATCGCATGGATCGGGTCGTGCCATTCGAAGATATCCGGGTCATGTCAATCGGTGACAGTCCCGTGGATGAGCTTGATCCCGCAACCGCTGTACAGCTTGGCCTACGCCGCAGCGGCTGGGTGTTGGAGGCGTTTCACTGCACGTCCGTATCCCTCGTTTATGCGGCGCGCGGGATCTTCGATGGATATCTGCAGAGACGATCCACCATGTGGGATCTTGCCGGCGGCGCGGTTCTGTGCCGGGAAGCGGGTCTGGATGTCAGGATCGGCTTGGACGAAAGCTCGGGATATCCCTGGATTGCCACGGGCACCCCTGCCCTTATGGCAGCGATGGAGACCTTGTCGCCGGAGATCCAGCAGAACTAACCGCGTCGGCTATTGCCGATATCAAAACTCCACGCGCAGCAGCGTGAAATCGTCCGGCAGGGTCTCGGCCCCGTGGCAGGCGCGGGCCCAGTCAAGGACTGTTTGAGGCCGGTCGCCGCCGGGTTTGCGGCAGGTTTGCTCCAGATCGGCAAAGCCCAGGGTTTCACCCGCCTCGCCGCCGACCTCGAAGGTGCCGTCGCTCACGACAATCAGCCGGTCGCCGAGCTGCGTTTGGATCTGCTGTGCGTCATAGGCCATGCCGGCAAAGGCGCCGATGGCGAGCCCTCCCCCCTCCAGCACGAAGGATGTCGGAAGGTCACTTGCCGCATCATTGCGCAGCAACAAGGCCGGAGGGTGCCCGGCGCTGGCATAGGAAAGCGTGCGGGTCGGACGATGATAGACGCCGTACCAGATGGTGAAGAACATGTTGTTCTGCTTTTCCATCGGAAAGGCGTCGTTCAGCCCTGCGAGAACCGCGGCGGGATCGCGAAAATTCGCCTGCGGCAGGGTCGCCGCCCGCAATACGTTGATCACCGATGCCGAGAGCAGGGCCGCACCGACTCCATGTCCGCAGACATCAAGCAGGTAGATGGCAAAGTGATCGCGATCGAGTTCGTGATAGCCGAAGGTATCGCCCCCAAGCTCGGTCGAGGGAACCAGCAGCCACTCTGTTGCGGGATCGGACGGGCGGGGCTCAGGAAGCAGGGAGAAGATGTAGCGGGCGGCATCGTGCAGCTCCTCTTCCAGGCGCTCCTGCGTTTCCTTGAGCAGGATATTGCTCTCCGCCAGCTGGTCCTCGACCGCCTCTCCGTGCTCGATCGTCGCCTCGTAGAGAAGCTGAAGATCTTCGTTTTCCGCGCGAAGCCGCTCGATTTCCGCCCGCAGTTCAGCAATCGTCTGGTCGATCGAAGGTTCAATCTGGTCCAACGTCCATGCTCCGGATAGCGCCGTATATGACCAAATTTGGCCGACGCCGATATGGTCGGAAAACAGGTCAAAGCTAGTAAAATCTTCTCCGCTGCTTATGACATACTGTCCCGATCGGCAAGGATGTTTCGCATCTGCTGGAGGTTGCACCCGCTCCGGTCGTTGACTTACACCAGTGCATTGCCTATCGGTTTTGCACCGCTTAAATCATGCTGTTTGCATCAAGATGGTCGTAATGACATCCATGAATATCGAAGAGTCTACCTCGGGCGGCTTTGCGTCGCTGATTGAACTGGACATGGATATCCGCACCTTCGCGTCCGACTGGAGTCATTGCGACCGGATGTCGTCCTACATCGCGCGCATGGTGAGCCATAACAGGTCCGACAGCCTGTTTTACTCCAATCTGTTCTCCTCGGCATTCAACGAATTGCTGGAAACCGTCTTCCGCACCCATGGCGAGGACGGAAACTTTCTATGCCGGGTTGCGCGCAAGGGCGAGTTGGATCGCATCGAGCTTTCCGTCCCCTGCAGCGACGAGCAGATCAGTTTTTACACGACCGCCGTGGCCCTGATCAACGATGGGGAGGTCGTGGAACGCTATCGGCAGATGCTGTTTTCCGAAGACGCGCTCGACCCGCGCATCGGCCTGCTGGAACTCGCGGTCGATTATGCTGCCAAGATCTCCGTGGTCCCAACAGGCGATCGCATGATCAAGATCACCATAGACCTGGCTTTGGAGCCGAGGGAACATTGATGTCGAGACAATCTCAACCCAGTTTCTCGTTCCGGTTCGATGAAAACAATCAGGAACTGTCCATAAGCGGCAGCATGCGGCCGCAATATGCGGAGGAACTTGACAGCTGCGTGAAGATGGTCGAGACCGCCGTCGCGGGTATGCGCGGCACCATCTATGTCAATGTCAAGCGGCTGGTGCGGCTGAACAATCTGGCATTCCACGTGCTGGGCGGGCTGCTGGTGCGACTGTGCGACGAGCGGCCGGATCTCAGGATCACCGTCGTGACCTCCAGCGTGGTCGGCTGGTCGACGCGCAAGTTCGGCGCGTTGCGCGAGCGAAATGCCAAGATCAATGTCGAGAAATACGACAACGATTTCTATCCCGGCCAGTCATTCGTCGAAAACAGCGACTTCATCCATGTTCTGCGCACGCAGACCAAGATGACCTGGCGCCATGAGAAGAGCATCCTGCCGCGCCACGGCATGCGGCCCGGCCTGAACATTGCCGATATCTGCTGTGGCATCGGCGATTTCGCCGTGCTGCTGCAGAAGGAATTCCAGCCGGCCCGCCTCGTGGCCCTGGACCATTCGCGCTCCAGCCTCGCCTATGCCCGCAAGGTGGCGTCTGACTTCGGCATCAACGGTATCGAATATATCTACGGCGACGCCTCGGACATGTTGCTGGAAGACAACCAGTTCGACTTCGTCACATGCCGCCATTCGCTGCAAGTGTTCGACCGGCCGGAGCTGATCCTCAAGGAACTGTTCCGCATCTGCAAGCCGGGCGGGCGGGTCTATGTGACGAACGAGAAGAACTCCCACTGCCTCGGCGAGCCGCGCGGCGAAACCATCCAGTGGACCTATAACGAGGTGGCCAAGCTCTGGCATCACTTCAAGATGGACATCGAATGCGGCCCGAAGAGCCGTCGCCTGCTGATGGATACCGGCTTCGACGACGTGCAGATGGAAAGCTTCATGGTGACCAATATGGATGGCGATCCGCAAGACTTCGCCGACATCATCGAGTCCTGGAAGAACCTTTTCGCAGGCGACATGGCCAACCAGCGTGGCGACAGCCCTGAATTCATCGAGCGCTTCAAACGCGGCTTCGACGACCACATCTTCGCGGCGCTGCATCCCAAGGGATATGCCGGCTGGCCGATTTGGGTGGCATCGGGACGGAAACCGCTATGACCGACGCAATTTCCCAACAGCAGACGGCCAAAGTGGGGCGCTGGTCGGCGCGCAGCTTCCGGGCGAAGTTCATCCTGGTGGTGGGCGCGGCTGTCCTGTTCGACCTGCTCCTCAGCGGCGGCATCGCTATCTGGAACGTGCAGCATCTCTCGCGCGATGCGGCCAATCAGGTCGGTGAGGGCCTGACCGAGGCCAACCAGGAATATCTGAAGACCTATATCGAAGCGACCGCGCTGCGCGCCGACCTGCTGCTGGACCGTGTCCACTCAGACGTCACCACGCTCGCAAACACGATGCAGACGCTGATCGACAATCCCGATGTCGAAAACGCCGTGGGTCGCGCCTTCGAGTCGAGCCCCGCCTTCACCACGCCGCTCGCCTATGACACCAAGGGTGGATGGGCGCAGAACCAGGCAGGCGCACCCTCCGCCGTCAGCGTCTGGGGCTATCTGCTCGACCAGGACAAGCGACCCGTGCCCGCGGCGGAACAGGAAGTGCGCAACAGCGCCATTCTAAGCCTCATCGGGCCTGCCCTGATGAACACCGGCGCACCGAAGCTGCAGATGTATTATGTCGGTCCCAAGGACGCCTCGATCATGCGGGCGACGCCTTATTCCGAGCAGGCACAGACCTTCGATAAGCTCTATCCGGGTCATAATGGCGGGCCGAACTTCTGGGATTTCTTCTTCCCCGGCGTCTATGAGGGCTGGCAATCCTGGATCGCCAACCCCGCGTCGCGGCCGGTGGCATCCCAGATCGTCACGACCGCACCCTATATCGACGCGATCACCGGCAAGCTGATCGTCAGCTTCTTCCACCCGCTCTGGACCCAGGACCGCAAGGACGTGGCCGGCATGGCCGCCGTGGATGTGACGCTGGACCAACTTGCAGATCTCGTCGAAAGCGTCGCCATCGCGGAAACTGGCTTCGGCTTCCTGGCGATGTCGAACGGCAATGTGATTGCGACCAACGAAATTGGCACGAAGACGCTGGGCCTCAAGTCCAGCGACCAGAGTGGCCAGGGCGTGACGGGCGTGGACCGCTCACTGCGCAACTCCACCCAGCCGTCAATCGCAGCGCTGGCGCTACCGTCTGACGAGCACACCCAATTGCTGCATGTGATGCTGAATCGTGACGGCGTGGAGGTGCCCCATCTCGTGGTGCTGAAGCAGTTGCGGCCGGGCAATCTCTGGGACGGCAAGACCATCGTGAAAGACACGATGACGCTTGGCTTCGTGGTGTCCGAACAGGAGATCTATGGCTCCCTGATGGCGGCACAGGAGGGGATCTCCAACGCCACCTCGCGGATCGTCAATTACCAGATCATCGCGGTCCTAGTCAGCCTGGCGATCGTCTTCGTCGCCGTCTTCGCCGTATCCGGCCGCATTACCGCCGGTCTCAGCGCGCTTGCGGAGGCAGCGCGCCGGCTGCAGAACAAGGACTATTCGGTGCGCGTCAACGTGCCCACACGCGACGAGGTCGGCGAGGTGGGTGTCGCCTTCAACCGCATGGCCGAGGAAATCAGCTACCACACTGAAAATCTAGAACGGCTTGTCGATGAGCGCACGCGGGCGCTGGAGCAGGCCAACCACGAGATCACCACGCTCAATGAGCGGCTGAAGAACGAAAACCTGCGGCTTGGCGCCGAACTCGACGTGGCGCGCCAGATCCAGTCCATGGTGCTGCCGAAAGTGGCGGAGCTCGACGGCATCGCCGAAGTGGAGATCGCCGGCTTCATGCAGCCGGCCGATGAGGTCGGCGGCGATTACTACGACGTGCTGCAGGATGGCGGCCGCATCAAGGTGGGCATCGGCGACGTCACCGGCCACGGGCTGGAAAGCGGCGTGCTGATGCTGATGGTGCAATCCGTGGCGCGGGCGCTGCAGGAAAAGGGTGGCGGCGACGCCAAGGATTTCCTCGAAGTGCTGAACCGCGCGATCTACAAGAACATCGCCCGGACGGAATCCGACAAGCATCTGACGCTTGCCTTCCTCGACTACGAAGACCAGAAGGTGACGCTGACCGGGCAGCACGAGGAGGTGCTTGTTGTGCGCAAGACCGGCAAGGTCGAGCGGATCGATACCGGCAATCTCGGCTTCCCGATCGGGCTGGAAGGCGACATCTCGCCCTTCGTCGACAGCATGGAGATCGACTTCGATACCGGCGACATCATCATTCTCTATACAGACGGCGTGACGGAAGCCGAAAGCCCTGAGGGCGAGCTGTTCGGCCTGGACCGGCTTTGCGACAGTGCCGAAGCCTATCGGGGCGGCAGCGCCGAGGTCATCGTCAAGGGCATCATCAGCGACCTGATGGCCCATATCGGCACCCAGAAGGTACACGACGACATAACTCTCGTAGTGATGAGGCATCGCTGAGCACATGGCAGAGGTTTTCGGCAGCAACGATATCGGTCAGCAAGATCAGGCGCATGTCTGCAATCTCAAGCTGACCGAGGGCGAACTGGGCATCAGCTGGCATCATTGCAGCCTGACGTCGGATTTCATTGGCGATTTCTTCGTGGCGAGCCTCAAGGCATCGGGCCACGATGCCAATGAGGCGCGCCATGGCATCAGCTACATGGTCAACGAGCTTCTGGAAAACAGCGTGAAGTTTCGCGCCCCGAGTGATATCAGCGTCAGGGCCGCGCTCGGCGATGGGACATTCCTAGTCACGGTCAACAACCTGATCCGGCCCGAGACCGCCGAAAGGTTCAAAGCGCTGCTCACCGAACTCCTGGCACGCGATCCAGGCGAATTGCTGATCGAGCGGATCGAGCAGAATGCCGCCGATCCGAACTCCAGCAGTTCCGGGCTTGGTTTGTTGACGCTGATGAATGATTATGGTGCCCAATTGAGCTGGGCATTCGAGGATGCGGGCGACAAGGGTCTCGTGCGGCTGGAAACCCAGGCCGCGCTACCTCTTTGATAGATATTTTTGCAAGGACGACCCCTACTATGGACATCAAGACCAAGGAATACCGCGTGTGGCGCGAAGAAGCGACGATCCACTACGAGGGAACGATGCGCCTGTCCGGCACGGAGGCCTATGCTCCCATCCTGGAACTGATGGATGATGTCCTCAAATCCCAGCCCGAGGTGATCACGCTCGATCTCACGGAACTGCAGTTCCTCAACAGCTCCGGCATCAACCTGCTCGCAAAATTCACGATCGAGGTCCGCAAGCAGCCGCAGGTCGGGCTGGCGGTCAAGGGATCATCGAAAATCCCGTGGCAGTCGAAATCGCTGCCCAACCTCAAGAAGCTCTATCCAGCCGTCCAACTGACCATCGGCTGATACCCGTCCGCCTCCCCGCCCGATCGTTAGCTGATTGACCTTCGGCGCCCCGCGGCGAAGGCTTAGGGATAATTGCGTGTGCGGCGCAGTTGCCGCGGCGGCGCCGTTCCCAGCGGCCTCCGTCAGGCTTGTCTCGCTTTGCCCTGCGCCGAATCCCCCAACGGACCAAAATCCGTATCCGGATTTCGAGGGCAAGTCATTGTATCTGTTGAAGGTAAATGGTGCTGCTAGAGAGATTTGAACTCTCGGCCTCTCCCTTACCAAGGGAGTGCTCTACCCCTGAGCTATAGCAGCCAGTTGCGAAGCGGCGTGTCAGCCGCTGCAAGCGAGCCGCCTATTGCCATAGCTTGACGGGGAGCGCAAGCCGCAAATCGCAGATGCTGTGAACTAATCTGCAAATCTCGTGGAAGTCTTTAGTTTCTGGCCGTTTTCCGCTATGCAGCCGCCATGGATGATAAACAGCGCATTCCTGTATCAGGTGGAAAAACCGAGATGACTGACGAATCGGTGCCCGCAGCGGCATCGCCTGTCATGGCACAGCCCACGGAGGCCGAGCGCCGCCGGCTGCGCCAGGCGCAGAAACTGCGCGAAAACCTGCAGCGCCGGAAACAGCAGCTGCGCTCCCGCCGGGCCGGTGATGCCGATGAGACGGAAGGCCTGCCTGGCGCATCCCCTGGTTCTGCGGCCATGGCCACCTCCTCCCAGGCCGGGGATTGACGCTCTGCACGCGCCGAATTGAACCCCAAGGCCTTTTCGTCTAAAGACGCCCATTCGTCCCGTACAGGGACAAAATCATAGAGAAAGGCGGGCACAGCCCGTAGGCACCACATGGATCGCATCAGGATAGTCGGCGGCAACAGGCTCAACGGCGTCATTCCGATTTCGGGCGCCAAGAATGCCGCCCTTCCCCTCATGATCGCCTCGCTTCTGACCAGCGATACCCTGACGCTCGAAAACGTGCCACATCTGGCAGATGTCGAGCAGTTGCTGCGCATCCTCGGAAATCACGGCGTCGATGTCTCGGTCAATGGTCGCCGCGAGCACCAGGACGGCTCCTATGCCCGCACCATCCATTTCACCTGCCGCACCATCGTCGATACCACCGCGCCCTATGAGCTGGTGTCGAAGATGCGCGCCAGCTTCTGGGTCATCGGTCCGCTGCTTGCTCGCGAAGGCAGAGCCCGTGTTTCGCTGCCCGGCGGCTGCGCCATCGGCACGCGCCCCGTGGACCTTTTCATCGAGGGTCTCGCCGCCCTGGGTGCCCAGATGGAAATCGATGGCGGCTATATCAATGCCACCGCGCCGAAGGGCGGGCTGATCGGCGCGCACTACACCTTCCCCAAGGTCTCGGTCGGCGCCACCCATGTGATGCTGATGGCGGCGTCGCTGGCCCGCGGCACCACCGTGATCGGCAATGCCGCGCGTGAGCCTGAAATTGTCGATCTCGCCAATTGCCTCAATGCCATGGGTGCGCGCATTTCCGGCGCCGGCACCTCCACGATCACCATCGAGGGTGTTTCCAGCCTCTCGGGCGCGCGCCACCGCGTGCTGCCGGATCGCATCGAGACCGGCACCTATGCCATGGCGGTCGCCATGACCGGCGGCGACGTGACGCTGCAGGGCACCGACGGCACGCTGTTGGAAACGGCGCTGGAGACCATCCGCCGCGCCGGCGCAGAGATCACCATGGTCGATGGCGGCATCCGCGTGATCGGCCATGGCGACGACATCCGCCCCGTCGATATCGTCACCGAGCCCTTCCCCGGCTTCCCCACCGATCTGCAGGCACAGTTCATGGGTCTCATGACCCGGGCCAAGGGCGTCTCGCATGTCACCGAGACGATCTTCGAAAACCGGTTCATGCATGTGCAGGAACTGGCCCGGCTCGGCGCCAAAATCAGCCTGAACGGCCAGACGGCGCGGATCGAAGGCGTGAGCCGGCTGAAAGGCGCGCCGGTCATGGCGACAGACCTGCGCGCATCGGTTTCGCTTGTCATCGGCGGCCTTGCGGCGGAAGGCGAAACCATCGTCAACCGGGTCTATCACCTCGACCGCGGCTTCGAGCGGCTGGAGGAAAAGCTGACCCGGTGCGGCGCGATCGTCGAGCGCGTCAGCGAATAGCCGGAATTTTGCCGTGTGGCCCCGGAAACGCGTTGCTTCCGGCGCCGCAGCAACCTATGTCGTGATGAGAGGGACCGAGGCAGGCATTCGGTCCAGTGGGGCGATAGAATGACCAGTCTCAAGCTTCAGGCACTCGATCAGGACGATCTGGCGGTCATATCCGCCCATGTGCAGGATGCGGTTCTGCGCGTCGGCGACATTTCCTTCCTGCCGAAGTCGCAGCAGTTTTCGCTCGCGGTCAACCGCTTCGTTTGGGAAGCCGCCGAGGGCCAGCGGAAGAATTTCGAGCGGCGCCGTGCGGTGCTGACCTTCAAGCGCGTGGCCTCCGTGCGCTCCATCGGATTTGACCGCGGCAAGCCGACGGAGATCTTGAGCCTTCTTGCCCTGCGCTTCATGCAGCAGGGCGAAGGCCCTGATGGCACGATGGAGCTGGTGCTGTCGGGCGGCGGCATGATCGCGCTCGACATGGAATGTATCGAACTGCAGCTTGCCGATACCGGCGGCGCGTGGGAAACCAGCCACAAACCCAGCCATCCCGGCGATTGAGGCCATCCCGCGGCCCGCGCCTTCAAGGGGCAGAGGTTCGACAAGACGAGCGGTCCCGATGCGGACCGCATGAAGAGGATAAGACGAGAGTGGCAATCTGGCTCGAGCAGTCATCGGCGGAATTCAACGAGCGGTTCTCCGCCTTCCTGACGACCAAGCGCGAAGTGTCGGAAGACGTCAATGCGGTGGTGAAAACCATCATCCATGAGGTGCGCATGCGCGGCGATGCAGCGCTGGCCGACTATTCCCTGCGCTTTGACGGCATCGATTTTTCCGTCTCGCCGATGCGCGTGACGGAGGCCGAAATCGATGCGGCGGTGGCCGGGATTTCCCCAGAACTGATGGATGCCCTGAAGCTCGCCGCCGAGCGGATCGAAAAGCACCATGCCCGCCAGATGCCCAAGGACGATTTCTACGAGGACGCGATCGGCGTCGGCTTGGGATCACGCTGGACCGCGATCGAAGCGGTCGGCCTCTATGTGCCCGGCGGCACGGCGAGCTATCCGAGTTCGGTGCTGATGAATGCCGTGCCGGCCCGCGTTGCCGGTGTACCGCGCATCGTCATGGTAGTTCCGGCCTCGGGCGGCACGATCAACCCGACCGTGCTCGCTGCCGCGCGCATCGCCGGCGTTGAGGAGATATACCGCATCGGCGGCGCCCAGGCCGTAGCCGCGCTGGCCTATGGCACGGAGACCATCGCCCCGGTCGCCAAGATCGTCGGGCCTGGCAATGCCTATGTGGCCGCCGCCAAGCGCCAGGTTTTCGGCACCGTCGGCATCGACATGATTGCCGGCCCTTCGGAAGTTCTCGTCATCGCCGATGGCAACAACAATCCGGACTGGCTCGCTGCCGATCTGCTGGCGCAGGCGGAGCATGACCCCGGCGCGCAATCGATCCTGATCACCGACAGCGTCGACATGGGCAAGGCGGTTGAAGCCGCCGTCGAGCGTCAGCTGAAGACGCTTTCGCGCGCAGAAACGGCCACCGCAAGCTGGCGGGATTTCGGCGCCATCATCCATGTTGAACAGTTGAAAGATTCGGTGCCGCTTGCCAATCGCATTGCCGCCGAGCATCTGGAACTGGCCGTGGACGACCCCGATGCCTTGATGGCGGGCATCCGCAATGCCGGCGCCATCTTTGTCGGTCGTCACACGCCGGAAGTGATCGGCGATTATGTCGGCGGATCGAACCACGTGCTGCCGACGGCGCGCTCGGCGCGCTTTTCCTCCGGCCTGTCCGTCATGGATTTCGTCAAGCGCACCTCCGTGCTGCGGCTCGGACCCGAGCAGCTTCGCTTGCTCGCGCCGGCGGCCATCACCCTTGCCAAGAGCGAGGGGCTGGACGCCCACGGTCGCTCCGTCGCCATCCGGCTCAATCTCGCGGAGTAAGGGATGGCAAAGGGCGACTTCAGGCTCTGTGACGTCGTGCTGGACGACACCATCGGCCGTTCGACGCCCGATGTCGAACACGAGCGGGCGGTCGCCATCTTCGACCTGATCGAGGACAACCGCTTCGAGCCTGTCGGCCATGCGGGTGGACCTTACAAGCTGCTTTTGTCCCTGATCGACAGCAAGCTGGTCTTCGCCATCAAGACCGAGGCCGGCGAGGACGTCGCCACCCATATCCTCTCGCTCACGCCGTTTCGCCGGATCATCAAGGATTACTTCATGATCTGCGAAAGCTATTATGAGGCGATCCGCTCGGCGACGCCAAGCCAGATCGAGGCGATCGACATGGGCCGCCGCGGCATCCACAATGACGGTTCGCAGACGCTGATGGATCGGCTCTCCGGCAAGATTAAGCTCGATTTCGATACCGCGCGGCGTCTCTTCACGCTGGTCTGCGTGCTGTACTGGCGGGGCTAGCCCTTGATGGCGGCACCAGGCGCATCCGAGAGCGGCAGCAGAAGACCGGGCGCCATTCTCTTTATGTGCGGGATGAACTCCATCCGCTCGCCCATGGCCGAAGCGATCGCCCGCAACATCATGCCCCAGGGCACCTATGTGGCGTCCGCCGGGGTGCGACATGGGGAGCGCGATCCTTTCGTTGATGCGGTGCTGGAGGAAATCGGACTGTCGCTCGGCCGCAGGCAGCCGCAATCCCTTGATGAGTTGGAGGATGACTTCTTCGATCTCATCGTGACGCTGGCGCCGGAAGCCCATCATGCGGCGCTGGAACTCACCCGATCCAACGCGGTGGATGTGGAATACTGGCCGATGCCCGATCCGACGGTGGCAACGGGCACGCGCGAGCAGATCCTGGATGCCTATCGAGAGGTGCGCGACCGCCTGTCCCGGCTCATCGAGGAGCGTCTGCTGCATGGCGAAAACGCCCCCGGCGTGGGTTCTTGAAACAAATTCCAAAAGCCCGATCTACAAGGTTCACAAAAGCGCCCCGATTGTGTAGTTTCCGCCCACATTTTAAGGCGGCCCGATCGGCATGCCCAAAACCCAGGAAGACAACCCCTCTATGGCTAAAGAAGAAGTCCTCGAATTTCCCGGCGTCGTCACGGAATTGCTGCCGAATGCGACGTTCCGGGTAAAGCTCGAAAACGAACATGAAATCATTGCCCACACCGCAGGCCGCATGCGCAAGAACCGTATCCGCGTTCTGGCGGGCGACAAGGTGCTGGTGGAAATGACCCCCTACGACCTGACCAAGGGCCGTATCACCTATCGCTTCAAGTAAGCCGCCCGTTCTGCGCACCAGCATATCAGAGGCATCATGGAGCTGAGACAGAAGCTGATACTGGCCTCCGGTTCGCCGAGACGGCTCGACCTGCTCCGACAGATCGGCATCGAGCCCACGCGGCTGATGCCGATGGATCTCGACGAGACGCCGAAGAAATCGGAACATCCGCGTTCCCTGGCCCGCCGACTGTCGACAGACAAGGCGGAAGCGGCGCTGAAGGAGATCAAGGGCGAGCCGATGTGGCGTGACAGCTACATCCTCGCCGCGGATACCGTCGTGGCCGTCGGCCGGCGCATTCTGCCCAAGGCTGAATATATCGAGGAGGCCTCATCCGCCCTGCATCTCTTGTCGGGACGCAGCCACTGGGTGTTCACCGGCATCTGCCTGGTGACCCCGGACCGCAAGGTTCGCCAGAAGATCGTGGAAACCAAGGTGCGCTTCAAGCGTTTGTCCGGTCAGGATATCGAAAGCTATCTCGCCTCCGGCCAGTGGCGCGGCAAGGCCGGCGCCTATGCCATCCAGGGCATTGCCGGCAGCTTCGCTCAGAAACTGGTGGGCTCTTACACCAACGTGGTGGGTCTGCCCTTGTTTGAAACCGCGCAACTGCTCAACGGAGAGGGCTTCGACATCCATAGCGGATGGATGGAAGGCTAGACGACAATGCAGGATGACAATCCAAGCCGAAGCGCCAAGATCGAACCCTTGCGCAAGACCCGGCCCTGCCCCGAATGCAACAGGCCGTCGACCCGGGAGAATTACCCCTTCTGCTCGGATCGCTGCCGAAACCTCGACCTGTCACGCTGGCTGAAGGGCAGTTATGCCATTCCGGTGGCGGATGACGAGTCCAGCGCAGACGAAGACGGGCGCAACTGACGCCCCTCCCGGCGGCGACGGGGCCTGCGATCCCGTTGTTCGCATTGCCTTTTCCACCTTTTTCACATGTTCTTCAAAAAAGTGCGCGCAAGCGCTGGACATGTCCGAACAAGATGTTATAACCCCGCTCGCTCCCGGGGACACAGCGCCTCGACCGGCCGGAAACGGCCAATAGGTCTCTCAGAGGCCGGATGCCCGGATAGCTCAGTTGGTAGAGCAGCGGATTGAAAATCCGCGTGTCGGTGGTTCAAATCCGCCTCCGGGCACCATTCATTTTCACCCATAATGTCTTGTTCTATGCGTGCTGTACGTTTTTGCTTTAGGCGCTCGATGTCCGTGAGCCAACGTCTAACCGGTGGGAACTGTATGCCGGATCGCACAGATCGATATAGCACTGCCTCAGCACTTGCAGATACATATTAAAATACCTATGTAATTGGGGTATCCCAACGCTCAAAGGTATCTCCATGCAGGTCCGCGATATCACCCCCAATTTTCACGTTACCGGGCAATTGCGTCCGGCGGATATCTCGAAAGCGGCCGAGGCCGGTTATTGCGCTGTCATCTGCATGCGGCCGGATGGCGAGGGATGGGGGCAGCCGAAGTTCTCGGAAATCGAGGCCGCTGGCAAAGCGAGCAATATCGCCGTGCATTATATTCCCGTCGGTGGGCCGGCCGTGCCGATGGAGCAGGCCCGCAAACTGCGCGCCCTTCTCAATGAGACCGAGGGTCCCGTGCTGGCCTTCTGCGCATCTGGGCAGCGATGCGCCGGGCTCTACCAGATGGCGCAGCAATTTGGCGGCTGACGCAGGAACGTGCCTCCCGAGACAGAGCAAAGCTTCGCTCAAGTTTTGACCGCTAGACCGGTATAGCTCCAGATCCGTGGCCGGCCCCAACAAGGGCGCGGCCGTGGCCTGTGGAGCCCGCTTGGCATGCCGGGAGCGACCCCGACATGGGGCGGCAAAGCGAAGAGAGGCCAGGCATGACGAAGCTATCCGTTTGCATTCCCGTCGAACCGGGCGTTTCGCCACCACTTCATCTTGTCGGTGCCCTGCTGGAAAACCGGGCTTCGGATCTGGACATCATCGTTGCCTATCTCGATGCGGCCGATATCACGACACTCAGCGAAATCGCCGACAGGGATAGCCGGCTGAAGCTTCTGGCCCCCGCTTCCGCCAATATGTCGGCCGCCGGCCTCTGGCTCCATGCGGCGACAGCGGCAACCGGCGACTGGATCACGCTGGTCTATCCCGATGACATGCTGGAGCCCGATTTCCCCAGTCTCCTGCCCTATGTCGAGCGGGAATATCCGCATGCCGATGCCCTGGCCTGGAATGCCTTCCAGATCGCGCCCGATGCGTCCCCACACATCAAGACCAATGTTCCCCTGCCGATCGTGCACCACGTGTCGGAGGTGGACAAGACACAGATGCTGCAGGCCTTCTTCCAGTGGGTCGAATGCCAGCGCACGCCGCGCATGCCCTTCGGCCTCTACCATGGCGCAATCAAGCGCAGCCTGAGGGATGCCATTCTTGTCGCCACCGGGCCGCTCAGCTGGCTGACACCGGTGCCGCAATATGAGTGGGCAGCGCGAGTAGCCGTCTTTGCCGGCGGATTTGCGCTGGCCAACCGGCCGCTCTCGGCCGCCAGCATCGAGCCCTTCCGCGCGCGCCGCATTCCCTCGGCCCTGCAGGGCTTTCCTTTCGATGCGAGCCTGGGGCTCACCGCCGCGATCGCCGAGGTGCAGGCCCGCGTGTTGCATGAGCTCGGCGCGGAGTGGAACGGCTTCAACGAAGATTTCGTGCGTGCCTGCATGCTGGACTGCATGCTGGAACATGACAATGCCGCCTTCCTGCCGAAATGCCAGGGCTATTACGCCGCCTTCCACCGGATGCCCGGTGGTGCGGAACTGGCGCCCCGGTTCCAGCCGCAGTATCTCAGCCAGCCACCGGCCGATACGCGCCGCGGCGTCTATGGCAAGACCCTGCTGGTCGATCGCTTCATCGGCGGCGCCCGCACGGCCCAGGACTTCTATCGGGTCGTGAAGATGATGATGACCCCCATTGCCATCATCACGGAAAATCCCGAACTCCTGATGGAAAGCGCCAACCCGAACAGTCTGGTACCCGCGGCATGAACGCGCGCATTCTCTATACAAAACCATCCATTACGGCGCTTGAAGTCCAGTATGCCACGGACGCAGCCGCCAATGGCTGGGGACCGCAATGCTACGACTACATCATCAGGCTCGAAAGCCAGTTTCGCGAGCATCTCGGAACCCGCTTCGCCATCGCCACGTCGAGCTGCACCGGCGCCACGCACATGGGCCTTGCCGCGCTGGGCGTGGGTCCTGGCGACGAGGTGATCCTCGCGGATACCAACTGGATTGCGACCGCCGCGCCTGTGACGCATCTCGGCGCCACACCCGTTTTCGTCGATATCGATCCCGTCAGCTGGTGCATCGATCCTGAGGCTGCGGAAAGGGCGATCACGCCGCGGACCAAGGCGATCATCGCCACTCATATCTATGGCAACCTTGCCGACATCGATGCCCTCATGGATATCGGCAAGCGCTATGGCATTGCGGTGATTGAAGATAGCGCCGAAGCCTTGGGTTCAGTTACCCATGGCCGGCGCGCAGGTTCGGTCGGCCTGTTCGGCACCTTCTCCTTTCACGGCACCAAGACGATCACGACAGGCGAAGGCGGCATGTTCGTCACCAGTGACGAAGCGCTGTATGAAAAGGTGCTGATGCTGAGCAATCACGGCCGTTCCCGGCATCAGATGAAGCAGTTCTGGCCGGATGCCGTCGGGTTCAAGTACAAGATGCCGAACATCGCTGCGGCTCTCGGTTGCGCCCAGATGGAGCGCATCGAGGAACTGACCGCGCGCAAGCGAGAGATTTTCGCTCGCTACCGCACTTATCTCGCAGGCATCGACGGCATCTCGCTCAATCCGGAGCCGCTTGGCACAGTGAACGGCGCCTGGATGCCGACCGCTGTCCTGGCACCCGAACTCGGCATTTCGCGGGAGGACATGATGGCCGCCTTCACGGCCGACAACATCGATGCCCGGGTCTTCTTCTATCCGCTGTCCAGCCTGCCGATGTTCACGCCGCAGCTGGAAAATGTCCATGCCTATGACATTCCCGGCCGGGCGATCAATCTGCCGAGCTACCACGACATGAGCGAGGACGACATCGCGCGGGTATCGGGCATCATGCTTGCGCTTGTTTCCAAAGCGAGAGAAGCAGCTTCCAGCCTCCCATCGAAACGCCGCGGCAAGCGCCCTGCCTAAACCCAAGCCGCATTCGTATCCGTATCCCAATAAGGTTTGCCAGTTTCATGACCACCAAAGACGATCGCCAGGAATTCGAAGCTCGCAAGCGCGAGATGAGCCTTGCGCTCGGCCAGGACGAGGCCGCCTTCAACCAGGCCCTGGATACGATCGTCACCTTGGACAAATACGACTACTCCTATCTCTGGTCGTGGATGGGCCTGCCGATCATCCAGATGCCGGCAGACGTGATGGCGACCCAGGAAGTGATTTGGGCCACCAAGCCCGACGTCATTGTGGAGACCGGCGTCGCCCGCGGCGGCTCGATGATCTTCCAGGCGTCCCTCCTACAACTGATCGGCAAGGGCAAGGTGGTCGGCGTCGATATCGATATCCGCGCCCACAACCGGCAGGCGATCGAAACCCACCCGCTGGCGCACCGCGTTGAACTGATCGAGGGGCCGTCTACGGCGCCGGAAACCATGGCCAAGGTCAAGGCGTCGATCCCCGCAGGTGCGACGGTTATGGTTATCCTCGACAGCGATCATAGCCGTGCCCATGTGCTGGACGAACTCCGCCACTATGCACCGCTGGTCACGGAGGGTCAGTATCTGGTTGTTGCCGACACGCTTCTCGGCCGCAGCAGACCGGAACAGGTTCCCACCAAGCGGTCCAAGGTGCTCTACCCGGGCGACGAGCCGCTAACCGCGCTTCATGATTACCTCAAGGAAACCGAGCGCTTCGTGCCGGATGACGTGATCAACGGCAAGCTGGTGCTGTCGAGCTCTCCGGGGGGGTATATGAGGTGCGTTCGTCCCTGACATCGTGTCCTTGCATACCGAGTCTTCGTCGATATCGATGGAAAGGGCCGTGACGTGCTCTTTCTGGAACGCGTGCTTTCGGACCTCCCTGCATGACAACAGTCGTCATCTCGCAGCCCATGCTGTTTCCCTGGCCGGGCTTCTTCGAGCAGCTATCCCTAGCAGATGTCTATATCCATCTAGATGATGCGCAATTCTCCAAGGGCAGCTTCACCAATCGTATCCAGGTCAAGTTTCCGGATGGCCGTCGCTGGATGACGGTTCCCTTGGCCGGCAAGGGCAGCTTCCAGCGAATTGCCGACCTGGAGGCCCAGGGAAGCGACTGGCGGCGCGGGCATCGGGACCTCCTGCGACAATCCCTGCGCGACGCGCCTTATCTCGGCGAGGCGCTCACCATCCTGGACGAGGTTTATCGACACGACAATCTCTGCGACCTGCTGATGGCGAGCATCGACATACCCGCACGCTATCTCGGCATTTCCCCCGGCAGAACGATCGCGCGCAGCAGTGGCCTGGAGATCGAAGGCAGTTCGTGGCCGCGCGTGCTTGCCATGGTCGAACGCGTCGACGGTAAGCGATACCTGACCGGTCATGGCGCCGCACGCTATCTCGACCATGAGGCTTTCAATGCAGCCGACGTTGCCGTGGACTATATCGATTACAGCCTAACGCCCTGGCCGCAGGGTCCAGGCGACTTTACGCCCTATGTGACGATCCTCGACCTGATCGCCCATACCGGCCCGCAAGCTCGCGACTACCTGAAGCCGCGCATCATTGACTGGCGGGACTTCCTGAAGCGTCGCGAAGGCTGATCATCGACATTGCAGATGCCTGGATACTCCAGGCATCTCAAGAGCTTAACGCCTCAGGCCCGCCGCTTTTTCAGCGCCAGCGCCATCGCCTCGGCTTCGGAAATCATCTTGTTCGTCGGCTTTTGCAGGTTGATGTCCAGATGCGCAGGCGGATGGCTGATTGCATTGACGATGTCGAACAGTTCGGCCGGCGTCTCGATCCCCAGCGCATCGGTCTTGATATAGACCACGTCATCGGTGAACCCCGTCACGGCCAGTCCCTTTTCCTGCGCCTTGAACTCCGGCTGGTAATATTGCAGGAAGCGCCCTTCCTTCCAGATGCTGAAGGCCTTGGTGTAGCGGGCGCGCGATTCTTCGAACGCCTCAAGCTCGCCATAGACCCCAGTGTTGAAGGCACAGGCCTTGGCGAAATTGATTTCCCAGTCCTTGACGTTGACCTTGTACTTCTTCTTGAACCAATGCTGCGTCATGCCGATGGCGCCGGTCATCCCGACATCCATCTTGAAGGGGAAGTCGCGGACCTGTTCATCTTCGTCGATGTTACGCCTTGCTTCCTTGGTGAAGGTCTCGTTCTTTTTGACGGAATCCTTGGGACGCGCAACAGCGAAGGAGTTTGATTGGGGGCAACTTCCCATGACAGAAAACGGGCGCTGGCAATAGACGAAACGGCGGCCGGTGTGGATGACCTTCATCGCCATCTCGTAATCGACATTGGGATATTCGAAATATGTGCCGCAATAGCGGCGCTTGATCCGCTCGAGCAACTCCCTCGAAATCGCCGAGTGATAAATGGAAAAGCCAGACGTCGGAACGACGCGGGCATCGACCCAGCGGAACATGCGGTCGACGGCATGGTCCTGGGTCACCTCGATCGTCGTTGCATGCAGTTGCACGCCGACGGGCGCCTGAGGCTCATCAGGCGTGGGCCATCGATAGGAAATGCAGCCCCAGCTCAGCGCTTCCAGATCCGGAAGCTGCTCCGTGCAGCGGTTGATGGCGTCGATGACATCGGGCTCGCAATGGTCGTCATCGCCGATCACGGTCACCCAGTCACCGGTGGAGGCCGCGACCGTGCGCTCCCAGTTCTCCATCATCGAATAGGTATGGTCGCCTGAAGGAAGGTAGATGACCCGCGGATCCTTCTTCGCCGCCGCCATGTAGTCGTTCATGATCGAGGGATCGTCGGAATTGTCGGCAAAGATGAACTGCACATCGGGGCGTGGATTGCGGATCATACCCTCGATCGTCTTCTGGAAATAGTATTGGCGGTTGCGCGAGGGGACGCAAATCGACAGTCTCGGCGTTCCGGCCATGCCCGTTCTCCATGCTTTTCAGACCACGCTATAGCGCAGGTCCCGACGGCCAACATCTGGGCCTGATTTTATTGCTTCTCTTCGATTGCCTGGTCGGGAGCCAGGTCGGCCCTGTCCTCGATCAGGCTTGCCCTGACTTCCGCGAGCTTGGCGACGGCGACCTCTAGTCGATCGTGAGGCTCGGGACCGCTGTCACGAACTTCCCATCCCAGTCTCTGATATACGAAAGCTGTTGCTTGATTTCGCGTTGAATGTTCCATGGCAGGATCACGATCCTTTGGGGTTTCTGTTCACGGATGGCACTTTCATCCATGATCGGGATGCGGCTGCCGGGCATGAACTGGCCCTGCTTTGCCGGGTTCTTGTCGACAACAAAGGACATCATGTCCGCCTTCACGCCCGCAAAGTTCAGGAGCGTGTTACCCTTGGCCGCAGCTCCGTAAGCCGCGACCGAAATATTGCTACGCTGACAATCGATGAGGAATTCAAGGAAATCATTGCGAACGCGCTCAGCCGCCCGCTGGAACGCGCCATAGCTGTCGGCATCCAGCAGCCCGGCTGCGGCTTCCTCGGCCAGGACCCGATCGACATTGGCGCTGCGTGGATGGGCCGACGCATCACTCCGGCATGCAAAGACCCTCAAGCTTCCGCCATGCCAGGGCGTGGTGGCCACGTCGAAGACCGAAAGCCCATTAGCCCTGAAAATGCGATCCACCGCCGTCAGCGACAGATAGGAATAATGCTCGTGATAGGCCGTATCGAACTGGGCCTCAGCGATCATGTTCAGGAGATGCGGGAATTCGAAGGTCGCCACACCCGTCGGCTTCAAGAGGGTGGCAAAGCCGCTGACGAAATCGTTGATATCTGGAACATGGGCCAGAACGTTGTTCGCCGCCGTCAGGTCCGCCTGCCATCCCCTGGAAACGAGATCGCGCGCTAGGTCGACGCCGAAGAATTCCTCGACGATCTCGATCCCTTTTTGCCGCGCCGCCGCCGCCGTGCTGGCCGTCGGCTCCACGCCGAGGCAGGCAATGCCGCGCTCCTTGACCCATTGCAGCAAATAGCCGTCATTGGCGGCCACCTCGATGACCCGCGACGACGGGCCGAGCCCGAAACGCTCCGTCATATCGGCGACATAGCGGCGGGCGTGATCAACCCAGGATGTCGCGAAGGAACTGAAATAGGCGTAGTTTTCCGAGAAGAAGGTCTCGCGGGAAGCAAAGTCCTCTGTCTGCACCAGCAGACAATCGCCACAGACGCGAATGACGAGGGGATACCACGTTTCGGGGCCGGACAGGGCTTCGCGCGTCAGATAGGAATTCGACGGCGGGGCGCTGCCGAGATCAAGAAACGGCTTCATGTTTTGGGATTGGCAGTGACGGCACTTCATGCGGCCACTCCCTGATATCCGCGGTCAACCATGGGGCGGGCCTTGTCGCGCTCCGAGATCACGCTGACCGGCAGCGGCCATGTCACGCCAATCGTCGGATCAAGGCAGTTCAACCCATCTTCCGACTGCGCGCTGTAGGGCGCGGAATGGGCATAGATCATGCGGACATCATCGGTCAGGGTCTGGAAGCCATGGGCAAAACCGGCGGGGATCAGGAAGGAGCAGCCGTTTTCGGCCGACAGTTCCACGCCGAAATGCTGGAGAAAGGTCGGAGAGCCGCGCCGCAGATCCAGCGCGACGTCATAGATCGCACCTGCTGTGCAGGCGACCAGCTTGGTTTCCGCAAAGGGCGGATGCTGGAAATGGAAGCCACGCAAGGTGCCCTTGGTGGTAGTTCCGGTCTCGTTGATTTGTGCCACCGGACCCGACCAGCCCAGTTCCTCAAGATCGTCGGGCTCGAAAAGCCGTGACAGGAAGCCCCTGTCATCGGCAATTTTCTTGCGGCGCAGGAGTTTTGCGCCGCCAAGCGCTTCCGAGATCAATTCAAACCGTCCGGCCACGCTTACCAGCTCTTCCACGGCGCATTGCCGCTCGACCAGAGGGATTCCAGGAGGTTCTTGTCGCGCAGAGTGTCCATGGGTTGCCAGAAGCCCTGGTGGAAATAGGCCTTGAGCTGGCCATCGCTGGCAAGCCCGGTCAGCGGGCCCCCTTCCCAGATGGTGTTGTCATCCTCGATCCGGTCTATGCAGCGCGGCGACAGAACGAAGAAGCCACCATTGATAAAACCGCCCTCGCCTTCAGGCTTCTCGATGAAGCCCTCGACCGTGTCGCCGGTCAGCTTGAGCGCGCCGAAACGGGCCGGAGGACGCACGGCGGTCACGGTCGCGTCGCGGCCATGTTCCTTGTGAAAGCGGATCGTGGCGCCGATATCGACGTCGCTGACCCCGTCGCCGTAAGTGAAACAGAACGCTTCCTCATCGCGCAGATAGGGCGCAACGCGCTTCAACCGTCCGCCAGTCATGGAATTCTCGCCGGTGTCGACAAGCGTCACACGCCAGTTTTCGGCGCTTTTGCGATGGAACTGCATCTGGTTCTCAGCCAGATCGAACGTCATGTCCGACATGTGCAGGCCGTAATTGGCGAAGTATTCCTTGATGACATAGCCGCGGAAACCGCAGCAGACGATGAAGTCGCGGATCCCGTGGCCGTGATAGAGTTTCATGATGTGCCAGAGGATCGGCTTGCCGCCGATTTCGATCATCGGCTTGGGCCGCAGATGGGTTTCCTCGGCGATGCGCGAGCCAAGACCGCCTGCAAGGATCACGGCCTTCATGCCACAATCCCCCGCAACCCGGTCGAAAGCCGGGCTTTTGCCCGCGCTCCGCTACGCGATCTTGATAACGCCATGTCCCCAACCCGCCTGCAAATGCTCTATTGCAGGTCGGAAACTATCGCGCGAAGCTGTCGTCAAACTGGTGGCGCTGGATCTGCGGTTGTCATGCCCAGCTGGAAACCAGGCGCTGGCGCAACTGGTCGATGTCCTGCCGCTCACCGCCGCGCAGCCGGTCTTCCCAATCCAGCGAACTGCGGACGATGCTCTCAAGCCGGTCATGCCGCGGTGCCCAGTTCAGAACCTGGCGCGCCACCGTGGCATCCGCGACGATCGAGGCCGCGTCACCAGAGCGCCGGGCGCCAAAGCTCACCGCGAAATTGCGGCCGCTCACGCGCTTGACCATGTTCAACACGTCGAGAACCGAATAGCCGCGTCCATAGCCGCAATTGGCAATCAGCGAGGCCCCGCCCTTGCGCAGGTATTCCAGTGCACGCAGGTGGGCGGCCACCAGGTCGGCCACGTGGATATAGTCGCGAACCCCCGTTCCGTCGGGTGTCGGATAGTCGGTGCCGTAGACGCTGACGTGATCGCGCATGGCGAGCGCCGCCTCGCAGGCGATCTTGATCAGGTGGCTGGCATTGCGGTTCGACTGGCCCGTGCGCCCCTGCGGATCGGCGCCCGCCACGTTGAAATAGCGCAGCGCTACGAAGCGAAAATCGTGAACGCGGGCGGCATCGCGCAGCATGATTTCCGTCATCAGCTTGGACTGGCCATAAGGGTTTTCCGGGTTGGTCGGAGCGGTCTCCTTCACCGGCACGTTTGACCCGGTCGAGCCGTAAACCGCAGCCGTCGACGAAAAGATCAGGTTCGGAACCCCCGCCTCGATGGCTGCCGCGATCAGCACCCGGGATTTCGAGGTGTTATTGTCGTAGTATTCAAGCGGATTGAGAACGGAATCCGGAACCACGATTGAGCCGGCAAAATGAATGACCGCCTCGATCTCGTTTTCGGCAAATATCTCCGAAAGCAAGGACCTATCCCCGACATCGCCGAGATAGAAGCGCGCCTTTTCAGGCACAGCCCAGCGGAAACCCGTGGACAGCCGGTCCAGAACCACGACCTCATGCCCGGCATCGAGAAGCGCCCAGGCCATATGGCTACCAATATAGCCTGCTCCACCCGTGACCAATATTGCCATGCGTCCAATTCCCATAATATCCCGGGCGAGAGGAAAGCATAAGCAAATTTATCAAAGTTTATTTTTGTGGATTTGAGCGGAATACAGGCCCAATTCCTGGGCCTATACTTAAATCCACTATAACCGAAACGCTAAAATTTTAGCGTTTCGCCGATGGCGCCTCATTGGCATCAAAGCTTCGAAACGTAGTCCGCAAGCCGCGCCGCCGCCTCCGTCACCTGGGCGGGATTGCGTAGGAAGCAGGCGCGCAGGAACTGCTCCCCGCCAATGCCGAAGGCCGTTCCAGGTGCTAAGCCAACACCGGTCTTGTCGACGATGTCGAGCGCGGCAAGGCGGCTGTCGGCAATCCCGTCGATCTTGAGGAAGGCATAAAGCGCGCCATCCGGCTTCAGCGTCTCCACCCTGTTGGTCGCGATCAGCGCATCGCAGAGGATGTCGCGGGAGGTCAGCGCCCGCTCGTAGTTCTCGCGGATGAAACCATCCCCGTGATCCAGCGCCGCCACGGCGCCGCGCTGCATGAACTGGGCAACGCCCGAGGTCGAATACTGGATGAGGTTTTCAATCGTCTGGCCCATTTCGAGCGGCGCCACGATCCAGCCGACGCGCCAGCCGGTCATCGACCAGTTCTTGGAGAAGGAGTTCGCGAAGATGATGCGGTCGCCCTCCTCCATCACATCAAGGAAGGACGGCGCCCGCGCGGCGCCACCGAAATAATACAGCGCATAGATTTCGTCGGCGAGGATCCAGAGCCCATGGCGCCGGGCGATGGCCAGCATCGCGGCGAGGTCCTCGCGGCTCGCGGTCCAGCCGGTCGGGTTGGATGGCGTGTTGATGAACATCGCCTTGGTCCTCGGCGTGATCGCCGCCTCAAGCCGTTCGAGATCCAGCACCCAGCGCCCGCCTTCGAAGCTCAGGGGCATGGCCACTGACTTGGCGCCCGCCAGCTCGATGGCCGAGACGATGTTCGGCCAGGCTGGGGACAGGTGGATCATTTCATCGCCCGGCGAGGTCAGGGCCTGGACCGACAGCACGATCGACTGCATGCCGGAGCCGGTGACGTAGAAATGCTCCGGCGACAGGTCGACGCCGAAGTGGCGCGCATAATAGCGCGACAGGGCCTGGCGCAATTCCGGAATGCCGCGCTGCCAGGTGTAGAAGGTTTCGCCGCCGATCAGGGCGTCGCTTGCCGCGCGATTGATGAAGTCGGGGCTTGGCAGGTCGCCTTCGCCGGCCCAGAGCGGAATGAGGCCATCACGCCCGCGGGCATAGTTCATGATTTCAACAATGCCGCTTTCGGGAGCGGCAAGCGCGCGGGGGCTGAGGCTGGCTAGAACCGACATTCGTGTATCTCCGTTTGAGCCGCTTCTAGCCGATAACAGGGTGAAAATCCCATGACAAAGCGTGGGCCAGCCATCGATTTCCGTGATCAATGGCAAGCCCGACACATCGGCGAAGGGATGGAGGGTTATCTCTGTTTCAGGAGGTCACGAATTTCCGTCAGCAGCGCGATATCGGCCGGCGGCGGTGCGGGCTTGGCATCCTTCTCCTTCTTTTCCTGATGCTCCAGCGAGGCGCGCAGCTTGTTCACGCCTTTGACAAGAAGGAAGATGATCCATGCCAGGATCAGGAAGTTGATGACCACGGTGATGAAATTGCCATAGGCGAACACCGCGCCCTGCTTGCGGGCCTCTTCGAGGGAATCGGCCGTGACGGCGGAGCTCAGCGGCAGGAAATAGTTGGAGAAGTCGAAACCACCGAAGATGACGCCGACCAGCGGCATGACGATGTCGTTGACGAGCGAGCTGACGATGAGGCCGAAGGCTCCACCGATGATCACGCCGACGGCAAGGTCCATGACATTGCCGCGGGCGATAAAAGTCTTGAATTCGTTGAGCACGTGTTGGTCCTCTTGGTTTGCGCGCATTGCAGGCCGGCAGACGTGGGGGTGACTGTCAATGCAAAGCTATTCTCCTGCGGCCATATTGCCAGTCCCCAAGTCTTCGACTTAAGACCTAGCGCGTCACGATTTCAAATCCATCCCATTTCCCCTAGACTTGCGGTGGTCTTTGAAGCAATGCGAGGGAGGAAGCATGCTTCCGGGGTGGATCATCTTCACATCCGCCTTCGCCTATCTGCTGCTGCTGTTTGCGGTGGCGAGCTATGGCGATCGGCGCAGCCGCAGGCTGGGCGTGCCGGCAAAGGGCCGGCCGATCGTCTATGCGCTGAGCCTTGCCATCTATTGCACGTCCTGGACCTATTTCGGCGGCGTGGGTCTTGCGGCGGAACGCGGGCTGGAATTCACCGGCATCTATATCGGCCCCATCCTCGTCTTCACCATCGGTATGCCGATCATCCGGCGCATCATCGAAGTGGCCAAAGCCGAGAAGCTGACCTCCGGCGCGGACTTCATTGCCGCCCGTTATGGCAAGAACCCGGTGGTCGGCATGCTGGTCACCATCATTTCCCTGGTCGGCACCATTCCCTATATCGCCCTGCAATTGAAGGCGGTGTCGGGATCGGTCGCCGCCATGGTCGATCCGGCGGCCTATGGCATAGGCACCGGCAATCTCTATTTCATCGACCTTCCGCTGCTGGTTGCCCTCTCGCTGGCCTGTTTCGCCATCATCTTCGGCACGCGCCACACGGATGCCACCGAGCACCAGGACGGGCTGATCCTGGCGATTGCCATGGAATCCGTGGTCAAACTGGTCGCCTTCTGGACGCTCGGCATCTTCGTCGTGTTTTTCCTGTTCGACGGTCCGAGCGACATGGTTGCCAAGGCGGTGGCCTCGCCTGAAGTGATGACGGCGTTGTCCTACGAGACGCCGATCAGCCGCTGGCTGCTACTGATCCTGTTGTCCGCCTTTTCGGTGATCATGCTGCCGCGCCAGTTCCACGTCACCGTGGTCGAGAACCGGACCGCCAACGAATTGCGGCTCGCCAGCTTCCTGATGCCGCTCTATCTGGTGGCGATCAACATCTTCGTGCTGCCGGCTGTGATTGCGGGGATCCTGACCTTCGGCGGGTCGGGCAATGCCGACCTCTATGTCCTGTCGCTGCCGCTGCATTACGAGATGCCGCTCATCTCGCTGATCACCTTCCTCGGTGGATTTTCGGCCGCGACCGCCATGGTGATCGTTGCCTCGGTGGCGCTGTCGATCATGGTGTCGAACGACATGGTGCTGCCCTTCTTCCTGCGGCGCCATCTGCTCGGCCGCTCCAGCGACCGCGACAATTTCAGCAAGACGCTGCTGCATATCCGGCGCACGGCGATCTTCGTCATCATCATGCTCGGATATATCTATTATCGCTCGACCGACGACAGCACCGGGCTTGCCTCCATCGGTCTCCTGGCTTTTGCCGCCAATGCGCAGCTTGCGCCCTCCCTGCTGGGCGGCCTGCTCTGGCGCCGGGCCAATGCACGCGGGGCGATCGCCGGCCTGTCCAGCGGCTTTCTCGTCTGGGCCTATCTCCTGTTTCTTCCGAGCTTCGGTGCCGAGGATCATTCGGAACTAGCCTCCACCATTCTCGGCTTCCTGTTCCCGGGGCTGGACATGTTCACCGGGCCAAACCCGGATTCACTCGTCAATGCCACCCTGTTCAGCCTGCTGATCAATTGCCTTGCCTTCGTCATCGGCAGCCTGAGCCGCAATCCGAAGCCGGTGGAGCGCATCCAGTCTGGCATCTTCGTGAAGCGGCATCCGCGCTCCCAGTTCGCAACGCGTGGCTGGAAGACCCGCGTCAGTGTTGGCGACCTGAAGACGGCGATTGCCCGGTATTTGGGGGAAGAACGCATGCGTCGCTCATTCCGCAGCTACGAACAGGCCGCCGGCCAGAAGCTGGCCGATGACAGCCCCGCCGACATGGCCTTCATCCATTTTTCCGAACAACTGCTGGGCAGCGCCATCGGGTCCTCCTCGGCCCGGCTTGTTCTATCGCTGATCATGCAGAAGGACGTGGATACCTCGGCGGATACGGCCTGGCTGCTCGACCAGGCGAGCGAGGCGCTGCAATATAACCAGGACATGCTGCAAACCGCCCTCTCGCAGATGGACCAGGGAATTGCCGTCTTTGACAGCAACAACCGGCTGACCATCTGGAACCGCCGCTTCCGCAGCCTGCTGGACCTGCCCGAGCACGTGGGACAGGTGGGCTTTCCGCTGGCCGACATCATCGGCCTGCTGGCGGACCGGGGAGATATCGCAGCGGCGGAGGAAAGCCGCGTGATGCGCGACTTCCAGCAGTATGACAAGCCGTTCCAACTGGTGCTGGGCGGCGGGGCGCGCATCATCGAGGTTCGCTGCAACGCCATGCCTGACAAGGGTCTGGTTGCCACCTTTACCGACATTACCAGCCAGGTGGCGGCAGACAATGCCTTGAAGCAAGCCAATGAAACCCTGGAGCAGCGTGTCAGCGAGCGCACCGCGGAACTGACCCGCGTGAACCGCGCACTGGCCGAAGCCCGCGCAGCGGCCGACGAGGCCAATATCGGCAAGACCCGCTTCTTTGCCGCCGCAGGCCACGACATCCTGCAGCCGCTCAATGCCGCCCGGCTGTATTCGTCCTCGCTGGTGGAGCGGCTCGGCGATTCCGACAATTCCTCGCTGGTGCGCAACATCGATTCCTCGCTGGAATCTGTGGAGACGATCCTTGGTGCGGTGCTCGATATATCAAGGCTCGATACCGGGGCGATGAAGCCCCGGTTGAGTTCGGTGCCGCTGCAGGAGTTGCTGGAGCGTATCGAGACTGACTTCGCGCCTGTGGCCCGCAGCAAGAGCCTGAGACTTACTGTCATGCCGACATCGCTCCGGGTCCGATCCGACCTCAACCTGTTGCGCCGACTGGTGCAGAACCTGGTGTCCAACGCGATCAAGTACACGGTTTCAGGGCGGGTTCTGGTCGGCGCGCGGCGCCAGGGCAACGAGGTGATCGTGCAGGTGCTGGATTCCGGCATCGGCATCCCCTCCTCCAAGTTCCGCACCGTGTTCAAGGAATTCGCCCGGCTGGACGAGGGCATGAAGACGGCCTCGGGTCTTGGCCTCGGGCTTTCCATCGTAGACCGCATTGCCCGGGTGCTGAACCACCAGGTGCAATTGTCCTCGACGCCGGGGAAGGGCACGAGCTTCCGTGTCCACATCCCGCTCGACCTCTCCATGCCGATGACGGCGCCCAGCGCTGATCGGCCAGCGGCGGACAAGGCGTCGCTGTCGCTCAAGGGGCTGCGGGTGCTGTGCATCGACAACGAGCCGAAGATCCTGGAGGGCATGGACCTTTTGCTATCCGGCTGGGGCTGCACGGTGGAATGCGCCGCTTCGATCGATGCACTCGATGCAATCTTTGCCGCTTCCAAAATCCCGCCTGACCTGATCATCGCGGATTACCATCTGGACGACGGCAGCGGGATCGGCGCAATCCTGCGGCTGCGCGCGCTCTATGAGACCGCCGTTCCCGCCCTGCTGATCACCGCGGACCGGACTCCGGAGGTTCGCCACGAGGCGGAGAAGCACGAGATATCGGTGCAGCACAAGCCGGTGCGGCCTGCAGCACTCCGGGCCTTCGTCACGCAGATCTCCGGCGTCAAGCGCGCAGCAGCGGAATAGACCAGCCCGGCAAAACCTCATCATCCTCAACGCACCAGGTGTGCCGGAACAAACTGCCGGGACAGACATTGTGCTGCATCAGCACGCACCGCGAACAACAATGGTGACGGGCGAAGAACGGGTCGTGAGGAGTAGACCGATGCCGGGAATGAAACGAATTGCTGCTGCCATCGTGCTCTGCATGTCCATGGCGCTACCCGCTTCGGCCCAGAGCTTTTCAGCAGAGTTCGGAAACGGGCGGATCATTCTCGAAAGCGGTCCGGGCCGGCATTACGATCGTCGCCACAATGATCGCCGGTACTACGAACGGCGCCATCATGAGCGGCGCTACGACGCGCGTCGCGACTATCGCCCACGACACCAGCAGCGCGACCCGCATGCCCTGTTCATGATGCAGCGGCAGGATCGGCATAACGGCTACCGCCACCACGAGCGGCGCGGGCACTGGTGACCGCGGCTACCAGGATTTCAGCGCCCGCAAGGTCGGCGTCTTCTTGAGGACATGCTGATCCATGCGGGCCAGCAGGCCATTGAGAAGCGTGACGGCACGGGTGACGGCCGGCCCCTTGTTCAGCATCACGCATTCGGCGCGTCCGGCCATGGCGGCATCCGTCATCTCGCCGCGCGAGGGCACGCCTTCCTTGACCAGGACTTCCAGAACCTGCGTGGCCCAGATCGCCGGAACCGATGCCGCCTCGCAGATCCACAAGATTTCCTCCTGCATTTCCGCCAGCCTTTCAAAGCCGATCTCGGCGGCGAGGTCGCCGCGGGCGATCATGACGCCAAATGGTCCGCGCTGCCGTGCCCGGGCGATCAGCGCCGGCAGGTTGCTGAGGGCTGCCGGCTGTTCGATCTTGGCAATCAGCCCCAACCGCCGCTTTTCGCCGGTCTGTTCGGCCAGTGCTGCGTCCAAAAGGTCGATATCGTCGGGGTGGCTGACGAAGGAATAGCCGATGATATCGGCGATATCAGCGACTGTTACGAGGTCACTCTGGTCCTTTGCCGTGAGCGGCGAGAGGCCGAGCGCCGTATCCGGCAGGTTGATGCCTTTCTCCGGCTTGAGCTTTACGCCGCTTGCCTTGGTCTGGCGCACCAGAATGACTGCCTCGCCCTCGCCGACGCTTTCGACAACGGCATCCAGCTTGCCGTCATCATAGCGCACGCGGTCACCAACCGAGAGGCGGGTGACCATTTCCGGCAGGGAAACGCCGGCGGAAAAACGCACATCTTCGCAGCAGCGCGGCTTGCCCGAGGCGACGAGCCGCACCCGGTCGCCGGCCTGAAGCTTGGCCTTCTTGTCCGGCGTCTCAACCGCAGCCGTTCGGATCTTCGGCCCGGCGATATCCATCAAGACTGCGATGTCGCGACCGATTTCACGCCCCGCCGCCCGAACATTGGCCGCCATCGCCCGCCAGGCGGCGGCATCGTCATGGGCGCAGTTCACACGGGCGACATCCATGCCGCTTCTGGCAAGCTCCAGGACGAAGCCGGGGTTTTCAGCCGCCTCGCTTGGCAGGGTGACCATGATGCGGGTGCGCCGTCCCGGATTGGGGCTACCGAACAAGGCATCGCTGGCATCGGCCAGACTTTGCTCTCCCCGGAAGAATTCCGTGTCCTCCGGCGGGAGGGCGGCGCCCTGATGTCCCGAAAGGGCAGCCAGGGCTGAAATGACGGCGTCCAGCGTCGGCATGACCCGGCTTTCCAGCCGGCCGAGGGACGACAGGCCGAGCGGCATGAGGCGCCGCTGGAGCGGCCGCAGATCATGGCGCCGCAGCGCGATATAGTAAGCGAGGTTCGCCAGCGCGGGATCGGCGGCGACAGCCTGCGCACCGAAGCGGGTGATTTCAGGCTCGGCCTCCTGAACCACCTTGGACTTCAAATCCTGCATCGCCTCCAGCAATTCGGCGGCGACGGCCTGATCGGGGCGTGGGGACATCTGGTCCATGGCGGCGTTTCCTCGGCTTCTCTCACGATGATGCGGCCGCAGGGTGGGACTGGTCGTTGCGGCGCTGATATCAGCGCACGAGAGTATGGCGCGATCATAACGGCAGCGTGACCACGGATAAGGTGTGGCGCTATGTCGCCCCGGACAGCGCCCCTCCCCCTTCTTCCGACGAATAGCGGCCATCCGGCAACAGGGATAGGATGCCGGCGAACCAAGAGCCAGGGAGGGGCGGGAGGAGGAGCCATGCGGATCGCGATACTGACCGACATCCATGCAAACCGGGAGGCGTTCGAGGCTGTCATTGCCGACGCCACGGCACGCAATGCCACGCAATTCGCCATTCTCGGCGATATCGTCGGCTATGGCGGCGATCCCGCCTGGTGCGTGGAGCGAACCATGGCTCTGGCGGCGGCCGGCGGGGTGGTGGTGCGCGGCAATCACGACCAGGCCGTCTACGACCCCTCGATCTCGCTCAACGAGACGGCGCGGGCCGCGATCCAGTGGACGGCACAGCAACTCTCTCCCGAGCATGTGGAATACCTGGCCGCCCTGCCGCTGACGGTGCGCGAGGGGGACCGGCTGTATGTCCATAGCAGCGCAGCCGCGCCGGGGCGGTTCAATTACCTGCTCGACACGGAGGATGCATCCGGACATTTCGCCGCCTGCGATGCGCGCCTGGGGTTTTGCGGCCATGTCCACCGGCCCCGGCTTTACTCCATGGGTGCGGGCAAGGTCTGTTCCTTCGCACCGACCGGGGAGACGCCGATCCCGCTGCTCGCCCAGCGCCGCTGGGTGGCGGTGGTGGGATCGGTGGGCCAGCCGCGCGACGGCGATCCGGCCGCTGGTTATGCGATCTATGACACGCAGACCTGCGAGCTGTGTTTCCACAAGGCAGCCTATGACATCGAGGCCGCCAGCACCAGGATCCGCGCCGCCGGCCTGCCCGACAGCCTGGCGCAGCGGCTCCTGACGGGGAAATAGCGGATCATGGACAGAGAGCGCTTCAAGCCAGGCAGTGTGATCGACGGTTTTACCATTGTCGAGCTGGCGCATCGTGGCGGCATGTCAAAGCTCTATGCAGTGACGCGCCCGGATATCGACTTTCCCATGCTGATGAAGGTACCGGACACCGTTGCGGGCTCGGATGCGGCGATGATCGTGGGCTTCGAGATGGAGCAGATGATCCTGCCCCGGCTGTCTGGTCCGCATGTGCCGCGCTTCGTCGCCAATGGCGACTTTTCCGTGCAGCCCTATATCGTGTTTGAACGGCTGCCGGGAAAATCGCTCTATCCGCGCCTGGAGGACTTGCCGCTCGGCATCGACGAGGTGGTGTCACTCGGTGCGCGCATTGCGCTGGCGCTTTCGGACCTGCACCGGCAGAATGTCGTTCATCTCGACATCAAGCCTTCCAATATCCTGTTCCGCAAGACGGGCGAGGCCGTGCTGGTGGATTTTGGCCTGGCGCATCATCTCAACCTGCCCGACCTGATGAGCGAGGAGTTCCGCCTGCCCTACGGCACAGCGCCCTACATGGCGCCGGAACAGGTCTTGGGCAACCGATCGGATTTTCGCAGCGACCTCTTCGCACTTGGGGTGCTCCTCTATTTCTTCGTCACCGGCAAGCGGCCATTTGGCGACCCGCAGGGCATGAAGGGTTTGAAGAAGCGGCTGTGGCGCGACCCGCCCCCGCCGCGGGCGCTGAGGCCGGATTGCCCCAAGGCGCTGCAGGAGGTGATCCTGCGCTGCCTGGAGGTGGATCCCGCGCGGCGGCATCCCAGTGCCGCGCAACTGGCCATGGACCTGCAGGACCTCTCCAAGGTGGTGCTGGGCCCGAGGGCGGAAAAGCTGACGCGCGACGGCTGGCGCATGGTGCTCAAACGCCGCTTCAACCCCGATCCGATCGAGCCGCCCCGGCTGAGTGCCGCTGCGGCCGCGCTTGCCAATGCACCGATCGTGATGGTGGCTATCGACCTTTCCGACGGCTCGGCGGAACTTGCCGATGCGCTGCGGCTGACGGTGAAGCGGATCATCGAAAAGACGCCGCAGGCGCGGATCGCCTGTTTCAACGTGCTGAAGATCAACCGCATCGCGCTGGACGACGATCTCGACGAAAGCGGCAACCGCAAGCATGTGACGCGGCTGGTACAGTTGAAGCACTGGGCGGAGCCGCTGAAGGCGGCGGAGGGCTCGGTGACGCACCATGTGATCGAGGCCGTCTCCCCGCCCCAGGCGATCCTGAACTTTGCTCGGGAGAACCTGGTGGACCATATCGTGATGGGCGCACGCGCCGACTCGGCCATGCGGTCCCTGCTGGGCAGCGTGTCCGGCGAGGTGGCCGCCCATGCGCCCTGCACGGTGACCGTTGTGCGGGTGCGCAAGGGCCGCGACGTGGCGGCGGAATGAAGCGGCCCAGGGCGTTTCACGGCTTGAGCGCCCAGACCGTGGCATGGGTGACGGCGCCGGGCCCGGCCGTCAACCGCGCCGAGCGGATCGGCGCAAACCCATCGATGCGCTTGGTGCCGGCCCAGCGGCCATGGTCGGCGAAGACTTCGATTGAGCCATAATCGAGGAAGATCCTGATCCGCCGGGGCCGGGCGCCAAGCGCGATATAGCGCGGCGACGGCGCATCCCCGACCGCGTGGCGGATCCATAGCCCGTCATCATCGCAGACCACGCCCAGGCGGGTGCCGGGATGGTCCAGCTCCAGATCAAAGGATAGGCCCGGTTCGGCCAGTTCGAAGAGGATTTCCACCGCCCCGTTGATGAAGGTCACGGGAGCGCCCGATGCCAGGCGCGTGCGGTCAAGAATTTGGCTGCGCAGGCTTTCCGCCGCGCCGATAGGCGGGGTGAGAAGCGCGCCATCCTCAAGCTGCAGGGTGCGCGGCAGGGTCATGGCCGTGGGGAAATCGATTGTGGGGCCGGCATCGGCCCAGTTTGCCAGCCAGCCAATGCCGACGGGTGTGTCGCCATCCATGAAGGCCTGGAAGGCATAATTATCCGTGCCGAAATCGAGTTCCTGCTCGAACTCCTTGACGAAGGTCTGGCCATCGAACCAGCCGACTTCCGCCATTGTCAGGTTCTTGCGGCCGGTTGCGGGGTCCTCGCTGGTCATCAGGCCATAGATCAGCACCCAGCGGGTGAAAGGGCTGGTGGCCGGCCCATCGAGCGGCAGCAGGCAGGGACATTCGATCGCCGTGGTGGAGAAGCGGCGCTCTACCAGCAGCCGGCCACGATAGGTCCAGCCGCCGGCCGCCGCCCGGTCCTCGGTGTCATAGAGAAGGATGACGCCACCCTCGGCACTCTGGCTGCCGAGCAGCATCTTCCACAGGCCATCTGGCCCGCGAAACACATAGGGATCACGAAAGTCAGGCGTCAGCCCCTCCCCTTGCGGCCGGCGCGGTAGGATGACCTCCGCCTGGCCGGCGCTGAACAGGTCTGCCGAGGTGGCCGTCAGCTGGATCTGCTCCTCGGGTTGGCGATCCTTTTCCTGATCGGTGAAGAAGACGCGGATTCCCGGCCCGTTGGGCTGGGCGATCGCCGAGCCGGAAAAGGCGCCGCCGCGCTTGTCCGGACGCGAACCCAGCTCTTCCGAGGGAAACAGGAAGATTGGCAGATGGCGCCAGCGCAGGTAGTCCGACGACACCGCATGGCCCCAATGCATGTTGTTCCAGCGCAAGCCGTGGGAATAATGCTGGTAGAACAGATGCGGCCGGCCGCCGAAACGGCCAAAGCCATTGGGATCATTCATCCAGCCGAAAGGCGGGCGGAAGTGATATCCGCCAGGCAGATCGGGCGGGGCGTTGCCCGGATTGGTGTGGATCACGGTGATGCCCGTCTCGATCACGTCTGACGGCGTGAACCAGTAGGCGACGGAAAGCGATGTGGTCTCCAGATCGTAATGCAGCTCGAAATGGCCGCCGCCGAACACATGGAAGATCCGGAACGAATATTCCTCGGTGTTCGTGGCCAGCACCTCGCCGAACTTGCCATTGGGACTGACGAAAGACAGCGTGCCCTGGACCCCCGGTACCATGGCTTTGAGCCAGATATGCAGGATGGAATTGACGGGCAGATCCACATGCAGCACGCGGGCGGAGGTTCTTTCGGCGGCCATGGCGTCGTTCATTGGCGGTCCTTTCCTGGCTTACTCCTGGGGGTGGGGCATAGTTTCAGGTAGAAAGCCTTGCCATTTCCCCGGGGTTCCCTTGATGGCATCCCATCGGGCGCTTCGGGAGGACGTAGCGCGGTCAGATGTCTTTTTGGCGGCCCGGCTTTCGCCAAGAAAAGACTTTCGCGGTTAGGTCCGGATTCCGTGGAATATCGAAGCATGTTGGAGACGCCATCGCGCAGGCGGGAATTGCCGTGAACACAGGGCGGGACAAGCCATCGGGATGGTTGGGAGGGTTTTGCGCCTGGCAGGCGCCACCCCGTCGGCAAACGGGAAAGCGGCACTTGCGCCAATAGCCGACATAATTTTTGGTGTGGGAGGGCGCAGCCCGAGCAGACACCAAGCCTCTTCTGATGGGGTGTTGCCTGCGCGTACCCCCCTCTGGGCTGCCGCCCATCTCCCCCTCAAGGGGGGAGATCGAACCATCGCCAGCGCTAGCTTTTGAAGCCACCGAGATATCCCGAAACGTCGATATCTGGACTGCAACGAAGTCCAATGAGAACCACCAGCCCGAGTGAGGCAGATACGGCGCTGCAATCCGATCTCCCCCCTTGAGGGACTGTTGCAAAATTCGGCTGATGTGATTCAGTTGGTTTGCAGCGATTTGAGGGGATTTGATGTCTGTTCGACGGGATGGCCAGTTCAGTTTTGTGGATGCGCTG
>NZ_FWXU01000010.1 GCF_900176345.1 Rhizobium sp. RU36D
AACACCCCAAATGCCCGGCAAAACAACAGCCGGGCCACAGAACCGCCGTCTGCAAAAACCAAAATCCCAAAAACTCGGCTTTATGCAACGGTCCCTCAAGGGGGGAGATCGGAAGACCGATGCCGCTCGGCCCTCTTTAGCGGCGGCAGTCGTCAGCAGCACTCCTTCCATGATCCCGCTAAGTCCGTCCCGGGTCGTCATGTTATTTGCAGTACGTTTGCCACGAGTCGATCTCCCCCCTTGAGGGGGAGATGCCCGGCAGGGCGGAGGGGGGTAGCCGCGCACCACGCGTCCTTCAACACCACTAGACGTAACTTCCCGAGCACAAAAAACGGGCGCGCGGGTTTCCCCGCCGCCCGTCGCGATGCGGTCGGTCAGATTAAAGCAGGCTGTCGATAAGCGCCGACATGGTCTCAACCGACATGTCTCCAGAATAGCTCTTGCCGTTTATCAGGAAGGTCGGCGTCGACGCAACGCCAAAGTCCTTCGCTCCGCGATCCCTAACGGCATTCACATCAGACGCAAGCTGGGCGTTCGTCAAGCAGGCTTCGAAGCTCTCCTGTGTAAAACCAGCGAGTTTCGACATCTGCAGCATGGCGCCGCGCACGTCGCCATTGGTCGGGGCCGCCCAGGCGCGCTGCTGCTTCAGGAACATCGAGATGAAGGGGAAATACTGCTGCTCGGGTGCGCAACGGGCCAGCATGAAGGCGGCGGTGGCGGCCGGGTCGAACGGGAATTCGCGAACGACGAAATAGACCTTGCCGGTGTCGATGTATTTTTCCTTGATCGGGCCGAGCGTCGTTTCGTGGAAATGGGCGCAGTGTGGGCAGGTCATCGACATGTATTCGACGATCTTGACGGGCGCATTGGCGTCGCCCATGGCCATGTCCTTGAGCGTGCCGGCTTTCAGAACCTCTTCCATGTCCACGTCGCGATCGGCCGTCGGCAGGTCGACAGCGAAGGCAAGCCCTGGGGAAGCGAAGGCGGCTGCGAGCACGCCGGCTGAAACGCCTTGAAGAAGCTGGCGTTTGGTGAGGTTCAATTCGAAAGTCGACATCGATGTACCCTGACTAAGGATTGCTGTTGCAAGTCTCGTATAACGCCAAAAGGCCCCAAACAAGGCATTGATAGCGCTGCGGCATCAAAGAAACGTGACAAGACGTGTAGTCCGATGTGAAGCCCGGCGCAACGCCGGCCGCCACCGCTCAACGTCGCTTTTTCTCCGACATGACGGCCGTGCCGAGCCGCGAGATCGCAGCCCGCAGCCGGTCGCTTTCAATGCCTTCCAGCATGCCATCAAGCTTGGCTGCGGCAGCACCCATCAGTTTCGGCGGGGCGCGGCGGTGGGGCACGTGACGGGAGACGGGCTTTTGCACGATCTTGATCTGGCCGATGGCGTGATAGCCGAAGAAGCCGTTGATGCGGGCGATCAGTTCCCCCTGGGCGTGGCTCAGGAACAGGGCGCGTGCACCTTCGCAGGCAATTGTCAGCACGCCGGGACGGTAGCCACCGATATCGCCCGGATCACCCCGGCGCGGCCAGGCGATCTTTTCCGGCCGCGTGCAATCGGCAAAACGCTCGCCGGCAATCTCATCCCAGGATCCCAGCAGCGCCGTGGTGATGCCGGCGCGACGGGCGAGCACAGGATCGATGATGCCGTTGGCCAGCTCGGCCAGCGGCGCCGCACCGCGACGACGATTGGGAGAGCCCTGCCCGGCAGCCATCAGCCCTGCCCCCGCCCTATGACAAGCGGATTGGCGGCTGAGACCGGAACCGAGACCGAGACGATGATGGCGATCCACAGGAACACGCTGTCATAGATATCCTGCCAGAAGATCAGGTTGGTCATGCCGCCGATGGCATAGGTGCCGAACAGGACCAGGCCGACAAAAATCCGCTGCCGGTACCAATCGCCACGGGCAGCCCTGAGCGCCGTGACAAGCGGCGCGGCCAGCAAGGCGCAAAGCGTGAGGAAGCCGATGGCGCCGGTATCGACCAGGCTGGTCAGGAAGCCGTTGTGGAAATGCGTATAGGGAAAGCCCGCACTGGCAACAAGCGCGCGGCGGTTCTGCACGCCATGGCCGGCGATCGGATGTTCGGCAATCAGCGTGCCGGCATGGCGCCACAAGGCCTCGCGCGCATCGTAAGAACCCTTGTCGCTGTCATGTGCCTTGGAGGAGGTGAAATAGGCAAAGGCACTTTGCAGGCGTTCGTGGAACGGCACCGCCGACACCACCATGACCGCAAGGGCGAGCCCGATAGCCGCAAGGCCCCGCCCGGTGAGACAGCCACGCAAGACCCGGGGAAAGATGACCAGAAAGGCAACAAAGCCCGACAAAGCCACCGGCAGGAGGCCCTTGGACTGGGACAGCATGAGACAGGCGACACCGCCGACGAAGCCCGCCCAGCCCAGTGCCTTGCGCCACGGCTTTTCATGCAGCGTGTTTACCAGCGAAAGCAGGCCGAAGACGCAACAGATCAGCGCAAAGGGCAGCGGATTGCCGGCGCCGCCCTCCGCCCGGATGTTCAGGTAGAGCGCCTGCCACACGGCGACCGGCAGCACCAGAAGCGCGCAGAGCGCGGCTCCCAGGACGAGCATGTCTATCAGGCTTTCGCTTTCCGACATCCGCAGCCGCGGAATCATCAGCCATCCCGCCAGGAAGACGCCGATCGGCAACAGGTCCGGCGAGGTGAACGCCAGGGGGTCGCGCGCCAGCGAGAGCAGCGCGTTTGCGGCGAAATAAGCTGTCGCGGCACCCAGGAAGACCATGTCGCTGCGGGCAATGCGATAGGGAATGGTGCGAAACACCAGCCGGGCCAGGGCCCAGAGCGAAGAGGCCGCCAGCATGATCGTCACGATCGATCCGCCGATGCCCGCGAGCGCGCCGAGCAGAAAAACCGCATTACGGTTATTTTCCTGGATGCTCGGCAATTTCATGAACACACTCTCGCCAACCAATGCTTGCTGCTTTAGTAAACCTTCGACGCTATCGCTACTAAACATGCCAAGGATGTGCCAGATATTTCGAGCAATTCTAACAATGTTTCTTCGCAACTGATCGCCTGGTACGACCGCCACCATAGGGACCTACCCTGGCGTGTCTCCCCCAGCATGGCAAGAAACGGCATCACGCCTGATCCCTATCACGTCTGGCTGTCGGAAGTCATGCTGCAGCAGACCACCGTGCAGGCGGTCAAAAGCTATTTTCGCGCCTTTGTCGAGCGGTGGCCCGAGGTTGCCGATCTGGCCGCCGCCCCAACAGAGGATGTGATGGCCGCCTGGGCGGGGCTTGGCTATTACGCCCGCGCACGCAACCTGAAGGCCTGTGCGGAGACAGTCGTGCGTGACCATGGCGGGATCTTTCCCGACACCGAGGAGGGTTTGCGGACCCTGCCGGGCGTTGGCGACTACACCTCCGCCGCCATCGCCGCCATTGCCTTCGACCGGCCGGCCGCCGTGATGGACGGCAATGTCGAGCGGGTCATATCAAGGCTTTACGCGATCGAAGCGCCGCTTCCCGGCTCCAAGCCGCTGATGCGTGAAAAGGTCAGGGACGTAACGCCGCAATCACGGCCCGGAGACTTTGCCCAGGCGATGATGGATCTCGGCGCCACGATCTGCACGCCGAAGCGGCCCGCCTGCGCGCTCTGTCCGCTGAACAGCGGTTGCCTGGCGCTTGCCCATGACGATCCCGAGCGATTTCCGGTCAAGGCGCCCAAGAAAGAGAAGCCGGTCAGGGTCGGCGCGGCCTTTGTTGCAGTGGATACCGAAGGCCGGCTGCTGCTGCGGCGGCGGGTCGAGAGCGGGCTGCTTGGCGGTATGACCGAGATACCGACGACAGGCTGGACGGCCCGGCTGGACGGCGAAACCGGTGTCAGCGCCGCCCCCTTCCCTGCCGACTGGCAGCCCTGCGGGGTGATCACCCATGTCTTTACCCATTTCGAACTGCGTCTGACGATCTTTCGCGCGGGACCGCTGACCGCCCCCCCGCAAGATCACGGTTTTTGGGTTCCGGTCATCGAACTTGATGGGCAGGCACTGCCGACTGTAATGAAAAAGGCAATTTCACAGGCTATTCCCACGGCGTTTTCAACCCGCAAAGGATAATTCATGTCCGCAGAGATCCGTCACATCGTCTTCGACATCGGCAAGGTTCTGATCCATTACGATCCGAACCTTCCCTTCAGCCGGCTGATCCCCGATGACGAGGAACGCGCCTGGTTTTTCCAGAATGTCTGCACCCATGACTGGAACCTGGAACAGGATCGCGGGCGGACCTGGCAGGAAGCCGAGGCGCTGTTGCTCGAGCAGTTTCCGGATCGCGAACTGCATATCCGCGCCTTCCGCAAGCACTGGGCCGAGATGGTGCCCTATGCCTATCAGGGCAGCGTCGACATCATGACCGGGCTGATCGATGCCGGCCGCGACGTGACCATGCTCACCAACTTCGCGTCGGACACCTTCCGCGAGGCGCAGGTGATCTTTCCATTCCTCACCCTTCCGCGCGGCGTGACGGTCTCGGGCGATATCGGCCTGATCAAGCCTGACGTGAAGATCTACGAGACCCACGCGAAAAGCTTCGACCTCTCACCCGCCCACACCGTCTTCATCGACGACAGCTATCCGAATGTCGAAGGCGCCCGCGCCGCCGGCTGGCAGGCCGTGCATTTCACCAGCGCGGAGAAGCTCAAGGAGGATTTGCGGGGGTTGGGGGTCGCGGTGTGACCAATATGCTCTTGAAATCATATGTGCTCGATGGCATATTGACTCATGAGCTGGACGGTCATCCTGCATGAGGCCTTCGACGCTGAGTTTGATGCCCTACCGGACACGGTCAGGGACGAAATCTTCGTAAGCCTGCCGCTTCTCAAGAGCTATGGCCCACAACTCGGGCGTCCATGGGCTGACACGCTGAAGGGCTCCAGCTTTACGAACATGAAAGAACTGCGCGTTCGGGCCGACAACGGCGTTTGGCGCATCGCCTATGCTTTCGACCCGCAGAGACAAGCGGTGCTGCTGGTGGCGGCGGATAAATCCGGCGTCAACCAGCAACGTTTTTACAAACGCCTGATCGAAAAAGCCGATCAACGTTTCGCCGCCCATTTGAATTCCTTGAAGAGGCAAAGCTGATGGCAAGAACACTGGACCAAGCGCTAGCCGCTCTACCGGAAGACAAGCGCCGAGAACTGGAAAAGCGGGGCCAAGAACGGTTGGACGAGTACAGGACCCTGCAGGAACTGCGCAAATCGCGCCAGTTGACGCAGGAGAACATCGCGCAACTGCTGGGGATCAACCAGGAAAACGTATCACGGCTTGAGCGGCGCAACGACCTGCTTCTGTCCACGCTGCGAGACTATATCGCCGCGATGGGCGGTGACCTTGAAATCGTTGCCCGGTTTCCCGACCAGCAACCCGTCAAGCTCACGTCGCTTCTTATCGAACCGACGGAGATCCAGGCCAAGTAAGGCCTGACAGTCACCCCACGATCGCGGTGAAATGGCCTTCGATCTGGCGCGTCAGCGCTGCCGTGTCGAAGAGCGGCGCGGTTTGGCGCGCATCGAGAAGTTGTTGGCGCAGGCGGGACTGGCGGGCCCCATCCTGCGCCAATTCGACCGCCAGGCGGACGAATCCTGTGATATCATTGGCGACCAATTCCGGCAGCCCGACGGCGCCGAGCAGGCTTTCGGAGACGCGGCCGGCGAAATTGGTGCCCTTTAGCGTCACCACCGGGACGGCAGCCCAGAGTGCATCCGAGGTGGTGGTGTGGCCGTTGCAGGGTGCGCTGTCGAGCGCGATATCGGCTTCGCAAAGCCGCCGCAAATGCTCGTCCATCGGCACCATGGGCGCGAAGACCAGGCGGGACGGCTCGACTTCAGCCTTTTCGGCCGCTTTGCGCAGATTGTCCCGGGCGAGATCCGGCAGGGCCCCCAGCCACAGGACCGAGTTCGGCACCTGCCGCATGACGGCCATCCAAGCGGTGAAAATTTCGCTGCGGATCTTCGGCGCCTGGTGGAAGGCGCTGAAGACGACGGCATCTTGCGGCAGGCCAAGGGCGGCGCGGTTGCCCGTGGGCATGACCGGCTCACGCTTGTTGTCGTTGCACTGGTAGCTGGGCGAAAGGCGCAGCAGCTTTTCCTCGTAATGCGGTTCGCTGGAGGCTGGCGTGACAATGGCATCCGTCAGGGCATAGTCGATGCCGGCACCGGCGACCGAACCGGGAAAACCGAGATAGGTCACCTGCGCCACGGCGGGTCGGCGGGCAAAGATGCCGACGCGGCTCGATTGGGTATAGCCCTTGAGATCGACGAGGATATCGAGTTCCAGCGAGCGGATCAGCTCCGCCGCCTTGGTATCATCAAGGGCGAGAATATCGACGAAATGATCGACGCTTTCCATGAAGCGCTCACGCATCGGTCCTTCGCGGCGCGCTTCCGGCGTATGGCAGATGCCATAGATCTCGAAGAACTGGCGGTCATGGGCCTCCAGCACGCCGGCAAACAGCGACATGGTGGCATGCTCGCAGAAATCGGCCGAGACATAGCCGACGCGGATGCGGCCGGGATTGGCGCGGCGCGTGGGACGATCCGGCGAGACCGCCGGCAGCATGGCGCCTGCTGTGCGTAGCGCGCAGAGCCGGTGATAGGCCTCGTCGCCGGTCCAGAACAGCGCGCGGAAGGCGTTTTCGCGGATGTCGAGCTCCTTGCTGTCAAGGGCATAGCCCTTTTCCAGCTCCGCCTGCAATTGCGGGGCGAGCGTCAGGTCGCAGAGATTGGAGGCGCACCAGAAAAGTTCGCTCAGCGCAAGCCGCTCGTCCGGCTGCTGCACATAGGCCTTCAACAGCGGTTCATAGGCAGCCTCAAAACGGCCGAGGCCCGATAGCACGATGCCCGCGTTCAGGAAATTGCCGAAGGTCGTGCCGATCTGCGCCAGTTGCTCCGCATAGGGCTCGGCATCCGTGTAATTGCCCGCCTCGCGGTAGAGGCTGCAGAGGGAATGGATGACGTCGAGATTGTCGGGCATGTGCCGCTTCAGCATCAGCATGACCGAGAGCGCCGATTCACTGTCGCCGACGGAGAGGAAATGCTGGGCCGAGCGGAAGGCGACTTCGCGCTTCAGATTGGGCGTCAGGTCGATCGCACCGGCAAAATAGGTCGCCGCGGCCACGCGGTCGCCAAGCTGCTCGTGGATGGTGGCGGTGAGGATATAGGCATCGGCATTGGACTTGTTCTGCCGGATCACCTGTTCCAGCGTCTTCAGCGCTGCGGCAAGCTCACCGCGGTTGAACTCATCCATAGCGTGTTCGAGCGATGCCTGCACTGTCCACTACCCCTTTGATCGTGGGCAGAGACTTAAGGAGGGGGACTTGTCCGAAACTGGATGGGTCGCCTGTCGAGGCGGCATGGCATCAGAAGATGCAAACCTGGAGCCAATCAAGGAGAGAATAGGATGACGCCCGAAGCCTGGGGCTTCGGGCGCCTCCCTGCTCACAAAAAGGATGACGCCCGAAGCCTGGGGCTTCGGGCGTCAGGCCCCCTTGACCGGGACTGAAGGTACTTGGACCGGTCAAGAGAATGCGGCTCTGGCAAAGCCGGGTGGATCGTCAGTCGAGCCCTGCCAGACCGTTGCGGATCACGGACCGGAGATCGTCGATGGGGCGCAGGGTTGCCCCATCTTCGAAATGCCAAAAGGTCCATCCGTTGCATGCATCAAGGCCCTGGAGCCTGGCTCCAAGACGATGAATGGAACCGGCGTCGCCGCCGGAAGAGACCGTACCATCCGCACGCACGATGGCGGAATGACGGCGGCGCGCATCGGTCAGAACCTGACCGGGATGCAGGAGACCGCTTTCGACCAGCGTGTTGAAGGCGACGCGCGGTTCTGCCTTCTTGCCGGTCAGGACCGTCAGCTCCGCCTTGCCCAGCGGCTGGACGGAGGCAATGCGGGCGGATGCGACGTCGATATAGTCCTGCTCGCGCTCGATGCCGACGAAATGCCGGCCGAGGCGCTTGGCGACGGCACCCGTGGTGCCCGAGCCGAAGAAGGGATCGAGCACGATATCGCCCGGCTTGGACGAGGCCATCAGCACCCGCGCAAGCAGCGCTTCCGGCTTCTGGGTCGGATGGGCCTTCTTGCCGTCCTCGCCCTTCAGGCGCTCGGCGCCGCCGCAAATCGGAAACAGCCAGTCAGAGCGCATCTGGACATCGTCATTCGACGCCTTCAGCGCATCGTAGTTGAAGGTATAGCCCTTGCCCTTGGGATCCGGCGAGGCCCAGATCATCGTCTCATGGGCATTCTGGAACCGGCGGCCCTTGAAATTCGGCATCGGATTGGTCTTGCGCCAGACGATGTCGTTCAGGATCCAGAAATTCAGGTCCTGCAAGATGGCGCCGACGCGGAAGATATTGTGATAGGAGCCGATGACCCAGATCGAGCCTGTCGGCTTCAACACGCGGCGGCAGGCCAGCAGCCAGGCGCGGGTGAAAGCATCATAGGCTTCGAATGAGGCGAACTGGTCCCATTCGTCATCCACGGCATCGACCAGGGACTGGTCGGGACGGTGCAATGCCCCGCCGAGCTGAAGATTGTACGGGGGATCAGCGAAGATCATATCCACCGACTTGTCGGGAAGCGCTTCGAGCGCGGAGACGCAATCGCCCTTGATGATGGTATCGACCCAGGAATACGGGTCCGTCGAGCGGCGAAGTTCGGCGAGCGAAAAAACAGAAGCCATCGATTACTCACTTTACGCATACGCGGGACACAATCACTTGACGCTTATGGTTACCGATCTTGGTTACCAAAGACTGAATGGCCGAGGGAAAAATGCACTGATTCCAGAAGCCTCCGGAAAACTCGGCCGTGCATCATGGTTTACGCGCCAGCGCGAGCCGCGTCCCAGGCCTTCACCGTGGCCTTTTTCGCCTGGTTCCTCCAGGTGCGCTCGATCGTAGCCCTGACCCAGTCGATATCCACCCGGTCGGGGCGGGCCAGCACCATGGGATAAGGGCGATGGTGGCCCGTGGTGAAGAAGGTGTCCGGATCCATCTCGATCAGATGATCCCTCTCCTCGAAAGGCACCTTGAAGACGGGGCAGTCATGGGTGGGATTCCAGAAGATGATCGCCTTCTTGTTGACCTTGAAAGACGGCGCATCCCAAGATGTCGTTTCTTCCGTTTCGGGAAGGGCCAGAATGATCTGGCGAAGGGTCTCAAGCGTGATCATGCATCGTCTCCCGCAGACATTGTCGAACGGCTCAGATTGCAAGCAGCGCATTTGTTCTTCAATAACTAAATCATGCCAGACTGCCTCGCAAATAGGGCTGGCGATCTTGAAAACATGCGCTGGTCGACCAACACGGACCTGGAGGCACAGGATGTGCGACGCATGTGACACTGTAAAACTCGATCGCCGCGGCCTGATGAAACTGGCGGGCTTCGGCCTTGCCGCCACCGCGCTGGCCTCGTCGGCGCAGGCATCCGATCCCGCGCCGAAGAAGGCCGACGGGCACGGTGCCGATGCGCATGCAGCGGATGCCCATGCGGCAGAGGCTCCGGCGCCTAAGGCCAAGGCTGCCGCTCATGCGGAGGCCAGCTCGCCGATGTCGCCGGACAAGGCGCTGGCCAAGCTGAAGGAAGGCAACAAGCGCTTTATCGCCGATGCCAATGCCTGCGCGGCCGACCTTGTTTCCCGGCGCGAGGAACTGGCTGGCGGGCAGCATCCCTGGGCGATCGTGCTGACGTGTTCCGACAGCCGCGTGACCCCGGAACTGGTCTTCGGCGGCACCACGCTCGGCGAACTCTTCGTCATCCGCAATGCCGGCAACGTGCTGGATACGGGTGCGCTCGGCACGATCGAATACGGCGCCGAACACCTGCATGCACCGCTGATCGTGGTCATGGGCCACAAGAAATGCGGCGCCGTATCGGCTGCCTGCGACGTGGTGAAAGCCGGAACAAAGCTGCCAGGCTCCATCGGCAAGATGGTCGAGCCGATCCTGCCGGTGGCGCTCGCCACGCTCTACAAGTCAGAGGATTTTGTCGGCCAGACGATCCTCGAAAACGCCCGCTCGGGTGCCGCCCGCATCATGGAGGAAAGCCCGATGGTGGCGCATCTCGTGCATGAGGGCAAGGTGAAGATCGTGCCGGCCGTCTACGACATCTCCACCGGAGAGGTGGAGTTCTACAAGCCGGTCATGAGTTGAGGGCTGCAGGCTGATCGTGCCTCCTCCCTGCCCGCGCCTTGCTCGGGCAGCACGATTCGCACATCGGGATAGCCCTGCGCGGCCACGCGGTCGCAGAGATCAGTCCATTCGCAGCCGGCACAGGCCCGACGCAGCGTGCCGGCTGCGAATTTTTGCCTGAGGCGGGCCAGAAGCGGCGCGGTCGGCACCATCAGCGCGCCGGTTTCTAGCGAGACGGCAAATTCTTCCGCGATTGCCCGGCGCGCGGCCTCGTCCCGGGCGATGACGCTTTCTCCGCGACAATGGGCATGGGCATCGCCCAGCAACGGCGCGCAGACGTCGTCCGGCCCGGCCACCAACTCGATCTCCTCGCCCGCCGAAAGACGCGCTGATATCGCGTCGTAGTTTGCGACGAAAGCGGGCGAATAGCCCTTGCCGACATAGGTCAGCATGCAGAGCAGATGGTGGGCACGCAGCCGGACGGTCATGGGTTTACACGTCCGGCCAATCAGCCGCGCGACGGCCTGACGTGGCGGGCAACCGCCATCAGCAAGGCCGCAGCCAGCGCCGACTTCACGACAGCGCCCACGAGGAAGGGCACAACACCGAGCGCAAGGCCCTTTTCCACTCCGAGCAGCACGGCAAGCCACGCTCCGCCAATGGCAAGGCAAGTGAGGTTGGCGAGGAGATGTGAGGAAAAACTCAGCACGACGCGGTCGCCGGTCCAGCCACGCTGCGCCAGCAGACCCGCCATGGCGGCGATAATCGGGAAGGCTGCGAGATAGCCGGCCGTCGGCCCGACAAAGGGCGCAAGGCCGCCGTTGCCGCCGGCCAGCACCGGCAGGCCGAGCATCGCCTCGCCGAGCCAGGCCAGAACCGTCAGCGTGCCGAGCCGCCAGCCATAGAGCACCCCGATCATCGTGATCGCCAACGTCTGCAGCGTGACCGGCACCGGCACCATGGGCACGCTGATCTGCGAGGCAAGCGCCAGCACGGCTGTCCCTACGACTAGAAGCACGGCCTGGGTGAGCAGCGGGCGACCTGAAATGCCCAGGGGATCAAAGCCGCTCTTGGCGGGTACGAGGATCGAGGTCATAGCAATCTCCATTTTATAGATAATCTATTCGACACTGAGTCTTTTATCTATAAAATGAACGGATGCCAAGACGCTTTCGGGATATTGGCGCCGAGAGACGCCATCTCGCCGCCGCAACTTCCCCAGACTGCAGCTAATTTTGCATGCAAAGACGCCGTCGCGCTGCCGCCCGAGCGATTTTATCTATAATTTTCAAAGGGACGCTTTCCGAGCGCCATCGCGGAAATCGGATCACGCTGGCAGCGGCAAAGGCGAGCCGTCAGCCGACGATGGCAAAACCTTCGGTCTCCGAACGGCCCGGCAGCGGCAGCGGAGCGCGGCCGATCCACTGGACGTGGCGTTCGAGAATGCGACAGGCTTCTTCGGTATCGCCGTCACGGAGCGCCTGCAGGATGGCGCGGTGGTCGTGGTCGGTGCGGGCTTCCCAGGTGGCGCGCCAGGCGACGAACAGGAAACGGGCGCTGACGGCATGGAGGTCGTCGATGACGGTGAGGAGCCGCGGCATGCCACAGGTGGAGACGATCAGGCGGTGAAAGCGGCGATTGGCCTCCTCCCATGTCCGCACATCCCGGGCAGCGTCGGCATCACCAGCGGCCTTCTCGGCGGCGGCCAGCACCTCGGGCGTGAGACTGGGCGCCGCATGGCGCAGCGCCAGGACCTCCAGCGCGGCACGCATTTCCGCCACTTCGCGCACCTGCTTTAAGTCAAAACTCGCCACGCGCACCCCGCGCCGGGGCAGGCTGACCACCAGCCCCTGCGCCTCCAGCCGGCGAAACGCCTCCCGCACAGGAACATGGCTTGCGCCGAATTCCTCGGCTAGATGATCCTGGGCGAGACGCGCGCCGGGCACGAGTTCGCCATGGATGATGCGTTCGGCAAGGGCGCGGCTGATGCGGCCGGCTATGGTGTCGTCGTGATCCCTGGACATAGCCATGCATAGTCAGCAGGCGGGCGCTTGTCGAGATGAGGGTGGGCGGGCGTCAGTCCATCGCCTTGAGGATTGCGCGCCAATCCTGCCGGCCGCCCAAAACGCGCAGGATCGCGACCTCTCCATTCAGCTCGGTGTAGACGATCAGGTGGCTGCCATGAGGACTGATCCGCACCGGTGGAACGAACTCGAGGCGTTCGCGATACATCTTAGGGGACCGGGCAATCAGGTCAAACGCGTCGGCCAGTTCATCCAGATAGCGATCGGCCTGATCGACAGACCACCGTTGCGCACCGTAGCCCCATACCTCTTCGATGTCACCTACAGCGCCGTGCGCCAAATATGGCGCACAAAGGTTCGCTGTAGCGCTTTATATCTGCTGCATAATTTGCACCTTAAATCGATTCCGATTTAAGGTGCAAATTATCCAGTGGGGCTTCAGGAACGATGGTGTAGCGCCCTCTAGCGGGCGCCATCGTTATCGCGCATTCGCCGCTTAAAAGCTTCAGGGTCAAAGGGCTCGGGTTTGCCGCTCTCAATGCCTTTGGTTATGGCCGCCTGTAACTGGTCGAACGCCGCGACTCGTTCCTGATCCTTGCGGATCAGGTCTCGGATATAATCACTTGCAGTATCATAACCGCCGTTCTCAGCCTGGCGCTCGACCCAGGCCTTCATCGGATCCGAAAGAGATAGGTTCATGCTGGCCATGGTTCGCCTCCTGCGCTTCACAAAATGACGTGGACGCCCCGCTTTGTCAAAGCGCGCTCACCCATGCCGACCCCGGCTATCGCCGGGCGCCTCCTCCCGTTCGTGCATGCCGTAGTCGCGCAGGACATAGGCCACGCGCAGGCGGTAGTCGGCGAAGATACCGGAGCGGCCTGCCTGTTGAGCGGCGCGGTGGTGCTCAAGATTTCTCCACGCCTTGACCGCCTGTTCATCCCGCCAGAAGGACAGAGACAGGATCTTGCCGGGCAGGTTGAGGCTCTCGAACCGTTCAATGGAAATGAAGCCGTCGATGCGCTGGAGATGCGTTTTCAGGTACGCCGCAAGGTCAAGATAGGCATTTCTCTGCCCCAGAACGGGCGTGACCTCGAAGATGACGGCGATCACGGCTTCACCTTGGGATCGTGGGAAACGCAGGTGAGGAACAGCCGATCTTCCTTCAGGATGAACCGTTCCCGGCGGGCGAAATCGTAATTGGCTTTGCCGGCGGGATCAGCGGCCAGGCGGGCGCGATAGGCCTCATAGGCGGCCAGGCTCTCGACATGATAGATGCCGTAGGCCGTCGTCGCCGACCCTTCGTGCGGGGCGAAATAGCCAACGAGATCGGCGCCGCAGCGCGGGATCGCCTCACCCCAAGCGCGGGCATAGGTTGCGAATTGCTCCCGGGCGAACGGGTCGATTTCGTAGCGGATGATGCAGGTGATCATGTCGGCCTCTCCTTGGCTTTGTGTGCCGCGGTGATGCCATGGACAGCGCAGACGATGCTTCGTCCGGGATCGAAGTGTTGGCGGGGGAATGGCGTTGTCCGCCCTGCCCGCTTCGCCTACAACAGACTCATGGCAGAAGGACCCGACATAGCCCGGATTGCAGCGCTGATCGGCGACCCCGCCCGCGCCAACATGCTGCTCGCCCTGCTGGGCGGCAAGGCGCTGACCGCCACGGAACTGGCGGGCGCAGCAGGGGTGACGTTGCAGACCGCAAGCGCACATCTGGCCAAACTTGGCGACGGCGGGCTGCTTGCCCAGCGCAAACAGGGGCGCCATCGCTATTTCGCGCTGGCGGATGACACCGTCGGCGCGATGGTCGAGGGACTGATGGGGTTCGCCGCCAGTCGCGGCCATCTGCGCCATCGCACCGGCCCGCGAGAACCGGAACTGCGCAAGGCGCGCATCTGTTACGACCACCTGGCCGGTGACTACGGCGTGCGTATGCTGGACAGTCTCGTCGCACGCGGTGCCATCGAGGTTCATGACGAAGCCCTCGTCCTGACCGAGGCGGGTGCTGATGCGGTGATCGGATTTGGCATCGATCTGGCAAGCCTGAAATCCTCGCGCCGACCGCTCTGCCGCTCCTGCCTCGACTGGAGCGAGCGGCGATCGCACATGGCCGGCTCGCTCGGCAAGGCGTTGCTGTCGCTGTTCCTGGATGCGGGGCTTGCCCGACGCGAGGCCGGCAGCCGCGTTGTGCATTTCACGCCGGAAGGCGAGCGCCGATTCGCGCTGATGTTTCCAAGTTCCTGATACTTACGGATCGATCTTTCCCAAAGTGATCATTGCACCTTGAAAAGAAACCGTCCAGACGGTATCTTTTCAAGGTGCATCAATTTGGAAAGCTTTTGTCATGAGCGCCCTCGTCTATACCTCCCTCGCCGCCGCCATCGTTTTCGAGGTGATCGGCACCACCTTCCTGCAGAAATCAGAGCAGTTCAGCCGGCTCGGCCCGACGGCGGCCATGGTGCTGTTTTACATCATGTCGTTCTATCTTCTGTCTCACGCGCTCAAGGGCATGCCCCTCGGCATCGCCTATGCCATGTGGAGCGGTCTCGGCATCGTGCTGACAGCGAGCATCGGCTTCTTCGTCTTCAAGCAGTCTCTGGACTTCGCGGCGATGGCCGGCATCGGTCTGATCATAGCAGGCGTGCTGGTCATGAACCTGTTCTCCAACTCGGTATCGCACTGACATGGCGACGGCCCATCACCGCAAGAAGCAGCCAGAGCAGGTCCGCCGCGCGCTTCTGGATTGCGTGGCGAAGATCGCCGCCGAACAGGGCCCCGTCGCCGTGACAATCCAGGCGGTGGCCGAAGCGGCGGGCGTGACCAAGGGCGGATTGCTGCACCATTTCGCCAGCAAACAGGCGCTGATCGAGGCACTGTTTGCCGATTTGCTGGAGCGCCTGGATCGCGATATCGACCGGCATATGTCGGCCGACCCGGTTCCGGCGGGACGCTTCACCCGGGCATATGTGCGCGCCTGCTTTGCCGATCGCGCTGTCGGCGAGACCAGCCTGTGGGCGGCGGTATCGGTCACGCTCATTTCGGAGCCGGAGCTTCGCCGGATCTGGGGCACCTGGATCGATGGCCATCTCAAGCGCCATCGGGAAACGGACGACACCCCGGCACTCGCCATCGTGCGGCTCGCGACCGACGGCGTGTGGCTGGACGACCTTTTGCGGCAAGATGCCAGGCCGGACCGCGACCTCGGCACGCTGGAGCCAGTACTGCTGGCGATGGCGTCTGCACCAGCATGAGCGCTCTGCATGTCGGCCATGTGGGCTGCTGCATTGTCCTCACCGCCCCAATCGTGTAGTCACGGCGCCTTGCTTCATCTGATACGGACTTCCCCCCATGAGCGGCTTCGACCTTATCCTCTTTGACTGCGACGGCGTGCTGGTCGATTCCGAGATCATCGCGGCGAAGGTGGAATCCAAGCTTTTGACCGAAGCAGGCTACCCGATTTCCGTCGAGGAAATGGGCGAGCGATTCGCGGGCATGACCTGGAAGAACATCCTGCTGACGGTGGAAAAGGAAATCGACGTTCCGCTGTCTGCGAGCCTGCTGGACAAGTCCGAGGCGCTGCTTGACGCGCGGCTTGGGCGCGAGGTCAAGATCATCGACGGCGTGCGCTTTGCCCTGTCGCGGCTGCAAGGTCCGCGCTGCATCTGCTCCAATTCCAGCCTGGAGCGCCTTGATATCATGCTCTCCAAGGTCGGCATCCGCGATGCCTTCGCGCCGCATATCTTCTCAGCGAAAACGCTGGGCGCCGACCGGGTCAAGCCGAAACCGGACATCTATCTGCATGGGGCCGCCCAGTTCAATGCCGACCCCAAGCGCTGCCTCGTGGTGGAAGACTCGGTTCATGGCGTGCATGCGGCACGGGCTGCGGGCATGCGGGTCATCGGCTTCACCGGTGCCTCGCATACCTATCCTTCCCATGCGGACCGGCTGAGCGATGCCGGCGCGGAAACCGTGATCGCGCGCATGAACGACCTGCCGGCGGTGGTTGCCGCCATGGCCGAGTGGAACGCGATTTTCTAAAGAGCCCGCCTACATCCGCAGTTGCAGGGCCGCGGGACGGATGCTGGCGTTGAGGACATGCTCGCCGATCTGCTCGCCATCGGCCTCGACCAGCGCCGGATTCGACCCGATCGACACGATCTCAATGTTGCGCCCCCGGTGGAAGCTGGCATTGGGGTCGGTGAGGTGGGCGGCGCTATAGAACTTCTGCATCAGCCGCACCAGCCCAAGGCGGCTGGTGAACCGCAGGATGCCGCAGTCCATGAGGCCATCGCGGAATTCGGCCATGGGCATGACATGCATGCCCCCACCAAACCAGCCGCCATTGGCGCAGACGACGCAGACGACCGGTCCGCTGAAGACGTCTTTTCCATCCACCTTGACGCGCACCTGGGCCGGCTTGTAGCGGGCAATCTCGCGCAGGGAGTGGAACAGGAAATGCAGCGAACCGCCGGCGAAGCGCGACCAGCCGGGCTGATTGGCAGCGCGCACGATGGTTCCCGAGACGCCGATGCTGGCGATGTTCACGAAGGCCCGCTCCGGCCTGGTTCCGTCGCCGCTCAAGAGGATGCCGGCGTCGACGGGCCGCGCGACGGCCTTGGCGATATGGGCCGCAAGACCTTCGGCATCCCGTGGCAGCGCAAAATTTCGCGAGAAATCTGAACCTGAACCAAGCGGCACGAAGGACAATTCCGTCTGCGGTCGGCTCGACGATAAAATTCCGGCGGCCACTTCACTGATGGTGCCGTCGCCTCCGACGGCGATCACGAGATCGAAGGCGGCATCGGCCAGTTCTCGGCCAAGGCGTATGCCATCCCCACGCTTTTTTGTTTCATGCAGCTCAAGCGCAGGAAAAACCTGCCTCAAGGCCTTCAATGTCGCTCTCCAGCGTCGGCGGGCGGATAGGCCCCCCGCAACCGGATTGCGCACGACACCAGTTTTCACGCCATGCCCCCACTTTGCACGCTTTTGCCAATGCGCTGCAGTCATCGGCGCGGCGTCCCAATCGACACCGCCCTGTCAACTTCATGGCTGGCTCTTGCCTACTTTTTCTTCTTCGGCGCGCTTTCGTCGAAGCCGACATAAACGCGGGCAAAGTTGGACAGGTTGCCGGGCACGACGATGTTGTCCTTGGTGAAGACGAATTGCGTCGGCTGTGCCGGGTCAGTGATCGCGACATCCATCTTGGTCAATTCGGAATAGACCTGATTGTCGCCATCCATCACGGTCACGCGGATCGGCATGCTAATCGTGCCGGCCTTGCCCTGCGGCCCGGAGGCGACACGGCCCTGGGCCATGATGGTCATGCCCAGGTTGACGTCATTCTTGGTGCAGGCCCGCGTCGTATCGGCGATCGAGGCCTGGTAGACGACCTGTGCCGGATCGTCCTTGGCGCCCTTTGCATAGGTCCTGAAGTAGGAGGTGTTTTCACGCAGGCTGATCTGCGGGCAGTTTGCCTGCACCACGGCACCGACGGGGGCTACGGTCGACGCGGCAGGAGCGGCCACTGTCTGGGACTGCCCCAGCCCGAGGGCTGCACCGGGATTGCCCGCATTGCAGCCAGCGAGGAGTGCCAGGAGGGGAACAGCGACAAGACTACGCGACACATTCTCAAGCACGACTACACACCTTCCGCATTCCGTTCGACTGCCGCTAACGGCCATTGAAACTGAGGTCTTTTCATGACCCTTGTCGATGGTCTATATCAGCGGCTCACCGAAAAATCGATTGGGTAGCCGGCAATTTGCTTCAATTTTCATCTCCCTTCCGTCTCGCCGGCGAGATGGCCCGCAAAGACCTGACCCGAAGCCGCGCCGATGCAACTGATAGCGTGAAGCTCTGCGTCGGCAGGTCGACGCAAACGGACAGGCAGGACCGGGCGCGCCACTCTAGAATTCCGGCCGACCAGCCAAACCTGTTCCTCCGCCAGCAAGGATGACGAAGATGGACTATATTTCGACCCGCGGCGAAGCCCCCGTGCTCGGCTTCTGCGACGCTCTGCTGACGGGCCTCGCCCGCGACGGCGGCCTTTATCTGCCGAAGAAGTGGCCGCATATGAAGAAGAAGGAAATCCGTGCCCTGCGCGGCCAGTCCTACCAGGAGGTGGCCTTTGCCGTGCTGGCTCCTTTCGTCGACGGCGAGATCGAGGACGACGTCTTCCGCAAGATGATTGACGAAGCCTATGGCACCTTCCGCCATCCGGCCGTGGCGCCGCTGGTGCAAACAGGTGCCAATTCCTACGTGCTGGAACTCTTCCACGGCACGACGCTCGCCTTCAAGGACGTGGCCATGCAATTGCTGGCGCGGCTGATGGACCATGTGCTGCAGAGCCGCGGCGAGCGGGCGACGATCGTCGGCGCGACCTCGGGCGATACCGGGGGTGCCGCCATCGACGCCTTTGCCGGCCGCGCGGCGACCGACATCTTCATCCTGTTTCCGCATGGCAAGGTTTCTCCAGTCCAGCAGCGGCAGATGACGACGTCAGGCGACAGCAATGTCCATGCGCTGGCGATCAACGGCAATTTCGACGATTGCCAGAACCTCGTGAAGGCGATGTTCAACGACACCGGCTTCCGCGACCGGGTGCAATTGTCCGGGGTCAACTCGATCAACTGGGCCCGCATCATGGCGCAGGTGGTCTATTATTTCACCGCAGCGCTCTCGCTCGGCAGCCCGGACCGCAAGGTCTCGTTCACGGTGCCGACAGGCAATTTCGGCGATATCTTCGCCGGCTATGTCGCCAAGCAGATGGGCCTGCCAATCGACAAGCTCGTGATCGCCACCAACGAGAATGACATCCTGGCGCGGACCCTGAAAACCGGCCGCTACGAGATGCGCGGCGTTCATGCCACCACCTCGCCCTCAATGGACATCCAGATTTCCTCGAATTTCGAACGCCTGCTGTTCGAGGCCTATGATCGCGAGCCCTCGGCGATCCGCTCGGCCATGGCCGGCCTCAAGCAATCCGGCGCCTTCGAGATCAAGGACCCGGCCCTGAAGGCGATCCGCAAGACGTTCAACGCCGGTCGCGCCAGCGAAAAGCAGGTGGCGCAGACCATCAAGCAGACGCTGAAGGAAACCGGCTACCTGTTGGACCCCCATACCGCCGTTGGTGTTTTTGTTGCCAAGAAGCACGAAAAGGCCAATAGTCCGATGATTACGCTTGCCACGGCGCATCCGGCGAAGTTCCCGGCGGCCGTCAAGGCGGCCAGTGGTATTGACCCGGCGCTGCCTTCGTGGCTTGCTGATCTGATGGACAGGGAGGAGCGTTTCGAAATACTGGATGCCGAGCTTAAAGCCGTCGAAACCTTTGTCGGCAATCATGCCCGCGCGACCCAGAAAGAGACGCAGAAAGACGGATCATGAATGTTGAGTGCACCCGGTTGCCATCCGGGCTTACGGTCGTAACCGAGACCATGCCGCATCTCGAGAGCGTGGCTCTCGGCACCTGGATCAAGTCGGGAGCGAGGAACGAGACCGAAACCGAACACGGGATCGCCCATCTTCTGGAACACATGGCGTTCAAGGGCACGCGCAAGCGAACCGCCCGGCAGATCGCCGAGGAGATCGAGAATGTCGGCGGCGAGTTGAACGCCGCCACCTCGACCGAGACGACATCCTATTATGCGCGTGTGCTGAAGGACCATGTGCCGCTGGCAGTGGACATCCTCGCGGATATCCTGACGGAATCCGAGTTCGACGAGGAAGAGCTCTCCCGCGAGAAGCATGTCATCCTGCAGGAAATCGGCGCTGCCAACGACACGCCCGATGACGTGGTGTTCGATACGTTTTCGGAACTTGCCTACCAGAACCAGACGCTCGGACGGCCGATCCTCGGCACGCCGGATACGGTGAATTCCTTCAGCAGCGACGAGATCCGCGCCTATCTCTCGCGTAACTACACCGCCGACCGCATGTTCGTGGTCGCCGCCGGCGCTGTCGATCATGACAGCTTCGTGCGCCAGGTCGAGGAGCGTTTTTCCTCGATCGCCGCCAAGCCCGACGTGGCGCCCGTCATCGAGGCCGCCCGCTATACCGGCGGCGAGCGGCGCGAAAGCCGCGACCTGATGGATGCGCAGGTACTGCTAGGTTTCGAAGGTCGTGCCTATCACGTGCGCGACTTCTATTGTTCGCAGATCCTCGCCAATATCCTTGGCGGCGGCATGTCGTCGCGCCTGTTCCAAGAAGTGCGCGAGCATCGTGGCCTGTGCTACTCGGTCTATGCCTTCCACTGGGGCTTTTCCGACACCGGCATCTTCGGCATTCATGCGGCAACCGGCGGCGAAAACCTGCCGGAACTCGTGCCTGTCATTCTCGATGAACTGCGCAAGGTCGCCGATCATGTCGACCAGCAGGAAATCGAACGCTCACGGGCGCAGATCCGAGCCCAGCTGCTGATGGGCCAGGAAAGCCCGGCCGCGCGTGCGGGCCAGATCGCACGGCAGATGATGCTCTATGGCCGGCCGATCCCGAATGACGAACTGATGGAGCGCCTGTCCGGCATCACCACGCAGCGGCTGACGGACCTTGCCGGCCGGCTGTTCTTTGACACCGCACCGACGCTTTCGGCCATCGGCCCGCTGGAACAGCTTGCTCCCATGGCGCAGATCACCGGCGCCTTGTCGTCCGGCCAGGCGAAGCCGCTCAAAGCGCTCGGTTGAAACAGACGTGGCGGCGGCTTGGTCCATCCTCATGACTAGGGGTCGCCGCCCCATGTCCCCCGGGGGCATTTTATGACCCGGTCCGTGTTCCGTTTCCTCACCCGCCAATCCGACAAGCCGGAGATCGAAAGCGGCGCACATCTGCTGCGGCTGGCGCGCTATTCCGACTTCGAGCAATGGCACAAGCTTCGCTATGAAAGCCGCAGCTTTCTGCAGCCCTGGGAGCCGACCTGGCGCGCGGACGAGCTGACGGAACGGGCGTTTCGCTCCAGGGTCATCCGGGCGGAACAGGAATATCATTCCGGCCTGTCGCTGCAGCTTCTCCTGTTTTCCCGGCCGGAAAAACTGCTGCTGGGTGGCATGACGATCGGCCTGATCCGGCGCGGTGCGGCGCAATGCTGCATGATCGGCTACTGGATGGGCGAGCGGCATTCAGGCCAAGGCCATATGTTTGCCGCACTTCAGCTGGCAATACCCTATATCTTCGGGAAGCTGCAGTTGCACCGGATTGAGGCTGCCTGTATTCCAGACAACGACAGAAGTATCCGGCTGCTCGAAAAAGCTGGCTTTGAGCGGGAAGGTATCTTGCGGGAATATTTGAAAATCAACGGTCAGTGGCGCGACCATGTCATGTTTTCGCGGCTGGCCGACAACATGCCTGCTCCCAAGTTCACGGATTACCTATGACCGGGCCGCGCACAGAGCCATGGCTGACCCGGCTGACGCCGGCGGGACGATTCCGCGCGTTGCTGCTCTGCCTGTCGATGCTGGCGGCCTGGATGATGCTGCAGCCGATGGCAGTACTTGCCGCCGAACCGGTGAAGATCTCTCGCGAGGATACGGCCGTCGATCTTTCCAAGACGGTCGAGATCTACAGCAACCAGGGTGAGGCCTTCCAGGTCTCGACCGCAGCCGGCGCTGACGGCATTCGCCGACGCATCGAGGTTCGCTCCAGCGATGCGAAGCACCAGGGCGACTGGGCGGTTTTCTCACTCGCCAATGTCTCGGAAGAGCAGCTAGAGCGCGTGATCGTCGCCCCGCATTTCCGGCTTGCCAGCTCGCAACTGTTCTGGCCCGATCTCGGCTCGCAGCGCATCTATGCGATTACCCCGTCGGAAGGGTTTGCGCTGGATCGCCAGCCGAGCGAAGAGGCCGACGTGTTCCGCATCACGCTGAACCCGGGCGCCGTCGTCACCTTCGTCGCGGAACTGGCAACCCCGCATCTGCCACAGATCTATCTGTGGGAGCCGGATGCCTATAAGGACACGATCAACGCTTTCACGCTCTATCGCGGCATTGTGCTCGGCATTGCCGGTCTGCTTGCGGTGTTCTTGACGATCCTGTTCGTGGTCAAGGGCACCTCAATGCTGCCGGCGGCAGCGGCTCTGGCCTGGGCGGTTCTGGCCTATATCTGCGTGGATTTCGGCTTCATCGAAAAGCTGATCTCGATTGCCTCAAGTGATGAGCGCATATGGCGGGCGAGCGTGGAGGTGGCGCTGGCCTCCAGCCTTGTCATCTTCCTGTTCACCTATCTCAGCCTCAATCGTTGGCATGCGCATCTGGGCTATGCCACCTTCGCCTGGATCCTCGGCCTCGGCCTCTTGTTCGGCGTCGCGATCTACGATCCATCGATCGCCTCGGGCATTGCGCGCCTGTCATTCGCGCTGACGGCGACCGTGGGCGTGATCCTGATCGTCTATCTCGGCATGCATCGCTATGACCGGGCCATCCTGCTGGTGCCGACCTGGGCGCTGTTCATCGTCTGGCTGTTCGGCGGCTGGCTGACGATCACGGGCCGCCTCGACAACGACATCATCCAGCCGGCACTCGGTGGTGGCCTCGTGCTGATCGTGCTGCTGATCGGCTTCACCGTCATGCAGCACGCCTTTGCCGGCGGCGCCTATCAGCAGGGCCTGTTCTCCGACCTTGAACGCCAGTCGCTGGCGTTGACGGGATCGGGCGATACGGTGTGGGACTGGGACGTGGCGCGTGACCGCGTGGTGACCAGCCCCGACATTTCGGTGCGCCTCGGCCTTGCCGCCGGCACCCTGCACGGCCCGGCGCGCAACTGGCTGCCGCGCCTGCACCCCGATGACCGCGACCGTTTCCGCGCCACGCTCGACGTGCTGCTGGAGCATCGCAAAGGCCGGCTCAACCACGAATTCCGCATTCGTGCCGAAGACGGGCACTTCCACTGGCTGCATATCCGCGCCCGGCCGGTTCTCGGCTCCAATGGCGAGGTGATCCGCTGCGTCGGCACGATCTTCGACGTGACGGAGCAGAAGAACTCCATCGACCGGCTGCTGCAGGACGCGATGCATGACAACCTGACGGGCCTGCCCAACCGGGAAGTCTTTCTCGACCGCCTGCAATCCGTGCTGACGCTGGCGGCGGGCGGCGACAGCGTGCGGCCGACCGTGATGGCGATCGATATCGACCGCTACAAGCAGGTGAACGATTCGCTCGGCATTGCCGCCGGCGACAATATCCTGATCGCGCTGACCCGCCGCCTGCGGCGTCTGCTGAAGCCGCAGGATACGCTGGCGCGGCTATCGGGCGATCTGTTCGGCCTTATCCTCGTTTCAGAGCGGGATCCGGCCAAGGTGGCGGATTTTGCCGATGCGATCTCCAAAGCCATCATGGTGCCGATCAATTTCGCCAATCGCGAGATCATCCTGACAGCCTCGATCGGCCTCTCCACCTTTGTCGACCAGCAGGAAAGCGCGCCGAGCCTGCTGTCGGATGCCGAGCTTGCCATGTATCGCGCCAAGCGGGCGGGTGGGAACCGGGTGGAACCTTTCCGCCCGGCCTTCCGCAGCAACGGCACGGACCGGCTGCAGCTGGAAACCGATCTCCGCCGCGCGCTGGACCGCAAGGAACTCTCCATGGTCTACCAGCCGATCATGCGGCTGGCAGATGGCAGCGTGGCGGGTTTCGAAGCCCTGATGCGCTGGGACCACCCCAAGCGCGGCAGCATTCCACCATCCGAATTCATCCCGATTGCGGAACTCTCCGACCTTATCGAGCCGCTCGGCATGTTCGCGCTGGAACGCGCCAGCACGGAACTGATGGACTGGGAGCGGCAGATCGTCGACCTGCCGATCTTCGTGTCGGTCAACCTGTCGAGCTCGCAGCTTCTCAACAACGAGCTCTACAACGACATCAGGGCGCTGCTTGCCAAGACCCAATGCTCGCCGGCGCGCATCAAGCTGGAGCTCACCGAATCCGTGGTGATGGAAAATCCGGAGCAGGCACGGCTAGTTCTCGCCAAGCTCAAGGAGACCGGCATCAGCCTGGCGCTGGATGATTTCGGCACCGGCTATTCCTCGCTCGCCTATCTCACCCGCTTCCCCTTCGATACGATCAAGCTCGACAAGGCGCTGGTCTGCGACCGCAGCGAAAAGCGCCCCATCCTGTTGCGCTCGATCATCACGATGGCCCGCGACCTTGACATGCAGGTGGTGGCAGAGGGTGTGGAGACCGAAGCGGACGCTGCCGAACTCGCCGAAATGGGCTGCCAGCTCGGCCAGAGCTACCTCTTCGGCGCCCCGATCGGCGCCGATTCGGTTCAGCGACTGCTGAAGGAGCGCTTCCCGCAGGTGAAAAAGGCCGTGGGGGCTTGAGTGGGTTGACGGCTTTGAATGCAACAGTGAACCGCTACTTTTGCCCATGCATGGGAACCTGACACCGGGCCTTCAGGCCAAGAGTCTTGTTTGCGATAATCTGTGCGTCCCAATAGCTCATGCTGTGGGTTTCCGGTTCCCACAGCACGGGGTCCATACAGGTTGCGCGGGGATCAACCCCCAGGCATCCCTCTGCGTCATATCGTTTCAGCATCTCCGAACTCCACGTTTGTTCGAGAAACTGCTGCTTGAACTCTTGAGTCTCTAGTCTTTCCTTGGAACTCTGGATTTTGCGAACGTCCATGGCGAACGCAATGTCGGCGACAAACTGCTGCCAATGCTTCGTCGCAGGGTTACTCTCAATTTCGGACATATCGTTTGCTGTCACCTGAGGCCATGGTGGCCAAAGACCGAGAAAACCTATCGCCAAAAGCATGTTCTGCCCGGCAACGGGTGACCCTTCCTTCACGTGGGGCCAGATTGCTTCCCACGTTTCGTCACATTTCTTCGCTTGGAAAAGCGCAACTACCCTCGCCTGCTCAGCCTCGTCGTAGCGATCTGCGTGAACAGGTTCTGCTATAGCGTCGGACCGTATCAGAAAAATGCATGCGGCCACGAGCGGCAGAATGCACCGACGAAGACGACCGGCAACCGAATTATTCCATCCATACTTACGCTGCAAAATCATCTGCGCCTCAAGCTTTATGCGGGCTTCACGCGTGCCCGTCATCCATGGACAGCATGGCAGGGCTCACACCCATCAGCGCCAGCACGCGGGCTTGTTTGGCCTCAAGCGCGGCGCCAAAGATCAGGTCTTCGCTGGCCGCGCAGTCGGGCCAGCCACCAACTAACGGTCGGTTGCCCCTTCGCTTCCGCTGAGATCGTCATCATTCATCTTGTCCCGATACGCATGCATCGGCTCTACGCATTTCGAAACGATCCCATTCTCCGCGTTTTTTGAAAGTTCCGCGTCCCAATCCCTAAGGCTGCGTATTTCAGGAAACCATTTGGCGGCGTCCCAACAGGAATCTGCCGCTTGAGGGCCAAAACAGCCTGCGGCTTCGTAGCGCCCAATGGCATCAGCACCCCAGCGCTCACGCAGGAAATCATGCCTCAACTGCCGAATGTCCTGAAAATACCGACTGATATTCCGGCCATCAATCGCAAATGCAACGTCGGTAAGGAAATACATCAATTCCCTCGCTGCAGGATCATTTCGCCACTCATCGACGTCCTCGGTCTTGGGAAGGGCCATGGGCGGCGTCAAGTCGATATAGGGGAGCCCGGCAACGAGCTGCCCTCCGGCAATTGCCGAGCCATCAACCACATGCCCCCACAGGACTTTCCAGGCAGCCTCGCATTGTCCACTTGCAACGAGGGAAGACACCCGCTCCATCTCTGCCTCATCGTAGCTGTCGCGTTTGGCTTCCTCTGCTGATGCAGCGCAAAACAAAACAATTACCAAGGTCGATGCGCAGACGGACGTAAGTATCGAACGCTGTGTTCGGATCCATTCGCTTGTTCGCGCTTGCATCCTTGCAGCCTCACGCGTGCCCGGCATCCATGGACAGCATGGCGGGGCTCACACCCATCAGCGCCAGCGCGCGGTCGTATTTAGCGTCGAGCGCGGTGTCGAAGATCAGGTCTTCGCTGGCGGCGCAGTTGAGCCAGCCATTGTTGGAGATTTCGTTTTCCAGCTGGCCCGGTCCCCAGCCGGCATAGCCCAGCAGCATGGTGGCGCGGCGGGGGCCGCGGCCGTCGGAGATGGCCCTGACGATATCGAGCGTGGCGGTGAGCGAGATGTCGTCGCTGACCGGGATCGAGGAGCCGCCGATATAGTCATCCGTATGCAGCACGAAACCGCGGCCGCTTTCCACCGGGCCGCCGGCCTGGATCGGAAACTCACGGGTGTGCTTCGGCAGCATGATCACATCGTTCTTGTCGGCGAGTTCGAGATGCAGCAGCACCTCCGGGAAGGTCACGGATTGCGGCCGGTTGATGATGAAGCCCATGGCGCCGGCATCCGAATGGGCGCAGATATAGACAACGGAACGGGCGAAATTGCTATCGGCCATTCCGGGCATGGCAATGAGGAACTGTCCATCCAGGAAGCCGCGTTCGCGTTCCTTCTTGAGCGTAGAAAAAGCCATCACGCTTCCACCTCATATGTGTCACCGCGTCCCTGCGGCTTTTCAGGTATTGTCCCCGTCAACGAATGTGGGGCATAGACTCATATCAATCAACTGAAAATGATGAGCAGGGCGAATCCGAGGCTGGTTCATCCACGAGCCATGAATTATGGGAAGGGCATGACACTGAAATTTCCGCTCTTCTTGCGTGCGCTGACGCCGATCATGCTGATCTTCTGCCTGTCGGCACCTGTTTGCTCGGCTGCAACTTCAGAATGGACCAGCAATGAGGGCGGTCGCATGCGACTGATTCTCGCTCCACCTGACGCCGAGGGCCGCCGCGCGGGTGCCCTCGAGATCGAGCCCCTGCCCGGCTGGATCACCTATTGGCGCGAGCCGGGTGACAGCGGAATTCCGCCGCAGCTGGCCGCCGATCCCGGCAGCCCCTACATGATCTCTGCGCTTGCCTATCCCGTGCCGCGGCGGATCGATGTCGGCGATGTTAGGGATATCGGCTATGATGGGCCGGTGACCTTCACCTTCACGCTGGAGGCGGCCGCTGACGCGGCAAATGTTCCTCTGAACGCCACCGCCTTCATCGGTATCTGTCGCAATATCTGCATTCCCTTCCAGGCGAGTTTTTCGCTGCCGCTGACTCCCGATGCGACAAAGGATGCGGAGGCGCTTGCGGTGATCGCACGCGCTGCTGCGACCATGCCGCAAGCGCCCTCTGACGATTTCAAGGTCGCGTCCTTCGAGATGACCGCGGACCTCAAGCAATTAACGGTGAACCTGCAACTGCCAAAGACCGCGCGCGGCGAGCCGGAACTCTTCGTAACCGGCCCCAGCGGCTATGTCTTTACCCATTTTGAAGGGCGCCGTGCGCCCGATGGCAACTATCGTGCCGTCTTTCCCATCGAGAAGCTGCCCCGGAATTATACCTTTTCTGGCCAGAGCTGGAGCGTGCTGGCGGTTTCCGGCACGCGGGCGATGGAAAGCCCGCTTGCCTTCGATTGACCGCCAACTATATTCCGCGCAGACGTTTTCCTGACCCAGACCGGCGGACGCTGCCGCTGGCATTTCACAACCAAAGGAGAGACTGCGATGACGATTGCCGTTGGCGAAAAGCTGCCTGCCGCGACCTTCAAGGAAAAGACCGCGGATGGCCCGGTCGAGATCTCGACGTCGGATCTTTTTGCCGGCAAGCGCGTGGTGCTGTTTGCGGTGCCCGGCGCATTCACGCCGACCTGCACGCTAAACCACCTGCCCGGCTACCTGGAAAATCGCGATGCGATCCTGGCCCGCGGCGTAGACGACATCGCCGTGATCTCCGTCAATGACTGGCATGTGATGGGCGCCTGGGCGCAGCATTCCGGCGGCATGGGCAAGATCCACTTCCTGGCCGACTGGGATGCGAGCTTCACCAAGGCGATCGGCCTCGATGCCGATCTCTCCGGCGGTGGCCTCGGCGTTCGCTCCAAGCGCTATTCCATGCTCGTCGATGACGGCGTGGTGAAGTCGATCAATGTCGAGGACAATCCGGGCCAGGCGACCGTCTCCAGCGCCGCCACGATGATCGAGCAGCTCTGATAGCTGCATTTGGGCCGCGGCGGATCCCTGCCGCGGCCTTCCTACCGGAAATAGCCCAGGCAAACGGCGCCCAGCGCCACGATGATGCAGGCCGCAAGGCGACGGGGCGTCAGCACCTCACCCAGGAAAAGCCACCCGATCAGCGCCGCGAAGACGACGCTTGTTTCGCGCAGTGCGGTCACGGGACCTGCCGGGCCGAGCGAAAAGGCGGTGACCACCAGCGCATAGGACACCAGCGCCACCAGGCCGCCAGCGAGCGCCTTCAGCGTATCGGGCGCACGGAAGTCCACACGCATGCCGCGGCGGGCGATGACGAAAGTCAGCGGCAGGAATGTGCCGAAGATGATGACCACCCAGGCGGCATAGGCGCCGGCATGGCCGGCCTCGCGGACCCCGCGGGCATCGACCGTCGCGTAGCTTGCCACGATCATCCCGGTCAGCAGGGCATAGAGCAGCGAGGACAGCGGTGCGCGCCCACGGCCGAGCGCCAGGCTCATGATGCCCATGGCCACGAGTGTCACGCCGACCACCTGCCATGTGGTGAGGCGGTCGCCTGCGACGAGGAAGCCGCCGACGGTCACCAGCATCGGCACGATGCCGCGGACAACGGGATAGACCTGGCCCAACTCGCCCTTGCGATAGGCGGCGACGAGAAAGACGCTGTAGGCGGTCTGAAGCGCCGCTGACAGGACGATGTAGAGCCAGGCGCCGGCCGCCGGCCAAGGATAGATCGCGGCGAAGGGGATGGCGACCAGCGTGCCGGAAAAGCTCATCACCGTCACCGTCCAAAGACGATCACCGCCGCTGCGCAGGAAGGCATTCCAGGTGGCGTGGAGAATGGCCGCGGACAGCGCCAGGACGATGACGATGGAACTCATTTCGGTTGGACGATCCGTTCGCGGCAAGAAGAGTGGGGCCCGGCATGGCGCCAGGCCTTTGGCCAATCAGTATTCCAGATCGAAGACCATGATGCCCGAGAGACCGCCATCGGTGGCCTTGACGATGCGTTCGCCAACGATCTTGTGTTCGGGATGGTTGAGGTAATAGTCGCGCACCACGCTGTCCTCGAAGGTCACGATGAAACCATCGACGAAGCCGCTATCCAGCCCTTCCGGCGAGACATTGTGGCCGTATTTGACATCGACCATGCCCGGAATGAACTCCTTAAGGGCGGCGATGCCTTCGTATAGCGCCTGTTTTTCAGCTTCCTGGATGGCCGCCTTGAAGCGCAGGAATACGCAATGCAGGATCATGCCGAGCCTCCCTCTCTGATTTTCTTGCCGAACAATAGGCGCTGAGCCCCGCTTGGCAAGCCGGCCGCGCGGCACGATGCGCCGCATTCCCGTCGGTGATGGCGCAAACAGATCGCTGGCCGCGAGTTCTCCACAGGAGAAATCAGCCGCCCATCAGGGCGCGGTGGGCATTGCCCTTCTTGAACGGCTCCATGCCGCGGCGCGCCAGTTCGTCAGCCCGTTCGTTTTCCGGATGGCCGGCATGGCCCTTGACCCAGTGCCATTTGACCTTGTGGCGCTGGTTGGCGGCATCGAGCTGCTGCCACAGCTCGCCATTCTTCACCGGCTTCTTGTCCGCCGTCTTCCAGCCGTTCTTCTTCCAGCCAAAGATCCACTTGGAGATGCCATCCATGACATATTTGCTGTCGGTATGAAGATCGACCTCGCAGGGGCTCTTCAGCGCGCTGAGCGCCGATATCGCGGCCAGAAGCTCCATGCGGTTGTTGGTGGTTTCGGCCTCGCCGCCGAACAATTCCTTCTCGGTTTCGCCATAGCGCAGGATTGCGCCCCAGCCGCCCGGGCCGGGATTGCCCGAACAGGCACCGTCGGTGAAGATTTCGACATGCTTCATGAGGTCAATCCGTATTCCGCGCTGTTCTTCACCTGACGGTGGAAGCGCAGCTTCTTGAGATATTCCAGCGGGTCCTTCTTGACCACCAGGGCGCCGGCGGGCGTCGTCAGCCAGTCATAGAGACGCGTCAGGAAGAAGCGCAGCGCGGAGCCGCGCGACAGGATCGGCAGGGCTGCGATCTCCGCCGCGGAGAGCGGCCGCACGGACTGGTAGCCCTCGATCATCGCCATGCCCTTGGTGATGTTGTAGGCGCCGTCCTTCTCAAAGCACCAGGCATTGAGGCAGATCGACAGATCATAGACGAGGAAGTCATTGCAGGCGAAATAGAAGTCGATCAGGCCGGAGAGTTCGTCACCGAGGAAGAAGACGTTATCGGGAAACAGATCGGCATGGATGACGCCGGCTGGCAGGTCGGTCGGCCAGGTCTTGGACAGAAATTCGAGTTCGCCGCGGATCTCCGCCTGCAGGCCCGGCTCCACCTCATCGGCCCGGGCCTCGGACTTGTCCCACAGCACCTGCCAGCCCTGGAGCGATAGGGCATTGGGGCGCTTGATGTCGAAGCCCTCGCCAGCGATGTGCATCTTGGCCAGTGCCGCGCCGACCTCGCGGCAATGACGCGCCTCCGGCTTCCTAAGCCACATACCTTCAAGAAACGTGATGAGCGCGGCGGGACGGCCGGACAGTTCTCCCAGCAGGGCACCGTCCTTGCGCGGCAGCGGCAGGGGGCAGGACAGGCCACGCTCGGAGAGGTGATGCATCAGGCCGAGAAAGAACGGAAGGTCGCCCGGATCGACGCGCTTCTCATAGAGCGTGAGAATCAACGGATGCGTCGATGTGTGCAGCAGGAAATTCGAATTTTCGACGCCCTCGGCAATGCCCTTGTAGGACAGGAGTTCACCCGCCTCATACTGGGCGAGAAAGGCCTTCAGGTCGATTTCGTTGATATCGGTATAGACTGCCACTGCCGGTCCCGCATGCTGGTCAAGGGTTTCATCCTACCGCAACGCATACAGCGGGGGACGGCCAAGTGCCAGCCCCGCCGCGACATGGAAACAGGAAATGGGAGTGGTCGCCGGTGACAGGAGATTTGGTGCGCTTGTCTGCATTACTATATTCTAGTAATCTGGCACGTGTCCTGGAGGATTATCGGATATGAGCAGCACCACCAGCATCAATCTCGGCGATCACTTCACTGCCTTTCTGTCCCGGCTGACAGCCACTGGACGCTACGGCTCAACCAGCGAAGCTGTTCGGGCGGCGTTGCGATTGCTTGAGCAGGAAGAGGCGAAACATGAGGCCTTGCTGAACGCCCTGGATGAGGGGGAAGCCAGCGGTGAAAGCCATCGCTCTATGAAGGACATCCTGGCGGAGGCCAAAGCGCGGCACCATGGCCGGTAGCTATGTCCTGTCGCGGCGCGCAGAGGAGGATATCGGCCAGTTGCTTGCCGCAAGCCTCGCGGGCTTCGGCGAAAGGCAAACGGATATCTATGCAGCGGGCATGGAACAGACATTTGATCTGCTGGCGTCCCATCCAGAGATTGGGTCAACCTTTGTCAATGAGCGCAGCGGGCGCGCCTATCGGCGTCATCGGTATGCAAGCCACATGATCTACTATCGCATTCGGCAAGCCGATATCTTCATCGTCCGGCTTCTGCATGTCCGAATGCTTCCAGAAAGGTATCTGGAGCCATAGACTGACTTCAGCGTCAGAAATTGCGACGCCTCACCCATTCACCCAGGCCATGTCCTGGCGGGTCAGTTCCACATCCCGCAATTCGCGGTTGACGAGGAAATGCTCGTTTTCTTCCGCCGTGATCGCCAGTTCCACCTTGGCGTCGAAGCGCTGGCGGAAGGCTTCGATGATCTCGTCGACGATGACCTCCGGCGCCGAAGCACCGGCGGATATGCCGAGCGTGCCAATGGTGCCAACGTCATCCCAGTCGATTTCGGAGGCACGCTGGACCAACATGGACTTCGTCGCCCCTGCCCTGAGCGCCACTTCGACGAGACGCTTGGAGTTAGATGAATTGGGGGCGCCGACGACAATGAACAGGTCGCAGCCGGGGGCTGCCTGCTTGACCGCTTCCTGGCGGTTTGTCGTGGCGTAGCAGATGCTGTCGGCCGAAGGTGCCGTCAGGTTGGGAAAGCGCTCCTGCAGCCGCTTGATGACGCCGGCGGTATCATCCACCGACAGGGTCGTCTGGGTCACGTAGCCAAGATTATCGGGATCGGCGGGCTCGTAGCGATCGACATCCTCGACCGTTTCGATCAGCGAGACCGTGCCCTCCGGCAATTGCCCCATGGTGCCGACCACTTCGGGATGGCCGGCATGGCCGATCAGGATGACGTGACGACCAAGCCGCTCGTGCCGCATCGCCTGCTTGTGAACCTTCGACACCAGCGGGCATGTGGCATCGAGGTAGAAAAGATTGCGGGTCTGTGCATCCTGCGGCACGGATTTCGGCACGCCATGGGCGGAAAACACGACCGGCTGCTCGCGGTGCTCGGCCGGGATTTCATCGAGCTCCTCAACGAAGACGGCGCCCTTGGCTTCCAGGCCTTCCACGACATAGCGGTTATGCACGATCTCGTGGCGGACATAGACGGGCGCGCCGTAGCGTTTCAGCGCCAGCACCACGATCTGTATCGCACGATCGACACCGGCGCAGAAACCGCGCGGGCCGCAAAGCCTGATCGTCAGGGGTGGTCGAGAAGCGATCGAAGATGTCATGAGCCAGCCAGGAATACCATTATCAGCGCGATCAGGGCCGGCAGCGCCTGGATGTAGATGATCTTCCGCGATGCCGTCATGCCTCCATATAGGCCGGCGACGAGGACACAGCCAAGAAAAAACAGCTTCAACTGAAATGCGAATTGATCGACGGGCTGAACCAGCGACCAGATGAGGCCCGCAGCCAGGAAGCCATTGTACAGGCCCTGATTGGCGGCCATCACCTTGGTGGCTTCCGCCTGGGCCGGCTTCATGCCGAACGCCTTCATGCCGCGCGGCTTGGTCCAGAGAAACATCTCCAGCACGAGAATATAGAGATGTTCGATCGCCACCAGGGCAACCAGGATATTCGCCAGCAAGGCCATGCATTCCCCCCACAACTGGAATTTCTGTCGCTTCCTATCATGGGATCGGCAGCGGCGCACGCGGGTCCGCGGGGAAAAATGCGTGCACTCAACCCTTTCGGCGGCGCAGGAAAACCGTGAGCGACACTGCGACCAGGGCGGCGGCAAGGCCGTACCAGGTCACGGCATATTCCAGGTGGCTGTTGGGCAGGTCGATCTGGGTGACGCCCCCCTCCGGAAGCCCGCCGGGCACCGGCGTCGCATCGGCATCGAGGAAGAAGGGCAGCACGCGATCGGCCGGCAGGCCAGCCGTCGCCACCATGGCGTCCAGGTCCTTCCAGTAGAAGATGTTCTTGCCCAGGTCATTGTCCGGGACGATGGAAGACGGCTTTTCCGAGAGCCGCACCCGCGCCAGGCCCGTGACCGTCACCTCGCCCGGCACCTGGCCCTGGCTGCGCGTCTCCGGCGCCTTGTTGTCATAGGGAACGAAGCCCCGGTTGACGAGCAGATAGCGGCCGTCGGACAGTTCCAGCGGCGTATAGACGTAAAAGCCGGTGCGGCCGCGGAAGGTCGCGAAGAAGTGCCGTTCCTTGTCATGCATGTAGCGGCCGGAGGCGGACATCTTGCGGTAGTCGATGTCGCCGCCTGACGTGCCGATCGATTCGATCGATGTGACATCGGCCGGGGCGGCCGTGGTTCGCTCGGCGATATCGGCGATCAGGGCTTCCTTCCAATGCAGCCGCTGGACCTGCCAGGTACCGAGCGACAGAAGTACGCAAAGCGTCACCGCCAGCAAGAGCAGCGTGGCGACGACCTTGATCCGCCCGGCCTTCGCCTCAGCCATGGTCGATCGTACCCTGGCGCGCATTGTTGCGGAACTGCAGTGCGATCAGCGTCGCCTTGATGGTCCTGAGCAGCCAGATCGACAGCCCGATCGTCAGCGGCCCCCAAAGGAGAATATGCAGCCAGATCGGCGGATGCAGGTTGAACTCGGTCCACAGCGCCAGGCCGAGCATCACGCAATCGGCGATGAGGATGACGAAAATCGCCGGGCCATCGCCGGAATCGGCGAAGCTGTAATCCAGCCCGCAATTGCTGCAGGCCGGCTTGAGCTTCACCACGCCGTCGAATAAGCGCCCCTGGCCGCAGCGCGGGCAGCAAGCGGACAGACCCGCCTTGAGCGGCTCGACGGGGGCAAACATGGCAGCATCGTCACCCAGGGTCTTGTCGTCGCTCATGGCCTGATCTCGATCGGCGTGCCCACAGGCACGGAATTCCATATGATATCCATGTCGGCATTGGTAACCGCGATGCAACCATCAGTCCAATCGAAAAGCTGCGTCAAATAGGCCAGCCAGCCGAGATAGTTTTTCTGCCCGTGGATCATGATCATGCCACCGGGGTCCTCCCCCGCCGCGGCCGCGCGCCAGACATCCTCGGCATTGGGATAGGATACGTGAAGCGCCAGGTGATTGGCGCTATCGGGATTGCGCCAGTCCAGCACATAGCGTCCTTCGGGGGTGCGCTCGTCGCCTTCGCGCTGCTTGTGACCCTCGGGCTGAGCGCCGAGTGCTATCGAAAAGCTGGCCAGTACGGTCTCGCCCTGCATCAGGTCGAGGCGGCGTTCGGACTTGTCGACGATGACGTGGCTGGCAACCGACTGGTCGGCCATCGCCGGGCTCACCGCGCAGGCTGCAGCGGCGATGAATAGGGCGGGCGCAAGCAGAAGACGGAGGTTCGCGATCATGGCGACCATGATGGGAGGGATAGCGGGCAAGAAAAAGGCGGCCGCAATGCGACCGCCCTGATATCAGTGCGAAGATAATCGCTTCGCTCAGCCGTGCGCCAGCGGCGCGCCCCAGCCACCCCAGATGTAGATGGCGAAGAACAGGAACAGCCAGACCACGTCAACGAAGTGCCAGTACCAGGCCGCCGCTTCGAAGCCGAAGTGCTGCTTGGCCGTGAAGTGACCCTTCATGGCGCGCAGCAGGCAGACGATCAGGAAGATCGTACCAACCAGCACGTGGAAGCCGTGGAAGCCGGTCGACATGAAGAAGGTCGCACCGTAGATCGAGTTTTTGAAGTCGAACGGAGCGTGCAGATATTCGTAGTACTGAACGTAGGAGAACAGGACACCGAGCGCGACGGTCAGGGCCAGACCGTTCACCAGACCCTTGCGGTCATTGTGAAGCAGGGCATGGTGCGCCCAGGTCACACAGGTGCCCGACAGCAGCAGGATGACGGTGTTGTAGAGCGGCAGGTGCCAGGGATCGAGAACCTCGATGCCCTTCGGCGGCCAGGTGCCACCGGTAAATTCGACGCGGCTCGCCTGGATCGCTTCATTGGCGAACAGGCTGGCATCGAAGAAGGCCCAGAACCAGGCGACGAAGAACATCACTTCCGAGGCGATGAACATGATCATGCCATAGCGCAGGTGCAGCGATACGACCCGCGTATGATGACCTTCATTGGCTTCCTTGATCGTATCGGCCCACCAGCCGACCATCGTATAAAGCACAAGGGCAAGACCGATATAGAACATCCACGGAGTAGCGACATTGAACTCAATGCCAAACCCGCTGATCTTCATTTCTGCGCCATTCAGCCAGCGCATGTAGCACACGCCGCCGAAGGTCAGGATGAAGGCACCGATAGAGGCGATCAGCGGCCATGGGCTCGGATCTATGATGTGGTAGTCGTGATTTTTCTGATGCGCATCGGCCATGTCAGCAATCCCCGAATTTCAAATTCTCTCCAGAACCGGCATAGCCGATTCGTCTCACATTTTCGTTTCCAAGGCCTCACCTTTCCGCGGCAGTTCAGCGACCGGCTTCGCTGCCTCATGCGGATAGAAGGTGTAGGACAGGGTAATCGTCTTGATGTTCTTCGTTTCGACCGCCTTGGTGATATCAGGATCGACAAAGAAGACCACGGGCATGTCCAGCGTCTCGCCCGGCTTCAACTCCGTTTCGGTGAAGCAGAAGCACTGGATCTTGTTGAAATAGGCTGCGGCCTCCATCGGCGTCACGTTGAAGATCGCCTGGCCGGTGGACGGCGTCGACGACTTGTTGGTCGCCTGGTAGGAAATCTGCACCGTTTCGCCGATCTTCAACTCGACCGACTTCTGCACCGGCTTGAAATCCCAGCCGAGACCGCTCGAGACATTGGCGTCAAAGGTGACCTTCATCGTCTCGTCAAGGATGACGCTCGAGGCCTGTTCGACGCGCTGAGTCGTGCCGTTATAACCGGTAACCTGGCAAAACAGGCGATAGAGCGGAACAGCGGCGTAGCTCATGCCGACCATGCCCGCCACGAAGAACAGGCAGGCCACGCCGATGGCGCCGTTGCTGCGAGACTTGCGCTTGTCGTCGATCGCGTGTTCGCTCATCCGACTGCCTCCCTCAACCGCCCATTCCGCTGATCTTGACCAGCGTCACGATATAGAAAATCACGCAGAGCACCCCCAGCACCACGCCCAGCGCAATATTGCGGCCACGGCGGGACTTTCTCTGCTGCTCGTTGAGCTTCACGGTTTCCATTACAACAGACCTCCGACAAACGCGCCGATGAATCGGTCGGCCAGCAAAGCGGAAAAGATCGCAAACAGATAGACGATGGAATAGGCAAACATCTTCTTGGCTGCCACCATCTTCGTATCGCCGTCGGGCATGCGCCAGACGGCGATGGAACAGTAAATGAAGACAGCGCCGAGAGCAGCGGCGAACAGGCCATAGCCAATGCCTGCCAGCCCGGTTGCAACCGGTGCCAACGTGGAGACCACCGTCAACACGGTATAGAGGAAGATCTGGCGCTTGGTGCTCGCCTCGCCGGCCACGTTGGGCAGCATGGGAACGCCGACAGAGCCATAATCGCGCATCTTGAACAGCGCCAGCGCCCAGAAATGGGCCGGCGTCCAGAAGAAGATGATCAGAAACAGGATGGTGCTATCCAGCGATACGCCGCCGGTGACGCAAGCCCACCCAAGCATGGGCGGGAATGCGCCGGCAGCACCGCCGATGACGATGTTCTGCGGCGTCGAGCGCTTCAGCCACATCGAGTAGACGACGGCATAGAAGAAAATGGTGAAGGCCAGGAGACCGGCGGCGAACCAATTCACCACAAGGCCGAGGATCGAAACCGAAAAGGCCGAGAGGATCAGGCCGAAGGCGAGCGCCTCGTTGGGCGCGATGCGGCCGGCCGGAATGGGGCGGCGCGCGGTGCGGGTCATCACCGCATCGATATCGGCATCGTACCACATGTTAAGGGCACCCGAGGCGCCGGCTCCAACAGCGATGCAGAGAATGGCGATGGCGCCCAGCACGGGGTGGATGTGTCCGGGAGCGAGCACGAGACCGGCAAAGGCGGTGAAAACCACCAGCGACATGACGCGCGGCTTCAAGAGTTCGAAGAAATCGCGGGCTCCGGCTTCAGACAGGTGCAGATCTCCGCCCTGTTTCAACGCGCCGAATTCGTCGATGACTGTCATTTATTCCGTCCCGATCACGCTTTTCTGCGATCTGCGCCGCGCTGGCCTAACCACCGCGGCGCTGATCTTGTTTTCAAGGCGACGCGCTTACTTGATGCGCGGCAGCTGTTCCCACTGGTGGAACGGCGGCGGCGAAGACAGCTGCCATTCCAGGGTGGTTGCACCTTCGCCCCAGGGATTGTCGCCAGCGACGCGCTTCTTCATGAAGGCTTCCAGCACGCAGTACAGGAAGATCAGAACACCGACGGCCGAGATGTAGGAGCCGATGGACGATACGTAGTTCCAGCCGGCGAATGCATCGGGATAGTCGATGTAGCGGCGCGGCATGCCGGCAAGGCCGAGGAAATGCTGCGGGAAGAAGATCAGGTTAACGCCGACGAACATGACCCAGAAATGCAGGTTGCCCAGGAATTCCGAGTACATGAAGCCGCTCATCTTCGGGAACCAGTAGTACCAGGCAGCGAAGATGGCGAAGACGGCGCCGAGCGACAGCACGTAGTGGAAGTGCGCGACGACATAGTAGGTGTCATGCAGCGAGCGGTCGAGACCGGCATTGGCCAGCTGAACGCCGGTGACGCCACCAACGGTGAACAGGAAGATGAAGCCGATCGCCCAGATCATGGGCGTGCGGAAGGTGAGCGAACCGCCCCACATGGTCGCGATCCACGAGAAGATCTTGATGCCGGTGGGCACCGCGATAACCATGGTGGCGAACAGGAAGTAGCGCTGCGCCTGGAGCGACAGGCCGACCGTGTACATATGGTGCGCCCAGACGACGAAGCCGACAGCACCGATCGCGACCATGGCATAGGCCATTCCGAGATAGCCGAAGACCGGCTTGCGCGAGAAGGTCGAGATGATGTGGCTGATGATGCCGAAACCGGGCAGGATCAGGATGTACACTTCCGGGTGACCGAAGAACCAGAACAGGTGCTGGAACAGGATCGGGTCACCACCGGCTTCCGGAGAGAAGAAGGCCGTGCCGAAGTTGCGGTCCGTCAGCAGCATGGTGATGGCGCCAGCCAGAACCGGCAGCGAGAGGAGCAGCAGGAAGGCGGTGACCAGAACAGCCCAGGCAAACAGCGGCATCTTGTGCAGCGTCATGCCCGGAGCGCGCATGTTGAGGATGGTGGTGATGAAGTTGATCGCACCGAGGATCGAGGACGCACCCGAGACGTGCAGCGCGAAGATCGCGAGATCCACCGCCGGTCCGGGCTGGCCCGTCGTTGCCATGGGCGGATACATCGTCCAGCCGCCACCCACGCCATGGGCACCTGCGGGGCCTTCGACGAACATCGACAGCAGCAGCAGGATGAAGGCAGGAACGATCAGCCAGAACGAGATGTTGTTCAGGCGCGGGAAGGCCATGTCAGGCGCCCCGATCATGATCGGGATCATCCAGTTGGCGAAACCGCCGATCAGCGCCGGCATGACCATGAAGAAGATCATGATGAGCGCGTGGGCGGTCGTGAACACATTATACATGTGCTTGCCGGCGTCGATGGCGGCATCGCCTTCAGCCCCATAGACCATGGATGCCAGACCGTGGAAGATCTGAATGCCCGGCTCCGCCAGTTCCCAACGCATGAACACCGACAGCGCACCGCCGACGATGCCTGCCATGATCGCGAAGATCAGGTAGAGGGTGCCGATATCCTTGTGGTTCGTCGAGAGGAACCAGCGGGAGAAAAAGCCAGGCTTGTGAGCGTGGTGGTGGTCGTCGTGATGCGCGCCGTGATCGTGGGCGTGATCGTCGTGGGCAGCATGTCCAGCCATGATGTGCCTCCCTCTCTTACTTCGAAACGTTTTCAGCGACGTCGACGGCCTTGGAGCCGGATTCGACGGATGCCATCAGGGCCTTGTTGGCCTCGCCGAGATTGTTGCCGGCGGCAGCAAGCCAAGCGGTATATTGCGCCTCGGACACGACGCGAATGCCGATCGGCATGAAGGCGTGGTCCTTGCCGCACAGTTCCGAACACTGACCGTAATACATGCCTTCAGCTTCGGCCTTGAACCAGGTTTCATTGAGGCGGCCCGGAACAGCATCGATCTTGACGCCGAAAGCCGGCATCGCGAAGGCGTGGATGACGTCTGTCGGAGCGGCCGTCACAAGCAGGCGAACGGTCTTGCCGACCGGGACGACCATTTCATTGTCCACAGCCAGCAGGCGCGGATAGGCAGCCAGATCGACCTTGCCGGCGGCAGGGCGGTCAGCATCCTTCAGCATATAGCTGTCGAAGGACAGCGGCGATTCGCCACCTTCATATTCGTAGTTCCACTGCCACTGGGTCGCGGTCGCCTTGATCGTGACGTCAGGATTCTGCGGCATGTTGAGCTGCAGGGAGAGCAGCTGGAACGAGGGGATGGCAAGCGCGAGAAGGATCAACACCGGACCGGCGGTCCAGACGATCTCGATCAGCGTGTTGTGGCTGGTCTTGGACGGAACCGGGTTGGCGGAAGCGCGGAACTTCACGACAACGAGGATCAAAAGAACCAGCACGAACAGGGTGATGGGCACGATGAACCAGAGGGTAAAGTCCTCGAACCAGTTGATCTGCTCCATGACTTGGGTAGCAGCCGGCTGAAAATCCATCTGCCAAGGCGTCGGCTGGGCTGCCAATGCCGAGCCAGCGGACAGCAGACAGGCCATCGAGGCCAAGGCTGCATAAGCTCTCTTCATCACAACGTATCTCCCTCGAGCGTTTGACCCACATCAAATCGAAACGCAAAAATCATGCTATTAGAGCCGTTCAAATCACAGTTTGACCGCAATCGCAATATCTTGCCGGAAAAGCCTCTGCGGCATTTTTGCGCAATATCAAGTCGCGTCGTTCTGACGCGGCGGAGGCGCATAGCTCACTGTGGATAACCGGCGACTTCACGACATCGACCTTTCGAATCCACAGTCCCAATTATGCCTTGTTCGCCGGGAAAAGAAAGCTTGGGGCTTTTCAATTGCCGACCCGGCGACAAGAATGCGCCGATGATTCGTTTTCCCGAGGTGCCAATGGGTTTCAACAGTTTCGCCCGCGTCGTCCTGGCCGCTGCGGCCATTGCCGTCAGCGGCAGCCAGGTCAACGCCCAGACTCCGGGCGTGGAACTGCAGAAGGGCACCAACAGATCCGACTACGGCGCGTGGTCGATGATCTGCGAGACGCCGGCAGGCGCTGCGGCAGAGCAATGTGCGCTGACTCAGTTTGCCATTGCCGACGACCGGCCTGAGATGGGCATTGCCATCAGCGTGCTGAAGACGGCCGACCGGCAGAAGCGCCTGATGCGCATTCTGGTGCCGCTCGGCGTATGGCTCTATGACGGCGTGGATCTTTATGTTGATGGCACCAGCATCGGCCGCACCTATTTCACCCGCTGCTATGTCGAAGGCTGCAATGCCGACGTGGTGATTGAAGACGAGTTGCTGAAGATCCTGCGCGCCGGCAAGGATGCCGTGTTTGCCTTCAAGGAATCGCCCGACCAGGAAAACCGCATCGGCATTCCGATCGACCTGTCCGGCTTCGGGTCTGGTTACGACGCGCTGCCCTGACCATAAGTCGACCGAGGTTTCGGATCCGCCCTTTGCCTCAGCGGCCTTGCCGCCTGCCGCCCTGAAGACTACATGGGGTGCATGCGCCCAAGGAGACCGACATGTCATCAGACCTTCTGAACCTTTTCGATTGCGACGAGGAAACGCTTCGTGCCCACGTGGCGCAGGCGCTTGATGGAGCCGATGACGGCGAGCTCTTCATCGAGCATGCCCAGGCGGAATCGCTGATGTTCGACAACGGCCGCCTGAAGGGTGGCAGTTTCAACACCGACCAGGGCTTTGGGCTTCGCGCCGTGGCCGGCGAAGCGGTTGGCTATGCCCATGCCGGCGACCTGTCGGTGGCGGCGCTGAAGCGTGCTGCAGATGCAGTCGGTGCTGTGACGCGGGGGCATTCCGGCTCCTATGCCGCGGCCCCGCAGGGCACCAACAAGAAGCTCTATGGCGACGGCAATCCGATCGGCAGCCCGAGCTTTGAGGAAAAGGTCAAGCTGCTCTCGGAAATCGACGCCTATCTGCGCGACAAGGATCCGGCTGTGCGGCAAGTGACGGCCAGCATCGCCGCTAGCTGGCAGATGGTGGAAATCCTGCGGGCCGACGGCCACCGCGTGCGTGATATCAGGCCGATGACGCGGGTGAACATTTCCGTCGTCGCCGGCAAGGGCGACCGGCAGGAGTCCGGGTCCTTTGGCCAGGGCGGGCGCATCGCGTTTTCCGACTTCCTGACGAGCGATAGCTGGCAGCGCGGCGCGGACGAGGCGCTGCGCCAGGCGCGCGTCAATCTTGAGGCCATCGAGGCGCCGGCCGGAACGATGGACATCGTGCTTGGCAATGGCTGGCCGGGCGTCATGCTGCACGAGGCCGTGGGCCACGGCCTTGAAGGCGATTTCAACCGCAAGAAGACCTCGGCCTTTGCCGGACTGATGGGCGAGATGGTCGCCGCACCCGGCGTGACCGTGGTCGATGACGGCACGATCGACAACCGCCGCGGCTCGATCACCATCGATGACGAAGGCACGCCATCGGCCTATAACGTGCTGATCGAGAACGGCCGGCTGGTGGGCTATATGCAGGATCGCCAGAACGCCCGTCTGATGGGCATGAAGGCCACCGGCAATGGCCGTCGCCAGGGCTATGCCTACAAGCCCATGCCGCGCATGACCAATACCTACATGCTCTCGGGCGACAAGACGCCGGAAGAGATCATCGCCTCGGTGAAGAACGGCATCTATGCTGTTGCCTTCGGCGGCGGCCAGGTCGACATCACCTCGGGCAAGTTCGTGTTCGGCTGCACCGAGGCCTATATGATCGAAAACGGCAAGATCGGCGCACCGGTAAAGGGCGTCATGCTGATCGGCAACGGGCCGGACGCGATGAAGCGTGTCTCGATGATCGGCAACGACATGGCACTCGACACCGGCATCGGCAATTGCGGCAAGGCCGGCCAATGGGTCCCGGTCGGCGTCGGCCAGCCGCATCTGCGGATGGACCAGATCACGGTCGGCGGGACAAAGGCGTAGTGCCAGGGGGCTGTCGGCGGTCTCACGCCGTCATGTTTGACAACTGCGGCCCGGACTCTATGATCTGAGCTGAGCCGAGGGTTTTTCCGATGACGACCGAGCGACTGCATATCGATTTGGATAGCAGCCTTGCAGCCGATGTCCGACGGCGCGTGAGCCAAAACGCGCGCTATCGCGATACAAGCGACTACCTCGAAGATCTGATACGGCGTGACCTTCAAAACCGTGACGCTGACCTGCGCTGGCTTCAGGAGAAGCTGGAGCCCGGCATGAGGTCTGACGATTCCGCATTCGTCACCGTGACGGCGAAAGACGTCATCGAGCGCAACAAGCATCGCTGACATGGTCCGGTATGGACATGCCCGCTCGCCTGGCGGAAGAGCTTTCAAGACCTGACATTCTGGATGGATGAGACAGCGGTCTCGTCGATCTTGAACCGCCACTTGCGTTCAATCGCCGCATCAAGGTCTATGCCGTGATGGCGGGCGAAGAGCAGGATGTGACCGAGAAGGTCGGCTGTTTCATCGGCGAGGGATTGATGCAGATCTGCCGCTGACCGGCCTTTTAGCCTTGCGCGGCCGCTGACGCGATTGGCGGCCTGGGTCAGTTCGCCGGTTTCTTCCAGCAATTTTAGCAGAAACCAGTCGCTGTCGCGCGTCAGCCCATGGCTGTCGGCATAGGCGGCGGAGGCCGCTTCAAACTTCTCCATCAGATCGCGCATCGAAACGTTCTCCTAACGTTCCGATTTCTGTCCGAGTCGGCTCGATCTGTCGAGCGTTTTGACCTCAGCCCTCGCCCGGCATCAGCAGGCACTGGTAGGATTGCTGGGTGAGGCTGTCACAGGCCTTGCGCGCCTCCTGCTCACTGGCAAAACCAACGAAGCGGGCGCGATAGAGTGTCGAGCCGCCGCTCTTGACCGCCTGCGTGAACGGTCGGCTGCCGGCCAGCGCCCGGACCTTGGACTGGGCGGATTGCAGGATAGATTGCGCGGCCTTCTCGCTGGTTGCCGCAGCGATCTGGATCTGCCAGCCGCTTGAGATTGCAGCGGCCTGGGCGTTCAGCGTGTTTGGAGCGGGCGGAGCGACCTGTGCCTCGATTGCAGCCACGCCCTTGGAACGGGGATCGACATAGGCACTGCCGTAGCGGGTGGCGGGAACGGGTGCAACGCTGGCGACGCTGACGGGATCGGACTCGACCTCGGCAACGGCCACCTCGACGCCCTCATCGGCGGCGCGCGGCGCGAAAGCGGGAACCGGGACCTCGGCTATCGCCGCACGGCGGGCGGCCGCAGGCGCAGGCGCCTCAATCTCTGCCGGTGCAGGCTTGGCGGCGGCGATCATCTGGTCGCCCCTGCCCGCCTTGCCGATGGCGCGATCAATCAGTGCCTGCATGGTGCGGTCACGGCTGGCGGCGGTGCGACCGCCGAGCACGACGCCGATCACGCGGCGATCACCCACGCGCACGGCGCTGACGAGGTTGAAGCCCGAAGCATTGGTGTAGCCGGTCTTGATGCCGTCCATGCCTTCATAGCGATACATCAGGTTGTTGTGGCCGCGGATGCGCTTGCCGTTGAAGACGAAGCTTTCGACGGAGAACATCTTGTATTCCCGCGGGAAGTCGCGGATCAGCGCCACGCCGAGGGTCGCCATGTCGCGGGCCGTGGTGACCTGAGCGGAATTCGGCAAGCCAGAAGCGTTCTTGAAGACGGTGCGGTTCATGCCGAGCTGGCGGGCGCGCTTGGTCATGGCCACGGCAAAGGCGCTTTCGCTGCCAGCCAGTTTCTCGGCCATGGCGGCGGCGGCATCATTGGCAGACTTGACGATCATGCCATAGACGGCATCGCGGACGGTGATCGAGCCACCGGCTTTAACGCCCAGTTTTGTGGGCGGACGGCTGGAGGCATATTTCGAGAACGGTACCTTGGTGTCCCATGTGAGCTTGCCGCGCTTGATGGCCTCGAAGGTCATGTAGATCGTCATCATCTTCGTCAATGACGCGGGATGATTAAGAACATCTGCGTTCTCAGACGCAAGCACACGGCCGGTGCGCGCGTCGAACACGAAGTTCGCACTGCCCGCCAAGGCTGCACCGGAATAGCACACAATCGCTACGATGAACGAAATGGCGATCGCTATTATCTTCATTGTCCCTCCGAATGCCGCCAACGCCGAAGCACTCGCCTGTCCGCATTTGTCTCAAAATTGAAATATACGGCATTTCCCTTGCGTGAAGATTTAGACATCAATGCAGCAACACAAAAACTAAATTGGAACAGGGTTAACGCCCCCCCCAATTTCAGGGTGAACGAATCGCAAAGACCGGTCAGCGTTTTCTACCGGGGCGCATTTTTCCGGATACAAGGGCTTTACCTCAAGGATGGTTGAGGTTGTAGCTTCCCGTGCTCATCCGTATGAGCAAGGAAAGAAAGCGAAATGGACATCATGACACAGGCTGCAGATCACGGCGAAATCGCCCCGCCCGCAGAGGGCAAGGGCCAATGGGCGGATCTGCTGGCGCCGCGCTACGCCATGACGACATCGATGTTATGCTTGGGTGTGGCGCTCTATGCCTTCAACGGCTTTCTCGTCACGACATCCTTGCCGACGGCAGTGGAGGAGTTTGGCGGGGCTGCGCTGATTTCCTGGGCGCTCACCCTGTACCTTGCCGCCTCAATCGTGGCCGGCGCCTCTGCCGCGCTGTTGAAGCAGGCGCTGGGCGGCAAGGCAACGCTGCTGCTCGCGGCCCTGCTGTTTCTGGCGGGCACGCTCATTGCCGGCCTTGCCGAGAATATGGCAACCGTGCTTTTGGGACGCATCCTCCAGGGGATTGGTGAGGGCATCGTGGCGGCGGTCTGCTACGCCCTCATCCCCGAAATGTATCCCGAGAAACTGATCGCCAAGGTGTTTGGCGCCGAAGCCGGTGTCTGGGCGGTGGCGGCATTCGGTGCGCCTGTCCTTGCGGGCTGGTTGACCGAGACCATTTCCTGGCGGGCCGCCTTTCTCATCAATGTGCCGATGATCCTGATCTTTCTCGCCCTGGCGCTTGTGATCGCGCCGCGGCGAGCAGGCGGGCCGCGGCCAGCCTTCCGGTTGCCTGGCCTCAGGCTCACGCTGTTGTCGCTCGGCCTGCTGGCGATTCTGTTTGCCGGTGTGTCGGGGCCGCTTTCCGCAGCGCTGCTCTCGGCCGTCGCCGCAGTGCTGCTCATTGCCACCATCCTGTTCGACAAGCGCGCCGAAGAAAGCATCATGCCGGCGGAGGCATTTTCGCTGCGCTCGCCGGTCGGGCTCGGCCTCTGGGTAGTGCTGATGATGCCGGTGGCACAGGCGACCAGTGGCGTCTACCTGGTTTATGGGCTGCAGCATGTCTGGTCGCTGTCGCCAACGGCAGCCGGCGCCCTTTACGCGCTGATGGCGATCAGTTGGAGCACGACCGCGATCCTGGTGGCCAATATCAAGCTGAAGCAGCATACGGACAGGCTGATCTGGCTTGGGCCGCTTTGCCAGATCTTCGGGCTTGGCCTGTTGTTTTCCGCCTTCGCCTCCGGTGAGCTTGCGCCCGTGTTTGCCGGTCAGCTGGTGATCGGCGCGGGGTTCGGCATGAGCTGGGCCTATCTCAGCAAGATGACGATGGAGGAGACGCCGCTTGCCGAACGCGACAAGACCTCCGCCCTCCTGCCGACGCTGCAATCAGCGGGCTTTGCCCTGGGCGGCGGCCTGGCAGGACTGGCCGCCAACAGTGCCGGGCTTGCCGGTGCGGATACGCCGGCCGCCATTCGGCATGCGCTGACGATCGTCTTCCTGATCGCCCTGCTTTGGTCTTTGCCGGCAGTGTTTGCCGCACGCCAGGCGCTGGCAAAGACAAAGCTGCGGGCAAACGAATAAGCGGGCACAGCGCTTCCGCCCGGGCACCGGCTTTGATAGAGCGGTCTTCTTAGCGATCCGAAAGGCGGCGGACTTCAGGCATGGCATCAGGCGGATACGATTTCTCCGAGGTATCGGCCCTGATTGCTGGTCACAGCGTCTCGGAGATGGTCTTCATCGTGCTGGCTGCTCTGACAGCCGGTCTGGCGCGGGGATTTTCCGGCTTTGGCGGCGCGCTGATCTTCATGCCGCTGGCCAGTGCGATCATCGAACCAAAGCTTGCCGCCGCCGTGCTGTTCCTGATCGATGCCTTTCTCTCGCTACCGATGATCCCCGGCTCCTACCGGCAGGCCGACCGGCGCGAAGTGGCTGTCATGGTGGCCGGCGCGGCCTTTGGCGTTCCGGTCGGTACGGCTATCCTCTCCTATGCAGAGCCCCTGACCGTGCGCTGGGCGATCACCGGCTTGGTGACCGTGCTGTTGGCGCTGCTCATGTCAGGCTGGCGATACCGCGGCCAGCCGACGCGCCCTCTGACGGTCGGCACGGGCTTCATTTCAGGCGTGTTCGGCGGCGCGGCGCAGGTGGGCGGGCCGCCAGTGGTGGCCTATTGGCTGGGTGGACCAAAAACGGCCCTGCTGGTGCGCGCCAATATCGTGTTCTACTTCGCGCTCAGCACTGCCTTGACGGGTGTCAATTACGGGCTGGCCGGGCTGTTCACCTGGTCTGCGGCGGCCGTAGCCCTGCTGGCAGGCCCAACCTTTGCGCTTGGCCTGTTCGTCGGCTCGCGGCTGTTCGGGCGCGTGGACGAGGCAGCGTTTCGCCGCATCTGCTTCCTGCTGATCGCGGCGGCTGCCATTATCGGCATGCCCGTTTTGGATGGGGTCTTGCGTTAGCTTCGAACGCCAGCGAGTGTTTAGGAAGGATTAACGCCTTGAACGATAGTTTTCCGCAGGCGTCCACCTGCGGTGGCCGGCCTCAACCCTGAAGCGCACCAGCGGAGGCCGATGGACGTGCTCAAGCAACTGGTCAAGAGAGCGGCGATAACAGGTGGGCTGGAACTGTCCGTCCTGCTCTCCCGTGCCGGTCTCATGGGCGAGGCCCGCGGCCTGGGCGCCATCTTCACGCTGCATCACGTGCGGCAGCACAAGCCGCGACACATCGAGCCCAACCGCCATCTGGAGATCACGCCCGAGTTCCTCGAAGCGGCCATCGTCAGGCTGAAGCAGGACGGCTATCGATTCGTGGCGCTGCAAGACGTCCCGAGGCTCCTGTCGGAAGGCCATCGCAGCGGGCCATTTGCGGCCTTCACGCTGGATGACGGCTATCGCGACAACCGGGACTTTGCGCTGCCGGTGTTCGAGCGGCACGCGGTGCCCTTCACCATCTTCGTCTGCAAGGGATTTTCCGAGCGACGCCATAGCCTTTGGTGGGAGACCGCCGATGCGCTTGCCAATGGCGAGCAGCCCCTTGAAATCGAACTGGCTGGCGTCAGGCGCCGCCTTGCCGTCGGCACCGACCGGGAGCGGCTGGCGCTGTTCGACGCAGCCTGCGACCTGGTCTGCTGCGGCGATGAAACCGACGCGATCCGGCGCCTCGATGACGCGGCGTTGCGTGCCGGCTTCGATCCTCGCTCGATTCCGGAAGCCGAGGTGATGTCTGCCGATGAACTGCGGGCGTTGAGCGCGCATCCTCTCGTTTCCCTCGGCGCCCACACCATCAGCCATCGTGCGCTTGCACGCCTCGATGCCGGCGTGCTGGCGGAGGAAATTTCCCAATCGGTCGACTACGTCGAGGCCATCACCGGCAAGCGGCCCAACAGTTTTGCCTATCCCTATGGCGACTGCCGCAGTGTCTCCAGGGATACCGTGGCTGCCGTGGCGCGCGCCGGCCTTCCCGTGGCCGTCACCACCCGACCCGGCACCCTCAGCATGAAACACGCCGGCCAGCTTTTGGAGCTGCCGCGCATCTCGCTCAATGGCTTCTACCAGAAGGCGCGCTATGTTTCCGCCCTGGCGTCAGGCATCCCGTTCCGGCTGAAGCGGGGCTGACACCGCCCCGCCCTACCCCACGTCTGGCATGTCAGGGATACATGCGCACCTTGCTCCACGGGCCATCGGCCGTTTCCCGCCGAAACTCCATGCGGTCATGCAGGCGGAATTTTCTGTCGTGCCAGAACTCGATGGAGGTCGGCATGATGCGGAAGCCCGACCAATGGGGCGGCCGGGGGATCTCGCCGATGGCATAACGGGCGGTGTATTCGGCCACGGCCTTTTCCAGGGCAAAGCGCCCCTCTAGTGGGCGCGACTGCTGCGAGGCCCATGCGCCGATTCGGCTGCCGCGCGCGCGGGTGGCATAATAGGCGTCCGCTTCGGCATCGGAGACCACCTCGACTGCGCCCCTGAGCCGCACCTGGCGGCGCAGCGATTTCCAGTGAAAGCACATGGCTGCCTTCTTCTGGCCAAGGATTTCCTGTCCCTTCTGGCTTTCGAAGTTGGTGTAGAAGGTGAAACCGCGCTGATCGTAGTCCTTGAGCAACACCATGCGGACATTGGGTAGCCCATCGGCATCGACAGTCGCCAGCGCTACGGCATTGGGGTCATTGATCTCGGATGCTTCAGCGTCCTTGAGCCATTGGGCAAATAATGCGAATGGTTCATTCTCTTCGGTAAAGTCACCGCTTGTTAACCCCGATTCTGACATATTGCTTCAATTGCTCCTAATACACATGATCGACGCCCAGACTCCATCAGCTGGACAGGACCTTAGGTGAAACACATAGCAAAGACCGCCTGCTGCAAAAAGGCTTCGTTACGACCCCTGCGCCTGAGTGTCGCGCCTGTCGTAGCCGCCATGCTGCTGTCGGGCTGCATGGGCAGTTCCTACGATCTGATGGAAAGCGCCAAGGTGGACCGTACCATTTCCACCAGCACGATCGCGCGCGGCAAGCCTGTGGATGCCCGTTCCGATGAAGCCACGGTGCAGAATGCCGTGACCTCAGCCGATCTCGCCAAGCTCGGCCAGGCTCCCTTGCCCTGGGCCAATGCCACGACCGGCAGCGCAGGTGTCGTCACCGCCATTCGCGAAGACAAGTCCGATGGCCTGACCTGCCGCCAGTTCGACACGACAAGGCATTCCTACGAGGGAATAGCGTATTTCAGCGGCAAGACTTGCATTCTGTCAAATGGCAGCTGGCAGCTGCTGGGCTTCGACAAGAAGGGCTGAGACGCCGGGATTCGCTCGCATTCGAGCGATTGCGTCAAGACAATCCACAGACACGTAACCTCTGGTTAGCAAGTTTCCTGCATTCTCTTGCGATAACGCATGTTTCCCGGTGTCCCGATGGAACCTCCGGAAGCATGGAATGTTGTTTGTGGCGCATGCCGGCGCTCCGGGTGCGCGGATCGATGTTAACCGGTGGTTTCAGATGCGTGACCCCTATTCAGTTCTCGGCGTGAAGCGCGACGCAGGCGCCGATGAGATCAAGGCGGCGTGGCGGAGTGCGGCAAAAGCCTCCCATCCAGACCAGAATCGGGACGACCCCGATGCGACCAAACGATTTGCTGAGTTGAGCCGCGCCTTCGACGTGTTGAAGGATCCGGCCAAGCGGAGCCGCTACGACATGCAACGGGAAAAGGCCGACGCCCGCAAGCGGGAGCAGACCATCCAACAGCAGCGCGAGGCAGCGCGCGAAGCCGCCGAACGGGCCAAGGCTGCGAAGGCAAATGCCGAGCGCGTGATGGCCGACCTTGCCAAGGCGGAAGCCGAAAAGGCCAAGGCCGACAAAGCCGCCGCTGCAGCTGCGGCTGCCAAATCTCCTGAGGCGGATAAGGCAAAAGCGGCCGAAAAGCCGGCCGACAAGTCAACCGCCGCCAAGCCTGCGGGCAATGGCCCGAGCCCGGAAGACGTCGTGAGCCGGATTTTTGGCGACACACCCGAGGCCAATGCCGCCGCGCAGACGCTTCGCCGTGAAAGCGAAGCCCAGAATGTCGAGAGCGACGAGACACTGGTTCCGGAAAAGCCGGCCTCCCTGCTTGATCCGATCGAACTGATCAGCGCGCTGTTGCGCCGTATCCGCGGCAAGCAGCCGACCACGGAAAAGGCTCCGGACCTGTTTGTCGATGCCAGCGTGACGATCGAGGACCTGCTGAAGGGCGCATGGGTGACGGTGACGCTGCCGGAAGGGCGCAGTGTCCGATTCGTCCTGGAGCCGGGTGTCAGCGAAGGCCACCTCGTTCGGTTGAAGAACCAGGGTTTGAAGATCCCCGGCATGTTGCGCGGCGACGTGGCGGTGACGGTCAAGGTGGCCAAAGACCCGAGTTTCAGCGTCGACGGCTTCGATATCCACACGATATTGCCCATCACGCTGGAGCATGCAGTGCTCGGCACCACCACCAATGTCAACACGCCGGAAGGCGAAACCGAGATCGTCGTTCCCGCCTGGTCCGGCTCCGACCAATCGATCCGGCTGGCGCAGCGCGGGCTCAGGGACGGGTCGGGCACGCGGGGCGATCTGGTGGTCGAATTGCGCGTGCTTTTGTGGGAAAAGCCCGACGACAAGGTGACAGACCTGATGCGCGTGATGCGCGAGGGGCTGTATCTCTAGAGGTTCGGCTGATGGCGATGGCCGGGCGTTCGTCCGGCCTTGCCGTTACCGCGACAGTCATCTTGGCCAAGCCGGCGCCAGGCTCGTGACCCGCCCTTGGCCATAATGGCACACACCCTTTATTACGCTGCCTAACAGTTGATGATCTCCCCCAAGCTTGAACGCCGGTTCGCGCTATGCCATAGGCTGACCCGAACGAAGTCTTAGGGAGCAGAGTATGGCTCAGAGTTCTGGCCTCATGGCAGGCAAGCGCGGCGTCATCATGGGCGTGGCCAATAACAGGTCCATCGCATGGGGCATTGCCAAGGCCTGTCGCGATGCGGGCGCGGAAGTTGCGCTGACCTGGCAGGGCGATGCCTTGAAAAAGCGCGTCGAACCGCTGGCGCACGAGCTCGACGCCTTCATGGCCGGCGATTGCGACGTGACCAATCTCGAGAGCATTGATGCCGTGTTCAAGAATCTCGAGGAGAAGTGGGGCAAGATCGACTTCGTCGTGCACGCCATCGCTTTCTCCGACAAGGACGAGCTGACCGGCCGCTATATCGAGACGACCCGCAGCAACTTCCAGCGGACGATGGACATCTCCGTCTATTCGTTCACCGCGGTTGCCGCACGGGCCGAGGCCATCATGAACGACGGTGGTTCGATCCTGACGCTGACCTATTACGGCGCGGAAAAGGTCATGCCGCACTACAACGTCATGGGTGTCGCCAAGGCCGCGCTGGAAGCCAGCGTGCGCTATCTCGCCGTTGACATGGGCGGGCGCGGCATTCGCGTCAACGCCATTTCGGCAGGCCCGATCAAGACGCTCGCCGCATCCGGCATCGGCGACTTCCGCTATATCCTGAAGTGGAACGAGTATAACTCGCCCCTCAAGCGCAATGTCTCGACGGATGAAGTCGGCAAGTCCGGCATGTATCTGCTGTCGGACCTCTCCACCGGCGTCACCGGCGAAGTCCACCACGTGGATTCGGGTTATCACGTCGTCGGCATGAAGGCCGTGGACGCGCCCGACATCACCGTCTCCAAGGACTGACTGTCTTAGGGAGGCGGTGGAGCGGAGTGGATGCCTTGATCGTCTACGTCGTGCGCCATGGCCAGACCGACTGGAATGCGGAGTCGCGTTTCCAAGGGCAGAAGGACATTCCTCTCAATGATCTCGGTCGCGCCCAGGCGACCGGCAATGGTGTCGCGCTCAGCCGCATCATCGCGCAAAAGGCGGCGGATTTCGACTTCGTCGCCTCCCCTCTTGGGCGCACGCGCCACACCATGGAACTGTTGCGGGCGGCGATGGGACTGGAGCCCATGGGTTACCGCACGGACAATCGGCTGAAAGAAGTCAGCTTCGGCGACTGGGAAGGCCTGACGATCCCGGAACTTGTGTCCCATTATCCAGAACGGGTGGCCGCACGCGCCGGCGCCAAATGGGATTTCATTCCGCCCGGCGATCATGCGGAAAGCTACGAAATCCTGTCCTGGCGCGTCGGCGCGTGGCTGAACTCGATCGACCGGCCCACCATCTGCGTGAGCCATGGCGGCGTGATCCGAAGCATTTTCAGGCTGGTGGCCGGCACGGACAAGGACGAGGCATGCCAGATGCATGTGCCGCAGGACCGGATTCTCAAGGTTGACCCGCGATTGGGCCGTGTCGACTGGATCTGACGAGAATGCGGAAAGCGGGCCGCGCCTGCGGCCCTTCAAGCGTTATTGAACGACTTCGAGATCATCCACCACGCGGCGGCCATCGACTTCCGTGTAGAACACGATGACCTTCACGCCCGCTTCCAGGCCCTCGAAATTGAACTCTGCCGGCACGGAGTAGGTCTTGCCGTCATCAAGCACGAGGCTCATCTTCTCCGTGCTGACGGACTTGATGGTGGCTTCCACGTCTGCGCTATCTGCAAACGCTGAAATCGGCGAGAAGAAGCCCGCAGTGGCCAGCAGCGTAGCAATCATGAACCGCATGTTTCGAACCCTTGCCGAATGAGATGTAAATTTTACCCGAAACAAGGATAGCCTCCCGATTGTGGCGGAAATTTCTCTGAACCGTGACTTTTTCGTAGAGATACATGACCGGAAATTGACGCTCGATCAAGCCCGGCACGAAGGCGCCCAGGGACCATCCCCGCATTACCGAAAATGCGGTTTGCGTGGCACGGCGGATTAACGCCATCGCAACCCTTCGAATTGCGTGCCCCTGCCTCAGCCTCTTGTTTTCATGCAGGTCTTCGTCCGCCGAGGGATGAGCGATATCCACAGACATGCATTAGCAATTACTGGCTTAGCGTCGACCAACTCAATTTTAAATTAACTCCCGGACGGTAAGACTTGAGGCAGAACTAGCGGGGACTGCGGGGTCTTGAGTATTAAGTCGATTATCAGTCGCCACCTGATCGGGCGGTCGCCGCGCGCCAGCGTTTCGATCCTCACGGCACTGGCCGTTGCCATAACCATCGGGCTTCTGGGTTTTTACCTGGATCGAGAGAACCAGCAGGCGACGAAAACGACCATACAGGAGCAGACGGAGCGGGATGCCCGCCTGATCCAGAATGCCCTGTCGCGGCAGATCCATGCGGACATGGCGGCGGCCGACTATCTGACCGACATGATCGCGGCCAATCCCAATCTCAATATCGGTGTCTTGGAGCGGAGCGCCGACAGCCTGCTGAAGCGCAACCGGCATTTTGCCAGCATCGGGTTTGCGCCGGACTTCACGCTCGTCTCCACCCGATATGCCATATCGACGCCCGAGCCCGCGGCGGGAAGCCTTGCACCTTCGGGGCAGAAGATAACGCCCCTTCTGCAGACCAGGCTGCATCGTGACGGACTCGGAAAACTGCACCTGACCGTGCCGGTGCACGTCTCCGCCGACAACGCGGCAAAGTCGTGGGGCGCGGTGATCTTCACCATCGACGAGGAAAAATTCTTCCAGAAATGCGGGCTGATGCCCCGTTTCGATGGCGTCCCGAGTGCCGCACCGCTCGGCCTCGACTATCTGAACATCGCCATCCGCGAGCTGAATGCCGATCGCGCCAACCTGCCCTTCTTCGGATCGGGCGATTTTGGCAGCCGCCAGCCGGTATCCAAGATGCTGGCCTATCCCGGCGGCGCATGGGAAATCCTTGTCGCGCCGAAGGAGGACTGGCAGCCGCCGGCCGAAAGCCAGTTCCCGTTCCGGCTGGTCGCCGTCATCGCCGCCATCTCGATGATCATTCCGATCTTCATCGCCAGCATCCTGATCACAGAGCGTAATCGCAACATCAGCGAATTGAAGCAGCGCGAGGAAAAGCTGATCGAACTGTCGAAACGCTTCAACCTGGCCATGGAAACGTCCAATATCGGCATCTGGGAAATGCGCGAGAGCGACCAGAAATTGATATGGGACAGCCGCGCGGCGGCCCTGCACGGGATCGAGGACGAATGCGAGGAAGGCCTGGATCGTCTTGCGCAATGGACGACGTCCGTCCATCCGCTCGATCGAGACATGGCCGAGGCCCATTTCTTCCAATGCGCATGCCATGATGCCTCAGGCACCTGCGAGATGGTCTACCGCGTGCTGGGCAAGAATGGCGAGGCACGATACCTGCGCTCGGTCGGCTCCTATTCCGGCTCGGCCGGTCAGGGCCGCATCATCGGCATCGTCTGGGACATCACCGCCGACCGCATGGTCACCCAGACGCTGCGCGAAGCCAAGGAAACCAGCGACATCAAGAATGCCGAACTGGAACTGGCGCTCGACGAATTGTCCAGCCGCGAACACGAGCTGGAGGAGCTCTCCAGCCGCTTCGATCTGGCATTGGCCTCCTACAATTGCGGCACCTGGGAAGGTGACCCGGTCAGCGGCGGCGCGGTGTGGGACGAGCGCATGCACCAACTCTACGGCCTGCCCTATACCACCGGGCATGTCAGCGAAGAGATATGGCTGAGCTGCCTGCATCCCGACAGCCGCAAGAGCGTGCTGGCCGATACCCGCAGGGCGATTGCCCGCTCAACAACGCTGCAGAGTGTCCAGCATGTGGTTATGCCCGACGGCAGTTTCCGCTTCGTGCGTTCGGTCGGCCAGATGCACACCACCCGCGACGGCCAGCGCAAGGTCATCGGCATCGGCTTCGACGTCACCGCCGACATGCTGCTGACCGAGGAATTGAAGGTCGCCAAGGAAGAGGCCGATGCCCGCAACCACGAGCTTGAGCTTGCCAAGAACCGCATCGAATACAATGCGCTGCATGATCCGCTGACGGGCCTTGCGAACCGCCGCAAGTTCGACCTTGAGCTTGACGAGATGACCCGTGCAGCTCAGCGGGGACGGGTCAAGTTCTCGATCCTGCATCTCGATCTCGACCGCTTCAAGGAAATCAACGATACGCTGGGCCACGCGGCCGGCGATGCGATGCTGGTGAACGCCTCGAAGATACTGGCGCGCAACGTGCCGGAGGGCGACCTGGTTGCCCGTATCGGCGGCGACGAATTCGTCATCCTGGCCAAGAGCACCACGGACCAGGTGCATTTGGCGGAACTTTGCGAGAAGATCATCCACGAGATGGGTCAGCCCATCGATTTCGAAGGCTTCTCCTGCCGTTGCGGCGTCTCGATCGGCATCGCCCATGGACAGGGCCAGGGGACGGATGCGCGCAAGGTGCTGATCAATGCCGACCTCGCGCTCTACGAGGCCAAGGACCACGGCCGCAATTGCTACGAATTCTTCTCGGAGAACCTGCAGGCCAATATCATCAGCTCGAAGCGAATGGCCGACGAGATCCTGTCCGGTCTCGACAATGACGAGTTCACCGCCTGGTACCAGCCGCAATTCTGCGCCAACACCATGGAACTGACCGGCGTGGAAGCCCTGGTGCGCTGGGATCACCCCACCCGCGGCATCCTTGCCTCCGGCACCTTCCTCAAGATCGCCGAAGACCTGAACGTCATGGCGCGCATCGACCAGTTGGTCCTGGAGCGGACCCTGCGCGACCGGATGCTGTGGATGGCTCGCGGGATTAAGGTTCCGCGCGTTTCGGTCAACGTGTCCTCGCGCCGGCTGCACGACAAGAGCCTGATCGACAGCCTGGAAACGCTGACGATCGACCCCGGCAGCCTGACCTTCGAACTGGTGGAATCGATCTTCCTCGACGAGAGCGAAGACATCGCCACCGAGAATATCGATCGCATCAAGGCCATGGGCATCGATATCGAGATCGATGACTTCGGAACGGGCCATACCTCGATCGTCAGCCTGCTGAAGCTCAAGCCCAAGCGCCTGAAGATCGACCGGCAACTGGTGATGCCCATCGTCAATTCGCCGCAGGAACGGACGCTGGTGCGGTCGATCATCGACATTGCCCGCTCGCTCGGCGTCGAGACGGTGGCGGAGGGCGTGGAAACGCGCGAGCACGCCATGCTACTGCGTGATCTCGGCTGCGATTTCCTTCAGGGCTATGCCTTCGCCAAGCCACTGTCGTCGGAGAATTTCCATCGCTTCGTTGCCGGCGAGGAGTGGCGCAAGGCCTCCTGAGCCGCGCCAAACGCCGCGCGAAAAGGCTTTTGCCTTTACCGGATTTACACTAATAGTGTGCCGCGCCCTGCGGCCCCTGCCCCAGGCAAACCTTATGATGCCCGGTTAAGAAAACATGTCCCATAACACCTTCGGCCACCTCTTCCGCGTTACCACTTGGGGCGAAAGCCATGGTCCGGCACTGGGCTGCGTCATCGACGGCTGCCCTCCCGGTATTAAGCTGACCCTGGAGGATATCCAGGGCTTCCTGGACAAGCGCAAGCCGGGACAATCCCGCTTCGTGACGCAGCGGCGCGAGGATGACCTGGTGAAGGTGCTCTCCGGCGTGATGCCGGGGGATGAGGGTGTGATGATCACGACCGGCACCCCGATCTCGCTGATGATCGAGAATACCGACCAGCGCTCCAAGGACTACGGCGAAATCGCCAAGCGCTACCGCCCCGGCCATGCGGACTTCACCTACGACGTCAAATACGGCATCCGCGACTATCGCGGCGGCGGACGCTCATCGGCGCGCGAGACCGCGGCGCGCGTGGCGGCCGGCGCCGTTGCGCGGCTCGTCGTGCCCGGCGTGACCATTCGTGGCGCGCTGGTGCAGATCGGCAAGCACAAGATCAACCGCGCCAACTGGGACTGGGCGCAGGTGGACCAGAACCCGTTCTTCGCCCCGGACCCCGAGATCGTTCCGGTCTGGGAAGACTATCTCGACGGCATCCGCAAGGCCGGCTCCTCTGTCGGCGCCGTGGTCGAAGTGGTGGCCGAGGGCGTGCCGGCGGGGCTCGGCGCCCCGATCTACGGCAAGCTCGACCAGGATATCGCGAGCCTGCTGATGTCGATCAATGCCGTGAAGGGTGTCGAGATCGGTAACGGCTTCGGGGCGGCCGAAATCACGGGCGAAGAGAATGCCGATGAAATGCGCATGGGCAATGACGGCAAGCCGCTGTTTCTGTCCAACCATGCCGGCGGCATCCTGGGCGGCATCTCCACGGGGGAGCCCATCATCGCCCGCTTCGCCATCAAGCCCACATCCTCGATCCTGACCGAGCGACAGTCGATCGATTCGGATGGAAACAATGTCGATGTCCGCACCAAGGGTCGCCATGACCCTTGCGTCGGGATACGCGCCGTACCGGTGGGCGAGGCCATGCTTGCATGCGCCATTGCCGATCACTATCTGCGGGATCGTGGCCAGACCGGCCGACTGAAGTGAGGGTCCAGAATGGCGTATGACCAGAAGCGTGTCGTCGAGGCGATCAGGGCCTTCGAAGCCGGCGAAATCGTCGTCGTGATGGACGATGACGGGCGCGAGAACGAAGGCGACCTGATTGTCGCGGCCGTGCATTGCACCCCGGAAAAGATGGCCTTCATCGTCCGCCACACCTCGGGCATCGTCTGCGCGCCGATGCCGAAGGAAGAGGCCAAGCGTCTCAACCTCTCCGCCATGGTGGCGGAAAACGACAGCGCCCACACCACGGCCTTCACCGTGAGCGTGGATTTCAAGCACGGAACGTCCACCGGAATTTCCGCCGACGACCGCACGCTGACAGTGCGCAACCTGGCCAATCCGAATGTCGGCGCCAGCGATTTCGTGCGTCCAGGCCATATCTTTCCGCTGGTGTCGCGCGAGGGCGGCGTGCTGATGCGCTCCGGACATACCGAAGCGGCCGTGGATCTCTGCCGGCTTGCGAGCCTGCCGCCGATCGGGGTGATCAGCGAACTGGTCAACGATGACGGCACCGTCATGCGCGGTCCGGAAGTCTCCGCCTTTGCGGAAAAACATGGGCTGAAGCAGGTCTCGGTGGCCGACCTGATCGCCTACCGGCAGCGCAAGGAAACGCTGATCCAGCTACATTCGACCTTTGACATCAACACCGTCCATGGGCGGGCAAAGGGTCACAGCTACTCGCTGCCCTGGGACCCGATGCAGCACCTGGCGGTCGTCTTCGGCGATATCCGGGACGGCGTCGATATTCCGGTCCGGCTGCACCTTGAAAACGTGGCGGCCGATGTCTTCGGCGACAGCAGCCAGCTCGACGCCATCATGAAGCGGATTGCCGAACAGGGCCGCGGCGTGATCGTCTATCTGCGCGAGGGTTCGGTCGGCGTCGGTGTTTCCACCACAGCGCGGGCGGGCAAGCATGATCGCGAGGCCCATAGCGAGGCACAGCAGCGCGAAAGCGAATGGCTTGAAATCGGCCTGGGTGCGCAGATCCTGAAGGATCTCGGCGTGACCTCGATCCGCCTGTTTGCCTCCCGCGAGCGGCATTATGTCGGCCTGGAAGGGTTCGGCATCAAGATCACCGGCACCGAACTCTGCTGACATCCTCCATCTCACAGGAAAATCGATCCATGGCCTTGTCTCTCTACGATGTCAGCGTGCCCGTCTTTATCAGGGGTTTCGACAATCTCGCGGCCATCCTGAACAAGGGTCGCGCCCATGCGGCCTCGACGGGCATGAGCGAGAGCGACCTGCTGGAAGCCCGGCTGTTTCCCGATATGGGCAATCTGATCACCCAGATCCAGCGCGCCAGCGATACGGCAAAGTTTGCCGCCGTCCGGGTCGGCCAGGTGGAAGGACCCGCCATGGCCGACGAAGAAACGACCTTCGACGACCTGCAGGCACGCATCGCAAAGACCGTGGACTTCCTGAAATCCGTGCCGTCAAGCGCCTTCGATGGCCGCGAGGGTGCCCAAGTAGAGCTGAAGAACCGCGGCGGCTCGCGCATGTTCACGGCGGAAGATTATCTTCTGACTTTTGCCCTGCCGAATTTCTTCTTCCATGTCACGACGGCCTATGCCCTGCTGCGCCACAAGGGCGTGCCGGTCGGCAAGGCGGATTATCTCTGGGGCGGGTGAAGAGGCCGCGCCCATCTGCCGGCCGCGTCAGGCCGGCAATTCCACGGTGAAGGCGAAACGCGCGGTGACGCCGGGGGTCAGCATGACGCCATAGGGCCGGTCGGCGATCTCATGGGTGCCACCCAGTTCCGCCGCCATGCCATGCCATGGCTCGACGCAGAGGAAGGGCGCACCCGGCTTGGTCCAGAGCGCCAGGTTCGGCAGGTTCTCGAAGCGGAACTTTAGCGCCGGACCGCCATCCACGCCGTAGCACAGGCCATCCCCCGCACTATCAGGGAATATCATCGCGTCGGCCTCGAACAGCTTGTGGTCAAGCACGATCTCGCCCGCTGCAAACGGCGATGGCAGGCGCCCTGTCAGCAGCAGGCCAGACTGCAGACGCGCCAAGCTGGGTTCTGCACCATTGTCGAGCCTGATCGTGTGGGGTTTTCCCTCCGCACCCGGCAGCGGCCAGACGAAGGCGGGGTGGAAGCCAAGGCCGAAGGGCATGGGCCTGCTATCCCGATTGGTCACCTCGGCCGCCACGGTCAGCGCCCGTCCGTCGATGGAATGTTCCAGCGCCAGCAGGAAATCGAAGGGGTAGACGGCGCGGGTGGCATCGGAGGCCTGGAGTTCATGGCGGCACAGGGTCGCCGTCGATGCGGCAAGCGCAAATTCGCTGCGGCGGGCAAAGCCGTGCTGCGCCATGGGATAATCGACGCCATCGACCGCAACCTTGTCGTCCGGCGCCTTGCCGACGATGGGAAACAGCACGGGCGAGCGTCCGCCCCAGAAGGCGGCATCGCCATGCCACAGCCAGGAACGACCATCGGACGAGGTCAGCGACTGCATTTCCGCGCCAAGCGAGGAGACCTCGACGGACACGTGCTGGTTTCCGATTCCGACGGTGCTTGGCATCCATAATCCTCTGCGAGTCGCTTCTGCAGACGACCATAGACGTGGAAAAAGCCCGTGACCAGCGAAGGTCAGACCCGCGACGGCAGGAGAATGATCGCCGCGCCGATGAGGCATACGGCGGCGCCGGCAAGATCGAACCGGTCCGGCCGCTGGCCCTCCGCGAGCCATGCCCAGATGAGCGACATGGCAATGTAAATTCCGCCATAGGCCGCATAGGCCCGACCCGCGACCGTCGTCGGCACCAGGGTCAGGAGATAGGCAAACAGCATCAGCGAGAGGATGCCGGGCGCCAGCCAGACACCCGATTTCCCCAGGCGCAACCAGGCCCAGAAGGCAAAACAGCCGGCAATTTCGGCGAGCGCAGCGGCGATATAGATTCCGTAGACCATCGGCAGGTTATGGCATAGCCGGGGTCAGCCTTCAAACCAGCGCCAAAGCCATGTCGGTTTGCTCAGAGTCCGGCGATCTTTCGCAACTCGCTATCGATACGCGACTGCCAACCTGGTCCAGTGGCCTTGAAATACTCGACTACTTCGGGGCTGAGACGCAAGGATACCGGAATTTTCGTGGGCGCCTTCTGCGGACCCCGTGTTTTCGGAAAGAAAGCAAGCAAATCCGCGGGCAGTTCAGTGCCCGGCTTCGACAAGGCAAAATCTGCGTCGGACCACTCCGGATTTTCCTGATCAATCCCTGTCTTCGGCGACATAACGGTCAAGCTCCTTCTTGTGAGCACGCCTGAGGCTGATAACTCTCACTCTTGAATCGCGGCAGGTAAAGACGAGGCAGTAGGCTTCGTTATCGACAAGACCCCATGCTCTGCACCGCGCTTCACCATAGGCTTTACGCTCATCTTCAAGAAAGCGCAGAATGTTCATGTCACGAGCGCGGGCGAGCGAAATCCCGTGTTTATTAACATTTGCCTCGTTCTTCGCTTCGTCAAACTCGATATCCATTTATGTAAGCCATATCCGAGCTGACTTCAATCTAATCGTACATACAATAAACCCAGGCAATCACGCGCGCCAGCCAGGCAGGTAGGTGACACGCTCGACGCCGGCGAAGCGGGCGACGCGGTTGAGTTCGGCATCGAGTTTTTCCAGCCGGCCGGCGGAGGGGCGGACGCCTTTTTCCAGCCAGAGGCGCTTGACGTCGAGGCTGCCGGTTTTGCGTTCGGCCTTCATGTCGATGCGGCCGATCATCCGGTCGCCTTCCAGCAGCGGGAAGACGTAGTAGCCGTATTCGCGCTTGGGCTCCGGCACGAAGATTTCGATGCGGTAGAAGAAGCCGAACAGGCGTTCCGCCCGGTTGCGGTCGCGCAGCAAGGGATCGAAGGGTGAGAGCACCCGGACCCGCGCCGGTGGCTCTGGAATATAGCCGAGATGATCAGGAAAACCTGACAACGCAAAGGAAGCGCGGTTCTTTTCGCCATCAATCGATGTGACCTGGATTTCCTCCAGTTCATCCCGGTGAATCTCCACCCAGGTTTTCGCTTCCGTCGGCGTGACAAGATGCCAGAAGGCGGCGATCTCGCCGGAGGTGGCAAAGCCCAGCCGCTTCAGCGCTTCCCGGCAGGCCCAGTCGACGAAGACCTCATGCGCAACTTCGGCCTGGTGATGCTCTGAAGGAATGACCCGTTCGGAGAGATCATAGACCTTCTGGAAATTCTCGCGCGCGGCGATCGATACCCGCCCGGTGCGCCAGAGGAATTCCAGCGCCGTCTTGCTGGGATGCCAGTTCCACCAGCCGCCCGACTTATGGTCTTCCGTCTTCATGTCCCGCGACATGACCGCACCGCCCTCGGCGATGCGCGCATAGGTCTCCTCGAAGCTTTGCGGGTTAAACCCCTCCCCCTGCCACTTGCTCCAGGCCTGCCGGATGCGGGCCTCCTCCCGGATAAATCGATGCTTCCAATAGGGAAAGAAGGCAGAGGGCAGTATCGACGCGTCATGGGTCCAATGCTCGAACAGGGCGCGGTCCTGCTCGATGAGGGCCTGAAGGTCCTCGCGCCGGTAGGTCTGGTTGCGCGAGAACAGGATCTGGTGATGCGCCCGCTCGACCCACTGGATGCTGTCGACCTGGACGAAACCGAGATCATGGATCAGCTGCAGCAGCCCTGCCTTGGACAGGGCGAGATGCGGCGGCCGGGAAAGCCCCTGCCGCTCCATGAAAATGCGCCGCGCCTCGGCATTGGAAAGTAGAATCGCCATGGAACGAGGCTAGGGCATGTTCGCGGTTTGTTCAATGGACTCCTGGACTGCCAGCGGGGCAATCGATGTGGTTGAAGCCGACGGGTGGCCATTCCCCTGCCCTGCCCCGCGGTTTATAGAAGCCGAGTGACGATACTCGAGGGGCACCGCTTGCAGATTGACTTCCATCAGGCCGAATTGCGCTTTGGCGACCGGTTGGCGCTTCGGCCGCTGACGTTATCGCTCCGTGAGCGGCGCATTGGCGTGATCGGTCTCAATGGCTCGGGCAAGACCTCGTTTGCGCGGCTGATCAACGGGTTGGCCAAGCCGAGCAGCGGGCACGTGACGGTGGATGGGCTCGATACAGTCAAAGACTGGAAGGCCGTGCTGGGGCGGGTTGGCTACATCTTCCAGAATCCGGCCAACCAGATCATCCTGCCGATCATCCGCGACGACATTGCCATGGGGCCGAAGGCGCGGGGGCTGAAAGGTGCAGAACTCAACGCCGCGGTGGATGGAGCGCTTACCCGCTTAGGCATCGCCCACCTGGCAGACCGGCGGCCGCACGAGCTTTCCGGGGGTGAGTTGCAGCTTGCGGCTTTGGCGGCCGTCACGGCAACGCGGCCCGATCTCGTCATCTTCGACGAGCCGACGAACCAACTGGACCTGAAGAACCGAGCCCTGGTGGAAGCGGCAATCCGTGACATGCCGGAACAGGCCGTCATCATCAGCCACGATCTCGACCTGGTTTCGGGTCTCGACCGGGTGCTGGTCTTTCACGAGGGAGGCATGGCCTTCGACGGCGCTGCCGCCGCGGCCATCGCCCGATATCGGGAGATTGCACGCACGTGAGGAGCCTCTACCACCAGGGCGACAGCCTGCTGCACCGCCTCCCGGCTCCGGTGAAGATCGCGGGGCTGGCTGCGGCCGCAACGGCGTTGTTTTTCACCCGCGATCCCGCGTGGCTGGTGGCAGCACTGCTAGCGGGCATCGCGCTCTATGCCAGCCTGGGACAGAGGATTGCGGCCGCATTTGCACGCTTGCGCCCCATCCTGCTGACGATCCTGTTGCTTGGGGTGTTTCTGCTGATCTTCTCATCCGCCGAAGAGGCTTTGGTCACGGTCCTGCGCCTGTCCACCCTGATGCTGCTCGGCGCGGCCGTGACGGCCTCGACCTCGATCCAGGCCTTCATGGAGACGATCACTCGCGCGGCAGCACCGCTCGAAAGGCTGGGATTGTTGAAGGCGGCCGATATCGGTCTTGCCGTCGGGCTCGTGCTGCGCTTCGTGCCGGAAGTCCTGGCCCGTTACGAAGATATCCGCGACGCCCATGTGGCGCGTGGCCTCAAACCCCGGGCTTCCACGCTGATCGGACCGCTGATCATTTCAACCCTCAAGGATGCGGATAACATTGCCGCTGCCATTGACGCCCGCGGCATCCGGGGTCAATGAGTCAGGCTCCCGGACTTGAGGGAGCAAGAGGAGTGACCGCATGACCACCCGAGACCTCGTTCTGACAGCGCTGTTTGCCGCCATCATCGTTGCGCTTGGCGTGGTGCCGCCGATCATGCTGCCGCTCAACGTGCCGATTTCGGCCCAGACGCTCGGCGTGATGCTGGCCGGTGTCGTTCTTGGTTCCAGGCGCGGTGCCTTGGCGCCTGTGCTCGTCATCCTGCTGGTTGCCATAGGCCTGCCGGTGCTTTCGGGCGGACGCGGCGGTCTTGCGGTTTTTGCCGGGCCCACCGTCGGCTTCCTGATCGGCTGGGTGCCCGGCGCCTTCGTGACCGGCCTGATCGCCGAACGCTTTGCCAGGCGCGGCATGGCCGCCCTACCGCAGACCCTCGGTTTCCTGGCCGCCTCCATCATCGGCGGCATCGGGGTGATCTATCTCTTCGGGATCGGCTACCTCGCCTTCGGCGCAGGCCTTGGCCTGGAAAAGGCGTTCCTCGGATCGCTGGCCTTCATACCCGGTGACGTGATCAAAGCCGCCATCGCCGCCCTGGCCGGCCGCGCCGTCATGGTCGGCTATCCGCTGCTGCCGTCTCGGGCTTGAGCCGGTGGGCGCAGATCGACATCAGTCGAGCGCCGCAAAATAGCGAGCGCCGGCCTTTGTGAGCAACGGCCTGCTATCCTTGAGCGGCACTTCCACTAGGTCCTCCGTGCAGGCAAAGATCACGTGCGGAAGGCCCTTGAGAGTGAAGACAAGGCTATCCTGCTTGAAATAGACGCCGAGATGGTCCGCCAAGAGATCGTCATAGCCGCAGTCGGCCTCCGTCGCCGCGTCGCTGTGCACGCGGTTGGCCTTGACATAGGCTACCAGTTCCTCAGTTGGGCCGAACCGCAAGGTCTCGCGGTCTATGCCTGCAGCGTCGGGATCGGGTACGACCTTGCCGTCGGGATCGGTATAGACAAAGCCGCGCAGCAGCGTTTCGGGAACCAGGGCCTGCCCAGTCACCGCATCCGCGAGGCGGTGATCGCCGAAATTGTGAGGATGGGCGCCACCGCAATAATAGCTGCCGGATTCCATGAGCCCCATGAGGCGGGGCGTCAGATGCTCCGTCGTCACCGACCAGTTGCCGTCGAAGCCATTGGTGCCGCCGGCTTCCTGGCCATTCCAGCCGAAGCCGAGATAGGCATAGGAGAGACACGAGAAGGCCGGCATCTGCGCCTGCAACCTTTGTTGCGCCAAATAGGCGTTCAGCGGACCGATGTCGACGCCTGCAAGCTTCACCACCACGGGATAGTCCATGCCGACGCGGGGATCGGTATCCATGCGAAGGGTGGCGTCGCCGAAGTCCTGCGTTGGCCCTGCCTTCAACGGAACCGTCATCTTCAGCATGTCATAGGGCAGGCTCGCGGCAGATAGCACGGGCGGATTGCCGATAACGCCGGTGTTGGAATAAAGCGGGTTGAGCGCCTCAAATGGGGCTTCCGGGCTCTCCTCCAGAGGGCGGCGCCCCTTGAACGCGAGGTTGACGGGCAGTTGCCGGCCAGTATCGGGATTGCGCCAGGTGCCGCTGAGAACGGGGTCTCCCACCCGGCCCTTGATGCTCCAGGCGCCTCCGAGCGGTGCATCCGAAACCGGCGCATCGTCCTTGCCCATACACAGTTCCGGAGTACAGGGCTTCTCCTCTTGCAGCGCCAGCCCTGCGGTCTCTCCATTGGCCGGATGCAGCGGAATATCAACGCCCTTCGACAGATAGGCATAGCGACCGAAAGGGCTTCCGCCATCCTCGGGAACCACCAGTTCAACGACAACAGGCAATTTGCCGAGGGTGCCGGAATAGGTAACGGCATCCGCCAAAGCAGGCGTTGCCACCGCAAATGAAAAGGGCAGGAGCAGCACGGATCTTACCAGTTGCATCGGGATATTCCGTATTCGGGTGGAAGAGCGCCGAAGCGTCGATAAGGCATACGGCAGAATCGCGGTCGAGGGAACGGACTTCGTCAGACGGCGCTGTGAAAGACCTGACATGATCAGGGCATAATCACCATCGCCAACAGGGAGCGACCAAATGGCGGACGACCGCCTCGATATTTCAACACCCCTGGTCCGCGCGCTGATTGCGGACCAGTTTCCGCAATGGGTCGATCTGCACATAGCGCCTCTCGTGCCCGGTGGCTGGAACAACAGGTCGTTCCGGCTGGGAGAGGCGATGTCCGTGCGCATGCCCAGCGCCGAGCGATATGCCGCACAGGTCGAAAAGGAGCAGACCACCCTACCCAAGCTGGCGCCGCATCTGCCGCTACCGATCACCAAGGCCATCGCGATGGGCAAGCCAGGGCGCGGCTATCCCTTTCCCTTCGGGATCTATGGCTGGATCGAAGGCGAGACTGCTAAGCGGGACCGCATTCACGACATGGGCCGCTTCGCGCTCGATCTAGCCCAGTTCCTCAATGCCTTGAGGGCGATCAATGCCAGCGATGGTATCCCGGCAGGTGCGCACAACTTCTTCCGCGGCGGCGATCTTGCCGTCTATGAGGCCGAGGCGCGAGCGGCGCTGGCCCTTTTGGGTGAGCATCTCGACCAGAACCTCCTGACCGAGATCCTGGACCTCGCGCTTTCAAGCCGCTGGCAGCACCCGCCCGTCTGGGTACATGGCGACATTGCCTGGGGCAATCTCCTTGTCCGCGACGGACAACTCGCAGCCGTGATCGATTTCGGTAGTTGCGGCACGGGCGACCCGGCATGTGACCTGGCGATCGCCTGGACGCTTTTTGACGGCGAAAGCCGAGCGGTGTTTCGCAAGGCGCTGGGCCTTGAGGCTGACGTGTGGCAGCGGGCGCGTGGCTGGACGCTGTGGAAGGCGCTGATCGTGCTGGCCCAGGAGCAGGACAAAACCTCGGCGGTGGCCGCCGAGCAGCGAGAGGTCATCCAGGCGCTGGCCGAGGACCATGTGCAGGAGCGAGATGGCGCTCAGGGCAGATACTGATACAGCCAGTCGCGGATATCTTCCGGCAGCGGCACCGGATCGCCGGTCTCGCGGTCGGTTGCGCCCCAGATGAAGTCGATTTCGGCAGCGGTACGGTTGCCGCGATCGAACACGACATTGAAGCCGACGGACTTGCCACCGATCTTGTCGACGCGCACCGTCAGCCGCAGCTTGTCGTCCAGGTGGATCGGCTCGTAGAAGCGGCATTCGATCTTCAGGGGTGCGAAGATCGGCTCATCCTCCAGGGGTGGGCGGTAGCGCCAGAAATGACCGATCGCCATCTCTGCATGCTCTATCGAAGCTGATGTGCGCATCCGGCCATTCATATCGATGTCGCGGAAGGGAATAACGACCTCCGTTACTTCCACGCGCTCAACATCATCCATGTCCGACCCCTCGAAACCAGCATTTTGCTGCAGCTTATACAATGCTTTACGGAGGGGAAAGGGCGCCGGGCCAGATACATTCCGACTGTTGACAATGGCTGGCGCCCGGCCTTCCCCTGTGGACCATGACGGTGCGGCGCCCTATGTTGCCCGGCAAAGGGAGAAGCCATGACGACGCGCCTCTACGAAAACACGGTGTTTCTGGAACACATCACGCCCCCCGGCCATCCCGAGCGGCCCGACAGGTTGCGTTCGCTCAATCTGGCGCTGGAACATCCCAATTTCACGGCCCTGAAACGCATCGAGGCCAAGGTTGCCAATGAGGATGCTGTTCTCCTGGCGCATCCGGAATCCCACCTGTTTGGGGTAATGCGGCAGATTCCCGAAGAGGAAGGCGAGATCAACCAGCTCGAAGCCGATACCTATGCCTCATCGAAAAGCCTGCAGGCGGCGCTGACGGCGATCGGCGGGGCGATGGCTGCGGTGGACGACGTGTTTACCGGTGTAGCCGACAATGTCTTCGTCGCATCGCGCCCGCCGGGACACCATGCGGAGAAGGACAAGGCCATGGGCTTCTGCTTCTTCAATACGATCGCGATCGCGGCGCGTCATGCACAGAAGGTTCACGGCGCCGAACGGGTGGCGATCGTCGATTGGGATGTGCATCATGGCAACGGCACCCAGGACATCTTCTGGGACGATCCCTCCGTGTTGTTCTGCTCCACCCACCAGATGCCGCTCTATCCCGGCACCGGTGCCAAGGACGAGACCGGGGTGCACAACAATATCGTCAATGCCCCGCTCTCGCCGAATGTCGGGTCCGACCACTTCCGCGAGGCGTTCAAGTCGCGGGTGCTGTCTGCCGTCAAGGATTTCTCGCCCGACCTGATCCTGATCTCTGCCGGCTTCGACGCGCATCACCGCGATCCGCTGGCGCAGATCAACCTGGTGGGTGATGATTTCGACTGGGCGACCGCACGGCTGATGGAACTCGCCGACCGCAGCGCCGGCAACCGGGTCGTCAGCCTGCTGGAGGGCGGCTATGATCTTGAAGGCTTGGCCGAGTCGGCTGGCCTGCATATCCTGAGACTGATGAAGGGTTGAGTATGACGGACAGCGCCAACGATATCACCAGCTACTCCTTCGAGAAGGCGGTGGCCGAACTCGAAAGCATCGTGGCCCGCCTAGAGCGCGGCGACGTGGCGCTGGATGAATCCATCGCCATCTACGAGCGCGGGGAGCTTCTGAAGAAGCATTGCGAAACGCTGCTTAACGCCGCTGAAAGTCGGATCGAGAAGATCAGGCTCGACCGCGCCGGCAAACCTGTAGGCGTGGAGCCGCTGGATCGGGAGTAGAGGGCGCTCTCGACGGCTGCGGGAAATATCCCTATATTGGTTGCATGGAAAAGGACGCTGTCATTGCCAAGTTGAGGGAGCATGAAGGTGAGCTGCGGGCTGCCGGGGTTCAGGCTTTGTCGCTTTTCGGCTCCGTTGCAAGAGGCGACGCTAATGAACAGTCAGATGTCGATGTCGTGGTTCAGTTGGATGACGATGTCATGGGACGCGGGTTCGATTACTTCGGCTCATTGGCTGCCTTGAAAGAAAAGCTTGAATTCATCCTTGGAAAACCGGTTGATATCGTATCAGAACCGATCCATAAGCCGCGACTCGCCAAGGAAATAGCGAAGGATAGAACGCTTGCCTTCTAGCCGCCCTTGGGTGAGAGTTGAGGATATTTTAGAGAATGCCAGCGCGGTTCTCGAATACACGCAAGGCATGAGTCACGACGACTATCTAGCTGATCGAAAAACGGTGGATGCTTGCGAACGATGTCTCTCGCGAATATCTGAAGCCGCAGTGAAGCTTGGTTCGTTTGCCGAGGAAAGATTGCCTGGCCACAACTGGATCGGCATCCGAAACATCGGGAACATACTTCGTCATGAATATGACCAGCTAGAAGCACCGACCATCTGGGACGTCATCACGATTCATCTGCCGCCCTTGATTGCGGATGCCAGGGCTCTGCTGGCGAACGAAAGACCAGCCGAGAGTTAAAAACCCATGTCCTTTTTTCCCGGAAATGATCCCGAAGCGGGTGATGCCTTTGCCTGCGATGCCATTGAGCAGCTGATCATCCCGCGTTCCAGCGATATCGGCGGCTTTGCTGTGCGGCGGGCCTTGCCGACGGTGCGGCGGCGTCTCGTGGGACCGTTCATCTTCTTCGATCGCATGGGGCCTGCGGTGTTGCGGGCGGGCGACGCGCTTGACGTGAAGCCGCATCCGCATATCGGCCTTTCCACCGTCACCTACCTTTTCGATGGCGAGATCAAGCATCGCGACAGTCTGGGCACCGAACTGGTGATCCGTCCCGGCGACATCAACCTGATGACGGCAGGGCGCGGCATCGTGCATTCGGAGCGCACGCCGGAAAACCTGCGCGGCACGGCGTTTTCCGTTTCAGGCCTCCAGACCTGGCTTGCGCTGCCCGATGACAAGGAAGAGATCGACCCCGCCTTTGCCCATACCGGCCGCGACAACATGCCCGAGTTCGACGACCAGGGCGCGCGTGGGCGGGTCATCATCGGCGCTTTCGAAGGCTTGCGGTCGCCGGTCAGCGTGCTGTCCGACACGCTTTATGTCGACCTGACGCTCGATGCGGGGGCACGCTTCCCGTTTGCCGCGGCGCATGAAGAGCGCGCCCTCTATATTCTCTCAGGCGAACTGGTTGTCGCCGGAGACCGCTTTGCCGCAGACCAGCTGGTGGTCTTCCGCCCCGGAGACGCGATCACGCTGGAAGGTGGCACCGGGGGGACCCATGTCATGCTGTTTGGCGGCGCTGCGCTCTCCTCCAAGCGGCATATCTGGTGGAATTTCGTCTCCTCCTCCAAGGAACGGATCGAGCAGGCCAAGGAGGAATGGCGCACGGGCCGTTTCGACATCGTGCCCGGCGACGAAGAGGAATTCGTGCCCCTGCCCCAAGGGTGATCGCAAGGCCTGCGCGCCAAGGTATTCTGCCATCATTTTACCCGGATCTGCGCCGAGAGCAGCCGCGCGATGGATTTGCAACCTCTGCTGATGGCTCCGCCTCGGCTTTCTCGCTTTAACCCTTTGCGTGAATTGGCTTAAGCCTTATAAAGGAGGGCATTTCGATTGCGCATGAACAAACGCTCCTGCCTCGTCGGAACATCGAACCGCCGAGCCATCGTCGGCCAAGACACAGCAAACAGAGGCAATAGCCCGTGACATCAATGCCCGAGACGCCCTTGCTGGACCAGGTGAAGCTGCCGGCGGATCTTCGCCTTGTGAATGACCGCGACCTGCCGCAACTGGCCCGTGAACTGCGCGACGAGATGATCGACGCGGTCTCGAAGACCGGCGGCCATCTGGGCGCGGGGCTGGGCGTGGTGGAACTGACCATCGCCATCCACAAGGTTTTCGACACGCCCAGCGACCGGCTGATCTTTGATGTCGGGCATCAGTGTTATCCGCACAAGATCCTGACCGGCCGCCGCGACCGCATTCGCACGCTGCGCCAGGAGGGTGGTCTCTCCGGCTTTACCCGCCGCGCGGAAAGCGAATACGACCCGTTTGGTGCCGCCCATTCATCGACATCGATCTCCGCCGGGCTCGGCATGGCCGTCGCCGCCGATCTCAGCAAGACCGACCGCAAGGTGATTGCCGTCATCGGCGATGGTGCGATGTCGGCGGGCATGGCCTATGAGGCCCTGAACAATGCGGGCGCACTCGATGCCCGGCTCATTGTGATCCTCAACGACAACGACATGTCGATTGCGCCGCCAACCGGTGCCATGAGCGCCTATCTGGCGCGGCTGGCCTCGGGCCGGACCTATATGGGCTTCCGCGACTTCGGCAAGAAACTGACCGCCTATCTGGGCAAGACCGTTGATCGCGCCATCACCCGCGCCGTCGAGCATGCGCGCGGCTACATGACCGGCGGCACCATGTTCGAGGAACTCGGCTTCTATCATATCGGTCCGATCGATGGTCATTCCTTCGATCACCTGCTGCCTGTGCTGCGCAATGTGCGCGACAACGGCAAGGGGCCGGTGCTGATCCATGTGGTGACGCAGAAGGGCAAAGGCTATGCGCCCGCAGAGGCCGCAGCCGACAAGTATCACGGCGTCAACAAGTTCGACGTCATCACCGGCGCCCAGGCCAAGGCCAAGCCAAATGCGCCGGCCTATACCTCCGTCTTTGCCGATGCGCTGGTGCAGGAAGCGACCCATGACGAGAAAATCGTCGGCATCACCGCCGCCATGCCGTCCGGCACCGGGCTGGACAAGCTGGCTGAACTCTTCCCCAAGCGCACCTTCGATGTCGGCATTGCCGAGCAGCATGCGGTGACCTTTGCGGCCGGCCTTGCGGCGGAGGGTTACAAGCCGTTCTGCGCGCTTTACTCCACCTTCCTGCAGCGTGGTTATGACCAGGTGGTGCATGACGTTGCGATCCAGGGCCTGCCAGTGCGCTTCCCGATCGACCGCGCCGGCTTTGTCGGGGCTGATGGGCCAACCCATGCCGGTTCCTTCGATACCGGCTTCCTGGCATCGCTGCCCGGCTTCGTTGTCATGGCCGCGGCGGACGAGGCGGAACTGAAGCACATGGTGCGCACCGCGGCGGCCTATGATGCCGGCCCGATCTCCTTCCGCTATCCGCGTGGCGAAGGCGTGGGCGTGCAACTGCCGGAGCGGGGCGAGATCCTGGAAATCGGCAAGGGCCGGGTGATGAAGCAGGGCTCCAAGGTAGCGCTGCTCTCCTTCGGCACGCGGCTGGCCGACAGCCTGCTTGCCGCGGAAGATCTCGATGCCGCGGGCCTGTCGACCACCGTGGCAGATGCCCGCTTCGCCAAGCCGCTGGATCACGAGCTCATTCGCCAGTTGGCCCGCAATCACGCTGTGCTGGTCACGGTCGAGGAAGGTGCCGTTGGCGGCTTCGGCAGCCAGGTCCTGCATTTCCTGGCCAGCGAGGGGCTGCTGGACAACGGGCTCAAGGTTCGGTCGCTCGCCCTGCCCGATGTCTGGATGGAACAGGCCAAGCCGGAAGCCATGTATGCCAAGGCCGGGCTCGACAGCGCCGGGATCGTCAAGACGGTGTTTGCCGCACTCGGTCAGAAGGCGATCGGCATCGGCGCCGCCGGCTGAGAGCGATACATTCTCGACGTTGAAACCCGGACCGCCCGTGAACTTACCCCCGAAGTTGCGTTTCCAACTTCGGGGGTAAGTTCACGGGCGATCCGGGTTTTATTTTTGGCATCAGGGCTGCTGAGCCGGAGGTTGCACCGCCGCGGGGGCAATATCGGTTTGCGGCGGGGTTGTCGGCCCACCTGCGGGCGGCGGGTCAGCCGGGCTTGGTGCCGTGCCGGCGGCCTGGGCGCCGGCGGGCATTTGGTCGGTCGCCAGGGGTTCCGGGAGGGTCGAACCATCCGCATTGGCCACGCGCCAGACGGTATTGCCGGCATCATCAGCCACGAGCAGCGCGCCGGTGCCATCGAAGCCGACGCCGACGGGACGTCCGCGCGCCCTGTCGCCGGAGATGAAGCCGGTCACCACGTCAATCGCCATGCCAGCGGGCTTGCCGTTTTCAAAGGGCACATAGGCGACCTTGTATCCGTTGAAACTGGTGCGGTTCCAGCTGCCGTGCTCGCCAATGAAGGCGCCGTTGGCATATTGCGCCGGCATGGCGGAGCCGTTGGTGAAAGCCAAGCCGAGGGCAGCGACATGGCTGGACAGGGCGTAATCCGGCACGAGGGCCTTTTCCACTAAATCAGGTCGCGGGGGATGCACTCTGTTATCGACGTGGTTGCCGAAATAGCTCCAGGGCCAGCCGTAGAAGCCGTTTTCCTGCACCGAGGTCATGTAGTCGGGCACCAGATTGGGACCCAGTTCATCCCGCTCGTTGATCACGGCCCAGAGCATGCCGCTTTCGGGGTTGAAGGCGAGGCCGTTGGGATTGCGCAGGCCCGAGGCAAAGACCTTGGACGCCCCCGTCTGACGGTCAATCTGCCAGATCGCTGCCCTGCCCTTCTCCGCTTCCAGTCCTCGCTCTCCGGCATTGGAGTTCGACCCGACCGAAGCATAGAGGAAACGGCCATCGGGGCTGAGCGCGAGGTCCTTGGTCCAGTGGTGGTTGATCGGTCCGCCCGGCAGCGGGGTCAGGACCCGTGGTTCGGTTGCGATCTGGGTTTCTCCCAGCTTGTAGGGATAGGCGAGGATGGCATCGGCGGCGGCCACGTAGAGCGTGTCGCCGGCCCAGGCGACGCCGAAGGGCGACATCAGCTTGGTCAAGAGATCATGGCGTTCATCGACCGTTCCGTCGCGGTCGGTATCCCTGAGCAGCGTGATCAGGTTGCTCTCCTTGGAGGCACCGCCGCCGCCCTGCGCCATGGACATGATCAGGCCGCGGATGAAGTCCTTGGGGCGCTCCAACGGTTTTCCGCTGGGCGACTTGCCCTGCACAACCAGCACATCGCCATTCGGCAAGGTATGGACGGTGCGGGGATTGGCGAGATCCTTGGCGTAGACCGAAACCGTCAGACCCTCGGCCACAACGGGCATCTCGCCTTCCTCCCAGCCAACGACCTCGGCGACCTTCATATCCGGCAGAAGCTCCGTCTGCGGCTCCGGCAACACAGGATCCGGGCCGATCTGCTGGTTGATGTCGAACGCTTCATCGGAATCGCTGCAGCCAGCAAGCGCCAGTGTCAGAACGGCTGTCGATGCGAGGATCAGCCTTTTGAATGTCGGACCTTGCATCATGCGACCCTCCAGAAGCTGAGCGCCCGGTAGCGCGCGGCGATCGTGACGGTGATCAGGATCAGGACAAAAGTGACGGCCGACAGGATCAGCCCGTTGGGCACAACCGCCGGCCAGCCATCGGCGGCATGGACCAGGCTGTTCAGAATGGCGAGGCAGAGGATGACGATGTAGATCAGGCTGGCGAGGAAGGAGGGCCTGAGGCCGCGGGTCCTGGGCCTGAAGATATCAATCAATCCCGCGACCAGGGCCAGTGCACCAAAGACGAGCCCGGCAAACAGCAGCCAGGACGAAAAATGTTGCCACATCAGATGGGATGTCTGCCAATAGGCGATGTCCGTGATGAGGGCCAGCGTGAAGCAGACCAGCGGAAAGGGAACGAAGATCCCGGAGAACGGATAGCTCCGCATCACCACGGGTTCGGCGTGGACGGTCGTCATGTAGGCGCGCCTCAAATCTACAGGTTGTCGGTGGACCCATACGGCTCAAGGCCAGGTTTTGTTCCCTGCGCTCCGCTTTTCCTGATTTCGAGGCATCGGCGACTGCAAAATATAACGGGCCCGGCGCATGACGCCGGGCCCGCATGTATCTGGTACCATGATCAGAAGCGGATCAGAATTCCGACCATTCCTGCTTGACCGCAGCGGCAGAGGACTGACCGCCGCCGAAGGCCTTGGTGAGGCGACCGGCCAGCGCACGGGCCGGCGAGGCAACGGGCGCAGACGCGCGGTGCGCGGGCTGCGGTGTCGCCGCCCGTGTGGGCTGGTGAGTAGCCGAACCGCCAAAGCGGAACTGCCGCAACAGGTCGTTCAGGGCGCCGGCTTCCGAAGCGAGCGTATGGCTGGCGGCCGTCTGTTCCTCGACCATGGCGGCATTCTGCTGCGTGCCCTGGTCCATGGAGTTGACGGCGGTGTTGATCTCCTGCAGGCCGGTGGACTGTTCGCGGCTGGCGGTGACGATGGCCGCGACATGGCCGCTGATTTCCTGCACGGCAACCACGATCTTCTGCAGTTCCGTGCCGGTCTCGTCGACCAGGGCCACGCCGGCTTCCACCTGGGCGCTGGAGGTCGAGATCAGTGCCTTGATCTCCTTGGCCGCCTTGGCAGACCGCTGGGCGAGCTCACGAACTTCCTGGGCAACTACAGCAAAGCCCTTGCCGGCTTCACCGGCACGCGCCGCCTCTACGCCGGCATTGAGCGCCAGCAGGTTGGTCTGGAAGGCGATGTCTTCGATCACGCCGATGATGTTGCCGATTTCGCCGGAGGATTTTTCGATCTGCGTCATCGCGGAGACGGCGTTCTGCACCACATTGCCGGAGCGCTCGGCGCCTTCGCGGGTGCTGGCCACCAGTTGGCCGACATCCTCGGCGCGCTTGGCGGTATCCTTGACCGTCTTCGTCACCTGCTCCAGCGCGGCTGCGGTCTCTTCAACCGAGGCGGCCTGCTGTTCGGTGCGCTTGGCGAGATCGTCGGCCGAAGCGCGGATTTCCGCGGCGCCGGCATTGATGGCCGCGGCATTGTCGCCCACGGTCTTGAGTGCCTGTTCCAGCTTTTCCAGCGAGTTGTTAAAGTTGACGCGCAGCGCGTCGAGCTGCGGCGCAAAGCCCCTGTCGATGCGCACGCCGACATTGCCATCGGCGAGCGCGGCCAGGCCGGCTGCCAGTTCCTGCACGGCAAACGATACCTCCTCGGCTTCGCGGGCCTTCTCCGCTTCCGATGCGCGTCGGTCCTCCTCCGACTTGCGGCGCATGGCATCGGTTTCGCCCGAAAGGCGCAGCTTCTCGACGGCGGCATCCTTGAACACCATGACGGCCTTTGCCATGCGGCCCACTTCGTCGCCACGATCCTGCGCGGGAACGTCGATATCGTGCTGGCCATCGGCGAGGCGTGACATGGCGTCGGTCATGCCGACGATCGGCGTGACGATCGACCGCGACAGCAGCCAGATCAACACAACGGCAACACCGCCCGCGACAGCGCCACCCAGCAACAATGCCAGTTCCAGATTGGCATGGGCACTTTCCTGCGCCCGGTGGTTCTGGGCCGACTTTTCGGCGACATAGGCCTTGATCTTGGCGGCCGCCTCGCGGAAGGCGTCAAGCTGGCCCTTCGAGGCGTTGCGGCCGATCTCGATGATCTCGGAAATCGGGGCTTCCGTCGTCTTGCGGGCGGCGAGCTGCGGCTCGGTCAACTCTTTGTGGAATACATCGGCAGCGTTCTTCATCGCATCGAGCGCGGCGATCAGCGTGGCGTCGCCAGCGGCGACCTGCCTTGCCTCGGCGATGTAGTTCAGCATTTTTTCGCGGTGGGCGAAGACGTCCTTGTAGGTGCTGTCGCTGCGAAACAGCAGGAAGCCGCGCTGGTTGACCGCCTGCTCGAGCATGGATTCCAGGGCGTTATCCGAAAGGATCAGGATCTTTTCCTGTTGCTGCTGAGCAAGGGCCGCCTGCTTGGCGTTGTAGGCCTGCCAGAACACAACGGCGGATGCCACGAAGCAGCCGGCCATGATGGCACAGAAGGTGAGGATGAGTTTGTGGCTCAGGGAGACGTTCTTGAGAGACATGTCGCCTTACTTTCTCGCTTTGGGAGGACAAGCGACCGCGCACGCGCAGATGCCCGCGCGCGGATAGGAGGAGGAACATGATGCGGTTCGGCCCGGGGCGCTGCCGTCATGGCGCACCGGTCAAGAGAGGCGTGTCCGGCAATCCGCCGCACATTGCCACGACGTGACTAACGAAACGTTTGCGTAAACTAAAATATTAGCTTGGCGGAATCAATTCAGGTCGGTCGGCACCACCAGCAGGATATGCAGGTCCTTTTCCGGATAAAAATCGGTCGCCGTCATTTCGAAGGTGGTGGGGCCGACCTTCTTCACGTTCTGGCCGCAGAAGCTGATATAATGGTTGGGGCTGCCCTTATCGACGGTCAGCTTGAACTTCTCGATCGGTCCCGACCAGTTGGCACCCGTCGTCAGGATGTAGGAGAGCCAGCGCTCGAAATAATATTTGCCGGCATCCGGGTTCTGCTCCTTCTCCAGCTTTGCCGCCGTCTTCATGAAGGCATCGTCGATGCAGTAGCGTTCCTTGTATTCATTATAGAAATCGGTCGGCTTACCATCCTGGATGAAGACCATGGCCACGGTGCCACCCACGCTCGGGCGGTAGCGATGGCTGACGGAAACCTTGGAGTCGCCCGGAAACGTCGTCTTCCACCAGAAGACCGACTTCAGCGTCCAGAGCGGATAATATTCCGGCTTCACCGGGGCGCCTTCCGAACTATAGGCGGCGTTGACAATGATGCCGCGGGTCTCCCAGTCCTTCTGCACCGCCTCGGGCAGGTTGGCGATCTGGGTGATCGCCTTCTGGCTGACCGGCATCAGGGATACGCCGGCCGCGACGATGTCGTCGGTCACGTCGATGCCGCTGACGGTCGCGCGCTGCTGCAGCTTGGGCTCGATCGGCTTGCCGTCCTGGGACACCGTGAAGCCCATGAAGTTGTCGCTTTCTGTGTCATCCATGCCGCCCATGAATTCCATGCTGCCGCCGATCTCTGGCATGGGAAAGGCAACGACCGTTTCGAGGTCGGTCTCCGCTTCGTTGCGGAACACATAGTCGACGCGGACCTCCTTTTCGGAGATGAACAGGTCCTCGCTTTCCATGGCGATGTTTTCCTGGCGGGTGAAGACCAACCCGCCGGCATCGAGAACCGCCGTCGTATCGTTTGCCCAGACTGGCATTGCGAAAAGCTGCGCTGCCAACAACGCCAAGACAGACTTTCTCATCGCCGATATCCCCCTTCAATCACCCGCTTCGAGCCTTTGCGGAATTAGAGGCCATTCCCGGGATGAGTCAATCTGGTGGCATGGCCATATCAGGGCCTTTCCAGCACAACAGAGAGGCCGCGAATCTGTGGATACGCGGCCTCGGTCAATTGTCCTGTGGGGAGCAGTCGGGGCTTTAGAACTCCGACCATTCCTCCTTCAGCGCGGTGTTTCCGGCGACCGCCGGCATGGGGCGGCGGGCAGGTTGGCTGGCCTGCGGGCGCGAGGCCGGGCGTGACGCCGCGAGGGCTGGCTGGGCATGACCGCCCGGCAGACGGAACTGGCCCACCAATTCGCGCAGGCGCGCCGCTTCCGAGGCAAGGGCAGCCGAGGCCGCGGTGGACTGCTCCACCATCGCCGCATTCTGCTGCGTCGTCTGGTCCATCTGGTTGACCGCCGTGTTGACCTCTGCCAGGCCCGTCGACTGCTCGCGGGCCGAGACCGCAATCGCATCCATCAGCCCGTTGATCTGCACGACATAGTCGCCGATCGCCTTCAGCGCCGTGCCGGTCTCGCCGACCAGCGACACGCCGGAACTGACCTGCGTGCTCGAGGCCGTGATCAGCGCCTTGATCTCCTTGGCCGCCTGGGCGGAGCGCTGGGCCAGTTCGCGCACTTCCTGGGCGACGACCGCAAAGCCCTTGCCGGCTTCACCAGCACGCGCTGCCTCGACACCGGCGTTCAGCGCCAAGAGGTTGGTCTGGAAGGCGATCTCGTCGATCACGCCGATGATGTTGGAGATCTGCTGCGAGCTATCCTCGATGCGCTTCATCGCATCGACGGCTTGCGACACGACCTGTGCAGACTTGGCGGCATTCTGGTTGGCGAGCACCGCGACGCTGCGGGCTTCTTCGGTGCGCTGCGAGGAGTTGCGGACGTTGACGGTGATCTCGTCCAGGGCTGCGGCCGTTTCTTCCAGGGCGGCGGCCTGCTGCTCGGTGCGCTTCGACAGGTCGTTGGCGCCATCGGAAATCTCGCGGGTGCCGCTGTCGATACTGGTGACCGTATTCAGGACCGAACCGATGGTCTGGGCAAGCTGCTGCAGGGAGGCATTGAAGTTCTGGCGCAGCGGCTCGTAATCGGCGGCGAAGGCTTCGTTCAGCTGGAAGGAAATGTCACCGGAGGCAAGGCGCTGCAACGCATCTCCAAGGCTTTCCGTCGCAAAGCGAAGCTTCTGGGCCTCCTCTTCGACACGGCGCTGGTTTGCAATGCGGGTGGCCTCGGTTTCGCCACGCGCCACAGCGGCGGCGTCTTCCAACTGCTTGTTGGCAATCGCATTCTGGCGGAAGACCTCAACGGCCGACGCCATATCGCCGATTTCATCCTGGCGGCCGGAATACGGGATCTCGGTGGCGGTATCGCCGCTCGACAGGTTCTTCATGGCGTCGGTGATGCGATTGACCGGGTTTGCGACGCCCTTGATGGCAAAGAGGATCGAGCCGATGGCAATGATGGCGGAAAGTGCGCCAAGGCCGATCATCAACAGGATCATATTGGCATAGGTGTCTTCGCTGGATGTGACATAGCCACCGGCGCGTTCAATGACATAGGCGACGAGTTCGTCGACTTTAGCATTCACTACGCCGGTCTGGGCTGCCATGTCACCCTTGAAAAGAGCAACGGCCTCGGCGAGATTGCCTTCTGCCTGCAGCTTTACCATGCCTTCGGCCATCTGCAGATACTTGCCGGCTTCGGCTTTCACCGCATCAATGAGTTGGCGCCCTTTTTCCGTCCGGACACCGGCGTCATAATCAGCGATGGCCTTGTTCATGTCGGCCTTCCGGTCTGCGATGAATTTGACTTCAGCCGCCACTTCCTCTGGTGTCGTCGCTAGCAATTCCTTGGCATAGCCCAGACGAATGAGATTGAAATTGCCCTTGATCTCGCGGGCGGTGACCATGCGCTGCATCCAGTATTCGCCAATCTCAGTTGTATTGGCTTGAAGCCGGGACATTCCGGAGAGGGACATAACCGATAGGGCGAGAATAGCGGCAGTCAACAACCCAACCATGCTGATAAGGGCCGTCTTGATCGTCGGTCTTTTCATAGGATATCTCCGGGATTTCTGCAGAACCAGTTTCGGGCGACCGTGATCAAAGAAGAAACAAATCAAGGCACCCTTGAATAATCAGCATAATATCGATTCGGATTAATAAGTGCCTAAAGCCTAATATTTTAAACAACTAACCAACCTCACAGACGCGTGATCGCGACCGGTGGCCAACAAAATGCTTGCATCGCAGCGCCTGGACCGCCATTGACAGGCCATGTCAAATCCCATTGAAAACCAGCGCCTGGACCAGCTTCTGGTCGCCCTTGATCTTTTTGCCAGCCGCTCGCGGGCGCGCGATGCCGTGCAGCGTGGCACCGTGCGCGTGGACGGGCGGGTGGTGACCAAGCCGAGCCTGACCTTTCCCGCCAATGTGACCATCGAAATCGACGATCCCGCACAGGATTACGTCTCCCGGGCCGCGCTGAAGCTGGTGGCGGGCCTCGACCATTTCGGCCTTGATCCTGAAGGTCGCGACTGCATCGATATCGGCGCCTCGACAGGCGGATTTACCGAAGTGCTGCTGAAGCGCGGCGCGGCCTCGGTCATCTCGATCGACGTCGGACATGGCCAGTTTCATCCGAGGCTGGACGCCGATCCGCGGGTGACCAATATCGAGGGGCTGAACGCCCGCTATCTGGAGCCCGAGGATATCGACGACAGGTCTTTTGACTTCGTCGTTTCCGACGTCTCGTTCATCTCGCTGAAACTGGCAATCGCGCCGGCGCTCGAGATGGCCGAGCGGGGCGCTCATTGCCTGCTGCTGGTCAAGCCGCAATTCGAGGCTGGGCGCGATGCGATCAGCAAGGCGGGGCTGCTGAAGGAGCCGGAAACAGCGCCGGCCGTGGCCGCCGAACTGGAGCGCTGGCTGACGGAAGAAATGGGCTGGACGAGCCTCGGGCTCATCCCCTCGCCGATCGCCGGCGGCGACGGCAACGAGGAATTCCTGCTGGCCGGCGTGAAACCGGACGACGATGCCGAGGGGGATGAGGCATGAGCGCGCTCACTGTCACGATCCAGGGTCTCGGTGCGGCCGGCGATGGCCTGGTGCATGGAGCGGATGGCCCGCTTTATGTGCCTTTCGCGCTGCCGGGCGAGACGGTTTCCGTCGCGCGCGTCAAGGACCGCGGCACCATTATGTCGATGAGCACCATCTCGCCGGAGCGGGTGACCCCGCGCTGCCGCCATTTCGGCCCCGAGGGGAAGGGCGGCACCTGCGGCGGCTGCTCGCTGCAGCATATGTCGGCGCCGCTATACAACGATTTCAAGCGAAACCTGGTGATTTCGGCGCTTAAATCCAAGGGCATCGACGCGGATGTCGCTCCGCTCGTCACCGCCAGCCCCGGCGAGCGCCGGCGGGTGGTGCTGGCGGCGCGACGGACTGAGAAGGAATTGCTGCTCGGCTTCAATCAGGCCGAAAGCCATCACATCGTGCCGATCGAGGAATGTCCCATCGCCTCGCCCGGCATCGTTGCGAGGCTTGAGGCCATCCGCCAGATCGGCAGCGCTATCAGCGCCAGTGCCGATCCGTTCCGCATGACAGTGCTGGAAACGCTGACGGGGCTCGACATAGCGATTGATGGGGTGAAGGCGGCGGACAAGCAGCGGCGTGCGGTGACGGAGACCGTGCTGGCGCTGCGCGGCATTGCCCGCGTCTCGCTCAACGGCGAAATCATCATCGAACCGCAGAAGCCGCTGCTCGATTTCGGCGGCATCAAGGTGGTCATTCCACCAGGCGCCTTTACCCAGGCAACGCTCGCGGCCGAGGAGGCCATGGCAACGCTGGCGTCGGCCCATATCGGCAAGGCCAAGCGCGTGGCGGACCTGTTTGCCGGCTCCGGTAGCTTCTCGCTGCGGTTGGCGCGATCGGCCCAGGTCCATGCCGTCGAGTTCGAGGACAAGGCAGTCAAGGCTCTGGACCATGCGGCGCGCCATGCCCAGGGGCTGAAGCCCGTTAGCATTGAGCGCCGGGACCTGTTCCGCCGCCCGCTGATGGCGCAGGAGATGAAGACCTTCGATGCCGTCGTTTTCGACCCGCCACGCGCCGGGGCCGAAGCGCAGTGCCACGAGCTGGCGAAATCCGCCGTCAAGAAGATCGTCGCCGTCAGCTGCAATCCGCTGACGCTTGCCCGCGATCTCGCCATCCTGATCTCAGGCGGCTACAAGCTGAAGAGTGTCACACCGATCGACCAGTTTCTCTGGTCGCCGCATGTCGAAGCGGTCGCGACGCTGGTCAAGCGCTGACTGACACGCACTGAGCACTCTGCCCTTGAGGGGCAGGCTCACGCCGCTCGGCGCTGTCCTGAGCCGGAGCCTCCCTTGGTGGATTGGTGGTCAATCTGGAATTGCTCCAGCAGCGCCGTCAGCGCTGCCGCTTCGGAAGCCAAGCCATGGCTCGCGGCGGTTTGCTCTTCAACCATCGCGGCGTTTTGCTGGGTGCCCTGATCCATGGTGTTAACGGCGGTATTGATCTCCTGAAGACCCGTGGATTGTTCATGGCTTGCGGTGACGATCGCATTCACATGCCCGTTGATCTCCTGCACATCGCGAACGATCACAGCGAGTGCCTTGCCGGTCTGATTGACAAGATCGACGCCGGCCCGCACCTGCTCTCCGGACTTGTGGATCAGCCCCTTGATTTCTTTGGCAGCCTGAGCGGACCGCTGCGCAAGCTCGCGAACTTCCTGCGCGACGACGGCAAATCCCTTGCCTGCCTCACCCGCGCGGGCTGCTTCGACGCCGGCATTGAGCGCCAGCAAGTTCGTCTGGAACGCGATCTCGTCGATCACGCCAATGATGCTGGAGATTTCGGCTGCGGAGCTTTCGATGCCCTGCATGGCACCGACCGCACGCTGAACGATATCGCCGGAATCTTCGGCGCCACCGCGCGCTCTGGACACCAGCTGACCCACTTCTTCCGCACGACGCGCACTATCCTTCACAGTCGTCGTGATCTCTTCCAGAGCCGCGGCGGTCTGCTCGACGGATGCCGCCTGCTGCTCCGTACGGCGAGCAAGATTATCAGCGGATGACCGGATCTCCGCAGCGCCGCCATCTATGGCCTTGGCGTTGCGTCCAATAGTGGCCAAGGCGTCGTGAAGTTTGGCAACGGAGTTGTTAAAGTCGATGCGAAGACGATCGAGATCGCCTGAAAACGGGGTGGAAATCTGCTGCAACAGGTCGCCATCAGACAAGCGCTGAAGGCCATCGGCGAGTGCGTGGATCGCAAAAGCGACCTGTTCAGCCTCAGCCGCTTTCAGAGCTTCGCGCTCGCGACGCTCCTGCTCCGACAGGGAACGATTCTCGTCGGCCTCCCGGGCGAGCCGGCCGCGTTCGATGATATTGTCACGGAAAACCGCAACCGCCGCCGCCATTTCTCCGATCTCATCCGTGCGCGCTGTACCGGGGATCTCGGCAGACACGTCTCCCCTGGCGAGCTTGCCCATCACGCCGGTCATCTGCGTGACGGGCGCCACGACAAGTCGGGACAGCAGCGCTGCAAGGATGGCAATCATGGCAATCACGCCGATGATGGTGGCAACGGCGGCAGCGGTGCGGAATGTGCCGACGCCCGCATAGGCGAGATCGCGATCAATCTGAACGCCCAGATACCAGTCCTGGCGCGGCAGGCCCTTGATCGGCAGGAAGGACACCAGGACGTGCTTGTCAGCAAAGCTCGTTTCCGCAATTCCGGCACCGATGGTCGGCGTCGCGTTAGGGAACACGTCCTTCAGCGTCTTCGTGACCATGGCGGAGTCATGGTGGACAAGTATCGTGCCATCCTGCTTGACCAGGAAAGCAGATCCTTTACCGCCCATATCGACCGAGTTGACCATATCGACCAGCGACTTCAACGAAAAGTCGGAGGCGGCGACGCCGTAAAGCTTGCCGTCTTTCTTCACGGGAATTGCGGCGCTGATGATCAGGTTTCCGGTGGAGGCGTCGGCGTAAGGATCTGTCAGAACCAGCTTATCCGCTTTGACAGCATCCTGGTACCACGGGCGCTTGCGCGGATCATAACCTTCCGGCAGCGGCTGCACAGGAACGCTGGTGAAGACACCCTGCTCATCACCGACATAGGTCGACATGAACTCACGGATCAGTACAGGGTTGTCGAAAGCCGCCGATATGGCGGCCGCGTCTGGGGCCTTGGCAGCCGCGTTACCGGCCAGTTCCGTCAGCATGACGCGAGCACCGAGCCAGTTGGCTATGCTCTGGGATGCCTGAAGACCGGAGCTGTCGATTTCGCTCTTCACGGCTGCGCTCGTGGCCTTGCGTTGCAGGCTGTCGATATAAATGGAAAAACCGGAGAGTGCCGCCACCACAACGAGCGAGGCTACCACCAGAATCTTAGTCATCAGATTAGCACGAGCACCCATGCTTGAACCCCACAAGCTCATGGAAGACAGTCGTTGCGACCGCTTTTGGTTTAAGGCTTAAGGATACGATTGGCGGGCCGGCGCGCTTGGTGCCCACGCGAGTGTATCCGCGTAAGCGATTTATCACATCCGAACATAAAGATTATCTTAATTAGAATTCGAGAAATATCCGCCGCAGCTCTGTCTTGAGGACGGTTTTTGATCAATAGGCGATGAGCCGACCGCCGCCGGTCTGGTTGGAGCAGCGACAGCGCTCGCCGACGCGACCGGCGCTCTGGGGGCAGCCGCCGCCATTGTCCAACTGGCAGTAATAGCGGGTGCGCCGCTCCCGCGACTGCGTGGAGCCCTGCTGGCCGGAGCGGATGATCACATCACCGGATTGTGCCAGTTCCATCGCGCCGGGCCAGCGGGACTGGTTCTCGGCCGAAAAGGCCGCCTGCGGCAGCACCAGAACCAAGGCCAATACGATCTTCAGCATGTGGCGTCTCTCCTGATGTGATGGGCAGGCCCTGGGCCCTGTGGCAATACTACCTAACCCGAAACATCCGCGGGTCAAAGCAGCTACCGATATCAGCCTTTCCCCTTCATGAAGGCCTGGAAGGCGGCCATGGCTTCGGCGCTTTTCAGCTGGGCGACAAAGTGTTTCAGCTCCTCGTCCATGCGTGCGAGAAGTGCACTGCGGTCGCCGCGCACGAGATTGCGCGCGATCCGCATCGCTTCCGGCGGTTTGGCGGCGAGCGATGCGGCGAGTTTGAGGGTTTCCGCCTCGACCTCGGCCGCCGCAACGACCTTCCAGATCAGTCCCGCTTGCCGCGCCTGCTCGGCAGAAAAACCTTCGCTGGCGGCGAGCAGGGCGAAGGCCCGCTGGTGGCCCATCATGGCAGGGGCGAGCAGGCTGGATCCGGCCTCCGGCACTAGCGCCAGGTCGACGAAGGGGGTCTTGAACAGGCTGCGATCGGAGGCAATCGTCATGTCGCAATGCATGTGGATGGTCGTGCCGATACCGATCGCCAGGCCATCGACGCCGGAGACGACGGGCTTCGTGGCGCCGGCCAGCGCCTTCAGGAAGCCGAAGGCGGCCGGTTCACCCACAGCGCCGGCCATGGCAAAGCCCAGGAAATCGGCCATGTCATTGCCGGCGGAGAAACAGCCTTCGGTGCCCAGGAAGGCGATGGTGCGGATCGCTGCGTCACCTTCTGCCTGTGCCAGGCCTTCCGTCATGCGCTGGTACATGGCCTGGGTGATGGCATTTTTCTTTTCCGGCCGGTTGAAGCGGATCACCAGCACGCCGGGATAGGCTTCGGGACGTTCAATCAGGATGTGGTCGGTCATGGGTCGTTTTCCCGTTTGCATCTTTGCCTCTTGATGGGAATTATGTCCCTCTCTGCCCTGCCGGGCATCTCCCCCACAAGGGGGGAGAAGACTCGTGGTGGCCGCTCGCTCAACTAGCTCAACATCGTCGGCTGGTATCGCGAGCTGAGCCTCCGAATAAGCACCTAACCTCAGCAAAAAAACGATGGCTTAATCGAACCTATCCCTCAAACGCTGGGATCGAGCGGTTTCGGCTGGGTCTTCTCCCCCCTTGTGGGGGAGATGCCCGGCAGGGCAGAGAGGGTCTTTTTCACCCGCACCGCCCGCGCAGACCTCAAACCAAAATCGCCCGTGCCGCGGTCAGGCTGGCCTCGCCGTTGATCACGCGGTCCTTAAGTGCCGAGGTTTCGGCGATCAGGTTTTCGGCGGTAAAGTGGCAGAGCGCGATGCGATTTTCGACGCCGGGCTCATCCACGAGCGCGCCCTTTGCGAGATAGCAGCCGGTCAGCACGAGACCGAACAGGCGCTGGTAGGGCGTGGCGCCAGCCAGCGCGGCGGCGGTATTGCCGGCGGCGAGCTGCGCCAGCATCCAGCCGGTGGCCTCTTCGAGATCGGCAAGACTTGCCGCCAGCCGGTCCGCCGTCTCGCCGAAGCCGGGGCGATTGGAGACCTTGACGGAGGCTGTGATATCCATCAGTTCGGCGATAAAGCCCTTGACGTGCCGACCCTCTGACAGCGGCAGCTTGCGGGTGACGAGGTCGATGGCCTGGATGCCATTGGTGCCCTCATAGATCGGGGCAATGCGGGCATCGCGCAGATAGCGGGCGGCGCCGGTTTCCTCGATGAAGCCCATGCCGCCATGAACCTGAATGCCCAGCGACGCGACCTCGACGCCGGCATCGGTGGCAAAGCTCTTGGCGATCGGGGTGAGCAGCGCGGCGCGCTCCGCCCAATGGGCGGCGTCCGGGCCGTCGGCGTGATGTGCCATGTCGGTGGCATGGGCGCAGGTGTAGCAGATGGCGCGGGACCCTTGCGTCAGCGCCTTCATCGTGACCAGCGTGCGCGCCACGTCAGGATGCTCGATGATCGGCGACATGCCCTGCCCGGTCCAGCCCGGCGCCTTGCCCTGGGTGCGGTCCTTTGCATATTGGATCGCCTTCTGGGTGGCCGCCTCGCAGATGGCGACGCCCTGCATGCCGACGGCCAGGCGGGCATTGTTCATCATGGTGAACATGCAGGCGAGGCCCTTGTTTTCCTCACCGATCAGATAGCCGATGGCGCCGGGCTCCGAGCCAAACTTGCCGTCACCATAGATCATGGTGCAGGTGGGCGAGCCGTGGATGCCGAGCTTGTGCTCAAGGGAATGGCAATGCAGATCGTTGCGGGCGCCGATCGTGCCGTCATCACCAACAAGATATTTCGGCACCAGGAACAGCGAGATGCCGCGCGTGCCTGCCGGCGCGTCGGGCAGCCGTGCCAGAACGAGATGGATGATGTTGTCGGTGACTTCGTGCTCACCCCAGGTGATGTAGATCTTCTGGCCGAAAATCCTGTAGGTGCCGTCTTCACGGCGCTCGGCGCGGCTCTTCATGACGCCGAGATCGGAGCCCGCGTGAGGTTCTGTCAGGTTCATGGTGGCCATCCATTCGCCCGAGACCATCTTGTGCAGGAATTTCTGCTTCAACGCGTCGCTGCCATGGGCGGCCAGCGCATCGACCGCACCCATGGTCAGCGTCGGACCGAGGGCGAAGGCCATGGAGCCTGAATTCCACATTTCGAGCGCGGCGACGTTGAGCATATGCGGCAGGCCCTGCCCGCCAAATTCCTCCGACGCCGTCAGCGAGTTCCAGCCGCCTTCCGACCAATGCCGGTAGAGATCCGCCCAGCCATCGGGCACCTGAACCTTTCCATCGATCAGCCGCGCGCCCTGCTTGTCACCGATTTCGCCAAGCGGCGCCACTTCATCGGTGGCAAATCGGCCGGCTTCTGTCAGAATGGCATCGACGAGATCGTCGCTGAGATCACCAAGCTTGCCCTGGTCAAGCGCGGGGCCTAGACCTGCGACATGCTTCAGGGTGAAGGCGATTTCGTCAACGGGCGCGGTGTACATGGCTGTTCCTCCTCAGGCGCTGCACCATCCGAAGCCGCCACCCCGGCAACGGATCAAGGCCAATTCTGGCTAATTGATTTTTACGTAAACGTCAAACTTTTTTCTTTCGCCGGTCCGGCTCGTGGGGACAAGGTTGGCGTTGACCGGCGACTGTCATAGACGTGTGATTTAAGGGCCTTACCGTCGATTTCGAGGCATTCCAATATTCAATTTCCGGAATGTTCCCTTGATATCAACGGTGGAGAGAAACCATGACCAATATCGACACAAGCCGCCTGTCTGCGGACGAGTGGGACGAGCTGCAGAACCCGCCGCCGGAAGTTACCGATTTCGACCGCGTGGTCGAAAGCGCCGTTTCCCGCCGTGGCTTTCTCGGCGGCCTGCTGGCCTTCGGTTCGGCCGCCGCCGCCATGGGCACGCTCGGCAACCTCATGAGTTCGACCTCGGCCCAGGCGCAGGAAGCCGCGTCGCGCTTCTCGTTCAAGCCGATCCCGATTGCGACCGACAACACCATCCATGTGCCGGAAGGCTATAGCTGGAAACCGCTTGCCAAATGGGGCCAGCCGCTGTTCCCAGGCGTGCCGGATCTCGACCCGGTCAAGGGCGTATCGGTCGAAAATTCCGACAAGGTCTTCGGCGAAAACACCGACGGCATGGAATTGTTCGTCATCGGCGACCGCCAGGTGATCGCCGTGAACCACGAATATGTGAACAATGAAACCAATCTGCCGCATGCGCCCAAGGGCATGCCGCAATCCCTGGATGACGTGAAGATCCTGCAGCACATGCAGGGCGTGACGGTCATGGAAGTGGCCGAAGGCGCAGACGGTTGGGAGATCGTGATCGACAGCCCGCTGAACCGCCGTATCCACCACAACACGCCGATGAAGCTTTCCGGTCCCGCCGCCGGTTCCGACCTCGTCAAGACGGCCGCCGATCCCAATGGTGTCGACTGTCTCGGGACCTTCAACAATTGCGGCGCCGGCAAGACGCCGTGGGGCACGTATCTGACCTGCGAGGAAAACTTCAACGGCTACTTCGGCTCGACCAATGCCGAGTTCAAGATGCCTGCCGACTACAAGCGCTACGGCATCGTCGCCGAGACGCGCTATGGCTATGAAAAGTTCGACGAGCGCTTCGACGTTTCCAAGAACCCCAACGAGCCGCGCCGTGCCGGATATGTCGTCGAAATCGATCCGTCGGATGCCTCCTCGACGCCAATCAAGCGCACCGCACTTGGCCGCATCAAGCATGAAAATGCCGCCGTGGTTATCGCCCGCGATGGTCGCGTGGTTGTCTATATGGGCGACGACGAGCGTGGCGAGTTCCTCTACAAATATGTCTCCAACGGCATCTACGTTCCGGGCGGCGACACGTCCAGGCTGCTCGACGAGGGCACGCTCTACGTCGCCAAGTTCTCCGACGACGGCAATGGCGAATGGCTGGCGCTGACGGAGGCAAGCACGGGCATGAAGATGGACGAGATCTGCGTCTTCACCCGCCAGGCCGCGTCCAAGGTCGGCGCAACCACCATGGACCGTCCGGAATGGGTGGCGATCAACCCGATCGCCATCGAAGCCTATTGCGCGCTCACCAACAATTCGAACCGCGCCGTCACGAAGGACGGCAAGATGCGGACGAATGCCGGCGGCGACGTGATGGATGTCAATGCCGTCAACCCGCGTGCCGGCAATGAATACGGCCAGATCGTGCGCTGGTATCCTGCCAATGACGACCATGCCGACGGCAAGTTCACCTGGGACCTGTTCGTCATGGCCGGCAACCCGACCGTACACAAGGACGCCTATGCCGGTTCGGCGAACATCAACGAAGGCAATATGTTCAACTCGCCCGACGGCATGATGTTCGATTCCACCGGCCTTCTGTGGATCCAGACCGATGGCGAGGACACCAATGAGGGCAATTTCCTCGGTCAGGGCAACAACCAGATGCTGGCAGGCGATCCGGCCACCGGCCGTATCGAGCGCTTCCTGACCGCGCCCAAGGGTGCGGAAGTCACCGGCCAGACCTGGTCGGCCGACAAGCGCACGCATTTCGTCGGCATCCAGCACCCCGATGCCCCCTTCCCGGACGGCGAAGGCAAGCTGCCGCGTTCGACGGTTGTCGCCGTCAAGCGCAACGACAACGCCATGATCGGCTGAGCCGTAATACGGTGTGACGCCTGACAACAATGAAGGCTCGGTGCTCGCGCGCCGGGCCTTCAGCTTGCTGACAAACTGTCACTCCAGATCTTTCGACGTTGGTTTTGACCGAAAACCTCGCCGTCATCCCGGCCTCCGAGCCGGGATCCAGCGCAATCAAGTCCTTGATTGCGAATGACTCTTTTCACGGCGCAGACGCGCCGTGGCTGGATTCCGGCCTTCGCCGGAATGACGGCTGAAAAGGGTCTGGCAGAAACCTTGTCATAAAACAGAAGGCCCGGTGCATGCGCACCGGGCCTTCTGCCTGTGTCTTTTTGGAGCGCGGTGTGCCGTTTAGCTACGTGCGATGATTTCCTTGCCGGAAATCTTCATGGTTACGCCGAGGCTGCCGGTGGTGCGGCGCACCAGAAAGCGCGGGCGGCGGGCGGCGAAATAGGAATGGCGGCGCCGGGGCTGCGACTTGCGGACACGAACGTCGCCAATATGATCCTCCAAAGGCCGGGCGATGCCGTCGGCTTCGACCATCAGCATGGGAATGCCATAGGCATCCGACCAGCCGCGCCAATCCGCGGCGATGTCGCAGAGGTCATGGGCAACCAAGAGCGGGATGCAGAGGTCCGGATCCTCGTGATGCAGCTCAAGCGTCACCGTCACTTCGCCATCACCGTGGTCAATGGCGCGTGCGGCAACGCCCTTGAAGGCGCGGGCCGGAAGGGCAAAGGACAGCGGAAGACCGCTGGAGGGGAGGATCTTGCGCAGGACGGCGCCACGTTCGTCGATGGTTATCGTCACATCGCCATTGGTCTCACGCAATGCGTAGGTGACCTGCTGGGGAAAGCGCGCGGGGTCCAGTCGCAATGTCGATCCGGCCCATGTCGGCTTCAAAACCATGTTCGTCATAAGTCTGCTACCCTTGTTTTACCTGAGAGCCGTTTTCCGGTCTTCTCCTCGGGACTTTGCGTCCTCTGAGGCTCAAGATACCCGCGCCCCCTTCGCCGGAGCTTAAAAATCGCGGTTAAAAAAACTTTGCGTGGGCAAATGGTTAGCGAATTGGCGCCCGACAGGGTTGCGTTTTGGTGAATGCATGCCCGCCGATCTGTGCCGGCGCGCCACAGGTAAAAGCCACGGACAAGGCTCGCGCGCTATGGAGGCCCTGTAATCGGCAACCTGTGCGGGGTAGAAAAATGGTATCGACCTATCTGAGCTATGACCTGGTGACGCGGGACATCAAGCAGGCCACGACGCGCATTGCCTCGACGGTGCAGGTCAAGCGGGAAGCGGAATATTACGAGGAAAACATCAAGAAGGTCACGGATCTCGACGACTTTCTCGACGACTACCGGCTCTATTCCTATGCGATGAAGGCCCATGGCCTTGAGGACATGATCTATGCCAAGGCCTTCATGAAGAAGGTGCTGGAAAGCGATCTGACCGACGAGAACAGCTATGCCAACAAGCTGACGGACGAGCGCTACCGCAACTTCGCCGCCGCCTTTACCTTCACCTCGGCCACCAAGATCCCGCAGACCGAAGCCCAGACGGACGAGTTGATCGGGCTCTACACGGCCCGTATCGAAGACCTGGACGAGACGATCAGCCAGGATACCGCCTATTACAAGGCTATGATGACCAAGGTGACGAGCGCGGACCAGTTCCTGGCCGATCCGCGGCTGCGCAACTACTTCTTCACCGCCTTCCAGATCGACGAGAAGACCTATGACCGCACGCTGATCCGCGGCCTGCTGACCAGCAATCTTTCCGACCCCACCAGCTATTTCAACACCGAGATCCTGCCGAAGGTCATCGACGCCACGGCCGTGATCCAGGGCAATACGCCGACGCTGAACGCGATCAACAACCGCGCTGCCGCAATCACCGCCAAGGCGAACCTGCAGACCACCTATGACAGCATTGTCACCGCCCGCGCCAGCATTGCCACCAAGCAGACGGAAATGACAGCGCCCGGCGCCGATACCGTCAAGCTGCAAGGCGAGATCGACGCGCTGAACCGGCAGATCGAAGATAGCTTCACCAGCGTCGTGACCAGCAAAATTTCCCATTGGACGGCCGAGATCGCCAAGCTGACGGAGCAGAAGTCCGAACCGGGCGCCGACGTCACAGCCCTCCAGGCGCAGATCGATGCAATGCAGGCCAATGTTACCACCTGGACGGCCGACCGGACCACGCGCAACTCGATTGCCACCAAGTGGAGCGAGGTCGCCACACTGGAGGCCTCCAAGACCGCAGTGGGCGCCGATGTGGTTGCCATCCAGGCGCAGATCGACACGCTGAAGGCGGACATCACCACCGCCACCGGCACGCTCCAGCCGCTCGACCTGGCCGATATCACCGCCCATATGAACGAAAAGCAGGCGCTGATCGACGGCTACAACGCGATACTGCCGCCTGTTGGCGCTGAAACGGATGCGCTGAAGGCCTCGATCACGGCGACGGACGGCAAGGCCGCCAATTATCTGGCAGCCGCCGCCAAATACGAGCAGATCGTTGCCGCCTTCGATTTCAACGGCGATGGCAGCGTGCCGGCAAGCGGGCCGATGACCGCGTCCAACCTGGCTTCCATCACGACGGACTTTGTGTTCCGCCAGGAACGCACTACACGCGCCGGCGCCCTGCTGAACGACGAATACTATAAGTCCAAGATCGGCACGATCACCAAGGTATCGGAGCTTCTGGCCGATGCCCGCATGGTCGAATATGTGAAGGCCGCCTTCGGCCTGACCAGCGGCGCGATCGTCAGTTCGACGCTGGAATTCGCGCTGACCAGCGATCCGGATGATCCGGCCAGCTATCTCAACACACAATACAAGGGCCGTGCCTACTATCCGAACCTGGTCGCCTTCGCCCGCGCGTTCAACTTCGATGCCGATGGCAACCTGCCCTCGGGAACGCCGGCGCAGACCGCCGAGCAGATCGCGGCGACATCGGGCGGATACTTCACCGGCTACAATGACAAGGCCGACGAAGCAGACGAAAAGGCGATCGCGGCCTATAAGAGCGCGATGAAGGCGTTCAATTCGGAAGGCAGCAAGATCACGACGATCGATGAACTGCTGGCGAACAAGAGCGTCTATGAATTTGCGATGAAGGCCGTGGGACTGGACCCGGACGAGGTCTCCAAGCTCACCATGAAAAACGTGCTGAAGAGCAATCTCGACGATCCCAAGAGCTTTGCCAACCGGCAGAAAGACGATCGCTATATCGAATTCGCCAGGCTGTTCAACTTCGACAGCAATGGTGACCTGAGCTGGCCGGCGATGGCACAGGACGAGGCGACGCTGAAGGACTTTGCCGCCGACTACATCGTGCAAAAGACCCGATTCCTCAAGGACGAGGAAAAGACCGCCGCCAAGAAGAAGGCCGAGACAGAATCGGAATACTACCAGGACAAGATCGCGACGCTGAAGACCAGGGACGAGTTCCTGAAGGATCGGCGGCTGGTGGACTTCGTGCTGGTCGCCCGTGGTATCGATCCCGCCACCGTCACCGACGACTACATGAAGCAGATCTTCATCTCGGATCTGTCCAACCAAGAGAGCTTCGCCAATACGGAGAAGGATACGCGGTTTGCGCAGATCGCCGCCTCGTTCAACTTCGATGCCAGCGGCAAGGTGGTGCGGGCCTCCACCGAGGGCATCCAGTCCAATGGCGAGATCAAGGAAACCATGGACCTGTTCCTGCGCCAGACGCTGGAAACCAACGAAGGCGAGGCCAATGCCGGTGTGCGCCTGGCGCTCTACTTCGAGCGCATGGCATCGGGCATCACCTCGGCCTATGACATCCTCGGCGATACCGCCCTGCTCGAGTTCTTCCGCACGACCTATAGCCTGCCGCAGGAACTCAGCAACATGGACATCGACATGCAGGCCAAGATTGTCGAGAAGAACCTGACGCTGGCCGACCTCGCCGATCCCGACAAGCTGGAGAAGCTCATCCGCCGCTTCACCATCATGTATGACCTGGCCAACGACACCAGCGTTTCACCCGCCCTGTCCGTGCTGTCAGGAAGCGGCAGCGTCGGCATCAGCGCCGACCTGATGCTGTCGATTTCGCAGCTGCGGGCCGGCGGCTGACGGGCGCGCCCAAACTCCGAGATTGCGGCCCGGCGGAACTTGCCGGGCCGTTTTTTTTGGTCTATCGATATATCCGTTGAGATATATCGATTTCGGGAGGCCGTTGTGAATTTCCACGCCATCAAACACTTTGCCCGCCACGCGCTGATCCTCGGTGCCCTTGCGCTGGCGCCCCTGCCGGCGGCTGCCGAAAACCTGACGGTGTTTGCCGCCGCGAGCCTGAAGGACGTGCTGGGCTCGATTGCCGGGGAATGGAAGGCCGCTGGCCATGGCGAGGTTACGCTCTCCTTTGCCGGCAGTTCGGCACTGGCCAAGCAGATCGAGCAGGGCGCGCCGGCGGACATCTTCCTTTCCGCCGACCTGCAATGGATGGATTACATCGAGAAGGCCGGGCTGCTGGCAGACGGCACGCGCGTCAACCTGCTGGGCAATTCCATCGTGCTGATTGCGCCGAAGGACAGCACCACGGAACTCAAGATCGCCGACGGTTTTGCGCTGGTCGATGTGCTGGGCAATGAAAAGCTTGCCATGGCCAATACCGATGCCGTGCCGGCAGGCGTCTATGGCAAGGCGGCGCTGACCAGCCTCGGGGTCTGGGACAAGGTGAAGGACAAGGTGGCGCAGGCGGAAAATGTGCGGGCGGCGCTGCTCTTGGTTTCCCGCGCCGAGGCGCCGCTGGGGATCGTCTACGAGACCGATGCCAAGGCCGATCCCTCGGTGAAAATCCTAGACCGGTTCCCCGAATCCAGCCATCCGCCGATCGTCTATCCCGGCGCCGTGCTGAAGGAATCCAAGAGCGCGGAAGCGAAGGAGTTCCTGGCCTTCCTGAGCGGGCCGAAGGCGGTCGAGATTTTCAAGGCCGCCGGCTTCACGCCGCTTGCCGCCACCAACTGAGGCCGCAACGCCTTGGGCCTGTCCGATGAAGAAATGACGGCCATGCTGCTGACCCTCAAGGTCGCCAGCGTGGCCGTTCTCTGTTCGCTGCCGCTGGCCGTGGCGGTCGCCTATCTCTTGTCGCGCGGGCGTTTTCCCGGCAAGGCGCTGCTGGACGGTTTCGTGCATCTGCCGCTGATCATGCCGCCCGTTGTGACCGGCTACCTGCTGCTTTTGACCTTCGGCCGGCGCGGGGCGGTCGGCAGCTTTCTCGACGAATGGTTCGGCATCGTCTTCTCGTTCCGCTGGACCGGGGCGGCGCTGGCAGCTGCCGTCATGGGCTTTCCGCTGATGGTGCGCGCTATCAGGCTGTCGCTTGATGGTGTCGATCGCGGCCTTGAGGCCGCCGCCTCGACGCTGGGCGCCAATCCTCTCTGGACCTTCCTCACCGTGACCCTGCCGCTGATCCTGCCGGGCATTGCCGCCGGCATGGTGCTGGCCTTTGCCAAGGCCATGGGCGAGTTTGGCGCGACCATCACCTTCGTCTCCAACATCCCCGGTGAGACCCAGACGCTGGCCGCGGCGATCTATACCTATACCCAGGTGCCCGGCGGCGAGGCCGGCGCTTTCAGGCTGACGGTGATTTCCATTGTCATCTCGCTCGGGGCGCTGATCGCGTCCGAACTGATTTCACGCCGTCTATCTGCACGGATGCTTGCCGCATGAGCCTCAGCCTCGACATCGCCCATGATCTGCCGAGCTTCGAACTGCGCGCCGATCTCGATATCGGGCCGGGCTTGACTGCGCTGTTCGGTCCCTCGGGGTCAGGCAAGACGACGCTGATCAATCTCGTGGCGGGGCTTATCCGCCCTGACCGGGGCAGCATCCTGTTCGATGGCGAGGTCTGGGCCACTGTCGATGGTGGCGTGTTCGTGCCGCCGCACCGCCGGCGCATCGGCTATGTGTTTCAGGACGGCCGGCTGTTTCCGCATATGAGCGTGGCCGGCAATCTGCGCTATGGCCAGCGCTTTGCCCCGCGCGGCGAAAAGCCCGACAGCTTTACCCGCGTGGTCGACCTGCTCGGCCTTGGCCCCCTGCTCGATCGCCGACCGGCAAAACTCTCCGGCGGGGAAAAGCAGCGCGTGGCGCTCGGTCGGGCACTTCTGGCAAGCCCGCGACTGCTATTAATGGACGAGCCGCTGTCGGCGCTCGACAATAGCCTCAAGTCCGCCATCCTGCCCTATATCGAGCGCATTCGCGACGAGGCCGATGTGCCGATCCTCTATGTCAGCCATTCCATCGAGGAAGTGTCGCGGCTCGCGACGCGGGTGATCTCGGTGCAGGGCGGAAAGGTGGAGGCGCTCGGCGCGCCCGACGCGCTGCTGCAGAGCCTGCCGGCCATCGACGGCCTGAACCGCGCCGGCAGCTTTTTGCATGCCCGCGTGACCGGGCAGAACAAGGCGGATGGGTTGACGATGGCTGCGTGCCGCGCCGGCCAGGTATATCTGCGCCATCAGGACCTGCCTGTTGGGGCCGAGATCCGCGTCTTCGTACCCTCAGGCGATATCATCGTCGCCACCGAACCCGTCGGCGCCGTCTCGACCCTCAACCGCCTCAGCGGCAAGGTCGTCTTGATGGAGCAAACCGGCGCCGGCACCATGCTCCACGTTGATTGCGCCGGCGATCTCCTTACCGCCGAAGTCACCCGCCGCTCGGCCGAGATGCTGGGGCTGGCGCAAGGCCGGGAGGTGGTGCTGCTGTTCAAGGCGCTGTCGGTGGGGGCGGATAGTGTGTTGCATCGTCACCTCAGATCTTGAGATGCCTCGCCAACAGGGCTTGCGTTGCGGAAAATAGCCACAAATGTAATTTCAGGTTGAGACATTCCTCTTTTAAAGGATTGCTCTGCATGCGCTTGGCAGCCATCTCCCTTATGTTGGTGTTCTTCCTCGGAGGTTGCAGCCGATTTATTGCGCCCCTGCTGCTTGAGGGCTCTGCATCCAACGGGAAGCAGTCGATTAGCGTATTGGGAGTGCGGGAGTTTAACGTTTGGCTCACCTTGACGTCGAGCGATGGCCTGATCTGCAAGGCTGTTGTCGATCAGCGCGATAAAGAATACCGCCCGGGGAAGGTCATCTGCAATGATGGCAGCCATGGTCTCATGGCGCTGCTGTGGAAGGACGGAGTGGCGACGGCATAGTTTCTGTTAAAGGTGTCAATTATCGCTTCACTGTGAAGGAAGTCCCCCAAGGACTCCGTCGCTGGTAAAGCGGCATCGCTGGATCGAGGAGTTCCGTCTCAGTTTTGTACGTTTCCCCAGTCATCTGACCCCGCGGAAAATCAAAAACTGATGGAGTTGCAAAAGCAATGCTTAATGAACACCTCTCAGCCGGACTCCTTCTGACTGTCATCGCTTGCTTCACCGCCTCCACCGTCCAGGCCCGCACCATCTGCACGATCATCGCCGATGCCACGGACGGTCGGCCTGTGCTGGAACATGGCGATTGCGCGACGCGCGTGACGCCGGCCTCGACGTTCAAGATCCCGCTTGCGGTGATGGGTTTTGATGCTGGGGTGCTGAAGGATGCGCATGCCCCTCGCCTGCCCTTCAAAAAGGGCTATGCCAACTGGGGTGGGGAGGAATGGCGGCAGCCGACCGATCCTGAGCGCTGGCTCAAATATTCGGTCGTCTGGTATTCGCAGCATATTGCCCGCGATCTGGGCGCTGATGGTCTGACGCGCTACGGCAAGGGGTTCGGCTACGGCAATGCCGATTTTTCCGGCGATCCGGGCAAGAACAACGGACTGGAGCGCTCCTGGATCAGCTCGTCGCTGAAGATCTCGCCTGTGGAGCAGGTGGCCTTCCTGCGCCGGTTGGTGAATGGCGAACTGCCGGTGAAGCCAGACGCGGTGGAGAAGACCCGCGCGGTGGTGGAACGCTTCGATGCCGGCGGTGGCTGGGTGCTGCAGGGCAAGACCGGCTCCGCCTTTCCGCGCAAGGCAGACGGCAATCTCGACCGCGCCGCCGGCTGGGGCTGGTTCGTCGGTTGGGCAGAAAAAGACGGCAGGCGCTATGTCTTCGCGCGGCTTGATCAGGATGAGAAGCGGGAAACGGTTTCGGGCGGACTGCGGGCGCGGGACGCGGTGTTGAAGGAGTGGGGTGGGTTGATTGGTGGGGTGCGGTAGGGCGCGCCGGACTGGGCTGCTTCTACCGGAAGATAATGGGGGCAGTACTCGGCATACCCCCCTCTGCCCTGCCGGGCATCTCCCCCTCAAGGCGGGAGATCGACTCGTCGTACCCGCTCGCTTCGAAGCGTAGGTCCTCGACAGCCACTAGGAGGCGAACGGCCGGCCGTTCTGCCGATCTCCCCCCTTGAGGGGGAGATGGCTGGCAAGCCAGAGGGGGGTATACCGAGCACGACGCTGCGGGATATAGAAGGTTTCTAGCCCCACCCTACTCCTCCGCCACTGCCCCCTCCCCGCTGAAATCCGCCGCTGCGGCCGCTTCCAGCCACTCAAGATCCGCGCTTACCGCCTTCAGGCTCTCCGCCTCCATCTTGCGGCAGCGCGCCAGCAACGTCTCCCCAAAGTCGGTCAAGCCCGCCCCGCCGCCGCTTTTGCCGCCGTGGCGGGTGAAAATCGAGGGTTCGCGGAACATGCGGTTGATCTCGTCGGCCAGCAGCCACGCCCGGCGGTAGGACATGCCAAGCCCCGCACCCGCCGCGCGGATCGAGCCGTGTTCGGCAATGCCGGCCAGAAGCTGCGCCTTGCCGGGACCGAGCCGGGCGCCGTTGGTGAGGTCGATGCGCAGGGTGACACGCGTTGGCTTGGCGGTCGGCCTTGCCGCCCCGCTGACGGCCTGCTCATCGGCTGTTCCGGCGGCTCTGCTGCTCGCCAGCCGATCTGGGTGTTTGCCAGCGCCTTGGTCGCCCGCCTTGCCCATCCCTTAGCCGATCACCTTGCCGGGGTTGAGGATGCCTGCGGGGTCGAAGGCCTGCTTGATGCGGTTCATCAGCTCGGTTTCGATGGCGGGCCGGGTGGCGATCAACTCGTCGCGCTTCAACTGACCCACCCCATGCTCGGCCGAGATCGAGCCGCCATGGGCCTTGACGATGGCGTGCACGATGGCATTGACCTCGCGCCACCGGGCGATGAAGGCGGCCTTGTCGGCGCCGACGGGCTGGCTGATGTTGTAGTGGATATTGCCGTCGCCCAGATGGCCGAAGGCGCAGATGCGGGCACCCGGCACCGCGGCCATGACCGCCGCATCGGCCTCGTGCATGAAGGCCGGCACGCGCGACACCGGCACCGAGACGTCGTGTTTGATCGAACCGCCCTCCGGCTTCTGCGCATCCGACATGCTCTCGCGCATGTGCCAGATCGCTTTCTGTTGGGCGACGGAGGAAGCGATCACGGCATTTTCGATCAATCCGGCCTCGAAACCCTGTTCCAGCAGCGCCGCGACCATGGTTTCAGCCGTTTCGGCGGAATCTGACGTGGAGATGTCAATCAGCGCATACCAGGGGTGGACGGTGTCCAGCGGATCGCGCACGCCGGGCATATGGCGGGTGGTGAATTCGATGCCGATGCGCGGCATCAATTCGAAGCCGGTCAGCGCCGTGCCGCACAGCGTAGAGGCCTTGTCGAACAAGGCCAACGCGTCTTCCGTCGATTTCAGCCCGGCAAAGGCCACCTGGTGGCCGAGCGGACGCGGAAACAGCTTCAGCACCGCCCCGGTGATGACACCGAGCGTGCCTTCAGAGCCGATGAACAGGTCGCGCAGGTCGTAACCGCTATTGTCCTTCTTCAGGCGTCGCAGCCCATCCCAGACTTCGCCTGTCGGCAGGACCACTTCAAGCCCCAGGCAGAGCTGACGCATATTGCCATAGGCCAGAACCGCCGTACCACCGGCATTGGTGGCGAGATTGCCGCCGATGCGGCAGGAGCCTTCAGAGCCGAGCGACAGCGGGAACATGCGCTCCACAGCGTCTGCCGCCTTGTGCACATCCGCCAGCACGCAGCCGCCATCGACCACCATGACATTGGCAACCGGATCGACTTCCCGCACCCGGTTCATGCGCTCCAGCGACAGCACAATATCGCGCCCGCCATCGCGCGGCACATGGCCGCCGACAAGCCCCGTGCGGCCGCTGGCGGGCACGACAGATGTTCCGGTCTCAGATGCAAGCTTCAGCAGGGCCGACACCTCGGCCGTGGAGCCGGGCTTCACCACCAGCGGCGTGGCACCGTGATAGAGCCCGCGGCCTTCCGTGAGATAGGGGCTGACATCGGCCTCCGCCGTCAATGCGTTCGCGGTGCCAACGATCGAGACGAACCTGTCGATCAGATCCTGCGGATAGGTGCCTGCGCTCATGTCCATTGTCCTCACCATGCCGACCATCGCGGCACCTGTCATTCCCGAGGGGCTGCGGCCCGCGCCAGCCGGTCGTTGATCGCCTCGCCAAGGCCGCGATTAGGGATCGGCACCACGGCGATGGCGCGCGCGCCGCTGGCATCGGCCTTCTTCATATAGGCAAAGAGATTGGCGGCGGCCTCTGCCAGATTGCCGCTGGGGCTCAAGTCTAGCACCCGCCGGGCAAGATGTTCTCCCTCGACCGTCGCCCGGGCAAAGGTGATCAACACCTCGTCTTCGGCAACGCTGGTGGCGCCAAGCCGGATCGGCCGGTCCGGTGCGTAATGGGAAGCCAGCATGCCGGGCGCCTCAATGGTCGCCCCGGCTTTTTGCGTGCGGATCACGGTCTTGCCGGTCGCGGCTTCCAGCGCCTCGACCGAAATGCCGCCCGGCCGCAGCAGGCGGATGCGGCCATCCTCGACCTTGACGATGGTGGATTCGACGCCGACAGGGCATTCGCCGCCATCGATGATCAGTTCGATCCGGCCCCCGAGATCACCCTCCACATGGTCGGCGCTGGTCGGGCTGATGCGGCCCGAGCTGTTGGCGCTGGGGGCGGCGAGCGGCCGGCCGAATGCGCTGATGAGACCGCCGGCGAAACCGCGCGGCACGCGGATGCCGACACTATCCAGCCCCGCCGTTGCCAGCGGATGGATGGCGCTATCGGCGCGCAGGCGCAGAATGAGGGTCAGCGGCCCGGGCCAGAAGCGCTCGGCCAGCCGTTGCGACAAGGGATCGAAGATCGCATGCCGCTCGGCCATCGCGAGATCGGCCATGTGGCAGATCAGCGGATTGAAGCGCGGGCGGCCCTTGGTTTCGTAGATCGCGGTGATCGCCGTGGGATTGGTGGCATCCGCCGCCAGCCCGTAGACCGTTTCGGTCGGGATCGCCACCGGCAGGCCGCGGCGCAGCACATCCACCGCTGCCGTGATCGCCTCCTGCGGCGCGCTGTCAATCGCTATGCGTCGTGCCATGGTCTTTCCTGGCGCCTTCATATGCGCGGCGCCCATCGTCAAAGCCTGTGCATAGCGCGTCCAGGGGCTCTCGATCAAACGGTCTTTTGCCGTTTTCGGCGGTGGACCTGAGACTTCTCGCCGAAGGATAAAGTTTTACGGATCGACGTAAGGGAATCCCAAAATGCTATGGGTTACGGTCGTCTCCGAGTGAATTTTCGTCTTCTCTCCGGGAATCGAAACCAATGCAGCCTTTGAAGAACCCTGCCTCCAGCGTTGCCCTTCGTGTCGCGACTGCCATGCACCAGATGGGCATAGACGGCCTGCCGCGCAATTACGAACTGGTCTACGAGGCCTATGCGGGCAGCAATCCCGACCTGGTCAGGGAGTTCATCGCGCTCGGCAAGGCGAAGACCCAGGAGGCACTGGATGCGCTCGGTCGCAAATACCTGCCGCACCATCATGAAGACGGGTTGCTGAGCCGCCAGAACCATCGGGTGCGGGCGGAGATGAGCAGCTTCATCTCCATGCTGAACGAGGAGAAGACCTCGCTTTCGGATTACGGCCGGCTGATTGGCGATGCCTCCAAGGTCATCCTGGCCGATGGCGAGATCGATCATGCCGAACTCGGACAATCGATCACGGCGCTGAAGCAGGCGACGGAAAAGCGCTCCACCCAGAATTCGAGCGTGGTCCGCGCCGTCGTCAACCAGACCGCAGCGTTGGCCGACCTGCAGCGCGAGACGGAGGCCGCCGACAATGCCAAGTTCATCGACCCGTTGACCGGGCTCGGCAGCCGTCGCGCCATGAACCGGGCGCTTGCCAAGATCTATGCCAATCCGGAAATGCCCGTGCTGAGCGGCCTCGCCATCGGCGAAATCGATGAATATGCGCGTATCGCCGACATGATGGGGCCGGCGGCGGCCGATCGCTTCCTCAAGCAGGCGGCAAAGGTGGTGCAGTCTGTGACCTCGGGCGACGATATCGCCTGCCGTTTCGATGCCGGTCGCTTCGGGCTGTTGTTCTACACCTCGGACGAAGGCGAAATCGTCCGCCTTGTGGATCTGGTACGCGCGCGGCTCAGGGCAACGGCGGTGGTCAATAGCGGCTCGGGCCGCACACTCGGCCAGATCGCCACGTCCTTCGGCATCTGCCTCTCGCCCCAGGCGCCCAATGCCTTCGATTTCATGAGCCATGCCGAAAAGGCGCTGGCGACCTCGAAGGCCGCCGGCGGAAATACGGTCACGGTCTATGGTGCGGCGGACCCGACCTTCGTGCCGAAGGACTGGCTGATCTACCAGCGCGAGGCACGCGGCTGACGCCTGCTATTCGGCCGCCATCAGCGTCGGATTTGCCTCGAACACCTTGGCCACGGTCTTGCGCAGTTCCGGCGTCTTGGCGCCCAGCATCAGCACGTTGCGGAAGGCCTCCTTGGGATCCTGCGTGCGGAACAACAGGCCATTCTTCCTGATGGTCCGGTCGATCAGCAGCTTCTTGTCGACCTTGTCCGTCTTGTTGGGCTGCAGCGCGACCGCGAAATACATGCGGGAATATTGCGGCCGGATGTGTTCGAAGAAATGCTCGCCATCGCCGATTTCGGCAAAGAAATTTGCGATGTAGAACGACCAGCGGACATCGGCAAACTTGGCGAAATCGGTCTTCGCCGCCGTGACGTGACAGTAGCCGAGATGCGGCCGCTCCGATAGCGTGCGGTGAAAGATGAGCTTGGGAAACCGGATGGCGCGATGGAAGCTGTTGATCCGCTTGTGGGTCGTGGCGGCGGCGGCGTCCAGCTTGCGGCCAGTGGCCTCCGCGACCTCTTCATACGAGAGATAGCGGCGCTGCTCCACCAGCCAGCGCGCGCCGTCACGGGAAATGCGCCCGGTGCGAAGAAACTCTGAGTGAAACGCCTGCGGCAAAATCTCATCCGGTTTCTTCTCGTCCCCGGCAGCATAATATCTAAGCTTCTGCATCTGTGCTGTTCAACCCCGGCAGCCGTCGGCACAACAAGCCGACGAATTGATCACATCGGAAAGATCATTGCGCACAATGGTTACGCGAGGCTTGTCGCATGCATGGGAACGTCCCGCCCCCTTTCGCGTTAATGTGAGGTTCAGGATCATTAAATTAGGGTAAAGTGTAAGGCGAGCAGGAGCGATGACAGGCTCCTTGCGGCCGATTGTTTAACGTCATGCTGCCGCCGGGCGGCTGGGGATTGGAGAGTGACATGAGCATCTTGAGGAAACACCTGCCAATGATGGCCATGGTCGTGGCCGCTGCCCTGACCAATGTGACGCCATCCATGGCCATGCCGCGCGTTGCGGTACCCGCGGCACCTGCAAGCGATGTGGTGAACGTTCAGTACTACGATGGCTATTACGGCCGCCGCCACTACCGCGACGACGGCTATTACTATCGCGGCCATCGCGGCTATCGGGAGTATCGTCCGGGCTATCGGCGCCACGACAACGGGATGTGGTTCCCGCTGGCAGCCTTTGCCGCCGGAGCGCTCATCGCAGGCGCCGTCGCTGCCCCGTCCGCACCGCGCCGCGTCTATGGCAATGGCGGCCTGAACCCGCGCCATTACGACTGGTGCCAGGGTCGCTACCGCTCCTACGACGCCTATAGCAACACCTTCCAGCCCTATAACGGGCCGCGCCAGCAATGCTACTCGCCGTTCTACTAAGCGGCGGATTGAGGTCTCAAGGCCCGGCCCAGCGCCGGGCCTTTCGCGTTGTTGACAAACCTGTGGCCGAAGCCAGTAGCGGGGTCGAACGCCAGTCTCCCTCTCCCCGCTTGCGGGGAGAGGGCTGGGGTTAGGGGCGGTATTTTCGGCTACCTGCCCATCATCCGGCTGCCGCCACCTTCTCCCCGTGGTGACGGGGAGAAGGGAACCGCGGCGACATCGTGCTCCTTTCCAAGTGGCTTCTTCGCAAGCATCAGACCGTATCGTTCTACAAAATGCCCGTGCGCCGCAGGATCCACCAGGAGAGCGCAATCGATAGGGCGATGAAGCCGAAGGCGTGCAGTGTGCCGCCCATGCCATTCGAGAAAGGCAGGCTCGTCGTGTTCATGCCGAAAAAGCCTGTCACCAGCGAGGGTGGCAGCAGCAGGGCGGTCATCAGCGAGAGGATATAGAGGTGGCGGTTGGTTTCAGCCGATAGCTTGGAGTCCAGCTCTTCATGCAAGAGTCGCGCCCTGTCCTGCAGGGCATAGACATCCTGGTCCACCGCCTCCAGCCGGCTGGACAGGCGGCGCAAGGAATCCTCGAAGCCCGAGGGCATCTCGTCCTCATCGACGGCGGCGGCGCGGCGCATGATCACCAGCATGGTCCTGAGATGCCGGTGCAGCCGCACGATCAGCCGGCGCACGGGAGCGAGCCTTCGCCGCTCATCGCGCAGCTCGCTGTCATAGACGAAATCCTCGATCTGGTTCAGCTCCTCCGTCAGTTCCAGCACGATGGCGATGAGGCCGCGCTGGAACTCGACGACAAGCGTTTCGAACACATGCAGCGGCGTGGAATAGCGGGCAGCGTTCTTCTCGATGGCGGCCCGGACCTTGTCCACCGAGCGAATGGGTTGCAGCCTCGTGGTGATGATGAACCTGTCCGACAGCGCGAAATGCAGCCAGCCGATATCCCGCGTGGCGCTGTCGAATTCCCGCTGGAAATCGATGAGCGTTCCAAACAGCAGATGTTCGTCCACCGTCAGGGCCGCATGGGTGTCGTGGGTGGTGAGTGCGGTTCGCGCCTCCGCATTGAGGCCGGCGAACTGCTCGAGGAAAGGTGCGACGCGGCTATCGGCGAGGTTGAGATGCAGCCAGACGAAGCCTTCGCTGCTCATGATCCCGGTCGCGGCGACATCGGCGGCGAGTCGCTCGACGCGGCCTTCCTCCGGCAGGAAGCGATAGGCCCAGACTAGGCCGGGAATCGCGGTGCTCAACCGAAACATGAAGGGCAGGCTCCTGAGACGCAAACGCACGCATGGCACAGCATCCGCTTGGAGCACGCACACGCATGCATCCGCCAATAATCCTGGTATGTGACAGTTTTTACATCGCCTGAGGTAGACCCGCGCGATGCAGCGTCACGCCGGCGAAACGAAATGGATCGACAGGAACAGACCGGCAAACAGGATGAGACCCACGCGCCCGTTGAACTTGAACAGATAGAGGCACTGTTCGGGATCGTCGATATCCAGCATCAGGATCTGGTAGGCAAACATCACGACCGCTGCGAGCAGGCAGAGATAGGCCGGAAGGCCGACGCCCGCGAGAAGGAAGGCGGTGAGCAGCAGCACCGAGGTCAGCCCGTAAAGGCCGATCAGCCAGGTCCGGGTCTTGTCGCCGAACAGGCGCGCGGTGGAGCGGACGCCGATGAGTGCATCGTCCTCCTTGTCCTGATGGGCATAGATGGTGTCGTAGCCGATGGTCCACGAGATGGCCGCGAGATAGAGGATGCCCGCCGCCAGCGACAGCGTGCCGGTGAGCCCGGCCCAGCCCATCAGCGCGCCCCAGGAAAAGGCAAGGCCGAGGAAGAATTGCGGCCAGTTGGTGAAGCGCTTGGCGAAGGGATAGATGGCAACGATCGCCAGGGACGCGATGCCCAGAAGGATCGAAAAGCTATTGAAGCACAAGAGCACGACAAGCCCGATCATCGCCTGGGCGACGAGAAAGACCTGTGCCTGGTGGCGAGTGACCCGGCCCGACGGCAGCGGCCTGGAGCGGGTGCGCGCCACCTTCTCATCGATCTCGTGGTCAATGAGGTCGTTATAGGTGCACCCGGCGCCGCGCATCGCGACCGCGCCGATGAAAAACAACACCAGTTGGAAAATGAACGTGCCGTAGGATAGCTTGCCCTGGGCGGCGAGAAAATTCGCGGCCAGCGCCGAAGACCAGAGGCAGGGCCAGAGCAGCAGTTCCCAGCCGATCGGCCGATCCCAGCGCGCCAGCTGTGCATAGGGCCAGGCCTGGCGCGGCAACACCCGGTAGACCCAGTTATCCGACGGCGCATCGGCGACGCGACCGGTATCGACAGGTTTTTCGGCTGCGGTGTCTTCCATGTGCTTTCCCTCGGCGACGCTGTTTGCGGCGCGCCATTGAACGCGAAAATCCGGGATCGAATCAACGCGACAGTTTGAACACGATCTGTGTTGGGGGCGGAAGAGTCAAAGATGGGGGGCGTGAGCGGTTGCGACAAAGCGAATATCTCAACTACCGTATCGCGCGAAGGCCGAATTCACGCTATGTTATACCTATGACAAAAGCAGAGTTTCGACAGCAATCAAATGGCGAGTGGCAGGTGCGCGATTCAAATAGCGGCCGGTTCGTTAGCGTGCGCGGCGCGGATTCGATGAAGTCATCAAAACTTCCTCTTAGGAAGGGCGTCGATCTGACGAAACCCATTGCGGAGCAGGCGCTAGCGGAACCGGCGCTAAAACCGCGGCGGCAATCTGCGAAGAACTAGATTTTGCCGGGCGCGCTACTCGATACACATGCGTTCTATTGGCTTGTAACCGCCGCCGACACACTGTCCGAAGAAGCCTTGATTGCCATAGGCGACAACCAAGCGACCCGGTCTCTTTATGTATCTCCGATAACGGCTTGGGAATTGGCGATAGCCTCTCGCAAACCTGCTCACAAAGATCCGCCGGACCTTGGGCCCTTTAATCCGGAGATATGGTTCTCCAAAGCTGTGGCCGCCACCGGAACAAGAGTTATTCCGATACATCAGCGCATTGCCTGTGAGGCCGCCGCCGTCGTGGCCGCTACAGGGCATAAAGACCCGGGCGATTGCTACATGATTGCGACCGCCAGGATTAAAAGGATACCGATCATTACACGCGACGCGATCCTGTGGGATTTGGCATCGCAAGGCTATCTTGACGTAATAGCATGCTGATCGGGCGACAACCCGCCCCTCAAAGCCCGAAATTGAACTTGTACGCCGCCGATACGCCGAACATCAGCTGATTGCGGTTGCCGCGTTCGCGCACGAGGCTTGAATCCGCCGCTGGGCCGGTGAGGCGGGAATATTCGGCGAAGGCGCTGGCGGAGAGGTTGTCGGTCATGGACCAGGTGAGTGCGGTGCCGACGCCGACCGATTTCCAGCCGCTGCCGGGCGTGTAGCGCGACAGGCCCGAGGCGGCGGATTCGGTCGCGTCGACGCCGTAATAGGCGTCGTAATAGCCCTTGGTGGCATAGGTGGCGCGGGGGCCGGCGGAAAGACGCAGGCCGGGTGCAAGATCGGCAAAGGCATCGGCGGAGATGTCTCCGACGACGCCATCATGGCTGACGATGCCGTGGCGCAACTCGCCGCGCAGGCGCATCCAGTCCGTCGGATAAAGCTCGGCGAAACCGCCGAGTTCGCCGCCGAACTTCACCGGCGAGAGGCCACGCAGGTCGGACGACGTGGAGCTGTCGCGTTTCCACAGGAGCTTTCCGGAAATACCGGCGCGGAAGATCTCGGTCTCGAGGATGCCGATGGAGGGGCTGTCATTGCGCGAGGAGAAGCGCGCCTCCCTGCCCTGGCGTCCGACCGAAATGATCGGAGAAATGGAGAACTTGCGGCTGCGCGAACCTTCGAAGGTCGGCGCGAAAATGCCGGCGGCACCGGCGCGGATATACCAGTTGCCCGAGAGAAAGCTGTCAGCCGCCGCGGGCGTGGCGATCAGGCCGATGCAGGCCGAGCACAGAAGGGTCTTCGAGCGAGACAACATGGAGGCTCCAAACGCAAAACAAGAAAGTCGCCCTCACCGGGCTCGCGCCCCAGCCCGGAGCGATATCTCAAATTCTCATATTGCCGTTACCGGAGGATTAACCACGACCTATGCGGGATGGGTTGGGGGGTGCTGCGGTTGACGAGCAAACAAGGCCATAGAAATCTCTGGGAAAGGAATCCGGTGGCGCGCCACGATGTTGCGTTTGAGTGTGCGGTACCCCCCTCCGCCCTGCCGGGCATCTCCCCCTCAAGGGGGGAGATCGACCAAGCCGCGCCGCCCCGGCCTCAAGAACCCAAGCCGGTATCAACCCATGACGTTTCCGATGACGGAACGACAAATGGGTGGCTGCGGCGGTGCCACAATCAGATCTCCCCCCTTGAGGGGGAGATGGCCGGCAGGCCAGAGGGGGGGATTAGCGCTCGCCTAACTGTCGTGAACGTAGCACGCTGCCCAGACCTATAAGCCCCACTACTTCTTACGCATGGCCTCGGCAAGGGCTGCACCCAGGCCACCCATGGCGGGGGCTTCGGGCTTCGATGATTTCGGGTTGGCGTGACGCATAGCGCCCGGTCCGCGGTTGTCGCGGCTTGATGGCGGTGGGGCCTCGCCGCCGTCCTTGCGCATGGTGAGTGCAATGCGCTTGCGCTTGGCATCGACCTCGACCACGCGGACCTTCACCACGTCGCCTGCCTTGACCACCTCGTGCGGGTCCTTGACGAAGCGGTCGGCCAGTTGGGACACGTGGACCAGCCCATCCTGGTGCACGCCGATATCGACGAAGGCGCCGAAGGCGGCGACGTTGGTGACCGTGCCTTCCAGCATCATGCCGACCTTGAGATCGGAAATCTCCTCGACACCTTCGGCAAAGGTGGCGGTCTTGAAGCTCGGGCGCGGGTCACGGCCCGGCTTTTCCAGTTCGGCGATGATGTCCTTCACCGTGGGCAGGCCGAATTGCTCGTCGATGAATTTCTTCGGGTCGAGCGCCTTGAGTGCGGCGCTGTCACCCATCAGCGAGCGGAGATCGCGGCCGCAGGCAGCGACGATCTTCTTGGCGACGCCATAGGCTTCCGGGTGGACCGAAGAAGCGTCCAGCGGCTCCTTGCCATTGGGAATGCGCAGGAAGCCGGCGCATTGCTCGAAGGTGCGGGCGCCAAGACGCGGCACTTTCAACAGATCCTTGCGGCTCTGGAACGGGCCAGTCTGGTCGCGATGGGTGACGATCGATTCCGCAATCGAGCCACCGAGACCGGAGACCCGTGCCAGCAGCGGCACGGACGCCATGTTGAGATCGACGCCGACCGCGTTCACCGCGTCTTCCACGACGGCATCCAGCGAGCGGGCAAGCCGGCCCTGGTCGACATCGTGCTGGTATTGACCCACGCCGATCGACTTCGGCTCGATCTTGACGAGTTCCGCCAGGGGATCCTGGAGACGGCGGGCGATGGAGACGGCGCCGCGCAGGGAGACGTCGAGCCCCGGGAATTCCTTGGCGGCGAGTTCTGAAGCCGAATAGACCGAGGCGCCGGCTTCGGAAACGATGACCTTGGTGGGCTTGGGGCCGGTCGCGGGAAACTGCGACAGCATGTCCGCCACCAGGCGCTCCGTCTCGCGGCTGCCGGTACCATTGCCGATGGCGATTAGTTCGACCTTGTGCTTGCGGATCAGCGCGGCAAGTTCGGCCTGGGTGCCGCGGATGTCGTTCTTAGGCGGGAAGGGATAGACTGTCGTGGTCTCCAGCAGCTTGCCCGTACCATCGACGACGGCGACCTTGACGCCGGTGCGGATGCCGGGATCAAGCCCCATGGTCGGGCGCGAGCCGGCCGGTGCCGCCAGCAGCAGGTCCTTGAGGTTGCGGGCGAAGACGTGGATCGCTTCCTCCTCGGCGCGCTCGCGCAGGTCGCGCATGAGGTCGAGCGACAGCGACATGGAAAGCTTGACGCGCCAGGTCCAGCCGGCAACCTCCATCAGCCACTGGTCTGCAAGACCCTTGCCAGCGATCTGGTAGGCCGAAGCGATGGTGCGCTGCGCCGGCTTCACCGGGGCCGGATCGTCGCGATCCATTTCGATCGACAGCGTCAGGAATTCCTCGTTCCAGCCGCGCAGCATGGCCAGCGCCCGGTGGCCGGGAACGGTGGCCCAGCGTTCGGAATGGTTGAAATAGTCGGAGAATTTCTCGCCGGCGGTTTCCTTGCCCTCGACCACCTTCGAATAGAGGATAGCGCGGTCCTTCATGTCATTGCGCAGGCGACCGATGAGATCGGCGTTTTCCGAAATGGCTTCCGCAACGATGTCACGCGCGCCTTCCAGCGCCGACTTTACGTCGGGCACCTCCTCGGTGATATAGGCGCTGGCCAGCTTTGCCGGATCGGCGGCGCGATCGGCCCAGATGGCATCGGCCAACGGCTGCAGTCCCTTTTCGCGGGCGATCTCCGCGCGGGTGCGGCGCTTCGGCTTGAAGGGAAGATAGATGTCTTCCAGTTCGGCCTTGGTGGTGACGCGGGCGATCTTGATCGCCAGTTCGTCGGTCATCTTGCCCTGTGACGTGATGGACTCGAAGATTGCCTTGCGACGGGCACCGAGTTCGCGAAGATAGATCAGCCGTTCGGCAAGATTGCGCAGTTGGGTATCGTCAAGACCGCCGGTGACTTCCTTGCGGTAGCGGGCGATGAAGGGCACGGTGGCGCCTTCATCCAGCAGGGCGACGGCAGATGCCACCTGGTCGGGGCGGGCATTGATCTCGGAAGCGATGATCGCGGCGATTGTCTTGCTGTCGTCGGCCATGGGAATCCTGTCTCCGTCTTCGTGGGCGCGGACCATAGCGGTGGATTGCGGCAAAGCAAGAGGCTCAGCCCGCCAGTTTCCGCCGGACCGCATCCGCAATGAAGCCCGACCGGGTATAGCCCTGGCGCTCGGCAGCAGTATTAAGCCGCTGAAGCAAATGCTCTTCCATGGTTATGGTGACCTTCACCGAGCGTCCGGGCCTATCCACAGGCAAAAGCATGACCAGTTCCGGTCAGGCTCCTCCGACTACTCTGACAGACCTCTCATGACAGATCTCCGTAATTTACGTCAACAGAACCCGCCAATAATTTATTTCCACCTATACGACATCCCAGAAAGATATCAACGCTCCAAAAATTAAAATATATCCCAATATTTCTATTGGTCTATAAATCAAAACTCTCCCCCTGTTAGATATTTTGTGTTCCTCCTTATCTGAGTCTCCGGCGTAATACTCTGTTGTATTCTCGTTTTTTATTGAAAAATTCCATTTATTTTGGTAATAAAAGCGGATTTCCCTGAACTCGGCCACCATAAAACGAATCACAAAGAACAAGTACATCAATAAAAGTACGACTTTCATAATTCATAAGCCCCATCCACGAACCGCGCCCCCGCTGCCCTCATCAGCCGACCAGTCGCCTCGATTTCAGTCATTTCAGTGCCTCTTAACGTCGACAAATACAGCTATATCAAAAATGCTTCCATCCTCTCTGGGACTTACGACGACTGAGGCACCCGACGGATATCGTCCCTCCTGATCCGAAAAGAAAGCCACAGAACAAAGTCCAGATCGCGTCTTCAAGCGCTGGCACAATACAAGCTCGTCAAAATTATCAGGATCTATATTATCGACCTTCTTCGAAATCTCACGAAATATGGCCCGCGCCATATGTTTCATTTCCGAGTTCTCGGAAATTGCATTCCAAGTTAGTTCTTCATACAGAAATATTGTTAATCCCTGTTGATTGCAATCTATCGATCTGTTTGCGCTTGAAGGGAGATTGCAAGCGTGTAGAAAATTCGCCATGCCGCCTTTAAGCGGCGGTATCTGGTCAGTTACCTTTGCCAGATCGCTAGCAACGGCAATTTGCGCGGTTCCGGCCAAGGTGGCAATCAACCCAAGCACCAATACCAATCTACACCACATACGCCTCACCCTCGAACCTCGCGACGCCGCGTTGATATTCCACACTGTCATCACATGGATAACCGGGTGGCATTCAGCGAATTCGGTCCATTGCCGGATGGCGGCCACCAGCTCCGCCTCGTCAAAATCCTCCGCCAGTATCTCATCCTTGTCCAAGGAATCGAGCGAACGGAACTGCAGCAGTCTTTCGCCATCGGCGAGGAGGCCATAGAGCGAGCCAATTGCAGAAACACAGCTTGGCAAATCGGGGAATGACAGGCCGGAGTCACCATCCTGCCCGCGAACAAGTGCCTCGATCTACATCACATCAGGCCTTTGTAGGAAATAGTACGTATCGGCAGTCGCAAGGTCAATCCGAACGCCCCAAAGCTCCTTTGGCGCTTGACCTTTTGCCCCCCCGCCCTTAACCGCCAGACAAACACAGGCGCCAGGAGGGCAAGCGATGAAGGTTCTGTTGATCGGATCGGGCGGACGGGAACATGCGCTGGCCTGGAAGATTGCGCAATCACCCTTGCTATCCAAGCTTTACGCCGCGCCCGGCAATCCCGGCATCGCCGATCATGCGGAACTGGTCGCTCTTGATATCGACAGCCACGATGCGGTCGTTTCCTTCTGCAAGGAGAACGACATAGATTTCGTCGTGGTCGGGCCGGAAGCGCCGCTGGTAGCGGGGTTGGCGGACAGCCTGAGGGCAGCGGGTATCGATACCTTCGGGCCATCGGCGGCGGCAGCCCAGCTTGAGGGTTCCAAGGGCTTCACCAAGGATGTCTGCGCCCGCTTCAATATTCCGACCGGCGCCTATCAACGCTTCAACAATGCGCCGAAGGCCAAGGCCTATATCCGCGCCCAAGGCGCGCCGATCGTGATCAAGGCGGATGGGCTTGCCGCCGGCAAGGGCGTGACCGTCGCCATGACGGTCGAGGAAGCGCTTGCGGCGATCGATGACTGTTTTGAAGGCGCCTTTGGCGCGGCCGGTGCGGAAGTGGTGGTCGAAGCCTATCTCGACGGCGAGGAGGCGAGCTTCTTCTGCCTCAGCGATGGCAAGACCCTTTTGCCGCTCGCGACCGCGCAGGACCACAAGCGCGTGGGCGATGGCGATACCGGGCCGAATACCGGCGGCATGGGCGCCTATTCGCCCGCTCCTGTGATGACGGCAGAGCTTGTCGAACGGACCATGAAAGAGATCATCGAGCCCACCATGCGCGGCATGGCGGAGATGGGCATGCCGTTTTCCGGCGTGTTCTTCGCCGGCCTGATGATCACCGCCAAGGGGCCGGAGCTGATCGAGTACAATGTGCGCTTCGGCGATCCGGAATGCCAGGTGCTGATGATGCGCCTGAAAAGCGATCTTCTGCCACTCTTGCATGCCGCGGCAACGGGCCGGCTGCATGAGGTCACGGCGGAATGGCATGACGATCCGGCGCTGACCGTGGTGCTCGCCTCCAAGGGTTATCCCGGGAATTACGCCAAGAATACCGCGATCGGCACGCTCCCGCCCGAGACCACAGGGGCCAAGGTGTTTCATGCCGGGACGGCGGTGAAGGACGGTCAGCTCGTGGCGACGGGCGGGCGGGTGCTGAATGCCACCGCGATGGGAGAGGATATCGCCGCGGCGCAGACTGCGGCCTATAAGCTGGTGGACGGCATTTCCTGGGATAACGGCTTCTGCCGCCGGGATATTGGCTGGCGGGCGCTTGCCCGCGGCGAATGACTTAAAAATCCTTGGTTACCGGGGTAAATCCGCCGATTCATTCAAATTTTACCGAGTGCCCTGACCGGATGGCAATAAACCTCCGCTAGTGTCTCCCCAATCGGTAGGGAGTCCAGCGGATGCGTGCCTTGATCTTGACCTCAGTAGCGCTGCTCGTCAGCGGACCGGCGATGGCCGGCTCCATCGAGACGATCGTTCCTGCGCCTGATACAGGCAACAGCATCGTGAAGGTCACCTGCGACACCTGCCCCCCGCCGAAGAGCAAAGAAGAGACTAGCGGCTACCGCGTGCCGAGCCTGCCGGCCGGCACGCAGCAGGTCGAAATCCGCGAAATCGACGGCAAGAAGAAGGTGGTGCGCACCGAGGCCTGGATGGGCGGCTCGCCTGTCAACTATGTGAGCTCGGCGCCGATCTGGCTGGACGACAAGGGCACCGCGCTTGCCGGCGCCAAGCGCCCCGAGGGCGGCGACGGCATCGACTTGAACGCCCAGACGAGCGCAGTCGACACATCCGACGCCAAACCCGTGATCGCGGCATCGGCCGGCTCGATTATCGATCCGCCGCCGCTTGATGTTTCCGGCTTCCAACTACGCCTGAACTGATCCCTTGCGGGCTCTGCCCCACACACTTCCCTGCCCCAAGCAGCCATACGATCCGGGCTGCCGGGCGATCCGCGAAGAGCGGAAGAAGCGCTCCGGCTAAACCCCGGGGCGCTGCCTTTTGGGGCAATCACGCAACATTACTGCGCCAATTAATAATGCCAAATGATTTATCTATTCGCATAGAATTGAAATTCATCAATTATGAACATGCGGCCAAACTAAAATATATGTTAGTTTTTACATATTTTATTGCAGTAGGCCGAATTTAATTCAATTTTTACTGGACTCACCTCCAGATATTGACAGGCATCGGATTTGCTTTGGCGCGTTATACGGCCCGAAGTCTCAAGATCACGAGATGCTCGGTGCATTATCTAGCCCTATGGCGAGGACTCATGAAGAACCTAAAAATTTCCCAGCAGTTGTTTATGCTGATAGGCGCACTTATGCTTGCATTTGTTGCAGTCACATATTTCCAGATCAGGTCTGCCGCCGATTCCATTTATGCGGAACGCTATGATATGCTTCGCACTCAGGTCGAAGCGGGCATGTCTACGATCAAGGCCATCGACGCCAAGGTAGCAACCGGAGAACTGACACCCGAGGCTGCCCGTCAGCAGGCATTTGCCATCCTTTCCAATGTTAAGTTTGAGCCCAACGGCTACCTCTTCGGCATCAGCTATGAGGCGACCACCGTCTTCCACCCGAATTCGAAGCAGGTCGGCGTGAACGCAAAGGGCCAGCCCGACAAGCGCGGCAACATGTTCCGCGAGGAGATGATTGAAAAGGGCCAGAAGGGCGGCGGGATCACGCGCTATTTCTGGGAAAAGCCCGGCGATACAAGCGGCGAAGTGTATGAAAAGGCCGTCTACAGCCTGGCCTACGAGCCCTGGAAGATGATCGTTGGAACCGGCGTTTACATCGACGACCTGCAGGTCAAGATCAATGCAATGATCTGGGACGCCGTTGCCCTGGGTGCTGCGGTCTTCGTGCTTGGCCTCGCAGCCGCATTCGTCGTCATCCGCGGCATCACCCGTCCGCTGGCGGCAATCCATCAGTCGCTGGAGGCGGTGGCGGATGAGAATGTCTCGATCGCCATTCCGCACACCGACATGGGCAATGAGGTCGGTCTGATGGCTAAGGCCACGGAAGCACTGCAGGAGAAGGTGCGCGAGCGCCATGCGCTGACCGAGCGCCAGGCGCAGCAGGAAGCCACCATCAATTCCGAACGGCAGCAGAACCTAAATCTGCAGCGGCAGGAAGCCGAGCAGCAGGCCCGCGTCGTCACCACCATCGGTGCCTCGCTTGCAGAACTTGCCCGCGGCGACCTCACCGTTCGCTGTGGCGATCTCGGTCCCAAGTACCAGGGCTTGCGCGACAACTTCAATGAGGCGCTGTCGCATCTGGAAGCTGCCATGTCCAAGGTCAATGCCAAGGGCATCGACATCTCCGGCTCCAAGGAAGAGATCCGTCGCGCCTCCAACGAGCTATCGCAGCGCACCGAACGCCAGGCCGCCAATCTCGAGGAAACCTCCGCAGCCCTTGACGAGCTCACCGTCGCAGTCCGCCAGACGGCAGACGGCGCGCAGGAGGCGGCAAAGCGTGTCATGACCGTCTCGACCGAAGCCTCCCGCTCCGACGCCGTCGTCGCCCAGGCGATCTCGGCGATGAGCGGCATCGAGCAGTCCTCGGCGGAAATCACCAAGATCATCGGGGTGATCGACGAGATCGCCTTCCAGACGAACCTCCTGGCGCTGAATGCCGGCGTCGAGGCCGCCCGTGCGGGCGAAAGCGGCAAGGGTTTTGCCGTTGTCGCCCAGGAAGTGCGCGAACTGGCCCAGCGCTCCGCCGCCGCGGCAAAGGAGATCAAGGAACAGATCTCCCGGTCCTCGGGTCAGGTTCAGAATGGCGTGCAATTGGTCGGTCAGGCCGGCGAAGCGCTGAAGCGTATCTCCGACCAGATCAAGGCTGCCAACGACATTGTCACCAAGATCGCCCATTCGGCAACCGAGCAGGACACCACGCTGCGCTCGATCTCGTCTTCGATGAACCAGCTGGACTCGGCCACCCAGCACAATGCCGCCATGGCGGAGGAAACCACCGCATCGGCGGAAGCGCTTGCCGCAGACACCGAGGACCTGCTCAACCTCATCCGTGGGTTCCGCGTCTCGGGCTCGGCCTCCAATCCCCTGGCCGGAATGGCGCAGAAAATGCGCATGGCCGGCTAAAGACGAAACTCGGTATTGAAACGCCGCCCGGAGTAATTCGGGCGGCGTTTTTGCGTCTACTGGTAGGACACAGACAACAACCCTGTGTAGTACCCACGTTGAAGTCTCGCGAATTGGAGCGCCGCAATATTTGAGATCGCTTAAATCTATCTAAATATTTCTCACTGAATATCACACTCAACAATCGGCACATGATGCGCCGGTCCATGAGCCTGATCTTCCCCTGGGCGTTCGACCGTTCGACAGACGAAAGCTAGTCCCGCCATGAAAAACCTTAAAGTATCAATCCAGCTTGCCATGCTGATCGGTGGATTGATGGCGGCATTCGCCGTGGCCACCTTCTTTGAAGTCCGCTCTTCCACTGCCACCATCTACCAGCAACGCTACGAACTGCTACGAACGCAGGTGGAAACGGCGATATCGGTCATGAAGGACTTCAACGATCGCGCCGTCGCCGGCGAATTCTCAGTCGATGAGGCCAAGACGCGGGCCTACGACATGCTCAACAAGCTGCGCTTCGAGCCGGATGGCTATTTCTACGGCTATGACTACGACGTCGTCCTGGTCTTTCACCCGACGTCAAAGGATGTGGGCAAGAGTAACAAGGGCAAGCCGGACTCCAATGGCTACGCCTATCGCGACGATCTTGTCCGTCTCGGACAGGCCGGCGGTGGCTTCGTGGAGTTCCTTGGCCCGAAGCCCGGCAAGGATCCGGAAGACCGGTCCTATCCGAAAGCCTCCTATGGCAAGGCCTTTGAACCCTGGAAGATCGTCGTGGCGACAGGCCTCTACACCGATGACCTGAAGGCCGAGGTTCGCAGCAGCATCATCAAGACGGTGAGCTGGTCGGTTGGCATCTTCGTGCTTGCACTGCTGGCAGCCTATGTCGTGGTGCGCAACATCACCAAGCCGCTGCAGGCCATCCACCAGTCGCTTGAAGCCGTCGCTGACGAAAATGTCGAGATGGACATTCCGCATGTCGACATGAAGAACGAAATCGGCCTGATGGCCAAGGCAACCAAGAGCCTGCAGAACAAGGTGCGCGAACGCCACGCGCTGTCCGCCCGCCAGGAAGAGCAGCAGCGCGAACTGGACAACGAGCGGAGCCAGAATGCCGAGGCGCAGCTAGCAGAAGCCCGGCAACAGGCCAATGTCGTCTCTACCATCGGCATGGCGCTGGAAAAGCTGGCGCATGGCGACCTGACAGTTCGCTGCGCCGATCTCGGCTCCAAATATGCGGGCCTACGTGACAACTTCAACGAGGCTCTGTCCAGGCTCGAACAGGCCATGACCCGGGTCAGCCTCAAGGGCAATGACATTGCCGTCAGCAAGGAAGAAATCCGCCGCGCGTCAGGCGATCTGGCGCAGCGCACGGAGCGCCAGGCCGCCAGCCTGGAGGAGACCTCCGCCGCACTGGATCAGTTGACCGTTGCGGTTCGCCAGACGGCCGATGGCGCCAAGCAGGCGGCCGGCCAGGTCAAGTCGGTCAGCGTCGAAGCACGCGAAAGCGATGTGATCGTTGAGCGCGCCATCTCGGCCATGAGCGGCATCGAACAGTCCTCCGCGGAAATCTCCAAGATCATCGGAGTCATCGACGAGATCGCCTTCCAGACGAACCTTCTGGCGCTGAATGCCGGCGTCGAGGCGGCCCGCGCGGGCGAAAGCGGCAAGGGCTTTGCCGTCGTCGCCCAGGAAGTGCGCGAGCTGGCCCAGCGTTCGGCCGCCGCCGCCAAGGAGATCAAGGAGCAGATCGCCCGGTCCTCCGCGCAGGTCGATCAGGGTGTCCAACTCGTCGGCCAGACCGGGGAAGCGCTGAAGCGCATCTCCGACCAGATCGAAAAGGCCAATGACGTGGTCTCCAAGATCGCCCATAGCGCCCAGGAGCAGGACACCACCCTGCGGTCGATCTCGTCGTCCATGAACCAGTTGGACACCGCGACCCAGCAGAATGCCGCCATGGCCGAGGAAACCACGGCATCCGCGGAAGTGCTGGCCAACGACACCGGCGACCTGCTCGACCTCATCCGCGGCTTCAAGGTCTCGGATGGACAAGCCGGAGGCTTGGCTGGCATGGCGCAGAAGATGCGCATGGCCGGGTAAGGCTTCACCCTTCACCAACGGAATATTTCAAACGCCGGGTGCAGAGCCCGGCGTTTGATTTTTGGGCGGATCTCTATTGGGCGGCTGCGACGACTGCGGCCAGCGCCTCGACCTCCCGGTCCGAATAGACCCGGATTCCAGCGGCTCGCATCAGGGCCGCGGTCACTCCAGCGCCGGGATGGCGTCTTGAGGAAAAGCTGCCGTCATAGATGAAGCCGGAACCGCAGGACGGGCTGCCATCAATCAGCAGGGCGAAGCCGCAGTCATGGCCCCGGGCGAAGGCAACAGCCCGCTCGGCGCCGGCGATGAATTCGGCGGTGACATCGCCGCCCGTGATCTCCAGCACGCGCGCACGGCCGGCCAGCACATCCTCGCCCGTCAGGCCCAGTTCCACCTCTGCCGGCGGACGCGGCGTCGGCAAGCCGCCGGCTTGCTCGGGACAGAAGGCAATCAATCGATCCTCCGCCATCCATTTGTCGATCGCGGGATGGTGCAACGGCTTGCCCTTGCCGTCATAGCGGACGGGGCGGCCAAGCAGACAGGCACTGATGAGGATTTTGGCGGGCATCAATCGAACCTGAGATGGCGGAGCATGTCACTTTTTTCGTGCAGGATGCGGATGATTTCGACGCCTTTGCCAGCGGCCGGCTTATAGAAAATCAAGTGATGTCCGACCCGGTAACGCCTGTAGCCGGCCGTGACACCATGCCCACGTTGCGCCATTGACGGATTGTCGGCGAGCAGTTCAAACGCGTCAAACAAATCGTCAATGTATCTGTCGGCTTGAGCTGAGGACCAATTCTCAAAGGTGTATCGCCAGATCTGTTCAATATCGGCTTCCGCCAGCGGACTGAGCCGATAGAATTTCATCGCCCATATCGCTCGCGCATGAGGGCCTTGAACTCTTCTCGATCGATGTGGCGAGGCTCGCCGCTCTCTTCCCCTTCCAGCAGCGCCTGGCGAAGGGGCTCATATTTCGCCCGCTCTTCTTCCAAAAGGCGAAGGCTTGCCTCAACGACCTCTTGGGCCGAGGCGAAGCGACCGCTTTCGATCTCGGCATCGATAATGCTGTTGAAAGGCTCACCCAGGGTAATCTGGAGCGGCTTGTTCATGGGCGATGGCTCCGGTCAATCACGATCGGCACGATATCACAAGGCCCGGGAACCGCCAAATGCATGGCGGCACCCCGCACTGGCTGGGGTGCCGTATTGCCAAGCTTACCCCGTAATCTTGGAGAAGTCCGCAACCGTTGCCGTCGCCTCGCGAATGGCCTTGAGCAGAGCCAGGCGGTTGGCGCGGATGGCAGCGTCCTCATCATTGACCAGAACGTCCTCGAAGAACTTGTCCACCGGACCGCGCAGCTTCGACAGCGCCTGCATGGCCGAGCGGAAGTCTTCGCCGGCAACGGCATCGGCCGCAGCCTTCGTCGCCTCGGTGACGGCGGCATAGAGCGCCTTTTCCGCATCCAGCGTCAGCAGTTCCGGCGAAACGCCATCGGCGACGACGGTACCCTTCTTCTCCTCGGCGGCGAGCAATTGGGTGGCGCGCTTCGTGCCGGCGAGCAGGTTCTTGCCATCCTCGTCCGTGATGAAGGCGGTCAGCGCTTCGGCGCGGCGGGCGACCATCAGCAGGTCATCGGCCTCGGGCGTCAGCACGGCATCAATGATGTCGTGACGGGCGCCCTGATCGCGCAGATAGACCTTCAGGCGGTCGTGGAAGAAGGAGAGGAGGTCGGGATCCCTGGCCACCGATGACAGTCCAATCCGAATGCCCTTCTCCAGAATCATCCGCACCACACCCAGCGCCGCACGCCTTAGCGCATAGGGATCCTTCGAACCGGTCGGCTTCTCGTCGATGGCCCAGAAGCCGACGAGCGTGTCGAGCTTGTCGGCGAGCGCCACCGTCAGGCCGACCTTGTCCTGCGGCAGGCGGTCGGAGGGGCCGTTCGGCTTCCAGTGGTCCTCGATAGCGGCGGCGACGGACGCGTCTTCGCCCTGCAGAAGCGCGTAGCGGCGGCCCATCAGGCCCTGCAGTTCGGGGAACTCACCGACGGCTTCGGTACGCAGGTCGGCCTTGGCCAGGACCACGGCACGGTCGACCAGAGCGGCATCGGCGCCGATGACAGGCGCCAGTTCTTTCGCCAGCGCGCGGATGCGGGCGACGCGTTCGCCCTGGCTGCCGAGCTTGGCGTGGAAGGTGACATTGAGCGCATCGAGCTTTGCCATGCGCTGGTCGAGCGGCTTCTTCAGGTCGAGGCCGAATTTCTGGGCGGAGGCCTCCAGCGTTTCCAGATCCGGCAGGTTGCCCTGGTCGCGGGTCCAGAAATGCTTGGCATCTGACAGGCGGGCGCGCACCACCTTACCATTGCCATGCATGATCTCCTTGCCGCCATCCTTGGCCTCGATGTTCGAGATCAGGATGAAATGGTTGGAGAGACCGTCAGTGGCACCGGCTGGCCGGGTGACGAAGCATTTCTGGTTGGTCTTGATGGTCAGCCTGATGATCTCGGCCGGGATTGCCAGATACTCTTCCTCGAAGGTGCCTAGCAGCACGTTGGGATACTCGACGAGGCCGGAGACCTCTTCCAGCAGGCCCTCGTCTTCGACAAGTTCCAGCCCGTTGGCGAATGCAAGATTGGCGGCATCCTGGGCGATGATCTGCTTGCGGCGTTCGGCATCGAGGATGACGCGCGCCTTTTCAAGGCTCATCACGTAATCATCGAAGCGACGCACGGTGATGGCTTCGGGCGCATGGAAGCGATGGCCGTAGGTGACATTGCCGGCCGTGATGCCGTCGATCTCGAAGGGGATGACCACCGTCTCGTCATGTTCCGACCCGAAGGTGCAGACGATGGATTGCAGCGGGCGTACCCAGCGCAGGCTCTCCGAGCCCCGGCCCTCGATCCCGCCATAGCTAGCGCCTTTCGGCATGGAGGCCGCTCCCGAGCGCATCGATTTCGGCCAGGGGAAGGACCTGATGATGCCCGGCATCACATCCCGGATGATTTCCTCGGCGGCACGACCTGGCTTTTCGATATAGGCGACATAGAAATCGCCCTTCTTCGGATCGGTCTTGACCGTCGCCTGCTCGATCGAGGTGAGGCCTGCACCGCGCAGGAAGCCGTCGATCGCCTGTTGCGGCGCCGATACGGCCGGCCCCTTCTTTTCCTCGCGGGTATCGGCCGAGCGCGCGGTGAGCCCCCGGATATCGAGCGTCAGCCGGCGCGGCGTCCAATATTCCCGCGCGCCCTCATAGGTGAGGCCAGCCTCGACCAGCGCATCGGTGACCATCTTCTTGAGATCGCCGGCAGCCTTGCGCTGCATGCGTGCGGGAATTTCCTCGGAGCGAAGTTCAAGCAGAAGATCAGGCATTGTCATTCTCCGCAGCCCGCATGCTCACTGCTGTTTTGCACGTCCTCGCGCCTGCGGCGCTGCGGGCGCGCGGCGTGGCAGGAATTTCCTCAGAGCGAAGTTCGAGCAGAAGATCGGGCATGGAGAACTGACTTTTCGCTGGTTGCGTTAGGTTCGGGCGGACTTAGCAAGCCCGGGACAAAAAGTCATCCATGCTGTGAACGAAAAGGTAGTGTCAATCGACGGGAGGCTATGTGCGGGGCATCACCGAAATTGCCTCCAGTTCTTTCGCCTTCGCGGCCGCGCCGATTTTCAGGTCGTAACTGGTCTGGAGATTCATCCAGAACTGGGGCGACATATCGAAAAAACGGGCGAGTCTGAGCGCCGTGTCCGGGGTCATTGCGGTCTGTTCTGCCACAAGCCGCTCGATACGCGTGCGCGGAACATTCAGCTTTCTGGCGAGCGTACCTGCACTGAGGTCCAGGGGACCAAGAAACTCATCTCTGAGCACTTCGCCTGGATGAACAGGCGGCAACGCAACAACCATGTCCTATTCTTCCTTTGCTCTTCAGTGGTGGTAATCGACGATTTCGACCCGTTCGGCACCACCAGCGCTCCAAACGAAACATATTCGCCATTGGTCATTGATCCGGATCGAATGCTGCCCCTCGCGATCACCCTTCAGGGCTTCGAGCCGGTTTCCCGGCGGTCGCGTCAAGTCAACCAGGGTTATGGCGCTGTCAATCATCGCCAGTTTCACAACCGCCCTCCTGACCAGATCAGCGGGAAAGCCCTTCGGCGTCTTACCCTGGGCAACGAGTTCGGTTCGGGCATCGACATATGAGCGGATCATTCCAACCTCATATCGCTAAGGAATGTATCATCTCACGATACAGAATTCAATAACGACCCGCTCTCCTCTACCAGCCGCCTCCGCCGCCGCCACCGCCGCCACCGCCGGAAAATCCGCCGCCGGAGGAGAAGCCTGATGAGGAACTCTTCGGCGGCGGTGGAATGGTGGAGGCGATGGTTGAGGCCATGGAGGAGGAGAAGCCGCCGATGCGATCGCCGAATCCGCCGGAACTATCGCCGTGATACCAGGACGGCTGGTAGGCTGCTGCGGCGGCACCGGCGGCGGCCGTGGCGAGCCAGGTTTCGAAGGTGCGGGTCCAGGGCTTTTCCACGCCAAGGGCCACGGCATAGGGCAAGAGCTTTTCGAAATGCTGCGGCGACATGGTGGGCGCCTCGCGCATGTTCATGCGGTCCTTTTCGGCCAGCGTCATATAGATGCGCAGCCCTTCGATGCCATCCATCAGCTTGCGGCCGAGCGGGGTCGGCGCGTCCATCAGGAAATAGAACAGCGCGTTGATCAAGACGATGCCGCCCAGGGCCGCGGCGATCGGCAGGTCTTCCGGCTGCATCTCGGTAAAGACGACGATGAGGATGCCACCCAGCACGGCAATGGCGATGAAGGCCATGAAGGCGAGTGCGACGATCGCCAGAATGCGCATGATCAGTGACGACCCGCGCTGCAATCCGCGGCCGACCTTGACCGCGAAGCTGCCGAGAAACACCGAAACGAAGGCCATGACGCCGAAAATCGGAAAGATATCCTCGCCGTAATTGCCGAAGGCAAACAGCGCGAGCAGAACGACGATGCTGAGCGCCACGCCGCCGACGATATAGCCGGCATTGCCGCGGTAATATTTGCCGCGATGCTCCTTCTCGATCGCCTCGCGAAAGGCCTGGCCGACGCGCTGCACCCGGGTGCCGTTAGCCTTGTCGATGGTGAGGCTGTCTCCCGACCCGCCGATGGCGGCCAGCAGATTGGCTTGGCCCGAGGGCAGTTTCTCCGCCAGCGCCTTGTCGGTTCGCCGCAGCACGATGGACTGCTTGAAGTCATCCAGAACGATATAGCCCTTGACCGCGAGATCGAGCGCCGAGGCCGAAAGGGCCGTCCAGCCCTGACCGGAAAAGCCCTTGTTGTCGATATAATTGACCAAAGCGGGCGAGATACCATCAGGCGGATCCCAGCGCGGCACGATGATGCCGGACGCGGGATCGCGCCCGACATTGCGCCAGGCGGCAAAATAGAACAGGAAGACCAGGACCAGCCCGCCCACGCCGATCAGAACGCCGGCATGGTCACGCAGCCACCACCACCGCGTCTGGTCGCTGGAGGGAGCGGCGACCGCGCCCTTGGGCAGGCCGACCACGATGGTCAGCCCCTCACCCGGGCCTAGGCGCCGCGTGGTTTCGACATACGCGTCGCCCTGGCGCGACGAGATAACAGCGTCCGACCCCGTGTCACCAAAGGCACCGGTGAAGGCCGCCGTGCGGGTCGCGGAAACGCCTTCGGGCAGCATCACCCTCGCGCTGACCTTGTTGATCGGGAACAGCCAGCCATTGCCCGTGACGTTCCAGTACAGTTCGTCGTGATCATCGAAATAGCGGATCTGCCGCGAGGTCGCATAGGTCAGGCGGTAGGTGTGCAGGCCGGAGGACAACATCACCTCGGCCGAACCGGCATAGATGCGCACGCCGCCGGAAATGCTCTCGGTGTGATATGGCTCCGAGGCGCCATCACGCTCCACCGAAAGCAGTTCGAAATCGACCTTGACGCGCCGGCCGTCAGCATCCTCGGCATAAAGCGGAAAATCCCGGAAGATGCCGCGCTTGATGTCATTGCCCTCGGCATTGACGGTGATGGTTTCCGTCACCAGCAGCGAGGCATCCGGCTTGACCTCGATATCGGCGTGATAGGCGCTGATGACCTCCTCGGCCCCGGCACTGCCGGCCACGACAAAAGCGAGGAAGACAGCCGTGAAAAGACCGAGGAGAGATTTCATCCTGACTATCCCTGGGTGAAATTGACGCCGAGCGAGCCGAGTGCATCCCAATAGGCCGGGTAGGTCTTGCCGACGCAATCCGGGTCGAGAATGGTGATGTCCGCGATCTTCAACCCGGCAAGCGCAAAGCTCATGGCGATGCGGTGATCTGCAAACGTGTCGATTTCGGCGGACAGGCTCTGGCAGGCAAGAGCGGGGTCGGCATGGACGATCAGATCATCGCCCTGCTCTTCCGCCAGGCCTTCTCGGATATTGTTCAAGCCGGTCGACAGCGCCCGGATGCGGTCGCACTCCTTCACCCGGAGATTGGCGATGCCGACGAAGCGCACCGGCCTGTTGTTGAAAGCCGCCAGCACCGCGATGGTCGGGATCGCATCCTGCATCTGGCTGCCGTCGATCACCTCGGGCATGTCGGGAAAGGCCGCGATGACATCATAGGCCTTGGCATCGGGCTGGGTGAAGGCCTTGGCCGGCGTGCCGATATCGATCGTGCCGCCCGTCAACACTTCGGCGCCCCAGAGATAGGTGGCGGCCGAAGCATCCGGTTCGATATGGAAATCGGCAGCGGTGTAGCCGGTCGGCTCGACGCGCCACGTAGCGGGATCGAGCTGCTCGACCCTGGCGCCAAAGGCGCGCATGGCATCCAGCGTCAGGTCGACATAGCCGCGGGCACCGATCTCCGTTCCGGTTAGGGCGATGTCGAGGCCGGTTTTCGCCAGCGGCGCCGCCATCAGGAGCGCCGAGACATACTGGCTCGAAAGGCCGGCATCGATCTCGACCCGGCCGCTGCCGAAATGACCCTTGCCATGGATCGTGACCGGCGGGCAACCCGATGGCGCCTCGGCATCGATGCCGAGCGATTTCAACGCCGCCACCAGCGGGCCGATCGGCCGCTTGCGCATATGCTCGTCGCCATCCACAACGACAGTGCCGTTGATGCTGGCCACGGCCGCGGTCAGGAAGCGGGTCGCCGTGCCGGCATTGCCGAGGAAAAGCGGCGCCTCCGGCGGCCAGAGCTTGCCGGTGCCGGTGACCACGAAGGTGGTTGCGTCAGGCTCTTCCACCACCACGCCCATGGCGCGCAAGGCTTCCGCCATGTAGCGGGTGTCATCGCTTTTGAGCGCGCCGGTCAGGCGGCTGGTGCCTTGCGACAGGGCTGCAAGCAACAGCACGCGGTTGGTGATCGACTTGGAGCCGGGTGGGCTTACCTTGCCGACAAGCGGATGGGCGGGCGGCAGAATGGTCAGTTTCTTGGTCATGCACTCAAATCTCTGGATATCAGGCGGTGCGCCTCGGGCATGGGCGCCTTGCCAGCACCGGGCCTTAGAATTTCACCGTGGGGACGGCGCGGTCGGCATCATTGGCGATCTCGAAATAGCCGGCCTTTGAGAAGCCGAAGTTGCGGGCCACCAGGTTGGAGGGAAAGCTGTCGACCTTCACATTCAGGTCACGGGCCGCACCATTATAGTATCGGCGTGACATCTGGATCTCGCCTTCAATGGTTTCCAGCGATTTCTGCAGGTCGAGGAAGCCCTGATTGGCCTTCAGGTCGGGATAGGCCTCGGCCAGCGCCATCACGCGACCGAGCGCCTGGCCGAGCAGGCCTTCGGCCTCCGCACGGCCCTGGATATCGCCCGCCGGCACGCCCTGGGCGCGGTTGCGCAGGTTGATGACGTTTTCCAGCGTCTCCTTCTCGTGGGACGCATAGCCCTTGACGGTCTCGATCAGGTTCGGAACCAGGTCGGCGCGACGCTTCAACTGCACGTCGATGCCGGACCAGGCCTCCTCGGTCATCTGCCGCGATTTCACGAGACCGTTGTAGACGACAATGGCATAGACCGCGAGGACGGCGAGAATGGCAAGCGCAATATACATCAGCACGCTCCGGGCAAGGGATTGGAACAGCGCGACATTATGCGCTCAGCGCGGGAATGTCATCCTGGGGTGAGCACAGTCCCGGTAATAATCCGAAGGCGACTTCTTTGCCGCGTCACGACCAATATGGGGAGTAGCAAAGGCGTCAATTTGGCATCTGCGGATATTTCAGGCTTGCCCCTTGCCACGCTGGTTCGTACGGGGCCCCACCAGAAACGGCAAGGCACGCGTGCCAATGGTCCGTCCATTGCCGGTCGACGCCCAATGCAATGGCCATCGGGAGAAACCGCTCATAGGTATCGGCAGACATTTCTCGCGCAAGCAGCTCTGGCTTTTTCTGCAACACATCGCGGCAAAGCAGGACTTGTCTCCTGATATTTTTCTGCTTTGCCGACGGCCTCCCCAAGATTAACAGCCATGCACCTGCGGCCAAAACAGTCAAATAGGATAACAACCACGGAATTTTCAGACCGAAAACCGGTATGTGTTCCACAATATAAATGCCAAAAACTGCCATGCCCACAGGATACCCAATGCCCAGGCATAGAGCGGATTTCCAATCGCTAACTTGGAAGCCAGCCGCTATCGGCTGAAAAGGCATCATGAGCACGCTCAATAAAAGCAGACAAAACAACCAGCCAGAAAGCAATATAGAAAGATAACCTCCCCAATATCCTGCAAATGTCGATATAAAAAACAGAATAAAAACGACCGTCAAAAGCTGTTGAAGAGGCACTACGCTACGCCGTCCATTCTGCTGGTATTCCATCACGATTTCAGATTTAAAGAGATCCAGCATTTGAACCATTATGGTTCCGAACTGCAGAGGCTGCTTCGTCTTGTTCTTTCTAACGAGTGGACGCAGCGCGATTCTAACTGACGCTGCCATCATAAATCTTGCAGCGCGTGACGCCCTCTTTCCCGTTGGCAGGACTTCGAGACCGTCCTGCGCCTCCATCAACTGCCCATAGCCTCTTATCGCCAACCAATAGATCGACGCCTTGAAGGCCTGCCTCATCTCCGCAGGAGAATTGCCAAACACGAGAAATGCCGCCAAACCGGGGGATACGTGGTCCACAAGCCCAGGATCGAACTCTGCCGGATCGATCACCCTCGCCCGCCACAGAGTATGAAAGATCACGCCTGAATAGAGCAGAACAATTGCAACACCTGCACCACTTAGCACCACAATCAGATGATCCTGGAGCCACCATCCAACCAAGCTGAACAGCGAATGTGAGACATCGAACGTGTTGGCAGTAAACTCCACTTCGAGGCTCGCCATTTGGCTCACCAGCGCATTTGGTACCACGGAGATGGTGAAGAGACGCGGAGATCGTTCGATAACCTTGGTTGGCATCAGGGGTAGTCCTGATGCCAAAATCTTCCCATCAGCGGGAAATCGAAACGTTATGGTCTTGAGGCCGTCGATGCCGATTATGCTACTCAGATAGGCTGGCAGATTCAGAACCTGCTTTCCATCCCGTTCTTCGAGCAACCTGTCCAGCCTATAGGAAAGGCGAAAGACGTTGCTCCCCCTTGGCAAGTCCGTGGAACAACGCCTGCAATGCTCGTGACCGACATAGATGGTCCGGCCATCCCAGCTGCGCCTGTTCGTGTAGTAACCGTCACCACCTTGGTGCACCGCTTCCAGCAGTTCAAAGCCACGCTTGCGGCGCCAGCCCGCCTGATCGACGAAGGCAAGCGGGACGTCAAAAAAGACGCCGCCATAGTTGGTGTCGTCTTTGACCAGCAAAGTCAGTTCTTCGGAAACAACCGCCGATCCATCCGCCGCGACGTCAACGGTGGCCCGGAATTCGGTTATCGACAATCCAGTGGTGTCATTGCAGCCGGCAAGCAGGAAGCAGACAATGGAAACTAGGACCGCACGCAGGTTCACCATAGGCCAAACCAGAGACATCGCCGCTTCGAGGCGCTGACTGTCGCGAGACATCGTCACGTTGTTCAAGTGCCGATACCGCGCAGCCGTCAGTTCTTGTGATAGATCATGCAATAGAGCCGCAGGCCTGTCCGCTTTCGCTCGAACACCGTATGACTCACAAGCTTGTAGCCCATGGACTTCCAGAATTCCTGGTTTTCCTGAAGATTGACCCAGCCGTCGAGCCGCCATCCCGTCCTTTTGATGTTCGGGGCATAGGTAAGCCTGACATACGCGCTGTTGATGTCCAGATCCATCTTGCCGCTGTCTTTGCATTCCATGCGGGTGACGATCATGCCTTCTGCGGCGATCTTCAGGGTATAGCTATGAACGTCGCTTCCTATCATCCAATCCGACGTTCCGGCAAAGGCTGGGTTGCTGGCGCACAGCCCTACCGCCAGCGCCAGAAATAGTTTTACACCTTTAAAATACATCATGAAATCAGCCCCTCAACCCATTCGAAAACTATAGGCCAGCCCAAGTGAGCCAGGCAAAGGTGTCCGGCATGCATAACCAGAATTGTTTATGCGCCGATCGCCGCCGGACCGATTGATCGGATCGGGGCGCCAGCGCCCCCGTCCCCTCAACGGCAACTTCCGCCAGCGAACCGTCAGTCCTTATGAAAAAGGACGCAATAAAGCCTCAAGCCGGTCTTCTCACGGCGGAACATCGTGTGCTGCACGAGCTTATAGCCCTGCCGCTCGTATTTGCGCTGGATTTCCGGCAGGTTAGGCCACCCGGTAAACAGCCAGCCGATTTTTTTGGGGTTCTTTTCGTAGGTCAGCCGTACGAGCGCACTGTCATAGTCCAGCGAGACCTTGCCACTATCCTTGCATTCTATGCGCGTGATCAGCACGCCTTCCTTGCCAAGTTTATTATTAGCAAAGCGGAACGAATCGTAACCGTTCATCCAATCCGATGTTTCGGCAAAAGCCGCAGGCGCCAGGAAAAGCCCAGCCGCCAGGATCGACAATAGTTTCAAGCTATTAAACGTCTTCAAGAAATGCCCCTCCAAGTGTCTCCCTCTTTTGTATGCCAGAAGAGAAAACAACCGCCAAGGGGCAAACTCAACCTGAGGTCACCTATTCAGACGGGCAGGGCAAAGTGACCGGAACGGTTCACGCCGCCTTGCCGAAATTCACGCCGCCGGCGTCGGTCATCAGGAAGGCTTCGCCGCAGGCCTTGGCCAGGGTTCGGACGCGCAGGATGTAGCTCTGGCGCTCGGTGACCGAGATCACGCCACGCGCGTCGAGCAGGTTGAACACATGGCTTGCCTTGATGCACTGGTCGTAAGCCGGGAAGACGCATTTGTGCAGGCGCTGATTGTCGTTTTCGCCAGGCGCGCCGGCGGCCAGCAATGCCTGGCACTCTTTCTCCGCATCGATGAAATGGCGATGCAGCATCTCGGTGTTGGCGAATTCGAAGTTGTGGCGGGAATATTCCTGCTCGGCCTGCAGGAAAACCTCGCCATAGGAGATCTTCTCCTCGCCTTCGCGACCGTTGAAGTTCAGGTCGTAGACATTGTCGACGCCCTGGACATACATGGCCAGGCGCTCGAGACCATAGGTGAGTTCGCCGGCGACCGGCGAGCATTCGATGCCGCAGACCTGCTGGAAATAGGTGAACTGGCTCACCTCCATGCCGTCGCACCAGCACTCCCAGCCGAGACCCCAGGCGCCGAGCGTCGGGCTTTCCCAATCGTCCTCGACGAAGCGGATATCGTGGAGAAGCGGATCGAGACCGATGGCGGCCAGCGAGCCGAGGTAGAGTTCCTGCAGGTTCGACGGGTTCGGCTTCAGGATGACCTGATACTGGTAGTAATGCTGCAAGCGGTTGGGGTTTTCGCCATAGCGACCATCCGAGGGACGGCGCGAGGGCTGGACATAGGCGGCCTTCCAGGGTTTTGGTCCAAGCGCGCGCAGCGTGGTGGCCGGATGGAAGGTGCCGGCGCCGACCTCCATGTCATAGGGTTGCAACACGGCACAACCCTTGTCGGCCCAGTAGTTATGCAGCGTCAGGATCAGCGCCTGGAACGAGCGCTTCGGGTCCATATGGGGTGCAAGGCTGGTCGTGATCATGGGCAGCTTCCGCGTAATCGACATCGATTGAGGCCGTCTGGTGCCATGGAGCGCCCTGAGGGTCAAGACATGATGACCTGCCATCGGGCGTGAAAGCGGAGCATTGCCCGGCTGTCATTGCGCCAAATGCCCAGTCAGGACTTCGCCCAATGCCGAGACCGGTCATGGCGCGATCTGTTAGGCCATGGCGGTTTGTCGACGGCTGTTCGTGCTGAGGATGCAGGACTGCCAGTTAAAACGGGTCCATGACCGGAGCGCGACGGGGTCTGATGCTATTATTGTTCGGACGAAGGGCGAATGGCGAGCCGACGCCTGCCGAAGAGAAGCCCGACGATCGCTATTTCAATGCGCCGTGCTGCCGCAACTGCGGCAAGGAACTGACCACGCCCTACTGCGCCCATTGCGGCCAGAAGAAACCGTCGCGCCTTGGCCTGCCCGATCTTGGTGCGGAAGCCTGGGACAAGATCCGCTGGTTCGAGGGAGAGATCGTCAAGGGGGCGCTGAAGGTGTCGCTACGGCCCGGCGTCGTTGCCCGCGAATATGTGTTCGGCGCGCGCAAGAAGAACATCCATCCGCTCAAGCTGTTCCTGACCGGGGTGGTGGTGTTGCTCCTGGTGCTGGCCCAGACCAGCTACCTGACGTCCTCCAGCAAGACGGTCAGCAAGGCGCTGGCCATGGTGCAGGACTATTCCAAGTGGTCGTTCTCTCTCGGCATCCTCGCCATCCTCACGGCCTCCCTGGCCGTGTTCTCCTTCCGGAGAGCCTTCAACATCGTCGAGCATCTCGTTCTGGCGACCTATACGCATTTCGCGGTGATCCTGGCCAATGTCATCAACATCTCGCCGCTGATCATCTGGGGCGGGACCGAAGCCGTGATCGCCCATCGCGCCCGCTCGGCCTTCTACATGACCTGGATCGAAGGGCTGATCGTGTTCGTGGCCTTCGTGCAATTCTTCCGCATCGACCTCAGGCGCCGCTGGTGGCTGCCGCTTGCTGCGGCCGTGATCTTCACCCTCGTCAAGAAGGGTCTTGTCTACCTCTACGCACGAGCGGTGATCCGCATCGTGATGTCGCAACTTTCATGACGTTTTCAAGAAGGAGGATGCATCCATGCCGTTCGGCAAACCTCGAAACGCAGCAAATGCCAGGGTCGGAATTTTGGCAACCATTAGCGGCCTGGCACTTCCCCTGGCCTTGGCGGTCGGGCCCTCCCATGCGCTTGATCGACCGCGTGATGTCGGCCGCATGACGCTTTTCCCACAGCGAAACGCTGAGACGCTGGAATATTGCGCCGATCTTGCCACCGATTTGCGTCGCCACGAGCAGGGTATCGAACTCGCCCAGGTCTCCACGCCACCCAAGCTGGAGACCGAAAGCGAGGAGCAGTTGGCAGCGGAATTGAGCGACCTGCTGCAGGCCTGCTCTTATGACGGCTCGGCCATCAAGGTCTCCGCGCGTTCCCTCGGTGGAGCCAGCAGTTCGGATGGCGCCGCGGTGGTGAAGGCGATCATGCGCTTCACCGGACTGCCGCAGAATTTCAAGGTGATCGAAGGCCCCGTACCGAATGCCGCGGCCCTGATCATCAGGGGGCCGGAAGGCCTGCCCCAGCGGGTGATCGCCTATAATGTCGGCTTCATGGATCGGGTCAGGCAGGCGACCGAAAACAACGACTGGGCCAGCATCTCGATCATGGCACATGAGATCGGTCATCATCTGTCCGGGCACACCCTGATGCCGGGCGGCAGCCAGCCGCCGATCGAACTGGAGGCCGACAAATTCTCGGGCTTCGTGCTGCAGAAGATGGGCGCCCAACTGCAGGATGCCCAGAAGGCCATTTCCACACTGGTGCCGGAAGGTGACGGGCCGACCCATCCCGGTCGCGGCAAACGTCTCGTGGCCATATCCCAGGGTTGGACCGAATCATGCGAGCAGGCCGGCCAGAACTGCGACGGCGTGGCGGTCGAGACCGCGAGAACCGAACCCTCGACACAGGCAAGCCCAGCGACGCCGGCCCCGGCCAGCCCCTCCCCGCCGGCCGAACAGAACACCGCCGCGCTGCCGACGCTTTCGCCCTCGCCGGCAGCCGATGGCGGGGATCAGCCGGCTCCGATCGTCCGGGCAGGCCAGATCGACCGCCTGCCGGTTCCGGACCCTGAGGCCACGCCGGCGAAGTTCGACCGGTTTGTCTATGACGAGATCGGCATTCTCGATCCGGCAGCCAAGGAAAACCTTTCCAGGCTGAGCTTCGACTTCGCGGCAGAGCACAATGTCGAGATCGTCACCATCTTTGCCGAGAGCCTCCATGGACTCTCTGTCGAAGATTATGCCTACCAGATGCTGCGCCAACTCAGGGTCGGCAAGATGGATGTCGGCAATGGTGCTGTCATCGTGGTGGCACCGAACGAGAATGTCGGCGGCTATGCGCTTGGCACCGGGCTGCATGTCGCCATGGGCGAGCAGGCGAGCGAAATCCAGAGTGGCCTTGAGACCCACCTGATGCTGGCCAAGGTGAATGCCAAGAATGCCGCCTCGGCCGACCTGGTGTTCACGGCGGTCGAAAGCCTGATGGAGGAGGCCGCATTGTATGACTGGGCGGTTCGCTTCCAGTCCTTCGACGAACTGCTGGCCAAGGATGCGGCCGATACCCAGGCCCTCAACCAGAGCGGCGGCAGCTACGACCCCCGGAATGACGCCGTGCGGCAGAAGCTGCTGCGCATCGCCGCGCGCGTGACCACGCACACTCCCCAACGGGGCGGTAATGCACCTTATGTCGAAGAGGGCACCGAAAGGCTGGTTGGACCGGCCATGCAGGTGGAAATGCCGGGAGGGCGTATCGCCATGGTCTATGTCCATGACCGAATCCAGCAGTTAATGACGGCGGACCTGCGAGAGGGCCAGGCCTATTCCATGATTGTCCGCGAAATCTTCTTTTCTGGAGATACGCCCCAGCTTGCGCTCGTCAGCTACGACCTGATCGGCCCCTGATGGGCGTCATTCGTGTTGACCGGGCACGCGCCGCCATGTCGACGGCGTCTGTCCGGTCACGACGCGGAAACTGCGATTGAAGGTGGAAAGATCGGCAAAACCGCAGGCGAAGGCGATGTCGGCAAGACTGCGTCCGGCGCAGCGCGGATCGGCGATCAAGGCTATCGCCCGCTCCACGCGGCGGCGGCGCAGTTCATCGGAAAAGCTCGTGCCCATGCCCTCGAAAAGCATCTGGACATAGCGCCGGGAAATGCCCATCGCCTGGGCGAGGCGCGTCAGATCCACAGCAGGATCGGCGAGCTTCCTGTCAAGGAGCTGGTCGAGCTCACGGCGCCGAACGGCGCGAACCGCCTCCTCGGAATGCTCGGCCTGGTCACGACCGGGCTGCAACATAAGTCCGGCGAGATCGAGCAGATGATTGCCAACCTGGTGCGCCATTTCGGGCGAGACCGGCGCCTGACATGCGAGAAAACGCACATAGTTGCTGAGAAAGACATAGCCTGGGTCGTCGGGGGCAATCGCTCTCAGCGCCTGATCATCAGCGCGGCGCACCCGGTCGCGCAGTTTCTCCGCCGGAATTGCCAGGGAATAGGTCTCGCCGACGCCGTCATCTGGACGTTGCTGCAGGAGATAGGGGCTGTTGCCCGCCACCAACCGCGTACCGCCGCCCTCGAAATGATGCTCGCGGCCGGCCTGGTCCAGGGTGTAGGTTCCGCCGAAATGCAGCGGTAGGACGAAAAACTCATGAGCGTCCTGGCTAATATCGGCGCGGCTTCGGCTGACCGCCACGGGCGTTGTGCGCGAGCTTGCGACAGCAATGTCGCCGAATAGCGAAAACGAGGCACTGAGATGCCGGGGGCCATCTCCCAGCGGGCGAACGGTGACCTTGAAGCCGCGGGCGGCGCAGTCCATCTCCAGCGCACGGCACGCGGCATCGCCGTCCAAGAGGGCGCCACGGGAGGCCGTCACATCACCGTTTCCTTGCGCTGCGGATTGAGACAGCGGATCGCGTGGCATGCGGGCCTACCCCCGTCATTCGTCCTCCCGCTTGACGCGGTATTCGCCGGTCTTGGGATCCTGCACCAGCGTGTCGATTGCCCCGGTCTGGCGCTCGCGCTCTGCCTTCCTCGTTTTGGCCGCCAGCTTTTCGGCATCACCGACGAAGCGGCGATAGAGCAGCCAGCTGCCACCGACCAGGATCAGCAGAAATATCAGTTGGGCCATCGGCCTCTCTTTCCCCTCTTGAGCATGATGCCTTGAGGTGTCTGCGTTCTGCGCTCGGCACCATGCTCTTCTTTTTTTGATTCCAGACCCACTTCAGATTTCAGAGTCGATCCGACCTGATTTCATCCGGCTCTGGTGGTTTCTAGCGGACGCTTTCGCCTTTTGGTCGTTGAGCCTGCTCGTGCGTCAGAGTCCGTAGCGGCCCCACAATGCCTTTTCTTCCAGGGTCTCGGCAAGACCCGATGCGGCTGCCGCGACCATGTGGTCGGCGCTCAAGCCCATCGAGGCTGATACGCCGGGGATGCGCTTGCCGAACAGGGTCTTGGCGCCGCCGACGAGTTCCAGCCGCGCATCCTTGCCATAGCGCTCCTTGACCACTTGGCGCAGGTTGCCTAAGCCATCGACGAGGCCGAGTTCCAGTCCGCGCTGTCCCGTCCAGAACAGGCCGGAAAACAGCGTGGGATCGTCGGCGAGCTTGGCGGCGCGTCGCGACTTCACCATGTCGATGAAGATGCGGTGGATCTCGACCTGCAGCGACTTCAGGTATTCGATGTCGCCTTCCTTTTCCGGCTGGAAGGGGTCGAGGATGACCTTGTTGTCGCCCGAGGTATAGACGCGGCGCTCGACGCCGATCTTGCGCAGAAGCTCCGGAAAGCCGAAGCCGCCCGAGACGACGCCGATGGAACCGACGATCGAGGTGGCATCGGCGATGATCTCGTCACCGGCAAGGGCGATCATATAGCCGCCAGAGGCCGCGACGTCCTCGACGAAGACCAGCACCCGCTTGTCCTTTTCGGCCGCCAGCGCCCGGATGCGATCATAGATCATGCGCGACTGCACCGGCGAACCGCCAGGCGAATTGATCATCAGGGCAACTGCCGGGGCGTTCTTGTAGGAGAACGCCTTTTCCAATTGCGAGGCGACATTGGCGAGATTGAGCGCCGGCTTGAACTGGCTGCCACCCGACATGATCGCCCCATGCAGCCTGACGACCGGGATCGTCGTGCCTTCCTTGCGAAAGCGTTTGGGCAACAGTCGCTTCAAGAGCGGCGGCATCAGCGTCTCCTTGTCTGTGTATCTTGCAGGCTGATGTATGTATTCGCAGCGAAAACACAAGGTTCAGGCGCAGGATAGCCGTCCCGGCGACCACTTCAGCGTGCGGAGTCGAACGCCGTCCCGGTGTCAGCGGCCTTTGCGGGCATAGGCTGCGCGGCCATTGTTGAGATCATCAACATCGGCGGAGAAGCGATGACTTGAGGGATCGTCGTGCATGACCAGAGGGGACCTCAATGACAGTCTCGACCGGGAACCCTTGATGGCGGTGAGCAGAATGCGCACGGCGCTTTCTCCAGGACGCGGATGCACCGGGGTGATCTCGATTGCGCCGAAGCGCTTGCCGCAGGCGGCTATGATCTCGGCGATCGATTCGGGACGGGCGATGAGCGAAAGCTGGCCGCCGGGCAGCATGATGGCCCCGGCGGTGCGGATCCAGCTTTCGAACAGGTTCTCTGTCATGGCGTGGGCCGATGCCTTGAGACCGTCAGGCGTCACCCTGTCCCGCGCATCATTGAAGGGCGGGTTCATGATCACATGATGGAAGGCATCGTCGGCAAGACCGGCCGCCCGCCTGGCATTGCCGGTGAGCGAGGCATCCGCCTCAACCACATCAACGCGTCCATGGAGGGCTGCGTTCTGTGGAAGCGCGGCGCTGCGGCGGGCATAGGTGGCCATCTCAGCCGATAGCTCGAAGAGAGTCACCTCAGCCTGTGGCAATCGGGCGGCCACGGCAAGCCCCGCCGCACCCGCACCGGCCCCGAGATCGGCGACCCGGATCGGCCTCTGGTCGTCCACCAGCGCCGCCAGCAACATGGCGTCCATGCCGGCGCGATGGCCCCTGCCCCGGGGCTGGAGCAGATGGAAGGCGCCGCGATGAAAGGCGTCGAGCGTTTCGTCCACGGCCGGGTTCGCGAGTTCGATATCAGCGTCGTTCGTCACGCAATTCCTCACCAAGGCCCGCGTCGCGCAGAATGGCACGGGCTTCGTCCGCCCGCTCGGCATCCACAAGAAGCCGGCGCGGCAGCATGCCCAGCGAGCCTTCCAGGATGCTCATCGATTGATCGGCCACGAGGCATGAAATGCCGGCATCCTTCAAAAGGCTCTGCGCAAAAGACAAAAGCACGGCATCATTTGCGCGAATAAGCTCATACATTTTTGTGAAACCCTGCCAATTTCGTGGAGCGAGACAATTCGCCTCTTGCCGCGCCTGCCTGCCCTTTTTATGGTCAACGCTCAGAACTCAACAGGAGCAGGCAGCGTTGGGCGTCGTCATACCGCTTGAGGAAAATAAAAACAAACATGCTTCGGTCAAGCCGCTGGTCGACTTGACGAAGCCAGGCATGGAGCGCGTCAACCAGTTGATCCTCTCCAAGGCCGGCTCCGATGTGCAGATGATTCCGGAAGTGGCCAATCACCTGATTTCTTCAGGTGGAAAGCGTCTCCGGCCGATGCTGACCTTGGCATCCGCGGCCCTTTTCGACTACCAGGGCGATGCCGATGTGAAGCTGGCGACCAGCGTGGAATTCATGCACACCGCCACGCTTTTGCATGATGACGTTGTGGACGAAAGCGATCTTCGCCGCGGCAAATCCACCGCGCGGATGATTTGGGGCAACCAGGCCAGCGTGCTGGTGGGCGATTTCCTGCTGGGCCAGGCCTTCCGCATGATGGTGGATGTGGGCTCGCTTGAAGCGCTCGACGTTCTGTCGACCGCCGCGACCGTGATTGCCGAAGGCGAAGTGCTGCAGCTTTCCGTCGCCAAGAACATGGAGACGACGGAAGACGACTATCTGCAGGTGATCCGCGCCAAGACCGCGGCGCTGTTTGCCGCCGCCGCAGAGGTTGGCCCGATCGTCGCCAAGGCCGACAAAGCCGGGCGCAATGCCCTGAAATCCTACGGCATGAATCTCGGCCTCGCATTCCAGCTGGTCGATGACGCACTCGATTACGGTGGCAAATCCGCCGATCTGGGCAAGAATACCGGCGACGACTTCCGCGAGGGAAAGATCACGCTTCCGGTCATCCTGTCCTATCGCCGGGGAACGCCGGCCGAACGTGCCTTCTGGCGCGAGGCGATCGAGGGAGGCAAGTCGGATGATGCGCAGCTCGAAAAGGCCATGGGGCTGATCACCAAGTATAGCGGCCTGTCGGACACCATCGCGCGTGCCGTTCACTATGGCGAAATGGCACGCGACGCCTTGGCACCGCTGCCCGAAAGCGACTGGAAGGCCGCCTTGATGGAAGTGATCGATTTCTGCATAGAGCGCGCCAACTGACAGGCTTCAGCGGGCAACGACGACGGACAGAGCTCGGTCTGCCGACCGAGCCTCGTCACTTGCCCGCTGCATGGTTTCTGAACCGACGCTGAATGAAATGTCCGCCGGGGGATTTCCTTGCGGTGGTGCTTTAAAAAAGCCATTCTATTGGTGAATCGGTCTTGCAGGTGATTTAAGAGGGCTCTGCGGGTCCAGGCTCCTTTTGTGAAAGGCTTCTTCATGCGGCTGAAAACTGCCACTCGCTTCATGGCCGGCTCGGCTATCGCTCTCCTGATGGCGCTGCCGCTGAGCGGCATGGCGCGGGCCGAGACGCCAGCTACCACAGACAAGCCGGCGGAAGAGTTCCAGACGGATTATCCCTCCACCTTCTCGGGCGCATTTCTCGCAGCCCGCACGGCCGAGGTGGACCGCGACTTCAAAAATGCGATCGGTCTCTACAAGCGCGCGCTCGCTTTCCAGCCGGGTGACGTGGATATCCGCCAGCGTCTGATGCTGGCCCTGTTCATGGATGGGCAGTTCGAAGAGGGCGTGAAATACGCCAACGAATTGAAGAACGATCCGGCCGTCGAGCGGGTCACGGCAATCGCGCGCGGGTTGAACGCGATCCGCAACCGCGAATTCAATGCCGCTGAAAAGATCCTGACCTATAAAGGGCCGAACGATCTGGATCGGCTGACCAATTCGCTGCTGACCGCCTGGGCGCGCTTCGGGGCTGGAAAGTCCAAGGAAGCGATCAGCATGGTCGAGAAGCTGGATGGTCCGGCCTGGTACAGCATCTTCAAGCGCTACAATGCCGGCACGATGGCCGCTCTGGCCGGTGACATCGACACCGCACGCCGCAACCTGAACGAGGCGGTGACCGACCGCGAAGGCGGGGCGACCGCGCCCGACACCTTCATGCGCGCCGTCATGGCGCTGGCATCGCTGGAAGCGACCCAGGGCAACAAGCAGAAGGCGCTGGACACGATCTCCGCCGGCGATCTGCTGATCAACAACTATGCGCCCTTCAAGCAGCTTCGCCAGCAGGTCGAGGAAGGCAAGGCGCCAGACCTCAAGGTGGCAGGCCCGGCGGAAGGGGCGGCCGGCGTGCTGTTCTCCATCGGCGGCGCGCTTAACCGGCAGGGCGCCGAAGACACCGTCATGCTGTATCTGCAGCTTGCCCATGCGCTGGATCCCAAGAGCGCCGATACGCTGATCCTGCTCGGCGGCATTGCCGAAAACAGCGAACAGGCTGAGCGGGCAATCGAGTTCTACAAGAAGGTGCCGCAGGATTCGCCGATGCGTCGGGTTTCCGAGCTGCAGCTTGGCCTGACGCTGGCGCAGACCGGCAAGATCGAGGAAGCTAAGGAGCATCTGAAGGGGCTGATCGCCTCCGACCCGAGCGACATCCGCAGCTATCTCGCCTATGGCAGCGTTCTTTCCGATGCCAAGGACTACGCCGCCATGGCTGATAACTACGACAAGGCGGTCGAGGTGATCGGGCAGCGGCCGACGCAGGGCCACTGGTCGATCTTCTTCCAGCGCGGCATTGCCTATGAGCGACTGAAGAAGTGGGACCAAGCCGAGCCGAATTTCCGCAAGGCGCTGGAGCTCAATCCGGACCAGCCGCAGGTGCTGAACTATCTAGGCTATTCCTGGGTCGACATGAACCGGAACCTGGAGGAAGGCCTCGACATGATCCGCAAGGCGGTCGAGCTGCGGCCCGACGACGGATACATCGTCGATTCGCTGGGATGGGCCTATTATCGCCTCGGCCGTTTCGACGAAGCAGTGACCGAGCTGGAACGGGCGATCGAGCTCAGGGCCGGCGATGCCACCATCAACGACCATCTGGGCGATGCCTATTGGCGCGTGGGGCGCAAGCTGGAAGCCGTCTATCAGTGGAAGCGGGCGCTGATCTCCAAGCCCGAGGAAACGGAAAAGCCGAAGATCGAGGCCAAGATCTTGAACGGCCTGCCGGAGCTGGAACCGGAAAGCACGGCTCGCGCCAAGCCTGCGGAACAGCCTGTCGTGGAGCCCACGGCGCCGGATACCGACAAGAAATCCTGACGCCATGGAGCTGGTGATGGAGCGCTGCGACGATCGGCTGAGCGAGATCGCCGCGGCAAAGATCAATCTTGCGCTGCATGTGGTCGGCCGGCGTGAGGATGGCTACCATCTCCTTGATAGTCTGGTGACCTTTGCCAGCACCAGCGGCGACCGGCTGAGCTTTGCCGCCGCCGATCAGGACGGGTTTTCGCTGTCTGGACGGTTCGGACATCTGCTTTCCGCCGACGATCCCGGCAATCTGGTGCTGAAGGCCCGGGATGGGCTGCGGCTTATCCTTCAGGGGCGTGGGCTTGCTGCTCCGCCGGTGCATATTCATCTCGAAAAGAACCTGCCGGTTGCCGCCGGGATCGGCGGCGGATCGGCCGATGCGGCGGCGACGCTGCGGGGCCTGGCGCGCCTGTGGAACGCGCCGGCCGATCTTGCGGGCATGGACCAGCTCGCGCTCAAGCTTGGCGCCGACGTGCCCATGTGCCTTCGCTCGCGCCCGCTGCATGCGCGCGGGATCGGCGAGGAAATCGAGGAACTGGCGCTGCCGCGTCTGGCGCTGGTGCTGGCCAATCCGCTGGTCGCCGTCTCGACGCCCGATATCTTTCGACGCCTGACACGCAAGGACAATCCGCCGATTGAAACTGCGCCCGTAGGCGGTGACAGCGCCGCCTGGCTCGGCTATCTCGGCCGCCTGCGCAACGACCTGGAAGCGCCGGCCCGCAGCGTTCTGGGCGCGATCAATGAGATTTCGATGCTGTTGTCGCAGCAGGGCGCGCAACTGGTGCGCATGTCCGGCTCAGGCGCCACCTGTTTCGGCATCTATGCCGATCTGGAGCGAGCCAAGGCGGCGGTGCAAACGCTGTCGCGCCTGAGACCCAACTGGTATTTCGAAGCCACCGAAACATACGAGGGAGCCACGGCATGAATCGCATCGACGAGAGCAGGCCCTTCGTGCCGCTCGGCATTGCCGTGCTCACCATTTCCGACACGAGGACGCTGGCCGACGACAAGTCAGGCGATACGCTGGCCGCGCGAATCGAGGACGCCGGCCACAAGCTGATCGAGCGTGCGATCATTCCGGACGACCGCGCCCGGATCTACGACACCGTCCATGCCTGGACGCTGGCCGAAGATATTGACGTGGTGATCACCACGGGTGGCACCGGCTTTACCGGTCGCGACGTGACGCCGGAAGCGCTGGAGCCGCTGTTCGAAAAGCGCATGGACGGATTCTCGGAGGTGTTTCACCGTATTTCCTATGACAAGATCGGCACGTCCACGATCCAGTCCCGCGCCACGGGCGGGGTGGCCAATGCTACCTTCATCTTCGTGCTGCCGGGCTCGCCCGGTGCTTGCAAGGATGCCTGGGACGGCATCCTGAAGCCGCAGTTGGATTATCGTCACATGCCCTGCAATTTCGTGGAGATCATGCCGCGCCTGGACGAGCACCTCAAGCGCAAGGGCTGATTTTGGCGCAGCGCATCAGGCCGTTGCGCGGCGCGCGACCCAGGACGGGATGATCTCGGTTGTGAGCCGACGTGGCTTGTGCGAGCGCGCGATATCGCCAAGCGACATGCCGGAATTCACGGTCGCGACCGCTTCGCGCTTCGGCAGAAGAAACCCATGCTCGAGCGGCGGCACCTTGCGAAGCATACGCTGGTAAAGCGGCCTGCGATGATGGCGCGATTCGGTAAAGCGGGCGGGCTGCTTGCCAAGGGTGATGTATTCACCCACTTCCTCGATCCAGCCCTGCTGCAGCCGCGCACCCGGCTCCACCAGCATCAACCACTCGCCGCGAGCCCCCCGAAGGATGTCCTTGATGTCCCACTTGCCGTAATATCGGCAGCCGGCGGCATCCGCCACGCTTGAGGTGCCATCGCTGGATCCGTGGTCCAGAACGACCACATCGCCGACAAGCCCCTCCACCGCACCGGCCACTAGGAAAGAAAGCGTATGCGCCAGTTCCGCTTCGTGGTCCCGGCATTCCATCATGACTGTCAACATCATCCATGATTATCGCATTGCACAAGAATTTGCCATAAGCAGATTTTGTAATTTGTTCTTGCATTGTTCTCATTTTGGCGCTAGGAATTTAGTCATCGAAACGGGGCGGACATGCCTCGACGGGAGTTCCAAGATGAACGAGCTGTCACTTCTGGGACAGGCTGCATTCCAGCCTGCCAATACGGCTGATATTGCCGACGCACTGGTTGCGGGATCGGGCATGCGGGTGGACATCCAGCGTCGCCGCGGTCGCGGGGCCGGAATGAACCCCAGCGGTCGGTTCGAGCCGACCGAGCGCGTGGTCTTCGATGACGGCTGGACCACCTTGGAGGACATGCCGCCCTTCAAGACCGAGGTGCAGGTGGAGCGTCCGCGCAGCGTCATTACCCGCAACGAGTCGCCCGACATTCCCTTTGATCGCTCGGTCAATCCCTATCGCGGCTGCGAGCATGGCTGCATCTATTGTTTTGCCCGTCCAACGCACAGCTATATGGGCCTTTCGGCAGGCCTGGACTTCGAGGCAAAGCTCTTTGCCAAGCCCGAGGCGCCGAAGCTTCTGGCGCGGGAACTGGCAAAGCCCGGCTACAAGCCGCGGACCATCGCCATCGGAACCAATACCGACCCATACCAGCCGATCGAGCGGGAATGGCGCATCATGCGGCAGATCCTGGAGGTCCTTGACGCGGCCAATCACCCCGTGGCGATCGTCACAAAGTCGGCTCTGGTGCTGCGGGATCTCGACATCCTCGCCTCCATGGCGGAGCGAGGGCTGGCCAAGGTCGGCCTGTCGGTGACAACGCTCGACCGCAAGCTGGCGCGCACCATGGAGCCCCGTGCGTCCACGCCAACGAAGCGGCTGGAAGCGATCAAGGCACTCTCCGAGGCCGGTATACCCACGAGCGTGCTGGTCTCGCCGATCATTCCGGCCCTGAACGATCATGAGATCGAGCGGGTTCTGGATGCGGCCAAGGCCGCCGGCGCCACCGAGGCCAGCTATGTGCTGCTGCGGCTGCCGCTGGAGGTGAGCCCGCTGTTTCGCGATTGGCTGCTGCAGCACTATCCGGACCGCTACCGCCACGTGATGTCGCTGGTCCGCTCCATGCGCGGCGGCAAGGACTATGACGCGGAATTCGGCAAGCGCATGAAAGGCGCTGGTCCCTATGCCTGGCAGATCGGTCGTCGGTTCGAAATGGCGACGAAGCGGCTGGGCCTGGTGCGACGCGGTATCCAGATGCGGGACGATCTGTTCGTGCCGCCGGATGGTGGCGGCGTGCAGCTTTCGCTGCTGTAGTCCAGTAGCACCCTTACGACGATATACGCGTTCAGCGCCTGCGGCCTGACCTGACAGGTTCAGCGAGGCGTGACGATTGAACGAAATTCCGGCGCGGCCCCATCCGCCGCCTCGCGCCGGATTGGTCCCTGGAGCCGCATCGAAGCCGCCGCCGCCCTGGCTGCTTCGAACCGGGGACTTGCAGGAAGTCGGTGCGGCGTGCGAGGTCATGCCCCATGAAAGCTCGCACGCCACCCGATTCTCCAGCGCTTTTCGACCTGTCACTGGCAGGTCCGGATTTCTCTCTCGAACTTGCAGCACAGCGCGAAGGCTATTGGCCGGTTGCGGGAACCGACGAGGCCGGCAGGGGACCGCTCGCCGGTCCAGTCGTTGCCGCCGCGGTGATCCTCGATCCCGATGCGATTCCCGCTGGTCTCAACGATTCCAAGAAGCTGACGGCGCAGAGGCGCGAGGAATTGTTCGAACTGATCCTTGGCAGCGCCCAAGTCTCGATTGCCTCATCCAGCGCACGCCATATCGATGTCAGGGATATCCGCAAGGCGAGCCTCGATGCCATGCGTCGCGCTGTGGCAGGCCTTGAAATTCAGCCGGCTATGGTCCTGGCCGACGGGCGCGACGTACCTGACGGACTGCCCTGCCGCGGCAAGGCTGTCATCAAGGGCGATGCCCGATCCGTATCGATCGCCGCAGCCTCGATCGTCGCCAAGGTCACCCGCGACCGGATGATGGCACGGGCCGCACTCACCTTGCCGGGCTACGGCTTCGAGATCCATGCCGGCTACGGCACGACACGCCATCGTGCCGCCATCGAAGCACTCGGGCCCTGCCTCTTGCATCGGATCAGCTTTCGGACGTTCCGGACGAATGAAGCTGAGGATTCTGCCTAAGCGGTCGCTGCAAACGGCAGCGATCGGCGAACGAAACTCCAGACAACAAAAAAGCCGGTCGAAACCGGCTTTTTCAAACTTAAATATCCGAAAGCGCGCTCAATTGAGGCGGGTCTTCACTTCGCTGACGGCATTGCGGAACAGGTTTTCCTGAACGGCGGCATCGGTCTTGGCGGCCAGCAGCTTTTCGGCGGCGGCGATGGCGAGATCAACGGCGGCGGAGCGAACGGCATTGACGGCCTCGTCTTCCGCCTGCTTGATCTTCTGCTCGGAGAGAGCCGTGCGACGAGCGACGAATTCCTCGGTCTTTGCCTTGGCTTCGGCCGTCAATGCGGCGGCTTCACGCTCGGCAGCAGCAACGATGCTGGCGGCCTCGGCTTCGGCTTCCTTGCGCTTGCGCTGGTATTCGGCCAGCACATGCTGGGCCTCTTCGCGCAGGCGCTTGGCTTCGGCCAGTTCGGAGGCGATCTTGTCGGCGCGCTCGTCCAGCGACTTGGCCACCATGCCCGGCACCTTGAGGTAAACCAGAAGGGCCAGGAAGATGATGAGGCCGACGAGGGCGAAGAATGATGCGTCAAATGCCATGATCAGTTCCCCTTGACCTGCACGGAGGTTACGGCAGCGCTGATGTCAGCCTTGGTGACCTTGCCGCCGATCAGCTGCTCGACAATCGCAGAGACGGTTTCGCCGGCGATTTCATCGACATCGGCAAATGCCTTGGCCTTGATTTCGGCAATGCTTGCCGATGCCTTTGCCAGCTTGTCGGAGAGTTCGGCTTCGATGGCGGCGCGCTCGGCATCGGCCTTGGCCTTTGCGCTGTCGCGGGCAGCGGTTGCGATCTGCCCGGCCTTGGCCCTGGCAGCGCTCAATTCTTTTTCATAAGTCTCGATGGCAGCGTCAGCCTCAGACTTCAGCCGTGCGGCTTCGTCGAGGTCCTGAGCGATCCGATCGTGACGGTTTTCAAGGATACCGCCGACACGCGGAACGATAACCTTCTGCATGAGCATGTAGAAGACGCCAAAGGTCAGAACCAGCCACAGGAGCTGCGACGGAAAGGTCGTCGTATCGAAGGGCGGGAAAACATCACTGTGCCCGGCTTCATGGGCCACGCCGGTTTCCGTATGGGTCTGGCCTTCTGCCGGTGTTGCGGCAAAAGCGGGGGTCACGAACATGCTCGCCTCCAGGTGAAATGCAATTCTAGAAAAACGGCGCACCCCGAGGGCGCGCCGTCAATCCGATCCCGGCTGTTATCAGACAGCGAACAGGAGGAGGAGAGCGATGAGCAGCGAGAAGATGCCCAGAGCTTCCGTAACGGCGAAGCCGAATACCAGACGGCCGAACTGACTGTCAGCGGCAGACGGGTTGCGCAGGGCGCCCGACAGGTAGTTGCCGAAGATGTTGCCCAGGCCGAGAGCCGTACCGGCCATGCCAAAGCAAGCCAAACCTGCGCCGATGTACTTTGCTGCTTCCGCTTCCATGTATGAACTCCTTCGAATGGTTGTTGCGGCGATGACTGACGTCGCAAGACGCCAAATCGGTATCCTTAGTGCCCGCCGGGGTGAATTGCGTCATTGAGGTACATGCACGTCAGTACCGCAAAGACGTAAGCCTGCAGGAAGGCAACCAGGAACTCGAGACCCGTCAGGGCGACGGTCATGATGAGAGGCAGGATCGCGCCGCCAACACCGAGCGCGCCCAGCGCTCCAAGCGAGGTGACGAAGCCGGCGAAGACCTTCAGCGTGATGTGGCCGGCCAGAAGGTTGGCGAACAGACGCACGGACAGCGAGATCGGACGCGACAGGAAGGAAATGATTTCGATCGGCACGACCAGAAGCAGAAGCACGCCCGGCACGCCCGACGGCACGAAGAGCTTCAGGAAATGCAGGCCGTGCTTCATGAAGCCATAAACCAGCACGGTTCCGATGACGAACAGAGCCAGGGCGAAAGTCACGATGATCTGGCTGGTGATGGTGAAGAAATACGGCACCATGCCCAGGAGGTTCGCCGTCAGCACGAACATGAACAGCGAGAAGACCATGGGGAAGAATTTCATGCCGTGGCTGCCCGCACCCTCGCGCAGCATCGACGCAATGAACTCATAGGACATCTCGGCGACCGACTGTGCGCGGGTCGGGATCAGGCCGCGGCTCGACGTGGAGAAGTAGAGGAATGCCGAAGCGCAGGCGACGGTTGCCACCATGAACAGCGATGCATTGGTGAACGAGAAATCAATCCCGCCAATTTCGATCGGAACAATCTTGTTTACCACGAACTGGTGGATCGGATCGTTTGCCACGTGCTGTTCTCTCTCGCTCTCACCGCCAGCGGCGGATGTCTTTCCGTCTTACGATCTGCACCGAAACGAGGCGCAGACATTCATTCCTTATCACCCGGTTGCCGATCCGCCGGATGCGGAGAGGCGACCTTACCGGCTGCCCTCAACACATTCAGCACCCCTGCGCAGAATCCCAGCAGCAGGAAGACGACCAGCCCCCAAGGCGACGTAGATAAAAAACGGTCGAAAAGATAGCCCAGAATTGCGCCGACAATGATTGCCGAGAGGAATTCACTGGAAAGTTTCATTGCCTCTGCATATCCCTGACGGGATTTCTCGGCGCGTGCTTCCCCAGCCTCATTCAACTCGGCCTCGTTGCGCCTCTGGGACAGCTGAGCCCCCAGTCGCTTGCGGCGGTCTTCGAGACTTTCTTCCCGGTCATCCGACATCATACCCTCCGTCCGATACCGCGCGGACCCCAAATTGGCCCCTCGCGGACATGCAAACGGCTCGGAATTTCCATCGTCCGGCCCGTTCTGAAGTCGGCCGCACCATAATTTTGAGTGCACGTATAGTCAAGGCGGAGAACAGCCTTGTTTCACCACAAATTAACCGCGGAAAATCATAGACTTAGCCGAAACCGTCCGATTTTGTCGCAGGCTCGTCCGCCGAATGTTGCTGAAGCGGAGGCTGGATGGCGGGTGGAATCCCCTTTCTAGCTCCAGCCGCCGCCATGGGTGCGGTAGAACAGGTGCAGGCCGATGCGGCCCACCTTGACCATGGTGCGGGCCCAGGCCGGACGCACATAGGCGGCGTGATAATGGGTCGCGGACCCCACTTCCTTCAGCCAGATCTTGCCGGCGGTGACGGCCAATGCGACTTCGCGGGCCATCTTCCAATGCTCTTCCGAGCGCACCCGGTCGCGGATATTGTCGCAGGCAAAGGAGAACTGGCAGCGATTGCGCCAGTCTTCGTTCTGGTAGACGACGTCGCAGATAGTGTCGGGATAGGACGGATTGCGCACCCGGTTCAGGATCACCTGGGCAACAGCCGCCTGCCCTTTCAGGCTCTCGCCGCGGGCTTCGAAATAGATGCCGGATGCCAGGCACTGCTGTTCCCGCGGCGAAAACACCGAAGGCGGCAGGACGCTTGCGGCCCAGGCATGATCCTTCGGCCCGATCTCCGGCTTGAACCGACCCGCGTCCGGTTCAGGCTTCAGGATGGCATCGAAGGGCGAAACCTGGGCGAAATCCGGCGCCGGCGGTGCATAGGCGGTGGCGAGCACATCAGGTCTCGTATTTGTGACGAGATCCGCCAGCATCGGCGAAACGGACGCCGCAGCAGGCTTTTCCTTTTTCTTGAAGAAGAAGCCGGCAAGCTGGATGTTCTTTTCCTTCTCCGGCTTGATGAAGGCGGTCTGCTCCTTGCGGCTGGCGCGGGGCAGCATCTGGCTGGCCTTCTGCTTGATCTGGCCGGCCGTGAACTCCCGCGGTGGCAACATGGGCTCTACGGACACGACGCGTCCCTTTTTGTCGCGCCTGTTGACGCGGTCCTCGTCAGGCGAACTGTTTTTGTTGTTCTCGCCCTCGACAAAGGCAACGCGGCGACCGTCCGGTAGGGTCATGCCGGCGCCTCCGGCCACGGCCTTGGACGGCGAGGCCTCGGCAAAAGCCAGTTCGGCCTGGTGGATGGAGCCGGCGGGCGAGTCGGTCAGCACCATGCGCCAGTTTTCCGACGGGCGGTCGAGGCCTGCGATGAGGCCGGCCAGATCGGCATGGGCTGAGACGGAGGGGAAAGCCAACCAGGCTGCCATGCCGAACATCAGGGGAGACAGGGCTTTGTCGGCACGGGGCACAAGACTGCTACGCAAACGCTGCTTCGAACGCAAAACCGGATACTCCATGCAACACGGACTGATCCGGCGACTATCGCGCGTTAACCTTTATCGCTGGTTAACATATGAGCGAGAGATCACGCAGCATGCGATGCATCAGGCCGAAATTCGGCCGATGTGCACATCAGGCGTTCCCGTGCTGCGTCGTTTTGGCGCAGCCTCGGTTGGCGCCATGACCGTCAGATGATCACGTGCGAACCCAGTTCCACGACTCGGTTTGTCGGCAGTCGGAAATAGTCCGAGGGGTCTGCGGCGGCATTGGCGAGCGAAATGAAAAGCCGGTCCTGCCAATAGGGCATGCCGGATTTCGCGTCCGGCACCAGCTTGCGGCGGCCGAGGTAGAAGGAGGTCGACATGATGTCGAACTTCAGCCCGCCTCGCCGGAGCTTGGCCAGTGCCTGGGACACATTCTGGTTTTCCATGAAGCCGAAGCGGATCTCCACCCGACTGAAGCGCTCCGAAAGGCTTTCGATGACGAAGCGCTCGTCCTCGCTGGCGCGTGGCCTGTTGACCGTCTTGACCGTCAGGATGACGTTGCGCTCGTGAAGCACATGATTGTGCTTGAGATTGTGCAGCAGGGCGGCGGGCGCTGTCTGCGGGTCGCTGGTCAGGAAGATCGCGGTGCCCGGAACCTGAACCGGCGCATGGTCGCTCTTGCGCTCGATCGAGGTGATGAAGGACTGCAGCGGAATATCGGCGTGACGGGTCTTTTCGAACAGGATCGCCGTGCCGCGGCGCCAGGTGATCATCACAACAGTGAACCCACCGGCAAACAGCACGGGAATATAGCCGCCATCGTGGATCTTCAGTAGATTTGCGCCGAGAAAGACCATTTCCAGCGCCAGTAGCGGCAGAAGCATGGCCATGGACAACAGAACCGACCAGCGCCAGCGGCTGCGGATGAACTGATAGGCCATGATGGTGGTGACGACCATCGCGCCGGTGACGGAAATGCCATAGGCGGTGGCGAGGCCTTCCGAGCTCTGGAACACCAGCACCAGTGTCATGACGCCGAACAGCAGCAGGGTGTTGACCGAGGGCAGGTAGATCTGCCCGGTATTGGTTTCCGACGTGAACAGGATCTCCATGCGCGGCAGGAAACCGAGATGAATGCCCTGGCGCACCAGCGAAAAGGCACCCGTGATGACCGCCTGGCTGGCAATGATGGTCGCACAGGTCGCGAGGATGACGATCGGCAGCAGCGCCCATTCCGGAAACATCAGGTAGAAGGGGTCGGACGCGGCTTCCGGATGCTTGAGGACCAGGGCGCCCTGCCCCAGGTAGTTCAGCACCAGTGCCGGGAAGACGAGGACGAACCAGGCCCACTGGATAGGGCGGCGGCCGAAATGGCCGAGGTCGGCATAAAGCGCTTCGGCGCCGGTGACGGTCAGGAAGACGGCTCCCAGCACGACGATGCCGAGAAAGCCTTCGCGCAGCAGGAACGTCACGCCATACCACGGATTGAGTGCGGCGAAGATGCCGAAATCGTCCGAAATATGCAGCAGCCCCCCGGCTGCCATGGCCAGGAACCAGACGGCGGTGATCGGCCCGAAGAATTTCGCGACCGCGGCCGTGCCATGGGATTGCATGGCGAAGACGCCGATCAGGATGACGACGGCGATCGGAACGATGTAGTCAGCCGATTGCGGGGCGACCAGTTTCAGGCCTTCCACAGCCGACAGCACCGACAGCGCCGGGGTGATCATGGCATCGCCCAGAAACAGGGCGGCGCCGACAAGCCCCATGACGGTCAGGATGGTGGTGTAACGACCGGCCGACTTCATGAGGAGCGCGAGCAATGACAGGGTTCCGCCCTCGCCGTCATTGTCGGCGCGCAGCAGGAACAGGACGTATTTGAGCGTGACGATGATCGTCAGTGCCCAGATCATCAGCGAGATCAGGCCGATGATTTCGGCCCGCTCGATCCCGTCATGGCCAATCGGTTTCAGTGCCTCGCGAAAGGCATAGAGGGGGCTGGTGCCGATATCGCCATAGACGACGCCGACCGAGCCGAGCGCCATGAAGAACAAGTTGCGGAATTTGCTGCCCTGTTCGGGCACGGCGCCGCTTTCTGATTGCATAGGGTCACAGGCTCGTCAGAGCCAGCCTTTCCAGCGAAAGAACAAGAAGGGGAAGATTGCCGACAGAAGCATGGCCATCAATGCCATGGGATAGCCGAAGTTCCAGCCGAGTTCCGGCATGACCTGAAAGTTCATGCCATAGATCGAGGCCACCAGGGTAGGCGGCAGGAACACCACTGACGCGATTGAGAATATCTTGATGATGGCGTTCTGCTCGACGCTGATGAGGCCGAGCGAAGCATCCAGCATGAAGGTAATGTTGTTCGACACGAAGGCCGCGTGTTCCGAGAGCGATTGAATATCACGCACGACGATCTGGCAGAGATCCTCCGCTTCCCGATCCTTCTTGATGTTCGGCAGGGAGGAGAGGAAGGTGACCAGACGCGACAGCGTGACCAGGCTGTCGCGCGTCTTGCTGACCAGACGGTGATGACTTGAGATATCGAGCAGCTTTCCCTCGAGATACCGCGGAGGGCGCCGCTTTGCCGCCTGATGGTCGACAAACACGTCCCTCGACAAGGCATCCACGCGATTGACCGCCAGTTCCAGGATTTCCGCCGTTCGGTCGACGATGGTTTCCAAGAGGCGGGACATCAGTTCGGCGCCGGTGGTATATTTGCCCGGCATGCGCAGCAGGCTGCCGCTGAACAGCGCAAAGGCCCTTGGCTCGCTATAGCGGATGGTGACAAGCCGGTTGCCCGTCAAAACGAAGGCAACGTCGGCGAGTTCGGGAAAGCCCTTTTCGACATGACAGACGAGGGATGCCGTCATGAAAACGGTGTCGCCTTCGACATAGAGCCGGCTCGACGGCTCGATATCCTTCAGGTCTTCCCGGGTCGGGAGTTGCACCCCAAGCAGCCGCTCAGCCATGTGCTCCTCATCCAGATCAGGACTGATGAGGTCGATCCAGATGATATCGTCGCCAAAGTTGAACGGCGTTTCCGCCGGCTGGAGTATCTCCGCGCTGCCGTCGATACGGTACGCCCTAATCAAGCACTAGCTCCTTGGCGACCAGATTTAGCTCAACATTCCGGCCTTCATTTGCGATCAAATAGCACCACTGGCTAAAATCGCAACTGTCATCGCAAGGAACCCCGCGCTTGGGCCCGACCTAAACAGGACGGATGTCGACACGACGAGGCCCTGAGGCGTTACTCGAAGACGATGGTCGGCGCGGCGCGGGAAGACTTGGCGCCAACCTGCTCCCATACTTTCCGAGCGATCTCGCGATAGGCAAGCGTCTGCGCGCCTGAGGGATCCGAGACGACGACCGGCGTCCCGGCGTCGGAATTTTCGCGGATCGCGATCGTCAACGGCACTTCGCCGAGGAAGGGCACGCCGAGCTTTTCGGCCTCTGCCCGCGCGCCGCCATGGCCGAAGATGTCGTAGCGGTTGCCGGTGTCGGGCGCGATGAAATAGCTCATGTTCTCGACGATGCCGAGCAGCGGCACCTCCACCTTCTTGAACATGTTGATGCCCTTGCGGGCATCGATCAAGGCGAGGTCCTGCGGCGTCGAGACGATGACGGCGCCGGTCAACGGCACCTGCTGGGCCATTGTGAGCTGGGCGTCACCGGTGCCCGGCGGCATGTCGACCACCAGCACGTCGAGGTCGCCCCAGGCGACTTCCCGCAGCATCTGCATCAGCGCCGATTGCACCATGGGGCCGCGCCAGATCATGGCGGTGCCCTCGTCCACCAGGAAACCCATGGACATGGCCTTGATGCCATAATTTTCCATGGGCACGATGATGCGGTTTTCGATCTGCTGCGGACGGCCTGATATGCCAAGCAGACGCGGCATCGAGGGACCATAGACATCGGCATCGAGAATGCCGACCTTCAGCCCATTGGCCTTCAGCGCCAGTGCCAGGTTGACCGCCGTGGTCGATTTGCCGACGCCGCCCTTGCCCGAGGCCACCGCAATAATTGCCGAAATGGCCGGCACGCCGGTTTTTCCCGGACGTTGGCCTGATGGCGCCGGCTGAGGCGCGTGGGAATGGCCTGCATGGCTGTGGCCGGCATGGGAATGCGGTGCTGGCGCGGGCTTCGGATTTGGCGTTCCCGCCTTCTTTTCCGCCGTCAGGGAGACCAGTGCTCCTTTGATGCCCGGCATTGCCTTCACGGCCCGCTCGGCTGCCTGCCGCAAGGGTTCCAGCTTGTCGGCCCTATCTGCCGGCACGGTGATCGAAAAGTAAGCCTTGCCATCGGAAATGAAGATGTCGCTGACCATGCCCAAGTCCACGATATTGCTTTCCAGATCCGGGCCGCGCACCGTCTTCAGCGTTTCGAGAACACGTTCGCGCGTCACGTCAGTCATGATGTCCCTCATCGGCTTTTGTCACAGCCTAGATAGTGGAGCGCCATGCGTTCGCCAAACGGAAAATGCTTGTCCTTGCGACGCCTTCAGGCCGTTGCGACAAATCGCTCGACCGCCATGGCGCTTGCACGCTCTGCAAAGGCGTTGCCGATGCCGATCAGAACAGGTTCATCGACACCGATGCGCTGCATCGCGTCGGGCAGGTCCGCCAGGCTGCCCTGCCAGCGCGTCTCATTGGCACGGGTGACGGCGGCCATGACGACCACGGGGGTGTCGTCGCTCATGCCATGATCGACAAGGGCGCGGCGAATGCGCGCCGCCATGCGCCCGCCCATGTAGAAGACCGTCGTGACCGAGGGATCGGCAAGGCTCTTCCAGTCCGTATTGGCCGGGAGATCGCCATGCCTGGAATGGCCCGTCACGAAGCGCACCGATTGCGCATGGTCGCGATGGGTGAGCGATATACCCAGCCGCGACGCCATGGCGCTGGCTGCGGTGATGCCGGGGACGACATCGACCGGAATGCCCTCGGCTTCCAGCCGGGCGATCTCCTCGCCGGCCCGGCCGAAGATCATGGGATCACCGGATTTGAGCCGCACCACGCGCTTGCCGGCCTTGGCGAGCGATACCATCATGTCGTTGATATCCTGCTGCTTGCAGCTTGTCCTACCGCCGCGCTTGCCGACAAGCATGCGCCTGGCTTCACGGCGGGCAAGCTCCAACACCTCGGCCGAAACCAGGTCATCGAACAGGATGACATCGGCCTGCTGCAGGGCGCGCACGGCCTTCAGCGTAAGCAGCTCGGCATCCCCAGGCCCCGCACCAACAAGGGTGACGCGGCCGCACACGGGCGCTCCGGCAAGGCGCGTGGCCTCGGCCAGGAGCGCCCGCTCGGTGCCCTCCTCCGGCACATGGTTTCCTGCAAAGGTGCGATCGACGAAGCGCTCCCAGAAGACACGCCGCGCATTGCCCGGGGTCAATAGCTCGTTGACGCGCTCGCGCAGGGCTTGAGCGAGTTCCGCCCATTGTTTCAAGGCCGGCGGCAGCAGCGTTTCGATCCGCCGACGGATGGCCTGGGCGAGGATCGGCGCTGCGCCATCGGTGGAGATCGCCACGATGACCGGCGACCGATTGACGATGGATCCGAACTGGAACTGGCAGAAGGCCGGCTTGTCGATGACGTTCACGGGCACGCCGGCAGCACGGGCGGCATCGAAAAAGGCGCGCGCCTCGGCCTCGGTGTCGCAATCGGCAAGGGCCAGAGCAGCACCGTGGAAGATGCCGAGATGCCAGGGGTGGGGGTGGTGGGTGATGGCGGGGATAAGCGGTGCGGTACCGGCGGTTATCGCTTCAGATCGAGACCCCCCCTCTGTCCTGCCGGACATCTCCCCCTCAAGGGGGGAGATCGGCTGAGCCATGGCCGGCATCGCTCCGTAATGGCAGCCGCCAGAAGCTACAGATGCGGCAGTGGCGATAGGACTGCCAATATCGGGGATAGTAAGGGACCGATCACGTCGCCGCGATTCGATCTCCCCCCTTGAGGGGGGTGAGGCATGGTCGGCGAAGCCGAGCAATCGATCCAGTGAATCGATTGCAATGCCGAACGCCGGCAGGACAGAGGGGGGTTCCGGGGCATCCACCCCTTCCTTAACGGGCAGGACAGAGGGGGGTATAGCAGCACGAAGCATCCCCCGCATCACATCCGAAAGCTGATCCTCCACGCAATACACATGCACATCCGCCCCACAGGCCGCCAGCAGTTCCGCCTTCCAGGCCGCGCCGTCCGAGCCGCCTGCCACCACGACACGTTTTCCCGCCAGCGACCAGAACACCGGCAGCTTGGCGAGCGGCGCCATGCGAGCGGGTGCGGTGGGGCGGGCGCCCGGTTCATTCAGCGGCAGCGACTTGGCATCCATCGATGATCCCCCTGATTTCGGCGCGGCAGGAGCCGCAATTGGTTCCGGCTGACAAAGTTGTGCCGATCGCCTCCACCGTGCGGCAGCCGCCATGGACGGCGGCGACGATCTGGTTGATGCCGATGGAAAAGCAGGAGCAGACGGTCGCGCCCGGATCCGGCCTGCCAGCGCCCGGACGTCCCGCAACCACGGCAAAGCGGGTGCGGGCATCGTTGTGGGGCTCGGTCAGCTGGCTGATGGCCCAGTTGCGCGAGACCGCGACAGGCGTTGCCGCGACAAACAAGGCGAGCAGCAGCCTATCCCCGGCGAAGAAGGCGATTCGGCTATCTCCGCTGACGCGGTCGCTATAGCCAAGGCTTTCGGCATCGGCAGGAAGGGTGAACCGCTCACGGCACCATCCCTCGATATCATCGAGTGGGCTGTCGAAGGCAATCTCGACCCGCCAGCCGCCGTCCGCCTTGGCGAGTGCCCAATAGGCCGCGTCTAGGCCACGGGGTTTGACGGCACTGATCGCGAAACCATAGCTCGCCGCCGCAAAGCGTGCCGCCCTGACCGCCGCATGCTTGGAGGCCGGCTGGCCGGAGACCGGATCGGTGATACCGGGCACCAACGTATCGACACGGGCACGGGCCGAATATTCGTCGGTCCAGTGCATCGGCACGAACAGAGATCCGCGCGCCTGCCGACGGGTCAGCAATGCACGGACGATGATGGCGCCGGTCGGGCTTTCGATCTCGACAAGGTCGGCATCGGCGATCCCGAGCGCCATGGCATCATCAGGATGGATTTCTACCAGGGGTTCGGCGAGATGGCCTGACAGGCGGGCGCTTTTGCCGGTGCGGGTCAGCGTGTGCCAATGGTCCCGGACACGACCGGTGTTGAGCAGGAGGGGATAATCGGGAGTGATGCGTTGCGGCACCTCGGCCTTGACCGCGACGAAGCGCCCCTTGCCATCGGGGTGGTAGAAGCGGCCATCGGCAAAGAACCTGACCTCGCCGGGACCAGCGCCCGCCGGCTGGGGCCACTGGAACGGGGCCAAGGCGGCATAGGCCGACTGGTCGATGTCGGCATAGGCACCGATATCGAAATCCCTGCTACCGCTGTTTTCGAAGCCCGACAGGGCCGCATGTTCGGCGAAGATTTCGGCTGGGCTGGTGAAAGCGAAGGCATCGGCAAAACCCATGCGCCGACCGACCTCGGCCAGTTGCCACCAGTCTGGACGCGCTTCGCCGGGCGCGGGCAGGAATGCCCGCTGGCGGGAGATGCGGCGTTCGGAATTTGTGACGGTGCCGTCCTTCTCGCCCCAGCCGGTCGCGGGCAGGAGCACATGGCCAAGCCGCGTGGTGTCGGTATCGGCGATGATGTCCGACACGACGACGAAGGGACAGGCCGCGATTGCCGCCTTGACCGCATCCGCATCTGGCATGGAGACGACAGGGTTGGTGGACATGATCCACAGCGCCTTGATGCGGCCATCGGCCACCGCCTTGAACATGTCGACGGCCTTGAGACCCGGCCGGTCGGCGATGGCAGGCGACTGCCAGAAGCGCTGGACGCGATCGCGATGCTCGGGATTTTCGATGTTCATATGGGCGGCAAGCATGTTGGCGAGACCACCCGTCTCGCGGCCGCCCATGGCATTGGGCTGTCCGGTCAGCGAAAACGGCCCCATGCCGGGACGGCCGATGCGGCCGGTCGCCAGGTGGCAGTTCAGGATGGCATTGACCTTGTCTGACCCGACCGAGGACTGGTTGACGCCCTGACTGTAGCAGGTGACGACCTTGGGCGTGCGGGCAAACAGTGCATAGAAGTCGATGAGCTGCTGCCATGACAAGCCCGTTGCAGCAATGAGGTCCGCCGGATTTAGCGCGCGCGCCGATGCCACGGCTTCTGCAAATCCATGAGTGTTGGCACTGATGTAAGCCTCATCGGTAGCGCCGCTATCCGCAAGATGGGCGAGCAGGCCGTTGAACAAGGCCGTATCCCCATCCGCACGCACCGCCAGATGCATGTCGGCGATATCGCAGGTCATGGTGCGGCGCGGATCGATCACGACGACCTTCATCTCCGGTCGCGCCTGTTTTGCCGCCGCGATGCGCTGATAGAGCACCGGATGGCACCATGCGAGATTGGAGCCTGTCAGCACGATCAGGTCAGCCAGTTCCAGGTCCTCATAGGTGCCAGGCACCGTGTCGGACCCGAAGGCGCGGCGATGGCCCGCGACGGACGATGCCATGCAGAGCCTGGAATTGGTGTCGATATTGGCCGATCCGATGAAGCCCTTCATCAGCTTGTTGGCCACGTAATAGTCCTCGGTCAGCAGCTGGCCGGAGACATAGAAGGCCACCGCGTCAGGCCCATGCTCCCTAATGGCAGTCGAGAACCGATGGGCAACGAGATCAAGCGCTTCATCCCAGCCGGCAGTGGCGCCGTTGATCCTTGGCGTCAGCAGCCGACCGTCCAGATCGATGGTCTCCGCCAGCGCCGAGCCCTTGGAGCAAAGGCGACCGAAATTGGCAGGATGATCCGGATCACCCTTCACCGAAACGCTACCATCATCTTTGACCGTCGCGATGACACCGCAGCCGACACCACAATAGGGACAGGTGGTTTTGGTGTCAGTGGACATGAGCTTGCCCTCGTGCAATTTTTCCGCGAATGCCGGGGCCTATCGGGATGACACCTAAAGCCGGGACTTGTCGAAGACGCGCGCAGTGAGTATATATATACACACGGGAGAGGGCTGTGATCGAACGCGATAGTCGAAAGATCATCCAGCGTCTGAAGGATGAAGGCTTCGACCTGGTTTCCGTCAGTGGCTCGCACCACAAGCTGCGGCGGGACGGCAAGACCGTGATCGTGCCCCATCCGAAAAAGGACCTGCCGGTGGGCACGGCGCGTGCCATCGCCAAGCAGGCCGGATGGATCAAATAGGGACCTGACCGATGCGCCACTACATCGCCCTTGTGCATAAGGATGCCGACAGCGCGTTCGGCGTGACCTTTCCAGACATCGAAGGCGTGTTTTCCGCCGCGGACGAGGAAGGCGATCTTATCACCAACGCCATCCAGGCCCTGCGCCTTTGGGCGGAAGATGATGCCCTGCCCGATCCGTCGCCGATCGAGGCGATCCTCAACAGGGCGGATATCCGCGACGAGCTCGCGGCCGGCGCCTTTCTTGTTCGAATTCCGCTGATCGAGGACGACAGCAGGGTCGTCAGGGCCAATGTCACATTCGAGGCTGGAACGCTGAAGGCGATCGACGAGGCGGCCGCCAAACGTGGTCTCACCCGCTCTGCCTTTTTGGCCAGCTGCGCGCGGAAGGAAATCGAAGCGGTCGGTTGAGAAAATAGTCCCTGCTGGCCTGTTCTTTAAGGGACGGTTGCATGCTCCGGAACCCCCCTCTGTCCTGCCGGACATCTCCCCCTCAAGGTGGGAGATCGACTCGCGGCAGCGCCCTGCGGTTTGCAGGCGACTTAGTCCTTGGCTTAGGGGGAAGAATGGGTGGGACCACGCCTCTAGCTGATCTCCCCCCTTGAGGGGGAGATGCCTGGCAAGGCAGAGGGGGGTGCTATCGCGAGTCTGGAGCGGCACCGAAAAACAGACCATCCGCCCTACTCCGCTGCCTGCAGCATGGCCTCGAGCGCGATCGACAGCTGGCCGTCGATGTTGCGGATCGGGATGGTGCGGACCTCCCCTTCATCGGCGCCCAGCGCCTTGCCGGTTTCCAGCGAGATGACCCAGTTGTGCAACGGGCAGGTGACCGAGGTACCGTGGACGATGCCCTGGGTCAGCGGGCCGCCCTTGTGCGGGCAGTGATCTTCGATGGCGAAGACTTCATTGTCGGCGGTGCGGAAGACGCCGATCTTGCCCTGCGGTGTCTTCACGCAGCGGGCTCCCCGCAGTGGGATGTCGTCGATGGTGCCGATTGCGATCCAGTTCATGGGTGTGTTCCTTGTTTTTCTAAGGCGCTTCAGCGTGGCCACCCTCCCCTCGAGAGGGAGGGTCGGACCTTAGGCCCGGGACGGGGTGACGGCGGCGCGCAACAAGGTCACCCCGCCCGCGCGTTCCGCGCGACCTCCCCCCTCAAGGGGGAGGTGGTTACTCCGCCGCAGCCTGGTAGCCGATCGTTGCCATGGGCTTGAACTCGTGCCTGTCCTTGCCCGAGACCCGCTCCGACCAGGGGTCCACCTGCGCGAATTTCTGCGAGAAGACGAAGCGGTCGAAATAGCCCTTGCGCTTGGCCTCATCGGTCATGATCTGCCGGCGGATCTCATCCAGGCCGATGCGCTTGGCCCATTTGTAGATGCGCTCGAGATAGCGGGCCTGCTCGCGATACATCTGCGTCAGTGCGACGATGTATTCGAGCGCCTCATCTTCCGTTTTCACCAGGCCCAGTATTTCGGTGCCCTTGATGTCGAGGCCCGCGGCGCCGGCGAAGTGGATCTCAAAGCCGGAGTCCACACAGATCACGCCGATATCCTTGCAGGTCGCTTCCGCGCAGTTGCGTGGACAGCCTGACACCGCGAGCTTGAGCTTGGCCGGCGTCCAGGAACCCCACATGAATTTTTCCAGGCGGATGCCAAGTCCGGTCGAATCCTGCGTGCCGAAGCGGCACCAGTCGGAGCCGACACAGGTCTTCACCGTGCGCAGGCCCTTGGCATAGGCTTGCCCTGAGACGAAGCCGGCCTTGCCCAGATCGGCCCAGACGGCGGGCAGGTCTTCCTTTTCGATGCCGAGCAGGTCGATGCGCTGGCCGCCCGTGACCTTCACCATCGGGATTTCAAACTTGTCGACCACATCGGCAATGGCGCGAAGCTCGGCCGCACTCGTCACGCCGCCCCACATGCGTGGCACGACGGAATAGGTGCCGTCCTTCTGGATATTGGCGTGGACGCGTTCGTTGATGTAGCGAGACTGGTAGTCATCGGCATATTCGTCCGGCCAGTCGCAGACGAGGTAATAATTGAGCGCCGGGCGGCATTTGGCGCAGCCGCAGGAGGTCTTCCATTCCAGCTCCTGCATCACGGCCGGAATGGTCTTCAGGCCCTTGGCCTTGATCAGGCGGCGCACGTCGTCATGGCCAAGCTCGGTGCAGGTGCACATCGGCGTGACGGCGGCCGGGTTATAGGCATCGCCCAGGGTCAGCGCCATCAGCTGCTCGACCAGGCCGGTGCAATTGCCGCAGGAGGCGGATGCCTTGGTATGGGCGCGCACACCGTCCAGCGTGGTCAGGCCCTTGCCCGTGATGGTGGACGTGATCTTGCCCTTGCAGACGCCGTTGCAGCCGCAGATTTCCGCATCATCCGGCAAGGCTGCAACGGCCGCCATAGGGTCCAGCGGGCTGCCCCCCTGATAGGCCTGGCCGAAAATCAAGGTTTCGCGCATGTCCCTGATGTCGACGCCCTTCTTCATCAGGTCGAAGAACCAGGAGCCGTCGGAGGTTTCTCCGTAAAGGACCGCGCCGATGATCCGGTTTTCCCTAAGGATCAGCCGCTTGTAGACGCCGGCTGTCGCGTCGCGCAGCACGATCTCCTCGCGGCCCTCGCCTTCGGCAAAATCGCCGGCGGAGAAGAGGTTGATGCCGGTGACCTTAAGCTTCGTATTGACGACAGAGCCGTGATATTCGGCATGGCCGCCGGTCAGGCGATCGGCCAGCACGCGGGCCGCCTCGTAGAGCGGCGCGACAAGGCCGTAGCAAGTGCCGCGATGTTCGGCGCATTCGCCGAGCGCGAAAATGTTCGGGTCCGAAGTCATCATGCCGTCATCGACGACGATGCCCCTGTTGACGGCAACACCGGCTTCTTTCGCCAGGGCAGACGCGGGCCGGATGCCGACAGCCATGACGACCATGTCGCCCTGGATGATGCGGCCGTCTTCCAGCTCGATGCCTTCGACCTTTTCGGTGCCGAGGATCTGTTTGGTATTGGCCTTGGTGATGATGTCGATGCCGCGTTCGGTCAGCGCCTTTTCCAGCAGATAGGCCGCGGCCGGATCCAGCTGGCGTTCCATGATGGTCGGCATGAGGTGGATGACGGTGACCTCCATGCCCTGGCGCTTCAGCCCATAAGCGGCTTCCAGGCCCAGCAGGCCGGCCCCGATGACGATGGCCCTGCCCTTGCCTTCTGCGATGGCCAGCATCTTCTCGACATCGTCGAGATCGCGATAGGCCAGCACGCCCGGCAGTTGATGGCCGGGAACGGGGATGATGAAGGGCAGCGAACCGGTGGCGATCACCAGCTTGTCATAGGTGACGGTGATGCCATTGGCCGCGGTAACCGTCTTGTTCTGCCGGTCGATCCCGGTGACCTTGGCGCCCTTGTGCAGGGTGATGCCATGGGCCGCATACCAGTCGTCATCGTGGATGACGATATCCTCATAGGCCTTTTCGCCCGAAAGGACCGGCGAGAGCATGATGCGGTCGTAATTGACGCGGGGCTCGGCGTTGAAGATGGTGACGTCGTAGAGACCCGGCGCATTTTCGAACAGCTCTTCCAGCATGCGGCCGGGGGCCATGCCATTGCCGATGATGACGAGTTTTTCAGCCATAGATCTTACTCCGCGGCTTCCACGAAGCGGTGACGTTCGTAGAGGAACTTCAGCACGGCTTCGCGGGATTTGAGGTAGGTGCGGTCGGAGGCGAGCGCGATCCGGTCGCGCGGGCGGGGGATCGGCACGTCGAGCACTTCGCCGATGCGGGCGGCCGGGCCATTGGTCATCATGACGATACGGTCCGAGAGCAGCACGGCCTCGTCCACATCATGGGTGATCATGATCATGGTATTGCCGAGCCGGGCATGGATTTCCATCACCGCATCCTGCAGATGGGCGCGGGTTAGCGCATCCAGTGCGCCAAAGGGCTCGTCCAGCAGCAGGATCTTCGGCTCCATGGCCAGCGCCCGGGCGATGCCGACACGCTGCTTCATGCCGCCGGAGATTTCGGCGGGGCGCTTGTCCTTGGCGTGACCCATCTGCACCAGGTCGAGGTTGCGCATCACCCAGTCGTGGCGCTCGGCCCTTGACTTGCTGGAGCCGAAGACCTTGGAGACGGCGAGGTTGACGTTTTCGTAGACTGTCAGCCAGGGCAGCAGCGAATGGTTCTGGAACACCACGGCTCGTTCCGGCCCCGGTGCATTGACCTCGCGGTTTTCGAGCAGCACGGCGCCGGCGGAAACCCTGGTCAGCCCGGAGATCAGGTTCAGCAGCGTGGACTTGCCGCAGCCGGAATGGCCGATGATGGAGACAAATTCGCCCTGGTCGATGGTGAGGTTGATATCCTTCAGGACCTCGGCGCGCTGGCCGCCCCGGTCGAAATGCTTGTCGATATGGTCGAGCTTCAGATAAGCGGTCATGGTCATCTCTCCTGTTTGTCGCAATTTCCGGACGGAAAACCGCTTCACACTTTTCCTGGAATTGCTTCAGTTCGCTGCCGTGCCGCGGGTGATGAAACCGCCGACGGCTGCCACCAGCTTGTCCAGCGCGAAGCCGACGACGCCGATGTAGGCGAGCGCCACGATGATGTCGGACAGGCGCGACGAGTTCCACGCGTCCCAGATGAAGAAGCCGATGCCGACGCCGCCGGTCAGCATCTCAGCCGCGACGATGGCGAGCCAGGACAGGCCGACACCGATCCTGAGGCCGGTGAAGATGTAGGGCGCTGCCGAAGGCAGCATGATCTTCCAGAAGAACTCGATCTGATTGAGCCTCAGCACCTGGGCGACGTTGCGATAATCCTGCGGGATGTTGCGCACGCCGACCGCGGTGTTGATGATCACCGGCCAGATCGAGGTAATGAAGATCACGAAGATCGCCGAGGGGTTGCTATCCTGGAAGGCGGCGAGCGACAGCGGCAGCCAGGCAAGCGGCGGCACGGTGCGCAGGATCTGGAAGATCGGGTCGAGACCCCGCATGGCCCAGACAGACTGGCCGACCACGGCGCCAACGAGCACGCCGATCACGGCAGCGAGGCCGAAGCCATAGGCAACCCGCTCCAGCGACACCAGCACCCGCCAGGCCAGCCCAATATCCTGGGAGCCGAAGTCGAAGAAGGGGTAGGCGATCAGGTCATAGCTGTCGATGAAGACCTGGCTCGGCGGCGGCAGGCTGGAACCGGCCTGCGAACAGGTGATCTGCCAGATGGCCAGCAGCCCCACCAGCACGACAAGCGGCGGCAGGACATTGCGGACGATAGCGGAGGCGATCTTGCGGGCATCGAAACGGCGTGCCGGGCGGGTGGCGATATGCACGATCTGGCCCTGCGATGTCGGCACCGGCGCGACGGCGACTTTCTGCGTTCGTGCTGTTGCGGGCATTGATTGATCCTCTTGGGTGGTCATTTGTTGGTATCGAGACCCTCCCCTTGAGGGGGAGGGTCGGACCGCAGGTCCGGGGTGGGGTGACGGCCGCGTGTGCCAGGATCACCCCCACCCGCGCGTTCCGCGCGACCTCCCCCCTCAAGGGGGAGGTGGAACCCGTCGGGGTCTTTCCTACGACGCGGCCTTGATCGACAGGCTGTCGAGATAGGCGGAGGGGTTTTCGGGGTCGAAGACCTTGCCGTCGAAGAAGGTTTCCGGCCCGCGCGAGGTCGAGGCGGGAATGTCGGCGGCGGCGACGCCGAGATCGGCAGCGGCGGCGCGCCAGAGGTCTTCGCGGTTGACCTGGTCCACCAGTGCCTTGATGTCAGTATCCGGTGCGAACTTGCCCCAGCGGATATTTTCGGCCAGGAACCAGCTATCATGGCTCTTGAAGGGATAGGAGGCGTGATCCTTCCAGAACTTCATGTAGAGGTCGGTGCCGGTGACGAGGCGACCGTTGCCGTAGTTGATGTCGCCCTTCAGTCGGCCGACGACATCCTTCGGGGGAACGTTGAACCACTGGCGCTTGCCGAGGATGGTCGACATTTCCTCCTTGTTGTCCATGCTCTCGCACCACATCTGCGCCTCCATGACGGCCATCAGGATGGCCTTGGCGGCATTCGGGTTCTTCTCGACCCAGTCGGCGCGCATGCCGAGCGCCTTTTCCGGATGGCCCTTCCAGATCTCGCCCGTCGTGCAGGCAGTGAAGCCGATGCCCTGGTTCACCAACTGCTCGTTCCAGGGTTCGCCGACACAGAAGACATCCATGTTGCCGACCTTCATGTTGGCCACCATCTGCGGCGGCGGAACGACGATGGTCGATACATCCTTGTCGGGGTCGATGCCGCCGGCGGCAAGCCAGTAGCGGATCCAGAGATCATGCGTGCCGCCGGGGAAGGTCATCGCCGCGCTGACTTCCTTGCCGGAGGCCTTCTTTTTGGCAAAGGCTTCCTTCAGCTTCGATGCATCGAGCTGCACACCGGTCTCGGCATATTCCTTGGCGACCGAAATGCCCTGGCTGTCGGTATTGAGGCGCGCCAGGATCGACATCGGCACCGGCACGTTGTTCTGGGTCACCTTGCCGGTGTGCATCAGGTAGGGCATGGGGGTGAGGATATGGGCACCGTCGATCCCGTTTGAGGCGCCGCCGAGCACGAGGTTGTCGCGCGTGGCGCCCCAGGACGCCTGCTTCAGAACCTCGACATCAGGCATGCCGTGCTTTTCGAACAGGCCCTTCTCCTTGGCGATGACGAGGGCTGCCGCATCGGTCAGCGCGATGAAGCCGAGCTTGGCGCCGGTCACTTCCGGCGTTGCGACGGCCGCATAGGCGCCGGATGGCAGGAGCGTGCGAGCCGCCAGGACGATGGCGGCAGTCGATGCTGTCTTTTTTAGGAATTCGCGGCGTGTGCCAACAGGGGCGGCGGTGAAATCGGTCTTCATCTGCTTTTCTCCATCGTTGCGGCAATCGGTGTTGCGGTCGGAGCCAGGGGGGAGAAACAAAAAAAGCCGCCGTCAGAAACAGCTTGTCCGATTGACGGACGCTGAAACCGAGCGGCGGCTTTGCCTTGTGGGCGCCCTTCGTTGGACGCGCCTTATATGTAGTCCCCTCTGGACTTGCCAATTAACATGCACAAATCATGCCAGATGCGCAATATCTTTTATTTTCATTTATTTTCAAAGATATACTGCAGTTGCTCATATATTGAGCAGCCGCAGCATCGTATCGTGATGCCTGCATTTTATGCGGCGCACAATTTTTGAGCCGCAACCTGTCCGCCTTTTAAGCGAGGCGCTGTGCAGTGATGTAATCGTCAAGGCGGTCCGGATCGAAGATGCGACCATCGAAGAAGCCGTCCGGCCCCAGCATCAAGCGCCCGACCGTGGCGCCGATATATTGCGGCGTGGAGAGAGCGCCCTCCACCTTGAGATTGGCGCCCGGCATGGGCGCAAAGATCGGCTTCAGGGCCTGCCTGTAGATATCAGGCCGGTAGGAATCCCGCGCGATCAGGCTGTTTTCCTGGGAATGGGTGCAATGGCCCCAGCGGACCATCTGGCTGTAGAACCACAGCGCGTGGCTCTGCCATGGGAAATGCGCGGCCTTATGGTCGAGCACGAAGAAATCGTCGACATCGACGGCAACCCCGGGCGCGGCGATGATGTGGCCTGTCAGTTCCGGCAACAACAGGCGTCCCTCGACGCCCAGATACTGGCGGGCGGCCATGATGCCGGCCAGTTCCTCGATATTCTCGGTATTGCCGCACCACTGGGCGGCCCGGTAGCACGCCCGCAGCAGGGCATCGAGCGCCGGGCGGTTGGCATCGGCCCAGCGTTTCGAAACGCCGAGCACCTTTTCCGGGCTGTTGCGCCAGATCTTGGCCTTAACGGTGACGATGCGGCCGATATCCCGGTCGACCGAGACGGTGTTCCAGGGGTCGCCGACGCAGTAGCCGTCGATGCGGTCCATCATCAGCGCATCCGGCATCAGCGGCGGCGGAACGGCAACGATCTCCACATCCTGGTCGGGCAGGATGCCGCAAGCCGCCAGCCAGTAGCGCAGTTCGTAGTTATGACCGGAATGGAAATGCACCACGGCAAACCGCAGCTGCGGCTGGCCCAGACGCCGCCGGTTGGCCACGACAGCCTTCAAGGCGGCGCCGGCCCGGTGGGGATCAAGATCCTGGCTCATGCCCTCACCCAGCATCTCGTCATAGAGCGCGTTGGATACTGTGATGGCATTGCCGCCGAGATTGAGGGCCATCGGCGTGATGAGCGGCGTGGAAAGCGGCGAGAGGCCGAGATTGGAGGCAATCGGCATCGGCGCCAGCATATGCGCCGCCTGGAAATGGCCGACGGCGATACGGTCGCGAATATTGGCCCAGGATGTCTCCCGCACCAGCGTCAGATCCAGCCCTTCATCGCTGGCAAAGCCTTTTTCCGCCGCGACGACCACCACGGCGCTGTCGAAGAGAGGCATGAAACCGAGGGTGACGTCCATGCGTTCGGTCATGCTCAGTCCTCCAGCAGGCCGGCGGCCAGAACCAGGCTCTGGGCGATTTCGGCGATCTTGCGGTTCTGTTTCATGGCGGTCGAGCGCAGCAGCTTGTAGGCCTCGTCCTCGGTGATTTTCTTGGATTTCATGAGGATGCCCTTGGCGCGCTCCACGAGCTTGCGGTTCTCCAGCTCGGAACGGGCCTCCTCAAGCTCGCGAGCCATGCGCGAATAGGCATTGAAACGGCTGATCGCCATGTCGAGGATGGGCTTCACGCGCTCCTGGCGCAGGCCATCGACCACATAGGCGGAAACACCGGCCTCGACCGCCGCAGCGATCATGCCCTGGTCCGAACGGTCGACGAACATGGCGATTGGTCGCTTCACGGTGCGCGATAGCTGGAACATGCTCTCAAGCATGTCGCGGTTCGGATTCTCCAGCGAAATGACGATGACGTCGGGAGACAGCCGCTCGATCTGGCGGGCAACGCCGAGCACGTCGCGAATGATCGTCACATTGGTATGGCCGGCCGCATGCAGGCCCGCCTCGATGATCGAGGCGCGCAGGGCATTTTCATCGATGACAAGGATTGTCAGATCGGAGGGCGTCATGGCCAATACATTGCCGAAAAGCCATCGCCCTGCAATGCCATTATGCCGCAGCCGCCAAGGCGGCTACTTGATCAGGCCGATGCGCAGCGCCTTGGCCACGGCCTGGGTGCGATTGACGGTGTCGAGTTTCTTGGTCGCCCGATTGAGGTAGTGGTTGATCGTGTGTTCCGAAAGCCCCAGGATTTCGGCGATTTCGACGCTGGTCTTTCCGGCTGCCGTCCAGTTCAGACAATCGATTTCCCGCTCGGTCAGCGTGTCGGTCGACTTGTTGTCAAGGTCGCGGATTTCCGCAAGCCGGTTGTAGACGTGGCTGGAAATGAAGCTCAGCTGCATCATTTCCAGGAAGGTGAAGGCGTCCCGGTCTCCGGAGAAAGACACCGCCCCGCGGCTGCCCGAGGCGTCGTGCACCGGAAAATAGGCACCACGGGGCAGGTTGAACCGCTCGAATAGCGCACGCGCCGGCGATTCCGTCCGGTCGGCGCGCTGATAAAAGCCAACGCTAACATTGTATGCAAACGGGGTGGTGGCAGCCCGCAACCGCTGAATGACAGGGCTGTCGGACAGAAGCGCAATCTTGTCGTAGCTCGAAAGCAGTTCGGCCGGCCAGTTGGTGATGATGGAATTGCTGGACAGGTCGAGCGATGTGGCAGGCGGTATGTTGAGAACCATGAAGGCGCGGGCGCCGCAGGCCTCGGTGATCCGTTTCATCAATCTGAAAACATCGAACTGCGTCTTGAAGGTGGCCAGCTCGGCGATCGTGTCGTGGATGAATGCCGTGGTCACGGCGCTTTCAAAGGTGGTCATCGTTTGCTTTTCTTAGGCAAGGCCGCGATCCCAAATGTGTCACCAGATCAGTCAATCGCTTCGTTAATTGCATATAGTCCAATACATGAGTTCAGCGGTATGATTTTTTTGATCATAACCCCCTCAACCCGCTAAAATTGGCGTCAACGCGTCACCCCGTGGGTGAGCGCGTGCAATGGCTGAAACAATTCTCGGTTTAGCAACAGTACATAAACAACGGTAAGTGAATCGAAAAACGAATTTTTTGGAAACTCCCCAAAAAATAATGGGTGCTCTGGGCATGACCATAGACGCACAAAGGCCGACTCGTCCAGCTTTCATACAGCCTCCAAGCAGGTTTGACAGGATCAAACGCCATTTGTGGCGGGATGCGAGCAGTTCGCGTTTCACGCGATAGCTCGCACAACGAGTCCGCGCAAAATGTTCCGTATCAGGATAAAAATAAATGCCCACATTTCTCGGGAACGATGCCGTTGCCGGTGCATTTTCTCCTCGAACCGACGGACCGGGACGACCAAACGAAGCCTCGGCACCGTCATCTCAGCAACCACGATGAAAGGTAGGACTACCATGAACAAGACGCTGAAAACCCTCGCTGCCGCCGTACTGCTCGGCTCCACCGCACTTGCACCGATGGCAATGGCGCAGACCGGCACGACGACCAATCCGTCTGCACCGGCCATGGATGCCCCTGCTGCAACGGCTCCGTCCGCACAGTCGCCGGCGATGAATGACGCCGCTCCTGCCGCCAAGCCGATGACGCCTGTTGCCGGTGACAGCGCTGCCGCTTCCGGCACCTATTTGACCGAACAGTCGGAAACCCAGATTTCCGCCAACACCTATATCGGCCAGAACGTCTATAACGCCGCTGACGAAGACATCGGCAGCATTACCGACCTGATCTTTGAAAAGGACGGCGGCGTTGTTGCTGCGATCGTCGGTGTCGGCGGCTTCCTCGGTATCGGCGAGAAGAACGTTGCCGTTCCGATGGAAAAGATCACCGTTAACCGCGAAGGTGACGGCGACGATCTCAAGCTGACCACGGTTGAGACGGCTGAAAGCCTGAAGTCCGCTCCGGAGTATCGCACGATCTCCGAGCAGCGCGCTGAGGCTGGCGCCAATACCGGCACGACCGGCACCGTGATGCCGACTGACAACTCCACAACCTCGTCGACGACGAAGCCGTAACCGGCTTTCCAGAGCGAGACACGAGTCTCAGTATACGTGGGGTGGCGCACTGCGCCGCCCTATCTTCGTTTTGAGAATGCCTTCAGGCGGTTGCCCGCTCGACCAGAGCAAATTCGTGATGGTTTTGCTGCAGGTAACGCAAGGTCGCGGCCGCATCTACCGGCTTGCCGTAGTAATATCCCTGCCCCATGCCACATCCCAGCACGCGCAGCTTGTCGGCTTCCGCCGCCGTCTCGATCCCCTCGGCCACAACGGCAAGATTGAGCCCGTCGCACATCGATATGATGGCCTTGATAATCTGCTCGGAGGTCCTGTCCGTGGTGATTGCCGAGACGAAGGCCCGGTCGATCTTGACCTTGTCAAAGGCGAAATCGCGGAGGCGGCCAAGACTGGATTGACCAGTGCCGAAATCGTCGAGTGAAATGCCGATACCGGCCGCGCGCAATTCGCCAATAATGCGTTGCGCCGTGTCGGCAGACGTCATGACCGCGGTCTCGGTGATCTCCAGTTCAAGCCGGCGCGGGTCGAAACCGACGGCATTGAGGATGGCTAGGATATTGAGCGCCGTCCTCGGATCCATCAGCTGCGCAGATGACAGGTTGAAGGACAAGAAGAGATCCCGCGGCCAGGCCATCGTGGCCTCCGCCGCTTTACGCAACAGCGCCTCTGAAAGCAGGTCGATAAAGCCGCGCTCTTCGGCAAGCGGAACGAAGACAGCGGGAGACACGAAACCGAGATCGGGGTCGATCCAGCGCGCCAACGCCTCGAAGCCTAGCACGCGTCCGTCGTCGATCCTGACGATCGGCTGGAAATAGACATCCACCGCATCGGCGATGATCGCGTTTCGCAGCGCCTGCTCCAATTGCGTGGCGCGGCGCATCTCCTGCGCGATTTCCTTGGAATAGACGGTGATCTGTCCCCGCCCGCGGCGCTTCGAACGATAAAGCGCCGTTTCTGCGCTCTTCATCAGCTCGTCGAATTCCGATCCGGCAAAGGGGTAGATGGCAAAGCCGATCGATGCCGAAAGGCGCACGTTTCGATCGCCGAGGTCATAGGGCGCAGACAAGACATCCTTGATCATCTGGCCAAGGCGCTCTGCACCGACACGCTCGAACACGAGGGGCAGGATGATAGCGAACTCATCGCCATCGTGACGCGTGACGATGGCGCCATCGGGAATGCAGGCTTTCAGCCGATGAGCGACCTGACACAGGATCTCATCGCCGGCGGCCGTGCCGAAAAGGTCGTTGATCGGCTTGAAGCCATCGAGATTGGCAAGGGCGATGGTGAAAGGCGCGGGATCGCTGGCCCGTTCCGCCGCGAGCGAGCGGATCTTGTCGCGCAGGCGATAGCGATTGCCAAGCCCGGTCAGCTGGTCCGTGTAAGCCATTGCCTGCAGGTCATTCTGGCTGACCGACGGCAAATTTGTTTCAGCCCGCCTCATAAAAAATCCTAGATTTCAAAATATTTAGGCTCTGAGGACGATGGCGGTTAAGTCTTAAAAAAATAATAGCTTCCGGGCGCTCGCGACCCCAGGATTTCGCCCGAATTTTAGGGTATTGACAACAAAAATGCATGTCTGGCGCCCTGTCATGGCTCAGACGGCATAATGATCCGCAATTTCGAGGTGATATCGCTGCAATACGCCCGCGATTACGTCGGGGCTGAGCGGTTTCAGGATCGTCTCGTTCATGCCGGCCGCCATGCAGTCGAGCTCGTCGCGATCAACAGCCAGAGTGAGCACACCGATGATCGGGGTTTCCGACCTGTCGCCTTCCAGCTGGCGAATACGGCGGCAAGCCTCGAGGCCGTTGAGACCCGGCAGGGTCAGGTCCATGAGGATCATGCGCGGCTTCAGCGCCTTCCACTGCCGCACCACCTCCTCGCCATCAGCGACGATCTTGTAGGTGCAGCCCAGGCTGTCCAGGATCTGGCTGAAGACGATCTGGTTGACCTGGTTGTCTTCCGCCACGAGCACTTGAAGATGGCCCGATGGTTTTGGCTTTTCATCCGGTTCGCGCGTGGTGATTTCCCAATCGTCTATACCGATCTCCGCGCCGCCCGAAATGCCCTGGCTGAGGCGATGGGCCAGTTGCGTGGCAAGCTCGAAGCCATCCAGCGCCAAGACCCCGATCCCCCTCTGCTCGGCGCATTCGATGCAACGGATATCCATCTGGCTATCCACCACGACGAGGTCGATCTGCAGGCCGATGCTTGCCGCAATGGTGAGCAAGGCCTCCTCTTCCTCTTCATCGCGTACCGAACAGGCCTCAACACCGAGACGAGCCAATATCTCGAGGCACTGCGCCTCGAAATCGTGGTCCGAGGTGATCAGCAGGACCTTGCGCCCGAACAGCGGCTGGTCGGCTGCGTTGCCAAGGGCATGCGACTGCGCGGCGACCATCGCCGCAGAATTGAGTTGCGGGATCTGTTCGCGCACAGCCGCCACCGCAGCAGGGCTAGCTTCGGCAATAGCGCCAACATTGCAAACAAGAAAATAGCGGCCGGGCTTGCCGACACGCTGGAAGCTGAAGGAATAAGCCTGTCCGCCCTCAATGCTTTCGGCCGTAGAGGGCGAACCGGTCTCCACGACATGCTGCGCCGTTGCGACCAGATGGGACTGGCTGTGCTGCGGGAACACCTGCGCCAGCGTCTGGTCCAGCAGGCTTTCCGGCCCCACACCTTGCTCCGCGCAGAAGGCCTTGTTGACCGCGACCAGGGACAGCTTGGAATCGCTGACGAAGACCGGCACCGTCAGGTTGTCGAGGATTTCCTCGGTCAACTGCACCCGTTCCATGTCCGCGCGCCACTGTTCCTCGCGCTTCTTCTGCTCGGTGACATCGCTGACCACGCAGATGCCATAGCCCGAGGGAAGGCGCCGCTTGGCAAATTTGAGCAGGCGATTGCCCGCATCACGCTCGACCGCGTCGGAACGCTCCCGCCAATGGGCCGAGATGTGTTCGGCGATCCATTTTTCCCGGGCGCCCGGCGTCTTGGCCCGGGCGGGAAGGCTCGCCTCGTTGCGGTCATAGAGCGCGCCCAGGAAGTCGCGCAGTCGGGTGCCGGGCGTGAGGAAATCGGATGGGACGTGGAAATAGCTGCCGATATTGCGGCTGGAATAGGTGATCTGGTCGTTCTTGTCGTAGACGATGAAGGCGATTGACAGCGCGTCGCCCAGGGCGTCCAGCATGGCAGACTGCAGCGCGGAGTCCGGCGAGGTCGTGTCATTCGTCAATAGACCCCTCCTTTCCTCTTCTACGGCCTGAAACGGCAAGACTTCCTCGAACATACCGCCTCAAACACACCAAACCGGGCGCCTCTCATTGGCGACCGCAACACGCTAGAGCAGACAGGTCATGCTGGGCGAGAAGACAGGGGTGTGCCTTGCAAACCCCGATGGCGGCATCCAGCGCTGCGCCAATCTTTCAGCCGGGAAGCCGGCCAGCAAGCGACGATCATGTCAAGCTCCTGTAAACTTAAAGCTATCCTGTTAAGACCCGATTAATGCATCGCGCAAATTCGAACACGCGTGCATTGCAGTGCATGGCGCGGATTATGGCTTCCCCCGGCGAGCCGAATCCTCGAAAATAGGCCATGGCCATCAAACTGCTCTCCGAAACCCTCATCAACCAGATCGCAGCCGGCGAGGTGATCGAACGCCCCGCAAGCGCCGTGAAGGAACTGGTGGAGAATGCCATCGATGCCGGGGCGACCCGCATCGAAGTGGCAACCTCAGGCGGCGGCAAGAGCCTGATCCGTGTCTCCGACAATGGCAGCGGCATGGAACCCGCGGATCTCGAACTCGCCATCCGGCGCCATTGCACCTCGAAGATATCCGATACGCTGGATGACATCGTCAGTCTGGGCTTTCGCGGCGAGGCATTGCCATCGATCGGCTCGGTGGCGAAACTCACGATATCGAGCCGGAGGGTCGGCAGTTCGGAAGGTGCGGAGATCGCGGTTGCCGGCGGGCGCGTCACGCCGGTGCGGCCGGCGGCTGCCAATCCCGGCACTGTGGTCGAAGTGCGCGACATGTTCTTCGCGACGCCGGCCCGGCTGAAGTTCCTGAAAAGCGAGCGGGCGGAATCGGCGCAGATCACCGAGGTGGTCAAACGCATGGCGGTCGCCTTCCCGAAGATCCGCTTCACGCTCTCCGGAACCGACCGCACCACGCTGGACCTGCCGGCAACGGGCGACGACCACCTTTCGCGCATCGCACAGGTGCTTGGCCCGGAATTTCGCGACAATGCCATCCTGATCAATGCGGAGCGGGAGGATGTGCGGCTTACCGGCTTTGCCGGGATCCCCACCTTCAACCGGGGCAATTCCGCCCATCAATATGCCTTCGTCAATGGGCGGCCGATCCAGGACAAGCTCGTGCTGTCGGCAATTCGTGGCGCCTATGCGGAGACCGTGCCGGCGGGCCGCTATCCGGTCGCGGTGCTGGCGATCTCGATTGATCCGGCGCTTGTTGATGTCAACGTGCATCCGGCCAAGTCCGACGTGCGCTTCCGCGATCCCGGTCTTGTGCGCGGACTGATTGTCGGGGCGATCCGAGAGGCGCTGCATCGGGAGGGTGACCGCGCCTCCACCGCAGGCGCCGGCGGCATGCTGAGCGCGTTCCGCCCCGGCTTCCGTCCGGCGGCGGCACAGTCTGCCCCGGCCTATGCCGCCGGCCGGTCCAGCGCGCCAGCAGACTGGCGTGCCGACAGCTCGCCCTTCCGCCCCCTGGGGTCCGCCACTACAGCGAGCGCAGGTTTTGCCGAGGTCAGGCAGGGGCAGTTTGCAGATCTCGCACAGCCGGCAGCTCGCGCGGAAGCGCCTGTGGATGCGGGCTCACCAGCGACCGCATCGGAACCGACCCGCTATCCGCTCGGGGCCGCGCGGGCGCAACTGCATGAAAACTACATCATCGCCCAGACCGATGACGGCCTGGTCATCGTCGACCAGCATGCGGCCCATGAGCGCCTGGTGTTCGAAAGCATGCGCAAGGCGCTGGTCGGACGCCGCCTGCCCTCGCAGGCGCTGCTGATCCCGGAGATCGTCGACCTGCCGGAAGAAGACTGCGACCGGCTGATGATGCATGCCGAAGGGCTGGACCGGCTGGGACTGGCGATAGAGCGCTTCGGACCCGGTGCGATTGCCATCCGCGAGACGCCGGCCATGCTGGGCCGCATGGATGCGGTAGGCATGGTCCGCCAGCTCGCCGACGAGATCGCCGAATGGGATACGTCGGAGGGATTGTCGCAGAGACTCGAGCATGTGGCGGCCACCATGGCCTGTCATGGTTCGGTTCGCTCTGGCCGCCGGCTGCAGGTGGAAGAGATGAACGCGCTTCTGCGGCAGATGGAGGAGACGCCGGGCTCTGGCCAATGCAATCATGGCCGGCCGACCTTCATCTCGCTCAAGCTCTCCGACATCGAGCGCTTGTTCGGCAGAAGCTAATTTGCTGGAAATTCCGTCTGACACGCTCTATTGCATGACGATCGCATGACGAAAGGCACTGCCATGATGAACCGGTTCGAAGGCGGCGGGAATCGCGAAGCCAAAATCAAGTATCTCGATGCCGATTTCCAGATCGTCATGCCGGGCTCCCACGTGATCTGCGCCATGACAAACAAGCGCATCATGATCGACGAACTGCGCTACTGGAGCGTTGCGCGACAGGAACCCTATGCCGATGCCGCCGCCTCCCTGGAAGCCGACAAGCGCGCTGGGATCCTGCCGAACCAGACCAGGGGGTAACGCCTGGTTATTTCGTCGCTGACCTGTTCTCGCGCAGGCGACGGGCGCGAAACGCCTCGATGGCAAGGTCCACGATCTTGCCGGGCGCCTGCGGGTCGTCAAAGGCCATGACGACATCGAGGACCCGCGTTTTTTCCAGAAGCTCCGCCGCCCGACCATGGCCGCCCGACAGCCTGACGAAATCCTTTGACGTCGTCACCAGTTGCAGCCCATGCAGCGCGGAATGGGAGAGGAGATCCTCGATCTCGTCGTCCGTCAGGTGCTGGTGATCGCCGAATTTTCGCGTCGCCACGATCTCGGCACCCAGTTGCTCGAGGGTGCGGAAAAACTTGTCCGGATCGGCGATGCCGGCAAAAGCCATCACTTTCTGCCCGGCATAACCTTGGGGATCCTCGGCCTTGACGCTTGCGGCATAAAACGGCTTGCCGGCTCGGGAGGCCATGCGGATGAGATGGTCAGCGGCATTGCCGGTGCCTGCCTGCAGGATGGCCGACAGCTTCGACATCTGGATCTTGATCGGTGCCCGCACGGGTCCGGCCGGAACGATGTGGCCATTGCCGATCCCGCGTTGGGCATCGATGACGATCAAGGCGAAATCGACGGCGAACTGGTTGCTCTGGAAGCCATCGTCCATGATGATGAGGTCAGCGCCCTCCTCCACCAGTTTCCGGGCGCCGGCCAGACGACGGCGCGAAATCACGGTCAGGGCCTCGCGCGCCAAAAGCAGTGGTTCGTCGCCGACGGCATGGGCCCGGTGGTGATGGGCATCCACGACATGGGTTCCATCCAGCGAGCCGCCGTAGCCACGGCTGAGGAAACCGGGTTTCAGGCCCTTCTGCTTGGCGGCCACCGCCAGTGCGAGCGCTGTCGGGGTTTTGCCGGCGCCGCCGACAGTGAAGTTTCCGACACAGATGACCGGGACCGGCACGGAATGGCGCGGCATGCGGCGCATCCGGCGGCCCGCGACCTGACCATAGATCAGCGAAAAGGGCGAAAGCAGCCAAGCCCGCCAGTCGGGCTTCGTCCACCAGAACGGGGGCGCTTCCGATACCATGATGCCGTCTGTCTCCGCTCCGTGCCGTGCTTCAGCTCGACCTTATAGATGCTGCGTCGCAAGACAAGCGGCGCAAGACACAGGGTTTGACAGGTTTATGCTTAAGGAACGGTAAAAGTGGAAGGATCAGGCCAGCGCCCTTAGCCCCAGAAGCTCCGCCAATTCGGTCACATCGTCAAGGCACACGTCTGCCGCTTCTTCCAGGCTCGCGCGCGAGCCCGTGCCGCTCAGCACGCCCACCGTTAGGCCGACCCCGGCATTCAGGCCCATATGCATATCGTGATTGCTGTCGCCGACCACCGCGACCATAGCCGGATCAAGCCCGGTCTCGCGGCAAAAACCGAGAACCATCCCAGGTCCAGGTTTTGTCCCATGGCCACTGTCATAGCCCGCGACGTAATCGACATACTCGCCGATGCCGAAACGGCTGACGATGTTGCGGATCGACCTCTCATTGTCGCTGGAGGCGATGCCGAGCTTCAGGCCGGCGGCCTTCAGTTCCGAAAACAGCGCCACGAGGTCGGTCACCGGTACCGAAAGACCGGAGGCTTCGGCGAACAGGTTGTCGATCTCAGGCACCAATGTCTTGAGGTCGAGGGGCGAGCCGGCCGCAATCAGCCCCGCTGCAATTTCCGCGGTGTTGGCCACCGCGAGCAGGCTGTCGGGCACGATATGGCCGGTTTCCGGATCCATGCCGCAGGCGAGCAGCATCCGGTCAGCCAGGGCCTGGTCGCCCGCGGATGCCAGGAGCGCCACCTTACGATTAACCGGCCCCCAGCTCTCGTCAAAATCAAGCAGCGTTCCGTCCTTGTCGAAGACGATCCCTGCAATCTTGCCGGCTTCGGCCCGTCCAGTCCGCATCATGGCTCCATTCAGGCCTGTGCCGCCGTCTTGGGCTCCAGTCGTGCCTTTACGGTCAGCGGGTTGATATAGGGCTCCAGGCCCTTCAGCGTCGCGGCAAGCGCGCCACGCATTTCCTGGACGCTGTCGCGGCCGGCATCCATCATCTTGGCACGCGCCAGATCGTTGCTGCTGAGGAAGTGAACGGCCTTGGCCAGCATCTCGGCGTCGCGCACGATGCGCGCCCCGCCGTTGCGGACCAGCTTCTGATAGGATTCGCGGAAATTCTCGACATGCGGACCGGCGAGAACCGCGCAGCTCAGCATGGCCGGCTCCAGCGGGTTGCCGCCGCCGCCGCCGGTCAGGGAACGACCGACAAAGGCGATCTCGGTCAGCCGCAGGAACAGGCCCATCTCGCCGATGGTATCGCCCAGCAGGACATCGGTGTCCTTGGTGATTTCATCGCCACGGGTGCGGCGGGCGACTTTCAACCCCTTCTCCACCATCATGGCTTCGATCTCATCGGACCGCTCGGGATGGCGCGGCACGACGATGGTGAGCAACCCGGTATGGGCCTTCAGCGCCCGATGCACCATGGCGGCGATCTTCTCCTCCCCCTCGAAGGTGGAGATGGCGGCCCATGTGTTGCGGTCACCGATCTGCGCGGCATAGAGAGCCAGCAGGCTTTCGTCGCAAGGCGGTGCATCGGTATCGACCTTGAGATTGCCTGAGACGGTCACCGGCCACGAACCGAGATCGCGGAAACGCTCCGCATCCATATCCGATTGGGCCACGACGAGGGCGAGCTTGCCGAACAACTGCTCGGCAATCGTGAGGCGGCGATGCCAACGCTCGAAAGAGCGATCCGACATGCGGGCATTCACCGAGATCTGCGGGATATGCCGATCATGCAGCGCCATGACCGTAACCGGCCAGATCTCGGACTCCACCGTCACGGCGATGTCCGGATGCCAATAGTCGAGGAAGCGTGAAATGGCGGGCTTCAGGTCGAGCGGCACATACTGATGCATGATGTCGCCATCGAGTCGGAAGCGGGCGAGTTCCGCCGAGGTAACGGTTCCTGTTGTCAGCAGCACATTGATGTCGCGGCGGCGCAGTTCGCGCATCAGCGGGATGACCGCCAGGGTCTCGCCGACGCTTGCCGCGTGAACCCAGACGAGCGGCCCCTGCGGCCTGTCGAGAGACGGATAGCCAAAGCGCTCGTTGCGCCTCAAGCGGTCTTCCTTGCCCTTGGCGGCACGATAGCTCAGGAACGGACCAGCCAGCGGATAGGCCGCCATGCCGCCCCAGCGATATGCAGTCAAAGCGAGAAACGCCAATCCGTTGCTCATTTTGCCGCGATCCGCATATTCAATTCGTTGCGCAAAACCAATGTCCCTCGGCCAAGCCGGAAATTACTAAGAACGACAGTGAGACACCATTTCGTCCAATCGTTGACCGCAATGATAAAACTATACGTCAATTGAAGCTGGCGGCAGCTTTTGGGAGTAGCCGCCGCTGAAAATCACTTCTGGGCCTTGTCGTGCGGGTCGAGCAGCCGGTGCATATGCACGATGAAATAGCGCATATGGGCATTGTCGACCGTCTGCTGGGCCTTGGCCCGCCAGGCGAGCAGCGCGCTGGCATAATCGGGGAAAATGCCGACGATATCGAGGCTGGAGAGATCGCGGAACTGCACCTCTTCGAGGTTCGACAATTCGCCCCCGAAGACCAAGTGAAGAAGCTGCTTCTTATCGCCGGATTCCGTCATTTCCCGTCTCTTTCTGTTAGTCTTCGGGCCATAATTTCATCTGCTCGATTTTAGCGCAAAGGTCAACTGTGGGGCAATGTCGCCAATTGGCTCAGGAAATCCGGCAGGAACGGATCTGTCGCGGCGCATAGCACGCCATGGGTTACCTCACGGCGATTGTAGAGCAGCCCGCGGCCATCCAATCCCACCAATGCACCGCCGGCCCGCAGCAGGATGAGGTCAGCCGCCGCAAGGTCCCAATCATGGGAATTGCGCTTGACCAGCGTGGCGTCGATGCGCCCATCCGCGACCATGGCAAGGCGATAGGCAAGCGAGGGGATGTGCTCGACCCGCTCCACGCGGGTGCGAAACTCAGGCCCGAGACCGTTCAGCATGTCCTGCGCCACGGCCACCCGCAGGCGGTCGCAAGCCTGTGGATGACTTACGGAAATCGCAACGCCATTCTTGAGCGCCGGACCGCCGGCAACGGCCGTGAATTCCTCTTCAAGCGCCGGCGCGACCAGGACGCCGGCCACGGGCGTTCCCTGATGGACCACCGCGACGCTGACGCACCAGGTCTTCTTGCCGGCAATGAAGGCCCGCGTTCCGTCGATCGGATCCACCACGAACAGCGTCTCGCAATCAAGGCGTGAGAGTTCGTCGTCGGTTTCTTCCGACAGCCAGCCATAGCTGGGGCGGGCGGCACGCAGGCGCGACGACAAGAGTTCATTGGCGGCGAAATCGGCAGCGCTGACCGGCGAGCGGTCATCATTCTTCCACCAGACCTCAGGCGACTGACCAAAAAAAGTCAAAGCAACCTGCCCGGCTTCCCGGGCAGCGCTGGTAATCAACTCCAGGTCGGCATTCCAGTCTCTGATCGTTCCTGCCGACATTACAGGGTCCGTTTCCAAGCTGTCATAGCCCGGCCAGCGTCATGCCCTCGATAGCGATGGTCGGAGAAGCGACGCCGAACTTTCGGTCGATGTCATTGGCCGGCGTCACGCGCATGAACATGTCCTTGAGATTGGACGCGATGGTGACTTCCGATACGGCGTAAGTGAGTTCGCCGCCTTCGATCCAGAAACCGCTCGCGCCCCGGCTGTAATCACCAGTGATCATATCGACCCCGTGGCCGATCAGTTCGGTGACGTAGAAGCCGTTGGCCACTGACTTGATCAGGTCTTCGCGCGAGATGTCGCCCGGCTCCAGGGCGAGGTTGGTGGAGGTCGGCGACACGGCATTGCCGCCGCGCGCGCCGCGGCCATTGGTCTTGAGACCGAGTTCGCGGGCGGTGGAGGTGGACAGGAACCAGTGCTTCAGCACGCCATCCTCGATCATCTCAAGCCGCTGGCCGCTGACGCCTTCGCCATCGAAGGGGCGCGAGCCGGAGCCGCGCACCACGAGCGGATCGTCGGAGATGGTAAGCCCCGACTTCAGCACCTGCTCGCCCATGCGGTCACGCAGGAAGGAAGTCTTGCGCGCCACCGAAGCGCCATTGATGGCGCCGGCGATATGGCCGACGAAGCCACGGGCCACGCGCGGATCGAAGACAACCGTCAGGTTCTTCGCCGTCGGCACCTGGCGCGGGTTGATGCGCGCCACGGTGCGCTCTCCGGCGCGGCGACCAATCTCTTCAGCGGAATCCAGTTCGGCAAAATAGATGCGGCTATCGAAATCGTGGTCGCGCTCCATCTTGGTGCCTTCACCGGCAATCACACCGACGGACCGGCTGAAGCGCGAGCCCATATAGCTGCCGGAGAACCCATGCGAGGTGACCAGAACGAGACCGCCCATGCCGGCGGACGCACTGGCACCGGCGGAGTTCGATACACCCTTGACCGCCAAGGCCGCTTCTTCGGCTGCGAGTGCCGCATCGCGCAGGTCGTCACCGGAGACGTCAGTCGGATCGAAGAGTTCGAGGTCGGGGAAGGTCTTGGCGAGGTCTGCCTCGTCCGCGAGGCCATTATAGGGATCTTCCGGAGATACCCTGGCCATGGCGACGGCACGTTCTGCCAGGACCTTCAGGTCAAAGCCGGGATTTGCGGAAACGCTGGCGACACGATTGCCGATGAAGACGCGCAACGAAAAGTCGTCACTTTCGGAGGCATCGGTCGATTCGACCTTTCCGAGCCGGACACTGACGCCTTTCGAGCGGGAGCGTACGACCACCGCATCGGCACGATCGGCGCCGGCGGCTCGGGCAAGATCAACCAGGGTTTCGGCACGGGAGAGCAGGCTGTCGGAATCGATTTCTGCAGACATATGTTGGCCTTTCATTCCGGCTCCATTTATTGTGCATTAGGTTGGGCATCAAGGGCGGGCCCGCCGATTCCCAATTTCCACGCCGTTTAATTGCAATATAGAGAGCGATCCGCCCATGACAGGAGCCCACACGCTGTTTTCCGAAACGCTTCTGCTGCTTGGCGGGGCGGTCGTGGCAGCGCCGATCTTCCGCAAGCTCGGGCTGGGCACCGTGCTTGGATATCTGGCGGCCGGCGTCGCCATCGGCCCGGTGTTCAACCTGATCAATGACGGCGAGCAGATCTTGAGCGTCGCCGAGCTCGGCGTCGTCTTCCTGCTGTTCGTCATCGGCCTGGAATTGAAGCCAAGTCGCCTCTGGCACATGCGCGCCGATATCTTCGGGCTGGGAACGGCCCAGGTCATGCTGTCGGGCGCGCTGCTGTTCTGCCTCATCCTTGCGACTGGTCTTCTGGATTGGCGGGCGGCGCTGGTGGCGGGCTTCGGCCTTGCGCTGTCGTCCACAGCCTTTGCGGTGCAGATCCTCAACGACGAAGGCGACATGAACAGTCGCTACGGGCAGCGATCCTTCTCCATTCTCCTGCTGCAGGATCTCGCCATCGTGCCGCTGCTCGCCATGGTCAGCGTTCTCGGCAGCCAGGGCCATGCCGATTCCGGTTCGGCACTGCGCGAAATCGCCACGGCTGTCCTCGCCGTTGGCGCGACGATCATGGCCGGCCGCTATCTGCTGACGCCGATGTTCCAGATCATCGCCCGCACGGGTGCCCGCGAGGTGATGATCGCCGCCGCCTTGTTCGTCGTCATCGGCGCGGCGATGGCGATGCAGGCAGCCGGCCTTTCCATGGCCATGGGCGCCTTCCTTTCGGGCGTGATGCTGGCGGAATCCTCTTATCGCCATGAGTTGGAAGCCGATATCGAGCCCTTCCGCGGCATTCTCCTGGCGCTGTTCTTCATGGCTGTGGGCCTGTCGATCGAGCTCGACGTGATCCGCGACAACCTGGTCGTCATCCTGCTTGCCGTGCCGGCCGTCATGGTGGCCAAGGCGCTGGTGCTTTATGGCATCTGCCGCGCGGGCGGGTCCGACCACGATGACGCGGTGCGCATTGCCCTGCTGCTGCCGCAGGGCGGGGAATTCGGCTTCGTGCTGTTCACCACCGCCAGCGCGTCGGGCCTGCTGACAGCAGGCGACGCGTCGATGCTGGTTTCCATAGTCACCATGAGCATGGCGCTGACGCCGCTCGCCACGCGGCTGGCGAAGCGGCTGATGAGGGGTGACCAACCCCGCGAACAGCTGGACGAGGATTTCGAGGGCGCCGGCGCCGATGTGCTGATGATCGGCTTTTCGCGCTTTGGCCAGATCTCGGCCCAGATCCTGCTCGCCAGCGGCCGGGATGTGACGATCATCGACGATTCGGCGGACCGCATTCGCCAGGCGGCGCGCTTCGGCTTCCGCATCTATTTCGGTGACGGGACGAGGCTCGACGTGTTGCGCGCCGCCGGGCTGGAGCGGGCCAAGATCGTGGCGATCTGCACCGCGAAAAAGGAAACAACCGACAAGATCGTCGATCTGATATCCGCCGAATATCCTGATGTCAGGCTGTTCGTGCGCGCCTATGACCGCGTTCACAGCCTGGCCCTGCGTGCCAAGAACGTGGAGTATGAATTGCGCGAAACGCTGGAGTCGGGCCTGCGCTTCGGCCAGCGCACGCTGGAAGCCCTTGGAACGTCGGAAGATGAAGCGCTTGCCATCAGCGACGATATCCGCCGGCGGGACGAGGAACGTCTTGAAATACAGGCTGCGGAGGGAATCCTGGCGGGCCAGCATATGCTGCACAATCGTCCGGTGCGTCCCGAACCGCTGGTCAAGCCCAAGAAGGCGACCGAGGAGTTTCCGGAGGGCAGCGCGTCAGCCGTGCCGGAGCGGCCAAGGGCCGTCAGTCCGTGACCGTCAGACTGTTGGAAAACCATTAGTTCAGCGAGATGTACGTTATCTATGGCCTAAAAACTTATCCGTCATCCCGGCCTTCGAGCCACTGCTGTCCGGTTTAATTTCCGGTCCATTTGAAGACCAACTGGTTGTGGTTTTTGGGTTTGTCTGGCGGGGGTCTGAGGAGGTGATCGGTGC
>NZ_FWXU01000030.1 GCF_900176345.1 Rhizobium sp. RU36D
CCCTTTCGTGTCCGAGATCGTCGCCAAACGCTCGAACACAAGTAGAATCAACACCGTGCGCCATGTCCACCAAATTTAAACCGGACAGCAGTGCCTTCGAGCCGGGATCCAGCCACGGCGCGTCTGCGCCGTGAAAGAAGCCTTTCGCGATCAAGGACTTGATCGCACTGGATCCCGGCTCGGAGGCCGGGATGACGGGAATTTGGAGTTGCCCGCAGGGACAGCACCTTTGTCAGCAGCCTTGCCGTCAGTCCGTGAGTTTTTCCAGGCGTTCGAAGCACGCGTCCAGCGCCCGCTTCAGCTCTTCACGCACGACTTCCGTTTCTTCCAGGATCTGGCGCGCCTTGAGGAAATCCAGCACGCGATAACGGTTGACCGGCGGCCGCAGGAAGATGTCGGGTGCGCCAAGTTGCAGCTTCAGCGCAATGTTGGACTGCATCATTAGTTGTGACGCGCCGAACAGGCTGTCGATGCGCTTGGGGATCGCTCCCTCCTCGCCTTCCGGTGCGCCCACCACATCGACACCGATGATCACATCGGCGGAACCGCGCAGGGTTTCGTAGGGCACGGGGTTGAAGATGCCGCCATCCACCGTCAGGCGGCCGTTCAGCCGGACCGGCATGAAGAGCGCGGGGATGGCAGCCGAGGCTGCCAGCGCCTCGATCAGGTTGCCGCTGTCGCAGAGAATTTCCCGCTGGCCGAAATAGTCTGTTGCGAACACCTTCAGTGGGATCTGCAACTCGCCAAAATCATCGGGAATGCCATCCGGCAGGAAGGCCTTGAGGATGCGCTCCAGGTTGAACTGGCCCAAGCGAAATCCGCCGACGGAATCACGCATGCTGGTGGGGCCGAGCGCCCAGAGCCGGTTGGCTATGGTGACCCGCTTGCCGATCGTCTCCAGCGTATGCTCGCGGATCTCCCTACCGCTGAGGCCTGCCGCCATGCCGGCGCCCATGATCGCGCCGATTGACGAGCCTGATATGGCGACCGGCCGGATGCCGAGTTCGTCCAGGGTCTCGATGACATGGATATGGGCGAGGCCTCGCGCGCCGCCCGCGCCAAGCGCAAGCGCAACGGTCGGACCTTGGGTCACCGGAAGCCGCGAGGCGGCAGCGGCGGTCTCCAACTCGGCGGGCTCAGCCATCAATGCCTCCAGATATCCGTATCAGGGTTTGTATTCGAAGAAATGAATGCGGGTGTCGCCGAAGGTCCGGTCCTCGATGAAGCGGAAGCACGGATCGAGCGCCGGCGCCACATCCGCGCGTTCTTCGAGGATGATGAGCGCGCCCGGCACGATCCAGCCGCCCTCATGGGCGGAGACGAGGGCCTTTTCTCCCAGCCCCTTGCCATAGGGCGGATCGGCGAAGACGAGGTGGAACGGCTCGACATTGCCATGGCCGCCAAGCGACGTGGCATCGCGCCTGAGGATGCGGGCGCGGCCATGCAGGCCCAGGGCATCGATGTTTTCCCACAGCAGGCTGCGGCCTTCGACACTGTTTTCGACAAACAGCGCGGAGCGGCAGCCACGCGACAGCGCCTCCATGCCGACAGCGCCCGTGCCCGCGAAAAGATCGAGGACCCGGGTGCCATCCAGCACGTCGGGATGGGCATGGCTCAGGATATTGAACAGGCTTTCGCGCGTCCGGTCGATGGTCGGCCGGATCGCGTTGCTCTTGGGCGTGGCCAGAACGCGGCCACGAAACTCACCGCCGACGATCCGCACCGCGTGTCATGCCTCCCGGTCTGCCGGAACCACCGCGCGGGCCGTTCCCATCCGGTCTGTCGCCACGGGGCTTGCCGCCAGCGGGTTTTCCGCCGGAAGGCTTGCCGCCGAAGGATTTGCCGGCGGGCTTGTCGCCATAGGAGCGCTCGCCTGCCGATTTCGAGCCAAAGGATTTGCCGCCAGAGGGCTTTCCCCCATAGGGCTTTTCACCACGGGGCTTGTCACCGAACGGCTTTGGCCCACGGGGTTTGTCACCGAAGGAGCGCTCGCCGCGTGGCTTGTCGCCAAATGCACGATCCCCACGAGGCTTGTCGCCAAAGGCGCGTTCCGATCTCGGACCATCGGCACGCGCGGGCCTGTCACCGCGTGACGCTCCCTCGCCCCTTTGCGGACGATCACCGCGCGGCGCGCCCTCGCCCCTTGGCGGACGATCGCCGAAGCCGCGCTTGCCGCCGCGGTCATTGTCACGGGCGCTGCGGTCCGGACCCTCGGCGCGGATCCACTCGCCTTCCTCGTCGCGCATGCGGCTGACCATCACGCGCGGGCCGGCATCGGGCCGCTCGGCTCCGGGGCCGCCGCGGCGATCCTGGTCCAGCCTGCCCTTGGACTTCAAGGCAACACCGTCCTTGTCGCGGCCATAGCGCTTGGTCTGCGGCGCGCCTTCCGGACGCGGACGCGGCGTGCGCTTCTGTCCGCCCTCGGCATCCTTGGCGCCGGCCTGCTTCTCGGCAACCGGACGGGCACCCGGCGCCATCCAGACATTGGCCGTGCGAGACTGGCCTAAAGGGGCCTTGCGCTTCGGACGATCCTCTTCGGTCCGTTCGAACTTGTCGCCGCGCTTGAAAGCGGGTTTCGCCCCACGCTCGCCGCTGTCGCGACGCGTATCCAGGCGGCCCAGGGCGCGTTCGCGCTTGTCTTCCGGCTTGTCGCGCTTGCCCCAGGCCGGCTTTTCCGCCGCCTTGGGCGCGCTCGGCTTCTCAGCCTCGCCATCTTCCGTAACGGTTGCGCCATAGATCGGCGCATCGAAATTGGCCTTGGCTTCTTCGATCAGGCGCGGACCGAGCTGGTCGCGCAACATGCGGCCGCGCACCTCGACCACCTTGCCCTCGGGAAGATCGCCGAGCTGGAACGGACCATAGGAAATACGGATCAGGCGGTTGACCTCAAGGCCCAGCGCGCCGAGTACGTTCTTGATCTCGCGGTTCTTGCCTTCGCGCAAGCCCATGGTGATCCAGACATTGTGACCCTGGCTGCGGTCCAGCGTGGCGTCGATGGAGCCATAGAGCACGCCATCGACGGCGATGCCGTCCTTCAGCTTGTCCAATGCTGCCTGATCCACCTCGCCATGGGCGCGCACGCGGTAGCGTCGCAGCCAGCCGGTGGTCGGCAGTTCGAGAACGCGCGACAGGCCACCATCATTGGTCAGAAGCAGCAAGCCCTCGGTGTTGATGTCGAGGCGGCCGATCGACATGACGCGCGGCAGCTCTTCCGGCAGGTTGTCGAAGACGGTGGGACGGCCTTCCGGATCGGCATTGGTGGTCACCAGGCCGGCCGGCTTGTGATAGAGCCAGAGCCTGGTGCGCTCGATGCCGCGGATCGGCACGCCGTCCACCTCGATCTTGTCGGCGAGCGTGGCGTTCACGACCGGCGTGTCGAGCACCTTGCCGTTCAGGGCAACGCGGCCCTCAAGGATCATGCGCTCGATATCGCGGCGCGAGGCCACGCCGGCGCGGGCCATGATCTTGGAGATCCGCTCGGGCTTGGCGCCGTCTGTCGATTCGGCAGCCGTGATAGCGCGGCCCTTGGCCGGCTTGGGCGCCGCCGTGGCTGCTGGTTTAGCGAACTTGCGCGCGGGCTTACCATCGCGCTCGGGTGGCTTGCCGCCGGGACGCCGGGGCTTGTCTTTGGATGTCATTTGATATTTGCCTTGCTTTGCCGTGTCCTATCAGGTCGAGACGCCGGGGTTAAGAGGGAAAATTAGCGGATGGCGGAGACAAATCGCTTCATGGCGGCCGCATTGGCCGAGGCGCGCGACGCCGGGGCCCGTGGCGAGGTGCCAATCGGGGCGGTCGTGGTGCTGGATGGCGCAATTGTTGGACGCGGCGGCAACCGCACGCGGGAGAAGAACGACGTGACCGCCCATGCCGAAATCGAGGCGATCCGGGCTGCCGCCTCATCGCTCGGACAGGAGCGGCTTGTCGGCGCCGACCTCTATGTGACGCTGGAACCCTGCACCATGTGCGCCGCGGCCATTTCCTTCGCCCGCATCCGCCGGCTCTATTATGGCGCTGACGACCCCAAGGGCGGCGGGGTGGACCATGGCGCCCGCTTCTACAGCCAGCCGACTTGCCATCACCAGCCCGACGTCTATTCCGGTATTGCCGAGACCGAGGCCGCCGATCTGCTCAAGACCTTCTTTCAGCAGAAGCGCGAGGTCTAAAGGCTCTATTCGGAGCGGTATCGCAGGTCCGGTGCACCTTCCACGGCGATGCGATTGCGTCCGTCGTTCTTGGCGCGGTAGAGATTGGCATCGGCGATGCGAAACAGGTCCGTTGCATCGAAGGGGGAGCGGCGCAGGGCAATGCCGATGCTGACGCTGAGCGGCACGGCCAGCCCCTGATGGGTGAGGCCCGCCTCAAACACCGCCAGCCGCAATTTCTCCGCAATATCGAGGGCACTGACGCTATCGGCACCGGGCAGCACGATGGCGAATTCTTCTCCGCCGATGCGGCCCCAGATGCCGCGGTTGCCCAGGCAGACGGCCATGGCGCGGCCGATCAGCCGCAGGGCCTCGTCACCCACGAGATGGCCAAAGCGGTCGTTGACGCGCTTGAAGTGATCGGCATCGACCAGCAGCAGGGCACAGGTGCCGCTCTCCGCGTGGCTGTGCTGAGCCAGCACGCCAAGCAGGGCCTCGCGGTTCAGCCCGCCGGTCAACGCATCGGTGCGCGCCCTTTCGCTCAGCGCGGTGTGCAGGTCGGCCAGTTCCCGATGCGCCCGGTCGAGCGCCCTATGCGTGGAGGCCAGTTCATCGCGGGCACGGGCGATCTGCTCCTGCTGGTGAAACTGCCAGGTCGAGGCCGGACCGGCGATGACCAGGGGGCAGAGAACGCTCATCCAGAAACCGGGGCCATCGGGATGACCACCGAGGATGGGTACCAGCAGCAGCACGATCGAGACTGAAATGACGACTGATGCAACGGTGGCGATGAGTGACTTGATGGCGGTTTTTCGACTGATACTTGACATCATGGAACGCTATTTGAGCCGAAGGTATCGCGACCTGACGACAGCAAGGTCTACCGCGGCTCATTCGGAAAAAACTTAGGGGGGACAATAAGGGTCAGCCCGCGGCGAACGCCTTCAGGGCTTCGCCCGTCATGCGATACCGGATCCACTCGGTCTGGGGTTCGGCGCCGATGGCGTCATAGACCCGAATGGCCGGCTCGTTCCAATCGAGCACGCTCCATTCGAAACGGCCGCAGCCCTCTTCCACGGCAATGCGGGCGAGATGGCGCAGGAGCAGCTTTCCGGCTCCCGATCCGCGATGGGCGGGATCGACATAGAGGTCTTCGAGATATAGGCCCTTACGGCCCTGCCAGGTCGAATAATTGTAGAACCAGATAGCGAAGCCGGCGGCATCGCCGTCATGCTCCAGGATCACCGCGCGGGTCACGGAGCCTTCGCCAAAGATCGACCGGGTCAGGCTTTCAACCGTCGCCTCGACCTCATGGCCAGCCTTTTCAAAGATCGCGAGGTCGGTGATGAAACGGAGGATGGTGCCGGCATCATCGGGCCGGGCATCGCGAATGGTAAAGGTCATGGCATGCCTTGAGACGAGCAAATTATGCCGGAACCGATACCGCTTTCACGCGCTGGAGGGAAGTGGCTGCCATAGGCTTGACCGCCGTCTCCAAAGACAAAGGCCGCGCCTAGCGGCACGGCCCATATTGCTGACAAACCCGTCGCCGGGCCGGTTAGTACCTCCACAGCCGCAAAGTGAACCGTCATGCCGGCCCCCGAGCCGGCATCTAGCGCGATCAAGTCCTTGATCGCAAAAGACTATTCTCACGGCACAGACGCGCCGTGGCTGGATGCCGGATCAAGTCCGGCATGACGAGAGAATGCGGTGCTCGAGGTGAGTAAAACTTGGTCTGCAGAATTAGGCCGCGCCTTGCGGCACGGCCTTTGTTTGATCAGAATATCTTCCACCAGTCATTGCCCTGCTTGGCGGCGGCGGCTTCCTTCTTGCGCCGCTTTTCCTTCTGGGCTTCCGGCTCGCCGAGATCGTCCAGATTGCCTGTCGTGCTCTGGCGATATTCGCTCGGCGGATCGGTCAGGAAGCGGCGCTGGTCGAGATAGGCACCCTGCTGGATCTTGCGGGCCTCGCGGAAGGCTTCCCACTTCTGGCTTTCCGTCATCGTGCCCGAGGTGCCGTAACCGGCCAGCAGCGGCGAGCGATAGCCAGGATTGTTCTGGTTGGCCTCGGCTTCTGCCACGAGGCGCTGGCGCGTTTCCTCAGGCGATTCCAGCCACTGGCCGTTTTCCTTGCTCGCTACGGACTGCTGCGGCTGGACAAGGGTGTTGCGTGCCTGTTCGGGCGGCAGGACGAGCGCCGGGCGGGGATTGTATTTGGCGCCCTTGTTCTTGTTCGGATCCTGGCCAATGGCCACGGCCGAACCAAGGTCGTCTGCAAGCTGCTCCATGGCCGTCTTGTCGGTACCGTAAGTCGGTCCGCCAACGCAGCCACTGAGACCAAGGCATGCCAACAGCAAGCCCGAAACGCCAGCACCTACCCGAAACGCATCTGCCCGTCTCATGAAATCCCTTCCAGCCATACCGGCATACTCCCTGCCGCACGCTTATACATTTTGCCTGGAACAAAAATCCGGCCATTTTCAGGCACATTTACCGGATGACCCACGAAAGCGCAAATCATCCGGTAAGTTTTCGTTAAATGGTCACACCCAATTCTCGCAGGGCCTGAGCATCCCGGGCCGAAACCTCGGGATAGTCAGGATCCGAACCCACATCCCTAGTGATCTTCCAGGAGCGGGCGCACTTGGTACCTTCAGCCAATTTCGGCTCCACCGCGACCTTGGTGCCATCATCAAGGCGGAAGGCTTCTGCCGGACCATCACCCGACACGACCTGGATGTCCGAGGTGATGCAGATCTCGGCGAAATCCAGGCCATCAAGGGCGGCCATCAGCGCCGGGTCGGCGACATGCACGACCGGAGCGGCCTCCAGCGAGGAGCCGATCCGCTTCTCCTTGCGCTCGATTTCCAAGGCACCGGTGACGGCACGGCGGACCGTGCGGACCGCCTTCCACTTCTCGGCCACGGTCTCGTTTGACCATTCCGCCGGAACGTTCGGGAACTGCTCCAGGTGGACCGAGGTGGCCTTGGGGTCGCGTGACAGCCAGGCCTCTTCCGTGGTGAAGGGCATCATTGGCGCAAACCACAGGACCAGGCAGTCGAACAGCTTGCGGATGACGAACAGGGCCGAACGGCGCTTCTGGCTCGACGGAGCGTCGCAATAGAGCGTGTCCTTGCGGATGTCGAAATAGAAGGCCGACAGCTCGACATTGGCGAAATCCGACAAGGCGCGGACGATGCGCTTGAAGTCGAATTCGTCATAGGCCTTGCGGACCAGTTGGTCGAGTTCGGCCAGACGATGCAGCATCAGCTTTTCCAGCTCCGGCAGATCGGCATAGGCAATCTCGTCGCCATGGTCATGGGCGAGCGTGCCGAGCATCCAGCGGATGGTGTTGCGGATCTTGCGGTAGGCGTCGATATTGGTCTGGATGATCGTCTTACCGAGGCGCTGGTCCTCGGCATAGTCGGTCGACATGACCCAGAGGCGCAGGATATCGGCGCCCGATTCCTTCATCACATCCTGCGGCGTCACGGTGTTGCCGAGGGATTTCGACATCTTGCGGCCGTCTTCCGCCATGGTGAAACCATGGGTGATGACGGCGTTATAGGGCGCGCGGCCACGGGTGGCGCAGCTTTCGAGCAGCGACGAGTGGAACCAGCCGCGATGCTGGTCGGAACCCTCAAGATAGACATCGGCCGGCCACTTCAGGTCAGGGCGATCTTCCAGCGTGAAGGTGTGCGTGCTGCCCGAGTCGAACCAGACGTCGAGGATGTCGGTGACCATCTGCCACTTGTCGCCGTCATGCTCATTGCCGAGGAAACGCTCTTTGGCACCTTCGGCGAACCATGCATCCGCCCCTTCCTTTTCGAAGGCTTCGAGGATGCGGGCATTGACCTTCTCGTCCTTCAGCACATTGCCCTCGGCATCGGCAAAGACGCAGATCGGCACGCCCCAGGCGCGCTGGCGCGAGAGAACCCAATCCGGGCGCTGCTCGATCATGGCGCGCAGGCGGTTCTGGCCGCCAGCGGGGACGAAACGGGTCTGGTCGATGGCCGAGAGCGCGCGGCTACGCAGCGTGGTGCCGTCATCCAGGGTCTTGTCCATATAGACGAACCACTGCGGCGTGTTGCGGAAGATGACCGGCTTCTTGGAGCGCCAGGAATGCGGATATTCGTGCTTGATACGGCCGCGGGCGAAGAGGTTGTTGGCCTTGATCAGCGCGTCCATGACACGCTTGTTGGCATCGCCCTTCTTGCCGTTGTCGTCGAGCACACGCGCGGCACCACCCTCGGACGAGGGGCCGAAACCGGGGGCGTCTTCGGTGTAGAAGCCGGCATCATCAACCGGGAACGGGATTTTCGCCTCGATGCCGCGAGCTTCAAGCGTACGGACATTGGCCATCCAGGCCTCGAAGTCTTCGCGACCGTGGGACGGGGCGGTGTGGACGAAGCCAGTACCGGCATCGTCGGTGACGTGGTCGCCATCGAGCAGGGGGACATCGAAGGTGTAGCCGAGGTCGGCGAGTGGGTGGGCGCAGGTGATGGCTGCGAGTTCAGTGCCGGTCACGTCACGGACGAGCTTGAAGGTCACCTTGGCCTTGGTCGCGGCATCTTCGGCAAGGCGCTTGGCGAAGATAAGCTTTTCGCCTGGCTGCGGGCCGAAGTCGTTGACGGCTTCGGTGACTTCATAGAGACCGTACTCGATCTTCGACGAATAGGAGATCGCGCGGTTGCCCGGGATGGTCCAGGGCGTGGTGGTCCAGATGACGACGGAGGCGCGTTCTTTTGGTCCAAGAAGAGATGCAGCCAAACGCTCGGCAAACGCGACATCCGACAATCCCTCCGCCTCAGACTTACTCGGTCTCTCAACCTTCACAACCGGGAACTTCACCCAGATCGTGTCGCTCTCGACCTCGTGATATTCCACTTCGGCTTCCGCCAGCGCGGTGCGCTCCACCACGCTCCACATGATCGGCTTGGAGCCGCGATAGAGCTGGCCTGATATGGCGATCTTCAGCAGCTCGCCGGCGATGCGGGCTTCCGAATGATAGGCCATGGTGGTGTAAGGATTGTCGAAATCGCCTTCGATGCCGAGACGGCGGAACTCTTCCGACTGGATGTTGATCCAGCCCTGAGCGAAGTCGCGGCATTCGCGACGGAATTCGTTGACCGGGACCTCGTTCTTGTCCTTGCCCTTCTCGCGATATTTTTCCTCGATCTTCCACTCGATCGGCAGGCCGTGGCAGTCCCAGCCGGGCACATAATTGGAGTCATAGCCGCGCATCTGGAACGAGCGGGTGATGACGTCCTTCAGCACCTTGTTCAGCGCATGGCCGATATGGATGTTGCCGTTGGCATAGGGCGGGCCGTCATGCAGCACGAATTTTTCGCGGCCGGCGGCCGAGGCGCGGAGCTGCTTGTAGAGGCCCATCTGCTTCCACTTCGCCGCCATTTCCGGCTCCTTCTGCGGCAGGCCTGCGCGCATCGGGAATTCGGTCTCGGGAAGATAGAGGGTCTTGGAATAGTCGAACTTTTCAGGGGTATCGGTCATGGATCAGCCATCGGATGGGGCGACCGCAGCGGTCGCGGACTTATGTCTTGAAGTGGCGGCAGACGGGCGTGGATTTTAAAACCCAACGCCAAAAACCCGGACCTTCCCGCAGCTTCTCAAGCCACCGGGAGGGCCGGGCCAATAATTCGAATGATCCGAGCCGCCGAAAAATACGTCATAGCGCCGCGTTCTTTAGGGGTTTTTTGCTTGGAAAGGAAGGGGCAAGATGGGTGAGATGGACAGACACAGAGGAGATGCGTAAAATCCGTGCTCTTCAGGCAATCGGGCATAGAACGGACGTGGCATGACGCACAAGGCGCATATCCAGATAGACCTTGATGCCAAGCTGGCTGACGACTTCGCGGCAGCCGTCACCTCTGCGCAGACCTCGCAGACCGAGGTCCTGCAAGCGATGGTTCAGGATTATGTGGAGCGGCAGAAGGTCGATGCCGACTATCGCAGCTTCCTGGAGGCCAAGGTCTCGCGCGGCCGCAGCGATGCGGCGGCAGGCGACGTCGTCTCCATTGAAGATGCCGAGCAGATCTTTGCAGCCCGTCGGAAACAGGCCATCAAGGCCAGCGGGGCATGATCGTCCGATGGACGCGGCAGGCCATCAATGACCGTGCGTTGATCTTCGACTACCTGGCTCCAAAAAATCCATCCGCTGCCCTGGCAATCGATCGCAGCTTCGAGCACTCGGCCACCCAGCTTAAGCAGTTTCCGCATTCCGGCAGGATCGGCCTGGTCGCGGGCACGCGCGAACTCCTGCCGCATCCGAGCTATCGGCTGGTCTATGAGATAGAAGACGGACAGGTCACCATCCTCGCCATCGTCCACACATCGCGACTATGGCCGCCTGCTGAGGATGAGTAGCGTCAATCGCTATTAGCTTTGACGAAGGTCCGCAGCGCGTCGTTGATGCGGTCCTGCCAGCCGGGGCCGTCCTTCTGGAAATGCTCCAGCACCGTGCTATCGATCTTCAGCGACACCATCTCCTTGACCTCGGGCGGTGCGCGCCGCTCGACGGCGGGTGATGCCTGTTTCTTGGCAGGCTTAAACAGGGCTTCGGCGGCTTCCATGGGATTTACGGGGCGGCGCGGCGGGCTGGCCATGAGCGTGTTTTCCTGATGCGTTTCGGGTCAGTCGGCGTCAATCATGCGCCTCTCAAAAGGCGATCTTCTGGTCCAGGTCACCGATCGGCGACACGCCCTGCAACAGGGCACGCGCCTCCTCCTCGTCGCGCTTCATCTGCACGACAAGGGCGTCCAGCCCGTCGAACTTCAGTTCGTCGCGCAGGTGGCCGAAGAAGGAGACCGAGCAGATCTCGCCATAGAGATCGCCGGAGAAATCGAAGACGAATGTTTCCAGCAGGGCCGCGCCATTCTCGGTGACGGTCGGGCGGTAGCCGAAGCTTGCCACACCATCGCGCAGGCTGCCATCGGCGCGGCGCAGGCGCACGGCGTAGATGCCGGGCTTCAGCTCGGCTTCCGGCGCGAGCGCCATGTTGGCTGTGGGATAACCAAGCGTGCGGCCGAGTTGTTTGCCCTTGATCACCTCCGCCTCGACCGTGAAGCGATAGCCTAGCAGTCCGGCGGCTTCCACCACGGCGCCCTGCGAGAGCAGCCCGCGGATGCGGCTGGACGAGACCACTTCGGCGCCTTCATCTCGGAAGGCATCGACCAGGGTTACGCCGAAACCGCGCGCCTTTCCGGCCTGCATCAGGAAAGCCGGGCCGCCTTCCCTGCCCTTGCCGAAATGAAAGTCGAAACCGGTCACCACTTCGCTGGCACCCAGCCAGTCGATCAGGATCGACTCGATGAATTCCTGCGCCGAGCGACCGGCAAAATCGCGATCGAAGGGATATTCGATGACGGACTGAAAGCCCATGGCCTGCAGCAGCCGGGCGCGCATGGGCGCGGGCGTCAGGCGGAAGACGGGCTTTTGCGGATTGAACACGGTGCGCGGATGCGGCTCAAAGGTCAGCACCAGGGCCGGCACGCCACGCGCCTCGGCCAGCTCCAGCGCCCGGTTCAGCACCGACTGGTGACCGCGATGCACGCCGTCGAAATTGCCAATGGCGATGACGCCGCCCCGGAGATTGTCCGGCAGCGGATTCTTCTTTTCGTTGCGATGGAAAACGGTCATGCGGTGTCTCCACGGAACGAACTGGGAAGCGACAAGCGGCGCTGGGCGGCGTGGATACCCCCCTCTGGTCTGCCGACCATCTCCCCCTCAAGGGGGGAGATCGATATGCCGCGCTCTCCGACATTCACAAGAAAACTCAGAAGATCGCTACTGGCGCATGACGTCGATGGCTCAAGCCGATCTCCCCCCTTGAGGGGGAGATGGTCGGCAGACCAGAGGGGGGTATCCAGATCGCTGGACAGGCATTCTTTACGTGCCGAACCGACTTGCCGCATGTTCATCATCCAGCACCTCACCCCAACCGGGGCATCCAGAATTTCGGCGCGGCACCCTCGCGTTTCAGCCAGGCATGCAGGATCGCCTCGTCGGGCTTGCCGTTGACGGTGTATTCGCCGGCATGGATGCCGCCGGAGATGTAGAGCAGATCAAGGCCGGCATCGATAGCGCCGCGGACATCCGTCGGCATGCCGTCGCCGATGGCCAGCACGCGGGTCTTGTCGACCGGGCCGCCGCGCACTTCGGCTGCCGCGGCAAGGCCAGCGACATAGATTGGCGCATGGGGCTTACCGGCGATACGTGTCTCGCCGCCCAGTTGCTCATAATAGGCGGCGACGGCACCGGCACAGGGAATCATCCGGTGGCCGCGCTCGACGATCAGGTCCGGATTGGCGCAGATCAGCGGGACCGAACGCCTCTGGAACGCCACGAGCATGTCGTGGTAATCCTCCGGCATCTCCGTCTCGTCATCGAAAAACCCGGTGCAGACGATGGCATCCGCCTCGCCTGCCGCAACCGTCTGCACGTCGATACCATCCAGCAGCGACAGATCGCGGTCCGGGCCAAGGAAGAAGATCTTGCGCGGGCCTTCCGCGATCAGGGCGCGTGTGACATCGCCCGAGGTGACGATCCGGTCGTAGGAGCTGTCGGCTACGCCGATGGCGCGCAGCTGGACGATGACGCCCGGCGACGGACGGGGCGAATTGGTGATGAACACCACGGTTGAGCCTGCCGCACGGGCCGCCGTCAGCGCCTCCGATGCCTGCGGAAAGGCATCGATGCCGTTGTGCATCACCCCCCAGACGTCGCAAAGGATCACGTCATAGGACTTGCTGACATCGGTCAGATGGGCAATGCGTTCGGCCATGTGCTGTTCCTGCCTTGGGTCTGTCATCGGTGACATGGCAAAGGAACACCGCGAAGGCAAGGTGTTTCCATCGCAGGGCGGCATTTTGCGCCGCGCGGCTCACACCAGCCGCGCCATGAACAGCATCATGCCGGTTGCGGCGGAAAGCGCAAGCAGCTTCTCCACGCCGAGCCTGAAGCGGAACAGCAGGACGGCGGCGACAATGAAAATCGCGAGCGAGAGGAGGTCGATGCTGGCCCAATCAGGCCAGGAGATGTCAAGGCCGGGGAGCGGGCTTACCGTCTCCACGCGTTTGAAAAGCACATGCAGGCCAAACCAGAGCGTGAGGTTGAAGATGACTCCGACGACGGCGGCGGTGATGGCCGAGAGGGCGGCCGAGAGCCAGCGATTGCCCCGCAGCCGCTCGATATAGGGCGCACCGGCAAAGATCCAGATGAAGCTCGGAACGAAGGTTGCCCAGGCTGTCAGTAATCCCCCGAGGAGACCGGCGACAACCGGATCAAGCCCGCCGGCATCGCGGTAGGCTGCCATGAAACCGACAAAGGAAAGGACCAGCACCAGCGGCCCGGGCGTGGTTTCGGCCAGCGCCAGTCCGTCCAGCATCTCGCCCGGCTGCAGCCATTGATACTGCTCGACGACGACCTGGGCAACATAGGCCAGCACCGCATAGGCGCCGCCGAAGGTGACCAGCGCCATCTTGGAGAAGAAGGCAAAGGGAGCGGCCAAGCCTTCCGGGCTGCCCAATGCCATGAGGATGAGCAAGGGGGCCTGCCAGACCAGGATCCAAAACACCAGTGCTGCCACGGAGCGCAGAAGATTGACCCTCGGTGCTGGCGCATCGGTGTCCGCATTGGCCGTGGGCGCGTCGCCCTTAAGCCTGATCATGGCAAGCCCGGCAAGACCGGCGCTGAGCACCACGAGGGGAAACGGCAGCGACAGGAAGAAGAGGGCAACGAAGGCAAGCAGCGCGATGATGCGGTGGAAGCGGGTCTTGAGGGCGCGGCTGGCAAGCCTGATGACGGCCTGCACGACGATGGCCAAAACGCCGGCCTTCAAACCGAAAAACAGGCCGGTCAGCCAATCCGTCTGCTGAAACAGGGCATAGGCAGCCGAGAGGCCAAGGATGACTAGCAGACCCGGCAAGACAAAGAGCAGGCCGGCAATGATGCCGCCCCGCACGCCAAACATCAGCCAGCCTATATAGGTGGCGAGTTGCTGTGCCTCGGGACCGGGCAGCAGCATGCAATAGTTCAGCGCGTGCAGGAACCGGTCATCGCGGATCCAGCGCTTTTCATCGACGCAGATGCGGTGCATCAGCGAAATCTGCGCCGCCGGCCCGCCGAAGCTCAGAACACCGATGCGGGCAAAGGCGGAGAAGAACTCTCCGAAGCTCGGCTGTGGATGGGCGATTTCATGCGCTGGCGTCACCGGCTGCTCCCTGGCTGCGGTCGATAGGCAGATAGAAAGCCCGCGTCATAATCAAGGCAAAAGCCTTGCCCCGGCGCCTGATTTGCCCAGCTGATCCTCGGGATTGCGCAGGGGACAGCTGTCCAGCGACAGGCAACCGCAGCCGATGCAGCTGTCGAGCTGGTCGCGCAGCGCCTGCATCGAGGCAATGCGCGCGTCGAGATCCTCGCGCCAGGAGGCGGAAAGCCGGCGCCAATCGGCGCTGGTCGGCGGCCGGTCCGCCGGCAGGTTCGACAGAGCCTCGGCGATGCGGCCAAGCGGCAGGCCGAGCCGCTGGGCGGTCTTGATCAGCGCCACCCGCCGCAGCACGCCGCGCGGGTAGCGCCGTTGGTTTCCAGAACTGCGCCAGCTCTGGATCAGCCCTTCCCGCTCGTAGAAATGCAGCGCGGAGACCGCCACTCCGGCGCGCTCCGCAACTTCGCCGACGGTGAGCGACGGCGGCAGCTTTCGGCGATCGTCAGCCACGCAAAATCTCCTTGACCTCAAGTTTTGTTGAGGTTCTACCTTGGCCAGCGTCCATGGGCAATCAGCAAAAAGGAAGATGTCATGAGCGCGACAGTTCTAGAATTCGGCGGCAGCGCCTCCGATACATTGGCTAAAACCAAAGACAAAAGCGTAATCCGGGTAGACCTGTTCGATTGCCCTGCCGAGCACGCCCAGGCCTTCGAAGACCAGCTCTCGATCATCCATGGCTATTTCGACACGCTTGAGGGTTGCCTCTACAATCGCGTCGCGGCTCGGGCCGGCGAAAGTGAAGATATGGTTAAATTCGTCACGATGGTCGAATGGCGCGACCGCCAGGCGCTTGCGGAGGCTAAGACGGCTGTTAGCACCTTCTACGCGCAGACCGGATTCAACGCGTCGGAATTCATGGCGAGCCGCGGCATCAAAGGCGATTTCGGGACCTATCTACCTATGGGCGACTGAGAGCTTGCCAACGGTTCCAGCCACCCAGTTGAGCAGCAAGGCACCCTCGCCTGACACGTTCCCTGGTCGAACCGTCATATCGCTGCCGCAAAAGGCGGCGATATTTTTTAGGCTCGCGCTTGACTCCCCAGGCCACCACTCCTAAATCCAGGCCGCTAGCACTCCCGAAGAGCGAGTGCTAACAGTTTCCATGCGGAGCCTCTCCAGGTCCGCGAATGTCATTTGATCGAGGGATTAGACAATGGCAAGCACCAATTTCCGTCCGCTTCATGACCGCGTTGTAGTCAAGCGCGTTGAGTCCGAAGAAAAGACCAAGGGCGGCATCATCATTCCGGACACCGCGAAGGAAAAGCCTGCTGAAGGCGAAGTTATCGCTGTTGGCCCCGGCGCCCGTGACGAAAGCGGCAAGCAGGTTGCCCTCGACGTCAAGGTTGGCGACCGCGTTCTGTTCGGCAAGTGGTCGGGCACCGAAGTCAAGCTCGATGGCGTGGATCTCCTGATCATGAAGGAATCCGACATCATGGGCATCATCGGCTGATTGGCCGGTTCACCCTTTCCCACTCAACAATTCACCAATGGGCTAAGCCCCGGGAGTTTTGAAAATGGCAGCTAAAGAAGTCAAGTTCGGCCGTATCGCGCGCGAAAAGATGCTGCGCGGCGTCGACATCCTCGCTGACGCAGTGAAGGTCACCCTCGGCCCGAAGGGTCGTAACGTCGTTATCGACAAGTCCTTCGGCGCTCCGCGCATCACCAAGGACGGCGTTTCTGTCGCCAAGGAAATCGAACTGGAAGACAAGTTCGAGAACATGGGCGCCCAGATGGTCCGCGAAGTTGCTTCGAAGACCAACGATATCGCTGGTGACGGCACGACCACGGCAACCGTTCTCGCCCAGGCTATCGTTCGCGAAGGCCAGAAGGCTGTTGCGGCCGGCATGAACCCGATGGACCTGAAGCGCGGTATCGATCTGGCCGTCGCTGAAGTCGTCAAGGACCTCCAGGCCAAGGCCAAGAAGATCTCGACCTCGGAAGAAGTTGCTCAGGTCGGCACGATCTCCGCAAACGGCGACACGCAGGTTGGCAAGGACATTGCCGAAGCCATGCAGAAGGTCGGCAACGAAGGCGTCATCACGGTTGAAGAAGCCAAGACCGCCGAAACCGAACTCGAAGTCGTCGAAGGCATGCAGTTCGACCGCGGCTATCTCAGCCCCTACTTCGTCACCAACCCGGAAAAGATGGTTGCTGACCTCGAAGACGCCTTCATCCTGCTGCACGAAAAGAAGCTCTCGAACCTCCAGGCCATGCTGCCGGTTCTCGAAGCTGTCGTTCAGACCGGCAAGCCGCTCGTCATCATCGCTGAAGACGTCGAAGGCGAAGCTCTCGCAACGCTCGTCGTCAACAAGCTGCGTGGCGGCCTGAAGATTGCTGCCGTCAAGGCTCCGGGCTTCGGCGATCGCCGCAAGGCCATGCTGGAAGACATCGCCATCCTGACCGGTGGTACCGTCATCTCCGAAGACCTCGGCATCAAGCTCGAGAATGTTACCCTCGACATGCTCGGCCGTTCCAAGAAGGTTTCGATCTCCAAGGAAAACACCACGATCGTTGACGGTGCCGGCGCCAAGTCCGACATCGAAGGTCGCGTTGGCCAGATCAAGGCTCAGATCGAAGAAACCACCTCTGACTACGACCGCGAAAAGCTGCAGGAACGTCTTGCCAAGCTCGCTGGCGGCGTTGCCGTGATCCGCGTTGGCGGCTCGACGGAAATCGAAGTCAAGGAACGCAAGGACCGCATCGACGACGCTCTGAACGCGACGCGCGCTGCTGTTCAGGAAGGCATCGTTCCCGGTGGTGGTATCGCCCTGCTGCGTTCGTCGACCAAGATCACCGTCAAGGGCGCAAACGACGACCAGGAAGCTGGTATCAACATCGTTCGCAAGGCTCTGCAGTCGCTGGTTCGCCAGATCGCCGACAACGCCGGTGACGAAGCTTCGATCATCGTTGGCAAGGTTCTCGACAAGAACGACGACAACTACGGCTACAACGCCCAGACCGGCGAGTTTGGCGACATGATCGCCATGGGTATCGTCGACCCGGTCAAGGTTGTTCGCACCGCTCTGCAGAACGCTGCCTCGGTCGCGTCGCTGCTGATCACCACCGAAGCCATGATCGCCGAACTTCCGAAGAAGGACGGCCCTGCTATGCCTGACATGGGCGGCATGGGTGGCATGGGCGGCATGATGTAATCATCCGGTCATCAGACCAGTGAGTTTAAGGGCGGCCTTGTGCCGCCCTTTTTCGTATGCGCGAGACGCGCCGGCTTTGCCGAGGTGTACACGTCTGGCGCGCTGCACTGCACAATCATGATGACGTGGTTCGACGCGTTTGTAAATTAGCTATCCCTAACTTTATCGCGCTGAAACGCAACCATCGGTAACATCTATATATTCATGCATATTGTCTAATGCACTGCAGCCCGACACATATGTCGCGAAGAAGTACCGAACTATCGTGGTGCGATTTCCAAAATTATCTTCCCATCTCTTTAAACTTAAAATCAGTAGTCCATTATTTTAAACATAAACAACTTGGCTTCTTACTTCGGCTTTTTGAACCCTCAAAATTAATGTTTCTCTCTTTCACGAACTTCCGTGCATTTTGCATTGCAATGAGATCAGCTCACCAACAGCCCCTGATGCAGGGCCCGGAAAACATGAACCGTCCCAGAAAAATACATTGCCGAACCGGAAAAAAAATTTATAACGCCTGTCACGTGTCGCTTCGTTGCTGGGTGACTGGAGGCATAACGGCACGCAAAACACGTTTCCAAGTGACATTCAGGCCTTATTGAGGGCAACAAGATTGTAACCTATGCGCGAAATCTGGTGCATGCCTTTGCGCGCGGAGTTACCTAGGCCGCCTGAAATTGGTCCAATTGTATTGTCTAGCTGAGCGGGTAGCGCCGCGGAATTGAGATAGAGAGCGAAGGGCGGCAACACCTGAGATCCTGATCAATTGCGAGGCGGTATCACCAAACAATGATAAAGATAGAACAGAAATTCCGGCTGAAATTTACTGGCCTCGGGGAACACATTGTTTAAGATCGCCAGAGCGGATGCGTCCGCACCCTTTTATCTCGACCTAGGCGATGCCGAGGGTGTCGATATGCAGATGCTGTCGCAGCTCTGCATTTCGGAGAACTGGATCGGTGACCTGTCCAATGGCGTGATCCGCCTTGGAGAGCGGGCCGCCGCGCTGCATGGACTTGATAACAGCGAATGCGGCCTGCTCAGCATGATGCGCTGCTACGACCCGCATGATCGCGCCCAGATCCTTGAGCTGTTCGAGCAAGCGGCCACCTCGTCCTGCTCCTTCTGCTTTTCCACCACGATCGTCAGCCGGACTGCGCAACGCCAGCCGGTATTCTGCATTGGCGAGTCCAACGGACTTGAGCAGCGCCATTCGGGCAGCATGGTCGGTATATTCGTGTTTCCACGCTTCCAGTTGGCCACCGGCTCCCATCTCGGCGCGCAGAACTGACACGGCGCGCCAGCGGTCTTCCCCGTAAATCCTCAGCAGCAGGTGAGCGCATCGCATGCGACTTTCCCACTGTCTTCATTTTTCGAACGATTTGTAAAAGATCGTCTATCTATTCAGAACGACAGAAAAGAGGCATCTAGGCGGGGAGATTTCCACACAGGATCGCAAACGATCCCCACCCCATTCAGGAGCCTTCGATGTCCTCGACCAACAATGCCATTATTCTGGTGGCCCGCATTCTTCTCTCCTTCATGTTCATCATGTCCGGCTTTGACAAGCTGGTAAATCCGGCTGGCACGGCCGGCATGATCGCCGGCGCCGGCTTGCCGGCGGCCGATCTGCTGGCCTATGCGGCTGGCCTGTTTGAACTCGTCACCGGCCTTGCCGTCCTCGTCGGCTTCCAGACCAAGATCGCCGGCTGGCTGCTTGCCGTATTCTGTGTCTTCACCGGCATCGTGTTCCACGGCTCGGCCATCAATGTTCCGGACTTCCCGGCTGCTGCCAATGGCTGGCTGACCGTCCTGAACCAGATCATGATGATGAAGAACATCACGCTGGCCGGCGCCTATATCCTGCTCGCCACCTTTGGCCCCGGCGCCTACTCCCTGGACGCCCGCCGCGGCGCCTATGCAGCAGCCTAATCCAAGACCCGTCCCTGCCCCATCGGGGTAAAGAAAACCCGCCGCACCTTAAATCGGGCGCGGCGGGTTTTCCGTTTGAGATCAGCGATATCAGCGACGGCGCGCGAGCCAGACCGTTGCCCCGCCGCAATCCGGATCGTCGGCCAGATGGTCCACCAGGTCGAAACCGCTGGCTGCCAAAAGGTCTTGGTATTCCTGCGGATCGAGACTGGCGTGATAAAGCGGCTCGAACTCGAATTCTCCCACCACCACGCCGGCGGTCGGGCCTGAGGTGAACATCAACATGGCATCCTTGGCTGCGTGAGCTGCAAAGCGTGGAAACATATCCCGCTGGTCTTCAGGCGTCAGATGGAAAAAGCTGTGCCAGGCCAAGATGCCGTGAAAGCGTCGGCCAAAAGCCACTTCCCGCATGTCGCCGACGCGCCAGTCATAGCCAGGAAAGCGATCCCGGCACAAGGCGGTCAAGCTGGGGGCACTGTCGATCCCGGTCAGCCGATAACGACCGTCTATCAGGTAGGCGGCCATAGGCTCGCCAGCGCCGCAACCAAGATCGAGCACGGTCCCGTCCCGTGGCAGTCCTGCCGTGAACCGGTCAAGCCATGTTTTTTCGAACAATTGCCGACCGCGGATGCGGTCAAAGGCCGTGGCATGCCGCTCGTACAGCCCCCGGATCGCATCGGCCCCGCTCATATCGGTCACAAGGCCGAGCGGATGGCTTCAATAATCTTCTCGACCAGCGGATTGCCTTCATGCTCCGGCTTGCGGGCCCGCACGAGGCAGGCTTCGGAGCGCAGGATCACGCCATCGGACAGGATCTTCAGGTGGTTTGCCCTGAGCGTGGAACCGGTGGAGGTGATATCGACGATGATATCCGCCTGGCCAGCGGCCGGCGCGCCTTCCGTGGCGCCCAGGCTTTCGACGATGCGATAAAGCTGGATGCCGTGTTGGCGCGAGAAGAACTGCTGGGTCAGCCGCCAGTATTTGGTGGCGATGGCGAGGCGCCGGCCATGGCGGGCGCGGAAATCGGCAGCGACGTCGCCGAGGTCTTCCATGCTATCGACATCGAGCCAGATTTCCGGCACGGCGACGACGACATCCGCATGGCCGAAGCCGAGCCGCGCGCAGATCTCCACCCGCTTGTCAGCCTCCGCAAGCCCCTCACGGATCAGGTCTTCGCCCGTGACACCGAAATCGACATTGCCGATGCCGATCTCGCGGGAGATTTCCGAGGCCGACAAGAAAGCGATTTCAATGCCCTCCATCCCCTCGACGCGGCCACGATAGGACCGGTCGTTGCCGACGGCGACGATCTTCATGCCGGCCTTTTCGAAGATGGCCTGGCAATCGTCCTTCATCCGGCCCTTGGAGGGCAATCCGATGGTGATGGTCATGCGCCCTGCCCTCCGGATGGCTGCCGCGCCGCCTCGATGCGATCCAGCCACAGCGAGAAGCCGACCGCCGGGATATGGCTTTCGGCGCCGAGCAGCGTCAGCAGCCGGTCAAAGCGCCCACCGCCTGCTAGCACCGAGCGTGGCCCTACTTCCGAGATCTCGAAGACGAGCCCGGTGTAATAATCGAGTGGACGGCCGAAGGCGGCGCGATAGGTGATGCGGTCCAGATCGAGCCCGATATTGGCAAGGGCCGCAACCCGCTCGTCAAACCGCGACACGGCCGCGCCGAGCTTGAGGCCCGCCGCATCGGCGAAGCCCGCCAGCGCAGCAGATGCCTCCGACAGCGGCAGTTCCAGCGACAGGAACTCGCGTAGCAGCAGCAGTGCCGCGCCATCGAGCCGCGTCTCGGCCAGTGTCAGCTTTTCCTTCAGCCGGGTGGCGATCTCCACCGGCGAGCGGCTGGCATTGGTGGAATAGCCAGTCGCTTCCATGATGGCGTCGATGCGGGCAATCAGCGCCACCTCGGTGCCATGGGAGACGAGATCGACGATCTCGGGATCGAGGCCCGGTACAGGATTGGGGCTCGCCAAGCGTTTCAGCAGGTGCTCGATCTGCTCGCTGTTGCCGAAGGCCTGGATCAGCCGCTTCTGCCAGCCCGCCGGCAGGCCAAGCGCCTTCACAACGGCCTCGAACACGCCCTGGTCGCCAAGCGTGACGGTCAACATGCGGCCGGGCAACAGGCGCGTCAGCACGCCATGGGCATCACCGATGGCACGCGCGTCGGCCCCGGCAATGCCGGTATCACCGAGATCCTCGATGCCAGCCTGGTAAAACTCGTTGGCGCCCTCGCGGCGTTGCCGGAAGACCTCGCCGAGATAGGCATAGCGCTTAGGCGTTCCGGTCGTCGTCTCGATATGCCTGATGCAGACGGGAATTGTGAATTCCGGGCGCAGGCACAGGCTCTCGCCCGTCTCGCTTTCGGTGAGAAAGATGCGGCGGCGCAGGTCTTCGCCGGCCATGTCGAGGAACGGCTCGGCCGGCTGGATGACCGGCGTATCGACGCGGGTGGTCTTGCGCGCCGCAAACTCCTCCAGCACATCGCCGGCAAAATCGGGCATGTTGATCAGCGGCATGGGGTGGGTCCTGGGATTGTGCGCGATCGCCCCTCATCCGCCTGCCGGCACCTTCTCCCCGCAAGCGGGGAGAAGGGATATGCCGCCCGCCCGTGACCAGCAGCAGGCGTTGCGGATTCCACGTCCCCTCTCCCCGCTTGCGGGGAGAGGGTTAGGGTGAGGGGCAATCTTACCTCAGACGTTGTCATTCGGATTACCGATCTGATAAAGATCATATGCCACCGATCAGTCTCCCCGCGCCCGGCGACGGTCTTCCGCCTGGGCGGCCAGGATTTCCTTGACCTTGGCGACCAATTCGCCCTCGGCCACGACATCCTGCGCCACACGGGCTTCGCGCCATTCGGTATTATCCGTGATCTCGCCGGCGAGGCGCTTGCCCTCGATCAGGTCCTTGATCTGCACCACGCCTTGAGCGCGCTCGTCGCCGCCCTGGATGATGGCGATGGGCGAGCCGCGGCGGTCGGCATATTTCAGCTGGTTGCCGAACTTCTTCCAGTTGCCCTGGTACATCTCCGCGCGGATGCCGGCATTGCGCAGATCCTGGGTGAAGCGCTGGTAGCGGCCCATGGCTTCGACATCGCCATCCATGACGGTGACGAGAACGGGTGCCAGCATCTCGTCGGCACCGAGCTTGCCGAGGTTCTTCAGCGCCGTCATCAGGCGGGAGACGCCGATGGAGAAGCCCGTGGCCGGCACCGGCTGGCCCATGAAGCGCGAGACGAGGCCATCATACCGCCCGCCGCCGCCGACCGAACCGAACACGACCTTTTCGCCCTTTTCATTGGTGACGTCGAAGGTGAGTTCGGCTTCGTAGACCGGGCCGGTGTAGTATTCGAGGCCTCGGACGACGGAGGGGTCGATAAAAATGCGTCCATCGTCATATCCGGCGGCAACAACGAGCCCCCAGATCGTTTCAAGCTCTTTAATCCCTTCCATCTCAGGATAATGGAAATTCATAAAGTATAGGTACGTTTCTACTTTATGCTTGATCCACTGCGCGTCCGATATCTCTCTACCTTCAACATGTGCCAGCTGAACCTCGGCCCCGACTCTTTGCGAAGATGCTCGATCAGCATTCAAAAATGCATCAATCGCTTCAATCTGCTCGGCAGTGAGCCCTGCCCCTTTCGTAAAGTCACCCGACTCGTCTTTGCGACCCGCACCGAGCAAAAGCTTGACCCCTTCCGGACCAAACTTATCGAGCTTGTCGATAGCCCGCAGCACATTGAGCCGCCGCCCGGCATTCTCCTCGCCGCCAAGCCCGATGGCTTCCATCACGCCATCCAGAACCTTGCGATTATTCACCCGGATCACATAATCGCCGCGCTTTATGCCCAGGGCTTCCAGCACGTCGGCCATCATCATGCACATCTCGGCATCGGCCTGCACGCCGGGGGCGCCGACCGAGTCCGCGTCGAACTGCATGAACTGGCGGAAGCGGCCGGGACCCGGCTTCTCGTTGCGGAAGACATAGCCGGCGCGATAGGTGCGGTAGGGCAGCTGGATCTCGTTGAAATTTTCCGCGACGTGACGAGCGAGCGGCGCTGTCAGGTCGTAGCGCAGGCTCATCCACTGGTCGTCGTCATCCTGCAGCGAGAACACGCCCTCGTTCGGCCGGTCGCTATCCGGCAGGAACTTGCCGAGTGCATCGGTATATTCGAACAGCGGCGTCTCGATCGGGTCGAAACCATAGCGCTCATAGACCGCGCGGATCTTCTCGACCATCTCATTGGTGGCGTGGATATCGGCGGCCGTGCGATCACCGAAGCCGCGCGGCAGGCGGGCTCTGAGTTTCTGCGGCTTCTTGGACTTCTCGCTCATGATCGGCACCGGATTTCTTGTCAATTTCAAGTGCCGGTGTCTTAGAGGATCAAGGTTTTGGCGGCAAGGGCGAAGGCGAAGACGCAAGGCACCGTCTCTGGAAAACAGGGAGGCGAGATGGTATATTCCGCGCCACAACCAGGGGCCACACCGATGAACAAGCGCGTCACGCTCGAGATGCCGGAAGAAATGCATCGCCTGGTGCTGCAATATGCCGAGGAATCCGGGACGGATCCCAATGCCTATATGCTTGATATCATCGAAGAACGATTGGAAGACGCCTATTTTCTGAGACGAGCTCAGGAGGTGCTTGAAGCACGCGCGCGCGGCGAAAGCCGGACCTATACCTGGGAGGAGATGGAGCGCGAACTTGGCCTGGACGATTGAGTTCGACGACAAGGCTATAAAACAGCTTAAAAAGCTTGGCGATACAGAGTCGCGGCGCATCCGGAATTTCCTTCACACGCGCATCAAGCCCCTCGATTACGCACGCCAACACGGTCGCCCTCTGCGGGGACAGGAATTCAACCATCTCTGGCGTTACCAGGTGGGCGACTACAGGATCATCTGTGATATCCAGGACCAGAAACTTGTCGTGCTGGTCATTTAGATCGGCCATCGCATCACGGTTTACCGGTAATCCATGATCCTTGAAGCCCTGAACTATGCCGCCACATGGCCACTGACGTCAGCGGCGAACCGGCCGCATATCCGCTATTCCGTCAATCTCTGGTCCCGCGCCGGGCGATGCGCCGCCGCCTGGCGGGAGCATGAAGAGATGAGCCGGCGGGCGATGCTTGCGGCGATGGCGGGTCTCCAGCAAAAACGCACCGCCGTGGTGCTGGGCTCGGGCCTGCTGCGCGACGTGCCAATCCTGGAGCTGACACTGCAATTCGATACGGTCGTTCTGGTCGATCTGGTGCATCTGGCCAGTGTGCGGACATGGCTTGCAATAAAGGGCCTGCGCAATGTCAGGCTGATCGAGCGGGATCTTTCGGGGCTCAGCGACATCGCGGAAGGCCGCGATCCCGATCCGCTCGGCTTCCTGCGCCAGGTGCCCTATCTCGATCTCGTCATCTCGGCCAATCTCCTGTCGCAGATCGGGCGGGGGGCAAAGCGGCGGATCGATGAGATGCCGCAGGGCGCCATGCCCGATGATGCCCTGCCCCGGCTGATGCAGGCCCATCTGGACGGCTTGGCAAACCTGCCCGCCAAGGCCTGCCTGGTCACCGATATCGCCTTCTCGGTGGTGGATCGAACGGGCCACGTTCATGAGACCGTGGACCTCATGCATGACGTAACACCGCCGCAGGCATCCTCAAGCTGGCAATGGCCCGTCGCGCCGCTCGGCGAGGAAAGCCGCGACTATCAGATCATCCACCAGGTCATTGCGGCATAGGCCAAGCCTTGCTTGCGCCAAAATTCTGACTACTTTGGAGCCATGCGCTCAGTGATCCGCCTGATGCTTGTCCTTGCCGCCCTGGCCTATGGCGCGATGCCATTCACCGGGATGGCCGGTCCCATGGCGGCCACCGGGCCAGCCCAGGCCGCCGCGACACAGGCCGATACCGGACATGATGGCCACGAAGCACATGCGGCTTCCGCCCCGCAGATGCATCATGAACCGGCACCCGACGGCGATTGCCCGCATCCCGGCAAGACCATGGCTTCAGGCCATTGTGCCGCCTGCCTGACGCTGCCTGCCGATATTCTGATCGCGGAGTCCGGACCACCGGCCCGTTCTACGCTTACGCCTCGACTTATGGCGACTTTGACCTCGCGCGCCGCGCCGCCGCTTGATCCCCCTCCCCGCGTCTGATCCTCGCAACGATTCCACTTCATTCAACCCGCACAGGCCACCGGCCTGAAGGCATCACGTTGTTCTGAACAATCAGACCAAAGGGAAACAAGACAATGATCAAGACGATCTTCACCGTATCCGCACTTCTGCTGGCCACCACGGCAATTGCTCAGGATCATCAAGGCCATGGCAATCATGGCGGCATGACCGCCGCTGAACCCAAGGGGGACCAGGAGCCTTCCAGCAAGGCCTTTGCCGAGGCCAATGCCAAGATGCATAGGGATATGGATATCGAGCTTAGCGGCAATTCCGATGTCGATTTCGTGCGTGGCATGATCCCGCACCACCAGGGGGCGATCGACATGGCCCGCATCCAGTTGCAATACGGCAAGAACCCTGAAATCCGGAAGCTGGCCGAAGAGGTGATCAAGGCGCAGGAAGCCGAGATCGCCATGATGAAGGCCTGGCTTGAGAAAAACGGCCAGTGAGTTCAATACCTGAGCGCCATTGAGGCGACTATCGGGGCGGCATCGTGTCATCGCGATGCCGCCTGCGTCACACCCTTATGATGGTTGCGATGGCGTGGATTTCTCGCGCGCCAGCCGCTCCATGGCGATCGCAGCCTTGCTCGGATGGCGCTCCTTGTGGCGCAGCACGGAAAACGGCCGCGATGGCAGGGCTATGTTGGCGCGCACCAGCTGCCCCTCGTGCAACAGGGTTTCCGCAGCACTTTCCGAAACAGCCGCTGCGCAGCCGCCGGCGCGCACCGCCGACAGCACCGCTTCGTTGGATGGCAGTTCCAGCACGATTTTCAGGGCCTGCGGATCGATACTATGCGTGACCAGCGCTGCCTCGAACGCGGCGCGGGTGCCAGAGCCTGCTTCCCGCATGATCCAGCCCGTGGCCGTCACAAGGTCGGCCGGCGGCACCGGTTTTCCTGCCGCCCAGGAGTGATCCGGCGAGACAACCACGACGATGGCATCCCGGGCGATTTCCGAAACCGACAGGGCCGGCTCATCGATTGGCCCCTCGATAAACCCGATATCGGCCAGCCCCTCCATAACCGCCTTGGCCACCGTGGTGGTGTTGCCGATGGTGAGCTTCAGGTCGATGCCCGGATATTGCGCATGGAAGGCCATCAGCACAGGGGGCAGCCAATAGGAGGCAACAGTCTGGCTGGCATGGACGGAGAGCGCACCGCGCGTGAGCCCACCCATTTCCGCCAGCATCAGTTCCGCTGCGCGAACGCGCGCCAGCACGGCCTTAGCCTCCGGCAGGAAGGCGCGGCCCTCCGGCGTCAACTCGATCCGGCGGCCGATGCGGTGGAAGAGTTCCACCTGGTAGAAAGCTTCGAGATTTCGGATCGCCGCACTGACGGCGGACGGCGTGAGCGCGATGGCGTCGGCGGCACGGGTCAGGTGCTCGCGCTCCGCCACGGCAACAAAAATCTGCAATTGCTCGAAGGTCAAGGAATGGCTTTCGCATTTCGTTCGGATTTGGCGAACGAAACATACTTTATTATGCGATGGAAGACGATATTCGCCCGTGCGATTTTTGAGGCATCAAATAATTTGGATGCCCTGACATGCCCGCCACCCCAACCTCGTCACGCCTGTTGCGCCTGCTGCCCGGCCTTGGCCTCAGCTTTGGCGTCACGCTGCTGGCCGTGGCGGTCGAACAGGTGGAACAGGCGTTTTTGGGCGGCGGCTGGCTTGGCAGCCTCGTGTTGGCCATCATCATCGGTGCAGGCATCCGCTCCAGCGTCCGGCTGGGGCCAGCACTCCTTCCCGGCATCGATTTTTCCGCCCGCACGCTGCTGGAAGTCGCAGTCGTGCTTCTTGGCGCATCGATCAGCGTTGCGGCCATCCGCGAGGCTGGCGCCACCCTGGTGATCGGCATCGCCGCCATCGTCGCGACCTCGCTTGGCTTCAGCTATCTCATCTGCAGGGCGCTCGGCCTGTCCGCCCGGCTTGCGACCCTGGTTGCCTGCGGCAATTCGATCTGCGGCAACTCCGCGATCGCTGCAACGGCGCCAGTCATCGGCGCGAATGCCGACGAGATTGCCTCCTCGATCGCCTTTACCGCCATTCTCGGCGTCGGCGCGGTGCTGCTGATGCCGCTGCTGCCGGAACTGCTGGGGTTGAGCGCCCTGCAATATGGCGCGTTTGCCGGCTTGACCGTCTATGCCGTGCCGCAGGTGCTGGCGGCCACGGCGCCGGCCGGCCTCGTCAGCATGCAGACCGGCACGCTGGTCAAACTGGTCCGGGTGATGATGCTGGGGCCGGTGATCTTTTCGCTCGGTCTGGCCAAGGGTGCCGGCTGCCGCAAGATATCTCTGCACCAGTTGGTGCCGTGGTTCATTGTCGGTTTCGCGCTGATGATGGCTCTGCGCTCGGCCAATCTCATTCCCGGTGCTGCATTGGAGCCGATTGCCGCCGCATCGCACTGGCTGACCATTATTGCCATGGCGGCACTGGGCCTCTCTGTCGATATCCGCCAGGCGGCGCGTGCCGGCGGTCGGGTGATCGCATCGGCCGTTCTGTCGCTCGCCATGCTCTGTCTCATCAGCCTGGCGCTGGTGCAGGTCGTCCATCTCGGTTGAACCGCCCTTGCATCGCCACAGGCCGGCGCTAAACTCCGCCGCATCCAACAGACGGACGGCATGCGCATGACCCAATCGCCCCTTTCGATCATCGGCTTCGATGCCGACGACACGCTTTGGCAAAACGAGCAGTTCTACCGGCTGACGGAAGAGCATTTTCGCAGCCTGCTGGCGGACTATGCCGAAGGCGCCGATATCTCCAAACGGCTGCTGGAGGCGGAAAAACGGAACCTCGCGCATTACGGCTTCGGCATCAAAGGCTTCACCTTGTCGATGATCGAGACGGCGCTGGAGATCACCGAGGGGCGGGTGCCGAGCAAGGTCATTGGCGAAATCCTCGCCATCGGCCGCGATCTCCTCAGCCATCCCGTGGAATGCCTGCCGCATGCGCGACAGACGCTGGAGGCGCTGGCGGGACATTATTTCCTTGTGCTGATCACCAAGGGCGATCTTTTCGACCAGGAGCGCAAGCTCGCCCAATCAGGCCTTGGCGATTATTTCGATGCGGTCGAGATCGTGTCCGACAAGAGCGCCACCACCTATCGCCGCATCTTCGGCAAGCATGCCGAGGGGCCGGAGCGGGCGATGATGATCGGCAATTCGCTGAAATCCGACATCGTGCCGGCGCTGGCCGTCGGCGCCTGGGGTGTCTTCGTGCCGCATGAACTCACCTGGATCTTCGAGCATGTGGAAAAGCCGGTCGAGGTGCCGCGTTTTCGCGAGATCGCGGATCTCGGTGGCCTGCTTCCGCTGATCGAGACGCTGGAGCAATAGGGACGACATGCGCACGTTCGATGAGATCTTTGAGCTCGCCGTGGCGCGCAAGGGGCACGACGCGCTGGAGGCGGAACTGCAGTTTCCCAAGCCTCGCGACGAGATCGCCGCGACGCCTGACGACCGGTTCCTGTCGCTGATGACCAAATGCATCTTCCAGTCCGGCTTCAACTGGAAGGTCGTGGAGGCGATGTGGCCGGGGTTCGAGGCCGCCTTCGACGGGTTCGATATCAGCCGCTGCGCCATGCTGCATGACGAGGATTTCGAGCGGCTGGTCTCCGACACCCGCATTGTCCGCCATGGGCCGAAAATCCGGGCCGTCCAGGAAAACGCGGCCTTCCTCTCCAGCATTATCGAGGAACACGGCAGTGCCGGCGCCTTCTTTGCGGGCTGGCCTGTGGAGAATTACATCGGCCTGCTCGACCTCCTGCAGAAGAAGGGCTCGCGGCTCGGCGGTAATACCGGTCAGTATTTCCTGCGTTTTGCCGGCCTCGAAAGCTTCATCCTCTCGGGCAGCGTGGTGAACCGGCTGATCGCCGAGGGCGTGGTGGCAAAGGCCCCCACATCCGCCAACGACAAGGCCGCGGTGCAGGCGGCATTCAATGCTTGGCGGGCACAATCGGGGCGCTCGCTCACGGAAATCAGCCGGGTGCTGGCGATGAGCATTGATTGAGGGACCCAGCGACCTCCTAGTCGAATCCGTGCGCCACAATGGAATTGGCTGAACTGGAGGAAAGGGACTGGACCGCTCACTTGGTTTGTTTTTCCTGCCTATCGGCTCAAAAACTGCCTTCTTGCTGCAGTCTTGCGTTGTTCTATTCTGCTTGGGCAATAACGGACATGATGGGAAGGCAGAATGAAATCAACGCTCATCGCCATGGTGGCTTCTTTGGTTCTTGCGGGCGCGGCATTTGCGCAAGAAAAAGTAGTCGGGGTGGAAAACCCGGACCAGTTGTTTACCAGCACAGATCCGGTGCTACACCACAACAAGCAGGTGACCTATAAAATCATCACCGTGTTGCTGGAGGCCAATCAGTGGGATCAGGCAGACAAATATCTCACGGAACGGTATATCCAGCATAATCCCAATGCCGCTTCTGGCCGCCAAGGCGTGGTGGATTATTTCACCAAGGTGTTGAAGGTTAAGCCCTCACCCATCCCTGAAAAGATGAAAACCGAGATTGTCTCGGTGGTCGCCGAGGGTGACATTGTCACAGTAGCCTTCCCGCGTGAGGTGACAGATCCAAAAGATCCCTCCAAGACCTACACCACCACATGGTTTGACAGTTGGCGTTTCAAGGACGGCAAGGCTGACGAGCATTGGGATTCGGCATTAAAGCCTTAAGAGTACCACGGCGCACTGCACTCTTTCGCCTTTGCGACGGATGACTTGCGTTGGCGTTACGTCGGCCTGACAAACCCAGCCCTCAGCCCCTCCACCTCGCCCCGGCACATGCATCCCTCGAGATGGTCATTGACGCGTTCGAGGGATGCACGAAATCATCGTGGCCCATGATCACGGCGACAAAAGCCTGGCGACGGGAAAGGGCATTGCGATCCCAAGAAATATTGCTGCGATACTCACCGACACTGTAACAACTTTAGGACCCCGAGCCGGAAAAGCGAGGGCTACAACGGTGTTGATGATGACCAGCAGAAGCAATTCGTCCAATATAATCAAAGGACTTGATTGCGAAAAATACGTAATTCCAAAAGTGAGCTCAAGATAGGAGGCGCATTCCTGTCCGTCAGCATAGTTCTCACCTTGGCTGAAAAAATAGCCACAGCCATTCGCCATCATCAGTATGGCATAGGTGCAGTTCGTCATAAAAAAGATGAGGGCCTTTGTTGCTGGGTGCACACTATGTCCTCTGTCGCTCACCGTGGTTTTGCCGCTACAGCAGGTCGCGTTGACTTGGATTCAAGCGCCCTGCTGTAGACTTTTGTTTTCGCATATCTTTGTCCCAAAACCGCTGCGCACTTTTGGGAGACATGCGCTAGAATTCGTCTTCAAGAAGGCCTGACAAACCCTGCCCTCAACCGTTCCACCTCGGCCCGGCACATGCATCCCTCGATATGGTCGTTGACCAGGCCCATGGCCTGCATGAAGGCATAGACTGTCGTGGGGCCGACGAAGGTCCAGCCGCGTTTCTTCAAGTCCTTGGAGAGCCGCACTGAGGTCGGCGAGGTGGGATTGGCCCTCAGCGTGGCATAGTCCATGGTAGCCGGACGCTCGGAGGCTGGCGGTTCGAAGCTCCAGAAATAGCGGGCGAGCGAGCCGAACTCCGCCTTGAGGTCAACAGCGCGGCGGGCGTTGTTGATGGTCGAGACGATCTTGCCGCGATGGCGGATGATGCCGGCATCGGCCAGACAGCGAGCAATGTCGTCATCGTCAAACAGCGCGACGCGGGCAAAATCGAAGCCGGCAAAGGCCGCGCGAAAATTCTCGCGCTTGCGCAGGATGGTGAGCCAGGACAGGCCCGATTGGAACCCTTCCAGGCAGATCTTCTCGAACAGCCTGATATCATCGGTGACAAGCCGGCCCCATTCCTCGTCATGATAGCGCCGGTAGTCCTCCAGCCCGCCATGCCAGGCGCAGCGCTGCAGTCCGTCATCCCCCGTGATCAGGCCGGTTTTTTCCATGTGGCGTGATTCTCCTATACACCAAACCGGCGTTTACCATTTGTTCACCAGTCTTCCAAACCCGGCGCTAACCCTGACAAAAGGTTTATGGGTCAGCGGGCCTTTTAATGAACGGGCATTTACCAATTTTCCGCCGCCGTGGTGCCACGATTGCGCCAATCGGGGCCTCACCCCTTCCCTCGGTCAAGATGTAACGAGTTCGTCCGATGTTGAAAAAATCCCTGCTGTTCGCCGCCGGTCTGTTGCTGGCATTCGACCAATCCGCCCTCGCCAATGATCGCTACCAGAACAGGCCGCCCGTGATGGTCAGCCCCAGCCTCAGCGCGCCTTGGGTGATTCAGTTGCAAGGGTCGGGCCGCCGCGTCGTGACCTATCCCACACGCCAGATGCCGGCGCCGCGCCAGCAGGCCCAGCCGTATTACCGCGGGCTTCCCGTGCAAGCCGGCGCCCAGCGCCGCCGGACCTTGCTGGGTGGCGACATGCCCGCCCAGGTACAGCGCGCCTCGGTTCCGCGCGCCGCGCCCATGAAGACCCAGATCGACCCGATGTACCTGCCGCAGGTGGTCAACTACGAGACCAAGGAAAAGCCGGGCACGATCGTCATCGATACCAACAATCGCTTCCTCTATCTGGTCCAGGCCAATGGTACCGCGCGCCGCTATGGCGTGGGCGTCGGCAAGCCGGGCTTCGAATGGGCCGGCACGCACAAGATCACCCGCAAGGCGGAATGGCCTGACTGGACTCCGCCGCAGGAGATGATCGCCCGCGAGGCCGCCAAGGGGCATTACCTGCCCGCTCGCATGGATGGCGGCCCGGAAAATCCGCTCGGCGCGCGCGCCATGTATCTCGGCTCCACGCTCTATCGCATCCACGGCACCAACGCGCCCTGGACCATTGGCAACGGCGTCTCGTCCGGCTGCATCCGCATGCGCAACGAGGATGTGACCGACCTCTACGAGCGGGTTGGCGTCGGCACCAAGGTGATCGTGATCTGATCATCCCGTGACATGATACGGCAGGCCCAACCGGCGAAGTCTCTTCAACTTTGCAGGAGCGTCGGGCTTGCCGCTTGAAACACCCCCAAACTTGGCTAGAATTTTCTCGGGCAATATTTGAGAGGGACCTTTCCACATGCGTAAATACCTGAACGCGGCGGTCGCCGTCGTCCTGGGAGCCACCAGCCTGCTGCATCCCGTGAGTGCTTCCGCCTTCAACGGTGCGGCCGAACTGGGCAACCAGCGCTCATCCGACGTATCGCTCGTCGTGCAGCGGAAGGAGCCCGACGAGAAGTTCAAGCGCCGTGTGGTACGGCTGATCACCAACGAGGCTCCCGGCACCATCATCATCGATACCAACAACAAGTTCCTCTACTATGTCGAGGGCAAGGATCGTGCGACCCGCTACGGCGTGGGCGTCGGCCGCGACGGCTTCGGCTGGTCGGGCGTCGTCAAGATCGGCCGCAAGGCGGAATGGCCGGAATGGCGCCCGCCGGCTGAGATGCGCGCACGCGAAGCCCGCAAGGGCCACATCCTGCCGGTCGTGCAGCCCGGCGGCATCGACAACCCGCTCGGCGCGCGCGCCATGTATCTCTACAAGGGCGGCCGTGACACGATCTTCCGCATTCACGGCACCAACCAGCCCTGGACGATCGGCCTCAACATGTCCTCCGGCTGCATCCGCATGATGAACAAGGATGTCGAGCACCTCTATCAGCGCGCGGACGTCGGCACGAAGGTGATCGTCGTTGGCCCCGGCAATCGCCAGGGCGAAGTGAGTTTCGAAGATCGCGGGATCGACTACCTGCGCACGATCTTCGGCGGCTGACCGCGCGGATTGCCCAAAGTCTCACGTCTCGAATGCGCGCGCGTAACGGGCGCGCATTCCCGCGATACCGCAATGACGGATGCCGCTTGATGCATTTTTGACACTGGCCTGTTTTTTTAAGACAGATACCTCGTGGAACAGCCGGTGTCGTGGCAGTATCCGGCCATAAATTTTGACTTTCGGTAAGGACAAACGGCCATGATGGGCTTAGATAGTCCTGCATCGAATCAACACAAAAACCACGCACGGGAATCATTCGCATTTCCGCTGGATCGCAGAGACCGGGACTTTTCATGAACAGCAAACTGATTTCCCAACTTTCCGCCTGTCTCTTGTCGGGCGCAGCATTCATGGCCGCGTCCAGCGCCAATGCGGAAGACTTCAACATCTCGGTCTATGGCGGCTACCAGACGGCGCCGCATTCGACCGTGGATGTCACGGGTCCGACCGCGCCGACCTCGTTCACCGCAGGCTGGGACGGCAAGTCGTTCTCCGCACCGCCTTACTATGGCGTTCGTGGCGTCTGGTGGCTGGAGAATTTCGGCAAGCCCAATCTCGGCGTCTCGATCGATTTCTCCCATGCCAAGGTCTATGCCGACACGGATACGCTGAGAAAGACCGGCTGGTCGCATTTCGAGTTTTCTGACGGCCTGAACCTGCTGACCCTGAATGGTCTCTATCGCTTCCCGATCGAAAACACCCGCTTCACCCCCTATGTGGGCGCCGGTGTCGGCTTGAACATTCCGCATGTCGAAGTGACCCGCGGCGCGTTCAAGACCTTCGAATACCAGGTTGGCGGCGCGACGCTGCAGGCCCAGGCCGGCGTGGACGTCAAGATCACCGACCGCTGGTCGATGTTCGCCGAATACAAGGGCAACTATTCCTGGGTTGATGTCGATATCGACCGCGGCGACAAGCTGAAGACCAACGTCTTGACCAATGCCATCAATGTCGGCGTGACGTTGAAGTTCTAAGATTTTGCCCGGGAGCCTCAGGGCGGTCCCGGCAATAGTTTTCCAGAGTATCGAAAGGCGCGCGGGGCCACTCGGGCGCCTTATCTGTATGCGCAACTCACGGTGCCGGCATATTCAGCCGATTTACGCTCGGGATCCTTGGCGCCCTGCCCCCATTCGGCCGAAAGGGCGTAACGTCCCTTGAAGCTCGCTGCATTGGCATCGGGCACATCGGCTTCCAGCACCAGATCGAAGCGTTCGATCCCGCGCCAGGTTCGGCTGTGGCTGCCGATCGCCATCTGCAGGCGCGCGTCCCCGAACCGGGCCTCCCGCAACATGCCGGAGGAAAAGGTGACTTTCTTCAGGAGTTCCGGGCCGTTCTCTTCCTTCACCGCCATCACGCCGCGGAGCCGGGTGAGCTTTTCGCCTGATGATGTGCCACGGGCGCCTTCGATGACCATCCGAAGGGACGCATCGTCGGCCGCGCAGTGAAGCACGGCGGCAGAGGCCTGAAAACCGCATGAGATCGCGACTGTAAAAGCCAGCATTATCGCTCTGCATGCCATGGGGCGTCTCCTCGCGCGCCAATCGCGCGAGAAACATCATGCCTCACTAATATTAGATCTTCGCTAATTTCGCCGGGCGTTCGCCGCCATAGGCCCAGTCGAGCAGTTCGATCGTGTGCAGGATCGGCACCGCTATGCCGGAGCCGATCTGCGTCATGCAGCCGATATTGCCGGTAGCGATCACATCAGGCCGTGTCGCTTCGAGATTCTTCACCTTGCGGGCCTTGAGCCTAGCCGAAATCTCCGGCTGCATGATGTTGTAGGTGCCCGCCGATCCGCAGCAGAGATGACCTTCCGCCGGATCGCGCACGGTGAAGCCGGCATTCTTCAGCAGCAGCTTCGGCTGCATCGTGATCTTCTGGCCATGCTGCATGGAACAGGCGGAATGGTAGGTCACCGTGAGGTTCTTGCGCTCCTGCGCCGGCAGATCAAGCGTGGCGAGATATTCCGTCACGTCTTTTGCCAAGGTCGAGACACGGGCGGCCTTTTCTGTGTAGGCGGGGTCGAGCCGCAGCATATGGCCGTAATCCTTGATGGTCGTGCCGCAGCCGGAGGCGGTGATGATGATCGCATCGAGGCCGCCGGCCTCGATCTCCCGCGTCCAGACATCGACATTGCGGCGGGCGGAGGCCAGCGCCTGCTCTTCCCGGCCCATGTGATGCACCAGCGCGCCGCAGCAGCCTTCGCCCTGCGGCACCGAGACCTCGACGCCGAGCCGCGTCAGCAGGCGGATGGTGGCGGCATTGATGCCGGGATCGAGCACCGGTTGGGCACAGCCGGTCAGGATCGCGACACGCCCGCGCCGCGCGGATTGCGGTTCGTGCTTGCCCGGCGCACTGAATTTCGACGGCGCCGGCGTGGCAGCGGGTGCAAGATCCAGCATGGCGCCGAACGGCTTCAAGGCCGGAACGCGCTTCATCAGGCCGCTCAGCGGTTTGCCAAGCCGGGCGAGCGACAGCGCCAGCCGGAACCGCTCAGGATATGGCAGCACCATGGCCAGGATTTGCCGCGTCAGCCGGTTCATGAACGGCCGCTTGTAGGTCTTCTCGATATGGATGCGGGCGTGGTCGACCAGATGCATGTAGTCGACGCCGGAGGGGCAGGTGGTCGTGCAGGCGAGGCAGGACAGGCAACGATCGATATGGGTGACGATCTGCTTGTCCGCCGGGCGTCCATTTTCCAGCATGTCCTTGATCAGATAGATCCGGCCCCTGGGGCTATCGAGCTCGTTGCCAAGGGTGACATAGGTCGGACAGGTCGCAGTGCAGAAGCCGCAATGCACGCATTTGCGCAGGATCTGCTCCGCCTCGGCGACGTGGGGATCGGCCAGTTGTTCCAGGGTGAAATTGGTTTGCATCCGGGTTCAGGCCTCTTCCTGGAAACGAAAGGTGATGGAGTAGCTAAACAAGGACAGGCCCGGCACTGCCTTCGCTGCCGAGCGGGTGCGCCGGTCGAATTCGTGTGCCACGATAATGCCGCGCAGCCGGGCACCCGGCTCTTCGTCCATCAGGTCGCCCATGTAGCCAAGCGTCTGGCCGACAACGCGAGCGTCCGTCTTTCCAGCCTTCAACTCCACCACCACAAGATTGCCGGCGGCATCGCGGCACAGAATATCTATGAAGCCGGACAAGACGCCGCGCTCCAAGCCATCATCCACGATGGTCAGGCCCGGCTCCAGCAGCGCAATGTTCTGTCGCAGTGCCGCTTGCATATCGCGCTCAAGCGACAGGCGTTGTTTATCGCCCGGTTCCTGTTCCGGCAGCATGGGCGCGATGCGGTGATCCTCGATCGTCCCCGCGAAGGGGCCGTCCTGGCTCGCCTGTAGAAATCCGACATAACGCACGACGGCGTTTTTATAGGATTGCAGGTTGTTGCGGATATTGCCGTCAAAAATGAGTTTCGATGGGTTCGGTTTATCAAGCCGCTCATCGGCCGTCGAATAGGTCAGTTCCGAAATCAGAGCTTCATAGCCGCCATTGGCAACGATCTCATCGATCGCGCCATAGCTTTGCTCTACTTTGGCAACACGATGAAGCTGCGCCGTTATGGTGTTTTCCTGATAATCGGCATTCTGAAGCCAAGCCCTGTAATCACTGCGCATTGGAAATTACCATCCGGCCGGGGTTGAAGACGCCGTTCGGATCGAATTTGGCCTTCACCGCCTGCTGCAGCAGGGCGACGGCCGGTGCCAGAGGTTCGAAGGCCGGCACAGCGCGGCGTAGGCTTTCGGGGGCGCGGACCAGTGTCGCGTGGCCGCCGCCTGTTGCCTTGATGTAGCGGCGCAGCGTTACATCCTCCGCATCGGCCTCCATGCGCATCCAGACGAGGCCGCCCTGCCAGTCGTAGAAGGCGTCGATGCCCGCTTCCAGCCGGAGCGCCGCCACCAGCTTGTGCCCCTCGCTCGGCGCGACCGAAACGCGCCAAAGCGGTCGCACCGTGCCATCGGCATAGGGTTTGACATCCCTGATCTCCCGCCAGAGGGTGGTCGTCTCGTCGGCATCGAGATGCGCGACGGGGCCTCTGTCGCGCATGGCCGCGGCCAGCTTTTCGGCACGCACGCGAACCGAGGCCTCCAGCCCTTCAAGCCGCAGCACCGTCGCCGGTCCATCCGGCAGATGGCCTTCAAGGAAGCGGCCACGCACGGATTCCGGCAGATGGGCAGCGCCCGACACCTCGACCGGCAGGGCCATGGCCGCGGCCATTGCTGCGGCAGCCTCGGCATCATCAAGACCCGAGAGGACGATGGTGGCGGCCGTCTTCGGTCGCGGCAGCACCTTGAAGGTGATTTCGGTGAGGAATGCGAGCGTGCCGTGGGACCCAGCCAGCACCTTCACCAGGTCAAGGCCGGTGACATTCTTCATCACCCGCCCGCCCGCCTTGACGATCTCGCCACGGCCGTTGACGAAGCGCAGGCCGAGCAGATGGTCGCGCGCGGCACCTGAGGTGAAGCGGCGCGGTCCGGAGGCATTGGTCGCGAAGACGCCGCCGATGGTCGGCTCGCCCTCGGTGCCCATCACAGGGCGATGATCGATCGGCTCGAAGGCCATCATCTGGCCGGTTTCCGCCAGCGCCGCGTCGACAACGGCGACCGGCGTGCCCGCCCAGGCGGTCATGACCATTTCCGCCGGGTTATAGGAAGTGATGCCGGAGAGGCCGGTGGAGCTCAGCGTTTCCGAGGCGTCGACCGGGTTGCCAATCTCGCCACGCGTGTTGCCACCGGAAATTTTCAGCTGTTGGCCACGGGAGGCGAACTCGCGGATGATGTCGGCGGCTTGGGATTCGGTGGCGGGGGTCAGCATGGGGTGGTGCTCCTCGCCCGTGTTTCGGTGAGGGGCGTTGTTGAAGCATTGCTGATCTTCCTGGTGTGGACACCTGCCTCTGCGTGCACAGCGTGGATACCCCCCTCTGGTCTGCCGACCATCTCCCCCTCAAGGGGGGAGATCGGCTGGGCGCACCCGCTCGTTTTCTCGAAACCAGAGACAAGTGGTGGACGCGTCAAAGCATGAGACCGGACGGAGAGAGGCAACGCCTCGGCAATACGCCAAATATGAAGCGAGCGGCATCGGCTTGCCGATCTCCCTCCTTGTGGGGGGTGAGGCATGGTCGGCAAAGCCGAGCAATCGATCCAGTGAATCGATTGCAATGCCGAACGCCGGCAGACCGGAGGGGGGTATGCTAGGTGCCCGCAATAACTCATCACGCCGCCGTCCTCCCCTCCAGCGGAAACACCTTGGACGGGTTCAGTGTCCATTTGGGGTCGAAGGCGGCGCGCACTGCCATTTGCTGGGCCAGATCAACCTCGGCATATTGATGCCGCATCAGGTCGCGTTTTTCGATGCCGACACCGTGTTCGCCGGTCAGGCAGCCGCCGGCATCGACGCAGAGCTTGAGGATATCCATGCCGGCGGCTTCGGCGCGGGCGGCGTCCTCGGGGTCGTTGATGTTGTAGAGGATCAGCGGATGCATGTTGCCGTCGCCGGCATGGAAGACATTGGCGCAGCGCAGGCCGTAGCGGGCGATGATCTCGGCGGTCTTCTTCAGCACATAGGACAGCTGGCTAAGCGGCACCGTGCCATCCATGCAGATATAGTCGGCGATGCGGCCCGTCGCGCCGAAGGCGGATTTGCGGCCCTTCCAGATCAGCGCCGCCTCGGTGGCGGACTGGCTTTCGCGCACGGTCTTCACGCCATGGCGTCGGGCGATCTCGACGATCGAGGCCAGCATGGCCTCCATCTCCGCCTCCGATCCCTCGACCTCGACGATCAGCAGCGCCTCGACATCGAGCGGATAACCGGCATGTGCGAAGGCCTCGCAGATCTCGATGGCCGGCTTGTCCATGAATTCGATGGCGACGGGCACGATGCCGGCGCCGATGATGTCGGCCACGCAGGCGCCCGCCTCTTCCGAACTGTCAAAACCGAATAATACGGGCCGCGCACCCTCAGGCTTGGCCAGCAGGCGGACTGTTGCCTCGGTAACCACGCCCAATTGGCCTTCCGAGCCGCATACGAGACCGAGCAGATCTAGCCCCTCAGCGTCCAGCGCCTTGCCGCCGATTTCGATGATCGTGCCGTCGACCAGCACAAGTTTCACGCCCAGCAGGTTGTTGGTGGTGACGCCGTATTTCAGACAGTGGGCGCCGCCGGAATTCATGCCGATATTGCCGCCAATGGTACAGGCGAGCTGGGAGCTTGGATCGGGCGCATAGAAAAAGCCATCGGCACCAACAGCATCTGAAATGGACAGGTTCGTCACGCCAGCCTGCACCGTTGCGGTGCGGTTGGCATAGTCGATGTCGAGAATGCGGGTCATGGCGGAGAGGCCGAGGACCACCGCATCCTCCTGCGGAATGGCGCCGCCTGACAGAGAGGTGCCCGCCCCGCGCGGCACGACCGGAATGCCGTATTTGTGGCAATATTTGAGGACGGCGGCGACCTGCGCCGTGGTTTCCGGCAGGGCAACCGCCAGGGGCCGGCGGCGATAGGCAATGAAGCCATCGGTCTCGAAGGGCACGAGTTCGAACGGTTCATGAACCAACCGCTCCGGCGGCAGAAGCTCTGCCAGATCCTCAACGATCTCGCGGCGACGCACGAGGATCGCCGCATCCGGCTGCATGAATTCTATCGCGTCTGCCATGATGCCCCTCCCGTCGTTCCGCTCTACCGGAATACACCCAGCCTGCAATCGCTTCAACTGGTATTAAATGTTTACCACTTTCCCGATGCGATGGCAAATGCTATGGACTTATGACAAAATCGGAAACAATCGGCATGACCAATCTCGGCGATCTCGAAGTCTTTGTCCGCGTCATCTCGGCGGGCAGCATGTCAACGGCGGCGCGGTCGCTGGGGCTTTCGCCGGCTGTGGTGTCCAAGCGCATCAAGCGGCTGGAGGAGAGCCTCGGCACGCGCCTGCTGCAAAGAACCACGCGACAGATTTCGCTGACGGAAGCTGGGCAAGGTTATCACGAGCGGGTGCTGGCCGTCCTGGCCGGACTGGAAGAGGCAGAGGCCTTCGCGTCCGGTCGCTCGTCGGAAGTCAGCGGCACCCTAAAGATCTCCGCGCCGACCTCCTTCGGCCGCATGCATATCGCGCCGCATCTCAAGGGCTTCATGGGGGCACATCCGGATCTTGCGGTCCATCTGGTGCTGTCGGACGAGTTTACTGATATTGTCGGCGGTGGTTATGACCTGGCGATCCGGATTGCGGAATTGACCGATTCCAGCCTCGTTGCCCGGCGGCTCGCCCCGGTGCGCCGTGTGCTCTGCGCATCACCCGACTACATCGCTCGCCATGGCCAACCTGACAGCATTGAAGACCTGAAAAACCATGTCTGCCTGCCGGCGCATAATTACGACGCCTGGCGGCTGGAAGGTCCTCAGGGGCCGCTGACAGTCCGGCCCGATGGCATGCTGATTACCAATTCCAGCGAAGTAATCCGCGAGGCGGTGATCGCGGGGCTCGGGATCGCGCTGCGCTCGACCTGGGATATCGGGCCAGAACTGCGCGATGGTCGGCTGGTGCAGGTCTTGCCGCGATACGAGGGATCGAAGAACGTCTCGGTCTCGGCGGTCTATCCTAGCCGCCAGTTCCTGCCGGCCAAGGTCAGGTTGTTCATCGACTACCTGGCATCGCTTTACGGGCCGGCGCCCTATTGGGATCGATAGGGGCTATGGGGGCTCAGCGCCACCTAATCCCCCGTCTTGTTGCCCAGATACACCCGCGGCGGGGCGCCGAGCATGCGTTTGAACATGGTGGTGAAGGCGGCAATGCTGTCATAGCCGAGATCGAGCGCGACAGTGGTGACCGGCTCGCCGGATGCCAGGCGCGGCAGGGCGGCAAACAGGCAGGCCTGCTGGCGCCAGGTGGAGAGGCTGAGGCCCGTCTCCCGCCGGAAGACGCGGGTGAAGGTGCGCCGGCTCATGGAGAGCTCGCCGGCCCAGCGCTCGATCGGCAGCTCCGCACTTGGCGCGGCCACGAAGCGCTGGCACAGGGTGGCCAGCCGCTGATCGCTGGGAAATGGCAGAGCCAGCTTGCGTTCCGGCAGTGTTGAGATCACGTCGAGCAGCAGGGGAATGATCAGTTCCATCCGCCCGGGAACATCATCGGCCGGCTGCGGATCGGCGGAGGCCTCGATCAGCGCACGGGCAAGATCGGTGACGCTGACCGCCGTCACCCGCGAGGGAAGTTCCGAGCGAGCCCCCGGCGCCACGACGAAGGAAAGCATGGTGACGTCCACCAACATCTCCACGGAATGCTGGACATGCGGCGGTATCCACAAGGCATGATCGGGCGGCACCATCCACCGCCCCTGCGCCGAGGAGACCATGGCGACGCCATCGCGAGCATAGAGAAGCTGGGCACCCTCATGGGTGTGGACCGGAATCCGGTGGCCTGCCTGATATCGCTGCGCGCGCGACTCGACCGTGCCACTGACGATCATGCCGGGGCGGTCGTAAACATTGTTGACGACCACGACATTGCGGACTTTCCCAACCATCGGCTTTGGCCCACTCGCGAAAGAAATGGACCAAAACACGAAAGCGGCAAATTCACAATCGTCATATTTATCGGGGCGTCCACCGAGGAGTTGCAGACGTGACCGATAACGCAATGCGCATTGAACCCCAGAAGGCCGAGACAACGGTCTTCGGCATCATCATGGCGATCAGCTTCTGCCATATGCTGAACGACACCATGCAGTCGCTGATCCCGGCACTCTATCCGATGATCAAGGACAGCTATGCGCTTGACTTCACGCAGATCGGACTGCTCGGGCTGGTGTTCCAGGTCACGGCATCGCTGCTGCAGCCGCTGGTCGGCATCTACACCGACAAGCGGCCCCTGCCCTATTCGCTGGCGGTCGGCATGGCCTGCACGCTGACCGGCCTGCTGCTGCTCGCCTATGCCCATAGCTACTGGATGCTGCTGGTCGGGGCCGGCACCATCGGCCTGGGCTCTTCGATCTTCCATCCGGAATCCTCGCGCGTCGCGCGGCTGGCCTCGGGCGGGCGGCATGGCCTGGCACAATCGCTGTTCCAGGTGGGCGGCAATTTCGGCACGGCCATCGGCCCGCTGCTTGCTGCCTTCATCGTGCTGCCGCGCGGCCAGACGACCGTCGCCTGGTTTTCGGGTATTGCGCTGCTCGGCATGATGATCCTCTGGCGTGTCGGCATCTGGTACAGCCAGAACAGGGTTTCGGCGACCAGGCGCGTCAATGCCGGCGCCGTGACGCTGCCGCGCAACCGGGTCATCGCCTCGATCGCGGTGCTGGCCTTGCTTGTTCTGTCCAAGCATCTCTACATGACCAGCCTGTCCAGCTATTACACCTTCTACATGATCGAGCGCTTTGCCGTGTCCGTGCAGCAGGCGCAGGTGCTGCTGTTCGTGTTCCTCGGCGCGGTCGCCGTTGGCACTGTCGCGGGCGGGCCGATGTCGGACTGGTTCGGCACCAAGTTCGTGATCTGGTTCTCGATCCTCGGCGCCCTGCCGTTTACGCTGGCGCTGCCCTATGTCGGCTACGAACTGACCATCGTGCTGACGGTGTTCATCGGCCTGATCCTGGCCTCGGCCTTCTCGGCCATCGTGGTGTTCGCGCAGGAACTGGTGCCGGGACGCGTGGGAATGATCGCCGGGCTTTTCTTCGGCTTCGCCTTCGGCGTCGGCGGCATCGGCGCGGCGGTGCTCGGCGTCGTCGCGGACCACAAGGGCATTACCTATGTCTACAACATCTGCTCCTACCTGCCGCTGCTTGGCCTGCTGACGGTGCTGCTGCCCGACATCGGCAAGGGGCGCCGGCACAAGCTGAAGGGTTGACGTCACCAATTGCGGCCCGCCCTTACGGCGGGTCGCATCGATCGGTTCAGCGCAGCTCGGCCGGAACGATCGACCAGAAGGAATGTTTCTTGGCGTGGTTCTTTTGCAGGTCGGCCATGAAGGCCTCATGGTTCTTGATACCGGCATCGGCGGGCAGCTTGGGCGCAAGATTTGACAGCGCGACGATGTATCCCGCGGCATAGACATAGGCATCCGATATGCCGCGTTTCAGGATGTCAGCCACGAGTACGCGGTAGAGAATGGTCGCCGCAACGGGCTGTGTTTCTTCGAGAGCCTCCGCGGCAGGCAACAGCAGCCCGTAATGGCGTCCCTCCCATTTGGCGGCATGCCGCGCGACATGCTTGGCCGCCAGATCATGGCGCGGCCAGTCCATGAAGAATTCCAGCGCGCCGTAGATGTCGTCCGACCCCTGGACGACGGCAAGCGCCTTGTCCATCTCGTCGAACTCGGCGAAATCGTCCAGCTTGGACAAATACACTTTGAGCACGACCACATCGAGGGTTTCGGTGAACTCGCGCCACCGCAAGTCCTGCGCGTCGCCCCGCCGCTTCAGGCGCTCCAGGATATCGGCCTCCAGCAGACGGCGCTCGCGCGCCTCGTATTCCGGACCGACGCCAGCCATGATGCCGTGCACTGACAATAGCCGCATGCCCGGCAGCGGCATGCGGATCCATTCCAGCGCTTCCTGATATCGACCGGCGTCATGGAGCATGCGCGCGGCCACCATCGTGTCACGCCGGTTATCAGGCTTCGCCTTTTCCAGGGCCAGGAAGCCATCCACATCGCCCTGACTGCGGGCCAGCAGTTGCAGCAGATCGACCGCACCCAGCTTGCCCGGCTCGCGGGCTGCCGCCTCGGTTAGCAGCGACTTCCAGGCATTGCCACCCTCGGCGGATAACCCCTGGATCAACTGCCGGGGGAAGCCCGTATGCTCGCCATAGCGATCGCGCAGCCGGAGCTTTTCGAAGAAGGGCACGAGCTTGACCTGGTCCTCCGGCCCGAGGCCGTGGATCAAGGGCAAGGCCGCGGCTTCGGCATCGTCGAACACCTTCCAAAGACGCGCGCTATCGGCAATCAGCCTGGCGGAGATACTGAACCGCAGGCCAAGGAAACGCAGGATACGCTCTGCAGCCCCTGTGGCATCGACGGCGGCGAATTCGGAGAGGATGTTGCGTACCAGGCCGGAATATTCGACGGTCAGATCCTTGGCACGCGATGCGGAAATGCGGGTCTTCGACTGCTCGATCTGGTCCAGCCGCTTGTCGATGAGGCGTGCCATCTCCTCGCCGCCGCCGCCACCGGCCAGTGCCGTTTGCAGGCGCGCCTTGAGCGCCTTGTTGGCGCCGGCCTCTTCCAGCAGGATCTCTACCAACTTATCGATGCCAAGGCCAACAAGGCCGTCCTTATCCAGCTTTGCCCGCTTCTGTCTCGCCATTCGTCGCTGCCTGCCGCCTCTTATGTGCTGGCTTTATCGACCAGCCGAACCGGCACGGCAAGGATTTTTAGCCGGATCAGTCCGCCTCGCCGTGGCTGCGACGGATGCGACGGACCACCCACCAGACACCGAAGACGACGATGGGCACCGAGGCGCCGGTCAGCACAGACGGATCGACAGGCAGGACATCGTGGCTGACGGCCTTGGTGAGATAGCCGACGAGGCCGACGATGTAGTAGGAGATGGCGGCGACCGAGAGCCCTTCCACGGTCTGCTGCAGGCGCAGTTGCAGCTCGGCACGACGGTTCATGGCCGTGAGCAGGTCGGAATTCTGCCGCTCCAGTTCGACATCGATCCAGCTGCGCACCAGGCCGGTGGCGCGGGACAGCTTGCGCGACAGGTTGGCCTGGCGCTCCTCGATCGATTGGCAGGTGCGCATGGCCGGCGCTAGGCGCCGTTCCAGGAATGCGCCCAGCGTTTCAAAGCCTGGCACAGGCACCTCGTCCAGGGTGCGGATGCGTTCGCGCACGATGCCGTCATAGGCGCGGCTGGCGCCGAAACGGTAGAGGCTGAGCGCGGCATTGGCCTCAAGCCCGGCGGCGAGTTCGGTGATTTCCCCCAGCATCTCGTCGGCCTCGTCGCGGGCATGGGCCTTCATGCGCTGGGTTACTGCCGTCAAGCCATCCTCGATGCGCCGTATCTCCGGAGACAGGGTCTGGGCGAGCGGAAGGCCCAGCATGGCGAGCGTTCGATAGGTCTCGATGTCGAGAAGCCGCTGCACCAGCGCACCGCGTCCCCCCTCCGACAGCCCGCGATCAATCAGCAGGATCGGGGTTAGGCCATCGCCATCCTGATGGAAATCCGTCAGCATCTGCGCATGGCCGTTCTTCAGCGCACTGTGGCAGAGGCTGGCGGGATCGAATTGCGCGATGGCGGCTTCTGTCGCCGTGCCCTCAGGTCGGATCTCCAGGCGGATGCCCGAAATCAGCGGTCCCGGCGCCTTGAAGCCATCGCCAAAGGGATGCACAGGAATTTCGCCGCCGAACGTCTCCGGCAGCGGGCCATCCCAGAACCAGGTGGAAAACTCGGTATGCCGCTCCCAGCGCAGGGTACCCTGCCCCCAGGGCATGGCATGATGGCGGGCGTTGCGATCAGGCGGGGAGACGCCCCGGGCCCGCGACATCTCCGATATGGCCGTGTGATGGACGATGGAGCCGCCGTCCATCATGAAGGCCAGTTGGATGATCACCCGCGAGGATTTGACCAGCGCATAGGGCCGGGCGTGGATTTCGCCAAGCGCTGCCGCACGCTCCGCAGCGACCGGAAAACTGAAACTCCCCTTGCCCATCGATCAGCCCCCTGTTCGCTGTTTAACAGTTCTAACAAAAGTCAGGCCCGAGCGGCAGGGGCTGATTGCCGCATTCTTTGCGCTCATGCGCTGGTTCCCAGAACTGGCCAAGAGAATTGACCAGTTGTCGCGGGACTTGCTAAGCTTTGCGCAGATGGAGGCCCGCGTGGAAGACAGGGAAGACGGCGTTTTCGCCCAGATCAACCATTTCAAGACCTCCGACGAGGTGGTGCGCCAGATCGAATTGCTGATCCTGGAGGGCGTGTTGCGCGATGGCGACCGGCTGCCGGGCGAACGGGATCTCGCTCAGGAATTCGACGTATCACGGCCGATCCTGCGGGAAGCGCTGAAGGAGCTTGAGGCCCGCGGTCTCGTGACCAGCCATCATGGCGGCGGCACGTTTGTCGCCGATATCGTCGGCCAGGTCTTCTCCAAGCCGCTGACCGACCTCATTTCCCGCCATGCGACGGCGACCCGCGACTACCTGGAATATCGCCGTGAGCTGGAAGGACTGACGGCTGAACTGGCGGCATCGAGAGCCACCGAGGCCGACAAGTCGCTCTTGGCGCGGATCATCGCGGACATGCGAACCGCCCATGACACGGCCGATGCTGAGGCGGAACTGGCAGCCGATGTCGCCTTTCACAGCGCGGTCGGGGAAGCGGCCCACAACATCGTGCTGCTGCACACGATGCGCGCTTGTTATCGGCTGTTGTCGGAGGGTATTTTCTTCAACCGCAAGGCCGTTTTCGCCCTGGCCAATGCGCGGGAGAGGCTGCTCGAACAGCATGTCGACATCTTCGAGGCGATTAAGGCAGGCGATCCGAACAAGGCCAAGGCCGCGGCGCAGGCTCATATCGATTTCGTCATGGAGGCCGTGCGCGACGCGGATCGCGCCGTCGGCTGGAACCGGGTTTCGCGCATGCGGTCGATGCTGCGCGACAAGCCGCAAGGCACCAGCCGGAAAGGCTGAGCCACACAACCTTTCGACGTAGGATTCATTGTCGCCGTGGGCCGTCAACGCGCCCGCCGACCAATACGCCTGTATTGGGGCCAACAGTCATAAGAATTTTATTCCTTATACGGAACAAAATACCGATTTCATCGTTTATTTAGTTGCGATTTTCGGACGTTTTTTCTATGATAGGAATATTATGGCTATTATCAATGATTTAAGCATGATGCCTCGCATCGCCTTGGTGTCGACCCACGGCTATGTGGCGGCACAACCCCCGCTAGGCGCGGCCGACACTGGTGGTCAGGTCGTCTATGTTCTGGAACTTGCCAAGAAGCTCGCTCAGCTCGGCCACCTCGTGGACATCTACACCCGGCGCTTCGAGGACCAGCCCGAAATCGACATCGTCGACGATCATGTCCGGGTGGTGCGCATTCCCTGCGGCGGTCCGGACTTCATCCCGAAGGAATATCTTCATCGGCACCTGACGGAATGGAGCGAAAAGGCGCTGCGCTTCATCGGCCGCGAGAACCTCACCTACCAGTTCGTCAACAGCCACTATTGGGATGCAGGCGTGGCCGGCCAGCGGCTTTCGGAAGCCCTGTCCGTCCCGCATATCCACACGCCCCATTCCCTCGGCATCTGGAAGAAGCGCCAGATGGAGACTGATTATCCCGACCGGAAGGAGCGGTTCGAGAAGGAATTCAACTTCAAGGAACGGATCCAGCATGAGCTGATCATCTATCGCAGCTGCCAGCTGGTGGTGGCCACGACGCCGATTCAGCTGGACATGCTGATGGCCGATTACGGCCTCAAGGGCAACCGTGTCCACATGATCCCGCCGGGCTATGACGACAACCGTTTCTTTCCCGTCTCGAGCGCGTCACGGGAGATGATCCGTCATCGTCTCGGTTTTGAAGGCCAGGTCGTGCTGGCGCTTGGACGGCTGGCCACCAACAAGGGCTACGACCTGCTGGTGGACGCCTTCTCCGTTCTGGCGAGCCGGGTGCCGGATGCGCGGTTGCGGCTGGCGTTGGGCGGCGAAAACCTCGACCAGCAGGAAGCCGCCATCCTTCGGCAGCTTCATGAACAGGTCGAGCAGCTTGGCCTCAAGGATCGCGTCGACTTTACCGGTTTCGTGGCAGACGAAGACCTGCCGGATTATTACCGGGCGGCCGATCTCTTCGCGCTGTCCAGCCGCTACGAGCCCTTCGGCATGACGGCAATCGAGGCCATGGCGAGCGGCACGCCGACCGTGATCACCATTCACGGTGGCCTGTTCCGTGCGGTCAGTTATGGCCGCCACGCGCTATACGGCGATCCCTTCGACAAGGAAGACTTCGGCATCACCATGATGAAGCCGTTCAAGCACCCCAGGCTGAACGACCGGCTATCGCGCATGGGCGCCCACAAGGCGCGCAGCCTGTTCACCTGGACCGGCATCGCCCAGCAGTTGATCGCCCTGGTCGAAGGGCGTCCGAGCCAGCTGGCACTTGACGACGGCGAATGGAGCGAACCATGGAACGACGGGGATTGACCGGCGTCAGGCTGTTTTCGTCCGATCTCGACGGCACGCTGGCCGGAGATCGCGATGCATCGCGGCGGTTTGCAGACTGGTGGGACAATCTTCCCCTCAGTGGGCGCCCTCTGCTCGTCTATAACAGCGGCAGGCTGCTGGAAGACATGGCCGAGTTTGTCCCGGCCCAGGGCCTGCCGGAGCCGGACTATCTGATCGGCGGTGTGGGCACCATGCTGTCGGGCGGAGAGCGAGGCCTTGCGGATCACTTCCAGCAAGTATTGGGATCGAGCTTCGATCGCAACCGGATTGCCGATACGCTCGGAGCGATCGAAAATGCCGTGCTGCAGCCGGACAAGTATCAGCACTCGCACAAATCGAGCTGGTACCTGCACGACGCGTCCGAGGAGCAGATCCGCGACATCGAAGAGCGGCTGGCGAGCCAGGGTCTGGGCGTGAAGCTGATCTATTCGAGCCAGCGCGACCTCGACGTGCTGCCGCAAGCGGCGGACAAGGGCGAGGCGCTGCGCTGGCTTTGCGAGCGCCTGGGCATCGGGCTGCAGGAGGTTGTCGTGGCCGGTGATACCGGCAATGATGCCAGCATGTTCAGCCTGCCGGAGATACGCGGCATCCTGCCGTCAAACGCCCGCGACGAACTCACGCTTCTGGCCAGGCAAAACCCCCGGATCTATCGCGCTCACCAGCCGATTGCCGCTGGCGTGGTGGAAGGTCTGATTCACTTCGGCCTCGGCGGATAGGCCGCCGAAGCGGGTCGCAACACCGCCCTTGAACGATCATTTGTGGGATTAATCCGTTTTACCTGAAAAACCGGCTGCCATAGGCGGGGAGATGGCGCGTCGAGCCATTGACAAAGGGCAGCAAAACTCATTTTTCTAGCAATCTGCACAGCTGTGCAAAATTTAGCCACATGCGAGATCCATCACACGTGGCGCCTGCGACTCATGTTATTTTAGCGAATTATACTTATATTGGGACCACCAGGAAGGAACGTGACCACCTTGACACTTTTGGATCGGATAGCAGAGGAAATGCAATTGATGCTGCGGCGGCCGTCGCGGCAGCAATATGCTGCGCTGTGCTATCGTCTGCGCAAGCCTGACAATGATCTGGAAGTCCTGCTTTTAACCAGCCGTGATACGGGCCGTTGGGTGATCCCCAAGGGCTGGCCGATGTCCGGCAAGGATTGCTACGAGGTGGCCGAACGCGAAGCCTTCGAGGAAGCCGGCGTCAAGGGCAAGGTGCGCAAGAAGCCTCTGGGGCACTTCACCTATCTGAAATCCCTGGATGGCGGGCTGAAGATCCCGTGCCGGGTGCAGGTGCATGCCATGGAAGTGCGCAACGAGGTCAAGGACTTCAAGGAAAAAGGCATGCGCAAGTCCGAGTGGGTGACCTGCGAAGAGGCCGCCACCCGAGTGAACGAGCCGGAGCTGAAAGCCCTGATCCGCGGCTTCAAGGAGCAAATGCTTCAAGGGAAGTTCAGCGCAAGCGCCTGATGCCACCGGGCGTGACGCAATCGTCATCAAAAACGTCTATCTTGGGATTGCGGCCTCGCCCGCATACCGCTAGGCGGTCTGAACGTCCCTGTACCGCTATTGGCCCATGTAGGAGCTGACCCAAACCGGAACAGAGCGATTGCCGCACTCGTACTGATCCGGATCTGCCGCTGCCGATGTCGAAGCCCCCCACAAAACTCGTGAAACCGACACTCGACAAGGATCTCGACAAGATCACCCTCGTCGAAGCGGCGACGCATCAGGTGGCGCGGAGCTTCGTTTCAACGGCCACGGCGCTGCTGTTCCTGGCGACTGCCATGACGCTGGCCGCGGCTTATGCGATCGATCGGCCCGGCACGGGGATGATAGTCGTCGCGGCGGCCTTTGCCGGCTATATGGCCATGAATATCGGCGCCAACGATGTCACCAACAATGTCGGCGCTGCCGTTGGGGCGCGGGCAATCTCCATGACCACGGCGCTGGTTATCGCGGCGATCTTCGAGATTGCCGGAGCGATGATTGCAGGTGGCGAGGTTGTCTCGACCATTGCCGACGGCATACTGGATCCGGCGCTGGTGCCAAATGCCGATGCGCTGTCCTATGCGATGATGGCAGCGCTCTTGTCTGCGGCGCTTTGGGTGAACTTCGCAACCTGGATCGGTGCGCCGGTCTCGACCACCCACACCATTGTCGGCGGCGTGCTGGGGGCAGGCGTCGCCGCGGCAGGATTCGGCGCCATCCATTGGCAGTCGATGATCGGGATTACCGCCAGCTGGATGCTGTCGCCGCTGCTGGGCGGGGTGGTCGCTGCCGCCCTGCTCGCCTTCCTGAAGGAATTCGTCATCTATCGCGAGGACAAGATTTCGGCGGCAAGGCGCTGGGTGCCGGTCCTGGTCGGCCTTATGGCAGGCGCGTTTACCAGCTACCTGTTGCTGGTGGGACTTGGCCGCCTGGTCATGCTGTCCTACTCCCTGTGTCTCGGCATCGGCATCGCGGTTGGTCTGATCACCTGGGCGGCGGCCGTTCCCTTCGTTCGTCACCAGTCCAGAGGGCTCGACAACCGAAACCAGTCGCTGCGCAAGCTTTTCCAGTTGCCCCTGATCGGCTCGGCGGCGCTGTTGTCCTTTGCCCACGGGGCCAATGATGTCTCCAATGCCATCGGTCCGCTGGCCGCCATCGTCAATGCGACCCAGGACAATGTGATTGCGGGGGAGGCGCCCCTGCCCATCTGGATCCTGCTGATCGGCGCCTTCGGGATCTCGGTCGGGCTGCTGCTGTTCGGCCCTCGCCTGATCCGGCTGGTGGGCGAGCAGATCACCAAGCTCAATCCGATGCGGGCCTTTTGCGTGGCGCTTTCCGCCGCCTTGACAGTCCTTGCCGCATCCTGGCTCGGGCTTCCCGTCAGCTCCACCCATATTGCCGTCGGAGCCGTCTTCGGGGTCGGCTTCTTCCGCGAATGGTATACCCGCCACTCCAAGCGGCGCATCGACTATATGCGGATGAAAGCCGATCACTGGGAAATCGAGGAACCGCAGGAACGCAACATGGATGAAGCGCGCCGCCGCTACCTGGTGCGCCGGTCGCATTTCATGACCATCATCGGAGCCTGGGTGATTACCGTGCCGGCATCGGCGCTGCTATCGGCCGCGGTCTATGCGGTGATGGCCGTGATTTTCATGTGACGCGGGACGGACAGGAGGCACGATATGCGCGCGAACTACAAGATGCAGCGGCTGGTGGTCGATGGCACTCTCGCAGCCGGCGGGACCTGCGAAACGACGCCCGACCAGTTCAACTACCTGGCCAATGTGCTGCGGCTGGCGGAGGGCAGCGAGATCCTTGTGTTCAACGGACGTGATGGGGAATGGCGGGCGCGCCTGACCTTCCCGACGCGCAAACGCATTTTGCTCGAACTCGTTGAGCAGGTCAGGCCGCAGCCGGAGCCCCTCGACTTTCATTTTCTCTTCGCCCCACTCAAGGTCGGACGGCTCGATTATCTCGTGCAAAAGGCTGTGGAAATGGGCGCCGGCATCCTACAGCCTGTCATGACGCAACATGTCCAGGGCAAGATCACCAGCCCCGAGCGGTTGCAGGCCAATGCCGTGGAAGCGGCGGAGCAATGCGGCATCCTGGCCATACCCCAGGTCAGGCCCACCGCGCGTCTCCGGGATGTGCTCGAAATCTGGCCCGCCGAACGCCGACTGATTTTCTGCGACGAGGACAGTTCAACGCAAAACCCGATCCCCGCGCTTTCCGCCATCAAGGAGCGGCGTCTCGCCGTGCTGGTGGGACCCGAGGGCGGCTTTTCCGAGGAGGAGCGGTTGCTGCTGCGGGGACTGCCTTTCGTGACCCCCATTCCGCTCGGTCCGCACATCCTGCGGGCAGACACGGCAGCGGTCGCCGCCATGGCGGTTATCCAGGCAACGGTGGGCGACTGGACCTGAGCGAAAGGCGACTTACATCGTCATCTGTGCAAATGGTTTCGGCTTCCGGTTTTTTGAGTCTGGCTTGAAAGAAATTCACTTGCGCCCCAGCTAAATCCGGTTCAATCACCCTGCCCAGATGCGTCCGGCATCACCAGTTAAACAAGGCTTCCCGCATGGCTCGCGACACCACCGACCATACTCCGCTGACCGGTAAAACGGAGCTGATCGATTACCTTGCCGCCGGCTCCAAGCCGCGCGAAGCGTTCCGCATCGGCACCGAGCACGAGAAGTTCGCCTTCTTCCGGGCCGACAATTCCCCGGTTCCCTATTTCGGGGATGCCAGCATCTCGGCACTTCTGAAGGGCATGCAGGGCAAGCTTGGCTGGGACCCGATCATGGATGGCGAGAACATCATCGGCCTGGCGGAAGCCCATGGACAGGGCGCCATTTCGATCGAGCCGGGCGGGCAGTTCGAACTGTCCGGCGCGCCCGTGGAAACGCTGCACGAGACGTGTCGTGAGTCCAACCAGCATCTTGCCACCCTGCGCGAGGTGGCGGAGCCGATGGGCATCCGGTTCCTCGGCATCGGCGGCAGCCCGAAATGGACGCTGGCAGAGACGCCGCGTATGCCCAAGTCGCGCTATGACATCATGACGCGCTACATGCCCAAGGTCGGCTCCAAGGGGCTCGACATGATGTATCGCACCTGCACGATCCAGGTTAACCTGGACTTCTCCTCGGAAGAGGACATGCGCCGGAAGATGCGGGTCGGCATGAAACTGCAGCCGCTGGCGACCGCCTTGTTTGCCTCCTCGCCCTTTACCGAGAACAAGCCGAACGGCCTGCTGTCCTGGCGCGGCGATATCTGGCGCGACACCGACAATGCCCGCGCAGGCGCCCTGCCCTTCACCTTCAATGCCGATTTTGGCTTTGCCGATTATGTCGAATGGGCACTTGATGTGCCGATGTATTTCGTGGTGCGCGATGGGCGTTATCATGACTGCACCCACATCACCTTCCGCCAGTTCATGAATGGCGGGCTGAAGGGCGAGATCGCGGCATGGGAGCCAACGCTGGGCGACTGGACCAACCACCTCTCGACCCTGTTCCCCGATGTGCGGCTGAAGCGCTTTCTGGAAATGCGCGGCGCCGATGGCGGACCGTGGCGTCGCATCTGCGCGCTGCCAGCCTTCTGGGTCGGCCTGCTCTATGATGACAGCGCGCTTGACGCAGCGGACGAACTGACCTCCGGCTGGAGCCATAGCGACGTGAACGCGCTGAGGGATGCGGTGCCGGCCCAGGGCCTGAAAGCTGCGATCGCCGGCAAGCCGCTTATGGACATGGCGAAGGAAGTGGTGGCAATTTCGCGGTCCGGCTTAAAGGCGCGCGCACGTCTCAATCGCGAAGGCCAGGACGAGACCATCTTCCTCTCGACGCTGGACGAAGTGCTCGCGAAGAAGTCGACGCTGGCGGACGATCTGTTGTCGCTCTTCCATGGCAGATGGAACGGATCCGTCGACCCCGTGTTCGACGAGTACCAGTATTGAGGCCTGACAAGGCTCAGCAGCCCGGTTCCAAATAGTTGTGCTCCCTTGCAACGCGCCGCTAAAAAGCGGTTTGCGTTGCATTTTTTCGGGCTATAGTGGCTGCAACCTGCGTTGCGAGCCACGGGAAGGGATGCCGATGTTGCCACTTTTTGAGATGATGCTGCGCGCGCAGAATGGTGCGGCCATGGATGCCATGGCCAAACAGTTCAACCTGGCGCAGGAACAGGTGACCCAGGCGATGGCGGCGTTGATGCCGGCCTTCTCATCCGGCCTGAAGCGCACGACGGCCAACCCTTACGACTTTTCGGCACTGATGGGCGCCATGTCCTCCGGCAACTATGCCAAGTATTTCGAGGACATGACCAAGGCCTTCACGCCACAAGGCATGGCAGACGGCAATCAGGCGCTGGAACAGTTGTTCGGCTCCAAGGAGGTGTCGCGCGCCGTGGCGGCGCAGGCCGCGCAGATGACCGGCATCGGCCAGGATATCCTGAAGAAGATGCTGCCTGCCATGGCCGACACGATCATGGGCGGATTGTTCAAGCAGACGACCGGACAGATGCCGGAGGCGGCCAATCCCTTTGCCGGCACGCCCATGGGGCCGATGGTGCAGCAATGGCTTGAGAATACGGGCTTCGCACCCAAGCCACGCCCGCAGCAACCGGCGAATATCTTTGACAATCCCTTCACCCAGGCCATGCAGCAGATGATGACCGGGCAGGCACCGCAGCAGCCGCAGGCGGCGGCGGGCAACCCCTTCCTCGACAATCCCTATGCCAAGGCCTTCCAGGAGATGTTGGCCGGATTCGGCGCTGCGGCAACGGCGACCCCTGCCGCACAGCAGCCTGCCCAAGCCGCCAAGCCTGCGCCGGCGGACAAGCCGGAGGCGACCGCTTCATCCGCGCAGACCGCCTCCCTGATGGAAATGATGAACTCGATGTTCGACAGCGGACTGGAAGTTCAGAAATCCTACCAGAAGAATATGGAAGCTATCCTCGATGGCTATCTCAAGTCGGCGCCATCAGCCGCAAGCACCGGAAGTGCTGTGGGCGACAAGTAGGACGACGCAACGCCCCCTCGCCGCCCTCAATACCGGCACCCTCAAAACTCTTCCCAGCTGTCCTTTTTCTGATTGGACGAGGCCGGCGCTGGTGTCATGGACTGCAGGCCCGATGCCAACTTACCGAGGAGCGCCTTGGCGGGCGAAGCCACAGGGCGGGCCGTCTGCGAGACCGGCGCTATGCGTGCTGGCCTTGAGGCCGGTGCAGGAGCAGCAGCCTGTCCGCCCGTGAAACTGCGCAAGCTCGGCCGCTCCGACGGCGGCGCATTCCGAAGGACGGGTGCGCCGGTACTGGCATCAATGGTAAATTGCGAGACGAGGTCGGCCAGATTGCGCGCATCCTGGGTCAGGCCGCGCATGCCGGCATTGGTCTGGTCGGCGGCACGGGCGTTCTGCTGGGTATTTTCCTCCATGCGCGCCACCGAAGCGCTGATTTCGTTCAGGCCGACAGACTGCTGGCGGGTGGCGCTGGCGATCGAATGGATGTGATCGTTGATCTCCACCACCTGCCCGGCGATCGAGGATAGCACGGAGCCGGTCTGCTTGACGAGGTTGACACCGCCGGCGACCTCCTCGCCCGACTTGGTGATCAGCGCCTTGATGTCCTTTGCGGCATTGGCGGATCGTTGGGCCAGTTCGCGCACTTCCTGCGCCACCACGGCAAAACCCTTGCCGGCTTCGCCCGCACGGGCCGCCTCGACACCGGCATTCAATGCCAGGAGGTTCGTCTGGAAGGCGATCTCATCGATGACGTTGATGATCTTGGAAATTTCGGCAGAGGCGTTTTCGATGCGCTCCATGGCGCCGACTGCGTTGGAAACGATGCCGCCCGAGCGATCGGAATCGTTGCGGGCTTCGGCTGCGAGCTTGGAGGCCGTCTGAGCCCTCTGGGAGGAGAGATGCACAGCATCCATGATCTGGCGGATGGCGGTTGAGGTTTCCTCCAGCGCCGCGGCCTGGTTTTCGGTGCGGCGTGAGAGGTCATCGGTGGCCCGGCCCATTTCCGCGGTCCGCTCGTTGATGCCGCTGACATTGGTGTGCACCGCCGCCACCGTGCGCGCCAGACGCTCCAGCGAGGCATTGAAATCGAGCCTCAGCCTGTCGAGGCCGCTTTCGAACGGCTTGTGAATGACCGCCGTCAGATCGCCGCTGGCGAGACGCTGCAGGCCTTCGCCCAGGATCTGCACGGTTTGGGTGAGGCGCTCCTGTTCTTCCGCACGTTCCAGTTCCCGCGCGCGTCGCTCGGCATCCCCGGCATTGCGACGGTCGGCCGCTTCACGCTCCAACTGCTGTTTTTCGAGTGCTGCTTCACGGAAGACCGCGACGGAACGGGCCATGTCGCCGATCTCGTCCTTGCGGTCCTGGCCCGAGAGGTCGATGTCTACTTTGCCCGCGGCAAGCTCGCTCATCGAGCCGACGATGCGGGATATCGGCTGCGTCAGCGAGCGCGACAGAAGAATGGCAACGGCCGCGACGATCAAGCTGAGGACCGAGCCGACACCGAAGGAAACCATGGCGGAGTGGAACAGAGCGGCACTCACTTCCTGCTCGCCGATCAGGGCAACGACGGCCCATCGCACGCCGCCGAACTCCAGCGGCGAGGCCGCTATGTAGCTGGTCATGCCGCGATAGCCTTCCAGGTGGCCTGTCGCCTCCTGGCCTGCGCCGGTGACGGTCTGCAATAGTGGCGTCTCGATCTTGACCTTCAGCGCATCATCCGTCGGGGTCCGGGCGCTGTCGTTGATGATCTCGCCCTTGGAACTCACCAGAACCGTCTCGCCCGTCTCTCCCAGGCCGCGGGTGTTGGAAAAGACGGTGTTGAACCGGTCGTTCGGCAGTTGGTAGGCGAGCACGCCTGTCGTCCTGTCGCTGAACATGATCGGCGTTGCCACGAAGACGGCCGCGTCGCCGCCCGAGGGAGCATAGGACTCAAATTCGGAGATGAAGATCTCGCCGCCTTTGGTCGATGCCAGCGCCTTGCTGAAGACCTGCCCCAAGCCGGTCGCCTTATAGGGACCCGATGCCAGGTTCGTTGCGTAGTCGCGCTCCTTCATGACCGTGTAGACGATGTTGCCATCGGGATCGATGATGAAGATGTCATAGTAGCCGCGCGCCAACAGGTGCTCGCGGAAGAACTCGTTATACTGCTTGTGGGTGCGGTCGAAATTGTCCTTCTTCGCCGTATCGAGAAGATATTTCTGTCCATCGGGATTGGGATTGCCGTCGATATAGCGGCCCTGCGCCTCGGCAACAGGATCGTCTCCGAGGAATTTCCAGGTGCTCTGGAAACCGACCAGCGCCTGCTGCGTCGTCACGTTGCTGGCCGTTGCCGTCAGGTCGAGGCGAACGGCATCAAGGTAGACGCGCGCCTCGTTGCGCCGGCCATCGGCTGCCGCCTCAAGCCGCTGATAAACCTGGCTATCAAGCGACCGGGCCTCGAACAGCAGGCTGACGGTCGTCGCCGCGCTGATGGCGACGAAAGCGAACACAGCCGCCGCCAAAGGAAGCTTTTTGGAAATGCGCATGTATCGGACTCCGAACGGCAAAGAATTGCAGCGACGGTACGATCATCACAAAGGGCGGGCTACCGTGGTCGCCGAACCGCTGCGTCTGGCCACAGTATTTTCACGCTATGATTTAAATGCCGTTAAGGCTAATATCCTCTTGCGTTTAATCAAAAAAGCCCGGCAACAGCATAGGCTGTCACCGGGCAAAAGGCAGGGCCACTTGGCTTTAGCCCTGCGGGGATGGGAGGGGTGGAACCTTGTTGCGCCGGTTTTTACCAGCGCAAATCCTGTTGTGCCCGATGCCGGGCGGTGCGCGAGAGGCGGGTCGACGGATCTTCATGCAGCGCCGTGGTGCGCAGGATCCCGTCGACCTCGGAACGGCTCAAGCCGATATCCTTCAGGTGTGCGTCATCCAGATCGCGAAGCCTGTTGATCGCCCGGCGATTTTTCGCCACGCGCCAAGCAGTCGCCACCGAATTCACCAACACGGTGTAAAGGCGCAGAACTGCCTTCTCCCGGGGCATGGCGAGATCAAGTTCGATCAACTGCTGTGACGTGCGCATGGCTCAATTCCTTCAATTTGGCACGCAAAAATTGTTCTCCGAACACCTTCGCGCTCGAAGCCTCACAATTTTTAACCGGCGCCAAAACCGGGCGCCGCGGGTGTTTGATTTGCATGAACAACATGCCTCCGCCCTATTGATCAGTCCAACGAATGTTTCTAATAGTAATCATCAAGCAATCTGATGGACTTCGCCATGTCTGCGCCTCTTGATATCGATCAGCTTCAAACCTTCATCGCCATTGTCGACACCGGCAGCTTCACCAAGGCGGCGGGCCGTGTGTTCAAAACGCAGTCCGCGGTCTCGATGCAGATGCGACGGCTGGAAGAGCGGATCGGCAAGCAGCTCTTCATCAAGGACGGGCGTGGCAACCGCCTGACCGCCGAGGGTGACAAGCTGCTGAACTACGCGCGGCGCATCATCAGGCTGAATTCGGAGGCGATCGCCGCCTTCGACGACAACAGGCTTGAAGGTACGCTCCGGATCGGTACCCCGGACGATTATGCGGACCGCTATATGCCGGAGATCATCGGTCGCTTTGCCAAGACCCATCCGCAGGTAGAGCTCTACATCGTCTGCGAACCTTCGGTGGATCTGGCCGAGAAGATGGCGAAGGGGGAGCTGGACATTGCGCTCGTGACGCATAACCCGCAGTTGCGGCAGTCCGATGTGGTCAGAACCGAGCCGCTGTGCTGGGTTGCCTCTGCCAACCATCCACTGAAGGATGATGCTCCGGTGCCGCTGGCCGTGGGCCGGCGGGATTGCAACTGGCGTCAGCTCGCCTGCTCGGCGCTGGATGCCGATGGCCGGGACTACCAGATCCTGTTTACGAGTTGGTCGTCGACCGTCGTCGCCTCGGCTGTACTGGCCGGCATGGCCGTATCGATCCTGCCGGAATCGGCGCTGCGCACGGGCATGCGCGTTCTGACATCAAGCGATGGTTTCCCGCCGCTGCCGCCGGTGCAGATCGGCCTGATGAAGCGGCCGGGCCTATCGACCTCGCTGATGAATGCGATCACGGACCACATCACCGCCTGCCTGGATAACATCACGCCGGTTGCGGTGGATGACGATCTGGACGGGGATGTGAAAACCTTCCCGCGCTACTATCCGCGCCTGCGGGCGGGCCACATGATCCCGGGATGGTGACGGCCCACCGTCATATCATGGGGTGAACAGCGTCTTCCGGATATTGGTTTTCCACTCTGTAAGAACCCGTTGCGCGGTCTTCTCGTCTTGGATCAGCGCGAAGCGAACGATAGACCCCGACAGATAGACAAAGAGCCGCACGCGAGCATCGAGATCGATGCCGGCATCTTTCGGCAGCAGCGGACGGAAGACATCGCAAAGAATGACGCTGAGACGGTCGATATGGCGTTGATTGAGAGATTGCAGATCAGGGTCTGAGATCGCGGCAAGCCAGATCGGCAGATAGGTCGGCTCGCTGCGATAGAAGTCATAGAACTGATCGACAGCGGATTGCAGTCTTTGTTCCGCATCGTCGAGCGAGGAGAGATCAAGGAAGTATCGGATCGCGCCGTCTTCCACAATCGCGGTGTGGCGGTCGTGAAGCGCGCGGATCACGGCGGCCTTCTCGGGAAAGAACTGGTAGAGAGAGCCGATCGGCAGGCCAGCCTTGGCGGCAATGTCGATCATCTTCAGACTGCTGATTCCCTTCGTGGCGATCAGTTCCGCCGCCGCCGCCAGGATGGCGTCGAGCCGCTGGATGCTCCGCTCCTGCTGTGGCTTTTTTCGAAGCTGTATCCGCTCCGCCTTCCTCGCCCCGTTCATCTCCGCCCCGCCTCCTTTGACCCGGGTATCCGGACTGGGACGGAAGATATAGTCACGCCATCTTCGTGTTGATTGAAAAATTCAGTCGATTTGTTTCTTTTTGTGACAAATTTACGGGAAGCCGAGCGCAAGCTCGGCTCCCCGCAACAATAGATTGAGCTGCGGCCGGAAATCCCGGCCGCTCCCTCACGTTAGACCAGGTCGAACCGGTCGGCGTTCATGACCTTCGTCCAGGCGGCAACGAAGTCCTTGACGAACTTTGCCTTGGCATCGGACTGGGCATAGACTTCCGCCAGAGCGCGCAGCTGCGAATGTGCGCCGAAGATCAGATCGACACGCGTGCCGGTCCACTTGACGGCGCCGGTCTTGCGATCCCGGCCTTCGTAGACGCCTGTCGTGCCAGCCTTCGGGGCCCAGACGGTGTCCATGTCCAGAAGGTTGACGAAGAAGTCGGTCGTCAGGGCGCCAGGCTTGTCGGTAAAGACACCGTGCTGGGGATTGCCTGCCTTCAAGACGCGCAGACCGCCAACAAGCACCGTCATCTCAGGAGCGGTCAGCGTCAGCAGCTGGGCGCGATCGACGAGAGCCTCCTCGGCCTGCATGAACTGGATGCGCTTTTCGTTCACATAGTTGCGGAAGCCATCGATGCGCGGCTCAAGGGCTGCGAAGGATGCGGCATCCGTCTGCTCCTGCGACGCATCCATGCGGCCGGGCGTGAAGGGCACGGTGACATCCTGGCCCGCTGCCTTTGCGGCCTGTTCGACGCCCGCATTGCCGGCGAGCACGATGAGGTCAGCGAGCGAGATCTTCTTGCCGCCGGCCTGGCCGGCGTTGAAGTTTTGCTGGATGGCCTCAAGCGTGCCGAGCACCTTGGCAAGCTGTGCGGGCTCGTTGACTTCCCAGTTCTTCTGCGGCTCCAGGCGAATGCGTGCACCATTGGCGCCACCACGCTTGTCGGAGCCACGGAAGCTAGAAGCGGCAGCCCATGCGGTCGACACCAGTTCCTGCACGGTGAGGCCCGCAGCGAGAACCTTGGCCTTGAGGCTGGCCACGTCAGCATCATCGACCAGGGGATGATCGACGGCCGGGATGACATCCTGCCAGATCAGATCTTCGGCCGGGACTTCCGGACCGAGATACCGGGCCTTCGGGCCCATGTCGCGATGGGTGAGCTTGAACCAGGCGCGGGCAAAGGCGTCGGCGAATTCCGCAGGGTTTTCGAGGAAGCGGCGCGAGATCTTTTCGTAGATCGGATCAAAGCGCAGCGCGAGGTCCGAGGTCAGCATCGTCGGGAGCTTCTTCCTCGACGGATCGAAGGCATCCGGGATCGAGGCATCGGCGTTCTTCGCGACCCACTGATGGGCGCCGGCCGGGCTCTTGGTCAGTTCCCACTCGAAGCCGAACAGGTTCTCGAAATAGTAGTTGCTCCACTGCGTCGGGGTCTGGGTCCAGGTGACCTCAAGGCCTGACGTGATCGCATGGGCACCAACGCCGCTTTCATACTTGCTCTTCCAGCCGAGACCCTGATCTTCAAGCTCGCCGCCCTCAGGATCTGCGCCGATCAGCGAGGCATCGCCAGCGCCATGGGTCTTGCCGAAGGTGTGACCGCCGGCGATCAGGGCCACGGTTTCCTCGTCGTTCATCGCCATGCGGGCAAAGGTTTCGCGGATGTCGCGCGCCGAAGCCAGCGGATCAGGGGTTCCGTTCGGACCTTCCGGGTTGACGTAGATGAGACCCATCTGCACGGCGCCCAGCGGCTCGGCCAGCTGGCGTTCGCCGCTGTAGCGCTCGTCGCCGAGCCAAGTGCCTTCCGGACCCCAGTAGAGCTCTTCCGGTTCCCAGACATCGGCGCGACCGCCGGCAAAGCCGAAGGTCTTGAAGCCCATGGATTCCAACGCGACATTGCCGGTGAGGATCATCAGGTCGGCCCAGGAAATGCTGTTGCCGTATTTCTGCTTGATCGGCCACAGCAGGCGGCGTGCCTTGTCGAGGTTGGCATTGTCAGGCCAGCTGTTCAGCGGTGCAAAACGCTGCTGGCCCATGCCGGCGCCGCCGCGGCCATCGGTGATTCGATAGGTGCCGGCGCTATGCCAGGCCATGCGGATGAAGAGGCCGCCATAGTGACCGAAGTCAGCCGGCCACCATTCCTTCGAATCGGTCATGAGGGCAGTCAGGTCCTGCTTCAGGGCCTGCAGGTCCAGCTTCGCGAATTCCTCGGCATAGTTGAAGTCCTTGCCCAGCGGATTGGCGCGATCCGTATGGGTGTGCAGGACCTGGACATCCAGCTGCGTCGGCCACCAATCACGATTCGTATGTCGCTTGGTGCCGTGGGCGACTGGACATTTGCCAGTGTTCTCGGCGGACTTTGCATCCATGGTCTTTCTCCTCATGTTTCGTTTGACACGCTTCGCAGCCGCTTGGGCGCACGAAATTTATTGGAGCCGGTCGGCTCGGTGAATTGAAACTGCCATTCGCCTACGATAATTTCCAATCGTATTTCCTGCTGGTTACGATCGGAAAAACCTATCATGCTTACCATCCGTCAACTCCGGTATTTCGAGGCGCTGGCAGGTACCCTGCATTTTGGACGTGCGGCGGAACTGGCCCATGTGAGCCAGCCGGCGCTTTCCGCGCAGATCATGGAGATGGAAAAACACCTGGGTGTGACGCTGGTCGAAAGAACCCGCAATAACACGCTGCTGACAGACAAGGGGCGAGAGGTGCTGGAGCATGTGCAGGCCGTTCTCGGGGCGCTCGACCGCCTGGAGGAAGCGGCCCGCCGCAGTACCGGAACACTGGAGGGGTTGATCCGGCTCGGCATCATTCCGACGGTCGCGCCCTATCTCGTTCCACAGATGGTGCCCCATCTCCGACGTACGCATCCGCTGATCGAGATCGAGTTGAAGGAAGCGGTCACCGACCGGCTGGTGGCGGACCTGCTGGACGGCAAGCTTGACGCCGTGATCGCGGCACTTCCGGTGGAGATCGACAATCTCGTGGAAAAGAGCCTGTTCACCGATACGTTCTACATGGCCATGGCGGCCAATGACAGCGAGGTGCTGGTCTCGCCCCTGACGGAAACGGAGGTCGATCCGGATCGATTGCTGCTGCTGGAGGAAGGGCATTGCCTGCGCGAACAGGCGCTGGCGGTCTGCAAGGCGGCGAGCAAGCGCAGCCTGGTAAATTTCGGCGCGACCTCCATGACGACGCTTTTGCAGATGGTATCCCATGACATGGGCATGACGCTGATCCCGGAAATGGCGATCGAAACCGAGGCTGCTCGGACCGCAATCCGCATCGTGCCCTTTGCCGATCCGCCGCCGTCGCGGGAGATCGGCCTGGTCTGGCGTCGCTCCAGCCAGCGCCGCGCCGACATGGAGGCCTTAGCAGCAGCCATCACGGCCAGCCGCAAGATAGGCTAGCTTGCCGCACGTCCGTCATGGGCGAGGTCGAAGGTCTGGATGCCGTTTTTCGGCCGGCCCCTGTTCTTCCACTTGGGGTGATTGAGCGTGTGCATCACGTCGTCATAGCCGGCCTTCCAGTGCTCGGTGACGGACGCGCGGGAAAACTCCGCATCCATGGCATGGGTGGCATAGGCGGCCCGGCGATGGATGAGATGCACGATCGTGACGTCATATTCGATGCCGACCGACTTCAGCAGCTTGGCATCCTCGTCATCGGCAAATTCCGGCGGCAGCTTTTCCAGGAGGCGCTTGGCCGCCCTTCGAAAGATCTGCTTGCGGGCGAAGTCATCGGTGTTCAAGCGCGTCCTGCTGGAATAGCGGATTTCCTTCACCCGGCTTTCCGCCTCGAAGATGTCCTTCGGCATAGCGCCACGCGCGCTGAAGAGATCGATCTGGAAGATCTCCATGTCGCGATGGCCGCTATAGGTCGAGAGCACATGCTGCAGCGGGGTATTGGAGACCAGGCCGCCATCCCAATAAGAGCGGCCATCGATCTCAATCGGGGCAAATCCCGGCGGGAGGGCCCCCGAAGCGGCGATATGGCGGGCGTCCAACGTCTGGTGGCGATTGTCGAAATAGGCGAAATTGCCCGAGGTGACCTCGACAGCGCCAAGGCTGATGCGCGTGCCGCCCTGGTTGAGCAGGTCGAAATCCACCAATTTTTCCAGCGTCTTCAGTAGAGGCTCGGTGTCATAGAAGCTGATGCGGGCGTCCGGGTTATAGAGAAGCTGCTGGGGGGTATAGAGCCGCGGCGAGAAGAAACCGGGAATGCCGCCGATGGCACCGGCCATGGCCGCCAGCTCGTTGGACAACCGGCGAAAGGCCGTGCCGGTCTGGCCGAGGCAGAAGTCGAGATTGGAAGAGACGGTGTCCCAGAAGGTCTTGAGATTGGCGACGCGCCTTTCCCTGGGGCTGCCGGCGATCAGGGCCGCATTGACGGCGCCGATGGAAATGCCAGCCAGCCAGTCCGGCTCTATTCCTTGCTGGTGCAAGGCTTCATAGGCGCCGGCCTGATAGGCGCCGAGCGCGCCGCCACCCTGGAAGAGGAAGATCAGATCACGGTCGGGAGAACTTGCGCTGGGGGACATGGATGCCACTGAAATTGTTGCAATGCAGCATATATAGGACGCAAGCCGGCCGGCACCAGTGCAAAGAGCGCAAGCCAGCCGCGCCCTTGGGCCGCAGGAACGGCCAGCACCCAAAAAAGACACAGGGCCAGAAGGGCACCGGGAGTTATTTCGTTAGGACATTGGGATAATGTCCGCTCACAAAGCGATTGATCGGGAGGTCCTTCATGCGCGTCGACACACCAGGGCGTGACACTGCCCGCCGCTATTTTTCCCTGGCCGCTGCCGGGCTGGCTTTCATCTTGTCCGGATCCCTGCCCGCGCTTGCGGATGAGGCGGAGGTCGACCGCCAGATCAACAATCTCCTCGGGAATCACGAGGTGTTTCGCCAGACCATCTCCGAGTTTCAGCAGGCGGTATCGGAGGAGGACACCTATGCGGTGTCGGCCTTCATCGAATATCCGATCACGGTGAAGATCAACGGCAAGAAACGCACCATCAAGTCGGCCGAGGCGTTCCAGCCCCTGTATTACGACATCATAACGCCCGAGATCGCCGAAGTGATCGTCAACCAGGACTATGGCAGCCTGTTCGTCAATTCCGAAGGCGTGATGTTCGGCAATGGCGAGGTGTGGATGAGCGGCATCTGCCGCGACAATGGCTGCAACCAGGTGGACGCGATGGTCATCACCATCCAGTCCATGGACTGAGGACGACCGGAGGACCTATGGCGCCACGGTGGCGCCATAGGCTTCGCGGATGATTTGTCAGGCGGCGAGATCGAGCACGATGCGGCCGTCGATCTTGCCTTCCTTCATGCGGTCGAAGATATCGTTGATATTTTCGATCTTGTCCCAAGAGAAGTGCGACTTGACCTTGCCCTCGCCGGCAAATTCGAGGGATTCCTCCAGGTCCTGCCGGGTGCCGACGATGGAACCGCGCACCGTGATACGCTTCAGCACGGTTTCGAACACGGGCAGCGAGATGAACCCCGGCGGCAGGCCGACCAGCGACATGGTGCCCTTGGAGCGCAGGAAGCCATAGGCCTGTTCCATGGCCTTGGGCGAGACGGCGGTGACGAGCGCGCCATGGGCGCCGCCGGTCGCCTTCTGCACCTGGGCAATCGCGTCGGCGTCCTTGCCGTTGACCACGACATCCGCACCCAGCTCCTTGGCGAGCTTCAGCTTGTCATCGAAGATATCGGCAGCCACCACATGCATGCCCATGGCCTTGGCATATTGCACGGCCATGTGGCCCAGGCCCCCGATGCCGGAGATGACAACCCATTCGCCGGGGCGGACTTCGGTTTCCTTCAGGCCCTTGTAGACGGTGACGCCGGCGCAGAGCACGGGCGCGGCCGGGCCGAATTCCAGATTGTCCGGCAGGCGACCGACGAAATCCGGATCGGCAAGGCCATACTGGGCGAAAGTGCCGTTGACGGAATAGCCGGTATTCTGTTGGCTGCCGCAGAGGGTTTCCCAGCCAGTGCGGCAGGGCGAGCAGCAGCCGCAGGCCGTGTGCAGCCAGGGAACGCCGACCCGGTCGCCTTCCTTGATGCGCGTGACGCCCGCGCCGAGCTTGGCGACGAAGCCGACGCCCTCATGGCCGGGCACGAAAGGCGGGTTCGGCTTGACCGGCCAGTCGCCATTGGCGGCATGCAGGTCCGTGTGGCAAACGCCGGTCGCCTCGTATTTCACCAGGATCTGACCCGGACCCGGTTCCGGAATCGCCATTTCCTCGATCACGAGCGGCTTTCCGAACTCGCGCACGACGGCGGCTTTCATCATCGATGCCATGACTATCTCCCTGACTTTGACTTCAATCGCGTGGGCACGGGAATGCGTCCCGTGGCTGCAGGCAGACTAAGGCCGCTTACGCCTGCAACGATTGATTGATGTCAAAGGCGGGAAATTTCATGCAGATGTCATAAAGCCGGGAGAGCAACGTCTCCCGGCTCAGGCTGCTGACAAACTCTCATTCCAGGTCTTTCGATGTTGGTTTGACCCAAAACCTCATCGTCATGCCGGCCCCCGATGTATAGCCTTGATACATACCTGACAGATGTTCGGAGACATGCCTGACACTTCCTGGATTGTGATCCTGGAGGTCTT
>NZ_FWXU01000050.1 GCF_900176345.1 Rhizobium sp. RU36D
GTGGCTATGGACCTACAACAACGAACGGCCTAATATGGGCATCGGCGGCATCACACCCGCCCAGAAACTGAAAATGGCCGCGTGAATTCTACTACCGAGCCCCGTTAAGAACGGGGGGATTACCCATCGGAACGCGCGATTGGGCGCATCGGTCATGATCCGTGCACGTTGGTATGACCGGACGCTTACACCGCAACTCGTGGAAGCGGGGGAAGTCGTCGCCGCTTTCCAAGCCATGATCCGCAAGAAATCTCTCGCCGATCTCGAAACATTGCTGGAACGGGCCCGATCAAGCCTGGTCGCGGCTTTCGCCAATGGTGTCGCCAAAGACCAAGCAGCCGTGAATGCCGCGATCAGTTCGCCCTGGTCAAATGGACAGACAGAGGGGCAGCCTACCAAGCTCAAGCTTGTAAAACGCCAGTTGTACGGCCGAGGGACAATCGACCTCCTTCAGGCCCGCGTCATCGGCGCCGGATAGGCCTTTGACCACCAAATTTGCGTCAGAGCCAAGTTTGCACGCCGAAACACAATCATAAACATCCTAGAGGAACAAGGGCCCTTTTAAGGGCGTCCAATTGTATTCGCAAGGCGTGCAGCCAAAGCAGCTATTGTGAGGGTTGGATTGCATTGTCCTGAACTTGGAAACACTGCAGAGCTAACAACATACAAGTTTTTGCAGTCAAATGCCTCGAGATTGGAATCTACAATGGCGTTTGCTCTATTCTGTCCCATCCGAATAGTTCCGATTTGATGCGTACCATGGGAAGCTTGCAACAGAATAGAATTGACTGTTTCTGCAACTGGTTGGCGAAACTCCAGCCTTCCGAAATTTTGAGACGAAAGCCATTCACCTAACGCGGCATGTGCGCGAAGTAACGCTTCTGCATCACTGTCAGAAAATCGAATGTCTATGACAAGCTTTGGCGCTCCAAACCTGTCAGTCTTTTCACTGAGCGTAACGCGGCTTTGTAAACTTGGACTTTGCTCGCAATGGTAAGCAAGGCCGTATCTACCACTCGTATTCCGAACAAAGAATCCCGGGAGACGCATCTCCGTGAAATATCTGTTATACACGAACCAGGGCACAAACCGCATAGCTTCTGGCATCCCTGTCAGCACATTTTTCAAATGCCCCATCCAGTCTATCGACCGTGGAATATGCCTTTTTCGAATCGCCTCCGCGATAAACAGTTTTCCTATTACTGGCGAGGCTAAGGCCATGCAAACTGCCGACAGCGCAGCATTTTGATGGCCCGGATCAGCTATTGGCGGAACGACGGGCCAAAATGATACGTTCAACAACGAGAGATCACGCTGAAGCCGATCCGCAGGGACAAAACGTCTTCTTGTATATGATCCGTGTCGGTCTACAATGAAGTCAAACTTCGATACTTCTCGTGGATCATTAAAAATAATATCCGCAACTTCACCAATAATATGCCCCATATAATTCTTTCCGAGAACACCATCTGCGCCCCCAAACAGGTCAGGTTGCTCCCGCTGCATTATAAGTAATTGCCGCGTGCTTTCGAGTCCGCCGCAAGCGATTACTAGCCGATCTACAGGTATTTTCGTTTTCAACCCGTCGGTCGATGTAACAACAATACTTTCCACTTTATGGTTTCTTGAGATGACTGATGTCAACGTCGTGTTGAGTCTGATATCTATTAGTGGAGACGCTGACAGCTCTTGCCAAAATGCTTTTTGAACTTTAGGTTTGTTGGAGAAACGCTCAAGCGCAATTCGAAATTTGCTATTGGGTTTTGTATCTGTTTCATCGTGAAAAACAGGCTTTCCGGCCGAAAGATAATGGCAAGCTGCCTCATAGTAGGGTAGCAGTTCGGTTAGCTCGAGTGGCCACTGCGATCCGATCCACGGACGATCGGCAAAATCAATTGTGTCGAGCGGCTGACATCGCCCACCCCAAAGATTCGATGTTCCTCCTAGACGACGAGATACCGCTATGCGCATATCATCGTGTCTATCTGGATCGACAATCTCTGCATGGGAAAGAGACGTTTGGAGCTCGTTCACCTTCACGCCGCCAGATTCAATTAGCAGAACGCGTTTGCCCCTTTTCGCCATCTCAAGCGAAAAGACAAGTCCAGCAGGCCCAGAGCCAACTACACAGGCGTCAAATGCACCCAACGGTGCCCCATCAATACTATTATGAATCATTATTCGAATCCTTGCGTGATGCAAGCATCTCCAACTTCTCGTAAATGGCACGCGAGCCGGCGCTGAGGGAAATTCTTGTCAATTTAGCTGCATTAGCCGCTCGCCCGGGACTGAACATCGAAAGGAGGACGACCCCATTAGGGTTCCTCACAAAAGCTCTTCCGATCAAGAAGTTCGATACTACCTCATTGAGATGACCAGTGTAGCCAGCATCGCGAATGGAACGTTCTAAATCTGGGTTCGTACGCGATAACGCCAACAGCCGATCTCTTTCCGCCCCTAGCCCAAGCACAGAGTGTGTTACCATTGCAGGTTCCGTACCTTTTATCTGGGTCAGTTTTTCGGGTAGAGAAGAACCGAGGGGATTCGCGAATTGAAACACTGAAAACGGCAACCCAACACGAGCAGCAACTGCTACTGCTTCCTCATCGCCAGCAACAGATACATAACGCACGAAACCCTTGCTGATACAGTCCTCTAGGCACCGCAAAATCTCCTCGCGCGCCACGTCAACTGCTGACGGATCGTGCAACGCAAATACGTCAATATAGTCTGTCCGTAAACGGCGAAGAGAATTTTCCAAGGAACTAACGATTATAGCCGGGCTTAGTGGAACTTTTACGTTCCGGGTGGCTGACAAGGAGCGGTAGAACCGCCGTAAGCCGCCAGCCTTCTGGGCTATGGGGCGAGCAATTTCATATATATTACGAAAAACCGAATTTCCACGAGGAGGTAACAGTCCGACTTTCGAGCATATTCGCATTTCATGGCGTCGGCCAGTTAGGAACTCCGATAGTATTTGCTCTGCCTGTCCGGCTCCGTAAGCTGGCGCAACGTCGAACCAACGCACTCCATTGCTGTAGGCCTCGTTAAGGAAACGTAAACCGTCATTGGCTGAAATCCTTGATCCCAATGAAGCGCAACCCATCCCGAGAGCAGAAGTTTCCAAGTCAGTTCCTGGCAAGCGCACAATCTTCACAAAAGTCTCCCACCCTCAAGCATCTTATTCATTCCTATAGTCTGCGCTGTAATTCATGCTTCAGAAAGTAGACGAATATTTGCGGCCCAGTTAGCAAATATCGGCGCCACAACCGGCGTGGGTTCATAATCAGCCGGTAAAGCCACTCGAGGGCAAACAGTTGAACCAAATATGGGGCTCGCCGCTGAGCTCCTGTGAGAAAATCCACACTAGCTCCAACACACAGCGCCAGGCCATGCCTCCTTCCACCTGTTCCAATGTCGTGGCAAAGAATTTCCTGCTTCGGAAACGACAGACAGACCAGTAGAATATCCCACTCAGCGACCGATGCTTGGTCGACAAGAGTTTTCCACGCAGGAGAACCCGCCACCAGGCCGAAGGGTGCAGGCACTAAAGAAAAATCCTTTCGAGGATAGCGCAAACGTAGCTCATCAAACTGCTCAATGGTGGGTCCGACGATCGCAATACGCATAGTGTCGGTCAGGTCTGAAGATACAAGATCTTTGACTAGATCCGACCCTGGATAGAGCACTAAATGCCTGCCCTTCAGTTTTGCCAGCAGCCGAAGAACACGGCTGTCACACAACTTTACACTCGCTTGATCATATACCTCGAGGGGTATTTTACCGCTAACATAATTCACTACGTGATCGACATTCGGCGTGACCAAATAGCGATATGGTCTATCGTGGATTGCCTCCAGAAGGAACCCAATTACTCGGTTTCGGGGCAGCGAGCTGAAAGTTAGCCCCATGAATTCTACAACGGGGTGTTCAGTCATCTACACCACCTTGAATGTGTTGGCGGGCGGAGCTCAAACTTCTATACCGTGCTGACGATAAATTCTGACCAAATTATTCATAAAAACCTCCAGCGAGAACTTTGCTTCGTAAGCAGCTCTGCCGTGTTTGGATAAGGTAGCCCGGAGCGTTTCATTTACAATCAATTCCGCTAAGCTTCCTGCTAAGGCAGATGCGTTGCCGACCGGCGTGAAATAGGCGGTGTCATGATGAACCAAAACCTCCGGAATTGATCCCACAGGCGTGCAAAGCACAGGCGTGCCCATACCTAGCGCCTCGAGAATAACTAGCGGAAGACCTTCCTCATACGAGGGCAAGACTAACAGATCAGAATTCCGAACCAACGCCGCGGCCTGAACTTGGTTGACCCAACCGGCAAACTGTACCCTATCACTCAAGCCATGGCTCGACACTTTTTCACGATATAAATCCAAGTTGCCACCGCCAGCGAAAATCATTTTAAAGCGCAGTTCTTTGTCGAGTAAAGCCATCGCTTCAATTAGATCTGTCACCCCCTTGCGCTCCATCAAGTTACCAAGGAATAGTATTTCTACCTCACTTTTATCTCTATTCATGTCAAGGTCTGCAGCTTTGGGTAAAGGTACACCATTAGTCAATACAGCCACCTTGGACGCTTTAATTCCCAACTTTTCAACAAGCCATTGCTTCCATCGATGACCCAGTACCACATTGACCGTAGCGAGCCGAAAAGGAATTGAGCACAGCAATTGTAAAGGCCAACTCAAAGCGTCATACTGCCGCTCTAACGAAACAGCGTGTAAATGTAGTATTACTTTTCCGCCAATCAAGCGCGTAAATATAACCACTAAGCCTTTTCGAACAGCGCTACCCTTGTCGCCAAAATTTGCGTGCACAAAGGCAAGTCTACCCGTGACTCGCCGCCAAAATATAGCCAAAAGACAGAATAACAGCAGCAAGAAAGAGGATAATACGCCACTGCTGTTACGAGTTATCAACGGAACAAACTGCGTCTCTGTATCAATTATCGATGCGCCCTGAATAATATAATCCTTGACTCTGCCCATTCCGCCGCCTGCCTGTTGATCAGGAGCAACAATGTAACCAATCCTACTTTTTTTATTTGATTTCATTTCTGACATCCATCATGGCATCCTGCGATATATTCAGGCGTTCTCTTGTTTGTGTAATGCCTAACACTGCCACGATGAGATGTCGTTTATACTCCGCCTCGGGGAAGCCGGCACCACCGCATCGCCTGCGGCAACACCGATAGCCAGTAGGGTTACTATAGTGTGTGAATCGGGGATTTTTGCAATCTTTCGAGCAGACATGTCGGTTTGCGGCGTGACACACCAGTTCAAACAGCATGATGATAATCCTTGCGCTTCAAGCGCGAGCAGGAAACTCATCAGGAAGAGTCCAGTGTCTAGGAAGCCCTCGGATCGCTCTGTGGCATCAAAAAACGACGATGCATCAAAAGCTACAACCGCTAGCAGCGGCACAGTATGCCCGAAGCCCCGATTACCGTTTTGGAACGCTAGCAGACCATCAATGTCTTCCCGCCGAGCGTAAAAATGCATCCGCCAGGGCTGGCGGTTGCATGCACTTGGGCTCAAAATAGCACTTGCCAAAGCGCGCTCTACGATCTCGATCCTTACAGGGGTACTTTCGAAATCCCTGACGCTCCTGCGGCGGATTTGCAGCTTTTCGAGCGTCTGAATGTCTACCTCATCACTACCAGCGTGATATTTGATCGGTGTCCTCAGGCTTTCAGTCGTCGCAGCGCCATCAAGGACAGCGTCGATGTCTGCAATTAGCGAATCTGCTAGGTCTGAAGATGGCGGTGTGATACTCAGCCGGGTTCGATAAGATCGCAAAGCTTCTATAGCGCCAAGGTAAACCGGGTCGCGTAAAGATAGACCCTCTTCCCTCCACGAACGCAACTTAGAGCATGTCTCCGAGGCAGCTTCAGCGCCAAAGAACCGCGGATTTTGCGGATTAATTGACAATCCCTTTTCAAGTTTATGGAACCAGAAAAGGAGTTGTGCGCTCCGAGCACCATAGCTTAACGGGGCAGAATACCAGTCGTTGAGCTGGACGGAACGCACAAGATCGTGACGAAATAGCGCAAGTGCTATATGCCAGGCTCTGATACGCCTCTTGAGCCATACAAGTTTTGGCTTTGAACGAAGATATTTGGAAATTATCCCGGCCATACACAATTAATCCTGCTGTTCCGCGAATATCCGGTAGTTCAAGCCAGATAGTCTGCGGACATTCGGGGATTCGCCCACAATAATCTTTTGGAGAGTTTCCAGCTCATCGATGAAGCGCGTCACTTGCGCGACAAAACTTTCGCCTTCCACAAGCATGCCAGGATCAAGCAGCGGCCATTGCGGTAACCGAAAGTGTTCATATAATCCCTCGAACTTATCTTGATAGGTAATTGACAATACTGGAACATTCGAACCCAAGGCTGCAATAGCCAAGTGCATTCTGCCGGCGACCACGCCGTCGAGGCGCGATGCCACAGCCTTGAGGGTCGCGGCATTGAACCGTCCCGAAAGATAGTATGCGCGGTCCCCCAACTGATCGTGAATTCTATTGTAGATTGGCTTAAGAGAGATGTCGTCACCGTGCTCGCCCCGATCATCATGTGGGAAAAGCAAAAAACTGACGTGACGGCGACTGGCTATATTGAGTAACGAGCTACTTATATTCTCGAAGATCGAACTCAACGTCGACGCGTTAGCCCCCCTAAACAGAAATGGGTGCAGGTTAAAGCCGATTACCTTTCTGCCATGGTGGCGTTGCTCATTGACCCAGTTGGTGATCTCCTTAACGATGATCTGAGACGGATCCGGTGGTAACAGAAATGCTGAGTCGGCAACAAGCTCACCTTTGGCCGACGTAAATGATTTGAACCGCTGAAGTGAGATTGCGTCTCTCAAGTTCAACTGCACGCCAGGGTGCAACTCATCCAAAAAGCGTCTCAGTTCTGGTGCCGGCGATTTGTTAAAACTGAAACCTAACAGTGTAGTGGGAATTTGATTGCGGGCGGCGACCTCTGCGCTTGCCAATAGTTTAGCAGATATCAACGGCCCGTAGTGACCATCGATCACGTCGCCACCAACCACCACCATCGCCGACGGACGCACTCGTTCAAGAGCTTCACTAAGATCGGATACGTAGGCTGGCGAGCGCCAAATATTTAGCGGCACATAGCCCTCCGAATTGGCGATATGGTCAGCCTCGGGACTTGCGGTAACGATAAAGATCTCCCGGTCCTCTATTTGACGCCTTGCCATGAAAGCAGCCGTTGAGATCATGGCGTCATCACCACGCGCACCGACCAAGCTGAATGGGTCGGTCGGGACCACTACGATAGCGTTAGATCTTGGTTGACCTTGACTAGCCCTTAATTCAAAGGGCGTATAATTTCTCAAGTTTCGTGACAGCTGATTCAGAGCCCGAGTTTCACGTATCACGTTTAGTTTTGACCGCCAGCTCTGGGGAAGATTCTTCTTCATAATGGCAACAAGGTTCAAGCTATGCGCTCCTCGAGTAGGATCTATTTTTGAAGACTGATAAAACCTGTCTTGTCTGACTTCTAGCGACTATGAGTATCGATGCCGCATAAAATAACGCGAATATCGCGGCTAGCATAAGCCCTCTCAGGAAAGGCGAGCTCTCGCCGATATACGGACGGCATAATTCGCAGGCGAAAAATCCGATAGACGCTGAACAATAAATCGGCGCTACTGCTCTAACGGTGGTTATCAACGATACGTTAACGATCCGTGAAACGATCACAAAGCTTATCGGGCTCAAGAATAGTTGGGCGACGGCGAAAACCAATACTATGTCTCCGACACTTTTAGCGGGCCAAAATAATATTAGCGGAACTACAATTATGAAGCGCAATAAATTTTGCAACGACACAAGCTGTGGCTTTCCAAGTGAAGTTAAGTACGTTCCATTTAAAAACTGGACGCACTGCACGGCGCCAAGCAAAAGGAGTATCTGTGATATTTTGTCGACCCCCTGCCATTCAGGTCCGAACAAAACGCTGCAGATTTCTGTTGAAAGTGCCGCAAAACAAACGAATATAGGCACGCCTACAAATGCGCTAGTGACGGATGTAAGCTGATATGTCTTGCGGATTGCGGCTTTCTCTGACGATGCTCTGGACAACAGTGCCAATCCAACATCGGAAAGTGCGCCTTGCAGCAACATTAGCATCGTCTGATATATTCTCGATCCGACCGTATAAATTCCTAGTCCGGTTGCACCGTAGTTCGCTAGTACGGCGAAATCTACAAGACGGGTAACTCCGAAATCCAGTAGACGCGTTGCAAGAACGTTCAATCCGAAAACAGATAGCGACCGCAGCGAATCCAACCTGATATGCTTGGTGGGTAGCCACTTAGGATTTAACCAAAGCCAGACCGCGCTAATTACGGCTGCTGACGCAGACTGCGCAACTAGACTCCATACCCCAAATCCCGCCAATGCTGCTGCGATCGCAATCACACCGCCGGCTGTGTTTGATATTAATGTACGAACTGCTAGTTGCTTAAACGACAGAGTGCGCCTGTAAACTGCTTCCTGAAAGACTGAAAGAGTCATCACTGGCCCAATCGCACAGCTCACGGATAGGACGGCACCCAGGCCCTCAACTCGGGCCCACGCCTCCAACGTGTCGGACAAGTAGAATATTAGTAATGCGAGACATAAAGAGAAGAGCAAGCTCAAATAGAACGGAGCAGAAATTTCTTCCGGCTGGAGATTTGGGCGCTGTACAATGGCGTCTACGAATCCCAGTTCAGCTACGTATCCGCTTAGCAAAATTATAAGACCACTAGCAGAAGCAATACCAAATTGCTCCGGGGTTAGTATATTCGCAAGTACAAGAAAGATGCCAAATAAGATTATTTTTCCGCCCCAACTTTGCGCTGTGGCCCATAGAATGTTTGCGATACCCGCTCTACCATTCATCGGCTTCACGCAGCGGTCATTGAATTGGCTTCCGTTACGTAAGCGACGCCAATACCCTGCCAACCAAGCCTCTCTATCAGCTGAGCTTGGCCTTTGGCTGAAGCTGTCTGCCAATGATCAAGTCCCTGCTCGGCAAAACGATTCACCGCACTTTCAATTGATGCTGACGTCACTGGCCCCTCGATTTTCACCCCGGCCATCCCTTGATTAAACAATTCCGCAAGTCCGCCGGATGATGTGGCAATAACTGGGCGACCATTGACCGCAGCCAGCACCGCGACCCCACTTTGAGAATCGAATTCTTCGTACGCAAGAATAAGCGCGCCCACTCGCTCAAAAAGCTCGGGTATTTCGCCATCATCGATGAAGCGTGCATGAACCTCAAATCCATCGGGGTTCTCAGCGATTAATTGCTGGCATTCGCTCCAGTACTCCCGATCCTCATTATGTGGCGCTCCGGCGATTATTAGCTTCGCGTCGGGATTTTTTGTTCGAATGTTCCTCCAAGCCTCTATGATCTCCTTAAGCTTCTTATTGCGTCTAAGGCTGCCAAATACCAGAAAGTCTTGAGTGCTCCCAATGGGAGCGATTGCCTTCGACAATGGATATATGCCATGCGGTATGACGCTGATTATAGATTCACGTATGCCGAATTCACGTGAAAGAACCGCTTTGCCGGAATGAGTTAATGTTACCAGCCTGTTCGGTAAACGGTATGAGATATACAGCATAGCTCGTTCCAAAGCCCGTAAATTGCGCGGATAGCTCCACGCATGCGGCAACGGATCATGCACAACATATATGAGCTTACGACGCATAAGTCTTAGGAACATGAAAACTGCGATCGTCACGGGCAACTGCTCATGCAAGGTACAGATGAAAACTTTCGCGCGTGGAATTTGAGCTATTATCAGCAAAGAACCAAACACTACCCGGCGGATGGATGACAAGATTTTCAGCCACTTTGGTGCCGTATCAATGATCTCGCGGGGGAACTTTTTGCGCAACAAATTTGGGTGTTTCGCGTCCAAGGTTGAGGGCGTCATCTCAGGTGCGACAAAGATGACGTCGGCGCCAGCGCCCGCGATTGATCTTGCCAGTTCATTTCCAAACCAGCCGGCACCCGATGCCCATGACTTTGAAAACACGCAGATGTTCAATTATTACTCCAATTTGTTTTAGGATTCTCGGCATCGATTTTAATGTGGGGCCCTATAACCCTGGTTTAAGTAACATCGCTTAGCAGCACGGTATTTCAACCGGGTCTCCAGAATATTGCTATTCACGTGATGCTGGTATGGCAGGTAGTGGTTGGAACTGCGGCCTGCCGAGCGGGATCTTAAACATCAACTGACCACATATCAAATTCAATATCGCGTTGCACCATTAATCTCACTTTGAGCTTAACAGCCCGTGTTTATTTCCACTGGGAGCTGACCCGGCTGCGCCGGTCATTGTAGGGAAGCCACAGTTTACGGAAGTAGTTCTTTGAAAGATTCGAGAGGTGGCTCGGTTTGGGTGAACATTTTGCGTGTTGATTATGGGAGGGCCTTGCGCCCGTCCAAGGACACCTTGCGGACCGTATCCGATAGGATGGCCCAGAGTTTCGTAGACTCTGTTGGGTTAGCATTTCTCCAGGCCTGTCGCAAATTTTTGTGGGTGACGTGCTGTTTGCCGCAACGGTGGAGATTTCGCTCTCGATGTAGCGGAGCGTAATCATGATTCTGAATGCCATTGCCGAGAAGTTGAAGCGCCAGTCCAAGGATGATTTCAAGGGGCGAAATTTCCAGGCGTGGCTGATCGTGCAGGCGGTGACCTGGTATCTACGTTACCCGCTCAGCTAGGGATCTCGAGGAGATGTTCCGCGAGCGTGGGCTTCGAGGCAAGCCCACGGTGAAGGCCGTCTTGCGGTGACGGGCTGCTGACTGCCAGTCCTAGAGCGTTTCATGTTTTGACGGAAGCATATCCAGCGTTTGTGAGATAGTTTGCACATTCGTGTGGCTGGATTGTCTCGACCAGCCTGCCGACATGGCGCCATGTTTCGTCGGTGGTGCGTTTTTGGGCATGCCTCATCCAGTGCTTGATCTTCGAGAACGCCTGCTCGATCGGATTGAGGTCGGGTGAATAGGGTGGCAGGAACCAGAGCCGTGCCCCGGCGGCCTTGATCGCCTGGCGAATAGCCGTCGATTTGTGGCTACCCAGATTGTCCATGATGACGATGTCGCCAGGCTTGAGGACAGGAACCAGTTGCTGCTCGACATAGGCGCGAAAGCACTGGCCGTTGATCGGTCCGTCGAAGACACAGGGCGCGACCAGACGGTCGTTCCTCAAGGCACCAAGGAATGTCATTGTGCGCCAGTGACCATGCGGCGCAAACGCCCGCAAGCGCTTGCCTTTTGGTACCCAGCCTCTGATGGGTGTCATGTTGGTCTTGATCCAGGTCTCATCAATGAAGACCAGTCGCTCGGGATCCAGATGATGTTGCAAGTTCTTCCATCGCTCGCGCCTGCGTGCGATATCGGCACGGGCCTGCTCAACGGCGAACAGCGTTTTTTTTGAAGCGCAGCCCCTCGCTGCGGATGAACTCCCAGATCGTATTGTGGGAGACGGCAATGCCTCGTGATGCCAGTTCCGCCTTCAGACCGTGCAGCGTCAGGTGGGAGTTCTGTTCGAGCAGTTCAGTAATGAAGCTGCGATGCGGCTCCAGAATCCGTTTGCGATAGCCACCCATCTTGGCCGGACGAACCGATCCTGTCGCCCTGTATCGCTGCGACCACTTCACCACCGAAGAAACAGCGACGCCGAAACGTCCAGCCACTGCACGACTACTCTCGCCGTTTAAAACGGCTGCAACAACACGCTCACGCAGATCATTTGACAACGGTGCGGTCATGAGACGCTGGCCTCCGCCCAGCCAGCATCAATGAATCAGAACAAACCTGATTGCGGAAGCCCCTCCGATTCCGAAAAATACGGAAACGCTCTAGTGGTAACACTCGGAGTAGTCATATGACGAATCATCCAATTGAGGTGATCAAGTCCATAGAGCGCCGTCAGCGCTGGTCACCCAAAGACAAAGAGCGCCTCGTCTCGGCCTGCTTTGAGCCAGGCGCGGTTATCTCTGAGATTGCTCGCGCGGCGGGTATCCATGTCAGCCAGTTGTTCCGTTGGCGCAAGGAACTCTGCCGAGTCGAAAAGCAGAGCACCGAGACGGCAACCACCTTGGTTCCGGTGATCGTGGCTGAAACGGTCCCGGCCGTGCCTGCCTTTCAACCGGTTGTCAATGCCGGGTGAAATTTCCCCAGAAGTGCCGAAGTAAAATTCCCCATTTATGCCGAGGTGGACGCCAGGGAGAATTGCGGATTTTTCGGGGGCCGCCCGCGTGGCTTTTGCGGTGGGGCGAACGCCGGAGGTGCGATGAGGGCTTTGGATCGGACGTGTTCCGGCATCAGTTCGGCGTGCTGCCGGAGCCGATAGCTTGATCCTTCGATCTGCACGACGACGGCATGGTGAAGCAGTCTGTCGAGCAGTGCCGTTGCGACTACGGGATCGCCGAAGACATCGCCCCATTCTGCAAAGCCGCGATTTGACGTCAAGATCATGGCGCCACGTTCATACCGCGCGTTGACGAGCTGGAAGAACAGATTGCCGCCGCCTTGGCCGACAGGTAGGTAGCCGATCTCATCGACGATCAGCAGGCTCGGTCTGCAGAAGAAGCGGATACGCTCCTGGAGCCGACCTTCGCGTTCGTGACGGGCAAGCGATCCGATGAGATCGGCAAGCGTTGTGAAGTAGACGCTCTTTCCGGCTTTGATGGCTTCAACGCCGAGCGCCGTGGCCCGATGGCTCTTTCCAGTTCCAGGGGGGCAAGGAAATGCACAGCCTCGTGTCTATCAACGAAGCCGAGCTGCGCCAGGGTGAAGATGCGATCTCGGTCGAGTGAAGGCTGGAAGGTGAAGTCGAAGCCAGCGAGTGTCTTGATCGTGCCGAGCCTGCCCATCCGCAAGGCGGTCTTGATGCGACTGTTCTCCCGCAACGTCAGTTCTTCCGAAAGGAGGATGTCGATGGCCTCAAGTGCAGATAGCTCGCCGTGTTCGAGGCGGCGCACGACATGGTCAAGCGCTTCCAACGCGCGCGGCATCTTCAGACCGACGAGATCATGACGGATACGGTCGATCATTGACGGAATCGCATCGAGGGTCGCGCTCATGGCCGGTTCTCCTGTGCCAGGACCTTGCCGACGGCATCATAGAAGGCGAGCGACCGCTGCAGCACGGTGTCACCGACGGGTTTGACGACATGGGACTCATCCCGTGTCCTGGGTCGGTGTTGTGACTGAATAGGTCGTCGATGATCCGGATGAACCCGGCGCTGTTTGCGGCCCTCCAGAACGGGATGGGATGCGATCAGTGTACCGCTCTCGAAGATGCGGACCTCGTCAGCGAGAGAATGGACCTCGACCATCCTGCTTCGCGTCGCATCCGGAACGCTGTAGGTATTGCCGCCAACGCTGACCATGCCCTCCCGCGACACCCGGCGTTCCAACTTCAGGACGGCTCTGAACGGTGCCAGCGGCAATGGTCGCAGGTGCGGCCGCTCCTCTGCAAAGGCTTCATTGACGACGCGAAGGGTGGTCGCATGCTTTCTTGGATTGGCGACGGTGTCCAGCCAGTGCCGGAGCTGGGCATTCAGGTCGTCGAGATTGCGGAATGAGCGAGCCAGGAAGAAGTCCTCGCGGATATAGCGGAACGGTCGCTCGACCTTGCCGTTGGTCTT
>NZ_FWXU01000031.1 GCF_900176345.1 Rhizobium sp. RU36D
TCCCCTTTCGTGTCCGAGATCGTCGCCAAACGCTCGAACACAAGTAGAATCAACACCGTGCGCCATGTCCACCAAATTTAAACCGGACAGCAGTGGGTCAAGCCCGACCATGACGGAGGAGAGATTGCCGCACCTTGCCAGCTATTTGAATCACGCCGCCTTGGCGACGTGATATTCCTTGATGGCAACCATCTTGATCGCGGGATAGCGCTCGGCCTCATAGCGAAGGGAGAAACTGTCCTGCGCCATGAAGACGGGGTCGCCATCCAGGTCACGGCAGATATCGCCGCGCCGGGCGGTCATGAACTTATCGAGATCCGCAGGCTGATCGGCCGAAATCCAGCGGCAGACCGAGAAGCGCGAGATTTCGAACGAGACCGGCAGGCCATATTCGGCCGATAGCCGCTCCTTCAACACGTCGAGCTGGAGCGCACCGACTACGCCGACGATGGCCGGCGAGCCGTCTTCCGGCTGGAATAGCTGCACGACGCCCTCTTCGGCCATCTGCTGCAGGGCTTCCTTCAGCTTCTTTGCCTTCATCGCATCCTCAAGCCGCACGCGGCGCAGGATTTCCGGCGAAAAGTTCGGCACGCCCTGGAAAACCAGATTTTCGCCTTCGGTCAGCGTGTCGCCGATCCTGAGCGTACCGTGGTTCGGGATGCCAACCACGTCGCCGGCAAAGGCGGTATCGGCGAGCTGGCGTTGCGAGGCGAAGAAAAATTGCGGTGCGGTGAGGCCGATCTGCTTGCCGGTGCGGGCCAGTCGCGCCTTCATGCCGCGCTCCAGCTTGCCGGAGCAGATGCGGGCAAACGCAATGCGGTCGCGATGGTTCGGGTCCATGTTGGCCTGGATCTTGAAGACGAAGGCCGTCATCTTGTCTTCCGCGGCGTGCACCGTGCGAATATCCGCCACCTGGTCACGCGGCGGGGGCGCAAATTCACCCAAGGCCTCGATCAGGTCGCGCACGCCATAGTTCCGGAGCGCCGAGCCCCAGAAGACCGGCGTCATGTGACCTTCCAGGAAGGCCTGGCGATCAAACGGACGGCAGGCTTCGATGGCAAGCTCGGTTTCGCTGACAAAGGCCTCGCGCTCGTTTTCCGGCAGGCGGTCCGCCACGCTTTGCGGGCCATTGACCGGCGTCGGCTTGACCTCGGTATCGGAGCCGCGAACCGTGTTTTCGGCCAGGTGATAGGATCCGCAGAAGGTCTTGGAGCGACCGATCGGCCAGGTGATGGGCGCGGTGTCCAGCGCAAGCTTTTCCTCGACCTCATCAAGGATCTCGAAGGGATCGCGGCTTTCGCGGTCCATCTTGTTGACGAAGGTGATGATCGGGATGTCGCGCATGCGGCAGACTTCGAACAGCTTCAGCGTCCGCGGCTCGATACCCTTGGCGGCATCGATGACCATGACGGCGGCATCCACGGCGGTCAGGGTGCGATAGGTGTCGTCGGCGAAGTCTTCGTGACCCGGTGTGTCCAGGATGTTGAAGACATTGCCGTCATATTCGAAGGTCATGACCGAGGTGACGACCGAGATGCCGCGCTCGCGCTCGATCTTCATCCAGTCCGAACGGGTCTGGATGCGGTCTTTCTTGGCCTTGACCTCGCCGGCGAGCTGGATGGCACCGCCGAACAGCAGCAGCTTTTCGGTCAGCGTCGTCTTGCCGGCGTCCGGATGCGCGATAATAGCGAAGGTGCGGCGACGGGAGACCGCCTCGGCGAGTGTTTCGGCCATGATATGAATCCTGTGAATTGCGGCCGTATCTAACGACTCAAGCCCCGTATTGCAATTGATCTTGGCCTATCAGGGGCAAACTAATGACGGATGACCAAGCCCATGACCCCTGCTGCGACGCTCAATCTTCAACGCCTGCCCCATGGTGATGGCATTGAACTGCCTTCCTATGAGACCGCGGGCGCCGCCGGCATGGACCTGCGCGCGGCCCTGACGGAGGACGCGCCGCTGACGCTTGCCCCCGGCCGGCGCGCGCTGGTGCCGACTGGCTTCGTGTTCGAAATCCCCGCCGGCTTCGAGGCGCAGATCCGCCCCCGCTCCGGCCTCGCCTTCAAGCATGGCGTGACCTGCCTCAACACGCCGGGCACGATCGACAGCGATTATCGCGGCGAAGTGAAGGTGCTGCTGATCAACCATGGCGAGGAGGATTTCGTCATCACCCGCGGCATGCGGATCGCACAGATGGTCATTGCGCCGGTGACGCAGTTGCCTGTGCTGGAAGTGACGGAAACGACCGAGACCGCGCGTGGCGCCGGCGGTTTCGGCTCGACGGGCGTCAGCTGAGCATGTCCGGGCGTGAAGGACTGGTCTTCCGGCAGGATTATTTTGACGATGCGGCCGGTTGGGCGGCGCTCAAGCAGTTGCTGATCGATATCTTCAACGTCGATATAAGCCCTCTCGACCGCCTCGGCGGCCATGATCCCACCAGCTTTCCCAGCGCCTATTTCGATGCGGCCGGGCGGTGTGTCGCCAATCTCAGCGCCTTTTCGATGCCGCTGGTCATCAACGGCCACCCGGTCAAGGCTGCGGGCTGGCAGTCCGGCGCGGTGCGGCCGGAGTATCGCGGGCTTGGACTTTACCGGGAACTGATCGCGGCAACCTTGGCGTGGTGTGATAACCAAGGCTACGAGGCGATCGTGCTTTATACCGACAAGCCCGGCCTTTACGAGCGTTACGGCTTTCGGATCGTGCCGCAATACAGTTTCCCGGGTTCTCCCCCGCCATCACTGCCGGACAGGCAGCCTGTTGCCCGGGACCTCCACCTTGAAAACGATCTTGGTCTCGTCCAGACAGTGCTTTCCGGCCGAACCCCGGTGTCGCGGCGACTTGCCGTCGTAGATCAGTCCAGACTGTTCCCGCTCAATTGCCTGTTGCAGGAGAGTGTGCGGCTGTCGGCCCTGCGCCACGATAGCGTCATCGTCGCGTGGCGGCGGCCCGAGCCCGGCCTGTTCGAGCTTCTCGACGTGGTTGGCCCTGAGATCCCAACCCTGGCAGAAATATTGGCAGAAATCGGACAGCAGCCCGAAAGGGTCGAAAGCTGCATTCCATCCGACCTGCTGGACTGGGACTCGCCAGCCGTGGCCAACACCGGCTCACTTGTCTTCATGATGCGGGCACCGGATGAACTCTTGCCGGCCGACCCATCCTGCCTCTCACCCCTGGCGGATTTTTGAGGCGGCAGACAGCCAGGTGAGAGCCGCCGCCGACGCTTCTGCCCCAAACCTCGGAATCATTGCGAGGCGATTGGAGAAGCGGTATGACCTGTCGCGAGGGGAGACGCACACATGACTATCACCACGCTGCTGGCCTATGCCGGCGCCTTGTTTATTGCGGCTGCCATTCCGGGACCTGGCATGACGGCCATTGTCGCGCGCGCGCTCGGCTCCGGCTTCCGTCCCACATTCTTCATGGGGCTTGGGCTGATCCTCGGTGACGTGTGCTACCTTACTGCCGTCATCCTGGGGCTGGCGCTCCTGGCCCAGACCTTCACCACACCGTTTCTCATTCTCAAGTATCTGGGTGCACTCTATCTGCTCTACATCGCCTGGAAACTCTGGACAGCGGGCCTGCTCTCGCAGAACATCGAGGCCGACCGGTCGAGCAGCCATGTCGGCATGGCCTTCCTGTCGGGTCTTCTGGTGACGCTGGGCAATCCCAAGACCATGCTGTTCTATGTCGCGCTGGTGCCGACCCTGATACCGCTCAATGAGATCGGTCCCAGAGATTTCGCGATCCTGGTCGGGCTTACCTTCGTGGTGCTGATGGCGGTTCTGCTGCCCTATATTCTGCTGGCCGCCAAGGCGCGGCTGTTGCTCAAGCGGCCCGCCTCGTTGAAGCTTCTCAACCGCTCGGCTGCGAGCGTGCTGGCGGGCACCGCCGCCTATATCGCCGCCCGGTAACATCTCGAATTTTCCTGCGTCCTGCCGGACTGCAGGTGTCTGCTTCTGGCGAGGACGGGGTCTCGGCCCTATCTTGTCATCAACGAAACCAATAGGAGGAACACCCATGTCCGACGTCAAGAAGCCCGGCCGCGGCCGCGTCTATGGATCGATTACCGAGACAATCGGCGACACCCCGCTGGTGCGCCTGGACAAGCTGGCGAAGGAAAAGGGCGTGAAGGCCACGCTTCTGGCCAAGCTCGAATTCTTTAATCCGATCGCCTCCGTCAAGGACCGCATCGGCGTCGCCATGATCGAAAGCCTTGAGGCCCAGGGCAAGATCATCCCCGGCAAGAGCGTGCTGATCGAGCCGACCTCCGGCAATACCGGTATCGCGCTCGCCTTTGCCGCCGCCGCCAAGGGCTATCGGCTGATCCTGACCATGCCCGAGACCATGTCCATCGAGCGTCGCAAGATGCTGGCGCTGCTGGGCGCCGAACTGGTGCTGACCGAAGGCCCGAAAGGCATGAAGGGCGCGATTGCCAAGGCGCAGGAGCTGGCGGAGGCCACGCCTGACGCCGTTATCCCGCAGCAGTTCGAGAACCCGGCCAATCCGGAAATCCACCGCAAGACAACGGCGCTCGAGATCTGGAACGACACGGACGGCGCAGTCGATCTGTTCGTGTCGGGCATCGGCACCGGCGGCACGATCACCGGCACCGGCCAGGTGCTGAAGCAGATGAAGGACTCGGTGAAGGTGATCGCCGTAGAGCCGGCCGACAGCCCGGTTCTTTCGGGTGGCAACCCCGGCCCGCACAAGATCCAGGGCATCGGCGCAGGCTTTGCGCCCGCGATCCTCGACACCGAAATTTACGATGAAGTCGTGACGGTCACCAATGACGAAGCCTTCGAAATGGCCCGGCTGGTCGCTCGGCTTGAAGGCGTGCCGGTCGGCATTTCCTCCGGCGCGGCACTGACGGCGGCGGTGAAGGTGGGCAGCCGCGAGGAGAATGCCGGAAAGACGCTCGTCGTGATCATTCCGTCCTTTGCCGAGCGCTATCTCTCGACCGCGCTGTTTGCCGGATTGGGCGACTGAGGCGGTCTGGACAGGTCGGAGGCACCTATCTTATAAACACTATACAGACAGCTTCTGTGGCATGGCAAAGCCGCGTCGCCTTCAGACGGCATTGGTAAAGACGAGTTGCATGCACGGACTGTTGATCAATCTCCCGGCGTTCCGGGCCATGCGCTCGCCGCCTTCCGGGGCGGCGGTCGCCTTGAGCTACCTTTACAGCCTGGCGATTTTCGCCATTGCGCTGGTATCGCGGCTTTGGCTCGACCCCTATATGCTGGCCGGCTTCCCTTACGTTACGTTCTTTCCGGCCGTGGTGATCACCGGCTTCGTGTTCGGCGTACGCCAGGGAATCCTGGTGGCTTTCCTGTCGTTTTTCGCATCCTGGTACTATTTCATACCGCCGTATCATTCTCTCGAACCGACATTCGGCGCCTTGCTGGCCATGTCGCTGTATCTGTTCGTGGTGATCACGGACCTGCTGTTGATCTTTCTCGTCATGAAGGCCTACCGGGCCGAATCTGAAGCCCGCGCGGAGAACCAGCGCATGGCGGATGAGCGCGAGGTGATGGCACGAGAACTCGACCACCGCCTGAAGAACATCTTTGCCGCCATGAATGCGGTCATCAATCTCTCGGTCAAACACGCCTCCAGCCCCGAGGATCTGGCCAAGGGCTTGCGCGAGCGGCTGAGCGCCATGGGCCGGTCGAATCTCCTGCTGCGCGGCCTCGGCGAGGACGAGGAAGCGACCTTGGAGGCTGTGATCGTGCAGGCGCTCGAGCCTTTTGGGCTCGTTGGCACGGCACGCCTCAGCCTCGAAGGCCCGAAGACTGCGGTCAGCGGCCAGGCGGTAATCATCCTGAGCCTCATCCTTCATGAGCTCGGCACCAATGCCGCGAAATACGGCGCTCTCTCGGTTCCCGACGGCACGGTCAGCGTTCGCTGGTCGTGGGAGGATCAGCAGAACGAAGAGCCGGCAATCCGGATTGCCTGGACGGAACGCGGCGGTCCGCCACCTGCCGCGCCTCAGGGCATGAACCAGGGCTTTGGCTCCACCCTGCTGACCCGGCTTCTGGCGACAGCACAGGGCAGGTCCGTCAGCGAATTCCCCAGTGAGGGTGCCGAGGTCACGCTGTACTTGCCTTTGTCATCCCTCAATCCCGGCATAAAATAGGGCTAAAGCTGACCGTACTCGCAGCGCTTCGAACTGCCGGCCTTCAGGCGACCGCCATCAGTCGGTCCGAGGGGATGCGATAGGAGATCGCCTCGGCGAGGTGGATCCGTCCGAGCTTCTCCGATCCATCGAGATCCGCCAGCGTTCGCGCCACCTTCAGGACCCGATGATAGCCACGGGCGGAGAAGCGGAATTTTTCGGCCGCGTCGCGGAGCAGTTGCAAGGCCCCCGCATCGGGCTCGGCCAGCGCCTCGATCATCGAGGTCGGCGCGCGGGCATTCAGCGCGATGCCGGGAATATCGAGTGCCTGGAACCGTTCGCGCTGCCGCTCGCGGGCTCGCTCGACGCGGCGCGCGACATCCGCGCTACGCTCTGCCGGCATCGGCCTGATGAGATCGACGGCCGTTACCGCCGGTACGTCGATGCGGATATCGATGCGATCCATCATCGGTCCCGATATGCGCGCCTGGTAGTCCGCGGCGCAGCGGATGCCGCGGGCGCAGGTCTGGCCCGGTTCGCCGGCCATGCCGCAGCGGCAGGGGTTCATCGCCGCGATCAACTGGAAACTCGCGGGATAACTGACCCGGTGATTGGCCCGCGCGATGATGCATTCCCCCGTCTCCAACGGTTGGCGCAGCGCATCGAGCACCTGCGGCTGGAATTCCGGAAGCTCATCCAGAAACAACACGCCGTGATGGGCGAGCGATGCCTCGCCTGGCCTTGCCCGCAATCCGCCGCCGACCAGCGCCGCCATGGTGGCGGAGTGATGCGGGGTGCGGAACGGCCTGCGGTCCGAAAGCTTGCCGCCGGATAGTTGCCCCGCGACCGAATGGATCATCGAGACGTCGAGCAGTTCCGTCGGCGAAAGCGTTGGAAGGATGGATGGCAGCCTGGCCGCCAGCATTGATTTGCCCGAGCCAGGAGGGCCAACCATCAGCAGGTTGTGTCCTCCAGCCGCGGCGACTTCAAGCGCGCGCTTGGCGCTTTCCTGGCCCTTGATATCGGCGAGGTCTGGCAGATTGGCCGGCGACGCCCGCACGGCCGGCACCGGCCGCGACAGGACCTGCGTGCCGCGGAAATGGTTGGCCAGCGCAATCAGGCTGCGCGGCGCCAGTATATCCATGCCCTCGCCGGCCCAGGCCGCTTCCGGCCCGCTTTCGGCGGGGCATATCAGGCCTTTGCCTAGGGCATTGGCGCCGATCGCCGCCGGCAGGGCACCGGCAACGGCGGCAATGCTGCCGTCGAGATTAAGCTCACCGATTACCACGAAGTCCGCCAGCGCATCCGCCGGAATGGCGCCTAAGGCCGCCATCAGGCCGAGCGCGATCGGAAGGTCAAAATGCGAGCCTTCCTTGGGCAGGTCTGCCGGTGCCAGATTGATGGTCACCCGCTTGGGTGGAAGCACCAGTCCCGAGGCGTGCAGGGCCGCCTGCACCCGCTCCCGGCTTTCGGCCACGGCCTTGTCGGGCAGACCGACGATCTGCATCCCGATCTTGCCGGGCGCCACCATGACCTGAACATCGACGGGCACGCCCTCGATGCCCTGGAATGCAACCGTACTGACACGCGCTACCATTGCCTGCCCCCATCCGTCCCATCAGGGCCACGAAATACATCTCTCGCGGGTTACCGGTTGAAGATTGGCACGGAATACGGCAGAAAACAAGAACAATAACGGAACAAATTTCCGTCTATGGTTGCATCAGGTTGAGCACACGGAACAAACCGGGTTCATGGCCTTCCGACGGCTCAGGCGCGTTTCTTTTCAATGGCATCCCACAGCAAGGCTGCGATATCGGCGCCGCCGAATTTCTTGACCTCGCGAATGCCGGTGGGGGAAGTCACGTTGATCTCGGTCATGTAGTTGCCGATGACATCGATGCCGACCAGCAGGAAACCGCGCTCGCGCAGCGCCGGTCCGATCCGGGCACAGATTTCCTTTTCGCGCGCTGTCAGTTCCGTCGGCATCGGCGTGCCGCCGGCATGCATGTTGGAACGTGCATCGTGCTCCGCCGGCACGCGGTTGATGGCACCGACAGGCTCGCCATCGACCAGGATGATGCGCTTGTCGCCCTTGCGCACATCAGGCAGGTATTCCTGGGCGATGAAAGGCTCGCGGAACATCTGGCTGAACATTTCCAGCAGCGACGACATGTTGCGGTCGTCGCGCGTAGAGTGGAACACCCCTGCCCCGCCATTGCCGTAAAGCGGCTTCAGGATGATATCGCCCATCTCGGCCCGGAAGCTGGCAATCTCCTGGGGATCGCGGGTGATCAGCGTCTTCGGCATGAGGTCGGCAAACTCGGTGACGAAGATCTTTTCCGGCGAGTTGCGGACCCAGGCGGGATCGTTGACCACAAGCGTCTTGGGGTGGATGCGCTCCAGCAGATGGGTCGAGGTGATATAGGCCATGTCGAATGGAGGGTCCTGGCGCAGCAGCACTACATCCATGGTCGAGAGGTCGATGCGCTCGGGCGCGCCGAGCGTGAAATGATCGCCCTTCACATCGCGCAGCGTCATCGGCTCGACGGTTGCGATCACCTTGCCGTCCCGCAGCGACAGCTGGTTCGGGGTGTAATGGAACAGGTTGTAGCCGCGGGCCTGGGCTTCGAGGCTCATGGCAAAGGTCGAATCTCCCGCGATGTTGATCGTGGAGACGTGATCCATCTGGATCGCAACATTCTTGATTTTCGCCATTGCCTGCCCCTCGGTTAAAAGCAGCAGAGATTTAGGCCGACGGCCTGGCGATGGCAACGGCGGCCTGGCTCAATTTTTCTGCGTGTGGCTTCAGCGTCAGCCGCTTAGCGCCGCAAAGCTCTTCTGCCGCATGGCATTGCGGATCTTGAACAGCGTGGCGAGCGGTTCCGGGAAGGGTTTGCGCAGGAAGGCGATCTTGCGCACATAGCTATCGATCTTCCAGGTCGACCAGGTGCCGTGGCGGAAATAGGCGATGTCACCGGCTCTCAGCACCCGGACGGAGCCGTCCTCCGCCGTCACCTGGACCTCGCCTTCCTGGATGATCACCGTCTCGTCCCAGTGGAAGAACCAGCGGAACTCGCCCGCGGTGCAGTCCCACAAGGCGGTCACGCCGGCCTCGTCGCTACTTTGGGAGTGATCGGCGGCACGGGCGACAGGATTTCCCGCAAGCACCCATTCGGGATTGATCGGAGCCGATTTCAGCGCCAGGCGGTCCACGTGGCTCGCGACGACGGGATCCGGCGCCTGTGCCTCGACAGCCTGATCACGGCGACGCATCGCCATCAGACCAACCACGCCCAGGAAAATCATTTTTACAGGCATGACATCACCCTCGGTATCCAACGATCTGAAGGAGATATCGGATGCGGGTAAACGTCAGGTTCACGCCCTTGGGTAGCGGCATGAACCAAATCGATACAACGTGAACGAAATGCTAGCGACCGCCGTCAGTTGAGCGTCTCGGCTAGGGCCAGGCTGACCGTTGCTGCCTCGACATCACGGTTAAAGGGTGTTTCGATGCGCTTGCCCTTGGCCGCATCGAAGAAGTGCAGCCGATCCGGCGCGATGCCGAGATGCATGTGGCCGGTAATTTCCGCGGCCAGCGGCAGCACCGCGGTCAGCGGCTGGTCGCCCAGCGTGCCATGCACCAGCCTGTTGGCGCCGAGTTCTTCGACATAGTCGACCTGGAACGGCAGGTCGGCGACGCTCCTGGTCAGATCGCGGCGGTCGCTCAGATCTTCCGCACGCAGGCCGACCGTAACAGGACCGTTGACGGCGATGGAGGTTCCAAGCTCGATGGTCGCAGGTCCAAGGGTCAGGCGGGAGCCCTCGACATCGCCCTTGAGCAGGTTCATCGCCGGGGCGCCGATGAAGCTCGCGACGAAGGTGGATGCAGGGCGGTGATAGACCTCCAGCGGCGTGCCGATCTGCTCGATTTCGCCGGCATTCAGCACCACCAGGCGATCCGCCAGCGTCATGGCTTCCAGCTGGTCGTGGGTGACGTAAATCGCCGTCGTCCCGAGCCGCCGCTGCAGCTTGCGGATTTCGCCGCGCATGGTCACGCGCAGCTTGGCATCGAGGTTCGAGAGAGGTTCGTCGAACAGGAAGGCCGCGGGCTTGCGCACGATGGCGCGGCCCATGGCAACGCGCTGGCGCTGGCCGCCGGAGAGGGCCTTCGGCTTGCGCTGCAGATAGGGTTCGATCTCCAGCATGCGGGCGGCTTCCGCGACGCGCGCCTCGATCTCGGCCTTCGGCGTCTTGCGGTTGCGCAGGCCATAGGCCAGGTTGTCATAGACGCTCATATGCGGATAGAGCGCGTAGTTCTGGAACACCATGGCGATGTCGCGGTCGGCCGGTTCCATCTGGTTGACGACGCGGCCATCAATGGAAACCGTGCCTTCGGAGATGGTTTCCAGACCGGCCACCATCCTGAGCAGGGTGGACTTTCCGCAACCCGATGGCCCGACGAGCACGATGAATTCCCCATCACGGATCGAAATCGACACGCCGCTCACGGCTTTCACGCCGCCCGTATAGACCTTGCCGACACCGCCAAGTTCGATGGCCGCCATGTTACTTCTCCGTTTCCACGAGACCTTTGACGAACAACCGCTGCATCACCACCACCACCAGCACGGGGGGCAGCATGGCGAGCACGGCCGCCGTCATCACAATATTCCATTGGGGCACGGCATCGGCCACGTCGGCCATGCGCTTGATGCCCATTACGATCGTGTAGTAGCCACTGTCGGTCGTCACCAGCATCGGCCAGAGATACTGGTTCCAGCCATAGATGAAGAGAATGACGAACAGCGCCGCGATATTGGTGCGCGACAGCGGCAGCAGAATATCGCGGAAAAACTTCATCGGCCCGGCGCCATCGACCCGTGCGGCCTCCATCAGTTCCTCAGGCACGGTGAGGAAAAACTGCCGGAACAGGAAGGTAGCGGTCGCCGAGGCAATGAGCGGGATCGACAGACCGGCATAGGAGTTCAGCAGCCCGAGATCGGCCACGACCTTGAAGGTCGGCACGATGCGCACCTCGACCGGCAGCATCAACGTGATGAAGATGATCCAGAAGGCGAGCTGCCGCAGCGGGAACCGGAAATAGACGATAGCAAAGGCCGAGGTGATCGAGATGACGATCTTGCCGATGGCGATGATGAGCGCCATGGCGAGGCTATTCAGCATCATCGGCCCGAGCGGCGGCGCGCCTGACGTGGTCATGCCCGTCGTCAGCATGCTCCAGTAGTTGCTGAGGGCATGGGGACCGGGCAGCATGGGCAGCACGCCGGTCATGAAGTCGTTCGGCCCGCGCGTCGAGGCGATGACGGCCAGGTAGACCGGAAAGGCGACGATGACGACGCCGATGATCAGCACCAGATGCGCGAGCAGCGTCAGGATGGGTCTGTGTTCAACCATGATGGACCCTCAATATTCCACGCGCCGCTCGATGAAGCGGAACTGCACGAAGGTGAGTATGATGACGATGCCCATCAGCACGACGGACTGGGCAGCGGAAGAGCCGAGATTGAGGCCGATGAAGCCGTCCTGGTAGACCTTGTAGACGAGGATGTTGGTCGCCTGCGATGGCCCGCCTTCGGTGGTGGAATGGATGACCGCGAAGGTGTCGAACATGGTGTAGACCACGTTGACCACCAGCAGGAAAAAGGTGGTGGGCGACAAAAGCGGGAATACGATCGTGAAGAAGCGCTTGGCCGGTCCGGCGCCATCGATGGCGGCCGCCTCACGCAGCGATTGCGGAATGGCCTGGAGGCCAGCCAGGAAGAACAGGAAATTGTAGGAAATCTGCTTCCAGGTGGCGGCCAGCACCACGAGGATCATGGCATCGGTGCCATCGAGACTGTGGTTCCAGTTATAGCCCATGCCACGCAGCAGATAGGGCATGATGCCGATGGTCGGATTGAACATGAACCACCAGAGGGTACCCGCCACGGCCGGCGCCACGGCATAGGGCCATACCAGCAGCGTCGTATAGAGACGCGCGCTGCGGATCATGCGATCGGCGGCGATGGCCAGGAGCAGGGACAGGCAGATCGACAGGAAAGCGACGCTGACGGAAAACACCACCGTCACCTGAAGGGAGGCCAGGTAGCGCGGGTCCTCGAACAGTTCGACATAGTTCGCAAGACCGACAAAGGCCGTCGAAAGGCCAAAGGCGTCCTCGCGCAGGAAGGATTGCCAGAACGCCTGACCCGCCGGCCAGATGAAGAAGGTCAGCGTGATCGCCAACTGCGGCGCAAGCAGCAGATAGGGCAGAAGACGGCTGTTGAAGATGGCGCGCTTGGTTTGCATCGGAAAATCCAGGGGGCGGATGTGAGGAGGCCCGCGTCTGACGACGCGGACCTCCTTATTTCCTGGAGCGCAGGGCTCAGTTGGCGGCTGCGAAGTCGGCGATCAGCTTGTTGCCACGCTCGACCAGGGTGTCGAGGGCCTGCTGGGCGGTCTTCTTGCCCGACAGCAGTTCCTGGAACTCCTCGTCGATGACGGCGCGGATCTGGACGTAGTTGCCGAAGCGCAGACCCTTGGAATTTTCGGTCGGTGCGTTCAGCGTGATCTGCTTGATCGAGACGTCGGAGCCGGGGTTCTTCTCGTAGTAGCCTTCGGACTTGGACAGTTCATAGGCAGCCGTGGTGATCGGCAGGTAGCCGGAGAACTGGTGCCAGTCAGCCTGAACCTTGGCAGATGCGAGGTGGGTGAAGAAATCCGCTACACCCTTGTATTCTTCCTCGTTGCGGCCCTTCAGGACCCACAGCGTTGCGCCACCGATGATGGAGTTCTGCGGAGCGCCCTTCACGTCTTCGTAGTAGGGCAGCATGCCGTAGCCGACCTGGAAGTCCTTGGCATTGGCGATAACGCCAGCGCGGGAAGCAGACGAGTTCATGTAGATGGCGCATTCCTGGCTGTAGAACTTCGGAGGCGCATCATTGCCGCCGGCCGGGCCGCCATACTGGAACACGCCAGCATCCTGCCACTTCTTCAGGTTTTCCCAATGCTTGACCTGAACCGGGCCATTGACGGTCAGCTTGCTGTCGGTGCCGCCGAAGCCGTTTTCAAGCGTGCCGATCGGCTGGTTGTGCCAGGCCGAGAGGTTTTCCAGCTGTACCCAGGAGATCCAGCCGGTCGTGAAGCCGCACTTGGCAGCGCCTGACTCCATGATCTTCTTGGAGAAGGCTTCCACATCAGCCCAGGTCTTCGGCGCGACTTCCGGATCCAGGCCGGCCTTCTTGAAGACGTCCTTGTTGTAGTAGAGGATCGGGGTCGAAGAGTTGAACGGCATGGACAGCATGTTGCCGTCGGTGTCGGTGTAATAGCCGACGACGGCCGGCAGGTATTCCTTCGGATCGAACTTGGCGCCAGCATCCTTCATCAGTTCGTAGACCGGGTAGACGGCGCCCTTGGCGGCCATCATCGTGCCGGTGCCGACTTCGAAGACTTGGACGATGGCGGGCTGCTCGCCGGCGCGGAAGGCAGCGATGGCAGCCGTCATGGTCTCGGCATAGGAGCCCTTGTAGGTCGGAACGATCTTGTACTTGTCCTGCGAGGCATTGTAGCCGGCAACGATCTCTTCAAGCTTGGCGCCGAGTTCGCCGCCCATGGCATGCCACCAGGCGATTTCGGTTGCGGCCAGCGTGGACGATGCCGACAGACCAAGGGCCATAGCGGCCATGGAAAGTTTCTTGAACATGGTAAAATCCTCTCCGCCAGAATTGGGGTGAGGATTGCATTAGTGGCTGCATGTGACGCCAAATTAATAGTTTGATGTCACTTTTGTTACAAAGCACAGCTGTGCAACGCAAAACTATTCCTCTTCGTGCCTGCCGTTGTGAGGATCAGAACGCGTCGGGAAAATGCCTGGGCCAGGCGAAGGGTGCCACGGCCAGGATATCGTAGCGTTGGGTCAGGAGATGGGCGTCCTTCTGCTTGGCCAGCCATAAGTCGCTCGCCGCACGGATCCGGCGCTGGGAGGCGGCGGTGACCGCATCGACCGAGCTTGCGGCATCGCGCCGCGCCTTCACTTCGACGAAAGCGACCACGCTGCCCTTGCGGGCGATGATATCGATTTCGCCAAGCCTAGTCCGGTGGCGAAGAGCCAGGATGCGATAGCCTTTCAGCATAAGGTAGAGGGCGGCGACATATTCCGCCCTGTGGCCCTGACGCTCAGCCTTGCGTCTGCTGGGGTCTGCGCCTTCAGGTCGCGCCACGCGTGCCGTCCTTCATCGCCAGCAGCCGCTGATACAGGTCCTTCTTCGCAAGCCCGGTGCGGCGCGAGGCCTCAGCCGCCGCCTTTGCCGCCGGAAGATCACGAACCAGCTCCGCCAGCAGGGCATCGACGGCCCCATCCTCCATCGGCTCTTCGGCCAGTGGCGGGCCGATGACGATGACGATCTCGCCCTTCACCACCCGCTCGTCATCATAATATTGTGACAGGTCCTCGAGGGTTCCGCGCCGGAACTCCTCGAAGGTCTTGGTCAGTTCCCGGCAGACGGCGGCGGGACGCTGAGCGCCCAGCACCTCGGCAGCCGCCGCGAGCGTTGCGCCGACGCGATGGGGTGATTCAAAAAAGATAAGCGTTGCCGGCACCGCCTTCAGCGCATCGAGGCGATCGCGCCGCGCCTTGTCCTTGGTTGGCAGGAAGCCTGCGAAGAAGAAGGCGTCGTTTGGCAGGCCCGATCCCACCAGCGCGGCAAGCGGTGCAGATGCACCGGGGATCGGCACCACCCGGTGCCCGTTGTTGAGCGCCAATTGGCCGAGGCGATAGCCGGGGTCGGAGACCAGCGGCGTACCCGCATCGGAAACCAGCGCCACCGATTTGCCATTGGCCAGCGCCTCGATCAGCTTCGGCCCCACCTCGTCGGCATTATATTCGTGATAGGCATAGGGCCTTGTCTGTATGCCGTAGCGATCCAGAAGCACACGGGTCACGCGGGTATCCTCGCATGCGAGCACATCCGCGCCCGCCAGCGTCTCCAGGGCGCGCAGGGTGATGTCGCCGAGATTGCCGATCGGGGTCGCCACCAGGTAAAGCGCGGCTTCCAGGGGGCGGGCCGTCACAACCGTGTCGTTCAGGCGATAGGTCCGCGGCGCGGCAGTCATCAGCATGTCCCGTCTGTTCAGCAAGAAGCCCATGGGGGCTCACTCGAGCACTTTATGGGCCAGCGGCATCGGCACGGCAAGGCCGGCCCCGGCACCCAGGACGGAAAAGCCGGGGATGTTTGTCCTTATGTTGGCACCGAGGGCCTTGCATTTGGGTCCTGTTTGCTGCCATTTTGCCCGTCCACATTGTCCGGCCTGATCATGGCCGGTTGAGAATATCGTGACGGTCCACATATAAGGGCCGTCCAGGTCGAAAGCGGTAGCCTCCATGCGTCTTACTCTTGAGCGGTCCAATCTTCTGAAGTCGCTGAACCATGTGCATCGCGTGGTCGAGCGCCGGAATACGATCCCGATCCTCTCGAACGTGCTGCTGCGTGCCGATGGGGTGAGCCTTGACATGAAGGCGACCGACCTCGATCTCGAAATTACCGAGGCCACGCCCGCGAACGTGGAACAGGCCGGCGCCACCACGGTGCCCGCCCACCTTCTCTATGAAATCGTCCGCAAGCTGCCCGATGGCGCCGAAGTATTGTTGTCGACGACGCCCGATGGCGGTTCGATGACGGTCGCCTCCGGTCGCTCCAAGTTTTCGCTGCAATGCCTGTCGGAAGCCGATTTCCCAGACCTGAACGCGGGCACCTTCAGCCATTCCTTCCGGCTGAAGGCCAGCGACTTCAAGATGTTGATCGACCGCACGCAATTTGCGATCTCGACGGAAGAAACCCGCTACTACCTGAACGGCATCTTCCTCCACACGATCGAGAGCAAGAATGCGCTGAAGCTGCGCGCTGTCGCCACCGACGGCCACCGGCTGGCCCGTGCCGACGTGGAGGCGCCATCCGGTTCGGAAGGCATGCCGGGCATCATCATCCCGCGCAAAACCGTCGGCGAACTCCAGAAGCTGATGGAAAATCCCGACACGGTCGTGACCTTCGAACTGTCGGATGCCAAGATCCGCCTGACCATCGGCTCGGTCGTCATCACATCAAAGCTGATCGACGGGACGTTCCCCGATTACCAACGCGTCATCCCTGCCAATAATGACAAGGAAATGCGCGTGGATTGCTCGACCTTCGCCCAGGCGGTCGACCGCGTCTCGACGATCTCGTCCGAACGCGGCCGTGCGGTCAAGCTCGCCCTGTCTGACGGGCATCTGACGCTGACCGTCAACAACCCGGATTCTGGCAGCGCGACGGAAGAAGTTGCCGTCGGCTATGACCATGATCCGATGGAAATCGGCTTCAACGCCAAGTATCTCCTTGATATCACGGGCCAGCTTTCCGGCGACGATGCGATCTTCCTGCTGGCCGATGCGGGCTCGCCGACCCTGATCCGCGACACGGCGGGCGATGACGCGCTCTATGTCCTGATGCCGATGCGCGTCTGATAATGGTGCGCAAGCAACGAATTTTTAATCGGCCGCCTTGTTTTTGCGGCAAATGAAAACAACATGGGTGTTAGATTTCATCACTGTTTTTCAATGATCGGCAGCACGCGACATGGCAGTTCGCTTGAAGAGGCATATTAGCCAGAAGTTCGATAACGAAATTCGCTTTATAAAAGGCATGCTCAACGGCCCGAAAACCGTTGGCGCGATTGCTCCGACGTCAATCTATACCGCCCGGCGCATGGCGAGCGTCATCGACCTCACCTCGGATCTTCCGGTGCTCGAATTGGGGCCTGGCACCGGCGTCATCACCAAGGCGATCCTGGAGCGCGGCGTTGCCCCGGAAAAGCTGGTGGCCATCGAATATTCCGCCGATTTTCATAGCCGCCTTGTCGAGGACTTTCCGGGCGTCAAGTTCATCCATGGCGATGCCTTCGACCTGACGCGGACGCTGGCGCCTCTGGGCGACATCAAGTTCCAGACCGTCGTGTCCGGGATACCGCTCCTGAACTTCCCGATGGCCATGCGCATCAAACTCTTGGAAGACCTGCTGGATCGTCTACCCGTTGGCCGGCCGGTGATCCAGTTTTCCTATGGCCCGGTTTCGCCAATTGCGCCGAAGCCCGAGAGCTATCACATCCAGCATTTCGACTTCATGATCCGCAATATCCCGCCGGCCCAGCTCTGGATCTATCGTCGCGGCTGATCCGCTTTCGGGAGCCGCCATGTTCGCAATCTATATCACCCATCCGCAGGTGGCGATCGACCCTGATGTGCCGGTTCCCCAATGGGGTCTTTCCGACCTGGGGCGGGCGCGGACAATCGAAACGGCCTTGCTGCCCTGGGTGTCTAACCTGAAACGCATAGTCTCCAGCGCGGAAGTGAAGGCTGTCGAGACAGCCGACATACTGGCCAAGGCTGCGGGTATTCCCTTCGAGACAGTGGACGTCATGCATGAGAACGATCGCTCTGCGACCGGATTTCTGCCGCCACCGGAATTCGAGAAGGCCGCCGACTGGTTTTTCGCCCATCCGCATGAGAGCTTCAAAGGCTGGGAGCGGGCCATCGATGCCCAAGCCCGTATCGTCTCTGCGGTCATGTCGACGCTTGGCGATCATGACAGGGCCTCGCCTATTGCCTTCGTTGGCCATGGCGGTGTCGGCACGCTGTTGAAATGTCATTTGGAAAAGCGGCCGGCTTCACGGGCCTATGATCAGCCCGGCGGCGGCGGCAATCTTTTTGCCTTCTCCCTTGCAGACCATTCCGTCCTATGCGACTGGACACCGATGGAAACTTGGCGGGGCGTTGAGCAATGGATGCACGCGAAAGGCTGATCGTCGGACTTGACGTGCCGGACACCGGAACGGCGTCAAAACTGGTCTCGACGCTTGGCGACGATATTCTCTTCTACAAGATCGGCTACCAGCTGGCTTTTGCCGGCGGCCTGGAATTTGCCCGCGAACTGGCCCAGGACGGCAAGAAGATCTTCCTCGACATGAAGCTGCTCGATATCGACAATACCGTCGCTTCGGCTGTCGAAAATATCGCAAAGATGGGCATGTCGATGCTGACGCTGCATGCCTATCCCAAGGCGATGCGGGCCGCCGTCAAGGCGGCGCAGGGCTCCGACCTCTGCCTGCTGGGCGTCACCGTGCTCACCTCCATGGATGAGCAGGACCTCTCCGAGGCGGGATATGAATATGATCCGCACACCCTGGTCCTGAAGCGCGCCGAGCAGGCGCGGCTTGCCGGCATGGGAGGCGTGGTCTGTTCGGCGGAGGAATCGAAGGCCGTGCGGCCGATCGTCGGTCCTGATATGGCGATCGTTACCCCCGGTATTCGTCCCGCCGGCGCCGATGCCGGCGACCAGAAGCGGGTGATGACGCCGGGCGACGCCTTGAAGGCCGGTTCAAGCCATCTGGTGGTGGGCCGTCCCATCGTCAAAGCTGGCGATCCGAAGGCTGCCGCTCGCGCCATTCTCGAGGAAATGAACGGCGCCCTGTAACGGCGCTTGCAACAACAGGCTGCAGGGAGAAACAAGATGGCCAAGGGATACTGGATTGCCCGCGTGGATGTCCGCGATGCGGAGCGCTACAAGGACTACGTTGCGGCAGCAAAGCCGGCTTTCGAGAAATACGGTGCGACCTTTCTGGCGCGCGGCGGTGAGCTGACGGTGCTCGAAGGCGTTGCCCGCGGACGCAACGTGGTCATCGAATTCCCCTCGGCCCAGGCCGCCGTCGACTGCTACAACTCGCCGGAATACCAGATCGCCGCGAAGATCCGCCAGGAAGTCGCCGATGCCGAGATGATCGTCGTCGCCGGCGTCTGATCCCGATTGCCTTGGGGCTGCGGGACCGACTGACGCAGCCTGGGCAACATTGATTGTTCACCACTTCCAGTCACGCTGCGATTCGGCTAAGAACCGCAGTTAGACCATACCGCCCATAGACCCAGGAGCGCTCCCATGACCTTGTCGAACCTTCCGCCGCTCGTCACCGTGTTCGGAGGATCGGGCTTCGTTGGCCGTCATGTGGTCAGGGCGCTGGCCAAGCGCGGCTATCGCATTCGTGTTGCGGTCCGTCGGCCTGATCTCGCCGGATTCCTGCAGCCGCTGGGCAATGTCGGCCAGATCTCTTTCGTCCAGGCCAATCTGCGCTATCGCAACTCGGTCGATCGCGCGGTGGAAGGCGCAAGCCACGTCGTCAACTGCGTCGGTATCCTGTTTGAAAGCGGCCGCAACAGCTTCGATGCGGTGCAGGACTTCGGCGCCCGGGCCGTAGCGGAAGCCGCGCGCGCCCAAGGCGCACGCCTCACCCATATCTCAGCCATCGGCGCCGATGCCAATTCTCAGTCCATCTATGCCGCGAGCAAGGGCAAGGCGGAAAACGCCATTCGCCAGATCCTGCCGGACGCCATTATCCTGCGCCCCTCGATCGTCTTCGGACCGGAAGACGGCTTCTTCAACAAGTTTGCCGCGATGGCACGCATTGCGCCGGCCCTGCCCCTGGTTGGCGGCGGGAAAACCAAGTTCCAGCCTGTTTATGTCGAGGATGTCGCCGAGGCCGTTGCCCGCAGCGTCGATGGCAAGCTCCTGGCCGGCAAGACCTATGAACTGGGCGGCCGCGAGGTTGTGAGCTTCCGCGAATGTCTCGAGATCATGCTCCGCGTCGTCGGCCGCGAGAAGGTGCTTCTGCCGCTCCCCTTCTCCCTCGCATCGCTGATCGGCAGCGTCGCATCGCTGGTGCCCTTCGTCACGCCTCCCCTGACAAGCGACCAGGTGACGCTCCTGAAGAAGGACAATGTCGTCTCGCAGGCAGCGATTGCCGAGGGACTGACGCTGGAAGGCATGGGCATCACGCCATCTCTGATGGAATCGATTCTTCCTTCCTATCTCGTCCAGTACCGGCCACACGGGCAGTTCACGGGAACCGGCAAAGCCGCCTGATTTCCGCCTTGTTTGGAACAAATTGTGCGTCTCAACGTTGCACAAATATCGCAGGCCTGACCAAGTCTCGTTAACCGCGGATTCAGCAAGCCTGCGCTATTGAAGTTCCCGTTCGTACTGCGTAAACACGCCCTCGCGCCGATCAAACGGCGCCACTTAATGATCTGAGGAAGCATTCTTCATGGGTAAATCCATCGCCCTTTTCTTTGCGTGTGCAGCTATCGTGATCCTGGCCGGATCCTTCATGGCGCCGAACACGGTCGCCGCCGGCAAGGGCAATTGCGCGCCGGCCTATGGCGTCGATCCCTGCAGCACCGGTTTCGCAGAAGCCAGCCGCTAAGCAAAAGGGCCAGCAAGATCGCGCTTGCTGGCCACATATTGAGAGCCGGACGAACCTTTCAGTCCCTCCGGCCTATTCGAAGTCCCAATCCTTAAAATCCGATGAGCAGGGCGATCAGACCGATCGTGCCGACACCTATTCTCCACCAGGCGAAGGGTGCGTAGCCGCGTTTCGAGACGAAATCGAGCAGGGCGCGCACGACGATCAGCGCGGAGATGAAGGCTGCGATGAAGCCGACACCGATGACGGTGACGTCGTCGAAGGTCAGCAGATGCCTGTTCTTGTAGAGATCGAGCGTGAACGCGCCGACCATGGTCGGCATAGCGAGGAAGAACGAGAATTCCGCGGCCGAACGCTTGTCTGTTCCCAAAAGCAGGGCGCCGACAATCGTGGCGCCCGAACGGGACGTGCCGGGGATCATGGCGACACACTGGCAAAGGCCAATCTTGAAGGCCAGGGAATAGGGATAGTTCATCACGTCGGTATAGATGGGCGTCGCCTTGATGCGGTCGATGACCAGAAGGCGGATACCCTGTTCACGTGCGGCGGTGCCGGGCTTCTTGAACGCGTATTTGTCGATGCCGAGCAGCACGAAGCCGCCGAGGATCAGAACGACGCAGATCAGCACCGGCGTCTCGAACAGCACTGTTTTGATGAAGTCGTGGGCGATAGCGCCGATCACGGCCGCAGGCAGGAAGCCGAGCAGGACCGAAACGACGAAGCGTCGGCTTTGCGGATTGCTCGGCAGGGAGACCGCGATCGAGATGAGTTTGTGGGCATAGACGCTGAGGATCGCGAGGATCGCGCCGAGCTGCACCAGAACGGCAAATGTATTGCCGGGAGATTGAAAGCCGAGAAAATGGCCGGCCAGAAGGATATGGGCGGTCGAGGAAACAGGAATGAATTCCGTCAATCCTTCGATGACGCCGAGCAGAAGTGCCGAGAGTATGGAGTGGATATCCATGGGGGGTCCTTGTCAGGCGAGAAACGGCTGGGAGTCCGGTTCCCTTGTATTCAGTGGGCCAAGCACCTATAGCTTGGAAGCCGACGCGCTGGCCAGCGGCCGAGACGCGCTGCAGTGCAATAGCGCGAAAAGCAATCAGAGAATTCAGTTATAATGCCTACCTTGTATCATCATCCCATGTCCACCGCGTCCCGGTTCATCCGGTTGGTGCTTTCCGAATACGGTTACCAGGCCGATCTCGTGGAAGAGCAAACTTGGGAAAAACGGCGCGAATTCCTGACCATCAATCCGGCGGGCACGCTGCCCGTCTATGTCGATGACAACATGCGCGCGCTCTGTGGCGCCACCGTGATCTCGGAGTTTCTCGACGAGACCCATGGCGTGCTCAAACGCGACCGGCGCCTGTTGGCAGAAGACCCGTTCCAGCGGGCTGAAATCCGGCGACTGGTCGAGTGGTTCCTGCAGAAGATGGAGCAGGATGTTACCCGGCCACTGGTGCGCGAGCGCGTGCACAAACTGCAGATCCCCAACGGCCTGGGCGGCGGCGCGCCCGATTCCAAGGTGCTGCGCATGGCCCGCAGCAATATCCGCCAGCACCTTAAGTACTTGAGTTGGCTTGCAGCTTCGCGTCCGTGGCTGGCCGGCGACCGGCTGAGCTATGCCGATCTTTCCGCGGGTGCTGCGATATCCGCGCTCGACTACATGGGCGAAATCGAATGGTCCGAGGCGCCCGTGGTGAAGGATTGGTACCAGCGGCTGAAGTCCAGGCCGTCCTTCCGCCCGTTGCTGGCAGAGCGCATCCGCGGCCTGACCCCGGCGTCGCATTACGCCGATCTCGATTTCTAGCGGGTGGCGGCCATGGCAGGCATGCAGGCCGCGACCAAGGACCAGAAGCGCAAGCTTGACCTGACCCAGTTCATCAAGGCCGAGGCCGTGGCCCAGGGCTTCGACCTCTGTCGTGTCACCCGGCCGGACGCCATCCCAAATGCCGGGGAGCGGCTGTCGGCCTTTGTCGCGGCCGGACACCACGGCACAATGGAATGGATGGCCGAGACAATGGAACGGCGCTCCAGCCCGCAGGCGCTGTGGGGAGACGTGCGGTCGGTCGTGATGTTCGGCATGAACTACGGTCCGGACCATGACCCCCGACTGCTGCAGGAGCAGCCCGAAAAAGCCGCCATTTCGGTCTATGCACGCAATCGTGATTACCACGACATCATCAAGGGCAGGCTGAAGGAAATCGCCACGCGCTTTGCCGCCCGCTCGGGTGACGATGTGAAGGTGTTCGTGGACACCGCCCCGGTCATGGAAAAGCCGCTTGCCTCGGCCGCCGGTCTGGGGTGGCAGGGCAAGCACACCAATCTGGTCAGCCGCGACTTCGGCTCCTGGCTCTTTCTCGGCAGTCTGTTCACCACGGCGGACCTTGCGATCGATGATGCGGAAGCGGATCATTGCGGACGCTGTCGCGCCTGCCTCGATGCCTGCCCGACATCAGCCTTTCCGGCGCCCTACCAGATCGACGCGCGGCGCTGCATCTCCTATCTCACCATCGAGCACAAGGGGGTCATCGATCCCGCGCTTCGGCCCGCCTTCGGCAACCGGATCTATGGCTGCGACGACTGTCTTGCCGCCTGCCCCTGGAACAAGTTTGCCAGCGTGGCCCGCGAGATGAAGCTGAAGGCCCGGGAAGACTTGCGCGAACCCGATATTGCCTTCCTGATGACGCTCGACGATGCGGCGTTCCGCAGCTTCTTTTCCGGCTCGCCGGTCAAGCGTATCGGCCGCAACCGCTTCGTGCGCAATGTGTTGATCGCGGCGGGCAATTCCGGGCTGGCGTCTCTGGTCGAACCATGCAAATTGCTGTTGCAAGATGCTTCGCCTGTTGTTCGCGCCATGGCGGTCTGGGCGCTGTCGCGTCTGATGGACCCATTGGAATTCAACGGCTTGCGCGAACAACATGCAGGCGAGACGGATGATGAGGTGATGGACGAATGGCGGATGGCGGGAGAGCGGACATGAAGGCGATGATCTTTGGTGCGGGCTATTCCGGCAAGGCAATCGCTCGGGTTCTGGCTGCGCGGGGTGCCGAGGTTTGCGGGACGACACGCACGTTCGAAAAGTCCGCCGGCGTTGCCGCCGCCGGCGCGCGTCCGATGATTTTCGACGGCACCGCCCTCTCCGAAAAAGTCATTGAGGAACTGGCCGGGGTCACCCATCTCGTCCAATCGATCGCCCCCGGAAAAGACGGCGATCCGCTCCTGCGACTGCTGTCCGACCATTTCACGGACCGCATGCCGTCCCTGCGCTGGATCTGCTATCTCTCGACCGTCGGCGTCTATGGCGACCACGGCGGCGCCTGGGTTGATGAAGACACGCCCTGTCGGCCGGTCTCTGATCGGTCCGTCGAGCGGGTCGACGCCGAAAATGCCTGGGCAGACCTGGCGGCCAAATCAGGCCTGCCACTGGCCGTTGTCAGGCTTTCCGGCATTTACGGACCGGGTCGCAACGGCTTGATCAATATTTCCAATGGCACGGCGCGCCGCCTGGTTAAGAAGGACCAGGTGTTCAATCGCATCCGGGTCGAAGATATCGGCAGCGCCACGGCCTTCCTCGCCGACAGGGTCCAAGGCGGCATCTTCAACGTCACGGATGACGAGCCGGCCCCGCCGCAGGATGTCGTCACCGAGGCCGCACGGCTGATGGGCGTCGAGCCGCCACCGGAACAGCCCTTCGAAACCGCCGAGCTCAGCCCCATGGCCCGCTCCTTCTACGGCGAGAACAAGCGGGTCTCCAATGCCCGCATCAAGGGGCTCGGTTTCAACTTCCAGTATCCGGACTATCGCGTTTCGCTCGCTCAGCTTCTTGAGAGCGGGACCTGGAACATCCCCGCCTAACGGGCGTTTTTCGAAGCCTGGTGCTCAGCCGCGCGTATGAAATTGCGCTTAAGGCTGGCCGTCTGCCCGAATTTTTCCATGGTTCGGGCAGCAATTTCGGCTGAGCGCAAAAATATTCCTGATGTGTTTTTGTGAACGCGGGGGCGAGTGTCGCCTCGCCGGGCGCCTACACGCTTCGGACTGATTCCAAATCGCTTTTTTCTATTGGAAGCCGGGACTCCGCAAGGCATGCGGCGTCGCGGCCAATCACGAATGTTTTATTCATTAATATACCGTGATCACATTCGGCACTTTTCTGCCATTTTCTGCCTCGCTTAAGCAGCCCCACGCAAATTTTGGCTCACTCAACAGAATATGGATCGGTAGCATTGGAAATCAGAAAGCGTTCTATTATCACCGTCGTAACAATTGCAGCTCTGTCTACTTTTGGAACACATAGTGCAAATGCAGCAACGTCCTGCGGCGGCGCTTCCTGGTATGCTCTTCACTCAAAGACAGCTTCCGGCGAACGGATGAACCCGTCGAACATGACGGCGGCCCACAAGACCCTTCGCTTCGGAACCAAGGTCAAGGTGACCAACCGCAACAACGGCAAGAGCGTCGTCGTGCGGATCAACGATCGCGGTCCTTTCATTCGCGGCCGGGTTCTCGATCTCTCCAAGGCCGCGGCCCAGAACATCGGCATGGTCCGTTCCGGTCACGCCAAGGTCTGCTACGAAATCATCGGCTGAACCGTCGCCCAAAGGCCGGGCCCGACCGCTTAAGCGCTTGCTCTCGGAACCGTTCGGCTTTACCACCCAGACTTTGACAGATGGGAGCATGACATGCGTTTGGGCGGGCGACTGGCCGGAGCGATCGAGGTTCTGGACGATATCGAGACACGCCGACGGCCCGTCGCCGATGCGTTGAAGGATTGGGGCCTGTCCCACCGGTTTGCCGGCTCCGGCGATCGTGCCGCGATCGGCAACATCGTCTACGACGCGCTGCGGATGAAACTCTCCCACGCCTATCTGATCGACGATGACAGCCCCGCCGCCCTGGCGCATGCCGTGCTCCTGCGGCAATGGGGCTATACGCTGGAAAGCATGGCCGCGGCGCTGGATGGCGACAGCTATGCGCCCGCACCACTTACCCCGCAGCAACAGCAGGCATTTACCGAGCGGCGGATCGAAGACGCGCCGCTGCACGTTCAGGGCGACATTCCGGACTGGGTCCAGGCCTCCTTCGAGACCGCCTTTGGCGAGGACTGGCTGGACGAGGCCAAGGCGTTGGCCAACCGGCCGACGCTCGACTTGCGCGCCAACACCTTGAAGGCCAACCGCGAGAAGGTCCTGAAGGCCTTGGATCGTGCAGGCGCCCAGGCCGCCCGCATTGCCTCCAATGGCATGCGCATCCCGGCCGGCGAAGGCGCTTCCCGCCTGCCGAATGTCACGGCGGAGCTTTCCTTCCAGAAAGGCTGGTTCGAAGTGCAGGACGAGGGTTCGCAGATCGTCGCGGAACTCGCCGAACCGCGCGAAGGCGACCAAGTGCTGGATTATTGCGCCGGCGGTGGTGGCAAGACGCTCGCCATGGCAGCCGCCATGGGCAACAAGGGCCAGATCCACGCCTTCGATACGGATCGCAAGCGGCTGGCGCCGATCATCGAGCGCCTGAAGCGCGCCGGCACCCACAATGTCCAGGTCCATGACGCCGCCAAGGCGCTGGCGCCGCTCGCCAACAAGCTTGACCTGGTCTTCGTCGATGCGCCTTGCACCGGTACGGGCACATGGCGCCGCCGGCCCGACACCAAATGGCGCCTGAACCAGCGCAACCTGCAGGAAAGAACCGCGCAGCAGCAGGAAGCCCTTGGCGAGGCGGCCGCCTTCGTTCGCCCCGGCGGCGCGCTGATCTATGTGACCTGTTCCCTATTGCCTGAGGAAAACGAAGCGCAGGTCGAGGCCTTCTGCCGCGATCATCCGGAGTTTTCGATCGAGCCGGCACTCGATAGTTGGTCCCGGCGCTTCAAGTCCGCGAGCCTCAACCCCCACTCCCGCGATGGACGGACGATCACGCTGACGCCCGCCACCACGGATACCGACGGCTTCTTCTTCTGCCGAATGCGCCGGGCCAACTGATCGGTCAGACGCAAAAAATGACGACTGTCAGGTCATTCTGGACAGTTTGACACCAGTTTGTTTTTCCGCCAAGAAGGTCGCCAGAGGCTTCATGGACCGACGCATCCGCGTCAAAGGAGGGACAATGATCCGTCAATCTGGGACCCATCAATCCGGGACTCGCAAGGCCGGTTTCCGCGCCGTCGTCGCACTTCTCGCATGCTCAGCCGCGTTCATCGCGGGTGGTGCGCAGGCCGCAACCGACCAGGCCGCCGTGCTCAAGCACTACGCGGCCATGGCAGAGGCGAAGTTTGAGGACGCGCTGACGACGGCCAAGGCATTGGATGCGGCTATCGATGCGCTGATTGCCACGCCGAGTGACGAAACCCTGAAGGCTGCCCGCGCCGCCTGGATCAAGTCCCGCGTGCCTTACCAGCAGACGGAAGTCTACCGGTTCGGTAACCCGATCGTGGATGCCTGGGAAGGCAAGGTCAATGCCTGGCCGCTGGACGAAGGCCTGATCGACTATGTGGACGCCGGCTACGGCACCGAAAGCGACGAAAACGCGCTCTACGTGGCCAATGTGATCGCCAATCCCAAAATCAAGATCAATGGCGAGGAAATCGACGCATCGAAGATCACGCCAGAGCTTCTTTCGGAAAAACTGCACGAGGCCGGAGAAGTCGAAGCCAATGTGGCGACCGGCTATCACGCCATCGAATTCCTCCTCTGGGGCCAGGACCTGAATGGCACCAAGGCAGGTGCCGGCAATCGAGCCTATACGGATTTCGACACGAAGAACTGCACCAATGGCAATTGCGATCGCCGCGCTGCCTATCTGAAGGCCGCTTCGACGCTGCTCGTCACGGACCTGCAGGAGATGGTAACCGCCTGGGCGCCTTCCGGCGAAGCCACCAAGGCCGTCGAAGCCGATCCGAAGGCCGGTATTGCGGCGATCCTGACCGGCATGGGATCGCTTTCCTATGGGGAACTGGCGGGCGAGCGCATGAAGCTCGGCCTGCTGCTGCACGACCCCGAAGAAGAGCACGATTGCTTCTCCGACAACACCCATGCCTCCCATCTCAATGATGCGATCGGCATTGCGTCGGCCTATACCGGCGAATATGTCCGCGCCGATGGCAGCAAGATGACCGGCCCCTCGCTGTCCGAACTGGTGGCAGCGAAGGATGCGGCTCTCGATGCGGAAATGAAGACCAAGCTCGGCAAGACCGTGGATGCGATGAACGCCATGGCCAAGCGGGCCGAGACCGTCGAGGCCTATGACCAGATGATCGGCGAAGGCAATGCCGAGGGCAATGCCGTGGTTCAGGCGGCCATCGACGGGCTGATCGACCAGACCAAGACCATCGAGCGCGTCATTGCGTCGCTGGAGTTGGGCTCGATCTCGCTTGAAGGTTCCGACAGCCTGGATAATCCTAGCGCCGTGTTCCAATAATATGAGGCGGGCCACCGGCCGGTTTCGGTGGCCCGATTATTCCATGGCGAGCCCATCGATGCGTTTCGTGCAGGCGGCTCTGCTGGCCGGCGTGGTTTCCCTGCCGGTTTTTCCCTCAGGGGCCACAGCATCCGAGCCGGTCACGCGAACGGACCTTAGTGCAAAGGATCTGAAGCGCGTCGAGGCCGTCACGCGCCCGACATCCGATTTCACCAAGGCTGAAGCCTTCGAGGCGATGCAGGGCGGGGCAGCGACGTCGCGGCATCCTGTTAATGGCGATGCGTTCTCGCATTTTTCCCCCAATATCAGTTTCGGCGAGCAGGAAGATTTCAAGCTCGGCAATGCACTGTTTCGCAAATTGTGGGTCTCCTCCCCCTCCTCCACCCAGGCTTCGGATGGGCTGGGGCCGTTGTTCAATGCCCGCGCCTGCCAGAGCTGCCATCTGAAGGATGGGCGCGGCCATCCGCCCGAAGGCAATCGTGACGCGACGTCGATGTTCTTGCGGCTCGCCCGCCCGGCCAGGACAGAGGAAGAGCGGCAGGCGGTCGCCTCCATGCAGGTCCTCAACTTTCCGGATCCTGTCTATGGCGAGCAGTTGCAGGACCAGGCCATTCCCGGTCTCGCAGCCGAGGGCCGGATGACCATTTCCTACACCGAGACGCCCGTGACCCTGTCCGATGGCGAGATCGTCATGCTGCGCAAGCCGCATTACGGCGTGTCCGACCTGCAATATGGTCCGCTTGATCCGGCAACGACGCTTTCTCCCCGCATTGCCAATCCCATGCCCGGGCTCGGCCTGGTGGAAGCGATCGCGGATGCCGACCTTCTGGCGCTGGCCGATCCTGACGATGCCGATGGCAACGGCATTTCCGGCCGCGTGGCTGAGGTGCGCGACCACGCAAGCGGCGCGTTGAAAATCGGACGCTTCGGCTGGAAGGCGCAGAATGCGACAATCCGCGACCAGAGTGCGGCTGCCTTTGCCGGGGATATCGGGATCTCCACGCCGGACCGGCCGCAGCATGCCGGCGACTGCACGCCGGCGCAGAGGCAATGCCGTGACATGCCGGATGGGGTGCAGCAGCGGTTGGGCGAGACGGAAGCGCCCAGCCCCGTGCTCGACCTCGTGACCTTCTATTCCCGAAACCTCGCGGTGCCGGCCCGGCGCGAGGTCGACGACCCGCGCGTGCTGGCTGGCAAGGCCGCCTTCTACCGCGCGGGCTGCACCGGCTGCCATCAGCCGAAATTCGTGACGCGGCGCGATGCCCTGCACAAGGCGCAGGCCTTCCAACTGATCTGGCCCTATTCCGACTTTCTGCTGCACGACATGGGCGAGGGCCTGGCGGATGGCCAGCAGGTCGGCGTGGCCAGCGGACGGGAATGGCGCACACCGCCGCTTTGGGGTATAGGTCTCACACGCCAGGTGAACGGCCACACCTTCTTTCTTCATGACGGCCGCGCCCGAAACCTTGCAGAGGCCATCCTCTGGCACGGCGGCGAAGCGGAGGCGGCACGCAATGCTTTTGCCGCCTTGTCGCGTGCCGACCGCGCCGACCTTATTACCTTCCTGGAGTCGCTCTGATGCGCTTGCTCGCCACGGTCATCGCCCTGTCCGCCCTCGTCTCCTCGGCTGCGGCACAGGAGGCGGGCCTTCCGCCACCAGCGATTATGCGCGAAGCGGTGCCCGGCGTCCTGGAGCGCGCGGTCGACGGGTTCATCCTTCCGGGCTATCGCCGGCTCGAGGCTGAGGCGGGCAAACTGGAAGAGGCAATGAAGGGGCTGTGCGATGCGCCGTCCGCATCGGCCCTGGCATCGACGCAAGCGGCGTTCACGCAGACGGTCATGGCGTGGTCCACCATCGAGATCGTGCGAGTCGGCCCCGTCATCGAGGCGAACCGCCTCGAGCGCGTGTTGTTCTATCCGGATCGCAAGAGCACGGGCCTGAAGCAGGTCCAGGCCTTGCTCGCCAAGCCCGAGGAAAACGCCACTGATGCTGACAGCCTGAAGGGCAAGAGCGTTGCGATGCAGGGGCTCGGCGCGCTGGAATTCGTGCTCTACGGCACCGGTTCAGAGGCGCTGGCACAGGAGACGGCGGGTTTCCGCTGCCGCTATGGCGCAGCCATATCAGGCAATCTGGAGGCGGTGGGGCACGAACTCGTCACGGCCTGGGCCGCGCCTGACGGCATCCAGGCGGCGTGGAAACATCCCGGGCCTGATAATCCGGTGTTTCGCACGGACGAGGAAGCGATCACCGCCCTGCTCGGCATTCTCGTGCATGGGGCGGAGGCGATCCGCGACCAGCGCGTCGAGACCTTATACAAGGGCGCGGACGCCAGACCAGCACCGAAGCAGGCCATCTACTGGCGTTCCGGCAACACATTTACGTCGATCTCCGCCAATCTCTCGGGCCTTGAGAGCCTGATCGATACCGCCGACATCAAGCAATTGCTGGATCCGGAGACCCATTCGATCGTGGGCTCGATCGATTTTGTGCTGAAGTCCCTTGTCCGCGTCACCAACGGGATCGGCGCGGATGTCGAGGCGGCGACCGACACACCGGAGGGCCGCGCGAAACTTGATTTCCTGCTTCTGAACTCCCGTGACCTGATTGTCAGGCTCAACGACGATCTCGGCGGCGCGCTTGGCCTTGGCGCCGGCTTCTCCTTCTCCGACGGCGACTGACCGATGGCACGCACTGGCTTGATCGACCGCCGGGATTTCCTGAAGGCCGCAGGCATCGGCTTCCTGGCATCCTTGCCCTCCGGCAAGGCGCTTGCGCTGGAGCGGGCGGATGCGGTGTTCGGCGCCGGCTTTCGCGGTGCCGATGGGGCTTACGGCCTTGCCCTGGTCAGCGAGCGCGGCGAGATCATCACGCCCGTGACCCTACCGGATCGCGCCCATGGGCTTTGCCGCTGCAAGGTCAGCGGCCGGGTGGTGGCCTTTGCCCGAAGGCCCGGCACCTTTGCCGCGATCCTCGATCCTGCCGCTGGCAATGCGCTGACGGTGATCGCCAGCCCGGAGGGCCGCCATTTCTACGGCCATGGCCAGTTTTCGCCCGATGGCAGGCTTCTCTATGCCAGCGAAAACGACTTCGACAACAACAGGGGCATGATCGGCCTTTACGACGCCATGTCAGGCTTTCACCGGGTCGGGGAGTTCCCGGCCTATGGGCTTGGAACCCACGACATGACGGTGAGCGACGACGGACGCGTGTTGATCGTCGCCAATGGCGGCATCGAAACCCATCCCGATTTCGGCCGGACCAAGCTCAATCTCGACCGGATGCAGCCGTCCCTCGTTCTTGTCGATGCAAAGAGCGGCGCACTGATCGAAAAACACGACATGCCTGCGGAACTGAGCCGCCTGTCCACTCGGCACGTGGATGTGGCCGACGATGGGCGCATCTGGTTTGCCTGCCAATATGAGGGGCCGCGCAACGACACCCCGCCGCTCGTCGGCTACTTTTCCAGGGGAGAAGCGCCCGCGATGATCTCGCTGCCCACTGACATCACCGAGGGCCTGGCAAATTATGTCGGTGCGATCGCCGTCAACCGACAGCAGGGCCTGGTCGGAATCACTTCGCCGGTGGGTGGCCTGGAGGTCACGCTTGAGGCTGCGTCCGGCAAGGTGTTGGCGACAAAACGCGTGGTCGATGCCGCCGGCATCGCCGCTGCTCCCACGGGATTTGCTGTCTCCTCCTATCGCGGCACATTCGCGCAAACCCAGAGCCAGGTGGCCTGGGACCAACATATTGTCCGGCTGACCTGAATGGCCCCTTGGCCTCCGGGATGACCGCGCTATCTCCTGCGCATGCGCACTGTTCTTACCCACGTCATTTTCATCGCCCTCGTCATGGGGCTAGGCACGCTTTCCGGCTTCGCCAACATGCCGGGCGACTGGTATGCGTCGCTGCAGAAGCCGTTCTTCAACCCGCCGCCATGGGTCTTTGGGCCGGCCTGGACTTTTCTCTATATCCTGATCGGGGTCGCTGGCGCGCGGATCTGGCTGCGGAAGCCGTCGTCATCCGCCATGCAGATCTGGTTTGCGCAGCTGGTGCTGAATCTTGCCTGGTCGCCGGCCTTCTTCGGCATGCAGAACCCGCTCCTGGGCTTGATCGTGGTGCTGTTGATGCTGGCGTCCATCCTCGCCTTCATCTGGTCGGCCAATCGCATCGACCGCGTGTCAGCATTGCTGTTCCTGCCCTATGCAGCCTGGGTCACCTTCGCCACGATTCTGAATTTTTCCATCCTGATCCTCAACTGAAACCGCGGCTCTTGCTTGCCTGAGGCGGCGTGACATGCCAATTTCGCGACTGCGAGAGGGGCTCGAATGAACGACATTGACAACGGCGATTTCCGCGAGCGGATCCGACAGAGCTTTGCGCGGCAGGGCGCCATGGAAACGCTCGGTGCGGAACTCACGCGCATCAACCAGGGCGTGGTGGAAATCGAACTGCCATTCGACATGAAGCTTACGCAGCAGCATGGCTTTCTCCATGCCGGTGTCATCTCGGCGGCGCTGGATTCCGCCTGCAGCTATGCCGCCTATACCCTGATCGAGCCGCAGGCCTCGCTGCTGACGATCGAGTTCAAGGTCAACCTGATGTCCCCCGGGCGCGGCGAACGCTTCCTGTTCCGCGGCGAGATCACCAAGCCGGGCTCCACCATCATCGTGGCCGATGGCCGCGGCTATGCCATCAGCGACGGCCCCGCCAAACTCATCGCATCCATGACCAGCACGATGATGATCATCCGCGGACGTGAGGGGATTACGGGATGAAATTCGAACTGAAGTCGGTGGCCGGCAAGTCGATCCTGTTCGTCATGGCGGTCGATGCGGAATACGGGCCGTTCCTCAGGTCGCGCATCACCCCGTTGATGACGGGCGTCGGACCGGTCGAGGCGGCGATCACGCTGACACGCACGCTCGCCGAACTCAGCCTGCAGGATGAGCTGCCCGACATGGTCGTGTCGCTCGGCTCGGCAGGCTCCAACCGCCTGCAGCAGACGGAGGTCTATCAGGCCTCGTCGGTCTCCTATCGCGACATGGATGCGTCACCGCTCGGCTTCGAGAAGGGCCAGACCCCTTTCCTCGACCTGCCCATCACGATCGAATTGCCGCTGCGCATCCCCGGCCTGCCGACGGCGTCGCTGTCGACGGGCGCCAATATCGTCTCGGGCGCCGCCTATCAAGGCATCGACGCCGAGATGGTCGACATGGAAACCTTCGCCGTGCTGCGCGCCTGCCAAGCCTACAATCTGCCGCTGATCGGCCTTCGCGGCATTTCGGATGGCGTGTCGGATCTGAACCACATCGATGACTGGAAACAGTATCTGCATGTCGTCGATCGCAAGCTTTCGTTTGCCGTGGACAGTCTGTCCGCCGCCTTGGAAGATGGCGTGTTCTGGTTCTGACGCAGAGCGCACCACCGCAACACACGTTCGGTAGCCGAACCGCCGGAGAATCTTGACATAGGGACATTTCGGCGATTGCCATGCAGCATGCTTTTATTTAAAGGCTCGCCATGACCCAGACAGCACATCCCGACAGCATCCTCATCGTCGATTTCGGCAGCCAGGTGACCCAGTTGATCGCCCGGCGTGTTCGTGAAACCGGCGTCTATTGCGAAATCGTTCCCTTCCAGTCCGCGGAAGAGGGCATGAACCGGCTGAAGCCGAAGGGCGTGATCCTTTCGGGCAGCCCGGCCTCCACGCTGGACGAAGGCAGCCCGCGGGCGCCGCAGATGCTGTTCGACAGCGGTTTGCCGGTCTTCGGCATCTGCTACGGTCAGCAGACCATGTGCATGCAGCTGGGCGGCAAGGTCGAAAGCGGCCATCACCGGGAATTTGGTCGCGCCTTTCTCGAGGTCGAGAAGGAATGCGAATTGTTCGAGGGCCTGTGGTCCGTCGGCTCGCGCCACCAGGTCTGGATGTCCCATGGCGACCGCGTTACCGCGATCCCGCCGGGGTTCGAGGTTCTTGCCACCTCCTCCAACGCGCCTTTTGCCTTCATTGCCGATGAGGCCCGCAAATATTATGCGGTGCAGTTCCATCCCGAGGTCGTCCATACCCCCGACGGCGCCAAGCTGATCGCCAATTTCGTGCACAATGTCGTGGGCATCAAGGGCGACTGGACCATGTCGGCCTATCGGCAGAAGGCCGTCGAACAGATCCGCGCGCAGGTCGGCGACAAGCGGGTCATCTGCGCTCTGTCCGGTGGCGTCGATAGCTCTGTCGCAGCGCTTCTCATCCATGAAGCGGTCGGCGACCAGCTAACCTGCATCCTGGTCGACCACGGCCTGATGCGCAAGAACGAGGCGGCCAATGTCGTCGCCATGTTCAAGGAACACTACAACCTGCACCTGATCCATGTGGACGCCGTCGACAAGTTCGTCGGCGAGTTGGAGGGTGTCAGCGATCCCGAGACCAAGCGCAAGATCATCGGCCGCCTGTTCATCGAAACCTTCGAGGAAGAAGCCAAGAAGCTCGGCGGCGCCGACTTCCTCGGCCAGGGCACGCTTTACCCCGACGTGATCGAAAGCGTCTCCTTCACCGGCGGCCCGTCGGTGACGATCAAGTCGCACCACAATGTCGGCGGCCTGCCCGATCGCATGAACATGAAGCTGGTCGAGCCGTTGCGCGAACTTTTCAAGGACGAAGTGCGCGTCCTCGGGCGCGAACTTGGCCTGCCGGACTCGTTTATCGGCCGCCACCCCTTCCCCGGCCCGGGCCTTGCCATCCGTTGCCCCGGCGGCGTGACCCGCGAAAAGCTCGACATCCTGCGGGAAGCCGATGCCATCTATCTCGACGAGATCCGCAAGGCCGGCCTCTACGACGCCATATGGCAGGCCTTTGCCGTACTGCTGCCGGTCCAGACCGTCGGCGTCATGGGCGATGGCCGCACCTACGAGTTCGTCTGCGCACTGCGCGCCGTCACCTCGGTCGATGGCATGACGGCCGACTTCTATCATTACGACATGGAATTCCTCGGCCGCGCCGCCACCCGCATCATCAACGAAGTCCGCGGCATCAACCGCGTCGTCTATGACGTAACCTCTAAGCCGCCCGGCACGATCGAGTGGGAATGACATAAAAGCCAATGGCTTGATCTTGGGGCGGGGGCCAATGGCTCCCGCCTTTTTCTTTGCCCAGCGACCCATCAGTGCGTTGCGCCACCAAAAGCTATAGTATAGGTTCTCGAAAGATATAGGATTTTTCGTGAACACGTCCCCCTCCCTTCAGAGTCCCCAGGGCGATTTCGTGACAGGCGCCATCAGCCGGATCGCGTCGATGATCCGTGAGCAGGATCTGAAGCCAGGCGACCGGCTGCCGTCGGAGGCGAGGCTCAGCGAAGACCTGCAGGTCTCGCGGACCGTGGTGCGGGAGGCGCTGCGGTCTTTGGCGGCCTTGCGTCTGGTGGATCTCGGGGCCGGCAAGCGGCCGACCGTGGCAGAGCTTGACGATGCCTCGATGTCGCTGATGATCCAGCACGGGGTCATCACCGACCAGATCGACATCCAGCAGATCTACGACGCCCGCCGCACCATCGAAGCGCGGACCGCGGCCCTGGCAGCGCTCCGCCGCACGGATGCGGAGGCCAGGGAGATCCTGCGCCACGCCGAGGCTATGGAAGCAAGCCTCGAGCATAGCGACGTGGTGATGGCCCATGACATCGCGTTCCATCTCGCCATTGCCCGGGCCTCGCGCAATCCGGTCTTCGCCTTGATCATCGGCGCCTTCCAGGGCGTGATGCGGGAGACCTGGCCGATCGGCTGGAAGAGCCGCCGGTCGGACGAAGAACGCGCCGACATGAACCGGCTGCATGTGGATCTTGCCCGAGCGATCGAGGCCGGCGATCCGCAAGCGGCCGCAAGCCTGATGGACAGGCATTTCGACCAAAGCATCAAGGCGCTGCTGGCCGCCGGGATCATCTGAAAGGACATCCATGAAAATCACCCGTCTGGAAACCGTGCGCGTCGCGGAGCGCGCCAATCTTCTCTGGCTGCTCGTCCATACGGACGAGGGCATCACCGGCCTGGGCGAGACCTTCTTCGGCGCGGAAACAGTCGAGGCCTATGTCCACGAATATATCGCGCCGCGCGTCATCGGCCGCGATCCCCTGCAAATCGACCTGCTGGCATCCGATCTCGTCGGCTATATCGGCTTCCGCTCGTCGGGGGTTGAGGTGCGCGGCAATTCGGCTTTCGACATCGCGCTGTGGGACATCTTCGGCAAGGCCACGGGGCAGCCGATCGCGCAATTGCTCGGCGGCTTCACGCGCCGGGAAATCCGCACCTACAACACCTGCGCCGGCACCGAATACATCAAGAAGGCCACCGGCCAGACCACTGGCAATTACGGTCTCGCCACCGGCAAGGACTACGACGATCTGAACGGCTTCCTGCATCGGGCCGACGAACTGGCGCATTCGCTGCTGGAAGAGGGCATCACGGCGATGAAGATCTGGCCCTTCGATGCGGCGGCGGAAAAAACGCGCGGGCAGTATATCTCGATGCCGGACCTCAAGCAGTGCCTGGAGCCCTTCGAGAAGATCCGCTCGGCCGTTGGCGACAAGATGGACATCATGGTCGAGTTCCACTCGATGTGGCAGCTGCTGCCGGCCATGCAGATTGCCAAGGCGCTGGCGCCCTACCAGACCTTCTGGCATGAAGATCCGATCAAGATGGACAGCCTGTCTAGCCTCAAGCGCTACGCAGAGGTCTCGCCAGCGCCGATTTCCGCATCCGAGACACTCGCCACCCGCTGGGGCTTCCGCGACTATCTGGAGACGGGCGCCGCCGGCGTCGTGATGCTCGACATCAGTTGGTGCGGCGGGTTGTCGGAAGCCCGCAAGATCGCCTCCATGGCGGAAGCCTGGCACCTGCCCGTCGCACCGCATGATTGCACGGGACCTGTCGTGCTCTGCGCCTCCACCCATCTCTCGCTCAATGCGCCAAATGCCTTGGTGCAAGAAAGTGTGCGTGCTTTCTATCGCACCTGGTACCGGGATCTGGTAACAGCTTTGCCCGAGGTGACGAACGGCATGATCACCGTTCCGCCTGGGGCCGGTCTTGGGATGGAGCTCAATCCCGAGTTGGATCGTGCCTTTACCGTCAGCCGGCGCAGCTCCGACGCCGCCAGCCTATAACAATCCTAGAGCATGTCGCGCAAAAGTGTGCAGCGGTTTTGCGATCACGACATGCTGAAAGACAACAGACTAAAGCCTGGCAAGCGAATCTGAAAGATCGCGACACGCTTTAAACGTTCCGGGGAGGAATGACGTGACACATACCGACACACGCGCGGCCAGTTTTGGCCTTGGCGCCTTTGCCGGGCCGGCCGTGATGCTGCTCGGCATCCTGCTGTTTGCGCTGAACGACGCCATGGGCAAGTGGCTGTTGCGGGATTACGGCCTGGGCCAGGTGATCCTGATCCGCAGCGTGGCCGCCCTGCTGATCCTCTCGCCATTTCTCATCAAGGCCGGCTGGAAGCCGATCCGCGACGCAGAGCAGCCGCGCATGCAGCTCGCCCGCGTCATTCTCTCGACCATGGAAGTCTTCAGCTTCTATTACGCGGTCATGTATATGCCGCTCGCCGACGTCATGACCTATTGGCTGGCAGCGCCGATCTATGTGGCCGCCTTGTCCCCGCTATTGCTCGGCGAAAAGGTCGGCTGGCGGCGCTGGACGGCCATCTTCATCGGATTCATCGGCGTCATCATCACGCTGGAGCCGTCGGCCGCCATGTTCAGCGCGCCGGCGCTCATCTCCATCTTCGGCAGCGGCGCCTTTGCCTTCATGATGCTGTCGGGTCGCAGCCTGCGCAACACGCCTGACAAGACGCTGGTGTTGTTCCAGACCGGAGCGGCGGGCCTTGCAGGCCTGGTGTTTGCCCCGCTCGACTGGACGCCTTTGCAGTCAGGCTCCGATCTGCTCCTGCTCGGCCTGCTCGGCATCGTCGCGATGGCGGCGCATATGCTGGTGAACCGGGCGCTGAAGATCTCCGATGCCGCCACGGTGGCCCCGCTGCAATATACCATGCTGCTCTGGGCCATCCTGTTCGGCTGGATGTTCTTCGACGACCTGCCGCGCGCGACGATGATCCTGGGTGCCACGCTGATCGTCGGCTCGGGCCTCTTCATCTTCTTCCGGGAACAGCAGTTGAAGAAGCGGGACAAGGTCCTGCCGGCCGTTCCGGAGGAATAACCGAGGGGTCTGCGAGCCACTACGCGGTACAAACAAAAAACCCGCAACGATCGCTCGTTGCGGGTTTCTCTATTGTGGAGACAGCGGCGCCGAAGCGCCGCCGGTCCATTACTTGCGGATCGCAGCCAGCTCGGCCAGGATCGAGTCGACCACGTCGGCGCCGATCGTTGCCTTGTGCTTTTCGTAGACCACCATCGACTTCTCGCGGATGCGGGCCTGCTCTTCAGGCGACAGAACGTTCACTTCGAGGCCGGCAGCCTTGATCTTTTCCAGCGACTTCTTGTTGAGGTCGCCGATCACCTGACGCTCGACATCACGGCCAACAACGGCGCATTCGCGCAGTGCTGCCTGCTCTTCAGGCGTATAGGTGTCGAAGATCGCCTTGGAGAAGAGGAACAGGAAGGGCGTGTAGGCGTGGTTGGTCTCGGTGACATACTTCTGCACTTCGAAGAACTTCGAGGTGTCGATCGTCACATAGGGGTTTTCCTGGGCGTCGATCGTCTTGGTTTCCAGCGCCGAGAAAACTTCGCCGAAGGCCATCGGGGTGGCGTTGGCGCCCAGGTTCTGGAAGGTGTCGAGGAACACGTTGTTCTGCATGACGCGAACCTTCATGCCCGAGAAGTCTTCCCACTTGGTAACCGGACGAACCGAGTTCGACAGGTTGCGGAAGCCGTTTTCCCAGTATGCAAGGTTCACGAGACCGACAGCAGCCAGCTTCTCGTTCATCATGTCGCCGAACTTGCCGTCGAGAACCTTGTAGGCTTCCTGCGAATTGGCAAACAGGAACGGCAGGTCGAACACGCCGAGCGCCGGCTCGATGCCAACAAGCGGAGACGAGGAGGTGACGACGGCTTCCTGGACGCCCGAACGGAGCGCCTGGGTGGCCTGAAGGTCGCCGCCGAGTGCGCCGCCCCAGAAGGCGGTCAGCTTCAGCTTGCCGCCGGTCTTGGTGTCAAGGCATTCCTGCATGGCCTTGATGCCGTTGCCGACGGGGTGGTCGGCATTGATGCCGTTCGATACGCGGATGTTGCGATCGTTGTATTCGGCAAATGCCGGAGCCGAAGCCGAAACGGCGAAAGCCATAGCGGTGGTGGCGAGTAGCAGTTTCCTCATGATATCCTCCCTTGGATGGTTGATTGAGGGTTTACTTAGCTCGGGATCATCGCAGCCATTGGGCCGGAACGATGACCAGATCGGGGAACAGCACCAGCAGCAGCAGCACGAGTGTCTGGGCGAGCAGGAACGGCATCACGCCGGCCGTGACCTTGCCCAGCGGAATGCGGGCCACGCCGCTGACCACGTTCAGCACCACGCCGACCGGCGGGGTGATAAGGCCGATGCAGTTGTTCATGATGAACATCACGCCGAAATAGACCGGGTCGATGCCCGCCTGCTTGATGATCGGCATCAGGACAGGCGTCAGGATTAGGATCGTCGGCGTCAGGTCAAGCGCCGTGCCGACGATCAGAACGAGCACCATGATCGCGAACATCAGTAGAATAGGCCGGTCGATCAGGGGCTCGATATAGCGGGTGATTTCGGCCGGAATATTGGCCGCCGTGATCAGCCAGGCGGAAACCAGCGCCGCGCAGACCAGGAACATGATGACCGACGTGGTCTTGGCCGCCTGCAGGATGACGCGGGGCAGATCCCGTGGCTTCAGCTCCCGATAGATCACCATGCCGACGAACAGGGCATAGGCAGCGGCGATGACGGCGGCTTCGGTCGGCGTCACCACGCCGGCCTTGATGCCGCCGAGGATGATGACGGGCATGCCGAGCGCCCAGAGGGCACGGCCGGTGGCGTTCAGACGCTCCTTGGCGCTAGCTTTCGGCAGGGCCTGGACATTGTCCTTGCGCACGACGATCAGCCAGGTCACGACAAGCGCCACACCCATCAGGATGCCCGGAAAAATGCCGGCCATGAAGAGCTGGGTGATGGAGACATTGGCGGCGACACCGAAGACGATGAAGGCCATGGATGGCGGGATGACAGGCGCGATGATGCCGCCGGCAGCGATCAGGCCGCCCGAGCGGGGCACGTTATAGCCGGCCTTCGCCATCATCGGGATCAGGATGGCGGCCAGTGCTGCCGTATCGGCAGCGGCGGAGCCGGAGATGCTGGCCATGATCAGTGCGGCCATGATGGCAACGATGCCAAGACCACCCCTGATGTGACCGACACAGGCAATTGCAAATTCGATGATGCGCTTGGACAGGCCGCCCGAGTTCATCAGCTCGCCGGCCAGAATGAAGAAGGGGATGGCCAGCAGCGTGAAGGTATCGGCACCCGCGATCATGTTCTGAGCGATGATCTGGGTGTTGAACATGCCCATGTACCACATGAGCACGACGCCGCAGAACATCAGTGAGAAGGCGACCGGCACGCCGATGGCCATCGCGCCCAGCAGCGACCCTACAAAAACGAGAAGGGTCATCAGGTACGCTCCGCCAATTGTTCGATGGACATGTTTTCGCCGGCAAAGGCGGAGATTTCATCCTCCGTGACGCGGCCAGTCAGCAGGCGGAACAAGCGTTCCAGGCCGATCAGCACGCAACCGGCGCCGGTGAAGAAGCCGATGCCATAGACCCAGGCCATCGATAGGCCGGTGACCGGTGCGGCCATGCTTGCATTGATCGGCAACTGCTTCCAGGTGCCCCAGAAGAAGATCGCCGAACAGGCGATGATGATGACGTTGCTGAGGATCATGCAGATGATGCGGCCGCGGCGTCCGAAAATCGCAACCAGGGTTTCGACGCCGAGATGCCCGTATTCCCGGAAGGTGACGACCGCGCCGATGAAGGTCAGCCAGACGAAGAAGTAGCGGGAAAGCTCGTCCGAGACGGTCAGGCCGGAGTTGAACGCGTATCGCAGGATCACGTTGCCGAAAACCATGAGCGCCATGCCGGACAGCAGCAGGATCAACAGGATTTCGAGGATTTTGTAGAATATATCGACTGCCTTTTGCACTCGTAATCCTCCCTGACCTTACAGAAGCCCACGGCGGGCAAGGTTCTTCATCAGCGCGCCGGTGCCGAAGGTCCATTCCGGGCAGGCATCGGTGCGTTCGACCCAGTTGACCAGACGGCCGAGCTTGGGCGTCGCGATCTCGACGCGGTCGCCCACTTCATGGGTGAAGCCGAGGCCGACGCCGCGGCGATCCTTGACCGGCGCGAACATGGTGCCGAGGAACAGCACGGCACCATCGGGATACTGGTGATTGCGGTTGCGCAACTGCGAAACCAGGTTCTCCGGCGAGCGGCTGATGGCTTCCATCGGGCTTTCGCCGGTCATTTCGAAGCCATCCTCGCCCTTGACCAGCAGCGAAACACGGACCTTGCGTAGGACATCGATGGTAAAGCTGTCGTCGAACAGGCGAATGAAGGGGCCGATCGAGCAGGAGGCGTTGTTGTCCTTGGCCTTGCCAAGCAGCAGCGCGGAGCGGCCTTCGACATCGCGCAGATTGACGTCGTTGCCGAGCGTGGCGCCGAGGATCGTGCCATCGGAGCGCACCGCTAGCACGATTTCCGGCTCCGGATTGTTCCACTGCGAAATCGGGTGGATGCCAACAAGCGCACCGCAGCCGACCGACGACATGGGCTGCGACTTGGTGAAGATCTCTGCATCCGGGCCGATACCGACTTCGAGATATTGCGACCAGAGGCCCATATCCTGCAGCAGCGCCTTGACCTTGGCCGCCTGTTCGGAGCCGGCGACCAGACCGCGCAGGCTGTCGCCCAAAACCGGCGCCAGCTTGGCGCGGATATCCTGGGCACGACCGGCATCGCCCTTGGCCTGCTCCTCGATCACCCGCTCCAGCATGCTGTCGGCGAAGGTCACGCCGGCTGCCTTGACGGCCTGCAGGTCCACGGGCGCCAGAAGCGCGCCTTTTTCGCCGGAGAGGTAATCGTCCAGGGAACCGAGATCGGCAAAGGCGGACTTGTCGCGGAGCCGATCCTTCAGATCGGACCGCTCGAGCAATTCCGACATGGTCGGCGCGACCGATGTCAGGTCCAGCAACCGGCCATCCGACACCAGTACGGGACAGGGACCATCATTGGCATTCGACCATACGCGGCCCAGCAGCAAGGCCTGCGCTGCGTCTTCCGGCAAAATTGCGTCTGCGCGCAGATTGCGACTGGAACTCATTGAAACCTCCGCATGAACCTCCGCAGCCCGGCCTCCAGCGAGGCTGCCTTATTGTCAGGATGTCTGACAACGTATAATCGGCTTTTAGTATGGGTTTTGCGGCCTGTCCAGCACCGAAATTTTAGGGCTGGAAAATGCTGACTGCAACGTTACCGCTACCCTCTGATATTTTGCAGGCTAGAAAATTTCGAGCGTCAGGTTGATGCGGGCTGCAGCCCCCAACAGATGCTGGCGCATGGCTTGGCGTGCCTTTAGCGGATCGCGAGAGGCCACCGCATCGCGGACCGCCACATGCTCGGCGATGGTGATCTCGACGATTTCCTCCAGCACGGCCGTGGCGCGCGCGGCATTGATCGCTAGGCTGATGCGTTCGGCGATGAAACCGATGAACAGCGGGTAATATTCGTTGTGGGTCGCCGCCGCCAGGACCCGGTGAAACACCAGGTCGGCAGCGATGCCCTGCTCAGTCCATTTTTCCGCGCCTGTCATCTGCGCCAGGGCCTCGTCCAACTTCTGCAGGTCGTCGGCATCGTGATGCAGGGCAGCAAGACCGGCCGCCTCGATTTCCAGCGGCATGCGCAGTTGGAACAGGCTGCGGAAGCTTTCCCGGTCGTGGAGTTCACCCTGCTCGATGCGCAGGGACTGTCGCGCGCTCGTCTCCGTCACGAAGGCGCCGACACCCTGGCGGGTTTCGACCAGGCCCTCATTGCGCAACTGGGCGATCGCCTCGCGCACCACCGAGCGGCTGACGCCGAATGTCTTCGCAAGGATGTGCTCGGTCGGCAGCTTGTCGCCGGGGGCAATGCGCCCCTCGGCAATCTCGCGTCCGATCTGCCCGGCAATCCGTGCCGGCAGATGCTCACTCCGCCTGATCTGGCCAAAATCCGCAGCCATATTCTCTCCCGCTCCCACCGGGCCAGACTATTCTACGAATTCCGGCCCAAGTTCAATTGGCATCCAGGGTTCATCATCAAGGTCGGGTCGATGGCGTGCTTCAGGGCCGAGAGAAGACCACGCCGCGCCGGATCCAGGCGCTTCTCGAAATCCTCGCGCTTCAACCGGCCGATGCCATGCTCGGCACTGATGCTGCCGCTATAGTCGTCCAGCACGGCATTGATCGCGTATTTCGCCGCGGTGATGCGATCCAGCCGCTCCTGGGGGCTCAAGCCTGCCGGCGGCAGCACATTCAGATGCACATTGCCGTCGCCGACATGGCCGTAGGACACATTGGTGCAATCGGGCACGACATCCAGCACCGCCTGTTCTGCATCGCGGACGAAATCGGCAAGGCGCGACAGCGGCACGGAAATATCGGTGCGCAGATGGGTGCCGCGCTTGGCCTGGCCTTCGTTCATGCCTTCGCGGAAGAGCCAGAGATTGCGAGCCTGGGCATGGGACGTCGCCACGACACCATCAAGCACCAGCCCGCTTTCCATCACGCCTTCCAGGAAGCGCTCCATCAGGTCGGATACGTCGACGAGACCGGATCCGGAGATCTCCATCAGCACATAGGCCGGGTAGTCACCCGCAATCGGCATCGGCAGATCCGGGATCGCCTCGCGCGCCAGGGTAAAGGCCAAGGGCGGCATGAATTCGAAGGCCGACATCAGGTCGCAGCAATCGCGCCGCGCCCGGCGATAGAGGCTGATGGCATCATCCAGGGAGGCAAGGCCCAGGAGTGCCGTTGCCACCTGGTCGGGATTGGGCATGAGCTTGACGGCGACTGCCGTGACGATGCCGAGCGTGCCTTCGGCGCCGATGAACAACTGCTTGAGGTCGATGCCCCTGTTGTCCTTGCGCAGGGTGGAGAGCCCCTCGAAGATGGTGCCGTCGGGCAGCACCACTTCCAGGCCCAGCACCAGTTCGCGGGTCATGCCGTATTTCAACACATTGATGCCGCCGGCATTGGTCGAGACATTGCCGCCGATTCGGCAGGAGCCTTGCGCGCCCAGCGCCAGCGGAAAGAACATGCCCTGGGCCGCGATCGCATCCTTCAGCTCCGACAGGATGCAGCCGGCCTCGACGACGGCCGAGAAATCGTCGGCATCGATCTTGCGAATGCGGTTCATGCGCTCCAGGCTGATGACCACCTGCCGCTCCGACTGATCCGGGATAGCGCCCAGTACAAGGCCGGTATTGCCACCCTGCGGCACAATGGCCAGACCGAATTCCAGGCAGGTCTTGACCGCAGCGGACACCTCTTCTGTCGAACGCGGGCGCAGCACCGCCACGGCACCGCTGGTGACATCGCCGTGCCAGTCGCGGCAGAAACGCAGCAGTTCGGCGGGATCGGTCAGGACCATGTCGTCCCCCAGCCTGGTCTTCAGTGTCTGCTGCATGTCCCCGTCGCTCACATTCGTCTCCATCTTGTCCCAATACCCCGGCCATAGAACCCCAAGGCCGTAACCGGAAGGCCGCCCGCGACAAAATCGCTTTTTCGCGTGCGATCCAACTCTGCTATTTTCAAGCGGATGATATAAGGTTATCAGACAACCTTACAATATAAATTTCGGGCGCGACGACTGGACGCAGTGACGGCGTTGATCCAAGCGTTTCGATGACGTCAGTTCCAAGGAGGAAAAACCGTGCATATTCTGATCATCGGTGCCGCCGGTATGGTGGGCCGCAAGCTTTCGCAGCGCCTCGTCCGCGATGGCGGGCTTGGCGGCCGCGCCATCGACGAAATGACCTTGGTGGATGTTGTCGCGCCGGAAGCGCCAGAGGGTTTCGCGGGCAAGGTCAATGCCCGCGAGGCCGATCTCTCGGCTCCGGGCGAGGCGGAGGCACTCGTCGCTGCCCGTCCTGACGTCATCTTCCACCTCGCCGCCATCGTGTCGGGCGAAGCGGAACTCGATTTCGACAAGGGCTACCGAATCAATCTCGATGGCACGCGTTATCTGTTCGACGCCATCCAGCGCGCCCATGTCGCCGATGGCTACAAGCCGCGCGTGGTCTTCACCTCCTCCATCGCTGTCGTTGGCGCGCCGCTCCCCTATCCGATCCCGGATGATTACCACCTGACGCCGCTCACCAGCTACGGCACCCAGAAGGCCATCGGCGAATTGCTGCTGGCCGACTATACCCGCCGCGGCTTCTTCGATGGCATTGGCATCCGCCTGCCGACCATCTGCATCCGTCCCGGCAAGCCGAACAAGGCGGCATCGGGCTTCTTCTCCAACATCCTGCGCGAGCCGCTGGTGGGCAAGGAAGCCATTCTGCCGGTCTCCGAGGACGTGCGTCACTGGCACACGTCCCCCCGCTCGGCCGTAGGCTTCCTCATCCATGGCGCGACGATGGATCTCGAAAAGGTCGGTCCGCGCCGCAACCTCTCCATGCCGGGCTTGAGCGCCACGGTGGGCGAGCAAATCGAGGCGCTGCGCCGCGTTGCCGGCGACAAGGCGGTCGCGCTGATCCGCCGCGAGCCGGACGAGATGATCATGAAGATGGTTGCCGGCTGGGCGCCGGGCTTCGAGGCAAAACGCGCCCGCGAACTTGGCTTTACCGCCGAGACCTCCTTCGATGATATCATCCGCGCCCATATCGAGGATGAACTGGGAGGAAAGCTTTGAACGCTCCAACACTTGAAGGCGCTGCCCGCCGGATCGCCTTTCTCGGCACCGGCCTGATGGGCGGGCCGATGGCACGCCGGCTGCTGGCGGCAGGCCATGCCGTGACCGTGTGGAACCGGGATCCGGCCAAGGCGCAAGCGCTGGTCCCGCTTGGCGCTGTCGTAGCGGCATCTGCCGCAGAGGCGGTTGCCGAAGCCGAAATCGTCTTCACCATGCTGAGCGACGGCAAGGCGGTCGAGGCCGTGCTGTTCGGCGCCGGTGTGGCCGACGCCCTGAAGCCTGGAACGGTGGTGATCGATTCCAGCTCGATTGCACCACCGATTGCCAAGGATCAGGCAACGCGGCTTGGCGCCATGGGCATTGCCCATATCGATGCGCCCGTGTCCGGTGGCGTGGTCGGGGCCGAAGCCGGCACGCTCGCCATCATGGCCGGCGGTGACGGCGACGTCATTGCCAGCCTCGCCGACGTCTTCAAGGCGCTCGGCCGGGTGACCCATGTCGGCCCATCCGGCGCCGGCCAGATCTGCAAGCTCGCCAACCAGCAGATCGTCGCCATCACCATCGGCGCGGTCGCCGAAGCCATGATCCTGGTGGAAGCCGGCGGCGCATCGCGGGAAAAATTCCGCGAGGCGATCCGTGGCGGTTTCGCCGAAAGCCGCATCCTGGAGCTTCATGGCCAGCGCATGGTGGCGCGCACCTTCGAGCCGGGCGGACCGTCGAAGCTGCAGCTCAAGGACCTTGACGCGGTCGCTGCCATGGCCGACCTCTTCTCGCTCGAACTGCCGCTGACCCAGCAGGTCCGGCAGGAGTTTTTCGGCTTCGTCGCTGGCGGCGGCGGCGACAAGGATCACAGCGGCCTGCTGCTTCATCTGGAGGCACTGAACGAGGCGCGCAACAAGACCGGGGGCGAGGAGGCCTGACATGAGCGAAGAGACTAAGGGCAAGCGCCGGCTGCGCTCGCAGGACTGGTTCGACAATCCCGACCATCTCGACCTGACCGCGCTCTACCTGGAGCGCTTCATGAACTACGGCACGACGCCGGAGGAATTGCGCGCCGGCAAGCCGATCATCGGCATTGCCCAGAGCGGCAGCGACATCAACCCGTGCAATCGCCATCACCTGGAGCTCGCGAAGCGCCTGCGCGACGGTATTCGCGATGCCGGCGGTATCCCGATCGAGTTTCCGAGCCATCCACTGTTTGAGAACTGCAAGCGCCCGACGGCCGCGTTGGACCGCAACCTCGCCTATCTCGGCCTGGTCGAAATCCTCTATAGCTACCCGCTCGACGGGGTGATCCTGACCACCGGTTGCGACAAGACCACGCCTTCGGCGCTGATGGCGGCCTCCACTGTTGACATCCCGGCGATCGTCTTCTCAGGCGGCCCGATGCTGGATGGCTGGCATGAGGGTGATCTGGTCGGCTCGGGCACAGTCATCTGGCGGTCCCGGCGCAAATATGCCGCCGGAGAAATCAGCAGGGAAGAGTTCCTGCAGGCAGCGCTGGATTCGGCGCCGTCACCGGGTCACTGCAACACCATGGGCACGGCCTCGACCATGAATGCCATGGCCGAAGCGCTGGGCATGGCACTGACCGGCTGCGCCGCCATCCCCGCCGCCTATCGCGAGCGTGGCCAGATGGCCTATCGCACCGGCCGCCGCGCGGTGGAACTCGTGCTGGAAAACATCCGCCCCTCCGATATCCTGACGCGCGAGGCCTTCCTCAATGCCATCAGGGTCAATTCGGCGATCGGCGGCTCGACCAATGCCCAGCCGCATCTTGCTGCCATGGCCAAGCATGCCGGCGTGGAGCTGAAGCCCGAGGACTGGCAGGTCCATGGCTTCGACATTCCGCTGCTGGCCAATGTGCAGCCGGCGGGCGCCTATCTCGGCGAGCGCTTCCACCGCGCCGGCGGCGTGCCCGCCATCATGTGGGAACTGCTGAAGGCCGGCAAGCTCGACGGCAGCTGTCCGACGGTCACCGGCAAGACCATGGCCGAGAACCTGGAAGGCCGCGAATCCCACGACCGCGAGGTGATCAAGCCCTATGACGCGCCGCTGCGCGAACGGGCTGGCTTCCTAGTGCTCAAGGGCAATCTGTTCGACTTCGCCATCATGAAGATGAGCGTCGTGTCTGAGGATTTCCGTCGCCGCTATCTGAGCGAACCCGGTCGCGAAGGCGTGTTCGAAGGCAAGGCGGTCGTCTTCGACGGTTCGGAGGATTACCACAAGCGCATCAACGATCCCGCCCTTGCGATCGACGAGCGCACCATTCTCGTCATTCGCGGCGCCGGCCCGCTCGGCTGGCCGGGATCGGCTGAGGTGGTCAACATGCAGCCGCCGGACCATCTGATCAAGAAGGGCATCATGAGCCTGCCGACCATCGGCGACGGCCGCCAGTCCGGCACTGCCGATAGCCCCTCGATCCTCAATGCCTCGCCGGAAAGTGCGGCTGGCGGCGGGCTTTCGTGGCTGCGCAGCGGCGATGTCATCCGCATCGACTTCAACGAAGGGCGCTGCGACGCACTGGTCGAGCCATCCGAGATCGACAAGCGCAAGGCCGAGGGCATTCCGGCCGTGCCGCCCGATGGTACGCCGTGGCAGATGATCTACCGCCAGACGGTCACCCAGCTTTCGGACGGCGCCACCATCAAGGGTGCGGACCAGTTCCGCGGACTTGCCAAGACGCCGCCGCGCCACAACCACTGAGCCGGCCTTGATAGCCTGGTCGTCGCGACCTTTGAGCATGGAGCGTGGAAAGCGAATAAATTCGCACCACGCTTCAGGGCCGCGGCGCACCGATTTCCGTGAGGTGGGTGAGGTAGCCGTGCAGATCCTCGCGGGAAATCGCCTTGCGATTGACCAGAACCACCAGAAGGCGCAGCGCCAGGTCGAAGGATCCGTAGAGGTGATGGGCAATGATGGCGAGATGCTTGATCTGTTCGTCTGACAGATTGTCCGGCCGGGCGAAATCACGGACATAGACGATGTCCGCCTCCAGCAGGTGGTTCAAGGGCGTCATGTTCTTTGCCGTCTGATAGGGGGCAATCGGCCATTGCTTGACGTCCGCAAAGCAGTGGGGAACGAAACCCTGCGACCGCAACTCGATGTCGATCTCGCCAAAACCGGGCTGCCCCTTATAGAGCTTGGTGAAGGAGACCTCCGTCTGGATCGCCACGGCCTTGGCCAGCTTCTTCTTGCCTGACTTGAAGACCTCGAGTTCGGCGCCCTGGATGTCGATTTTCAGGAAATCGAGGTCCTGGATCTCGGCGATGTCGTCGAGCCTCTTGGTCGCGAGCTTTTCCTTGCCCACCACTCTTGCCAGCGGCACCAGAAACTCGAACATCCCGATATTGACGGGATCCGGCTCGAACAGGCTTGCCATGCCAGAGCCATGGCAGAGGTAGAGGTCGTGCGGCTTACCGTCGTACACGACGTAAGGCAGGTAAGTTTCGTTCTCCGATTTCTGTTCGTTGAGCTTGGCCAGCGCGTGGTCCTGCGGTTCGAAACCCGTGACCCGGCAGAGTTTCGCATCCAGCAGCGACTTGTAGGGCGGCTCTCCGTCAATCATGTTGGCGCCGATATCGACCACTTCAGTGAGACGCGCAGGCTTCAACAGCTGATGCAATTTCGTAATCATGGGTTTCTTTCGACAAAATAGCGATTGCTCGACGCATTGCAGCCGAATCGCCTGCCTGCCCCTGAAATGCGGTCAGTAGAGCATGGCGCACCGGGTGGCGCCATCCGGGGCGCGGATCCGAGATAAGTGGCATCACCCATTTGATTTGGCGGGCCGGATACACCATCTATAGCGGGAACCCAAACCGCAAAGGAGGATGCAATGTCGACCACCGAACGCGCCGTACTGGCAGGCGGATGTTTCTGGGGCATGCAACAACTGATCCGCCGGATGCCCGGCGTCGTCTCGACCCGCGTCGGTTATACCGGCGGCGACGTCAAGAACGCGACCTACCGCAATCACGGCACCCATGCCGAAGGCATCGAAATCGTCTTCGATCCGTCCAAGACAAGCTATCGCGACCTGCTGGAATTCTTCTTCCAGATCCATGATCCGACGACGCGCAACCGCCAGGGCAATGATGTGGGCATGAGCTACCGCTCCGCCATCTATTACACCAGCGACGAACAGAAGCGCGTCGCCGAAGACACGATTGCCGATGTCAACGCGTCAGGCCTGTGGCCCGGCAAGGTGGTGACGGAAGTGGAGCCGGTGGGTGACTTCTGGGAAGCCGAGCCGGAGCACCAGGACTACCTGGAGCGCTATCCCAACGGCTATACCTGCCACTTCGCCCGCCCGAACTGGAAGCTGCCGCGCCGCGCCGCGTGATTTTCCATCGTCCCGATTAAACGACAACGCCGCCAATCCACTGGGATCGGCGGCGTCCATTTTGCTGACAAGATAGGTTTTCCGCGAGGCCCTATTCAGCCGTCATTCCGGCGAAGGCCGGAATCCAGCCACGGCGCGTCTGCGCCGTGAAAAGAGTCTTTCGTAATCAAGGACTTGATTGCGCTGGATGCCGGCTCGGCGGCCGGCATGACGGTGAGGTTTTCGGTCAAAACCAACATCGAAAGACCTTGAATGAGAGTTTGTCAGCAGCCTAAACGCCGCCAATCCACTGGGATCGGCGGCGTTTTTTGTGTCGGGATGCCCAATTTCAGGCTGCGCGATGTACCCGCGGTGCGGCCGACGCTTCGTTTGAAATCTTGAAGCGGTTGACCAATTGCATCAGGGCGTCGGCCTCGTCCGCCAGCTGGCGCGTCGCGGCATTGGTTTCCTCGACCATCGCGGCGTTGCGCTGGGTCATCTGGTCCATCTGGTTGACTGCCGAATTGACCTCGCCCAGGGCCTCGGACTGCTCGCGGCTGGCGGTCGCGATGACATTGACCCGGTCGGAGACGGTGACGATCTTGGAAGAGATTTCCGCCAGCACCGTGCCGGTCTGCTGCACGAGCCGCGCGCCGGACGATACTTCCGTGCTCGACTTGTTGATGAGGTCCTTGATCTGGTGCGCAGCATTGGCCGAGCGCTGGGCCAGTTCCCGAACTTCCTGGGCGACCACCGCAAAACCCTTGCCGGCCTCGCCCGCGCGAGCGGCCTCGATGCCGGCATTCAGGGCCAGGAGATTGGTCTGGAAGGCAATGTCGTCGATCACGTCGATGATCTGCACGATCTGGCCCGAGGCATTTTCGATGCGGTCCATGGCTTCGATCGCGTCGGCCACGACAGCGGACGAGGTGTCGGCCGATTTCTTGGTTTCGCCAACGATGCGATTGGCCTCTTCCGCCCGGGCGGCGGAGGATTTCACAGTCGTGGTGATCTCCTCGACGGCTGCCGCCGTCTCTTCCAGGGAGGCCGCCTGCTGTTCGGTGCGCTTGGCCAGTTCGTCGGCCGCCTGGCTCATCTCGCCGGCATTGCGCTGGATCATGTAGGTGTTGGAACGGATCTGGGTCATCGTGTCCTGCAAGCGGACCAGCGACGAGTTGAAATCGTTGCGCAACTGCTCCAGGCGGCCGAAGAACGGCGTCTCGATGGTCTGGGAAATATCGCCCTGGGAAAGGCGGCCAAGGCCCTGGGCCAGCGCGGTGACGGCGAAATCGATCTGCCGGTCGATTTCCTGCTTCTCCTGGTCGTTGCGGCGGCGTTCCTGTTCGGCCTGCTCGCGCTCCGCTTCGCTGCGGTTTTCCACCTCGATCTTGGAGAGCGCATTCTGCTTGAACACGCCAAGCGCACGGGCCATCTCGCCGATCTCGTCGACGCGGGCCTCGCCGCTGATGCGCGTATCAAGAACGCCCTCCGCCAGCCGGCGCATGGCGTCGGTAATCTGGCCGATGGGCCCCTTGAAGGTGATGACGAGACCGATGCCGGCAAACAGCGAAATCAGGATGCCGACAATGGTGGCGCCGATGGAGATGGAGTTGGCGCTCTGCCGCTCCTGCCCGGCGCTGCTCTTCTGCTGCTCCGCAAAAGAGGTGAGCTGCTTCCAGATCTTGTCGAGGTCAGCAGCCGCGGTGGCGAAATTGACGGAGCGCTCCTTGCTGACCTTGACCAGGTCGGCGCTCGACTGGGCCATGCCGGACAAGGCCTGCTCCAGCTTGGCCTTCAGCGGCGCCACGAAGTCCCGGCCGGTCGATGCCGTCTCCCAGGCCGCCAGATCCTTTCCCACCACAGCCAGATTGTCATTGAGCCGGGCGAGGTTTTCATCCGTCGGCTCCAGCATGAAGCTCGCCAGCATGATTTGCAGCGAATAGGAGGAGCTGATCAGCGTGCGGCTGGCATCGGCGATCCTCTGGGCCGCCTCGATCGGCTGGTCGAGTTCGCCGAAGCGGGCGATGGCATCCTTGCTCTTCTGCTGGGCGGCGAGGTTCAAATAGGCGGACATCTGCGTGAAGTTGCGCAGCTTGGTGCCCATCTCGTCGACCACCGGCTGGGATTGGTCACCGGCAGCGACCAACGTGGAGAGATCCTTGATGATGGTCTCCAGCGTGCGAACCGCCGACTTGTTCTTTTCCGGCAGCGCAGCCGCCAGCAGGTCACGCCGGGCCTTCATCTCGTCGATGCTGGCAGCGACATGGGCGAATTTTTCCTCGGGCGTCGGCAGCTTGGTGAACTTGCTGCCGATTGCGGACAGGGTGGTGGCGCTCAGAGCAATGCCATCGGCGTCGCGCAGCATCTGCTTGGCGGCGGTTTCGTCGTCGCGAACGGCAGCGAGCACCTCGCCCATGGCGGTATTGAGCTCAGCCTGGGCAGCGACCACGGTATCGGTGCCGGCACGCATGGCGGCAACCAGGCCGGATTCCGTCTCGTGCAGGCTCCACAGCGTGTCCATGTGCTTGACGACGCCATCCACAGCGGTGGCGGCGGCCTCCAGGTCGGCGCGCCCATCGGCGTCGGCAGAAAGCTGCGACAGCGTGGTTTTCAGCACCGCCTGCTGCGCCTGCAATTCGCGCGTCACGCCATCGCGATTGTCGGCGGTTGCCTGCTCCAGAAACCGGTTCATGGCGGCAGAGACGTCACGGAAGCCGCTTAGCGACTGCAACACGCTGTTCGAGATCTCGATGCGGCCCTGCAGGAGACCCGAGGCATAAAGACCCGTGAAACCGACGGCGGTGATGCTGATGATGAACGGCAAAATGAAGATCAAGACCTTCGTCTGAATCCTGAAACGGGACAGGAGACGGTCGATGAACATTACATAGCACTCCGCTGCATTTTACCCAATATCCGTGTGAACAGGCGTTGCCCGCTGGCACGGCCGGAACCTCGGTTTTGCATCTTATGTGGGGGGTTGCTAATAATTGTTAAATCGATTCAAATAATCATACAATTTAAGAAAAACACGCATCCCGCTTGGTTTTCGGGGGTTGCGCGACAACAAGACCAGCATGCGCCGAAGCAACATTAGCCATCTGTATTTTCGAATATTCTTATATTAAAGAAGAAAATGCCAATTTAAGTCCGTCGAACCAGCGGGATTCTGTCTTCAACACTTCAAGCCGGACAATATAGGTTAACCACTCTCTGTTTCGATGCCGTTCACCTCTGATGCGGAAACCATTGAATAGCGAGCGCAAGCCATGCCCAACAACGACCTGACGGTCCTTGACGAGGATATCTTTGGCAAGATCGTCTGGGAAATGGACGACGGGATCGTCGCCATCGATGTCCATGGCGTCATCACCTTCTGCAATCCGTCCGTCGAGCGGCTCTTCGGTCATTCCCCTGGCTATCTCACGGGCAAGCCTCTCGACGTGCTGCTGCCCCATCGCTTCCGCCGGAACCATGGAAGCCATCTCGCCGCCTTCCTGAAGGGTAGCGCCGACACGGCCTATATGGGCAGCCGCAAGGCGCATATCCTGGGGCTGAGGGCCGATGGGACCGAAGTGCGGCTCGGCGCCACGATCCTGCGGACGCAGACGATGGCGGGTCCGATCATGGTGGCCGTCATGCGCGACCTGACGGAGCGGCTGAGCTATCAGAGCGAGCTCGAGCGGCTGGCCAATACCGATCCCCTGACCGGCATCTATAACAGGCGCGCCTTCACCGACGCTGCCGGACAGCATCTCGCGGAAGCCAACCGCACCGGCGGGCAGATCTCCCTGATGCTCTTCGATATCGATCACTTCAAGTCGATCAACGACCGTCACGGCCACGATACCGGTGACCAGGTGATCCGGGATTTTGCCCGCATCATCTCCTCCATCCTCCAAGGAGAGGATATCGCCGCGCGCTGGGGCGGCGAGGAATTCATCGTGGCCATGCCGCACACCGGCCTCGACAGGGCGGTGCTGATGGCCGAGATGGTCAGGCGCAATGCCGAAATCGTGACGTTCTCCGGCTCCGCGGGCCAGGACCTGCGGCTCACCATCAGCGCCGGCGTCGTCTGTTCCTGCGCGGCGACCGAAGACCTGGAAAGCCTGATCAAGCATGCCGACAACGCGCTCTACGCGGCGAAGGATGCCGGCCGCAACACCGTGACGGCACTGATGTCGCACTGGCCGATGCCGGCGCATTTTGCGCTCCATGGGGCAATCGGGTAAAGCATTTGCGGTTTTCGCGATAGGACAACCGAAAACAGGAAACGCGAGCCATCGCAGAGGACTGGCGAGGACATCATGACGACGATCTACGGCATCAAGAATTGCGACACGATGAAGAAGGCGCGCACCTGGCTGGACGCCCAGTCGGTGGCCTATGACTTCCACGACTACAAGGCCTCGGGCATCGACCGAGCCCATCTGGAGCAGTGGTGCGATTCCAAGGGTTGGGAAGTCGTGCTCAATCGCGCGGGCACCACGTTCAAGGCCTTGCCCGATGAGCAAAAATCGGACCTCTCCCGCGACAAGGCCATCGAGTTGATGCTGGCGCAGCCGTCGATGATCAAGCGGCCGGTGCTAGAGCACCAGGGCAGGCTCATCATCGGCTTCAAGCCGGAGCTCTATGCCGATTTCTTCAAGGGCTGAGTGCCATGTCGAAGACGACGCGCGCCACGCAGGCCCTGGCCAAGGCCGGAGTGGCCTTCACGGTTCATACCTATGACTACGACCCAGATGCGTCACGCATCGGGCTTCAGGCCGCGGAAGCGATCGGCGAACACCCGTCGCGGGTGCTGAAGACGCTGATGGCGGAACTGGACGGCAAGCCGGTCTGCGTCGTCGTTCCCTCCGACCGGGAGGTCAGCATGAAAAAGCTGGCGGCTGCCCTGGGCGGCAAGTCGGCCGAGATGATGAAGCCGCCCAATGCTGAAAAGATCACCGGCTATGTCGTCGGCGGCATCAGCCCCTTCGGCCAGAAGAAGCAGGTTCCGACCGCGATCGAGATCTCGGCACTCTCGGAGCCGCAGGTCTATATCAATGGCGGCCAGAGGGGGCTGCAGGTCCGGCTTTCGCCTCTGGACGCACAACGCGTGCTCAACGCCGTGGCGGCACCGGTCGTCGCATAAAGCATCGCTTCATTTTGACCACAAAGCGGCTTAGCCTAAGCTGCAGACTCACGCCAAAGACAAAGCAGGTATCATGACGACAGCGCCCGATTTCGCCAATTCCGTGGATCCCGTGAAGCTCGACAAGCTGGCGGAGGTCGCCATCCAGGTGGGGCTTCGGCTGCAGCGGGGGCAGGACCTGATCATGACGGCGCCGATGGCCGCGCTGCCGCTCGCCCGGCTAATCACCAAGCATGCCTATAAGGCGGGTGCCGGCGTGGTGACCACCATGTTTGCCGATGAGGACATGACCTTGGCGCGCTATGCCCATGCGCCGGACGAAAGCTTCGACAAGGCGGCGAACTGGCTTTACGACGGCATGGCCAAGGCCTTCGGGTCTGGCGCGGCGCGGCTTGCCATTTCAGGCGACAACCCGATGCTGTTGTCCTCTCAAGATCCGGGCAAGGTGGCACGCGCCAACAGGGCCAATTCGATGGCCTACAAACCGGCGCTGGAGCATATCTCGAATTTCGACATCAACTGGTCGATCTGCTCTTATCCGAACCCGTCCTGGGCCAAGCTGGTCTTCCCGGACCTGCCGATCGAGGCCGCGGTCGCAAAGCTTGCCGACGCCATCTTCGCCGCCTCGCGCGTCGATCTCGACGATCCGGTATCCGCCTGGCGGCAGCACAATGCCGATCTCGCCAAGCGTTCGAAATGGCTGAACGAAAACCGCTTCTCGGCGCTGCACTACACCGGCCCCGGCACCGACCTGACGCTCGGCCTTGCCGATGGCCATGAATGGTTCGGCGGGGAATCGACCGCCAAGAACGGCGTGACCTGCAATCCGAACATCCCCACCGAGGAGGTGTTCACCACGCCGCATGCGCTGCGCGTCGAGGGCACCGTTTCCAGCACCAAGCCGCTCAGCCACCAGGGCACGCTCATCGACAATATCCAGGTCCGCTTCGAAGCCGGCCGCATCGTCGAGGCCAAGGCGACGAGGGGCGAGGAAGTGCTGCTGAAGGTGCTGGACACCGACGAGGGCGCCCGGCGCCTGGGCGAAGTGGCGCTCGTGCCGCATTCCTCGCCGATCTCGGCCTCAGGCATCCTGTTCTACAACACGCTGTTTGACGAAAACGCCTCCTGCCACATCGCGCTCGGCCAGTGCTATTCCAAGTGCTTCATCGACGGTGCCAAGCTCTCGCCTGACGAGATCAAGGCCCGCGGCGGCAATACGAGCCTGATCCACATCGACTGGATGATCGGCTCCGACAAGATCGACATCGACGGCGTCAAGGCCGACGGCTCGGTGGTGCCGGTGATGCGCAGGGGTGAGTGGGCTTGAGGTCAGATATCCAGGTCAACCCACAGCGCCGCGTGGTCGGATGCAGCGTCCTGCGGCCTCTTCAGCTCCGCATAGGTCTCCCACCGCTTGGGCCGTGATCCTGGCCACATGCCGGTCCGGATCACGCCTCCCGCCACCACTTTTTTCATCAGGGCCGGTGACAGCAGCATGTAGTCGATCTTGTTGCCGGGATTCGAAAGACCGTAGGTCCCCTCGTATCCTCCATTGTCGAAGGCCTGGTGGCCGAAGACGTCCTTCATCGGGCTGTCCTGCACCAGAGCCTTCAGCGGCGCGCTTGCGGGTGTGTCGTTTAGATCTCCGATGACGGCAATATAGTCCCAACCTTCCGCAAGCCGCTCGGCGCAGAGTTCGACAACGCGCTCCGCCTGAAGCCTGCGACGCTTGTCCGACTCGGCCGTGCTGCCGAAGCCTTTGCTCTTGAAGTGATTGACCATGACAAGCAGTTTGGCGCCGTTGCCAGTGGTGATCTCGAATTCGGGGCAGTCGCGGGAAAAGACCGCTCTTTCCCTGTTGTCCCTCTGACGGTCGTCGACATGGCTGCGCATCCGGCCAATCGGAAAATCGGGACCCGACATCAGGCCCACATCGATGCCGCGTTCGTCATTTCCATCGATCAGCATGACATGGCGAAAGGGCGTGCCCCCGACCGCCGGCAGAATGTCGCTATTGAACTCTGCCAGCACCGGGCGACTTTCCGCTTCGACCACGCCGAGGATGTCGGCGCCAATGTCCTTGATCACGCGGGCCGTGTTGCGCATGGCGTGTTCGTTGATAGGCGCGTCGCGCAACTCAAGCGAACCAACCCAGTCTGCGCGCCCTGTGGCGGTGAAGACAATGCCACCAGCTTCCGGCCGTTTGAGAAGGCCGCCGCGATTGCGGCGCAGGATGACGAACGGCCCGAGGTCCGATTTCTCCAGTCCGAGTTCGACTGCAAGCTGAGCCATTCGCTGCCGATCGCTATCACTATAGGTGACTTGGCCCAGCAGCGCGTTCAGGGCGGCGAACTTCTCCAGAACAGGACGTCCATCCTCCCATGTGTCCAGGTTCATGGCCTTTGCCCGATCGAACAGATTCTCTACATTGTAGACTGCCAGCCGCATGTCATCCCCCTCCAAGACATCCGTGCGGCTTTATAGCAGAGTTTTATGATGCGCGCATGTCGTGAATTAAGGATCTATAACGCAACTTTTTTGGGCTCTTTGCGATATCGAGTAACGACCTGCTAAAACAAGCTACCCTGCCCCGGTGGCGGCTCTGCCTTCTTGCTTGCGCGGGCGGCGGGCGCTGGCTTGACCGGCGGCGTCGAGGCGGGCGGTGGCTCTGCCCCCTCGCCGGTGACGGCGGAGACCCTTCCGTCGGCAAACTCGATCGCAATCTGCGCATGCGGGACCAGTGCGCCGGCGCGCGAGATCGGCTTGTCGTCGGTATCGCGGATGACGGCATAGCCGCGCATCAGCACATTTTTGTAGGAGAGCGATTGCAGCACGCGGTCATGGCCGAGGAGTTCTGTGCGGCGATGGCGGATCTGTGCGGTCATGGCGCCGTCCGCCCGCTGCATGAGGCCCGATAGCCGATCCTTCGCGCGGCCGGTCTGATGCAGCACGCGCGCCGGCGCAGAGCGCAGCGCCGCATCCGCGGAGCCGAGCCGCCCGCGCAACCGGTCGACCATGCGCTCCACGATCCTCTCCGCCAGGCCTGAGCGTTCCGCCACGCGCCGGCGGTTTTCAATGAGACGCCGCGACAGGGTTTCCGGCGAAAGCCGCGCCGCGATCCGCTCAAACCCACGACGGCGGTTCATCGTGTTGACCTCAAGGCAGCGGCCGAGATTGGCAGCCGCCTCGTCGAAGCGCCGGCGCGGCAGGGCCAGCAACTGGTCGAGCGAGGGCAGCGCCCGGGCGAGCGCGCGCAGATCCTGCCGCCGGCGGTCCATGTGGCGGCTCGAGGCACCTGAGAGCCGGGCGCCTAGACTTGCCACCTGCGCTTCCAGATCGGCCTTCACGGGCACGGCCATTTCCGCGGCACCGGTCGGCGTCGGCGCGCGGACGTCGGCGGCATAGTCGATTAGCGTCCAGTCGGTCTCGTGGCCGACGGCCGAGATCAGCGGAATGGTGCTTGCCGCCGCGGCGCGCACGACCGCCTCGTCATTGAAGCTCCAGAGATCCTCCAGGCTGCCGCCGCCGCGCGCGACGATCAGCACGTCGGGCCGCGGGATCGCACCACCTGGCTGCATGGCATTGAAGCCAGCGATGGCATTGGCCACTTCGTCGCCCGATCCCTCGCCCTGAACCTTCACGGGCCAGACCAGGACATGCACGGGAAAACGATCCGAGATGCGGTGCAGGATGTCGCGGATGACGGCACCGGTGGGTGAGGTCACCACCCCGATCACGCGGGGCATGAAGGGCAGAAGCTGCTTGCGGGCGGGATCGAACAGGCCCTCCGCGGTGAACCGGCGCTTGCGCTCCTCGATCAGCGCCATCAGCGCGCCGGCGCCTGCAGGCTCCAGCGTGTCGATCACGATCTGGTATTTGGATGAGCCGGGGAAGGTCGTCACCCGGCCGGTGGCGATGACTTCCATCCCCTCCTCGGGCCGGTATTTCAGCTTGGAAAAACTGCCCTTCCAGATCACGGCGTCGATGCGCGCCTTGTCATCCTTGAGGGAAAAATAGGCGTGGCCTGAGGAATGGGGGCCGCGATAGCCTGAAATTTCGCCCCGCACCCGGACATGATCGAAGGCGGTCTCGATCGTCCGCTTGATCGAGCCGGAGAGTTCCGAGACCGAAAATTCCGTGAGATTGGTGGGCGAATCATCGCTGAAGAGACCGGACATGGCTCCTTCATAGCGCAAACCGGGGCGAATTTCAGCCATGGCGCCGCCGTTGTCCCCATCGCCGCACTTGGGAGACCGACCGCGTGTGGGAAAATTTGAGCCTTCGTTTTCCCCGCCTCCTGAGGGCGCCCGATAATCATGGCGTCCCTCAACCCAGGAGAATTGCCATGTCCGACCGTTTCGCCAGTTTCCAGCCCTCCCAGTCCGGCCCTGCCGCCTCGGCTTTTGCCATCACGCCCAGCGATGCCACCGAACTTGCCGAGCCGACGCGCGGCATCTATGTCGGCCAGGGCGGCGATATCTCTGTCATCATGCTGGCCGGCGAGGCCGTGGTGCTGCGGTCCGTAGCGGCAGGCAGCATCCTGCCCTTGCGGGTGCGTCGCGTGCAGGCGACCGGCACCACCGCAAGTCACCTGGTGGGCCTGTTGTAGCGCCATCCACCCTAAATCTGGGGCGGCGGCGGAGGCCAGTACAAAAAAGGTCGCCGTGCAATTACGCGGCGCTTCCCCTACACTGGTCTTCGGAGGCGCCGCACCAGGTGATTCGTTAGCCCTGAATTAACGGCTTGCGATCATCATTGTCAGGAATGCTGCGATCAACAGGAGGAGCATGTGACCGTCGTCATCGCGATGGTACTGGGTTTGGTGTCCGGACTTAGCCGTTCGGCCGCTACGATTGCGGTTGTGGCCCTGCTGCTCGCCGTGGTCTTCCTGGTCGCGACGATGGTTTCCGCCGGCCCAACCTCGCTCATCGCCTTCCTTGTCGCAGTCGGCGGCTACAATCTCGGCCTCGTGAACCTGCTTCTGCTGGCGCTTGCCATCAACCGGATCAGAGCCATCTGACCGGGCGTTCCTGCATCACAGCTTGTCCGGCAAAACCCTGAATATCTTCAAGCCGCTATCGGCAGGCTGGGGCAGCGGCTCCAGATAGGCCGGCACCTCGCCCTTCATAAGCCCGGCGTAAAGTCCATCGGCCTTCATCTCCGCGATCTGGCGGGTCTGGGGATTGGTCGCGCAGAAGGCGAGCCACGACACGCGGGCGCCCCGCAGGAAGGTACTAGCCTCGCGTGGTGTCGACAGCCCGATATGCAGTTCCGTCAACATGCCGCCCTGGTTGCGGTGATAGGGCGCGCTCAGCACCCGGTGCTGGCTGAACCGCAGGATATCCGTGCCGACATCCGAGGGGGCCGCGACGGTACCGGGTTGAAGGCCCGAGAGTTGATGCAGTGCCGTCTCTGACGTGCAATCGTCGACCACACGGGCAGCGGTGGGCTGACCTTCCGCGCGCAGGCGCCCCGTCAACCCGGCCGTCCCCTCCGCGGAGAGAACACCTAAGACCGCCCAGACGCTCGGAACGGCCATCAGGGCGCTCAGGATATAGACCGTGCCCACCCCCAGATTTTCGGGATCTTCGTTCGACCGCCGGCGCAGCTCGATGATCAGCAAGGACAGCGGCAGGATCGACAGGAGATTGGCGAAGATCGCGCCGCGCACCTGGATCAGGGCAATCAGCCAGCTCACCAGGATCATCGCCAGCAGCACGGCGTGACGCTGGCTGCGGTCGCCCCTGGCGATCCGGAATGCGCAGACCATCATGCCGAAGAAGCCGGCTGCATAAAATCCGCCAAAGGTTCCCGGCTCCGTCCGCAATTGCGCCAGCGAGGAGCGCGCCTCGATCACGCCACTGAGCCACATGGTCTTGAGCATCGGATCGAGATCCGCCAGCGGGTTGCCAAGGCATTGCGGGGCGAGCACCAAGGCCGTGCCGAGAACGATCGCGCCCACAGCGCCGAGCACGCCAAAGCGAACACCGCGAGATTGGCCGCTTGCAACGAGCGCTGCGAGAAACAGCAGGCCGCCGCCGACCGAGGCAATGCCGTAATAGCCGAGGGACAGGCTGTCGCAGGTGATTTCCGCATAGCGCTGCGGCGGCACTGTCGCAAAGAAGGCAAAGCTCACGCCCAGCGTCACCGAAAGCGCGAATGCGGCGGCCGGTCGTGCAAACGGCATTCCGTGCCAAGCCCAGAGCACGGCGACCACAAGGCATGCGACTGCCATCAGCGGCGTCGTCTCGGCGCCGATCGCCAGCGCCAGCGCCACGGCCAGACCTGCCACGCCAAAACTCCAGGCGCGATTGTGGCGATCGATCAGCATGGCGGCGATGATGGCAACAAGCATGATCTGGAGATTGTGATGATCGATCGCACCGGGCAGGAAGCGATTGCTGGTCACCAGCAGCAGGCTCGTCAGGCCGAGCGACACATGCATGGCGCCGACGCCGCCCATGCGCCGACCGGCAAGACCCATGGCGGCGAGTGTCGGCACCGCAAGGAATAGCGGCCAGACGAACAGGGCCGCGGCTTCCGCCCGCAACGGCTCCAGGAACAGCCCGAAAAACAGGATGAGCCCCGCAATCGGCAGATCCACCAGGCGCGACCAGTGCATCAGCGTGCCGCCGGCCAGACCCAGCCGCGGTTCGGTGAGATTGAACCAGCCCTGGCCTGCAAGAAAATTCCTGACCTCGATCAGGCGCATGGTGTCGTCATTGTCGGCGCCGACATAATCCTGCGAAAACGGCACATGCATCAGGATCAGCGCCAGGAGCAGCACCGTGGAATAGGCGGCAACGGCGGGCCAGAGGGCATGTCGCAGGGGTAGCCCCGTCCTGAGCGACAGGCCGTTGAAACGCGTCATCTGCAGGGCTTGCTGCGCCATGGCCGGCTCCTCAAATCCATCCCGTCTCGGGCCAAGGAAAATATGGGGAATCAAAACGAGCCATGAACCTAGCCTTAACCTTCTCAAGAAATAGTAAAGCTGGACCGGCCGGCGGATTTGCGGCCTAGCAATCCAGTATGAAAGGTTGCGGGATGAGTGGATCGGAAGGCTTAAAACCTGAAGTGGCCGTGCTGCTGCCATGCTTCAACGAAGCCGCGACCATCGGCGCCGTGGTATCCGAGTTCCGCGCGGTGCTGCCCGACGCCCGCATCTATGTCTATGACAACAATTCCACCGATGGCACGCCTCTGCATGCCATGTTGGCCGGGGCAATCGTCGAGCGCGAGCCGCGCCAGGGCAAGGACCATGTGGTGCGCCGCATGTTCGCCGATATCGAGGCGGATATCTATGTCATGGCCGGTGGCGACGGCACCTGCGCACCTGACGATGCCGAAAAGCTCATCCGCACGCTGATAACCGAGCGCGCCGACATGGTGGTCGGGAAGCGGCGCGGCGTCGATGCCGGACGCAGCGGCCATGCCATCGGCAACCGCCTGGCCAACCGGCTTTACCGCTATCTGTTCGGCTCGGATTCCTCCGACAAGCTCTCCGGCTACCGCGCCTTTTCCCGCCATTTCGTCAAGAGCTTCCCCACCATCTCCGCCGGCTTCGACATCGAAACGGAAATGTCGATGCATGCTTCACGGCGGAATCTGCCGGTCTACGAGCTGGAACTCGATCACGCACGCCGGCCCGAGGTCGCAAGCCAAGCGCTCGACCTACAAGCACGGGCTGACGTTCCTGTGGCCCTTCGCGATGTTGAAGAAGAAGACGAGGCCCTTCAGGTTGTTCAGCATCACCGCGTCCAATTTAGCGCTCAAGGGAGTGGCGTTTATGGCGCCCGTGCATTAAAAACAGGTCGCGACCGTCCCCGTGCCGCGCCTGCCCAGCGCGATCCTTTCGATCGCGCTGACGATGAGGGCATTCCTCAGCCTGACGGCCGGAGCAATGCTCGAATCCGTCGCCCACACGCGCGCGCAACACCGGCGGATTCGCCGTATGACACCGAGCGCCTTCTGCAACCCGGCCCATCGTGGCGCGACCTACAGGGCCGCGACCAAGCCGATGTATCGGGCGGCGGCGTTCTTCGCCGCTTCATGCAGAAGCTGGTCCGCTTTGTCATCGTCGGCGCCACCGGCTTTGCGGTGGATGCGGCAGTGCTCTGGCTGCTGCTGCGGTTCACCTCAGTCGGTCCGCTACCGGCGCGCATTGCCGCGATCGCGCTGGCCATGACGACGACCTGGATGCTCAATCGCAGCTTCACCTTCGGCGCGTCAAAACGGTCGGTCGTTGTCGAGGGCTTCCGCTACGGCGCTGTCGGCCTGACAACAGCCGTCGTCAACTACGCGATCTATGCCGCGCTGCTGCTATCCATGCCGCAACTCAATCCCATGGCGGCCCTGGTGTTTGCCTCCGGGTCCGCCATGGCGTTCAGCTTCTTCGGTTATTCGCGCTTCGTCTTCCGGCGCTAGCCTGGAGCCCAACCGGATCAAACCGGCTCCCAGCCGTCCTTGTCGCTGGCGCGATAGATCGCGTCGATGAATTTCTGATTGAGCTTGGAATATTCGAGCGAGACGACCTCCGCCTGTTCGCCCTTGGCCGCGCGGGCGAATTCCTCGACCTGGCACTTGTACTGGCGGCTATCGGCAAAGCGGAAGATCTGCGACTGGCCATGGGACTGGTTGGACAGCTCGATTTCCTCGGCGCCCCAACGGTTGGCGTTGAACGGCGACTTGACCTCGATCGTGCCCTCCGTGCCATGGAAAACCATGGACTGGCGGTTGCCCATCTGGGTCGCGACATAGAAGGTCAGCTCGAAGGCGCCGAAATCGGCCTTGACGCTGGAATAGATGTCGGTGCCGAAGTCAGGATCGCGCTCGGTCACCGCCTGTACGCGCAGCGGCTCTGCCCCTGTCGAAAACCGCGTGGTGATGGTCGGATAGACGCCGATATCCGGCAGCGCACCGCCGCCAAGCTCGGGAATATTGCGCATATTGCCGGGATCGCGGTTGAAATAGGTAAAGACGCCCTGGACGTGGCGCAGGCGGCCAATCGCACCCTCGGCAATCAGCTCGCGCACCTTGCGCCACACGGGGGCGTAGGTCACCATGAAGGCCTCGCTCACCACTACCTTGTTGCGGTCGCGGGCTGCGATCATCGCGTCGAACTGGTCGGCGTTTAGGGCCATCGGCTTTTCGCACAGCACGTGCTTGCCGGCATCGGCAGCCTTGATTGTCCATTCGGCATGCTGCGATGTCGGCAGCGGGATATAGACGGCGTCGATCAGGTCGGAGGCCAGCATCTCCTCATAGGACCCGAAGGCATGGGGCACGGAGAACCGATCGGCCATGGCGCGGGCCTTGGCGAGATCGCGGCTTGCAACCGCCGTCACGACGCAGTTCTCGGCATCCTGGATTGCCGGCACCACCAGTTCCCGCCCGATCTTGGCCGTCGACAGAATTCCGAAACGCAGCATAGTGTCCTCCATCCTGATGTTGCGGGCGCACTCTATGCGGCACATTGGCGGGATGCAATCCGGCCGGCGATGCGCGGCAAAAAACCTGTGGGAGGGCGTTTCAAACCCTCGGCTGTTGCCCTAACTTCCCTGCCGCGGCATTCGCCGCCGGCAGTCCCCAAGGAGGATCATCATCATGCAAATGCGCCCGCTCGGCCGCACCGGCCTTTCCATCGCCCCCGTCGTGTTCGGCGGCAATGTCTTCGGCTGGACAGCGGACGAGAAGACCTCGTTCGCCTTGCTCGATGCCTTCTTCGATGCCGGCTACAACACCATCGATACGGCCGATGTCTATTCCTCCTGGGTGGAGGGCCACAAGGGCGGCGAGAGCGAGACGATCATCGGCAAATGGCTGCGCCAGGGCCATGTCGCCCGCGACAAGGTCATCATCGTCACCAAGGTCGGCTCGGACATGGGGCTCGGCCATGTCTGCCTGAAGAAGGATTACATCCTGAAGGCGGTGGAGGATTCGCTGCGGCGGCTCGGCACCGATTACATCGATCTCTATCTCTCCCACTGGCCTGATGCGGAGACCCCTTACGAGGAAACCCTGTCGGCCTTTGCTGAACTCAAGCAGCAGGGCAAGATCCGCGCGATCGGTTGCTCGAACCTTTCGGGCGAGCAGTTGGCGACCTCATTCAAGGCCGCGGAAACGACCGGCCTGCCGCGCTATGATGTGATCCAGCCGGAATACAATCTCTACACCCGCGACAAGTTCGAAGGCCCGCTTGCCGACCTCTGCATCGCTCAGGATATCGGCGTGATCAGCTATTACGCGCTGGCCGCCGGCTTCCTTACCGGCAAATATCGCAAGCCGGGCGACGGCGAAGGCAAGGCCCGCGGCTACCGTATGGATGGCTATCTGAACGACCGGGGCCTTGCCGTGCTGGCCGCCCTCGACAAGGTCTGCGCCGATACGGGCCTGTCGCTGGCGACAATCGCCATCGCCTGGGTCGCCGCCCGGCCCGGCATCACCGCCCCCATCGCCAGCGCCACCAGCCTGTCGCAGCTCCACAGCATGATCAAGGCCGGCCAGGTGGCGCTGTCGGCCGAGCACATGGCTCTGCTCGACGCGGCGGGAGTATAAGTCCGATGGCAGTGGAAATCAGGGATGTCAGGCTTGACGACGAGGCGGCCTGGCGGCCGCTCTGGGCAGGCTATCTCCGCTTCTACAAGGTGGATCTGGCGCCCGAGGTCACCCAGGGCACCTGGAACCGCCTGTTCGACCCCGCCTCGCGGCTGTCGATGCGGGTCGCGGTGATCGATGGCCGGCTCGCCGGCTTCGCCATTCACCACCAGCATGAGAGCACCTGGTCGCTTTCGCCGGAATGCTATCTGGAAGACCTCTATCTCGACCCGCAATTCCGCGGCCAGGGCGTCGGCCGGGCGCTGATCGACGACCTGATCGCGCTGTGCCGTGAAAAGGGCTGCTCCGGCCTCTACTGGCACACGGACAATGGTAATGCCACGGCCCGTAAGCTCTATGACCGCTACGCGCTGGCGGACAGCTTTGTCCGCTACCGGCTCAAGTTGGATTGAGCGAGGAAGCCCTTCGCAAGGGTGTGGCAAGACGGGTCAGCGCTCTGCGGCACCCCCCTCTGCCCTCCTTCGATCACATCGAATCGCGGGCATCTCCCCCTCAAGGGGGGAGATCGGCTGGAGCCGATGGGCTGCAGATCAAAAGCGAACACACAGACAGTTGCCGAGGGCGTTGCATTAGCCGCAGAGGCCGGACATTTCCGCGAGTCGATCTCCCCCCTTGAGGGACTGTTGCAAAATTCGGCTGATGTGATTCAGTTGGTTTGCAGCGATTTGAGGGGATTTGATGTCTGTTCGACGGGA
>NZ_FWXU01000041.1 GCF_900176345.1 Rhizobium sp. RU36D
ATATGGGCATCGGCGGCATAACCCCCGCACAGAAACTGAAAATGGCCGCGTAAATTCTACTACAGAGCCCCGTTAAAAACGGGGGGATTACCCTAGGAACTGGCCCGCAAACGGGGTCCAAGATGCCGTTGCTTTAGTCGCCGATCCCCGGCTGGAGCGCCTTCAACACATCGCCCTTGTTGCCAATCGAAAGGAGGCCGTCCGCAAACAGATCGCGGGCGGCAGACCGCCCGCACTAGATGCTGGGGTAGCGGGGGGGGGGCTGGACTCGACTTGCTTAATGATGGATTAAGCTTTGGGGCACCGAGAGGTATGAACGTGCGGCACAACGTCGAACTTAAATCCATCCTATTGGCTATCACCCTCACAGGCGTGATTTACATCATGATGGCTTGGCTTGGCCTTACCGGCTAAAGATGAGAGGGTACTGGTTATTTTTAGTGGCAAATCACGCGTTCTGGTGGCAACTTGAGCCTCTGGCCCCAGTCAGCACGGGATCGCTGATGCATCTCCCCAGATGACCCCCATCAGCGATCCCGTATCGACCGGGTGTTGGGGCTGTATGAGCGGTGCAGCGCACTGTCCGCATAACCCGTCCCCGGTAGTAGCCCAGAAATTAAGAATGCCTCCTAACCAACTCCCGCGGAACCTGTTGCTGGCGATAAGGTTTTATGTTTTGGCTTAGTGAGACATGCGACATTCTTTGGGATCGTAAGATGGGGACGAGGCTGTTCTTAGGAATATTAAGCATTTGGACCCTCGCTTTTTGGGGCGGTGTCGCTTGGTACTTTCTCGTCTAGTCACGCCGAATTGTGACTCCGCTCGATGACGGCTTAACAGTATCCACACCAAGTTTTACGACAGCCGTCCAAGCCATCAAGCTGAGCAGGGTGGCGATGATGAAATATTGCAAACGCATAGCAAAGCCGCTGTATCAGAGACAGTACCCGGCGTAAACGGGCGAAACGCACCACCAGCCGCAGAGAAAATGCCGCTGCCAGTTGCCTTTGTATTTGGGAAAGATGCAAGGGTTGTTGGTTTTCGCGCGGAACTGAGCCGGTTTTGGAGTGAACCCCTCGGGCTGGACCACGGGGTCGCTTTAAACTAAGCCGCCTGCTGGGCGAGTTGGGTTTCAAATTCTTCTGGCGATCGATATCCAAGGGCTGAGTGCAGCCGCTTGGCATTGTAGACTTCTTCGATGAACCTGGGCAATCGCTCGGCGACGTCAGCGAAGGTTTCATACTCAGCCGGATAGATGTCCTCTACTATCAGAGTTTTCATGAAGCTCTCGGCCTGCGCATAGAGATTGGGGTTGCCAACGGCGCTTATGGATCCCTGTAGGCCTGCCGCTTCGAGCGCTCGTCGATAGGTTTCGTGGGGATACTCACTGCGCTGGGGAGACTTTCGCGCAATCCTTTTGCGTTCGGCTGCGCCATCTTCTACGCGTCCTTCTTTCGCGGAACGCCCTTGTGGGTGCAGGTGCTGATCATTTATCTGGCGCTCCTACAGTTTGGCATTGTCCTGTTGGGGTTCATCTCCGGTATATTTGCCTTGTCGCTAAATTACGGACCCTATATCGCCGAGATGATTCGAACGGCATCTGTTCTGTACCCGCGGGGCAAAGAGAAGCAGCCATGGCCCTTGGCTTGTCGCGGATCGCAGTTGCGCGCACGATCGTTGCGCCCCAGGCGCTCAGGAACATTGTTCCGCCCGCTTGAGCGCAGTTCATTTCGATGCTGAAGGACTCGTCGCTCGTGTCCGTGATGGGACTTTGGGGGTAAGCTTTTTTGCCCAGTCCTGAAAACTCTGGCTTGTTTTATAGACCCTCATAGCGATGTGCTTGAACTCTTTGGGTGCTCCGCAACGAATTTGAGAAGGAGGGCTCGGGTGTCGGTCAGGAAGGGAGCGTCCGGTCGCCGCTAGCGACCAAGCCTGCAGGTAAGTAAGATCGGAGATCAGCGCGCGCAGCGTGTCAGCACCCATGCCCTCGTTGACGAGATGGCGAAGGGTCTCGATGTGCTGATCGGTCAGCAGTTCCGCCAGCTCATCTGCTGGCCCATGGGCAGAACGGCGGCGATGGTCTCCAGTTCTTCGATGCGGCGTAACACAGGCACGTTGCTTGAGGCGGATATTGTCGGCTTTCGGATTGTCTTAATCCACGGAGCCGACCAGTATGATTGTCAAAGTTCCGGAAAGCCCGTATATTCCGGAACAAAGGAGACTTGCCATGACGTCGATTGTGACAGCCGCTGCAGTTTCGAAGAATTTTGGCGCCTACCAGGATGCGGCCGTGCGAGAGCCGGTGATCATCACCAAGAACGGCCGGCCGCGCACGGTGCTCATGGCCTATGAAGATTATCTTCGCCTAGCCAAGCGGGACCGGCGGGTCGATCTGACGGCTGCGATCAGTAACGACGAGCTTGCCACGATCGAGGCTTCGACGATGGATCCTGGCTTGGATCATCTCAATGCCGAACTGCTGATGGACAAGAATGCTGCCGATTGAACCGAAGGTCGGCTGGGTCTTTTGCTATTCCTATCTCTGGCATTGGCAGCATCTGGACGGACGGGAAGAGGGTGACAAGGACCGCCCCGCTCTCGTTCTGGCCATTGTTGCGACGCTTGACGACGGGACATCTGCAGTACGTGTCTTGCCCATCACCCATTCCGCGCCGTCCGATCCCCTCGACGCAATCGAAATCCCACCCGCTACCAAGCGCCGCCTTGGCCTTGATGACGAGCGCTCGTGGATCGTGCTGACCGAAAGCAACCGCTTCGTCTGGCCGGGGCCCGACGTTCGCCCAGTTGACAGCGAGACCGGATATCACGGACCACTGCCTCCGGCTTTGTTCGAGGAGGTGAAGCGCCGGTTTGTCGAGCTCGCCAGAAACCAGCGTCATAATGCCACCGTTCGTAGAGACTGACCTCTCTACATCCTGTAGTTCGTCCGCAAGTTAGGTGAGTCCAACGGAGGTTCCCTCCGTGACTTGCGTTGAGCCTAAGTCTTCAACGGCGCCAAATCAATCGCTTCCGATATGGGTTACTTATTGGGCGTGAGCCACCGGCGGGCTCATCTATGAGAAGTACGGAACCATAACTAAGGTTTATTGAGGCAGCCAGCGGCACCACGGCCAAAGCCAACAGGCATGCTCGAAATCCCTACATCTTATACAACATTTGCGTTCCCCTACTTGGAACTGGACAGGTCTGGGAGCGCCGAGGACGGATCCGAGCGATAGAACGAACCTTCTGACACGAATTAGCTTTGCGCATCGGTCAACATCACCGCCAGCTCGCGCGGCGGCAGGTTGGCATGATCCAGCGCCATGATGACAATAGGATCGCCGATGTCGTCGGGGAGCGGTTTCGTACCCGTGACGCGCGGAGGTACGGTCTTCCTGACCCTCGACGCCATGGGCCAGGAAACCATTATCTCAACGGCAAAAGGTCGGCCTTGGAACCCCGGCTTGACGAGCGTATTACGGACCGACAGTTGTGACAGTTCGACGAGCCGGATAATCTCAAGCTTCTCGGTGGCGGAACATCCCAATCGTCCTCGCCTCCATCTCTGACCCCGCAGGTGAATGCAGGGCATTCACCTGCGGGCGCGATCATGCCTTTTTTGAGCAGGCGGATCTGCCGCCCAGCCTTGGCCGTAGGGCCTTACCTTTGCGGTGTCGCCCTAAGTGCCTGTGGTCTATAGCGGGCTCGCAACCGTCTTTGTTTCCAGATAGGAGTCGAACACCTCCTTGCCGCGTTCTCGACCCCAGCCGGATTGCCGGAAGCCGCCAAAGGGTAGAGCGCTGTCACCGACGAAGTGGCGGTTGATACCGATTGTCCCGGCTCGCACGCGCGCTGCCATCTTGTGGGCCGTCTTGAAGTCGCGGGTCCAGATGCTCGCCGCAAGCCCATAGACGCTGCCATTGGCTTCGGCAGCAATCCTGTCGAGATCATCGTCCTCATAGCGCAAGACACTCACAACGGGTCCAAATATCTCTTCCTTGACCACGCTCATCTCAGGTTTCAAGCTGGCGAGAACGGTCGGACGGTAGAAATAGCCCTCCGATCCGATCGGTTCACCGCCGGTGATGACACTTGCACCTTCCTTGACACCCCGGTCCGTCATTGAGGCAACGCGGGCAAGGTGGGCTGAAGATATCAGCGGCCCCATCTGCACGCCTTCGTTGAAGCCGTATCCAACCTTCAATGCATCGGCTGCAGAGGCGACGCCTTCAACAATTCTGTCGAAAACATCCCTGTGCGCATAGACCCGCGATCCGGCGGTGCAGATCTGTCCAGCGCCAGAAAAAATGCCGGTTGCTACCCCGGGAATGGCGGCATCGAGATCCGCATCCGGGAAGATGATCTGCGGGCTCTTGCCGCCGAGTTCCAGTGAGACCCGCTTGAGGTTGCTGGCGGCTGACGCTGTGACGATGGCGCGGCCAACCTGGGTCGAGCCGGTAAAGGCGATCTTGTCGATATCCGGGTGCGATGCCATCGCCGCACCGACCGCGGCACCGCCCGTGACCACGTTGAACACGCCTTTGGGAAAGCCCGCTTCCAGCGCAAGTTCGGCCAGAAGAAGAGCGCTGAGAGGTGTCTGCTCCGCGGGTTTCAAAATCACGGTGCAGCCGGCCGCCAGCGCGGGGGCGATCTTCCAGACGGCCATCATGACGGGTCCGTTCCAGGGAACGATCTGCCCCACGACGCCAATCGGATCCCGCAACGTGTAGGCATGCCACTCGCCCGCTGCGGAGACAGGAATGGTCTCTCCCGTCAGCTTGGTCGGCCAGCCCGCGGTGTAGCGAAGGAGGTCCACCGAAGAGCCGATATGGCCGACCCTCGCGATCGGCAGTGGCAGGCCGACATTGACGGTCTCGATCTCTGAGAGGCGATCCGTGTTGGCCTCGATCAGGTCGGCAAAGCGCCAGAGGAGCTTCGAGCGTTCATTCGGCTTCATGCCGCGCCAGGCCGGGTTTTCGAAGGCGCGGCGCGCGGCGCGGACGGCGATGTCCACATCTTCCGCATCACCGCTGGGAGCCTGGGCAATGATCTGGCCGGTGCCCGGATCGAACACATCTGACTGCCTGCCTGAAGCGGCCTGTCTCCACTCACCGTCAATCATCATGGCATGTTTGCGAGAGATATACTCGCTGGTTGCAGGGCTTGGAGCGCGCAATTGCATATTCATCTGTCGTCCTCGCTCAGGCAGCCATGTCGATGATCTGGCGTACCGGTGCGCCGGTATGCAGGTTCGTGAAAGCCTCGTTGATCTGGCTCAGCTGGATCTTGTCGGAGATGAGGTGATCCAGTTTCAGGCGTCCCTGCATGTAGTATTCGAGCAGGTTGGGGATATCGACGCGGAATTGATTGGAGCCCATCGATGATCCCTGGATGCGCCGATCCTTGATGAACATCGATCCTTCAAACTCAAGCTTCATGCCAGGCTTGAACATGCCGAGAATGGTCGCGGTCCCCCCCATGCGCAGCATGGCGAAGGCCTGCTCCGCTGTCTTTTTCAGGCCGAGCGCCTCGAAGGCATAGGGTACGCCGCCGGATGTCATCTCCATGACCTCGGCTACGGCGTCCGTCTTAGAGGCATTAATGACGTCAGTGGCACCCAGCTTGCGCGCCAGTTCCAGCTTGCTGTCCAGCATGTCGATGGCAATGATGCGTCCGGCGCCCGCGAGCATCGCGCCGCTGACCACCGAGAGGCCAACACCGCCGCAGCCGATGACGGCAACAGTCGATCCGGGTTTGACCTTTGCCGCATGAATGACGGCGCCGACGCCGGTTAAGACCCCGCACCCGACAAGAGCGGCGCGGTCCAGCGGGACATCGCGGTTGATTTTGACGATGGCATTCTCGTGGACAAGCATTTGCTCGGCAAACGAAGACAGGTTGGAAAACTGATGGACGAGCTTGCCCTTCAGCCACAGGCGCTCTGCCTTGCCCGGAGGCAGCTTGACGTCCACGCTTTCGCAAATATTGGGGCGACCGGTCACGCAATTGGGGCATGTACCACAAAAGACCGAGAGGCAGGTGACGACATGGTCGCCCCTTTTGACATAGGTAACGTCTTCGCCGACCGCTTCGACGATGCCGGCGGATTCGTGACCCGGGATCATCGGCATCGGATAGGGATAGGTACCGTCGGCAAAATGGAGATCGGAATGACAAACGCCGGCAAAGGCAGTGCGAACAAGAACTTCACGACGCCCCGGTTTGCCGATTTCCACATTTTCGATCGTCATCGGCTGATTGGCTTCCCAGAGTATTGCGGCTTTCATTTATCGAACCCCTATTGAACTGTTAGGCCATACTGCAATCTGTTGACAGTTGACGTCAAGAGGTAACCGCCATCATCGTGCCAGGGATTTGCCGCGCAACGGTCGCGGTTCGACCTGGAAGGATCCGTTGAGGCATCTGATGCCATAGGGATCAAACAACCCCAGTGCATTGGTTCGTGTATCGGATTTGTCCACACCAAGTCCGCAGATCGGGTCGAAGCGACGACCTATCACACCACACTGCTAACTGTTGACAGATTGTTCGCGTCCGCGTTAACAATGGTCAGAACGACAATAATGGGAACTCTCATGCTCATACCGCTTACCTGTGATGCGGCGGCGCGTCGACGGAGGATTGGATGGCCATATTTCTGATCAAGCGCCTGTTGCAATCGGCCCTGACGGTGCTCGGCGTGATCACTGCGGCCTTCTTTCTTGTCAGGCTGGCCGGCGATCCTGCCGTCCTGCAGCTTTCGGCGGAAGCGAGCGCTGAGGACATAGCGCGCGTGAGAGAATCGCTTGGTCTCGACCGCCCGCTGATCATCCAGTACCTCGATTTTATCTGGCGGGTGCTCCATGGCGATTTCGGCGTTTCGTTGCGCCAGAACGTTCCGGCCATGGACCTTGTTCTGGAGAGGGTTCCGGCAACGCTCGAGCTGGCGCTCACATCTTTCGTCATAGGGATAGGCCTTGCCTTCGTCTTCGGCATCATGATGCGGATGACGGGATCCCGGACGCTTCGGCAGGTAATCATGTGGATCGCGCTCGGCCGGCAGGCGATCCCGATCTTTTCCTTCGGCCTGCTGATGATCCTGATTTTCTCTGTGTGGCTGAAATGGCTCCCTTCTCTTGGTCGCGGGACCCTGGCGCATCTCGTGCTCCCCGCGCTTACCCTGGGGACCTATGAGCTCGCCCTTTATCTCAGGCTGTTCAATGCCTCGCTCGCCACGGAGCAACGGCAGGATTATGTGCGCACGGCCTATGCCAAGGGACAGGGGAAAATTCAGGTCCTGCTCGGGCACATGTTGCCCAATGCGCTGCTTCCGCTTGTCACGGTCGCCGGTATCAATCTCGGACTGCTGCTTGGCGGTACCGTGGTGACGGAAACCGTGTTCAGCTGGCCCGGCGTGGGGCGGCTTATCGTCCAATCCGTCAGCCAGCGTGACTTCCCCGTCATCATCGCCGGTGTCTTCCTGATTTCCCTGATGTTCGTGGTGATAAACCTGATCGTTGACGTGCTTTACGGCCTGCTCGATCCACGCGTGAGGATGGTTTGATGCGGTTTGACGCTTCGCGAACGATTGCCGTTAGCTTGCTGGCCATCATTGTTGTTTTCATGGTGGTAACGCCCTTTCTGCCGATCTACGACCCCTATACGCAGAATCTGGCAGCCAGCCTGCTGCCGATCGGCGAGACATCGTTTGACGGCACATTCTATCCTCTCGGCACAGATACGCTTGGTCGCGATATCCTGAGCCGCCTGGCGCTCGCCGGTCAGGTCTCCACCCTGATCGGCCTCGGTGCCGTGGCTGTCAGCCTCGTTGTCGGCGTGTTCCTGGGGCTGGTTGCCGGCTTTTTCCGAGGCCCCATCGAGGCCGCCATCATGGGCTTGGCCGATCTCCAGCTCTCCATCCCGCGCGTCTTGCTGCTGATCGCGGTCAGCGCGATCATCGGACCCAGCGTCACCAACCTTGCCATTCTTCTTGGGCTGACAAGTTGGGTTTCCTACGGCCGCGTGGCCCGTGGAATGGCGCTCAGCCTGCGCGAGAGGGAGTTCGTGCTGTCGGCACGCACGCAAGGCGCCACCGCCACCTGGAACATTCGCAAACACCTCTTGCCCAATGTCATGCCGCAAATGCTGATCGTCGGTTCCTACGAGTTCGGCCAGATCGTCGTGATGGAGGCCTCGCTCAGCTATCTGGGGCTTGGTGTTCAGCCTCCGCTGCCGAGTTGGGGCATGATGGTGGCCGATGGCCAGAGCTATCTGGCCCTGGCGCCGTCGTTGGCGATCCTCCCAAGCATCGCGCTGTTCATCCTGGTTGCCGGCCTGCAATTTCTCTCTCAGGCATTCACCTCCGAGGGTGAAGTGCCAGGCGTTACCGAAAGGGCCAAGTGATGATGAGCATGGTGAAAGCGGAAGCGACGCCGGCGGACGTGGTTCTGAGCGTTCGCAATCTCTCTATCGAAGTTCCAGGCGCGCGTGGTCCGGTGCGCCTGGTGGACGACGTCTCATTCGACGTGCGCCAGAACGAGGTCTTCGGCATCGTCGGCGAGTCCGGTTCCGGCAAGAGCCTGACGATGCTGGCTGTGCTCGGTCTGCTGGCGCCGCCGCTGAAAATCGTGTCCGGCAGCATCAGGCTGCGCGGACGCGAGCTGACGGATCTGACCTTCGATGACATGCGCGCGATCCGCGGCAAGGCGATGGCGATCGTCTTCCAGGATCCGATGACCACGCTTAATCCGGTCTTGCGGATCGGCAAGCAGATCGGAGAGGCCGTCAGGCTGCACAATCCTGGTCTGTCGAAGCAGGAGGTCAAGGCGCGTGTCCTCGAACTCCTGAAACTGGTTGGGATTCCCAATCCTGAAAAGCGCTACAGTCAGTTTCCGAACGAATTCTCAGGTGGCATGCGTCAGCGGGTCGTGATTGCCATCGCCATGGCGAACGAGCCAGATCTGCTGATCGCGGATGAGCCGACGACGGCCCTTGATGTCACGATCCAGGCGCAGGTGATGAGCGTGCTGGCGGAAGTTCGTGCGCGGACCGGGGCGGCGATGGTCCTCATCACGCATGATCTTGGCCTGGTTGCTGAAACAGCGGATCGAATGGCGGTCATGTATGGCGGGCGGATGATGGAGACGTCGCCGGCGCTCAAGCTTTTCACCAGGCCGGAGCATCCCTATACCGCCGGCCTCATTGCCAGCCTGCCGCGCGTGGATCGCGAGGTCAAGGAGCTCTACTCGATCCCCGGTTTCGTTCCGGATCTGGCGAACCGGCCAAGCGGATGCGTCTTTCACCCTCGTTGCGCGATGTCGAACGGACGCGCCCTGTGCCGCGAACAGAAACCGCTGCTGCAACAAACCGGCTCGGATAGCGCTGTGGCATGCCACTACAGCGAGGAGACGGCGGATTGGCGCGATGCCCAGGAGCGCGCCGTCCAAATCGTCGAACGCAATTCTGATAGCAAGGCCGATGCAGGTGAACCGATCCTCAAGGTCGACCATCTCAAAAAGGAATTCCAGATCGGCGTGAGCCTTTTTGGTCAGGCCCAGCGCCTGAGGGCGCTGCGAGACATATCGTTCGCGCTGCCGCGTGGCCGGACCCTTGGGCTCGTGGGTGAATCAGGCTGTGGGAAATCCACCCTGGCGCGTGTTCTTCTGCGCCTTCTCGATGCCTCGGGAGGCGATGTCTACCTCAATGGCGAGCCCTTTATGCAATTGCGGGGGACGCGGCTGCGCAACAGCCGTCGGCATCTCCAGGTGGTTTTCCAGGATCCTTATTCATCGCTTGACCCGCGCATGACGATCCACGAGGTGATAGGTGAGCCGCTGCGCATCCACGGCCAATATTCGGCCGAACGGATCCATGAACTGCTCGCGCATGTCGGCCTGACACCGGATGCCGGCCGCCGGCGACCGCCGGAGTTTTCCGGCGGGCAGCGCCAACGCATCGCCATTGCCCGGGCGCTGGCACTTAATCCCGACGTGCTTATCCTTGATGAGGCCGTTTCTGCTCTCGATGTCTCGATCCAGGCACAGATCATCAACCTGCTGAAGAAGCTTCAGGAGGAGATGGGCCTGACCTATGTCTTCATCTCCCATGATCTCTCAGTCGTCAGGCATATTTCGGACGAAGTGGCAGTGATGTATCTCGGTCGGATCATCGAGCATGGACCTGTCAGGGATGTGTTCGAAACGCCCATGCACCCCTATACGCAGGCGCTGCTCTCCTCCATCCCGCGTCCGGAAATCCACGGTGGTGAGGGACGGATCGTGTTGAAGGGCGATCTGCCCAATCCGCTGTCGCCGCCATCGGGATGCTCCTTCCGGACACGCTGTTTCCGCGCCGTCGAGGATTGCGCACGCATCGAGCCGCCGTTGACGTCTCCTGATGGCACCGATCATCTCAGTGCCTGCCTGTTCCCTGGTGCCGCACCGGGTCTGGCGACCGCTGGAGTGTCTCAAGCCATGACAGCTGACAGACACGACCGGACATCAGGCGCAAGATGAACAGAGAAAAGCGCCGCAGTCTTGGTCCTGACTGCGGCCCTTTCTCTTCCCTATGGCGTTTTAGGCGTGCGTGGCGAAGAGATTTCCCGCATTGATGATGTTGTCAGGGTCAAGTGTGCGCTTCAACTCCTGCAACAGCGTGGCCGTCGCCGGCTGGCGGGTGGCGAAGTAGGGATATTTCCGGCCGATCTGCATATGCACGCCGCTCATCTCCCGCCAGGCTTCAAGAATATCCTTTGAAATCTGCCTCACGGCCGCCGCGGCTTGAGGATTGTCCGATCGCTGCTTCAGTTTGCTGCGTTCAGCGGCCGTCAGAAAATGCGTGTGGATCGCGTAAGGCGCGTCGGCCCAGCGGATCAGCGTTTCCACGCCGACACCGGAAGGCCCATGCGTTGACAGGAGATAGCCCCTGTCGATCCCCCATTGCTTCATCAGACCCTCATGCCGGGCAAAGATCGCCTCCGTGCGCGCAAAGCACTCACCGCCGCGGGAATTGGGCACGACCGTGTGCAGCCAGTTCATCCGTTTGGCGGATGGGGTGAGAAGTCCGTTCATGCGCGGGAAGGGCATGGCCCGCATCACCCGCGGAATCGAGGCTGGGATCGCCCTGCCGCCGGCCGCCGTCGCAATTTGGCGGATACGCCGCAGTTTGGAGCGCATGTCAGCCGCATCGCGACCTTCGCAGATGCAGTTCATGAGATAGCCCACCTTATCGGCGAAACGCCGTCCGCTGGCCGCGATGAAGGCGGCATCGCGCAGACCCGACACGATGGATCCGCTTCCCTTGATAATGCCGAGGAGAGTGCCGATGTCGTTGGTGATCCCTTCGCTCGCCATGCGGCTGCGGGCTGTGAACGGATCCATTCCGACGCACTCGCTGGCCAGAAGCTCAGCCCCGATCTGGGCCATCGCGCCCATCTGCGCGACGGGATCATCGAAGGAAAACGAACAGAAGCCGGTGTCGCCAGCGACCGGAACCAATTGCAACGTGATCCTGGTCTTGATGCCGAATGCGCCGCAATCCCCGAGGAACAGACCTGTCAAATCCGGCCCGTAATTCCTGAAGAAGGGTGACGGCTCACCGATCGCGCCTGCCGAGCCAGTGGTCAGAATATCCGCGTTGCCCGTGACGACCTGAAGGCCCAGCACGCTTTCTGCGGAGGAGCCCCGCGATGCAGATCCGTAGAATTTGCCGCCTTGCGAGACCGTCGCGCCCACGGTCGCATTGAGCCCGGAAAAGGTACCCCAAAACGGTGTGGTCAAACTCAGGGGCCGCAACGTGTCGCGCAGCTGAGCCCATGTCACACCCGGCTCGACCGTCACATACCGATCCGACGGCTGAAGGTCGATGATGCGGTTCATACCCGTTATGTCCACAATGACAGTGCTGTCGTTGGAAGGAATGTAGCCGGCGCTGTAGGAAAGCCCGGCACCCCGGGCAGAAAGCGTTACGCCAAGTTTGCGAGCGGCAATGACCAGCCTCTGGACCTCGTCGGTCGACATTGGTGAGGCGACAGCCAGAGGTGGATAGTTTGCGACGTAATAGATATCGGTCTGGTAAAGCCCGAGGTCGGCCATGCTGATCTTGAGGCCCGGCACGGCGTCTTTCAGTTGCTCCAGAAGTCGGGCACCGACATCGGCATTGATCGTTGCCGCCATGAATTGTCTCCACTGGTGATCGGGCGTCAAAAGGCTCTGGACATGGATATCGATTTCTTGTGTAAACTGTCAACAGTTATGACGGAGATCGACGGATGCCACATCAGCAGATCAGCTTATCGAGCCAAACCATGCCGCTGCATCGCGGATTCCTGGAGGTTGAAGGGAAAGCGGTACACTACGCACGGCAAGGCGAGGGCCCGCCACTGGTCATGCTTCATGCGGCACCCTGCTCGTTACGAGTGATGGAGCCACTGCAGGCAAAATGGTGCGCGCATTTCACCACATTCGCTTTCGATTTGCCGGGTTTCGGCCTTTCCGAAATGCCTGACGCACCGGATCTCTCCACCGCAGATCTTGCCGATACCATTGCCGCTGCCATACGCCTTCTCGGCCTGTCGCAGGTGATGCTGTACGGCCGACATACGGGCGCCGGCGTGTGCGTGGAGATCGCTCGCCGCCATCCTGATCTCTGCAGTTTCGTGCTGACCGACGGCTTTCCCGTCTTTGCAAATCCTTACAGCGAGGAAAGGCTGGCGGAGTATCTGACGCCGATCGTGCCGACTTGGGATGGCGGCCATTTGACCTGGACCTGGTTTCGATATCGCGAGCAGCATATTTTCTGGCCGTGGGACCGGCCATTGAAGGCCCACAGAGCCGATACCGATCTTCCGGACCTGGATTTCCTCTATCGTGGCGCGACGGAATTGCTGACCGCGAGTGAAACTTATGTCAAGGTCTACGCGTCCGCCTTCCGCCATCCCGGCCTTGCGGTCATCGAGTCCGTGAGCGTTCCTGTCGTGTACGGCAACCGGCCTGGCGATAGCCAATACAAGACCGTGCCGCTCTATCCCAAATCATCAAGGGTTCAGGTGTTTTCCCGCGATCATGATGCGGCTGCCCGTGAGGAACTCGCGGTTCTCCTGGAGAACGCGCCGGACACAACGGTACCGGCACACCGGCAACCATGTCTGCCAGACCGGAAATCCTGGCGCGACTATATCGATACCTCTAAGGGTGCCGTCTATTTCCGCGCGGAAGGCATGGGCGGGTCTGGCATGCCCACGCTTTTCCTTCCCGATCTGCCGGGAAGTATCGACCTTCACCTGGAGGAACTCCTGGCTCTGGCAGAGCAGGGGCCGGTGATCGCAATCGAACCCTGGGGGAACGGCCAGTCAGTTTTGCCGGCGGATGAGACGGTGAGCATAGAGCTATGGGCCGAGCAGATGTGCGAAACCCTGGCCTTGCTTGGTATAGGCCGCGTGCGTCTTCATGCGCATGGAACTTCTGCTGCGATTGCGCTGGAACTGGCGCATCTGGCGCCTGAGCTTGTGGGAGAGGTGACGCTTCGGTCGCCGCCTGTCATCGAGATGGATGATCCTGCTGCCTTTGCGCGGGATTATGCTCCCGACATCACGCCGGAATGGGCCGGCGGCAATTTCTTGAAGCTTTGGCACCATCTGCGCGACCAGGAACTTTGGTGGCCATGGAACCAGCGCACGATCGCCAATGCGCGAAAAACAGACCCACGCATCGAACCCAGCGTGCTGCATCGAAGAGCGGTCGTGTTGTTGCGGCAGCCCTCACACTACCGCGATATCTGGCGGGTTGTTCTGTCCTATCCGCTCTCCGATCGTCTCAAGGCTCTCGATATGCCATGTAAGATCGTCAGCGACCCTGGCGACCTCTTCGCGCAAGCGGCGGAGCGTGCGGCTCTGTTGAGCGGAGCCGCAACGCAGCTCTAATAGCGTGATTGCGGAGGATAGGGCTTGCCGAGGTGCTTGAGATGGTCGGGCAGGATTGGCTGATGCGGCGGGTAGAAGGTGAAAGGCTCGGTGTCCTCCCAAAATGTCTCCTGGCTGCCGCCGAACCCGCGGAACAGGATAAGGGCGCCCGTCGGCGAGCCGTAGGGGGCGTGCTTTGCCATCGGCGGGCGTATGCAGTAGGCGCCGGCCTGCATGGTGCCAAAAGGACCTGACAGTTCGCCCGAGAGCATGAAGAATTCCTGGGCGATGGGATGGCGTTCGGCCTGCTCGCCCCGCCGGAAGGCGATGGTCGCCGTTATATAGGTGGTCTCTCCGGAGAATGGGTCCTGCCGCAGGACACGCATCCGGGCGCCCGCCTTCATGCTGCCCAGGCCGAATTTGTCGAAATCACCGTCCCATTGACCTGCGGCAACATCGATCTGCCGGACAAGTCGGGAGGTCACATGGGCCTCGTCGGCGCGGATCCGGTCTTCCACCGGGCCGGAGCGGAAGTATAGCAGGGTCACGCCCTCATCCGTCGCCATGTCGTTTTGCGCATACCCCGCAGGCAAGAAGCCGTAGCAGTGGGCGATAAACGGAAGTTCGCCGACCATCAGCGCACCATCCAGAATATAGATCTCCTCATCGAAGAGGAGTGGTCCGGCGTCTCGCCTCCAGCCGGCGGGTAGCGACAAGATCGTGCTCAGCGCGCCGGTCTCATCGTCGCTGCTCAGCAGTTTCAGACGCGCTTGCGGGTACCCCAGAAGGCTGGCGTCCTGCCAGTCCAGATACTGCGCCTGTATGAAATCGATGTGGTCACGCATCTTCTACCTCCGTTTCTCACAAGCCCCACCATGGCGGAGCCAAGCTAACAGATCAGGTGAAATGCAAAAAGACAACTGTTGACAGTCTTCAGTTTGCGACCTACCGTGCTGTCAACAGAACGAGGCGCAGCATCGTCAGGGCATAAGGGGAACACCAGCAAGACGCCCCTGACGATCGGGTGGAATGCGTGCGTGCATGCGTCAATCGCATGGGCGCTGACGAATATTTCTCCTTGCCACGGCTTTCGAGTTCCGAACGGGGTCCGGATAGTGATTGAGCCCCGCGCATTCAGGAGAAGCTAATGAACTTCCTTCGTAGGCTGATGACGACCATGGGTGCTGCGACTCTGGCAGCCGGTCTGCTAGCGGCGCCGTCTCTGTCTCTCGCTGCACCAGACGCCATCAACATTGCCTTGCCTGGCGACTTTCCGGGACTGGACCCCAGCAAGGATACCTCGCCGCTCGGTTTCAACTATCGACTGAATGTCTTCGATGCGCTGACCGAGTTGCAGCGGGATGGCAGCATGAACGGTCGCCTGGCTGAATCCTGGGAGCCGTCTGCTGATTTGACGACATGGACGTTCAAGCTGCGCAAGAACGTCACGTTTCATGATGGCAGCCCGTTCACAGCCGACGATGTCGTCTTTACCGTCAATCGGGTGTTGAGCGACAACACGACGCCGGTCAGAACCTTCATCAAGCTGGTGAAGACCGCCGAGAAGGTGGACGATCATACCGTCAAGTTCACGCTAGTTCAGCCTTATGGCATCTTCTATCGCCAGATCAGCTATCTCAACATCATGTCCAAGACCTATTTCGACAAGGTCGGTGACCAGGGATATGCAACCAAGCCGGTCGGCACGGGCCCATACAAGTTTGTCGAATGGGTCAAGGATGACCGTATGGTGCTGGAAGCCAATGAGAATTATTGGCGTGGGGCGCCTGCGATCAAGAAGGCGACCTATCGCCCCATTCCCTCCGAAGCCAGCCGCGCCTCGGCCCTGCTGTCAGGGGAAATCGATCTCGTGCCCGCCTTGCCACCATCCCTGATGGCTCAATTGAAGTCTTCGCCCGATCTCAAGGTCGACATTGCGCCGGGCTTCCGCGTCATATTCGTGGCGTTCAACGTCAACAAGCCGCCGCTTGACAACGCCATGGTCCGCGAAGCCATCGACAAGGGCATCGACCGGACTGCGATCACCGAGAAGTTGCTGCGCGGATTGGGCAAGCCGACCGGCATCATGGTTCCGCCGATGAACATCGGGTACGATCCCTCGCTCACGCCGACACCGTTTGATCAAGCGGCCGCCAAGGAGCTTGTTGCCAAGTCCGGTTACAACGGTGAAGTGATTTCGATCCAGTATCCGAACAACAACATCGTCATGGCCAATGAAGTCGTGCAGGCGATTGCGGGTTACATGACGGCAATCGGGCTGAAGGTTGAAATCAAGCCGATGGAATTCACCGCGTTCTTCCCGCTGTGGCTCCAGTCCAAGCTGGACAGCATGTATTTCTTCGCTTTCGGCTCATCCCAGTATCATGCCGAAACTGTCCTGACGACCATGTATGAAAACGGCTCGCACGCCTACAAGGTCGACATGGAAATTGATCGGCTGCTGAAAGAACAGCGCATGACCACGGACGTCGCGAAGCAGAAGGAACTGATCGGCCAGGCGTTTCGTCGCAGCAACGAGAACCGCTATCACATCCCGCTCTATGATGAGATGCAGGCCTATGGCGTGAAAACGTCGGTGGATTACAATCCTTGGCCCGACGGTTTCGTTCGCCTCTACGACTTCAAATAATCAACATGCACCTGAAGCGGGGTTTATGGCCCCGCTTCATCTGAATTTGAATATCAATCACGCTTTTGCCGAAAACTGGAATACAGAACGATGATGCAAGCCGAGAACAGCTTTACCCTCCCCGATATGCTGCGCCAGCCGATCGAGGCCGTGCAGGCGCTGCAGGATCGCCTGATCAGGCAGATGGTGGAACTGTGCTACGAGCATCACCCCTATTACTCGAAGCTGATGCGCAGCGAGGGCCTTCGCCCCGAGCATATCCGCGACCGTGCCGGGCTTGAGCTCTTGCCGCCCTGTTCGAAGAAAGAGTTTCTTGCGGATCCCGATGCCTTCCGAATGAGGCCGGAGGGATTGCCGGGCAATGAGGGTATTCTCTGGAAGATCATCTACACGACCGGCACGACGACCGGTCGGCCGGCGCCGATCTATGTGACCGCCCATGACCATTTCGCCTATATGTACGGCTTTCAGGACCGCAACGAACTGATTGGCCTGAAGGAAACCGACCTGATTGCCAATCTCTTCCCGATGACCGGTTTTCCCATGGGTGCATTTTCCCGCGCCCCGGACGAGGCGGGCGCTGTCGGCGCGGCGATCCTGTTTGGCAACACCGGCCGCACGGATTCGATGTTCCCGGTCAACCGCTCTCTGGATCAGGCGGTCGCGACCATTGAACGCCATCGAGCAACCGTCCTCTGGGGGGTTGCCGGGTTTGTCCGCCGCATCCTGATCCGGGCGCAGGAGACCGGTGCCGATTTCAGCAGCGTCCGCATGGTCATGACCACGGGAGAGGCGTCATCGCTCGCCATGCGCGAGGATTTTCGCCAGAGAATGCGCGCTCTCAACTGCGCCGATACCGTTATCGTCAACCGATATGGCTCCACGGAGCAGGGCGGTACGATGATTGAATGCACGGAGGGAAGCGGGTTTCACAGTGCATTGCCTGACCAGCTGTTCCACGAGGTCGTCCATGATGAGACGGGCAAACGGCTGGCCGATGGCGAAAGCGGCATGTTGGCCGTCACGCATCTTAACAGACGCGGCACGGTCTTCCTGCGCTACAAGATGGGCGATGTCGGTTCTCTGACGCATGAACCGTGCCCTCATTGTGGCAGAACGTCCGTCAGGCTGTCATCGAAACCGGTTCGCACCGGCGATATCATCAAGGTGCGTGGCGCCCTGGTGAACCTCGGCAACCTCAAGGAAGAATTCGACCGGATGTCCGACATCGACGAGTATCAGATCGTCGTCACCTCGCAGGATCCGAACGACCCGTTCTCGATGGATGAGCTCGTTGTTCGTCTGGCCCCATCGCAAGGTCAGGGTGCTGCCATCTCGGACCGCATGATCGACGAAGTGAAACGGCTGACGAACCTGCGGCCAAAAATAGAGCTTGTTGCGCGGGACGCGATCTATGATCCGACAATGCCGGCCAAGCCAAAACGCATCGTCGACCTGCGCCAGGCGCGTTGATATCGATGACGTCCGATGACATCGCCTTTGATGTTTGCGGTCCCGTGGCAACGATCAGGATCTGTCGTGAAGGCAAAAGCAATGCATTGGCGCGCCGCCATTTCGATCAACTGGCCGAGCGGATGCGTCAGGCAGACGCGGATGAAAGCATCCGTGCGATCGTCCTCACGGGTGAAGGCGATCGTGCCTTCTGTGCCGGCGCCGACCTTTCTGCTGACGAGAGATTTCTGACCGGTCTTGCGGATGATCGCACCACCGGGCTCGGCGACTATCTGAGGCGGGCTTGCAAGATATCGAAGCCGATTATCGGGCGTGTCAACGGCCATTGCATTGCAGGCGGCGTGGGGCTGCTTGCAAGCTGCGATATCGCCATTGCCTGCGATGACGTGCGTATCGCTTTGCCCGAAATCAAGCTCGGCGTCTTTCCTTTCGTCGTTCTCGCCAGCCTTGCGGAACGAGTTCCGCGCATCCATGCGATGCAGCTGGCATTGACCGGCGAAGCGATCCTCGCGCAGCGAGCCTTAGACCTGGGCCTTTTTTCTCAGGTTGTGCCGAGGGGCCGACTGGATGCCGCAGTGCAGTCCGTCGCGGCGCAACTTGCCGCCCAAAGCCGCACGGCCGTGGCATTCGGCCTGAGCCGGGAGAGATATTCCGATATCGATAAGTATACTGCAAGAATAACCGAGGCAGAATCGCGCGGTCGGCAGCTTGCGCTGCTGCGAGATTAGCCATGGCATGGAGGTCGAAGGCCGCCGGTGGGTCCGCTTATACAAAGGTCGGGTCTGTTCAGCGGGGCAAATTATTGCTTTGGATTAATCTCGATTTCAATTCCAACGCGCGAGGTTTGTTGCTATGGTGTTGACAGTTTACGGCGCTATCTTTGGAAGCTCTGCCAGCTTTACCGCGTTGCGCGCTTAAGGGGCTTGGGATGTCGAACATTCAACCTATAATTAAATCGTCGTTGAGCGCCGATGCCTTCGACAAGGTCGTTGAAGCGATCACCTCAGGGGAGTTTAATCCTGGTCAGAGGCTGTCAGAGGCAGAACTTGCGCGAAATCTTGGTATCAGCCGCGGCCCATTGCGTGAAGCCCTTGGCCGGCTGGAAGGTCGTCTCGTCAAGCGTACGCCGCGCATCGGCGTTCATGTGATTTCCTTCACGCGGGAGGACCTGGAATCTCTTTTCCTGACGCGGGAAGCCCTGGAAGGGATGTCCGCGCGGCTCGCTGCCGAGCGGATGACCGTCAAGCAGCTGAATGATCTTCGCGAGCTGCTGGAAAGCCATTCCCACAAGCCGGAACTGGCCTCAGGCGAGGCTTATGTGCAGCGGTCGCGTGACGACGATTTCCATTTCGCCATTATCCGCGGCTCCCAGTGCGATCGCATCGAGCGGATGTTGATGAACGAGATCTACTATCAGCTTCGAATCCATCGGCGTAAGTCAAGCACGCAGCCCGGCCGCGCCCAGGCGGCCCTGAAGGAACATCAACAGATCGTCGAGGCTCTGGAGAGCCGTGATCCCGATCGCGCCGAAGCCGCCATGCGCATGCACCTTCGCAACGCACGGTACAGCTCCCTGGCATCCCTGGCCTCGGATGAGCCACTGCGTTCTGAACGGGCCATGTAGCAGATCCTTCTTCATTGCGGGATTTCGAGCTGAGGCAAATTGACATTGCCTCAGCCCAACGTTCGTTATTCCGGCAAGTTGAATACTTTTATCGCGTTGTCTCTCAGCAGCTTGCGTTTCGAGACGGGCCGCATGTCGAACTCGTGTATCTCCTTCATCGCCCGCTCCGGATCGATCACCCACCAATCGGTGCCGAACAGGAATTTGTCCTGGCCGTAGGTATTGGCGAAATGGACGGCGGAAGCGCCCCAATGCTTAGGCGCATAGGCGTCGCCGCACATAAAGACATTGCGATGTTTGGTGGCGACGCTGATCATTTCCTCCGTCCAGGGATAACCCAGATGGATGCCGATGATCGTCAGTTCCGGGAAATCGATGGCGATGCGGTCAAGCGCCATCGGACGGGCCACGGTGGCCAGCCGGTTGTCGGCGCGGTAGATCAGGCAATGGCCGACCTGCATCATGATGGGAATGCCAAGCTCGGCGCAGCGCGCATAGTATGGATAATAGATGGCCGCGTCAGGCGATTGCCCGAACCAGTGCGGATAGAGATGAGCGCCGACAAAGCCGTATTCATGGACCGCCTTGTCCAGTTCCTTGAGGCCGGAAATGCCCAGCAGAGGATTGATGCCCGCTAGCCCGGAATACCGATGGGGATAGGCCTGGCAGGCTTCATAAATGTATTCATACGGGATTTCGGTTGATGTGCTCAGGCGCCGGTCGCCGCAGCGGGTTGCGATCAGCAGCGAGCGTTCGATGCCGGCGCGGTCCATCTTTTCGATGTATTCTTCAGGTGTCAGGCCTTTGCGGGGCCCTTGCTCCATCCGCACCTGATCGCGAAAATTCTCATCCGTCGGAACGCGTCCTTCCGCAATGACCCTGGGCGTATAGAAATTCGTGACAATGTCGATTGCGCCGTAGCCATCTACGGTTTTCGTTGCGTCGAACTTGTATTCGGTTTCGTTCATAGTCTTCATCACCTCGCTGTGGGCGCTAAACTTCCTCATAAAACACAATCTGTCAACAGTTGGCTGATGTGCGCTGCCTTTGCGTGCTGCGACGAATCGACCCCTCTTCAAAGGGTGCGATAAGGCAGTCTTGTCCGAGATTCACCGCCGCATTGCCGACACCAGCGGGAAAGTTTGTAGACTGTTGACAGTTTGAAATGGGTCGATATGGTAGGACCACGTATTGCAGAGCATGAAGGGAAGCCTCGTCCTATGTCCAAGGCGAAAAAGCTAAAAGAGATCGTCGCCCGTCAGCAGGCAGTCCCGGTTCCAGGTGCGGGTAATGCGCTGAGCGCGCGCGTTATCGAGGATCTCGGTTTTGAGATCGTATACCTGACGGGTGCAGGTCTCGCGAACACCGCCTATGGGGTTCCCGACATCGGCCTGACAACTTTGACCGAGGTGGTGAATGCCGCTTCTGCCATCTACGATGTGGTCGAGTTGCCACTCATCGTTGACGCCGATACAGGCTTTGGCAACCCGCTCAACATGGTTCGCACGATCCGACTGCTGGAGCGTGCCGGTGCCGCGGGGATACAGATCGAGGATCAGGTCTTTCCCAAGAAATGCGGTCATTTCTCTGGCAAGGCGGTCGTGCCGCTGGGTGACATGCTGGACAAGCTCAAGGCAGCACTCGACACCCGCGTTGATCAGGATGTGCAGATCATCGCCCGGACAGACGCGGCTGCGGTGGAGGGAATGGATCGCGCGATCGAGCGTGCCCGTGCCTTTGCCGAGCTTGGGGCCGATCTCACCTTTGTCGAAGCACCCCGATCGATCGAAGAACTCGCACGAATTCCGAAGGAAATTCTTGTGCCGCAGGTGGCCAACATCGTTTTCGGCGGCAAGACGCCGGATCCGGGTCGCCAGCGAATGACGGAAATGGGCTTCTCACTGGTCTTGTACGCGAACGCTGCGTTGCAGGCCTCGGTGCGGGCACACTACGAAGTGCTCGGTGCCTTGAAGCGGGACGGATCGCTGGATGCTGTTGCAGACCGGCTTGCCTCCTTCGAGGAGCGCCAGAGAGTTGTGGACAAGGATAGTTGGGATGCGCTCGAAGAGCGATATAGCGCCAACGACGTGAAACTGGGAGCAGCGCAATGAGCTATCCGTGGGATGGAATCGTTACAGAGGAAGAACAGGCAGCCTATAAGGCCGTTGGTTTCGGTCGTTCCTCCGGCATCGGGCAGCGGCCGGCGCTATTGATCATCGATGTGCAGTATCGCACCGTTGGATCGAAGCCGATGCCGATGGCAGAGGCCGTGAAGGAATATCCGACATCGTGCGGCGAGGTGGCCTGGGCCGCAGTCCACAAGATTCGCCTTCTGCTGGAGCTTTTCCGTGCGCGCGGCTGGCCTGTCATGTATCCGCATGTGGCGCCCAAGCTTTCGTTTGATGCAGGCCGCCTGTCGGAAAAGGTACCGAGCATCATGACAATTCCGGCCAAGGGCTATGATTTTGTCGAGGAAATCGCCCCTGTGGAAGGCGACATCCTACTGCCGAAAAAGCACCCCAGTGCATTCTTTGGCACTCCGCTGGCGAGTTATCTGATCAATGTTCAGGCGGATACCGTCGTGGTGACCGGCTGCTCCACAAGTGGTTGCGTGCGGGGCTCGGTGGTCGATGCATTTGCCTATAACTTCCGGACCGTCGTGCCGCACGATGCCGTGTATGATCGGTCTCCCACCTCCCATGCGGTCAATCTGTTCGACATGGCGTCCAAATATGCCGACGTTGGAACGACCGAGGATATCATCGGAAAGCTGAGCGCGATCTGATCGACGTCCCCAATCCGCAAACAGTCAAGCGAGAGCCTTCAATGCCCTTCTGCGATCTTGTCATTAGAGACGGCGATGCGATCTTGCCCGGAAAGGGTCGGACGCGATGTGACCTGGCCATCGCCGACGGTCGAATCCTCGGTATTCTCGAGCCGGGAACGCCTGTTGACGCGAAAGAGACTGTTTCGGCTGCGGGCCTTGTCATCCTGCCGGGCGCGATCGACCCGCATCTGCATTTGGGCCATGGCGCGGATATCTCGCGTCCGCGCGTGCCTGGGGATGCGGACCGGGAGACAGCAGCGGCCGTCATGGGCGGCATCACATGCTTTATTCCCTATCTGTTGGCCACCGACCCCTTCGAGGCCATTTTCGACGACGTCGTCGGCGTCACCGAGGCCGGCGCTCGTATTGATTTTGGCTATCATTTCATTATCTCCACGCCCGATCAGCTGGCCGGGGTACCGCGCTATGCTGAAGATATGGGTGCGCCGACCTTCAAGATCTTCATGAACAACAGAGGCGGGGAGGGTAAGAGACTTGGGCTGCCGGATATCGATGATGCCTTTCTCTTCCGCCTATGCGAGCTGGCGGCAGCCCATGGTGGCATGGTCTGCCCGCATCCGGAAAACATCGAGGTCGCATGGGTCCTGCGTGACCGCCTGAAGGCCGATAGCGCCGGTCTAACCGATCTGGCGCTGTGGAACGCGTCCCGCCCGCCTTTCGTGGAGGCGGACGCCGTACAGCGCTCGACATATCTTGCGCAGCAGGCCGGAGCCCCGCTCTATGTGGTTCACACGTCATCGATGGAAGCGCTGGAACTTGGGCTGATGCATCGCGCCCGCGGCGCCGAGGTCTATTTCGAGACCTGCCCGCATTATCTTACTCACGACGTGACGTGGGACGGCGGGAAAATGGGCAAGATCAACCCGCCATTGCGGGAGGCTCGGGACCGTGAGCGGCTCTGGCAGGGTCTCCTGAACGGCGAGATCGACACGATCGGGACCGACCATGTGCATCGCGACATCTCGTCCAAAGCCGCCGATATCTGGGGCGCCTCGCCGGGTTGCCCGGGGCTTGAGACCATGCTGCCAGTATTGTTGACCGACGGCTATCACGGTCGCGGTCTGTCGCTTGAGCGCATTGCCGAGTTGACCTCGACAAATCCGGCCCGCCTTATGGGGCTCGATCACGCAAAGGGTGCGATTGCCCCTGGAATGGATGCTGATTTCGCCATGGTAGATCTCGATGCCGAATGGACGCTGGAGCGCCAGCATGTTGTCAGCTCCGCCGGCTACTCGATCTACGAAGGCAAACGGTTCAAGGGCGCCATTCGCCACACCCTGGTCCGTGGGCAGTTTGCCCTGCGCGACGGCATGCTGCAGCCTTCAAGCGTCGGAACTGGGCGGTATCAGCGCCGTCGGCTTTCGTCGAAGGGGCGGCCTGCCTGACAGCACTCGGTCTTGGCCACTATTGAAACCGGCGACCGTTCTTGGCGCACACCATCAGCAGGCCGAGACCCCCACATTGAGCGGCCTTAAAAGGGGGCTCAAACGCCCTTCACAGAACTCTTCGGCCTGTTCAGCACGGGCGTGGTCGTCGCGATCCCAGCGCACGACGCCGGGAAGGTCCGGGGACATGCACCGTTCGATCAAACCGCGGGTGAGGGCGGCACCCTCGCTCTCCGCCGGGATGGCGTCCAGCTCTTGGCGCATCTTGGCGGTGCGATTGCCATAGGATTTGCGGATCTTGGCTTCCCAGGCTGTTTTTTTCTCGGCCGTGCATTGCTCGCCCTTGATCAAGCCGACGCGCTTGAAGAGACCGTTGCGGACGGCAACCGCGCGTCACTCCGCGGCTCATGGCGCCTTGAGTAAGGGCCAACTGCAACCGCAAATGCCGGCAATTTTCCACTAGCGGCGCGAGCATCACCATTTTGCCAGGCCAGCGCTGCTTCGACCGGATCCTGTTCCGTAAGGTGTTCTTGTTGCACCCGAACTGAGGACATGCGTGCTCCTTCGCGCACAAGCGCGTTCGAGGGTTTTGACAGGATGGAAATCCGCTTTCGCGGAATTTGTTCCTATTATGTTCTGACTGCTGGCGGAGTCAAGCAACGACGGGTTGGCCACTCCAGGCAGGCCAATCTGGGCATATCCTGGGTGCGCACGGCACAAGCATAGCCCGTGTGTTAGCGTCAAAAGGTTGCATCAATTTCTGCACCCGCTTGACTCAAAAGCGCAATCGGTGCGAGCGTTGTGTCACTACTTCGGGGGGACTTATGAAATCCAAATACATCGCCGCAGCCTGCATCGCGGGCCTTCTTTCGTCGTGCGCTACGAAGCCATCTGAAATCGAAGCGGCCTATGTGTCGCCGACGCTATACGAAAGCCTTTCCTGCGAGCAGCTGCGGGAGGAAGCGACGGCCGTATCCAGCAGAGCGATCGCAGCATCGGGCGCACAGCAGAAGAAGGCTGATAATGACGCTGTGGCCGTCGGCGTTGGCGTTGTGATTTTCTGGCCAGCCTTGTTCTTCGCGAAAGGCGATGGAGCGACGGCCGCCGAGGTGTCCAGGCTTAAGGGTGAAATGAAGGCCATCGAGACTGCGTCTCTAAAGAAGAACTGCGGCATTCGTTTTGAGACCGCGGCCGCCAAGTAGCCACACGATAGCGTCCGCATTTGATCTGCGCTGCGCTCCTTCCGTTGCAATCTGGAGGGAGCGCCGGCAACACTTGACTTTAGAACTGCTAATGCCTGGGGCGCGGTCGGGGCAACGTTATCTGCCGTCTCCCGCTGTTTATGTCACGGCACTCAGCAAGTGCCATATGCAGTAGGTAGGCGAGCATATCTGCGCGCTCCGATTCAGCGAGCGCCTGAAGTTCAGTCAGCATTTGCTCCATGTATTGCAGCCTTTCCCGTCCCTTATTTCTATTCGACATAGATCCCCCCCCTGAGGCCACTCGAGTGCAACCTGAGCGTACGCTCAGTGTGTGGGAAATCAATCGCGACTTATCGCACAGTAAAGCTCAGCGCGTGGATCTGCTCCAAATCGCAGCAGGGTCAATTACAGGCGAGCTAAACTTCTTGAGTCGTTAATGTCGAATTCGATGGCGAGACCTCAGGCTCGCGGCTACCGACGCAAAGTCTCCAGATCAGTAGTCTGTCAATCCGCACAGCGCGAGAGGTTACGGGCGCCCAATCTGACCTGTAGGATCCACTAATTCCTCACGGGTTGCGAGGCATTCCCGACAGGCCCTCCGTCTGGTCGATGAATTGCTGAAACAGCATCGGGCTGGCGCGCCGAGGTAAAGCGTTGATGCTCGATATAGCCGTCTAGTGACTGGTTCATTCAGAATACGAATTTGGCCATGGGAAATCCCTTCTGCATAAGAACATTCACTAAAATCGTCAGCCCTCTTGGCTTTAGATCTCTTTTCGAAGTTCAAGCCGAACGGTGCGTGCGGTCAGCCCGCGCTTGTCGTTGGTGCGCAACGCCGCGGCGTCGTCCTCGCGGTTGTCGATCGATACGCCTTGGCAGCCGGCAAGCGACGCCTTTCTGATCAGTTCCTGCATCAGAGCAGACCCGATATTGCGACCGCTGAACGTCGAGGTCACCCCAACGAAATAGAGATACAGTGCTCTAAGCGGAATGTCCGCTCCCGTGAAGAGTTTCGGGCGCCTGCGGGCTGAACGGTCGCGTCTACCGTCATCGGACTATGGCTGCGAAGTTTCGCTCTCGCCAAGCACATTCCTGCAGATCGACAAAGGCGAAAGCCCCGGCGGTCTGCGAGTGGCCGAATCAGGCGCCGCGCATCAAGAGGCTGACATCGGTGCGCCGCGGCCCTCCTTTGTTGGGAAACAGTGACGACGGCTTCATGCGGGTGGTCCGTTGAGAGGCGTTTGGCCATCATGTCGAGACTGGGTATGTTGAGCCTGGCCGGTGCGCGCCCCTCTTAGGTCTCTGCTGCTTGAAGGGCCTGCTCCACCTCGATACTGTGGCGGTTAAAGGCACGCTGCCCTTTCAGTGCCTCCAGGCGTTCGGCCACCGTGATCCGCTGGGCAAAAACCATGCTTTCCTATGCCGGCAGCTTGCGCCGTGACGACGACGAGGATGGAGATGAGATCGGCGGGCAGCAGATCAACAGAACTTCCCCTGGCCAAGTCCGCAATCAAATCCGCGGCTGGGGAGGCGTGACTGATCCCCCTCATGGCTTGCGAATCCCGATCCCGTCTCTCATACCAACGTGCACGGATCATGACCGATGCGCCCAATCGCGCGTTCTGATGGACATGATCTTCCACGGCTGATCGACGAGCCTGTTCCAAGCGCGGCAGCATTGATCGACGATGTCGTCGTAGTCCTTGAAGACGCGGTTCG
>NZ_FWXU01000021.1 GCF_900176345.1 Rhizobium sp. RU36D
TCCCCTTTCGTGTCCGAGATCGTCGCCAAACGCTCGAACACAAGTAGAATCAACACCGTGCGCCATGTCCACCAAATTTAAACCGGACAGCAGTGGTCTCTCTGCGCGGATGACGGCACCTTTCCCAGGGCTGAGGCTCACGGGTCCTGTCGCCAGGCCTGCGGCGTCACGAAAGGCCGCTTGCGCGACCAGTTGCCGGTCCAATCATGTGTGCCTCACAGGCACGCCCCGCAGATAACTGCGAGAGGGAGACCATTTTCCGCACAGCCCCTCAAAACCCGGTCCGCGTTTTGACCTGATTTCCAGGGCACCGGCCCCGCCTCGCCGGCAACGCATATCCGGTGTATCCGTGGCGGGACGGACACAGTATGGCGCGGTGTCGCAGACCGAGGATGAGGCAGGGCTGCGTTTTTTTGAGGCTGGCGTGAGAAACGCCGCAAATCCCGGGGGATCGGTGCTGCGAGACGATGCGCCTGGGGAGGATCTCATCCTCTGCGATAGCCAGGAGCGACGAGGCGCAGGCCAAGCGTTTGTGCTATGTCAAACCAGGACCTGCCGATGTTGCGTATAGCATGCGTCGACGATGACGACAGGAATGACCCCATGCCCGAGATGACCGGATTTTTGCTTGCCACGGCGCTGCTGCTGCTGACGCCGGGACCGACGAATACTCTGCTGGCGATGGCCGGCGGCGAGCGTGGCTTTATCCGGTCGCTGCCGCTGATCCTGGCGGAAATCACGGGCTATCTGACGACCATTCTGCCGGTGACGCTGTTTGCCGCCGCCTTTCTTGCCGACAATCCCCGGATCGGCGGGGCACTGAAGCTCGCCTCGGCCGCCTGGGTTCTCTATCTCGCGATCAAGCTGTGGAAGCCTGTGCCCGGCGAGCGCAAGGACATGGCCGGCCTGATCACATCGGGCCGGGTCTACCTGACGACCGTGCTCAATCCCAAGGCCCTGATCATCGGCCTGGTGCTGATGCCGCAGGGCGGGTTTAATGTCGTCGGCCCCCATCTCGCGCTGTTTGCCGCGACCGTGCTTGTGGTCGCGAGCCTCTGGATCGCGGCGGGGGCAACGCTGATCCGCGCGGCGCGGCTGCGGCATCCCCTAGCGATACCGCGGGTGGCGGCGGTGATGCTGTGCCTGTTTTCCGGCATGTTGCTTTCCAGCTCCATCGGCCTCGTCTGAGGCGGGTGGCGGGGCATAAAGGCCGCAAACCGCCCGTTTATGGCGGGTTTACGGGAACCATTGCTGGCAAACCGCATTTCCTTTTCATCTCAAAGGAGGAAATGACATGGCTTATGATCCCAATCTGAACAATCCCGATCCGAACCTGAACCGCCCCGACGCGCCCCTCAATCGTCCGGATCCGGCCCTCAACCGTCCTGATCTCACCCGTCCGGACCTGGCCATGCCGGCGCGCCCGGAGCGCACCAGCTGGACCCCGTGGGTGGCGATGGCGGCCGTGATCGTGGCGGGTGTCGCGATCTGGTCGATGGTGAGCGGCCCAACGACGGACCCGACTACCACGTCTTCCACCACTCCGCCGGCCGCGAGCGACAGCATGGACACGGCACCGACCACGCGTCCGCTGGAGCCGAGCGCACCGGCAACGCCGCCGGCCAATAATGCCGCTCCGGCCGCACCCGGCACCTCCCAGCCGTAAATTCGTCCATATCAGCAATGACAAAACCGCCTGTTGGCATGACAGGCGGTTTTTTATCGTCGTCGCGATGGCCAGGCCGGTTGGCATCTTGCGGCCGGTCGAACCAAGGCTATGGTTGCCCTGACCATCTGCGGCAGCGGCAAGGAGAAGATTTCAGGTGACTATCAGAACAGTTGTTTGGGGCGAGAACATCCACGAACATACCAATGCCGTGGTGGGCGGCCTCTATCCCCAGGGCATGCATACGACGATCGCGGATGCTCTCAGCCGCCATCCCGACATTTCCGCATCGACCGCGACGCTGCAGGAGCCCGAACATGGGCTGTCGCAGGCACGTCTCGACGAGACCGACGTGCTGTTGTGGTGGGGCCACAAGGACCATGGCGCGGTGTCCGACGCGGTGGTGGAGCGGGTGGCCAAGCGCGTCTATGAAGGCATGGGCCTGATCGTGCTGCATTCGGGTCATTTCGCCAAGGTGTTCAAGCGGCTGATGGGTACGCCCTGCGCGCTGAAATGGCGCGAGGCCGGCGAGCGGGAGCGGATCTGGACCGTCAATCCCGGCCACCCGATCGCGGCGGGCATTCCCGAGCAGTTCGTGCTGGAAAACGAGGAAATGTATGGCGAGTTCTTCTCCGTGCCGGAACCGCTGGAAACCGTGTTCATCTCCTGGTTCGCCGGCGGCGAGGTGTTTCGCTCCGGCCTGACCTGGCGGCGCGGGGCGGGCAATATCTTCTATTTCCGGCCGGGCCATGAAACCTATCCGACCTATCACAACCCCACGATCCAGCAGGTGCTGATCAACGCCGTGCGCTGGGCGCATAATCCTCAGGCCGCCCTGAAGAATGTGGAAGACGCACCGAATGTGCCGGTTGAGCAAGCGCTGGAGCCGATCACCGAGCGCGGGCCGAAGCTGCATGCAGCCGGCGAAGCGGGGTATCGCTGAGATGGCGCCGCTTCGACTGCTGGTGCTGGGCACCGGCGGCATGGCCAATACCCATGCCATGAATTTCTCCACCGTGCCCGAGGTGAAGCTCGTCGGCGCCGTCGATGTGGACCTGGCCAAGGTGCGGGCGTTTGCCGCCCGCCACGACATCCCCGAGACCTTTACCTCGCTCGACGAGGCGATCGCCTGGGGCGAATTCGACGCGGTGACCAATGTCACGCCCGACCGGATCCACCATCCCACCACGCTGCAGCTGATTGCGGCGGGCAAGCATGTGATGTGCGAAAAGCCGCTGGCGGAGACCTATGCCAAGGCCGCCGAGATGGCCGATGCCGCCGAACAGGCCGGCGTGGTCAACATGGTGAACCTCACCTATCGCAATGTGGCGCAGGTGCAGAAGGCGCGGCAGATGGTGCTGGCGGGCGAAATTGGCCGGGTGCGCCATATCGAGGCCTCCTACCTGCAAAGCTGGCTGGTTTCCAAGGCCTGGGGCGACTGGTCGACGGAATCGCAGTGGCTCTGGCGGCTTTCCACCAGCCACGGCTCCAACGGCGTGCTGGGCGATGTGGGCATCCATATCCTGGACTTCGCCGGCTATGGCGCGGCGACCGACATCAGCTCCGTCTTCGCGCGGATGAAGACCTTCGAGAAGGCGCCCGGCAACCGCATCGGCGAATACAATCTCGACGCCAATGACAGCTTCACCATGACGGCGGAATTTTCCAATGGCGCCATTGGCGTTATCCATGCCAGCCGCTGGGCGACCGGCCATCTGAACGAGCTGAGGCTTCGGGTGCATGGCGACAAGGGCGCGCTGGAAGTGATCCACCGGCCCGACGCATCCAAGCTGCGCGCCTGCCGGGAGCAGGACGTGGAGCTGGCGGTGTGGCGCGAGGTGGAGGTGGATCCCGTCGCCACCAACTACCAGAAATTCGTGGCCGCCATTGCCGAGGGCAAGAACCAGGAGCCAACCTTCCGCCACGCCGCCAACCTGCAGAAGGTGCTGGACCTGGCCATGGTGACGGAAAAGGAGCGGCGGGAGATTTCGGTGTGATTTCGCGACGAAAGGACCGTCAAAAACCTTGGAACAGGAAATCCGTTGCCGCGGTGATCTCGTCGGCATGGCGGGAGAGATCGGCGATGACGGGACCGATCTCGGCGGTGGGGATCGTTGAGATGAACTCGGTCAGCATCACATAGGTCTCGCCCTCGATCTGGAAACGAGGATTGAGACGGGGGGCGATCCTGACGATGGTTCGCAGGGGGACGAGAGGGGCAACAACGCGGGTGTGCAGCCCATCGAGAAGATTGGACTGCAAATCCACGGCAAAGCCGTCGTCACCGACACGATAGGCCCAGAACCGCGCCATCAGAACTGACGGTACTTGGCAAAGGGCAGGCCGTGCTTGGCCACATAGTCATTGGCGGCCTGGATCGCCTCGGCGTTTTCGATCTTCCAGCGGCGTTCCTTTTCGGCCTTGACGGCCCTGACGATGCCGGCCTCGGCGGCACCGGCGACATCAAGGCCGAGCGCGCGGGCCTCTTCGACAAGCGCGTCATCCAGGGGCAGTTCGGTCAACTGGCGGACAGTGGCGGTCATATGTCTCATCCCTCCGATGGCGCATTATAGCGCGTCGCGCGTTTGCCGGCAAAGGCAGCGTTCAGGCGATGCGGAGAATTTCAAGCTCCTGGCCTGACGATTCGAGCACGTCGCCGACCGCCTTGCCGATCAACACCCGGGCGACCGGCGAGACATAGGAAATCGATCCGGCCTTGGGATCGGCCTCATCCTCGCCGACGATGCGATAGGTCTGCACCCGGCCATCCTCGCGGGCGAAGGTCACGGTGCTGCCGAAGGCGACCGTCTCGCTCGATGCCGGTGCCGGCATGACCTGCGCGGTGCTGAGCCTTGCCGCGAAATAGCGCGCATCCCGGAGCGGGCCGGCGGACTGACGGCGCTTCTCGTTGACATCCTCGATGGTGCTCGCCGCCTCATAGGCCGCCCGCGCCTCTGCAAGCTGCCGCTCCAGCGCCCCAAACCCCTCTTGCGTCACCAGATTGGGATGGGGCGAGACAGGGCGATCCGGCAGCAGGGTTTCCGCTGCGGTCTCGGAACTTTCTTCCTTGGTGAAGGCAACGCTCAATGGGAGGCTCCTCTTTCATGCGTCAACGCATGAAACATGCTGGGGTGCCAAGGCCGCATGACTGGCCTTGGCGTTTTTTCGATGATCAGCCCTTGGGCGGATACGGATCGCTACCATAAGAGTTGCGTTCGCGGATGCGACCGTTTTCTCCATGACTCAGCATTTCCGACCGCTGATTCTGCGCGATACCTCGAGCAATGCCGATAGCTTCGCGCTGGGTCTCGACCACCTTGGTGGCCCGCTCGGCGCTAGCGCCCTTTACGGCCCAGCCTTGCGGGTGGGGTACTACATGTTGATTGCGTTTTGTCATTTCAGAATCCTTTTCTAATCGCGAGGAGAAAGGCCGCTGCTTTCGCAGCGACCTCGCTTCTTCATGCTGACCGCTTCTGAAGCGCCGCTTCGCGGCTGCCGATGAACTTCCGTTCCTTGAGAACTTCGTTCACGCGGCCCGGATTGACGTCGAAGCTCGCCGCAATCCGGTTCTGAAACTCGCCGGTCCAGTTGCGAAGCCAGATTTGGACGGCGTCATCGAAGGTGAGCACACGGCTCGGCTTATCGTTGTCGTTCATTGAACGATCCTTTCATTTCAATTGGTTGCCCTCTTGAAACGAAGACCGGGACGTGCGATTCTGAAGGTGTAAGGCGCTTCAGATATCGGCATTCCCAGTACATTCGTCCAACGGATTAGGGCTTGTCCGCTGACACCATGGGTCACATTTCAGGTCGGGTACCAGCCTTCCTGTTGTGTGGCCCTTCTTGTTACTGCCAACCGCGACGGTGCTCGTTGGTGCGGCTGGCTAGCTGTCTTCTCTTCATCCGATTCTCCTTTCGGAATAAATATCGCCACATCGCGACGAGCCTGTCAATATGCCTAGCGAGCCTATCAACGTTATTCGCCTTGATTTAGATCGTTAGATGCGCTATGAGCACCTCCAGTGGTTGCTTGGAGATGCGGTATGACACATGAAACGGAAGCAGATGTTGATCAGCGGCGAGAACGCAGCCCTTCTTTCCCATACTTGGAGCTTTCCAACGCCATCGACCTAGCAAAGAAACTGCATGGGGCAGCAAAATTGTCCGAAGTTCGCGTCACCGACGTCGCATCCATATGGGGCACAACTCCAACAAGTGGATCGTTAATGCGGTATGCTGCAGCGCTTCAGGCGTACGGCCTCATTGAGTCATCAGGAAGTGGGCTGAACCGCCGGATCAAGGTGTCTGATGCGGCAAAACGCATTTTGAACGACGAGAGGCCGGGCGTTAGGGAGCGGCTGCTAGCGGAAGCAGCCCTCAAGCCCAAAATTATGGCCGAATTGTTTGAGCTGTGGTCGACGGATCGACCGGAGGATTCGTTTGCAAGGAGTCAATTACAATTTGATTATCGCTTTACTGGCGATGCGGCTCGCCGCTGCCTAGTCGTTTACGATGCAAACTTACATTATCTGAGGCCTAGTGAGCTTAAAGACAACTCGATGGCGGAAGGTGAATCGGTATCCGCCAGCGCCACGGACGTTAGCGATCATCATGTTTTAGCAAGCACCCTCAACATGCCAAAAGGCGGTAGTGACATGTCTGATCTTGTCGGTCACGCAGCTTCCGAAATGAGGCGAGACGTATTCACTCTCGACGAGGGAGAAGTGGTTTTGGTCACTCCGCGTTCGATTAGCGAGGAAAGCTTCCTCGATTTCGTCGATTGGCTAGAGTTGATAAAGCGCAAAATTCAGCGCAGCGTTAGTAAGAGTTAGCCCCCACCCCTCAATCGTCCTTCATCTTCAGGGCGGCGATGAAGGCTTCCTGGGGGATGTCGACGGTGCCGAACTGGCGCATGCGCTTTTTGCCTTCCTTCTGCTTGTCCAGAAGTTTGCGCTTGCGGGTTGCGTCGCCACCGTAGCACTTGGCGGTGACGTCCTTGCGCATGGCGGAGATGGTTTCGCGGGCAATCACGTTGCCGCCGATGGCGGCCTGGATCGGGATCTTGAACATGTGCCTGGGGATCAGGTCCTTCAGCTTTTCGCACATGTCGCGGCCGCGCTTTTCCGCCGCGGAGCGGTGGACCAACATGGACAAGGCATCGACCGGCTCGCTGTTGACCATGATCGACATCTTCACGAGATTGCCTTCGCGATAGCCATCAAGATGATAGTCGAACGAGGCATAGCCCTTGGAGATGGATTTCAGGCGGTCGTAGAAATCGAATACGACTTCGTTGAGCGGCAGCTCATAGGTGAGCATGGCGCGCTTGCCGACATAGGTTAGGTCCGTCTGGATGCCGCGGCGGTCCTGGCAGAGTTTCAGGATGCCGCCGAGATAATCGTCCGGCGTCAAGATCGTGGCCTTGATCCAGGGCTCGCGGATTTCATCGATCTTGACCACGTCGGGCATGTCGGCGGGGTTGTGCAGCTCGCGCTCGGTGCCATCCGTCATGGTGAGTTGATAGACGACCGAGGGGGCCGTGGCGATCAGGTCGAGATTGAATTCGCGCTCCAGGCGCTCCTGGATGATTTCCAGATGCAGCAGGCCGAGGAAGCCGCAGCGGAAGCCGAAGCCGAGGGCGGCGGAGGACTCCATTTCGAAGGAGAAGGAGGCGTCGTTGAGGCGCAGCTTGCCCATGGCGGAGCGCAGATCCTCGAAATCCGCGGCATCGACCGGGAACAGGCCGCAGAACACCACGGGCTGGGCCGGCTTGAAGCCCGGCAGCGCCTGCGCCGTCGGCTTCTTGTCTTCCGTGATGGTATCGCCGACGCGGGTATCGGCCACTTCCTTGATCGAGGCGGTGATGAAGCCGATCTCGCCAGGACCGAGGCTATCGACGCCGACCATCTTGGGGGTGAGCACGCCGACGCGCTCGACCGTGTACTTGGCGTCGGTGCCCATCATGCGGATGGTCTGGCCCTTGGTCAGCACGCCATCGATGATGCGCACGAGAACCATGACGCCGAGATAGGTATCGTACCAGCTATCGACCAGCAGCGCCTTCAGCGGGGCTTTGTCGCCGCCTTCGCTTTTCGGCGGCGGAAGCTGGTGGACAATCGCCTCCAGCACATCAGGGATCCCGAGGCCCGTCTTGGCGGAGATCAGCACGGCCTGGGAGGCATCGATGCCGATGACTTCCTCGATCTGTTCCTTGATGCGCTCCGGCTCGGCGGCCGGCAGGTCGATCTTGTTGAGGACGGTGACGATCTCGTGGTTGTTGTCGATCGCCTGATAGACATTGGCGAGCGTCTGGGCTTCCACGCCCTGGGAGGCATCGACGACCAGCAACGAGCCTTCGCAGGCCGACAGCGATCGCGAGACTTCATAGGCGAAGTCGACGTGGCCGGGCGTGTCGATGAGGTTCAGGATATAGGTTTCGCCATTGTTGGCCTTATAGTGCAAGCGCACCGTCTGGGCCTTGATGGTGATGCCGCGTTCGCGCTCGATATCCATCGAGTCCAGAACCTGCTCCGACATCTCACGCTCGGCAAGGCCGCCCGTCGTCTGGATCAGACGGTCGGCCAAAGTCGACTTGCCGTGGTCGATATGGGCCACGATCGAGAAGTTGCGGATATGGTCAAGCGGCGTGCGGGGCGAATTTGTGCTCATGGCTGCGCCATATAGCAGCGCGCAACAGGCCCGCAAAGCGGAAATACAAGGGTTTGTTGACTATGTCGCAGATCTTTGCGCGGCAGCCTCAGAAGATCAGCATCAACAGCCCGATAACCACGGCCAGACCGATCAAAAAGATCACGCCAATCGTACCGCCGATCAACTTCAACATGCTTATCTCCTTCTACTGACTTTGTTTTCCATGACGGGGTAACCGGTGCGCGGCGACAAAGTTCCGAAAGTCTCCTCCGTCCCTTGACGCCTCGTTATTTTTGTTCTTTATTTGTTCCTGTTGGAGGGCGAAATTATGGACGTGGAATTGCTTGATGCCGTGATCGTCAAGGCCAAGAGCGCCACCTATGTCGGGGGCGGCGTGAAGACGGCGTCCTCGCGGCCGGGCTCGCATGATCTCGCCTGGACCGAGGGCGACTGGCGCTATCTCGACAGCTATTTTGGCGGCACCGACTTCCTGGGGCAGGAGGCCTTGTGGTTCAAGGACGAGCCGGTCTGGGCGATGAACTATTATGGCCATATCCTGCTGCCGGAGCTGATCGATGGGGAGCGGGCCGGCGCGACGATCAAGGCGGCTCTATCGGCGCTTTACGAGCAAGGCCGCTTCCTGGGCGGGTTCGAATGGCGCGGCGAGCATGGCACCTATCTTGACCGGAACGAGGGAGACGCCGCCCATTTCCGCGGGCGCGAGAGCATCACGGTCGATGGACGGGAAGCCTATGCGCTTGATTATGCCGGCGGGCTGGTGAAGCCATAGACGCGGGCCCTTCGAGGCTCAGGGCTGCGCGCGGCCGTCGGGATATTCCGCGGGACCCTTGATCTCCAGCCGGTTTCCGAAGGGGTCGAGGAGATAGAAGGAATAGCCCATGCCGCGGGCGCCGCCGTGGAATGCCTCCCGGTAGATCTCCACGTTGTGGGCCTTGAGGTGGCTGCGCAACTGATCATGATCGAAGGGGCTGACCGCGAGGCAGACATGATCGACATTGCGGCCGCCGGCGACAGGCGGCACGGCGGAGGCGGCGCCGGGATGGGTGATATCCCAGAGCACGATGAGCGCCGAGCCGAACCAGACCTGCTCCATGCCGAGCGCCGGATAGGAGTAGCCGGGGCGGCAGCCGAGCACATCCTGATAAAAATCCAGCGCGCGCTGCATGTCATCGACGACGAAGACGACGTGATCGATGCCGACGGGCGTGAAGGGAACGGTGGTCATCTGGCGTCTCCATGCGGTGCAGGCCGGCTGCAGAGTAACCGGTTGCGCGCGCGTCACAAGACCCTCTTGACTCCATTATGAGATAATTTCATTCTCTGATAATGGAAAAGGAAGATCACCAATTCGAGCAGTCCGTCGCCAATCGCCTGCGCCGCCTGCGCACGGAGCGCGGCCTGACGCTGGACCAGCTGGCGGAGCTTTCCGGCGTCAGCCGGGCGATGATATCGCGCATCGAACGCGGCGAAGCGAGCCCGACCGCCGCGCTTCTGGCACGGCTGTGTTCGGCGCTGGGGCTGTCGTTGTCGAGCTTCTTCGAGCCGGAGGCGGCGGCCGTTTCGCCGCTGGCCCGGCGGGAGGAGCAGGCGCTGTGGCGGGATCCGGAAAGCGGCTATCTCAGGCGCTCCGTCTCGCCGCCGCGCACCGGCTCGCGGGTGGATATCGTCGAGGTTGAGTTTCCACCCGGCGCCGAGGTGCGCTTTCCCGGGCAGCAGGCCAGCCGCGTGCAGTGGCAGCATGTCTGGGTCTTTGCCGGCGAGATCGAGATGATGGTGGGGACGGATGTCCATCGGCTGCGCCAGGGCGACTGCCTCTACATGAATGTCGGCGATGTGCATGCCTTCCGCAATCCGACCGACACGCCTGCCCGCTATGCCGTGATCATCGATCTCGGCGGCCGTTGACCCCTTCCCTCTTCACTTGCCATACCCGTTCCGGAGACCCCCATGCCGACCATCAGACAGCTTGACGCCGAGGAAACCCTGGCCGCCCTGCACGCGCTTTGCGCTGTTCTGGCCGATTGCGTTGAGGGGGGCGCATCGGTGGGCTTCATGTCTCCTTTCACGCCGGAGGACGGCATTCCCTTCTGGCAGGGCGTGGCGGAAGCCGTGCGGCGTGGCGAGACGCTGCTTTTTGTCGCCGAGCATGAGGGCGAGATTGTCGGAACGGTGCAGGTTGGGTTTGCCACCAAGCCGAACCAGCCGCATCGCGGCGACCTGATGAAGCTGCTGGTGCATCGGCGGGCACGCGGGCTTGGCCTGGCGCGGCTCCTGATGGAGGCGGCCGAGCGGGGAACCGCCCAGCACGGGCGCTCGCTCTTGGTGCTGGACACGGCAACGGGCGAACCGGCAGAGGCCATCTATGAACGGCTGGGCTGGGAACGGGCCGGCGTGATCCCCGATTACGCGCTGTTTCCGGACGGACGCTACTGCTCTACAACCTTGTTTTACAAACGCGTCCACCCCGCGTTGTGACCAAAATTGTTCGATCGGCGGGCCTTGCCATATCTGGCGGCGGCATGGGGACCTGCTAAAATGCGCGCGGCCGATTTGTGCCGCACCCAGGGGACACCTCATGCAGACTACCGCTTTTCTTCGCCCGGCGCTGAGCCGCGGCGCCCGCATTGCCATCCTTGCCGCCACGATGGTTGGCGCAGCGATGCCGGCTTTTGCTGCAGACGTCACGTTCATGATGCAGAACGACCATCCGAACGCTGTCGAAGTCGAACTCTACAGCCAGGATCGCAATCACGTATGGCCCGGCGGCAACCAGGTCTATTATCTTGATGACGGCGAAACCAAGCAGATCCCGCTGTCCTGCAACCAGGGCGAAACGATCTGCTACGGCGCCTGGATCGCCGGCGACCGCGGCACCTATTGGGGCACCGGTCCTGACAATGCCGAGAGCTGCAGCGATTGCTGCTATGTCTGCGAAGGCGGCGAAACCGAGACCATCCGTCTGGTACAGTAATGCCTGATGGCAGGCGCCTGGCGGCGCATCAGCCGCTTGCGCACCTGCCTTCGCCAAAGATAGGCTTCCCGGGAATCAACAACGGGAAGCCTTTTTCATGCGCGTCTTCTATTCCGAAAAACACAAGCTGCGGGACGCCAAGACGGAGCTTCACGGCGGCTTGCTGGTGAAGCCATTCGAAGGGCCGTTCCGGGCTGAGTGGATCCTGGCCGCGGTGAAAGACGCCGGCTTCACCGATGTTGCGGCGCCTGACGAGCACGGGCTGGACACCGCGCTGAAGGTGCATGACGCGGGCTATCTGGACTTCCTCAAGACCTGCTGGGAGCGCTGGCAGGCGGCGGGCTTCGAGGGCGAGGCGATCCCGACGGCCTTTGCCTATCGCCGCAGCCGCATGCGCGTGCCCAAGCATATCGACGGCGCGGTGGGCTACTACGCCAATTCGGTCGAGACGGCGATCTCGGGCGGCACCTGGGAGGCGGCGCTTTCATCGATGGATGTCGCTCTCTCCGGCGCGGATTGGCTGAATGCCGGAAACCGCTTCGCCTTTTCGCTCTGCCGCCCGCCGGGCCATCATGCCGGCATCGACCTCTTCGGCGGTTACTGCTTCATCAACAATGCCGCGGTCGCGGCCCAGCGGCTGCTGGACCACGGCGCCAAGCGCGTGGCCATCCTCGACGTCGATTTTCACCACGGCAATGGCACGCAGGACATCACCTACCGGCGTGGCGACATCTTCTTCGCCTCGCTGCATGGCGATCCCGCCGATGCCTTCCCCTATTTCCTGGGCTATGCCGACGAGACGGGCGAAGGGGATGGCGAAGGCCTGAACGCCAACTATCCCATGCCGTCCGGCACGCCCTACGCCGTCTGGAGCCAGGCGCTGGAGGACGCGCTGAAACGCATCACTGCCTATGGCGCCGAGGCGATCGTGCTGTCGCTCGGCGTCGATACATTCGAGCAGGACCCGATCAGCTTCTTTAAGCTGAAGACCCCGGATTTTCTCACCATGGGCGAGGTGATCGGCCGTACGGGCGTGCCCGTGCTGACCGTCATGGAAGGCGGCTATGGGGTGCCGGAGATCGGGCTGAACGTCGCTAATGTGCTGAAGGGGCTGGAGGGGTGAGCGCGGCCCCTTGACCCGGACCCTGGGTCTGGCCGGATAGAGGGGTGGTCAAACCACAACGAGGTGATTCGTGAGCCCTTCCGATCTTTTCCTGAACCCCGCCGAGGCTGCAGTGCAGCTTGGCGTTTCCGCCAAGGCCTTGCGCGTTTATGAGCAGCGCGGGCTGCTCCTGCCGCTGCGCACGGCGGCGGGGTGGCGAACCTATGGTCCGCAGCAGATGGCCCGCGGCCGGGAGATCGTCGCGCTGCGCGGGCTGGGATTGAGCCTGGCCCAGGTGAAGCGGGTGCTTTGGGGCGACGGGAGTTGCCTGGAGGCGGCACTGGCGACCCGTCAGTCTGCGCTTGAAGCGCAGGCGCGCCTGCTTGCCGAAACGGTGGAGCGGATATGCGTGGTGCGCCGCGACCTCGCCGCCGGGAAGGCGCCGGCGATTGGCGATCTCACGCGGCTTTCCCATGACCCGGGCGAGGTCGACGTCGGCTTCGACCTGCCCTGGCCCTGGGGTGGCGAGCGGTTCGAATTGCGTGGCCTGCCGCGGCTCACCTATATCATCGGGCCGCTCGGTAGCGGCAAGACGCGGCTGGCACGGAAGATTGCCGAGACGATGGACGGCGCCCGCTTCGTCGGGCTGGATCGGCTGACGGACGGCGTGGCGGCGGCGGAGCTAGAGGCGGATCCTGGGCTTGCCGCGCGGATTGCTGAGATCACTGTCTGGCTGGTTGATGATGGCGCCACCGCCGACCCTGTTCTGACAGCGCTGCTGGTCGCGCTGGAAGCGCCTTGTTCGGCCCTTGTCGTGGACATGGTGGAACAGGGATTGGATGCGCCGACCCAGGAGGCAATTGCCGCCTATCTTAGGCAGCGGGCAGCAACCGGTCCGCGGCTTTTCCTGATGACACGCTCGTCATCCATCCTCGACCTCTCGGAAATCGGTCGCGACGAAGCGATCATCCTGTGCCCGGCCAATCACGCGCCTCCGACACGGGTGGCGGCCTATCCCGGTGCGCCCGGCTACGAGGCCGTTGCCTCCTGCCTCGCCTCGCCGGAGGTGCGGGCGCGGACGGAAGGCATGATCGCGGTGCGTCCGGCAGCGGCGTAAACGCTCGGGAGACGCGGTCCTCAGCGAGATGGCTTGGTGGGCGGGGGCGTTCTCAATGGCATCCGCCCCGCCCGTTTCCAAGACATCAGAACTCGCTTGCGACCGAGTCTTTTCACGGCGCAGACGCGCCGTGGCTGGATTCCGGCCTTCGCCGGAATGACGGGGGAATGGGGCGGCTGGAGGAAAGAATTGCTTAGTCGGAAGTGTGAGCCCCGGCCGTTGCGGGCCGGAGCCTATCGATATGGCACAACCAGAAACGCTTAGAGCGTGCCCTGGCGCTGCTGGATCATCATGTAGGTGTCGAAGCCGTATTCGGCGACCTGCGTCCAGAGATAGGCGTCCTTCTTGAAGGCCTGCTGGCTGTCATAGATCTTCTTGAAGGTGGGGTTGGCAGCGGTGATCTCGGCATAGACCTCCTGGGCGGCCTTGTAGCAGGCTTCCAGGATTTCGCCGCTGAAGGGGCGCAGCTGCACGCCGTCAGCCACCAGCTGGCGCAGGGCGCCGGCGTTCTTGGCATCGTATTTGGCGAGCATCGAAGCATTGGCGGCGGCGCAGGCATCGGTCAGCATGCGCTTGTAATTGGCCGGCAGGGCCTCGAACTTCTCCTTGTTGAAGAAGGCATGCACGGCCGGGCCGCCTTCCCACCAGGCGGGATAGTAGTAGAAGGGTGCGACCTTCTGGAAGCCGAGCTTCAGGTCGTCATAGGGGCCGACGAATTCGGTGGCGTCGATCGTGCCTTTTTCCAGCGCCGGATAGACATCCGAGCCGGCGATCTGCTGCGGCGTGACGCCGACCTTCTGCATGACTTCGCCCGCCAGGCCGGCGATGCGCATCTTCAGACCCTTGAGATCGTCGATGGTCTTGATTTCCTTGCGGTACCAGCCGCCCATCTGGGCGCCGGTATTGCCGGCCGGCAGGGCATAAAGGCCATAGCCGGCGAGGAATTCGTTGATCAGCTCGTTGCCGCCGCCGACTGAGAACCAGGAATTGGTCATGCGCGCATTGAGGCCGAAGGGAACGGCGGTTCCGAGCGCGAAGGTCTTGTCCTTGCCGATATAGTAGTAGCAGCAGGTATGGGCCATTTCGACCGTGCCGGAGGCCACGGCATCGGCAGCCTGAAGCGGCGGCACGATTTCGCCGGCAGCAAAGGTGGAAATGGTGAAATTGCCGCCGGAGGCTTCCGCCACGCTCTTGGCGATCTCCTCGGCCGCGCCATAGATGATATCAAGGCTCTTGGGGAAGGAAGAGGTCAGGCGCCAGGAGATCTTGGGGTTTTCCTGGGCGATGGCGGGGGCGGCCAGGGCTGCGGACGCAGCAGCGCCGAGGCCGGCGGCACCGGCCTTCTGGAAGAACGAACGACGATTCATGAGACTATACCTTGGGCTTTGTTCTTGATCTTGTTTCCTTTCCTCCCGCTGTCGCTCTACCCCCTTTCGATCCCCAATCGCAACCCGAAATGCAGAAAGATTGCTTGAAGCCTGGAGTTTCTTTGCGAAACTTGCCGAAATCAGCTGCCATAACGGAAGAAATCGACAAAGGCGCGAAGGGCCGGGCGCATCTGCCGGCGCGAGGGATAATAGATGTGGAACCCGTCGAAGGGCGGGCACCAGTCTTCCAGGACCTGGATCAACCGGCTTTCACGGATATCCTCTTCCACCCGCTGCTCGAAGACGAAGGCGAGGCCGGCACCATCCAGCACGGCGGCGCGGATGAGGCTTTGATCGGACAGTATCAGCGGTCCGGTGACATCGACTACGAGCGGCCGGCCATGCTTTTCCAGCTCCCAGCGATAGAGATGGCCGCTGGCGAAGCGGCGCCTTATGCAGCGATGGCCGATCAGGTCGCGGGGGTGGGTGGGCTGCGGATGTTGCGCGAAATAACCGGGCGAGCCAACGATGGCGCCACGCCAGGGTCCGCTTGCCCTGACCGCAATCATGTCCGCTTCCAGATGCTCGCCGAGCCGAAGCCCGGCGTCGAAGCCCTTGTCGACAATGTCCTCGAAACGGTCATCGGTTGATATGTCGAGTTCGATATCGGGATAGAGCCGCAGGAAGGCGCCGAGCCGGGGCACCACAAGATCTTCCGCCGCGAGCCTGGGCATGGTGATCCGGAGCGGCCCGGCGGGATGGGCCCTGATATCCGCAAGTGCGGCAACCGCCGCGTCGATCTCGCCCAGCGCGGGCCCAAGGCTTGCCAGCAATTGCTGGCCCTCGCGGGTGGGCCGGACGCTGCGGGTGGTGCGCGACAGAAGCCGGACGCCGAGGCTCGATTCCAGCATGGTGACGGCATGGCTGACCGCGGAGGGCGCGATGCCAAGCTCGGCCGCCGCCTTGCGGAAGCTCTCATGCTGGGCGACGGCGGCGAGCACCACCAATTGGGAAAGCTGGGTCCGATTCATTGTTCCATCATTTAGAACAGCCCGGTCGAATTTGCATCCGTTATCGGAAGGATCGATTTGGTCTATGTTGCCAATAGACGGGTGTCGCCACGGCGCCCGCACGCCATTTCTTTCGGAAGGAAGCCATCATGAAATCCAGGCAACTCGGTCCCCTCACCACATCAACCCTCGGTCTTGGCTGCATGGGCATGAGCCATGGCTACAGCCCCGATGGCAACGAGTCCGGTGCGATGGCGACGCTGGCGCGCGCGGTCGAACTTGGCGTGACGCTGTTCGACACGGCGGAGGTCTATGGCCCCTATACCAATGAAGTGCTGGTCGGAAAGGGGCTGAAGGCCTATCGCGACAAGGTGATGATCGCCACCAAGTTCGGCTTCAAGGTGGATCCGACCAAGACATCGGGTGGCGCCATTGCCGGCACGGATGGCCGTCCGGAAAACGTGATCGCGGTGGCGGAGGCCTCGCTGAAGCGGCTCGGCACCGACGTGATCGACCTTTACTACCAGCATCGCGTCGATCCCAATGTGCCGATCGAGGAGACCGTGGGCGCCATGGCGGACCTGGTGCGGCAGGGCAAGGTGCGGGCTATCGGACTTTCCGAAGCGAGTGCGGCGACCATTCGCCGGGCCCATGCGGTTCACCCCATTGCAGCCCTGCAGAGCGAATATTCGCTCTGGACCCGAGACCCGGAAGAAAACGGCGTGCTCGACACCTGCCGCGAACTCGGCATCGGCTTCGTGCCGTTCAGCCCGCTCGGTCGCGGCATGCTGACGGGGGCGCTGAAGAACCTGAACGGGCTGGCAGCGGACGACTTCCGTCGCTCCCTGCCGCGCTTCCAGCAGGAGAATTTCGAGGCGAACCTTGAACTGGTCACACTGCTGGAGGGCATGGCGCGCGACAAGGGCGTGGAGCCCGGACAGCTGGCGCTGGCCTGGGTGCTGGCGCAGGGCGATTTCATCGTGCCGATCCCCGGCACCACCAAGATCGCCAACCTGGAAAAGAATGTCGCCGCGGCCGATATTACGCTGTCTGCGGACGAACTCGCCAGGCTCGGTGACCTGCTATCGCCGGCCAAGGTGGCGGGGGCACGCTATCCCGAGCAGATGACGAAGATGGCGAACCGGTAGGACGTGTCAGCAATAGGCTCTACGGCAGGTCGCGAACGGCCTGCCGATAGGCCGATGGCGTGGTTCCCGTCACGGCCCGGAACATGCGGGTGAGATGGCTCTGGCTGCTGAACCCGCAGGCGGCCGCGATCTGGGCGATGGGATCTCCGCCCGCCAGCAGCCGCCGCGCCCTGTTTATGCGGCGGTTCAGGATAAAATCATGGGGCGTGACGCCGCAGGTCTGGCGAAACATGCGCTGCAGGTGGAACTCACTCAGATCAGCGACCGCTGCCAGATCCTTCAGCGTGATCACCTTTTCCAGATGCGCCTCGATGTAGTCAATCAACCGGCGGCGCAGCACGGGTGCAAGACCGCCGCGCAGCACCGGCCGTCGCTCTCCGCCATAGCGCGGGTCGGCAAACAGCCTGGTGACCGCAGAGATGATCGCCTGTTCGGCCAGCAGACGGTTGTCCGCATAAGCGGCGTCGGCCAGCAGGCCCAAAGCTTCCGCCAGATGCGGGGCCGCGGCAAAGGTCGCCTCCGGCAAGATCATCAGGCGGGCATCGCGATCGAAGGTTTCCGAATAGAGCCGCCGCAACTCTCCATCCGCCACATAGAGATGCACGAATTCGAATTGATCGGTGATTTCCCATTCCGACGAGGCGCCTTGCGGCATGATGCAGAGCGCGCCCGGCCAACCGGCGATGCTACCGGCATCCAGGCGGCGCGTGCCATCACCACCGCGGAGATAGCAGCTGAAGGTGTGGCCATCCGGCCGCTCGTAGCGCATTTGATCATGGCTGTTGCGCCAGATGGCACTGGCCCTGCCCTCGCCCAGGTCGAGCGTCGTCAGCCGCTCGGCACGCGACGAGGACGAAAGCGAGTCAAAGACGGTGGCGGTGCGCAGCATTGTTTGCCCTTGGAAGACGTCCGGGCATTGTAGCCGCCAATGCGGTGGACGCCAAAGGCAATCCGAGGGATCAGCTGCGCACTAGCACAGTTCGCCGCAAGATCGTGCAAGATCAGGTCAGGACCTCGGCGCAAGGTGTGCGGGAAAGCGGGGTTCCAGCATGACCAATCTTCTACTCTTCTCGTCCACCGTCCTGATCTGGGGCACGACATGGATCGCCATCGCCTTGCAGGTCGGCCCCGTGCCGGTGCTGCTATCGGTGTTCTATCGCTTTGCCCTGGCGGCCCTGGTGCTTGTCGGCGTGCTGGCGATGTCAGGCCGGCTGACCGTGCCGTCACTGCGGCAACAGCCGTTTATCATCGTCCAGGCGCTTTCGCTGTTCTGCTGCAATTTCCTCTGCTTCTACCATGCGGCCAGCTATGTGCCTTCGGGACTGATCTCGGTCGTGTTCTCGCTGGCCACGGTCTACAACGCCGTGAATGCCCGGATCTTTTTTGGCGAGCGCATCAAACCGCGCACCCTGGTGGCGGCCGGCTGCGGCGCAGTCGGCCTGGTCCTGCTCTTCGGGCCTGAGATGTTCACGTCGGTCAATTCTGACAGCTGGAAGGGGATCGGGCTTTCGGCGCTGGGCACACTGTTCTTTTCGCTCGGGAATATGGCATCGCGCCGCAACAGCGCGTCGGGTATATCGCCTGTCATCGCCAATGCCTGGGGCATGAGCTATGGCGCTATCGTGCTGCTGGTTCTGGTGGCCGTCACCGGAACGCCTGTCATTGCGCCGCCCGACGGAACCTATCTGGCAGCGCTCGTCTATCTCTCGGTGATCGGCTCCGTGGTCGGGTTTACCACCTACCTGATGCTCGTCTCGCGGATCGGCTCCCAGAAGGCCGCCTATGCCACGGTTCTGTTTCCCGTGGTCGCACTGACGCTGTCGAGCCTCTATGAGGATTATCATTTCACGCCGCTGGCGCTGCTGGGACTTGTTCTGACCCTGGCGGGCAATCTCATCATGTTCGCCCGGCTGCCGCAGGGGTTCAGGCCCATGGCGAGGGTTGCGCCGTAGGGATTAGGTATTTCGGTTTTTGGGGTGCTGTGGCGTTGTATCGGAGCGCCATGGCCGGGCGCGCTGATAACCACACGCGACAAGTTGCATATGCAATTATAGTCTGCTACGATCAAGGCCATGTTCGATCATTGCCTCTACTTCAACACCGTGGCGCTGGGCCGCCAATTGGAACGCCTGTGGACGCGGGCGTTCCAGCCGTTCGACCTTACTCCGTCGCAAGGCTTCATGCTGCGGGCTGTGCTTGACAGGCCGGGCATGCTGCAAAGCGAGCTGGCGGACACGCTGAAGATCGCGCGGGCCACGGCGACGCGGGCGCTGGATGGGCTGGAGAAGCGCGGGCTGGTGGAGCGCAGGTCCACGCCGCGAGACGGACGGGAATGCGAGATCTATCCCGGCGAGGATGCACTGCCCCTCAAGGCTCCGCTCAATGCGGCCAGCGCTGAGGTGACGCAGCAGCTGAAGCAGCGGCTGGGAGAGGACGTCTTTCGGCAGTTTGTCGACCAGGCAAAGTTCATCGGCGGCCATTTGTGAGAGATCGCGACCATATAGTTGCATAGCTAACCAAAGGAGACGAGTATGCCTATCCTGAATGTCAAAGTGAGTGCCACCCGATCCGAAGAACTGACGCGGGCCATCGCTGCGCTGCTGATGGAGCATACCCAGACAATTCTCGGCAAGGACCCTGCCCTCACGGCCATCGCGATTTCTTATGTCGATCCCCGCGACTGGATCGTCGGCGGCCGGACCCTGGCGGAGCAGGGAAAGAGCAGCTTCTATTTCGACATCAAGGTGACGGACGAAACCAATACGAAGCCTGAGAAGGCGCGCTACATCCGCGCGGTATTCGATGGATTTGCGGCCCTGCTCGGCGATCTGCACGAGGAAAGCTATATCCATATCGAGGATGTGAGAGCGGCCGCCTATGGCTATGGCGGCCGCACCCAGGAATGGCGGTATCATAACAAGGGCTGATTATGCCCTGAGCGCGCCGCCCGTGGTCTTCTCGACATTGGCGACGATCTTCTTCGTCAGGGCGTCGAAGTCCTCGTCGGTCAGCGTCTTGTCGACCGGCTGGATCAGGACTTCGATGGCCACAGACTTCCGGCCTTCGCCGACGGAAGCGCCTTCGAAGATATCGAAGACGTTGACGCCGGAGATGAGCTTGCGGTCGGCGCTGGTCGCAGCCTTGATCAGGCTTGCGGCTTCCACGCTCTTTTCGACGACGAAGGCGAAGTCACGCTTGACCATCTGGAAGGGCGAGAGATCCAGCGCCGGCTTGGTGCGGGTCGCCTTCTTCTTCGGCTCCGGCATGGCATCGACGAAGACCTCGAAGCCGCAAAGCGCGCCGGAGACATCAAGCGCTTCCAGGGTCTTGGGGTGGAATTCGCCGAAATAGCCGAGGATCACCTTGGGGCCGGCCTTGATCGTGCCGGACCGGCCGGGATGATACCAGGCGGGTGCGCCGGCTTCGATCTGCACATTGCCCATGGGCAGGCCGCAGGCTTCCAGCACCGCCAGCGCATCGGCCTTGGCGTCGAAGACATCGACCGCCTTGCCGCCGCCCTTGGCCTGGTTCGACCACATGCGGCCGGCGCCGGACATGGAGGCCGTGCCACGGCGGACACCGCCGGCCACGCGCCGCTGACCCTCCGGCCGATCGTTTTCATAGGTGCCGGATACCTCGAAAATGGCGACATCGCCAAAACCGCGATCGGCATTGCGCTGGGCCGCGGAGAGCAGACCCGGCAGCAGCGAGGGGCGCATGTCCGACATATCAGCGGCAATGGGATTGGCGAGCTTCAGGGCCGCGCTGCCGCCGCCGAACAGCTTGGCCTGGTCTTCCGAGATGAAGGACCAGGTGACGGCTTCCAGCATGCCGCGGGCGGCCAGCGCCCGCTTGGCGGCGCGGCTGCGGACCTGCAGCGTGGTGAGGATGCGGCCATTCACCGAACCGGTGGGCGCCAGCGGCTCCGGCTTGATCTTGTCCACGCCATGCACGCGCATGACCTCTTCCACGAGATCGGCCTTGCCATCGACATCGGGACGCCAGGAGGGAACGGCCACCTGGACCACCTCGCCGTCACCCTCGACCTCGAAGCCGAGGCCGGTCAGGATCGAGCGGGCTTCGGCATTGGAGACGGTGAGGCCCGTCAGGCGCTTCACCTCGGAATAGGGGAAGCTGACGACCTTCTTCTGATGGCCCTTGTAGCCGGCGACCTTGGACGCTGCTGCCGTGCCGCCGCACATCTCCAGCACCAGTTCGGTGGTGCGCTCCAGGCCCGGGATCATGTATTCGGGATCGACGCCGCGCTCGAAACGGTAGCGGGCATCGGTGATGATGCCATGGCCGCGGCCGGATTTCGCGATGTTGATCGGGTCCCACAGGGCCGATTCGATCAGCACATTGACGGTGTTCTCGTCACAGCCGGAATGCTCGCCGCCCATGATGCCGCCGATCGATTCCGGACCGTTGTCATCTGCGATGATGACGTTGGCAGGGTTCAGTTTATAGGTGCGGGTGTCGAGCGCGAGGATCTCCTCGCCCTCCCGCGCACGGCGAACCACCAGCGCACCCTTGACCTTGTCGGCGTCGAAGACGTGCATCGGTCGGCCCTGGTCGAAGGTCATGTAGTTGGTGACATCAACCAGCGCGGAAATCGGGCGAAGGCCGATCGCCAACAGGCGCTGCTGCATCCATTTGGGGCTCGGGCCGTTCTTGACGCCGCGCACGAGGCGATAGGCGAAGCCGGGGCAGAGGCGCTCGTCATCGAGCACGATCTTGACCTCGTGCGGCGTGTCGCCATCAACCGGGAAGCTCGGCGCTTTCGGAGCCTTCAACTTGCCCAGGCCCGACGCGGCGAGATCGCGGGCGATGCCGTAGATGGAGGTGCAGTCCGGGCGGTTCGGCGTGAGGTTGATCTCGATGACAGGATCATCCAGCCCGGCATAGGAGGCGAATGGGGTGCCGACAGGCGCATCCTCGGGCAGGTCGATGATGCCGTCATGATTGTCGGAGATGTTGAGCTCCTTTTCGGAGCACATCATGCCATGGCTTTCGACGCCCCGGATCTTGCCGATGGCAAGCGTGACATCGATCCCAGGCACATAGGTGCCCGGACGCGCGAGCGCACCGACGAGGCCAGCGCGGGCATTCGGCGCGCCGCAGACGATCTGCACCGGCTTGCCGTCACCCGCATCGACCATCAGCACCTTCAGCCGGTCGGCTTCCGGGTGCTTCTCGGCCGAGAGCACCTTGGCGATGACGAAGGGCTTGTAGGCCGCCTTGTCATCGACATCCTCAACCTCAAGGCCGATGGCGGTGAGGCGCTCGCAGATCTGATCCAAAGTGGCGTCGGTCTCGAGATGATCCTTCAGCCAGGAGAGTGTGAATTTCATTGTTTTACCCTTGTAAAATCAAGTGGGTTTTCCGGCAGACTCCGGGCTACCTCGAAAAGTTTCGACAACAGCGAGGCATAGCCGCGTGCATCGTCAATCGCTTTGTGCGTGTGCGGGTGGTGACCAAGCCATTCGGCAGGAAACTTGTCAGATACCGACTGAGGTTTCGTCTTGCCGAAAACGCCTAGCATGTAGGTTCCGATGTCAAGTGGTCCCGCGTTGAACACGCATTGCCCCCAATAAGGCACGTCGAGCAGAAAGCGGTCGGCGAACACCTTCAGGTAGTGATCGATCCACAACCCATCGAACATAACAGGACGCGCGGCAAATGCCCGCTGCCCATCAAAGCCTTCTACCCATTCTACAAACCGGCGCATGACCGAGCCCGGCGCTTCGGGATTGGTTGTGACGGCCGTCCAGGCATCCGGCTGCGTTTGCCACCACGCCATCGTTCGCTCATCCGTGGAGCGATCGGCTCGTGGGGCAAGAACAGCCTCAAACTCGCCACACGCCACACCATCAGAGCGCAAGACGACTGTCGCAAAGCTCAACATGGAATGCTTTAGGGGGTCCGGCCCATCCGTCTCGATATCCGTAACGAAGTAGTATGTCGGCAAGGGATTAGCCATCATGCCACCTTCTCTGGCGCTTTCGCGCCCGGAGCCTTTATCCCAAGGAACATGCTCTTTACCGAGATCCCCTCATCCACCTTTGTCCACCAGATGCCTTCATACATCAGTTCAATTTCGTTCAAGCCCTGCTCATCAAGGCCTGACAGAAACGGATACCACCAAAGCGGCGCGGAGATCGTGCGGCCGTCGGAAAGGGTTACATGCACCTCGTCCTTCGCGCACCACGCCTTTACCGGACGCATTTCCTCGGTCTCAAACATCGGGGCGTCACGCCGCCTTTTCCGGCGTTTTCGCTCCCGGAGCCTTCCAGCCCGCCAGCATGCCACGAATTGACAGGTCCTCATCCACGTCTGGCCAATGAACGCCTGCCAGCATAAGGTGAACGTTGTTGCTCTGCGCCGGCGTAGCATTCAGCAGCCGAGGATACCACCACAGCGGTGTAGATACCTGCCGCCCATCCGCGAGGCGGACGTGAACTGTATGTGGATCACACCATGCCTCGGTCGGACGCTCCGCCTCTGGATAGGAATCATGCAAAATAGTCATTCCATGCCTCCAGCATCTGCTGCCTATGTTCATCGACAACTACAACAATACGTGCAAGGTCTCTTTGGCTAAAGCCACCGGCTTCGGCAACTCTTACATCATCAAGCCAGACCTCGCTTCACCGCCATTTCCATCGATATGAATATGAGGGGGCTCATATCTATCCGCGGAATAGAAATGAAAGCGGAATCCGTATTTGCGCAGGACAGTCGGCATTTGATCATCGCCCTGTGCGATTTCGTCCCGACTTAACATAATCCTCAAGCACCGCGTTGATCCGGCTCTGCCACCCGGGTCCGGTCTGGCGAAAATGCTCGACCACATCTCGGTTGAGCCTCAGGCCCACGCGTTCCTTGACCGGCGCCTTCTGTGGGCCGCGTTCGCCGCGGGCCCTCTCCCAGACCGCAAGCGCATCCGGGATAATGTCCCGCGTTGGACGGAAATGGCCAAAGTCCTCCTCGGTCATTTCCCGAACTTCACCTTCCGCATCAGTCAGCGGCGGAAGATCGTCTGAAAGCTGCTGCGAACGCCTTTTGTTCTCGGTCATTTGCTTTCCTCAAGGAAATGATGCGCAATCGATCGCCTCTTTGGGTCCAACACAAAACGTGGAGGCGACCGTCCAGAGGACCCAGGCTAACGAAACGTCGTTCTCCATAGTCGTTACGGTCATCAATGCGCGTGACCGACGATTCCATGTCGAAGCGCGTAGCGTCAGCAAAATCCAGGCCCCGCTCGCGCAGGTTACGCTGCCGCTTCTCCTCGTCCCATTCCAGCTCCATCCGTACCACATCTATTTATTTGTGGCCACAAACAAATCATCAGTTGCTCAAACCACCAAACAGCGTCGGCACGTCGAGCGGGCGGAAGCCGTAGTGGCTCATCCACCTGACATCCGCGTTGAAGAAGTCGCGCAGGTCGGGCATGCCGTATTTCAGCATGGCGATGCGGTCCAGCCCCATGCCCCAGGCAAAGCCCTGGTATTCATCCGGATCGAGGCCGCCGGCGCGCAGTACGTTGGGATGCACCATGCCGCAGCCGAGGATTTCCATCCAGTCGGTGCCTTCGCCGAACTTGACGATCGGACCCGAGGAGCGGTCACACTGGATATCCACCTCGAAGCTCGGCTCGGTGAAGGGGAAGAAGGACGGGCGGAAGCGCATCACGACATTGTCCACCTCGAAGAAGCTCTTGCAGAACTCCTCGAGAATCCAGCGGAGATGGCCGACATTCGCCGTCTTGTCGACGACCAGGCCTTCGACCTGGTGGAACATCGGCGAATGGGTGGCGTCGGAATCCTGGCGATAGGTCTTGCCGGGGATGACGATACGGATCGGCGGCTTTTGCGCTTCCATGGTGCGCACCTGCACCGGCGAGGTATGCGTGCGCAAAACCTTGCGCTCGCCGTTTTCATCCGGCGCCAGGAAGAAGGTGTCGTGCATCTCGCGGGCCGGATGGCCCTCAGGGAAGTTCAGCGCCGTGAAGTTGTAGTAATCCGTCTCGATATCGGGACCTTCGGCGATCGAGAAGCCCATGTCGGCGAAGATTGCGGTGATCTCATCGACGATCTGGCTGATCGGATGGATGCGGCCACGCTCGGCCGGCGACGACCGGACCGGCAGGGAAACGTCGACCGTCTCGGCCTTGAGGCGGGCATTGATGGCCGCGTCCTTGAGCTCGGACTTGCGGGCGGCGATCTTTTCGGTGACCTCGTTCTTCAAGGCGTTGATCGCAGCACCCCTGGTCTGGCGCTCTTCCGGCGTCATGGTGCCAAGCGTCTTCAGAAGCTCTGACACCGAGCCCTTCTTGCCGAGGGCTGCGACGCGCACGGCCTCAATGGCGGCTTCGTCCCCGGCTGCGGCAACATCAGCAAGAAGCGCCGTTTTCAAACTGTCGAGATCGGACATTTTCCGTTTTCCTGCCCTTGAAGTCCACCGCTCTTACCGTGGCGGCATGACGGCCAAAAGAAAAACCCGCGCTAGCCCTGCCAGCGCGGGTTTCCCAATCATATTTGCACAAATTTGGGAAGCGCTGGTTTACTTGACCGCGCTTTCAAACTCGTTGGTGGTGCCTGCGTCCTTGAGGTAGGCAAGCGCCTTCTTCGCGGCAGCGACGAGCGCGCCGAAAGCTTCCGTCTCATGGATGGCCATGTCGGAGAGAACCTTGCGGTCGACTTCGATGCCAGCCTTGTTCAGGCCGTCGATGAAGCGGCCATAGGTCAGGCCGTGCTCGCGGACGGCAGCGTTGATGCGCTGGATCCAGAGCGCGCGGAAGTTGCGCTTGTTGACCTTGCGGTCGCGGTAAGCGAACTGCTTGGAACGATCAACGGCAGCCTTGGCGGCGCGGATCGTGTTCTTGCGGCGGCCGTAGAAACCCTTGGCCTGCTTGAATACCTTGTTGTGCTTGGCGCGGGACGTTACGCCACGTTTTACGCGTGTCATGTCATGATCTCCTTAACTGGGTCCAAAAATGCCTGGTCTCAGAGACCGTTGGGCAGGTAGTTCTTGATGACCTTCTTGCCATCTGGTTCGGCGAGAACCATCGTGCCGCGAGCGTCACGAATGAACTTGTTGGACCGCTTGATCATGCCATGGCGCTTGCCGGCGGCGGCTGCGAGAACCTTGCCGGTTGCCGTGATCTTGAACCGCTTCTTGGCGGCCGATTTCGTCTTCATCTTGGGCATTTTGCTACTCCATTTTTCTTGTGAAGACCCGGCCGACGAAAGCCGGACTTCAAGCTATTCAAAAACGGCCTCGGCATGCCCTGCCGGACCGTTCGGACGGGCGCTTATAACCGCAGTGGGTCAAAAGCGCAACGGGGGATGGATGGACAATTTTTGCGGCGGAAACCGCAGGCCTTCAGGCGGGCACCAAAGGCCGACGCATCAGCACCGGACCCATCAAGCCACCCGAGAGGCGCCGATCACTTCGGCGCCAGAACCATCATCATCTGGCGGCCTTCGAGCTTCGGCTCGGCTTCCACCTTGGCAACTTCGACGGTGTCTTCCTTGACCTGCATGAGCAGCTTCATGCCCAGCTCCTGGTGGGCCATTTCACGGCCACGGAACTTGAGCGTCACCTTCACCTTGTCGCCTTCTTCGAAGAACCGGTTCATGGCCTTCATCTTCACGTCATAATCATGCGTGTCGATGTTGGGGCGCATCTTGATTTCTTTGACTTCGACGATCTTCTGCTTCTTGCGCGCCTCGGCGGCCTTTTTCTGGTTGGCGTATTTCAGCTTGCCCAGATCGAGGATCTTGCACACCGGCGGCTCGGCATTGGGCGAAATCTCGACGAGATCGAGGCCCGCCTCTTCGGCCATCTTGAGCGCCTGATCGGTCGCCACGATACCGGCATTCTGGCCGTCATCCAAAATGAGCTGGACTTTGGGAACCCTGATTTCCCTATTGGAGCGCGGCCCGTCCTTGACTGGGGCATCGGCTTTGAAAGGTCTGCGAATGGTCGTGTTCTCCTTGAACGTTAACATGGCTGCACGGGCCAAAGGCGCCGGCCAACATAGTCTCCCGCTATCTGGCGATTGCAGCGATTATGTCAATAGCATGCCCTCACGGGAAAATCACCTGCTGTCGGTCACATCGCGAATCTGTTTTAAGGGCTCGACCTTGAAAAGACCGCAATGTCCGGAGCGAGTTATGAATAGCACGCAATTCAGCGAAAGCCCAGAGTTTCTGACGGTTGGCGAAGGGCCTGCCAGCCGGGATATTGCGATGCTGACGCTGCCGGCCGCCGAGGGTAGCGACCTGCCGGCGCTGATGTGGCTTGGCGGCTATCGTTCCGACATGACGGGCACCAAGGCCCTGGAGATGGAAGCGCTGGCCGCACGCCGTGGCTGCCAGGCGATTCGTTTCGACTATTCCGGCCATGGTCAATCCCGAGGCGAATTCCGCGAGGGAACGATCAGCCGCTGGCTGGAAGAGGCAGAGGCCGTTCTCGACCATCACAAACCGGGAAAAGTGGTGCTTGTCGGGTCCTCCATGGGCGGCTGGATTGCGCTGAGGCTGACGCAGCGTATGCGGGAGAAAGGCATGGCACCGGCCGGCCTGGTGCTGATCGCGCCGGCACCGGACTTTACGTCCGAACTGATCGAACCCAAGCTGAGCGAGGCCGAGCGGCAATCCCTGGAAGAGCGGGGCTATTTCGAGGAGCATTCGGAATATAGCAGCGATCCCAATATCTTCACGCGAGCCTTGATCGAGGACGGCAAATCCAACCGCGTGCTTACCGGCATTATTGAGACGGGCTGCCCGGTTCATATCCTGCAGGGAATGAAGGACCCCGACGTGCCCTATGCCCACGCGCTTCGTCTGATGGAGCATCTACCGGCCGATGATGTCGTGCTGACACTCATTCGCGATGGCGATCACCGGCTTTCGCGGCCCGAGGATCTGGCCAAAATGGTCTCGGCAATCGAGGCGAAGCTTGTGCCAAGCTTATATTAGCGTTGCATTTTAACCATACTTATAAATTCCCGATAGCAGCGGAGGCCCCGCTGATTGACTTGGCTCGTCTTTGAACTTTAACTCTTTGTTAACTATTAAGAGGACGGGTTTATGACGATCGCTGCGCGGGCCGTTGTCGCTATGCTGACGGCCATGGGTACCTTGTTGCCCTTCAACACTGCTTTTACGGCGCCGAAGATCCAGGGTGCCATGATCACCGGCTCGGTGACGTCGCAGCCCATCGGACACTACGAATTCTGCCGCCTCTACAGAGACGAATGCAATGTCCGATCGCGCGATGTCGCGCCGCCCCGGGTTACCGAGCGCGGATGGGAAATCGTGCGTGAAATCAACGCGTCGGTGAACGCAGCCATCTCTCCGGCGACCGATCAGGAAATTTTTGGCCGCGAGGAAAACTGGGCCTATCCGGTTGACGCCGGAGACTGCGAAGACTTCGTGCTTTTAAAGCGGCGCAAGCTGATCGAGGCCGGCTTCACCGAAGCCAACCTGCTGATTACGGTCGTGCGCAAGCCCGACGGCGAGGGACACGCCATCCTGACCCTGCGTTCGACGCAAGGGGACTACATCCTCGACAATCTCTTTGACGAGGTTAAGCCATGGTTCGAGACGCCCTACACTTTTCTCAAGCGCCAGGCGAGTTTTGACGCCGGCCGTTGGGTAACGATTGAGGACGGACGTGATGTCCTGGTCGGCGCCGTTCAATAAACATAGTTAACAGCAAAAGGTTCCGCGCCTTTTTTAATTATTTATCCGTTGCCGATCAGGATGCCGGCGGCCAGCACCAGCGAGCCTCCGAGTACGACCTGGAAGGCGGCCCGCAGGAACGGCGTTTCCATATAGCGGTTCTGGATATAGGCGATCGCCCACAATTCCACGAAGACCACGACGGCTGCAGTGGCGGTGGCGGTCCAGAAATGCGGAATGAGATAGGGCAGCGCGTGACCGAGACCGCCGATCGCGGTCATGATGCCCGATGCCAGACCGCGCTTGAGCGGTGATCCGCGTCCCGAAAGCTTGCCGTCGTCATGGGCCGCCTCGGTGAAGCCCATGGAAATGCCGGCACCGACGGAGGCCGACAAGCCGACGAGAAAGGTCTGCCAGGTATCCCCGGTCGCGAAGGCCGCGGCGAAGATGGGCGCCAGCGTGGAGACCGAGCCATCCATCAGCCCGGCCAATCCCGGCTGCACATAGGTAAGGACAAACTGCCGTCGCTCCGTCGCCTCTTCCTCGACACGCACGTCTTCCGGCGCATGACGGTCACCCAGCATGCGGGCGATATCCTCATGGCCCTGTTCGGCAAGGGCCAGATCCCCCAGGAGCTTGCGCGTCGCCGCATCGGTCGTGAGCTTCACGGCTTCGGTATAAAAATGATAGGCGCCCTGCTCCATCGTCTCGGCTTCGGCGCGGATCTGGTCCAGCGACTGGTTGGTCCGTAGCCAATCCGGCTTGCGCGCATAGAAGCCGCTGACATGCTCGCGGCGGATCAGCGGAATGCGTTCACCAAACCGCGCACGATGAAGCTCGATCAGCATGTTGCGATGGGTGTGTTCGACCTCCGCCATGTCCTCGAAGATCTTGGCGGAGGCCGGATATTGCTGTCGCAGCTGGTCGGCATAGGCCAGGTAGATGCGCGCATCATCCTCTTCCGAGGAGATCGCCAGCGCCAGGATTTCCTGCTCGCTGAGACTGCGGAAGGGACGCCGCGCGGGTGAAAGATATCGGCCAAGCATCGACAACCTCAATTTTAGAACAGTTCTAAATATGCCGCCACTATACGCCTGCCGCTGGCAGGGTCAAGGCGGGGGATCTCCGTGTTACCTTCGGTCGCATAGGGTGCTCTGCTACAGGCCCTGAGACGAGCCGATCCGCGTTCTCCAGACCCGCCATAAGCTATCAAAGCGCAAAGGCGTTGACATCGCATGTATACAGAATGTACGTTGACCCCAGAGTTTCTGGAGGAGAAACGATGCGCTTGAGGAGGCACCCATCTGCAAGGCAGGACATGCGCGCCGTCTGTGATGGCCGCGCAGTGTTAGCGGACTGGCATGGCGCACACGCTTTCCCCACTGCCGAAACAAGCGATACATTCCAGCGTCTTTCAACGTCTTTGACCGTGAAGGCACGGGCGAACACGCAGGCTCTGGAACGGCATTACGGCGGATCCACCGGGGTGATTGGCCAGATCGTGCCGACAGCAAGACGTGTATACATTTCTTCACCGCTCGCCTGCCTGCACGGGGTTGCGGCTACCGGGATAGGTGCCCGTGCTGCGGACTGTCGGTGACGACGATGGCGATGGAGCACAAGCGGGATTCCCAGACTTTGAAGGCCCTGCTCGGGGTGCGCGAGTTGGTGCTGGGCGGCGTGATGGCGCCGGGCGAACGGCTCTCGGAGGTCGGCCTGTCCCAGACGCTCGGCGTCTCGCGGACACCCTTGCGCGCCGCATTGTCCCGGCTGGAGCAGGAGGGGCTGCTGGAGCCCATTCCGTCAGGCGGCTATGCCGTGCGCAGCTTCACCACGGCCGATGTGTTCGATTCGATCGAATTGCGCGGGGTGATGGAGGGCACGGCGCTGCGCATGGCGGCCGAGCGAGGCGTGACCCCGGTGCGGCTGAACCAGCTCAGGCTTTTGATCGAGGAGATCGACAAGACCTTTGCGCCGCGCTCGCAGGATATGGATTTCGACCGCTATGTGGAGCTGAACGGCGAATTCCATACGCTGTTGACCCTGCTGCCCGGCTCGGAGACGATGCGGCGCGAGATCGAGCGGGTGACGCAGTTGCCCTTTGCCTCTCCCAGCGCCTTCCTGGAAAAACAGGAGGACGTGCCGGCCTTTCGCCGGTCGCTGGTGACGGCGCAGTTGCAGCACAAGGATATGCTGAATGCGCTTGAAATGCGCGAGGGCAGCCGGGCGGAGGCACTGGGGCGGGAGCATGCGCGGCTGGCACGTCGCAACCTGGAATTCGTGATGCGGCAGGATCGCAGCCTCATCCCCAAGGTGCCGGGCCTGGTGCTGGTGGCAGACTGAGGACACGGTGAATGCCCCGGGAGGGGTTAAGGTGGCCATCGACAAGGGTTCCGCATGAGGAGCCCGATGGCCGGGAGGAAACGGGAGATGCGCCAGGGCGGTATCAAACCTGCGGCGCAGACCCCAATGGCAGTCGAGAAACGACTTCAAAAACGGAGGAAATAGCATGATCAACAGGAGACTTCTGCTCGCAGGCAGCGCCATGCTGGCTGCATTGTCCGCGATCCCGGCCTATGCGCAGGAAACCGTGAAGGTGGGCCTGATCCTGCCGATGACCGGCCCCTTTGCCTCGACCGGTCGCCAGGTTCTGGCCGGTGCCAAGGCCTACATGGCCCTGAACGGTGACACCGTTGCCGGCAAGAAGATCGAACTGGTGCTGCGTGACGATGCCGGCACGGCCGACCAGACCCGCCGCATCGCCCAGGAACTGGTGGTCAACGACGGCGTGAAGATGCTGGCCGGCTTTGGCCTGACCCCGCTCGCCATGTCCGTGGCTCCGGTGCTGAACCAGGCCAAGATCCCGGCGATCATCACCTCGGCCACCACCTCGGCCATCATGAAGCAGTCGGAATATTTCGTCCGCGTCTCGATGGGCGGACCGCAGTCGGCCGTGCCGGTCGCCACCTGGGCGGCGCAGAACGGCCTGAAGCGGGTCGTCACCCTGGTGACCGATTACGGTCCGGGCATCGACATCGAGAAGGGCTTCACCGACCAGTACAAGAAGGATGGCGGCGAGATCGTCGAAGCCGTTCGCGTGCCGCTGCAGAACCCCGACTTCGCACCCTTCCTGCAGCGCGTTCGTGACGCCAAGCCGGATGCCGTGTTCGTCTTCGTTCCCTCGGGCGTCGGCTCGCTGTTCATGAAGCAGTTCGTCGATCGCGGCCTGGCGGATGCCGGCATCAAGCTGATCGCCACCGGCGACGTGACCGATGACGACCTGTTGAACGCCATCGGACCGGCGGCCAAGGGCGTGATCACCGGCCATTTCTACTCGGCCCTGCATGACAGCCCCGAAAACAAGGCCTATGTCGCCGAGATCCGCAAGTCGAACGACAACATGCGCCCGAACTTCATGTCGGTCGGCGGTTACGACGCCATGCATGTGGCCTATGAGGCGCTGAAGAAGACCAATGGCGATACCGACGGCACCAAGCTGGTGGACGCCATGAAGGGCATGAGCTTCATGTCGCCGCGCGGCCCGATCACCATCGACCCGGAAACCCGCGACATCGTGCAGGACATCTACATGCGCGAAGTCAAGGAAGTGGATGGCGAGCTGTACAACGTCGAATTCGCCACCTTCCCGAAGGTGCGCGACCCCAACACGCCTGCCAAGTAAGCCGAACGGACCGGGCGACGGGGGTGAGACCCGCGCCGCCCGGTCGCGTCTTTCGTCTTTTGAAGCGGAAGACGCCTGTCATGACAAACTTGCTGCACGCAATTGCGGACGAACAGACGTCCGCGAGGGACCGCGCGGTGGGATCCGGTGAGGAACAATGCTGACAATCCTTTTCGACGGCGTCGCCTATGGCATGCTGCTTTTCATCCTGGCCTGCGGCCTGTCCGTGACGCTGGGCCTGATGAACTTCATCAACCTGGCCCATGGCGCCTTTGCCATGGCTGGCGGCTATCTGACGGTCACGATGATGAACCGTTACGGCATTTCCTTCTATTGGTGCCTGCCGGCCGCCTTCATCGTCACGGCGCTGATCGGCGCGGTGCTGGAGCGGACGCTCTATCGCCGCCTCTATGGCGCCGACCATCTGGACCAGGTGCTGTTTTCCATCGGCCTGGTGTTCATGTCGGTCGCGGGCGTCGACTATTTCATGGGCGGTCAACAGCAGCTGATCCAGCTGCCGCCGGAACTATCCGGCCGGATGGATGTGTTTGGCGTGGGCGTCGGTCGCTACCGCCTGTTCATCATCGTTGTCTGCGCGCTTCTCGCCATCGGCTTGCAGCTCATTCTCTCCAAGACCCGCTTCGGCAGCCGGCTGCGCGCTGCCGTCGACGATCGCCGCACGGCGCTGGGCCTTGGGATCAACGTGTCGCTGGTCTTCGCGCTGACCTTCGCCTTCGGCTCCGGACTTGCCGGGCTTGGCGGCGCCATGGGCGCGGAACTGCTGGGGCTTGATCCGAACTTCCCGCTGAAATTCATGATCTACTTCCTGATCGTCGTCTCCGTCGGCGGCACGTCCACCGTGACCGGCCCGTTTATTGCAGCCCTGCTGCTCGGCATCGCCGATGTCGCAGGCAAATATTACGTGCCTGAGATCGGCGCCTTCGTGATCTATGCGCTGATGATCATCATGCTGTTTTTCCGGCCCCATGGCCTGTTTTCGAGGGAGGGCGGCCGATGAGCCTCACCGACACCGCAACCGCCACAATCCCCACGCCCAAGCCTGACAGCAAGACCGCGAGCGCGCCGGTGCTGGATGCCGCATCCGCGATGATGCGGCGGCGCAGCCGCGTGCGCATCTACGAGCTGATCCTCTGGGGCGCGGCGCTTGCCGCTTATTTCGTGCTGCCAACCAAGATGCTGATCCTGACCGAGATCGCCATTCTCGGCCTGTTCGCGCTGTCGCTGGACCTCATTCTCGGTTTCGCCGGCATCGTCTCCCTGGGTCATGCCGTCTTCTTCGGCGTCGGCGCCTATGTGGCCGGTCTGGTGGCGCTGCATTACGTGGCCGAGCCGGTGACCGGGCTGATCGCGGCCGGTATCGTCTCCGGCCTGCTCGGGCTTGTGACCACCTTTCTCATCCTGCGCGGATCCGACCTGACGCGGCTGATGACGACACTCGGCATTGCGCTGATGATGGGCGAGGCGGCCAACCAGATGGCCTGGCTGACGGGTGGTGCCGACGGGCTCTCGGGCTTCCTGCTCGGACCGATCCTCGGGCTGTTCGAATTCGATCTGTTCGGCAAGGTGGGCTATCTCTACTGCCTGATCGTGCTGTTCGTGCTGACCATGCTCGCCCGCAGGCTGGCCTTTTCGCCCTTTGGCCTGTCGCTGAAGGCGATCAAGGGCAATCCGGTGCGTGCCGACATGATCGCCACGCCCTCGCGCCGCCGCATCGTCATCGTCTACACGATCTCGGCCATTTATGCCGGCATGGCGGGCGCGCTGCTGACGCAGACGACCAGTTTCGTCTCCCCCGACGTGCTGGCCTTCCACCGCTCTGCCGACGTGTTGCTGGTGCTCGTCATCGGTGGGACCGGCTATCTCTATGGCGGCATTTTCGGTGCGGTGATCTTCACCCTGATCAAGGACGCGCTGTCGGTTGCCACGCCGCAATACTGGATGTTCTGGATCGGCCTGCTGCTGGTGGTGCTGGTGCTGGTCGGTCGTGACCGGCTGGCGGATTGGGTGGGCATCATCCCCGCTCGCCTCCGGCAGATGACCGGGGCAGGACGCAAGGAAGGAGAGCGGCTGTGAGCTACGCGCTGGAAACCAAGGGGCTGAAGCGCCAGTTCGGCGCCTTCCTCGCCACCAACGACGTGAACCTGCAGGTAAAGCAGGGTGCCCGGCATGCGCTGATTGGCCCGAACGGCGCGGGAAAGACGACGCTGATCAACCTGCTGACGGGCGTCCTTGCGCCATCGGCCGGACGGATCATCCTCAATGGCGAGGACATCACCGAGACGCCGCCGCATCAGCGGGTGCAGAAGGGCGTGACACGCACCTTCCAGATCAACCGGCTGTTCAACGATTTCACACCGCTCGAATCCATCACGCTGGCAATCGGCGAGCGGGACGGGATCGGCGGGAACCTGTGGCGGCCGCTGTCGTCCTACAAGCCGGCGATTGACGAGGCAGCCGCGCTGCTGGAGCGGTTCGGCCTTGCCTCCGTCATGGGCGAGCGCACCGCCATCCTGCCCTATGGCAAGCAGCGTCTGCTCGAAATCGCCATCGCCTTTGCCAGCGGCCCGAAGGTGCTGCTGCTCGACGAACCGGCGGCGGGTGTTCCGGAGGACGAGCGGCACGAGGTGCTGTCGATCGTCTCGGCCCTGCCGGCGGATGTGACCGTCGTGCTGATCGAGCATGACATGGACCTGGTGTTTTCCTTTGCCGACCACATCTCGGTTCTGGTTGCCGGCGCGATCTTCGCCGAAGGCAGCGTGCAGGAAATTGCGGGCGATCCGCGCGTCAAGGCCGTCTATCTGGGAGAGAGCGCATGAGCGACATCCTGCTCAGCACCAAATCACTGGTGGCAGGCTATGGCGAAGCCAGCGTGCTTGCCGGCCTGACCTTCACCCTGAAGCGCGGCGAGACGCTGGCGCTGCTCGGCCGAAACGGCACCGGCAAGACGACGCTGGTCGACACGCTTGCCGGGCTGACCACCCATCACAGCGGCGAAATCCATCTGGATGGGCTCGACATCACCCGCATGCGGCCGGAGCGGCGCGCCGCGGCCGGCATCGGCTGGGTGCCGCAGGAGCGCAATATCTTCCGTTCGCTGACGGTGGAGGAAAACCTGACGGCAATAGCCCGGCCCGGCGCCTGGACGGTCGACCGGGTCTACGGCATGTTTCCGCGGCTGAAGGAGCGGCGCGGCAATCTCGGCAACCAGCTCTCCGGCGGCGAGCAGCAGATGCTCTCGGTCGGCCGGGCGCTGATGGTCAATCCCAAGCTCTTGCTGCTGGACGAGCCGCTGGAGGGCTTGGCGCCGATCATCATCGATGAATTGCTGGCGGCGCTGGCGGCAATCGTGAAAGGCGAAGGCATGTCGGCCATCATCATCGAGCAGAAGGCGCGCAAGATCCTGCCGCTGTGCTCCGAGGCACTGATCCTGGACCGAGGTGCGGCCGTCTATTACGGCCCGAGTGCCGCGCTGCTGGAAGACGAGGCGCTGCTTGGACGGCACCTCGCAATCGAGCGGTGAGGCTCAATCCGGCAGGTGATGCGGGTTGATACCGGGAAACCAGCCGCCCGTGTTGGGCGGGCTGGTTCCCTCATAGACATAGCCGTCGCGCTCGCAGCGATAGGCCAGGACCGGCATTCCGCTGCTGCCGAGGAAATCGATATCGCCGATGCGGTCCTGCTGACGGATGACGGTTTCGCAGGCATAGGACTTGCCGGAGTTGTCAGGGTTTGTCTGCACGCCCGGAAGATCGTGGAAATATTGCGGTTGGACCGCAAGGCCCTGCTGCTTGCCGGCTGCCAGCACGGGCGTGCCGATAGCCGCCAGCACCAGCGGCAAAATGACGGCGAGCCTTGCTGATGTCATGACCATAGTCCTCGTGACGGCATCTCGATATGCCGTGTCTCCTTCCGAATATAGGCATTTCAACGCGGGGATGAAAGGTCAGCCGAGCGGGCGGCGATATCCCGTCGGCATGGCATAGAGCCAGCCGATCCGCGCCACGGCCGCCTCGAAATCCTCCCGCGCCACCGTCATCGTATGGCCATTGGCATGCAGAAGGGTCTTTTCGTCCTCCATGATGCCAACATGGCCTTTCCAGAAGACGAGATCGCCACGCATCAACTCTTCGCGAGCAATGGGTGCGCCGAGGCCGGATGCCTGCATGTCGGAATCGCGCGGCGCCGCATGGCCCGTCATCTGCAAGGCGAGTTGCACGAGGCCGGAGCAATCGATGCCGAGGCCGGAACGACCGCCCCAGAGATAGGGCGTCTCCAGAAACCGGGCGGCGATGGAGACATAATCATCGCTGACGAAGGTGCCGAGCGGCAGGCAATGGGCGGCGACCACGGCCGTGCCATCGTCCAACAGAAAATAGCGGGTGCCACGGGTTTCCGCCTCGCCGGTCACGGTCAAGGCGCTGCCCATGGAGAGCGTGCTGACATGGGGGAAACGCAGTTCCGGTCCGGGATAGAGAAAGGTGCGCGGCACGATCACTTGGTGGGTCGGGGTCGACGCCACCGCGCCGAGGGCTTCATCCGGCAGATAGCCGACATAGCCATCCCTCTGGGATTGCACCCAGGCCCAACCGTTGGCGCGATCAAACACCGTGACCGCCTCTCCCAGCAGCAATTGCGTATCGATGCCGCAGCCGGCATCCGGGCGAGGCCTGAGCGCCACGAGGGGCACGCGCACACGGGAAGGCTCGCCGGTGACGAAGCGGTCGGCCTCCACCCTGCCCTGCAGGCTGGCATCGGCAAGGTCGGGACGAAAGGCGTGAAGGCGGCGATCGAGCGTCATCTGTTTCCTCAGGGTTTCAGGCTGCGGCCCTCGGCGATGATGAGATCGCCGATCTTTTCCAGATAAAGCGCACCGCCGACCGTGCGCTTGATGATGACATTGCGGCGGTCGATATCATCACGCACGCGATCAACCAGGCCCATGGCGCCCATGGTATCCAGCGCGCGGGTGATGACCGGCTTGGTGACGCCAAGCGTGGCAGCCAGGCCGCGCACCGTATGCGGCGGCGGCACGAGATAGATATGCAGGAGGATCGCCATCTGCCGAAGCGTCAGATCGCGGCCATCCTCCCGGATCAGGCGCAGTGCCACTTTGTGCCACAGGCCCAGCGCCTGCGACGCAGTCAACTCGATACCCATGGCGGTCCCGCGCCTCGTTACGATACCGTTCCATTTTCGGGCAGCCGGGGGCTCTTGGCAAGAGGTCCCCTGCGCAACGCTGAGGTTACCCCGCAATCGACCTGATGTGCCGGTAGAGGGCGCGGATGCCCTGGGCCTCGCCGCCGATGGGCGAGTGCGGCCGGTCGACCGGCGCCCAGCCGAAGATATCGAAATGCACCCAGCTTGGCGTGCTGGTGACGAAGCGCTTGAGGAACAGGGCCGCGGTGATGGCGCCGGCCATGCCGCCCGAGGGGGCGTTGGTGAGGTCGGCGATCTGGCTGGTGATGTTCTTCTCGTAGCCCTTGTAGAGGGGCATGCGCCAGAGGGGATCGTCAACCTCGATCGCGGCATCGGACAGGTGATGCGCGAGCGCCTCGTCGTCGGTGAAGAAGGGCGGCAGGTCCGGGCCAAGCGCCACGCGCGCGGCACCGGTCAGGGTGGCCATGTCGATCAGGAGTTCCGGCGGCTCCTCGTCGGCCAGCGCCAGCGCGTCTGCCAGGATCAGGCGTCCTTCCGCGTCGGTGTTGTCGATCTGGACCGAAAGCCCCTTGCGGCTGCGATAGACATCGCCGGGACGGAAGGAATTGCCCGCGATGGAATTTTCAACGGCCGGCACCAGCACGCGCAGGTCGACCTTGAGCTTGGCGTCCATGATCATGAGCGCGAGGCCCAGCACGTTTGCGGCGCCGCCCATGTCCTTCTTCATCAGCAGCATGGAGGCCGATGGCTTGATGTCGAGGCCGCCGGTATCGAAGCAGACGCCCTTGCCCACCAGCGTGATGCGGCGATGACCCTTCTTGCCCCAGCGCATTTCCAGAAGGCGCGGCGCATGGGCGCTGGCGCGTCCAACCGTGTGGATCAGCGGGAAGTTCTTTTCCAACAATTCGTCGCCGGTGATGACAGAGACTTCGGCCTTGTAGTGGGCGGCGAGCGCGCGGAAGGCCTGCTCCAGATGCTGCGGACCCATGTCGTTCGTCGGCGTATTGATGAGGTCGCGCGCCAGGAAGACACCGGCAAGCTGGCGCCGGATCTCCGCTGCGTCGGCATCCTGCGGGATCAGCATGCGTGGTTCCGGCGGCTTCTTGGTCTTGTAGCGGTCGTAGCTATAGCTGCCGAGCCCATAGCCCAGGAGCAGGCGATTGGCCGTGAGCGGCGCGGTTTCGATGTGCCAATCACCGGCCGGAAGGGCGCGGGCGAGCTTGCCCGTCAGGAAAGGCGTATCGGAAGGGCTGGTGCCGAGGCCGAATAGGGCGCCGCCGAGATGGCCATCGTCAGTGGGGATGAGCAGAAGCGAGCCTGACTCCGCCTTGAAACCCGCCTTGCGGGCCCAATCCAGCGCCAGGGGATCGATGGCGCCGGTCTCGATATGGGCGGGCGTGACGGCAAACACGGGAAGTGTCTTGCCACCTTTCGTGCCGAAGGGGCTCGGCCTCTCAATATACTGGTAGTGTGGCATGACAGTTCTCTCCCGACATCGATATGTGAGCTGAAATTAACATTCCGTTAGGGTTAACAGATTATTGCTTGAGTGGAGATTGCGCCGTCGCTTCGAACTCCCTGCGACCGGCCTGACATGGGCAATCGGGAACCACATCATGACCGCAAGGCAGCAGAACACCACTCTTCTCAGCAAAGTCCAGATGGCTGGCAGCCTGTGCCTCGTGCTGGCCGCCTTGAGCCTGTCAGGATGCGCGACGGGCCAGGACAGGATGACGACCGGCTCCGTGCCGAAGATGTCCAAGCCCTTGAACCAGATGACCGGTTCCGAACTTGCAGGCGCTGCAGACTCCATCGGTCGGGCCTACGAGAAAAACCCCAAGAACCGGGATACCGGCCTTGCCTATGCCAATGTGTTGATGATGACCGGACGGGAAACCCAGGCGCTGGCGGTGATGCAGCAGGTCGCGATCAACCATCCGCGCGACCGCGACGTGCTGGCCGCCTATGGCAAGGCGCAAGCCGCCGCAGGCCAGCTCGAACAGGCGCTCGGCACCATCAGCCGCGCGCAGACGCCTGACCGGCCGGACTGGCGCCTCTATTCGGCGGAAGGCGCCGTGCTCGATCAACTCGGCCGCAGCGCCGATGCCCGGGCAAAATATCGCCAGGCGCTGGATATCATGCCGAACGAGCCGTCGGTGCTTTCCAACCTCGGCATGTCCTATGTGCTGAGCGGCGACCTGAAAATGGCGGAAACCTATCTTCAGCAAGCCATTGCCCAGCCGGGCGCCGACAGCCGGGTGCGGCAGAACCTGGCGCTGGTCGTGGGCCTGCAGGGCCGTTTCGCCGAGGCCGAACAGATCGCCCGGCGCGAGCTCACCCAGCAACAGGCCGACGCCAATGTCGCCTATCTGCGCAGCATGATGACCCAGCAGAACGCCTGGCAGAAGCTGAAGGGCAAGGACGGCAAGCAGGGATAGCGTCAGCCGAGCCTGACGCCGAGGCCATCAAGCGCCAGGCGCAAGCCCAGTCCGCCCAGCACGACGCCGACAGCACGGTCGATCCAGGCTTTTGCCCTGAGATAGGCCTGCTTGGGCCAGGGAGCCGAAAAGACCAGCGCAACGGCCGCATACCAGCCTGCTTCGACTGCGAAAATGGCCGGCAGCAGCGCGGCCATCAGCCAGAGCGGTGGATCCTGCGGCAGGAGGGCGGCAAAAATGCTGCCATAGACCACGATCGTCTTGGGATTGCTGAGTTGAACCAGCGCGCCGGTGCGCAGGGATCGAAACACGCTGCCCATGCCCGACGGTTCAGACGAGGCCGCGCCGATCGGGGCCGTGGCGCCACGGACAATCCGGATGGCGAGATAGACGAGGTAGAGCCCCCCGCAGATCTTCAGCAGGCGGAAGATCCATTCGGCCTGTTGCAGAACCGCCGTCAGGCCGCCCAGGGCCAGGCCTGCCAGCACGGCGCCACCCAAGCCCATGCCGAGCGCTGCCGCCAATCCTTCGGCACGAGAACCGGAAATCGATATCCTGCTCACCAGGGCAAAACTCGGCCCAGGACTGATCGCGCCAAGAAATATGGCGCCGATAATGCTCAAAAATGCGAGATAGGCTGACATGGTGCATCTCCAAGAGGGGTGATGCCCAGGCGAGCGGCGCTTCAAGCTGCGCTCCCCGATGGTGGCCCATCTCTATCGCCAGTCACGCAGGGCCAAAACCTAGCATGGGCACCGCTGCGCGACAACGGCCTCAGAACCGGTCTGATACCTGGATGCCGGCGGGGCCGAGGATGACGGCGATCAGCACGGGCAGGAAGAACAGGATCATCGGCACGGTGAGCTTGGGCGGCAGGGCGGCGGCCTTCTTTTCTGCCTCGTTCATGCGCTCGTCGCGGCCTTCCTGCGCCAGAACGCGAAGCGCGGTCGCAATCGGCGTACCGTAGCGTTCGGCCTGGATGAGCGCCTGGGTGACGCTTTTCACCCCTTCCAACTGGGTGCGGATGCCGAGGTTTTCGAAGGCGGTGCGGCGATCCTGCAGGAAGGAAAGCTCGGCCGTCGTGAGCACCATTTCCTCGGCGAGTTCCGGCGACTGGGCGGCGATTTCCTCGGCCACGCGGCGCATGGCGGCTTCGATCGAAATACCCGATTCGACGCAGATCAGCATCAGGTCCAGCGCATCAGGCCAGGCGCGGCGGATCGAGTGCTGCCGCTTGTTCATGCGGTTGGTGACATAGATGTTCGGCAGGTAGAACCCGACATAACCGCCGAGAATGGTGACGAACATGCGGATCGGGAATGGCCGGTCGGCGAGATTGCCGAGCACGAAGATCCACACCGCCGTCAGCGCCATGACCACGAAAGGCAAGAGGAACCGGGCCAGCAGGAACATGTTGAGGGCGTTTTGCGAGCGAAAGCCCGCGGCACGCAGCTTCAGGATCGTCGCGTCATCCACGAGCGCCTTGCGAAGGTTGAACTTTTCGACGATCTGCCGGACCGACTGGTTGTTGGTGGCCCTGAGCGAGGCCTTGTTGGCATTATGCTCGGCATTCATGCGGGCGCGCTCGCGGGCGCGGATCATTTCGCGCTCCGTCGACACCGCTTTCATGCGCTTGTCGAGATCACCGCGCTCCAGATAGGGCAGCGCCAGGGAATAGAAGGTGCCGAAGACGGCGATCGCGACGAGAACCGCCACGATCATGCCGGGATCGGTCAGCATTGCAGCCAGTTCCTTGGTCATGCCGTCTTCTCCCTAGATGTCGAAATTGATCATGTTGCGCATGACAAGAATGCCGATGGTCATCCACACGCCGGATACGGCCATGATCAGGTGGCCGCGCGGGTCGGTGAACAGGACCATGATGTAGCCAGGCGAGGTGAGGAACACGAGCAGCGCAACGATGAAGGGCAGCGCGCCGATGATGACGGCCGACGCCTTGGCCTCCATGGAGAGCGCCTGCACCTTGGCCTTCATCTTCTTGCGGTCGCGCAGCACGCGCGAGAGATTGCCGAGCGCCTCGGACAGGTTACCCCCGGCCTGGCTCTGGATCGCAATCACGATCGAGAAGAAATTGATTTCCGGCAGCGGCATGGTGATCAGCATGCGCTGGCAGGCCTCGGGAATGCTGAGGCCCACCTGCTGGGACTCGAGCACGCGCTTGAACTCGGACTTGACCGGCTCCTGGCCATCGGCCGCGATCAGCCTTATGGCGTCGTTGAGCGGCAGGCCCGACTTGATGGAGCGCACCATGACGTCGAGTGAATTCGGAAATTCGTTCAGGAAGGCCGTTTGCCGGCGGGAGATGAGGAAGCCGACAAACCAGCGCGGCAGGCCAATGGCCATGACGAAGCCGATGCCGGCAACCGCGACCAGCGGCAGGCCGAAAATGAAGGAAAAGGCCGCCATGACAAGCCCGAAGACGGCGCTGAACAGGTAAAACCTGGCGGGAGAGAGTGACAGGCCGGCCTGGGAGAGCTTGGCCTTCATGGTCGTTGCCGCATTCTTGCGGCTCTTTTCCTGCTGCTTGCTTTCCAGTTCCTTCAGCGAATCCTGCACGGATTTGCGTCGCTTGGAGACTTCCTGCACCCGGTCGCGGGCGGCCTTGACCTTCACATGGTCGGTTTCGGCCGATTTGACCCTGTTGATGCGGTTCGCGGTCTTCTTCTCGACCTCAATGCGCGAGAACATCAGGCCATAGGCGACCGCGCCCGCAGCGACGGCGACCAGCGCGATGATGCCCAATATCTCGATCGGAAGTCCGAACATGACCGCTATACCCCGCCGCCCTTCTGTTCCATGGCATCCAGGGCCGCCGCCAGACGGCGTTCCTCATTGTAGTAGCGCGCCCGGTCCCAAAAATGCGGCTTGCCGATGCCGGTCGACATGTGCCGGCCGATGATGCGGCCGCTGGCATCCTCGCCATCGATCTCGTAGCGCATCAGGTCCTGGGTGATGATGACGTCGCCTTCCATACCGATCACCTCGGTGATGTGGGTGATGCGGCGGGAACCATCACGCAGGCGGGCGGCCTGGATGATGACATCGATGGAACCGGCGATGATTTCGCGGACCGTCTTGGCCGGCAGGCTGAAGCCGCCCATGGCGATCATCGATTCCATACGCGACAGGCATTCGCGCGGGGTGTTGGCGTGGATCGTACCCATGGAGCCGTCGTGGCCGGTGTTCATGGCCTGCAACAGGTCGAAGACCTCCGGTCCGCGCACTTCGCCGACGATGATGCGTTCGGGGCGCATGCGCAGGCAGTTCTTGACGAGGTCACGCATGGTGATCTCGCCTTCGCCTTCGATGTTCGGCGGACGGGTTTCGAGACGCACCACATGGGGCTGCTGCAGCTGCAGTTCGGCGGTGTCCTCGCAGGTGATGACACGCTCGTCGGCATCGATGTAGCCGGTGAGGCAGTTCAACAGCGTGGTCTTGCCGGAGCCGGTACCGCCTGAGATGACGACATTGCAGCGAACGCGGCCGATGATCTGCAGGACCTCGGCGCCCTCGGGTGTGATGGCGCCGAAACGCACGAGCTGGTCGAGCTTCAGCTTGTCCTTCTTGAACTTGCGGATGGTGAGCGCCGGACCGTCGATGGCAAGCGGCGGCGCGATGACGTTGACGCGCGAACCGTCGGGAAGGCGGGCGTCGCAGATCGGCGAGCTTTCATCGACGCGGCGGCCGACCTGGCTGACGATGCGCTGGCAGATGGACAGGAGCTGCTGGTTGTCGCGGAACCGGATTTCCGATTCGATGGTTTTGCCGCCCACTTCGATGAAGGTCTGGCCGGCGCCGTTGACCATGATGTCGGCGATGTCGTCGCGGGCCAGCAGCGGCTCCAGCGGGCCATAACCCAGCACGTCGTTGCAGATATCCTCGAGCAGTTCCTCCTGCTCGGAGATCGACATCGCGAAATTCTTGATCGTGATGATGTCGTTGACGATGTCGCGGATTTCCTCGCGAGCGCTCTCACCATCAAGCTTGGCGAGCTGCGACAGGTCGATCGTATCGATCAGCGCCGAGAAGACCTGCGATTTGGTGTCGTAGTAATCCTGGGTGCGCGGCGGGCGCTTGCGTGCGGCGGCCGCCGGCGCCTGCATCGACGGGGGTGTCACCTGCTGGCGGACGGGCTCCTCGCGCATCGGCTCGACCGGTGCGCCCATGCGGGCGGCCGGAGCCTGGACGGACGGCGGCATTGCCGCCGGCGGCGCCGTCGTGACGCCACCCCCGCCCTTGCCAAATCCATCGCTTCCGCGTTTGCCAAACATGCCGTTACCTATTTCCTACCATGTGCAGACGAGAGATCAGCAAAGTCATTTCTTGCGGCCGAGCAGGCTCAGCATCTTTCCGAGCCCGCCTTTCTTTTCCTTCTTCAGCCTGACGCGTCCCGTCACCAGATGGGCAATCTGCGAGAAGATCTCGGCCGTCGGCGACTTCGCGTCGATTTCGGAGATCATGCGGCCGCTATTGGCGGCATTGCCGAAGAGCTGGACGTCAAAGGGAATGATGGCGACCGGATCCACTTCCAGCGGCTCGAAGAAGTCGTTCGGCGCGATCTCCGGCCGCTTGGGCATGCCCACCTGGTTCAGGATGAAATGCGGCGTCTTGTCGTTGGGCCTCAGCTTCTTCAGCGCGTCCAACATGTTCTTGGCGTTGCGCAGGTTGGCGAGATCGGGCGCGCAGGTGATCACCACCTCGTCGGCATCCGACAGGACCGAGCGGGTCCAGTCGGACCAGACATGCGGCACGTCCAGCACCGTGACAGGCGCACTGCGCTGCAGGAGCTCCATGACCGGATGAAAGGCCATGCGGTCGAAATCATAGGCGCGGTCCAGCAGCGAGGGTGCGGCGAGTAGCGACAGGTTTTGCGAGCAGGTGGTCAGGAGGCGATCGAGGAAGACCTCGTCCAGTCGATCAGGCGAAAACACCGCCTCGGCCATGCCCTGGGCGGGGTCCTGGTCGAAATCGATATTGGCGGTGCCATAGGGCAGATCGAGGTCTGCCAGGATCGTTTCGGTGGAGAAGAGGCTGGAGATCGAAAAGGCGCAGTTGTGCGAGATGGTGGAAGAGCCCACGCCGCCCTTGGCACCGATGAAGGCGACGGTGCGGCCGAGCGGCTCGGCTTCGGGATCGACGAAGATGGCCGCCACGGCGCCGAGGACATCGGCCATGGAAACGGGTGCCACCATGTATTCCGAGATGCCATTGCGGATCAGCGCCCGGTAGAGCGGGATATCATTGTAGCGGCCGATGATGATGACGCGGGTGGAGGGATCGCAGACCTCCGCCAGCGGCGACAGCTCCTCCATCAGGTTGGCTGGCTCGGCATCGGTTTCGAGAATGATCAGGTTCGGCGTCGGCGACGACGAGAACATGTTGGCGGCGGCGGACACATTGCCATTGGTGATCCTGAGGCTGACCTTGGCCATGCGCCGGTCCTGTCCGCATTTTTCCATGACCCGAAGAATGGGCTCGGACATGCAGAACGCGTGGATCGAGATACGCGGAAGCGGACGCAGGGATTCGAGATCGCCTGTCGCTGCCGCTTCCGTCTGGGCATGGCGCCCGTCCTGTCGGGGCTGGATATCGTAGTCGATCGCGGTCATGGTCTCTGATCCCGATTCCCGTTATTCGGATGCGCTGGGAGCGGTGCGATAAACACCGATGACATTGGCGCGCTGCGTGGCATCGATCGGCGCCATCTTGCGCGGGGCGACGAGGTCCATCGGGTTTTCCACCTGGGCGGCCAGGTTGTTCTGGCTGGCGCAGCCGAAATTGTGCCAGTTGCGGTTCTCGATGGTTGCGGGGTTCATCAGGTCTGCCGGCCAGTTGCCGCAGGGCTCCGTCACCGCCGACATTGCCACATAGGTCAGGCGGATCGGGGCAATATTGTCCTGCGCGCCGGCCTGGTAGCTGGTCTCGATGATCTTTGGCATGGGAACGCCATTGGCGGCCAGCACCGAGCGGATTTCCTTGCGCATGCCCTGGGCGGCGCCGGAATTATAGGCGCCCTGCGGAATGAACATCTGCACCGAACCGGTGGCGCGCTGGCGATAATCGGCTGCAAAGCCGGCGATCACATCGCGCGTGCCCTGGGTCAGCTTACGGTCCCCCGAGGCAATCGGCACCTCGATGCTGTGCTCGACTTCGGTCAGCGTGATCGGATGGCGGGCGCGGTAGTCATCCGGGATCGAGCCGGTGGTCATGTTGTCGCGATTGGCGCAACCGGCGAGCAGCCCGATCGTGCCCATGACGAGGGCCATGCGCGCCAGATTGGCCAGGGGTCGCGAGTTCTGTGTCGAGTTGACGGAGCGCATGGGGATGGAGCTTTCGATGACTGCGGGCTTGACCGTGGACAGGGACATTTCGACCTCGGCGCTCACTTGTAGATAAATCCGACGGCGCCGTGATACCGGCCGCTCGCCTCGGTTTCCTTGCGGCCGTAGACCTTGTTCACCCGGTTGAGGAAGAAGGTCGCGGCATCGTTCTCGGCGCTGAAATTGTCGTCTGGGCGGGCGATCTGGTTGCGGGCGACGGGACGCACGAGATAGGGCGTGGCGATGATCACCAGTTCCGTTTCGTTGCGCATGAAGTCCTTGCTGCGGAACAGCGTGCCGAGAACCGGCACCTTGGAGAGGCCCGGCACGCCGGAATAGGCCTGGCGGACATTGTCCTGCACGAGGCCGGCAATGACGATCGAGCCGCCGGAGGGCAGTTCGACAGTGGTCGAAGCCTCGCGCTTGCGGATCGACATATAGGTGCTGCCGGGGATGGAGGCGAAGGTGTTGCCCGTGGTGGCCGAGCCTTCGTAGGTCGGCTCGGATACGTTGGTCTCGATCTTCAGGCTGATGCGGCCGGGCGCCAGGACCACGGGCCGGAAGTTCAGTTCGATGCCGTAATCCACCGTGTTGGTGGTGCGGGTCACCGTGGGCTGATTGGTTGTCGTATCGACGTCGATTTCCTGCTCGGCAGCAAGGCGGAACTCGCCACCGACATAGAACTTGGCCTGTTCGCCTGAGATCGCGGTGAGGCTGGGCTCGGCCAGCGTGCGCATCACGCCCGCCTGCTCCATGGCATTGATATAGGAGTTGATCGCATAGCGGCCGGCGGATGCCAGGACGTTTGCCGTACCGCCAACATCGATGGCATTGCCGAGATTGGACGGATTGGCGAAGTTGATGCCGCTTCGTCCATCGGACATCGTGCCGTTGAAGCCAAGCTGCTTCAGGACCTGGCGGCTGACTTCGGCGACCGTGACCTTCAGCGTCACCTGGTCCTCACCCTCGATGGTGAGCAGGTTGACGATCTGCGAGCTCTGGCGCTCCTCGGCGAAGATGGCGACGGCGGCGTCGCCGCTGGTGCTGGAGGCGGTGGCGGTCTGGTTGCGCGTGGTCGCCTCGCCGCCCTTGAGGAAGGCGTTGGCAAGGTTTTCGGCGCGCGCCGCATCCTGGGGGGTGCGCACGGTGCCGCTCAGCACGATGTTGTCCGAGACGATCTCGACCTTGATGTCGGATTCGGGGATGAAGCGCGAGAGATTGGCTTCCAGGCCGGCGATATCGCGTTCGATGGCGATGTCGAGGCTGACGATTTCTTCGCCGCCGGGGCCGAAGATGAAGATGTTGGTCTGGCCGACCGACTTGCCGAACAGATAGATGCGGCGCGAGGTGCGCGTCACGGCATCGGCCATCTCGGGGTCGGCGACGAGAATATCATGGGCGTCTTCCGGCAGGTCCACGACAAGCGCCTTGTTGAGGCCGAGCTTGATGGAACGGCGCGCGCCGGGTCCGGACTGCTTGATGCGGATAACGCTTTCAGCGGCCGCATATGCCGAGGAGGCCTGGATTGCCGCGGGCACATAGCCCGCCGGCATGCCGGACAGGGCCAGGCCGAATGCGATGCTGCCCGAAAGGGCCAGGCGCAGGTTCTTCTTCAAGCCGATCATGTCGAGGCCTCCCTTCATTGCATCTGCCCCGTCGTATTTTCCTTGACCACTTCGCCGGACTTGATCACCTGGATCGAGGGCGTTCCGGTATCGCCGCTCAACAGGTAGTTGGCGGCCGAGGTATCTTCTTCCTGGGCATCGGCCACGGAGCGGAGCGTCAGGCTCAGCCGGTCTGCCATCTGCTGCGCAACGATGATGACCTTGGCCTGATCGGGGGTCAGCTCCAGGGTTGCGGTGGTGCCCACCACCGTCTTGGCGCCGTCCTCGCTCTCCTCAATGCGCTGGTCGATGGCGAGCACGCGGACATTGGAGAGGACGGTTTCGGTCAGGTAATTGGTCTTGTCGTCACCCTTGCGGACCATGATCACATCGACGCGGTCATTGGGCAGGATGAAGCCGCCGGCGCCGGTGGCGACCGTGATTTCCGTCGAGACGGCGCGCTTGCCCGACGGCAAGAGCGACGACAGGATACGGCTCGAGCTGTCGGCGATCTTTTCGGCACGCAGCGGCTCGCCCTCGAAGATCGGCAGGCGCACGACGACGCCCTGCAGTTCCTTCATCGCCTCGGGGCGGTTCTGCTCTGTGATGAAGCCTTCGACGACCCCGCCTTCGGGCCAGGGCATCCAGCGCATCGAATCATCATTGAGGCGGGAGCCCACGGGAAGATTGGCCGCCGAGACCAGCACATTGATCGTCGGCTCGCGCTTGACCACCGCTTCCACGCTTTCCTGGACCGCAGCGGTCCCGCCGGTGAGCCGCATGGCGAGGAAACCGGCCATGCCAGCCGCAACGACGGCGACAGCGAGGATGATGATGCGGGCGGGTTTCATGATCTTTCCTTGACCGGGACAAACTTCTGTCCCAGCCAGATTGATCAGGAATTGGTGTAATAATGGTTAACAAGACGCTTACAATTCTGGTTAACAGCGTCTTTATAAGGCCGTGAGGCGCGGCTCAGCGAAGCCCTTCAAGCGCTGCCACCATAAGCGGCGAGCTGGGAAAGGCCAGGATGCCGGCGATGCCGATGGCGATGCCATAGGGCACCTTCTTGGCCATCAGGATGGAATTTGGCACCGGCAGGCCAAGGGCCAGAACGCGGTTTGCATTGCCCCTGACGATGAGAATCAGAATGGTGAGGATGCCGCCGATATAGGAGACGTAGATCAGGAAGGTCAGCAGCGACATGTTGAGCCCGAACCACAGGGCTGCTGCCGTCAAGAGCTTGGCATCGCCACCGCCCATGACATTGATCGCGAAGAGGCCGAAGCAGACGGCGAAAACCGCAAGGCCCGCGGCGACGTGAAAGCCGAACTCGGTCAGCGTCAGGCCGGCAAAGGGTGCGATCGCGAAGAAGGCTGCACCGAGAACCAAGGGTATGCGGTTCGGAATCTTCATTTCCAGAAGGTCCGTCCAGGCCGCCATGACCAGGCAGATGGGGAAGATCACGAATATGGCCGCTGCCAGCATGGCTATGTTCCTCCTGATGCTCCCACAGCATCGACGAAAATGCTTAGGAAATCGCCAATCGTTCCTGTCGTACAAACGCCAAAAGCCGCCGTTTGACGGGCGGCTTCTGGAATAGGTCCCAGGCGGGAAAGCCTTCAGACGTTAGTTGGCGCCTTCGGACGTGACCATCTTGGTCGAGATGTCCTTGAAGGTGTTGTTCAGGCTGGTGCCGAGGGTGGTCGCGCCGGTGATGAGGGCGACGGAAATCAGGGCGGCGATCAGGCCGTATTCGATGGCGGTTGCGCCGGACTCGTCATTCTTGAAACGTGCGAAAAGCTTGGTCATGATTATCTCCTACTCCACGATGTTTGTTCAGCACTCCCGGCAACTGTTTGCCGTTGCTCGGATGACTGCAAACTACACGGGGGCCATTTCCATCGGCTTAAGGAAGACGGTTACCAAGGCCTTAACCGCCGTTTGCGGCGGGATTGGTTAATGGCTGAACAATCGGGGCGGCGTAATCTTATGAAGCTTTCTCGACTGCGATATTTCACAGTCTCCAAGTACTGTTGCATCAATACTTTGCCGCAAGATCGTTAAAATTTTAATCGCTGCCTCGGCTTGGGCGTAACGACCGCGCGGCTGAGAATCCGGGCGCCGTTGACATGCAAGAATGCTAAAACAGCTGCATCAAAACGGCATGCCTGCGCCGAGGTGGAAAAAATAGTCACTCGAACGCAGCAGAAAATGCTTCGCGAAGGCCTCAATGGCCTGCTGCACGGCGCATCAAGCCCAATTCATGCGGCTTAACCGTTCATTCACCAATCCGGGGCATCTTCACAGGGGAAATTCCCGTTCCGCCCTCAGTATAAACAAGGCATGTTCGATGGCATCCAGCAGCATTCGCTATTTCCTGGCGCTTGGCCTTACCATCGCCTGTGCCGTCCCTTCCGCAGCGGTAGCGGAAGACAATATGCTGCGTGTCTATATGGATCACGCGCGCGTGCTGAAGCTCGACCGCCCGGTCAGCAAGGTCATCATCGGTAATGCCAAGGTGGCGGACGCAACCGTTGCTGACGCCCAGACCATCGTGCTCACCGGCCGCAGCTTCGGCACGACCAACCTGGTGCTGCTGGACGCCCAGGGGAACGCGATCATCGACGAGCGGATCCTGGTTTCCATCGACGAGGGCAATACTGTGCGCGTGTTCAAGGCCACCAGCCGCTCAGTCCTGTCCTGCACGCCCAATTGCGAAGAGCATTCGGCCCAGGGAACCGGTGGCTAGTCGGTTTGAGCGGGCCTGGACGTCGTGTTCGGGGTGCCGGATGGCGGCCTCCCGATTCCGTACAAATGTAAAAGCCGGCGAAACGGAAAATCAACATTTGGTCCCTACCCTTCGGACCAATGATCCCCTTTTCGGATAGGCATGATGGCCACCATCACTGATGGACAGCAAGGCGGCATGAAGACGCGGCGCCGGTTCGGTTTCAAACTGAAGCGGTTGGCGCGGTCTAGAGATGGTGCTGCCGCCATCGAATTCGCGATCCTCGCCATTCCCTATTTCATGATCGTCTTCGCGATCATCGAAACCTTCGTCGCCTTTACTGCCGAGCAGTTGCTGACCAATGCGGTGAACACCGTCTCCCGTCAGCTTCGCACGGGACAGATCACCTTTGGGCTCAATCGCGACAGCGACATGACCGAAGTGGAATTCCGGACCGCCTTCTGCAACGAAATCTCGATCCTGATGAAATGCGATGCGGCTGAGATCGCAACGCCGAAGAAGCTGTTCATCGATGTGCGCACCTTCAGTTCCTTTTCCAGCATCCCGAAGACCATTCCGCGGGTTTCCAACGCGGACTTCGCCGATCTCGATACCTCGTCCTTCAAGTTCACGCCGGGCGGATCGAAGAGCATCAACATGATGCGCGTCTTCTACAAATGGCAGATCACCGCCGATATCGTCAGGCCCTATATCACCACGATCCGCCCCGCGGATGGCTCCATGCCGACCGACTTCCTGATCGTCGGCACCACCGCTTTCCAGAATGAGGATTTCCCGTGAGCCCGCGCCGCCAAGACATCGGCCTGCCGCGCGACGGCAGCGCCTCCTTGCCCCTGAAAACACGGATTTGCCGCCTCGCCAGCCGCCTACGCGGCGACGAGAGGGGCGTCGGCGCGGTGGAATTCGCGCTGCTGATGCCGATGCTGATCGTCGTCTATCTCATGGCCTTCGAGCTGACGATCGGCATCAGCGTGGCCAAGCGCGCCACCAACAGCGCCAGCACCGTGGCCGACCTGGTGACGCAGCAGGACAAGGTCAGCAAATCCTTCCTCAACACCATGGGCGACGTGGCCGCCAGCATCTTCGTTCCCTATGGAAGCAGTTCGCTGAAGCTCAAGATCACGGGCATCTCCATCGATGCGTCCAGCAATGCCAAGGTCGCCTGGTCCTGGGCCAATGACGGCACCAAGCCCTATGTGGCCAACAGTGCCGCCACCGTTCCCGCGGCGATGATTTCACCCAGCACCTTCCTGGTGCGCTCGGAACTCAGCATTCCCCATAAGTTGGTGATGTATCTGCCGGGCATGAGCGATACCGAGGTGAACACCATCACCATAGCTCGGGAATATTACTATCGCCAGCGTGTGGGCAGCGGCATTGCCTGCACCGACTGCTGAGCTGCGGCGCCATCCACGAGACGGCCGGTTTGCAAAGACGGCACCGAGACGCTAAACATGCGCCACCGGCCAACCGCGGCTTTTCGCGCTTCTCCGGACAGACTGTTTTGGCCGGGTGAACCATGGCACGTGCATTTCTCTTTGTCCTTGATTCCTTCGGTATCGGCGGGGCGCCAGACGCGGAAGACTATGGCGATCTCGGCTCCAACACGCTTGGGCATATCGCGGAATTCTGCGCAGCCGGCGCCGGCGACCGGGCTGGCCTGCGCTCCGGTCCCCTGAAGCTGCCGAACATGTCGGCGATAGGGCTGATGCACATTGCCAAGTTGGCGAGCGGCGACTATCCCGCCGGCATGCCGGTGCCGGAGCGGGTGTTCGGGCTGCATGGCGCGGCAAGCGAGGTATCGCGTGGCAAGGACACGCCGTCCGGTCACTGGGAAATCGCCGGCACGCCGGTCACGTTCGACTGGGGCTACTTTGCCAGCGAAGGCGATGCCTTTCCTGAGGACCTGGTTGAGGCGATCTGTCGTGAGGGCGAGGTGCCCGGCATACTCGGCAATTGCGTCGCCTCGGGAACAGAGATCATCGCCAGGCTCGGAGACGAGCATATCCTGACCGGCAAACCGATCTGCTATACCTCGACGGACTCGGTGCTGCAAATTGCAGCGCACGAGATCCATTTCGGCCTGGACCGGCTGATCAAGCTCTGCGAGACGGCGCGGCGGCTGGTCGATCCCCTGAATATCGGTCGCGTGATTGCCCGCCCCTTTGTCGGCGAGAGCCCCGCAACCTTCGTGCGAACAGGCAATCGCCGCGACTTCTCCGTCCTGCCACCCGAACCGACACTGCTCGACCGTCTCGTGGATGCGGGGCGGAAAGTGCATGCGATCGGCAAGATCGGCGATATCTATGCGCATCAGGGCGTATCGCGCATCATCAAGGCCAATGGCAACATGGCGCTGATGGATGCGACGCTGCAGACGATCGACGAGGCTGCCGATGGCGATCTCGTCTTCACCAATTTCGTCGATTTCGACCAGCTCTACGGTCATCGGCGTGATGTGCCGGGCTATGCGGCAGCGCTTGAGGCCTTCGACCGGCGCATTCCCGAGGCGAACCGGCGGCTGAAACCGGGGGATCTCGTCATGCTGACGGCAGACCACGGCTGCGACCCGACATGGCGCGGAACCGACCACACGCGCGAGCGCGTGCCGATTATGTCCTTCGGACCCGGCCTGCGCTCGCGCTTGGTCGGCATTCGCGATACCTATGCCGATATCGGCGAGACGATCGCCGCACATCTCGGCATCGCCCCCGGCCCCCACGGACGGAGTTTCCTGTGAAGAATTTCAAGAAAGTCGAGCTGCATTGCCATGTTGAGGGCGCCGCCCCGCCGCATCTGACACTGAGCCAGGCCGAGAAATACGGCGTCGATCATTCCACGTTCATCCGGGATGGTGCCTATGTCTGGGAGGATTTTACCAGCTTCATTGCCTGCTATGATCATGTGGCGTCGGTGTTTCGGACAGCGGAAGACTATGCCGCCCTGACCGAGGCCTATCTTCTGGAACTGGCGGCCGCCAATACCATCTATAGCGAGCTCTTCATTTCCCCCGATCACGGCGAGGCGGTGGGCATGGACCCTGTCGATTATATCGACGGGCTTGCCGCCGGCATCACCGCCGCGCGGGACAAGACCGGCATCGAGTGCCGCATGATCATCATCGGCGAGCGCCATCTCGGTCCGGAAAACGTGCTGCGTCGCGCAGAATGGACGGCAAAGCTCGACCATCCCCTGGTGACCGGCTTCAACATGGCCGGTGAAGAGCGGATGAACCGCGTGGCGGATTATGCCCGGGCATTCGATATCGTCCGTGAGGCCGGCTACGGCATCACCATCCATGCCGGCGAGCTGTGCGGCGCCTTCAGCGTGGCGGATGCGCTTGATCTCGTGCGGCCATCGCGGATCGGCCACGGCGTGCGCGCCATCGAGGACCCGGATCTCGTGCGGCGCCTCGCGGATCTCGGCACGGTGCTGGAGGTCTGCCCCGGATCGAACATCTCGCTCAAGGTATTTCCGGATTTCGAAAGCCATCCGCTGCGCGCCTTCGTGGATGCCGGCGTGCGGGTGACGCTCAATTCCGACGATCCGCCTTTCTTCCACACCTCGCTGCAACGCGAATACGACATCGCATCTGACATCATGGGGTTCAGCGACGAGGAGATCGACCGGATGACGCGGACGGCGCTGGAGGCCGCCTTCGTGGACGAGGAGACGCGAAGCCGGCTGTTGGCCAGGCTTTGAGTTCATCTTGCGGGGGATAAGGCGTCCATCGGCTCTTGCTCAGGCAAGCGCAAACGTGGAAAAACGGACTATCAGCGAAAATAGGGATACATCCATGGACGGCGTCACAGTCATCAATCATCCGCTCGTGCAGCACAAGTTGACGATCATGCGCCGCAAGGAGACCTCGACGTCCAGCTTCCGGCGGCTGCTGCGCGAAATCTCGACGCTGCTGTGCTACGAAGTGACTCGCGACCTCGAACTGACGATGCAGACCATCGAGACGCCGCTGACGGAAATGCAGTCGCCTGTTCTCGAGGGCAAGAAGCTGGTCTTCGCCTCCATCCTGCGCGCCGGCAACGGCTTGCTGGAAGGCATGCTGGAACTGGTCCCGGCCGCCCGCGTCTCGCATATCGGGGTCTACCGCGATCACGACACGCTGCAGCCGGTCGAATATTACTTCAAGGCCCCCGATGCGCTGGACGAACGCCTGATCATCGTCGTCGATCCGATGCTGGCGACCGGCAATTCGTCCATCGCCGCCATCGACAAGCTCAAGGAACGCGGCGCGAAGAACATCCGTTTCCTGTGCCTGCTGGCCGCACCCGAGGGCATCAAGAATTTCCGCGAGGCCCATCCGGATGTTCCGGTCTTCACCGCGTCGATCGATAGCCACCTCAATGAAAAGGGCTATATCGTGCCGGGTCTCGGCGATGCCGGCGACCGGATGTACGGCACGAAATAAGGGCTGCGGTCCTCAATTCATTTACCGTGACTGCAGGTGGCCGTGGATAGCGGCCAACCTTCGAGCATCGGCGCGATTTCCTTAGCAGCTTGTCAAGCATCGCTGGTTAGCGTGGCAGCGTGCCGCTTTTGGCGGCCGCGTGTCCATGACGCAGGAACAACAGATGCTTTTGCGGATCTCCGTCTTTGCCGCCCTCGTGGTTGTGGCCGCCGTCCAGTTTCCGGCCATCTACACCAAGGTGGCCACAGCGCCGGAACCTGCCCAGGAGACGGCAGCACCTGTGATGGCTGCAACGCCTTCCAATCTGGTGACCCTGAAGGCCGACGGGCGGGGACACTATAGCGGCACGTTCAAGATCAACGGCAAGCCGGTGGACGGGCTGATCGATACCGGGGCCTCGCTTGTCGCGATCAATGAGAGCACTGCGCGGCGGCTGGGCTATACCGCTGCTACCCTCAAGTTCGAGCACGAGATCAACACGGCCAATGGCAAGACCGATGCCGCCTATGTGAAGCTTTCCAAGATCGAAATCGGCGGGATCCGGGTCGACAATGTCGATGCCTTCGTGCTGCGCGACAACGCACTCTCGTCAACGCTGATCGGCATGAGCTTTCTCAAGAAACTCGGCGGCTATACGGTCAATGGCGACCGCATGAGCCTCAAGCGATAGGGCTTGTCCCGCAAACACCGACATAGACATGCCCCAGGCTTCGGTCGTCAAATGCGCCTTGCCACGACGGGCGTTTCGGTCGGAGCGCTGTCGCCAATGACGTAGAGCGCCGCCACGCCGGCAGCGATGCGTGCGCCGGATTCGCGGTCTGCCGCATGGACCCGGGCGATCACATCGCCTTTTTCCACCTGGGTTCCCAACGGCTTCAGGCCATCAAGCCCCACGCGATGATCAATGGCATCGGATGGACGCAGGCGTCCGCCACCGAGTTCGACCACGGCGAGCCCCAGCGCCCGCGCGTCGCAAGATGACAGCCAGCCAGCTGTCGGCGCCTCGACCTCGACCACCACAGGCGCCGTTTCAAGATAGGCGTTTGAACGCTCCATGAAATCGGCTGGTCCGCCGAGGGCATGCACCATCCGCCCGAAGATCTCCGCCGCCTGCCCGCTGTCCAGCGCCCGGCGGCAGAGAGTTTCTGCCGCAACCAGATCTGGGGTTGTGCCGGCATTCACCAGCATTTCGGCGCCAAGCGCCAGGGTCACCGCCTCAAGCCGCGATCCAGATTTGTTGCCCTTGAGGAAATCCACTGAATTGCGCACTTCCAGCGCATTACCGGCGGCGTCGGCAAGCGGCTGGTTCATGTCCGTCAACAGGGCCGATGTCTTGACGCCGGCACCATTGGCGACCCGAACCAGGGACTGGGCCAGGGCTTCCGCCTCCTCAAGGCTGGCCATGAAGGCGCCATTGCCGAATTTCACGTCGAGCACGAGGGTTTCAAGCCCGGCGGCGAGCTTCTTCGACAGGATGGAGGCGGTGATCAGCGGGATCGATTCCACCGTGGCCGTGACATCGCGAATGGCGTAGAGGCGGCGGTCGGCCGGCGCCAGATCCGCCGTCTGGCCGATGATGGCGCAGCCGACCTGATCGACCGTCCGGCGAAACAGCGCCGGATCCGGCATGACATTATAGCCTGGTATGGACTGCAGTTTGTCCAGCGTGCCGCCGGTATGGCCGAGGCCGCGACCCGAGATCATCGGCACCGCCAGCCCGCAGGCCGCGACGATGGGCGCCAGCATCAGCGAGACATTATCGCCCACGCCGCCGGTCGAATGCTTGTCGGCAACCGGGCGGCCCAGCCCCTGCCAGGACAGGACCTCGCCCGAATCGCGCATGGCAAGCGTCAGCGCCACGATCTCCTCGGAGCTCATGCCCCGAAAGAACACGGCCATGGCGAAGGCCGCGACCTGGCCCTCGGAGATCGTCTCGTCGGAAAGGCCTGATATGAAGCCCGCAATCTCAGCAGCGCTGAGAACAGCGCCATCACGCTTCCGGCGAATGATCTCCTGCGGGATCATGATTCAGTAGCCGGATGCCTGGGCGAGCGGCTTGGCGCCGGAAAGGATGCCCAGGACATCATCCAGCAGGCCCGACGCGCCGAACCGGAAGGTAGACGGCATGACCCAATCCTCGCCCATGATGGTATCGGCAAGTCTGAGATACAGTGCCGCCTCGGCAACCGTGGAAATGCCGCCGGCGGGCTTAAAGCCGACCTTGCCGCGACTGTCACGGATCGCCTGCAGCATGATATCGGCGGCTTCGAGGGTGGCGTTGACCGCGACCTTGCCGGTGGAGGTCTTGATGAAATCGGCACCTGCGGCGATGGCAAGTTCGCTTGCCCGGCGGATCAGGCTGACATCCTTCAGTTCGCCGGTCTCCAGGATCGTTTTCAGCACCAGCGGCGCCGGGCAGGCCTCACGCACCGCAGCCACCATGGCGGTGACGGCGGCTTCGTCGCCCTGCATCAGCGCGCGATAGGGGATCACGAGGTCGATGTCATCGGCGCCATCAGCCACGGCCTGGCGGGTTTCGGCGACAACCGTATCGATATCGAGGTCGCCTGAGGGGAAGTTGACGACGGTCGCAATGCGCACCGCACTGCCCTGCCCCAGCAGCGCGCGCGCCTGGGCGACGAAGCGGGGCCAGATGCAGATGGCGGCCGTGCTGCCAAAGGCCGTATGCGCGCGGGCGCACAGCGCCTCGATCGCCTCGGGCGTGCAGTCGTCCTTGAGATTGGTCAGGTCCAGAAGGGACAGGGCTCTCGCCGCTGTTTCGCGCATGTCATGGCTCTCCAAGGCTCGCGCCACCCTGGACGATCATCGTCCGCAGGATAGCCGCAAGTCGTTTACCTCCAATGGGTGCCATGTCCTTGGTTTCTTCGTGACTGAGTTCGGCACCCGTCATCCCCGCACCATAATTGGTCAAAACCGATGCGGCCGCAACACGCAGTCCCAAAAAGCGCGCGATCAGCACTTCCGGAACAGTGGACATGCCAACGGCATCGGCCCCGAGCGTGCGGGCCATGCGAATTTCGGCCGGCGTTTCGAAGCTCGGGCCGGAGAACCACATATAGACGCCGCTATGCAGCTCGATGTTTTCTGCCTTGGCAGCGGCATCCATGGCGGCGGCAAGCCTTGCGTCATAGGCATTGGTCATGCCGACGAAGCGGCCATCGCCTTCCGTTCCGATCAGGGGATTGGTGCCGGAAAAATTGATGTGGTCGCTGATGCGCATCACCGAGCCGGGCGGCATGTCGTGCCGCAGGGAACCCGCGGAATTCGTCAGCACCAGCGATTGCACGCCGAGCTCCTTCAGCACTTCGAGCGGCCGGCGCATGGCATTGGCGTCGCCGCGCTCATAATAATGCACCCGGCCTGACAAGGCGATGATCGGCTGCGCGCCAAGATAGCCGGCAACCAGCTTGCCGGCATGGCCCGAGACGCCGCTGACCGGGAAGCCCCGCAGATCCTCGTACGGGAAGCTCACCGCGTCGCTGATTTCGTCCACGAGGGAGCCAAGGCCGGAGCCGAGGACGACGGCAAGACGGGGCTTGAAGCCGCCAAGGCGGGCGGTCAGGAACTCAGCGGCTTCGCTCATCCCAGGATGTCCGTCTGGAAGGAAAAGGGCAGCAGTTCGTCCATGGTCAGGGTCTTCTTCACCCCTGTTTCGTCGCAGAGATAGATGCGGGTGCCGGCCGAGGCAAATTCCGCAATCTTCTGGCGGCAGCCGCCGCAGGGCGGGCACAGCGCCAGTTTCTCGGCGATCACGGCCATTTCCACGATCTTCTTTCCGCCGCCCATGACCATGCAGCCGATGGCGGTTGGTTCCGCGCACCAGCCCTGGGGAAAGGAGAGGTTCTCGATATTGGCGCCGGTATAGACCTTGCCGTCATCGGCGCGGATGGCCGCGCCGACGGGGAATTTCGAATAGGGCGCATGGGCAAAGGCCATGGCGCCGCGCGCCGCCTCGAACAGTTCGTGGGACATCTCAGCGCTCCTTCACATAGGGCACGCCGCCGGCCTTGGGCGGATTGGCGGCACCGATGAAGCCGGCCAGCAGGATGCAGGTCAGCACATAGGGCAGCGCCTGGAAGATCTGCACCGGCACTTCACCGATCAGCGGCATGGACTTGCCCTGCATGAAATTGGCAAGCGCATCGAGGAAGCCGAACAGCAGGCAGGCGAACATGACCGGCACTGGCTTCCACTTGGCAAAGATCAGTGCGGCGAGCGCGATATAGCCCTTGCCGGCGGACATGTTGTTGATGAAGGCAGCCGACTGAGCGATGGCAAGATAGGTGCCGGAAAAACCGCAGAGGAAGCCCGCGACGATGACGGCGCGATAACGCAGCCACGTGACCGAGATACCGGCGGTATCGACGGCGCCGGGGTTTTCGCCGACGGCCCGCAGGCGAAGGCCGAAGCGCGTGCGATAGAGCACCCACCAGGACAGCGGGATCGCGAGGAAGGCAAGGTAGGTCAGCAGGTTGTTGCCGGAGATCACGTTGGCATAGAGCGGGCCGATGATCGGCACATCGCGCACGAGATCGACACCAGGCAGCGTGATCGGCTGGAACCGCGCCGTGCCGGGCAACTGGGGCGTGCGACCGCCCTGGCCGAACCAGGTCTGGCTGAGGACGATCGTCAGGCCGGCGGCCACGAAATTGATCGCCACGCCGGACACGATCTGGTTGCCGCGGTTGGTGATCGAGGCAAAGCCGTGCACCAGCGAGAAGGCGATCGACACCAGGATCCCGGCGGCAAGCCCCGTCAGGGCCGAGCCCGTGAGGTGGGCCGCGACCGCTGCCGCGAAGGCGGCGGCCAGCATCTTGCCTTCAAGCCCGATATCAAAAATGCCCGCGCGCTCGGAAAACAGTCCCGCAAGAGCCGTAAAGATCAGCGGGATCGACAGGCGAACGGTCGATCCGAGAATGCTGACCAGAATATCGAAATTATCCATGGGTGCCTCCCGCGGGAACAGTGCCTGCCCTTGAGCGCGTCATACTCCTGCCGATCGACTGATAGAGCACCACGATGGCCGGACGGAACATGAATTCGAGCGCGCCGGCAAACAGGATGACGAGGCCCTGGATCACGACGATCATGTCGCGGGTAATGTTGGGCATGTCGAAGGAGAGTTCCGCGCCGCCCTGGTAGAGAATGCCGAACAGGATGGCGGCGAGCACGATGCCGAAGGGGTGGTTGCGGCCCATCAGCGACACGGCGATGCCGACGAAACCGGCGCCGGCGACGAATTCCACCTGCAAGCGTCCCGATGCACCCATGACTGGGTTCAGCGCCATCATGCCGGCGAGACCGCCCGAGATCAGCATAGTGACGATGACAATCTTGACATAGGAAATACCGGCATAATCGGCCGCCGAGCGGCTCTTGCCCAGCGTGCGCATCTCGAAGCCGAGCTTGGAGCGCCAGATCAGCACCCAGACGGCCACGCACATGACAAGCGCGATGAGGAAGGAGACGTTGAAGGGCGCCGGGCCAAGCTTCAGGCCGAACAGGGCCATCAGCCAGTCGAGCTTCGGCAATTGTCCGCCTTCCAGGAAGGTACGGGTCTCCGGCGCCATCTTGCCGGGCACGATCAGCACGTTCACCAGCAGATAGACCATCAGCGCTGCGCCGATGAAATTGAACATGATGGTGGTGATGACGACATGGCTGCCGCGCTTGGCCTGCAGCCAGGCCGGGATCAACGCCCAAGCGGCGCCGAAAATGGCAGCGCCAATGACCGCGAAGGGCATGGTGACATACCACGGCACGTAATGATCGAAGGCGAGTGCCACGAGCGCCGCCCCAAGGCCGCCGAGATAGGCCTGGCCTTCCGAACCGATGTTGAACAGGCCGGCATGGATGGCCACGGCGACCGACAGCCCGGTGAAAATGAAATTGGTGGCAAAGAACAGCGTCATGCCAATGCCATAGCCGCTGCCCAGCGCGCCCTGCACCATGAGGACCAGGGCTTCGATGGGGTTCTCGCCGATGACCCAGACGACGAGCCCTGAGATCAGCAGCGCCATCAGCAGGTTGAGGAACGGCAGGAGCGCGTAGGTGATCCAGTTCGGCAAGGATACGGATGCAGTACTCATGTCACCTCACGCAGCTATGCCGGCCATCATCAGGCCGAGCGTCTGTTCACCCGTCTCCGGTGTCTTTTCACCGACGACGCGACCGGCAAACATGACCAGGATGCGGTCCGACAAGGAGCGGATCTCATCCAGCTCGACGGATACCAGCAGCACGGCCTTGCCGGCGTCGCGGGTCTCGACGATGCGCTTGTGGATGAATTCGATGGCGCCGATATCGACGCCGCGGGTCGGCTGGCCGACGATCAGAAGCTTCGGGTCACGCTCGATTTCGCGTGCCACGACGATCTTCTGCTGGTTGCCGCCGGAAAAATTGGCCGTCTTCAGCCGGGGATTGGGCGGACGGATGTCGTATTTCTCGATCTCGACCTCGGCAGCCGCCTGGATGGCCTTGGGATCCAGCAGGAAGCCCGCGCCATAACGCGGGTCGCGGTGGTAGCCGAGGATGGCGTTTTCCCGCTCCTCGAAGCTCAGGACCAGGCCCATGTGGTGGCGATCTTCCGGAATATGGGCAAGGCCAATGGCACGCAGCTCTGCCGGATCATAGCCGGCGACCGGCTGGCCATCGATGAAGATTTCGCCCGATGTCGGCTTGCGGATGCCGGTGATGGCCTCCAAAAGTTCGCTTTGTCCATTGCCCGCCACACCGGCGATGCCGACGATCTCCCCGGCCCGGACGTCGAAGGAGACGTTGTCGACCATGGTCACGCCCCTGTTGTCCTTGACGGTGAGGTTGCGCACGGACAGTGCCACGGCCCCCGGCTTGGCGCTGCCCTTTTCCACATGCAGAAGCACGCGGCGGCCGACCATCAGCTCGGCCAGTTCTTCCACGGTGGTTTCAGAGGTCTTGCGGGTGGCGACCATCTCGCCGCGGCGCATGACCGACACGGTATCGGTGATGGCCATGATTTCGCGCAGCTTGTGGGTGATCAGCAGTACCGTCTTGCCCTGGTCGCGCAACACCCCAAGGATCTTGAACAGGTGATCGGCCTCGGCGGGGGTGAGCACACCGGTCGGCTCGTCGAGAATGAGGATCTCGGCGCCACGATACATCGCTTTCAGGATTTCGACGCGCTGCTGAAGGCCGACGGGCAGTTCCTCGATGACCGCGTCGGGATCGACATCAAGCCCGTAATCGTCGGCAAGCTTTTTCAGCGCCGCGCGGGCATTTTCCACGCCCTTGGCCAGAAGCGCGCCGCCTTCGGCGCCCAGCATCAGGTTTTCCAGGACGGTAAAATTCTCGACCAGCATGAAGTGCTGGTGGACCATGCCAATGCCGACGCCGATCGCCGCCTGGCTATCCTTGATGGTCACCGGCTTGCCATCGATTTTGATCGTGCCGCTATCGGCGCTGTAGAAACCATAGAGGATCGACATCAGGGTCGATTTGCCGGCCCCGTTTTCACCGATGATCCCATGGATCGAGCCCTTGGCCACTGTCAGGTTTATGTTCTTGTTGGCATGCACCGCACCGAACTTCTTGTCGATGCCGATGAGCTCGATCGCGGGGGCTTGGCTCATTCAAGGACTCCGGATTACAGACGAAAAAAGGGCGCAAGCCGAGCATCATGCCCGGCTTGCGCCCCGCATCAGATCACTTCGGGCAGGAATTGTCCGTCATGTAGTCGTGAACCTTGACCGTGCCGGCAATGATGTCGGCCTTGGCCTTCTCGACGGCCGCCTTCATGTCGTCGGTGACGAGCTTGGCGTTGTTGTCGTCGAGAGCGTAGGCAACGCCGTCTTCCTTGACGCCGAGTGCCTGGACGCCTGGGGTGAACTTGTCACCCTTGAGGTCGGCATAGGCATTGTAAACCGCCAGGTCGACGCGCTTGACCATGGAGGTCAGGACCGAGCCGGGATGCAGGTGGTTCTGGTTGGAATCCACACCGATCGACAGCTTGCCGGTGTCGGCAGCGGTCTGGAGAACGCCGAGACCCGAAGCGCCGGCTGCCGCATAGATCACGTCAGCGCCCTGGTCGATCTGGTTCTTCGCCAGTTCACCGCCCTTGACCGGGTCGTTCCAGGCAGCACCCGTCGTGCCGACCATGTTCTGGAACACTTCGGCGTCGGCCTTGGCAGCCTTCGCACCCTGTGCGTAGCCGCAGGCAAACTTGCGGATCAGCGGAATATCCATGCCGCCGACGAAGCCGACCTTGCCGCTCTTCGATGCCATGCCGGCGAGGATGCCGACGAGGTAGGAGCCTTCTTCTTCCTTGTAGACGACCGAGCGGACATTCGGCAGGTCGACAACGGAATCCACGATCACGAACTTGGTGTCCGGGAATTCAGCAGCGACCTTCTCGATAGCCGAGGTCCAGGCGAAGGACACGGCGACGACCGGGTTAAAGCCCTTGGACGCGAAGTTGCGGATCGCCTGTTCGCCCTGGGTGTCGCCCGTCGGCTCGAAATCGCGATAGTCGATGCCGGTTTCTGCCTTGAACTTCTCGGCGCCGGCATAGGCTGCTTCATTGAACGACTTGTCGAATTTGCCACCGGTTCCGTAGACCAGCGCCGGCTTGACGTCAGCGGCCATCGCCGTTGCCGACATCGCGGCCAGTGCAAAGAGTGTCAAAAGGGATTTCTTCATGGTGCAGCCCTGTTGTTGCTATTGATCTTTTTGGGTCCTCCCGCAAGCCTCCAGGAGGCATGTCTGCGGTGCCGCCGGCCGTCTTTCGACAGCCAAGCTTGATTTATCCTTGCATGGCTGAACCAAAAATTCACCCGATTTTTTTCATCTGGTAAAGAAATTCGGGTTCCGCCCCGGGACCGCGCACAACGCTGAAATTTTTGGCGGAATTGATCTCGAACTGCCGCTTAACTAGTCGATGGGGCAGGCGATTCCGAGGCCGCGCAACCCGCCCGGCGCGCCGGGATTTTTAGCGAGATACTGTTGATGGTAATCCTCCGCGGGATAGAAGCGGGCCGCGGAGAGCACGTCTGTCGCAACCTTGGCGTTGCGGCCCGCGGCCGTCAGCGCCTGCTGATACGCATCCCGCATGGCGAGCGCGACCGCACGATCGTCATCATCCTCGACGTGGATGAAAGATCGATAGGCAGTGCCGATATCATTGCCCTGGCGCATGCCCTGGGTGGGATCATGCCCCTCGAAGAACCGCTTCAAAATGTCTTTGAGCGATAGAACTGCCGGGGCATAGACGACCCTGACGACATGGACATGGCCCGTCAGACCGGTGATCGTTTCCTGGTAAGTCGGGTTGGGGGTAAAGCCGCCCTGGTAGCCGCAGGCGGTGATCCAGACGCCCGGCACCGTCCAGAAGGCCTTTTCCGCGAACCAGAAATTGCCCATGCCCAAATGGATGATCCGGAATCCGGAGGGATAGGAGCCCCAAAGTGGCCTGCCACTCACATGGTGACTGACCGCCGTGGGTATGGGGTCATTGCGTCCGGGCAGAGCCGTTTCCGCGGTCGGCATCGTCGTCTTGCGATTGAACATGTCGATCAGAAACATGCGTCTTCCTCCTCCCGCATTGCGGCGCCGCCGTCGGTCAGGCGGCAAACCGGCTTGGCGGCGGGCGACGATAGCCTATCATCCAAAATATCAGGGAAAGCGCAAGGAATACGCTGAAGGTGGGCTGGCGCAGAGTCCAGTCCACGGCCGCAAGCACGTAGGCCTGATCGACATGGCGGTCCAGGATTTCCTGGGCTCGATCGAGGCTTTGCGCATCAAGATCCTGCCAGGCCGAACCGAAGGGGGTGAGTATGACCTCGGACGAGGACACCGACTGGATCGAATCCATCGCCGCCGTCACCACGGCCAGCAAAAGCGCGAGAAAGCTGAGCGCCCTGAAGAAAAACCTGATCATCTCGTTGGTTCCCGAATTTCCCACCGCCAAGCCAGATAGGCCGAGCGGAGCGTGAGAGGCAAGAGAGCATCGAAACGCGATTTGTTCGGGCAAGTCAAAAATCTGTTAGATTCCGGTTGATCCGTGATGAATCCTCGGTATATATCCCGCCCCAACGGCTGCGTTGCTCCTCATGGCACTGGCTGGTAACGGACAGGTGGCCGAGTGGTTTAAGGCGCACGCCTGGAACGCGTGTGTGCGTGAAAGCGTACCGAGGGTTCGAATCCCTCCCTGTCCGCCACTATATTTTCCGAAAAATCCAATTTCGAATTCCGCTCGGATCGCTAGCAGCAATGTGTCGGGCATGTGCGCGTGAGCGGCGTCCGTGCCCCAGCATAGGCCCAACCCCTGCAATCAACCCAATTATCAATAAAATTCAGATACATGCAGGGTTGTATTTTTGCAATCACCCAAAATTGGACAGCCTATAATCCCCTGTTTCCTGTAGAGGCTCGCCAAAGCGCGTTGCCGCGAATCGCCTGGGCGAAAGGCGGCAACGCTTTGGAAATGCCTTTGGGGGCCATTTGGGCATCGAATTATTCGTCATTCATCTCGCCCGTGCGCAATCGCGCGCGCCGAACGTCAAGCACCTGATCGAATCCCTGCCCCTACCGGGCCGGATCATCGAGGCTGTCGACGGTCGCGACCTGACCGATGATGAGGTTCGCGCCGTCTACCGACCGAGGCTGCACCGGCCGCTCTATCCCTTCGCGCTGAGCCGCAATGAGATCGCGTGCTTCCTGTCGCACCGCCGCGCCTGGCAAGCCATTCTCGACCATGATCTCGATGCGGCCCTCATCATGGAGGATGACGCGGCGCCGAACGGCGATTTCCTGGCCGGTCTCAACCTCGCCATCGAGAATTTGCAGACATGCGGGTTCATCCGGTTTCCGTTTCGCGATGGTCGGGAATGGGGCTGCAGGACCAAGGTCGCCGGACAGGTTCGTCTGATGGCCCCGCGCCTTGTCGGGCTCGGCATGGTGACGCAACTGGTCAGCCGGACCGCGGCCGCGCAATTGTTGCGCGCCACCGAGGTGTTCGACCGACCCGTCGACACGCTTTTGCAGATGCCTTGGGCGAGCGGCATTGCACCCTGGTCGGTCAGCCCCGCCACCGTCAGGGAAATCTCCCCTTCCATCGGCGGCACCACGCTGCAAAAGCAGCGCGACAGGGCGGCCAAGCTTCATCGGGAGATCATGCGGCCTTTCTATCGGCTGCAACTCCTCCTGCATTCCGGCTTTTCCAGCATCCGAGTTGCCGATCGTTCGCTTGACGGGGACATGCCCATTGCAGCGACCGAGGCGCCGCCGACAGCATGACCCAGCGCGCCTTTCCCATCCTGATGTATCACCAGGTCGGCACGCCGGCCCCGCGCGGAACACCCTCGCGCAGCCTCTGCGTTGCGACCGATGATTTTGCGTCACATATGCGCTGGCTGAAGCGGTTCGGTTATCGCGGCGTGTCGATGCGCGATCTGATGCCGTATCTTGAGGGCAAGAAGACCGGGAAGGTGATCGGCATCACCTTCGACGACGGCTATCGCAACGTCCATGTTAATGCCCTGCCGGTGCTGCAGGAGCTCGGCTTCACGGCCACCAACTATTTCGTTTCAGGCGAGATCGACGGATTCAATCGCTGGGATGTCGCAAAGGGCATTCCGCAGGCGGCCTGCATGTCCAAGGCGGAACTGCGGGAATGGGCCGCCCTCGGTCACGAGGTAGGGTCCCATACGTCAAGCCATCCGCGTCTCGACCAGATTGCCCCGGCTGACGCGCGGCAGGAAATCCTTGATTCGCGGCATCGGCTGGAGGATCTGATCGGTGGCCCCGTGGACGCCTTCTGCTATCCCCATGGCGGCGTGAATGCTGCGGTTCGGGACATGGTGGAGGAGGCTGGCTACACCAATGCAACAACGATCAAAAGCCGTCGCGCGCGTGCCAACGACGATCCGCTGCTTTTGCCACGGCTGACGGTGAGGCGGGGTTATGGCTGGGCGCGGGTGCTGATAAAAAGCCTTATCGGCTAGGTCGTGCTGCCCTCAGCAACCGGATCGGTTTCAGTGAACGGTCTCGGCAGCGATCTCTTCTTGCAGCAGATGCAGGGTTTCCAGGAGGGCACCGACGAGAATGTCGGTCAGTTCGTCGCCTTTGCGTTCGACGAGCAGGATTTTCGCAGCCGCTTCCTGCTGTTCGAAAAATCGATCTGGCTCATCCGACATCAACGCATTCCTTCCTTCGCCGCGCACCGCATTCATGTTCGCCAAGCTAACGCCGCACACTTGCGCCGGGCTGGACACGGCTGAGACCACACTGGCGGCCTTTTGCCAACGCCGGACACGCGGATTTGATCCGCAGGAACAGACGTTCACGAACGCATCACCGGCGACGCCCCAGCGTTTCCGGTGATGCAGCTATCAAAGAGAAAGCTGTCAAAATGCTGTCGTCAGGCGCCGGCGGCCACCAGTTCTCCGAATTTGGAGAAAAATTCGCCTGCGAGCTTCTTCGAGGTCGAATCAATCAGGCGGCTGCCGAGCTGGGCGATCTTGCCGCCCACCTCCGCCTTGACGGTATAGCTCAGGATCGTGGCGTCGGGTCCATCGGCCTCCAGGGAGACATCAGCGCCGCCCTTTGCGAAGCCGGCAATGCCGCCCTTGCCCTCGCCCGATATGGTGTAGGAATGCGGCGGGTTGAGATTCTGCAGTTCCACCGCGCCTTCGAAGCGCGCCTTGATCGGCCCCACCTTCAACACGACCTTGGCGGTCATGTTGGTGTCGGATGTCTTTTCGAGGCTTTCGCATCCGGGTATCGCCTGCTTCAGGATCTCAGGATCGTTGAGTGCGCGCCATACCGCGTCGACCGGTGCCTCGATCCGCTCGCTGCCATTCATATCCATGCGTGGTTCCTCTTCCCTTTTCTGTTATGCGCCGGCGCTGCGTTGGCCGCGACGGCGAAGACCTGTGATTTCCGCCAGGATCGACAGGGCGATTTCCTCCGGCGTGATGGCGCCGAGATCCAGGCCCGCCGGCCCCTTCACCCTGTCCAGACTGTCTCGATCAATGCCCTCCTCCAGCAGTTCCGCCTTCAGGGCCTCCATCTTGCGCCGGCTGCCGACAAAACCGCAATAGGGCGATTGTAGCATCAGCGCCTGGCGCAGCGCCGCTTTGTCGCCCTTGCCCTGGGTCGAGACGACGACGAAGCCGGGTGGGCGATCCGCGGGATCAACCGCGAAACCGTCGATCCAGCGATCGGCCTCGGGTTGCGTCGCGAGGTCTGCCGCAGGTGCTGCGACGGTGACGTGATAGCCGAGACCGCGCGCCATGGAACACAGCGCCAAGGCCACAGGGCTTGCGCCGAATACAACAAGGGCCGGGCGCGGCAGAACCGGCTCGATGAAGACATCCATGGTGCCGCGGCTCGGGCACATATTGCGCGCAAACTGCACGCCATCGCGGGCTTCGCCAGGCTTGATGCCGAGGTCCGACAGGAGATCATCCGGCTGGACCGAGACAAGGCGCGCCTCGCCATCGACGAGGGCCTGGCGGGCGGCCCGCAGCACAGCGCCGCGGGCACAGCCGCCGCCGATCCAGCCGGCGGCAATGCTGCCATCGGGCCTGATCACCGCCTTGGCACCGGCCTTGGCGGCGGTCACGGAGACGGTTCGAACGACCGTCGCCAGCACGAAGGCCTCCTCGGCCGCCTTCATGCGCGACACCAGGTCCATCACATCGACATGCAGGGTCACGATACGCTCCTTCACATCTTCGCCAGATAGGGTTCGAGATCCGCCAGGCTTTGCAGGCTATGGGCCGGGGCGTGCAGGTCGACATAGGGAAGTGCGGCCTTGATGCCGCGCGCCTCCGGCGCATAGCCGTCCCAGCCGATCATCGGATTGAGCCAGACGATGCGGCGGCAGCGGCGGCGCAGGGCCGCCATTTCCATGCCCAGCCGCTCGGCATCACCGGTTTCATAACCGTCCGACACGATCATCACGCAGGTGCGGGAATGGATGACGCGAACCGCATGATGGCGGTTGAACTCGGCGAGGCATTCACCGATCCGCGTCCCGCCGCCCGCCCCTTGCGCCATCATCGACAGGCGATCCAGGGCGCGGGCCGGATCGCGCTCCTTCATGGCGTCGGACACATGCACAAGCCGGGTATGAAACAGGAAGGCGTCGGCTTCGCGGAAACTATCCAGCACGCCATGGACGAAACGCAGGAAGACGCCGGTATACATGCTCATCGAGCCGGAGGCATCGAGCAACAGCACCAGCCGCAGCGGCTTTTCCTTGCGGCGGCGATGGATCAGGTTCAGCGGAATGCCGCCCTGTCCGATATTGCGGTGGATGGTCCGCCTGAGATCGATGCGATAGCCGCGGCGGCGGGCGAGATCGCGGCGGGTCAGCCGCGTACGCATGGCGCGGGCCAGCCGCTCGGCAATCGCATGGGCCTGTTCGACGGCATCAGGATCGGAGAGCTTGCGGAAATCCGTGGTGGCGAGGTTTTCGACGACAGAGGCGCCTTCCATCCGGCCTTCGCCATTTTGGTCGACTGCGCCGTCATCACCCGCGGGCACCTGGTCGGTCGGTTGATTGCCATGGTTCTGGCGACTCGCGCCATCAAGCGACTTCAGGGCGGGATTGGACTGCCGTTCCGCCGATCCGGACACGGCAGCGCGCGACCGCACGCGCTTTCCCAGCCAGAAGGCGTCGAACAACCCGTCAAAACGATCCCATTCAGTCTTGCGGGCTGAGAAGAGGTGCTTGAAAGCCTCCCGCAGCAGCGCGGGTTTTTCCGCATAGCCCGCCGCCATCAAGGCCGCGGCATCGCGCGCCTCGGCAAGGCCGATGGCAAAGGCATTGCCGCGCAGGGTCTTGACGAAGGCGGCCAGCTTTTCGGACACCACCTTGCCGACGGCATCCATTTCCTCCTGCTGCATGGGGGCTCCGCAACAGCTCATGCCACCCTCCCGAGAATGCGGGCGGTGACCTCGGGGGTTACTCGCGCCTTGTCTTCCCGCGTCTTCAACAGACACAGCAGCGTTTCATGCACGGCCTCGGGATGATCATGCAGGTCACGGACATCGAGACCCACCAGCGCCGCGGCCCAATCCAGCGTTTCAGCCACGCCCGGCACGCGGCGCAGGTCCTCCTTGCGGATGCCTTCGACCATCCGGGCGATCTGCAGGGAGAGCGAGGCGCCAATGCCGGTTAGATGGGCCATGATGATGCGCGCCTCGCGATCCGGCTCGGGATAATCGACATAATGATAGAGGCAGCGGCGGCGCAGGGCGTCTGACAGTTCACGGGTGCCGTTGGAGGTCAGCACCACATGGGGGATGCTGCGGGCCGTGACGGTTCCCAGTTCCGGGATCGAAACCTGGAACTCGGAGAGCACTTCCAGGAGAAAGGCCTCGAACTCCTCGTCGGCGCGATCGACCTCGTCGATCAGCAGGACCGGCGGCTTTTCCTGGCGGATGGCGGCGAGAAGCGGGCGCTCCAGCAGGTATTTTTCGGAAAAGATCTCGTCTTCGATCATCGCCGCGTCGCGGCCCTGATGGGCCTGGATGGCGAGCAACTGGCGCTGGTAGTTCCATTCATAGAGCGCCGCCGACTGGTCCAGGCCTTCATAGCACTGAAGCCTAATCAGGTTGGTGTTGTAATGGTCGGCAAGGGCGGCCGCCACCGCCGTCTTGCCGACCCCGGCCTCGCCTTCGAGAAGCAGAGGCCGTTTCAGAAATGTCATCAGGGACACCGCCGTCGCCAGCTCGCCATCTGCAATGTAGCCGGCCGCGGAGAGGCCTGATGCGATGTCATCGCGGTTGAGCTTGGTCATGGTTCGTATCGCTTCTTTCGATGGTCACAAAACACCCGGCCTAGCTGACGACTCGCCCACAGGAAGGTAAAAGATTCCCCTCCCAACCCTCCCCACAAGGGGGAGGGCTTAACCCAGCCGAACCCTCGGCGGATAGAAGCGAGCGCTTTCCGCGATTCTTCTCCCCCCTTGTGGGGGAGATGGCTGCGCTTCGATGCAATCGAAGGAGGCCAGAGAGGGTTTTGTCTCGTCGCCTTCCTTACCCCGTCACGCCGAGCGACTTTGCGGCTTCCCAGTTGCGCCAGAAGTCATGCGGCATCTGGATATGGGTGGAGCCCAGGAAGCTGAAGGCGTCGTTGACGGCGTTGGAGAAGCAGGGGACGCTGCCGACATTGGGGCTTTCGCCGACCCCCTTGGCGCCGATCGGGTGATGCGGCGATGGGGTTACGGTGTGATCCGTTTCCCAACGGGGTGTTTCCACGGCGGTCGGGATGAAGAAGTCCATGAAGGACCCGCCCATCACATTGCCCGAATTGTCGTAGCGGATCTCCTGGCCCATCGCGATGGCAAAGCCTTCGGTGAGGCCGCCATGCACCTGGCCCTCGATGATCATCGGGTTGATGCGGGTGCCGCAATCATCGAGCGCGTAGAAGCGCCTGACCTTGTAGACCCCGGTATCGACATCGATGTCCATGACGCAGAAATAGGCGCCGAAGGGATAGGTCATGTTCGGCGGATCGTAATAGCTGACCGCCTCAAGCCCCGGCTCCATGCCCGGCGGCACGCTATTATAGGCCGCCCAGCAGATCTCCTTCATCGACTTGAACTTTTCCGGCAGGCCCTTCACCCGGAAACCGTCGACATCCCATTCCAGGTCGTCTTCGTGCACCTCCAGCATATAGGCGGCGATCATCTGCGCCTTGGCCCTGATCTTGCGGGCGGCGAGCGCGATGGCCGCACCCGCGACCGGGGTGGAGCGGGATCCATAGGTGCCGAGACCATAGGGCGCGGTGTCGGTATTGCCCTCCTCCACCATGATGTCATCGGCGGGAATGCCGATTTCGGTGGCGATGATCTGCGCCCAGGTCGTCTCATGCCCCTGGCCCTGGCTCTTCGTGCCCATGCGAGCAATACCGGCGCCGGTGGGATGCAGTCGGATTTCGCAGCTGTCGAACATGGCGATACCCAGGATATCGCAGTTCTTCGACGGGCCGGCACCGACGATTTCGGTGAAGAAGGAGGTGCCGATGCCCATGATCTCGCGGGTTTCGCCGCGCTTGAAGGCCTCGCGCTTTTCCGCCTGCTCGCGGCGCAGGCCGGCATAGTCGATGGTCTCCATCGCCTTCTTCATGGCCGTATGGTAGTCGCCCGAGTCATATTCCCAGCCAAGGGCGGAATGATAGGGAAACTGCTCGGCCTTGATGAAGTTCTTCAGCCGCAGTTCGGCGGGGTCCATCTCCAGCTTCTGGGCGAGGATATCCATGGCCCGCTCGATGCAATAGGCCGCTTCCGTCACCCGGAAGGAGCAGCGATAGGCAACGCCGCCCGGCGCCTTGTTGGTATAGACGCCATCCACGGCCAGATGCGCGACCGGGAAGTCATAGGAACCGGTGACGATGTTCATGAAGCCCGCCGGCCATTTCGACGGGTCGGCGCAGGCGTCAAAAGCGCCGTGGTCGGCCAGAACATGGACGCGCAGGCCCGTGACCTTGCCTTCCTTCGTGGCGGCGATTTCCGTCGTCATGTGGTAATCGCGGGCGAAGGAGGTGGTGGTGAGGTTTTCCATGCGGTCTTCGACCCACTTCACCGGCTTGCCTGTCACGATGGAGGCCACCGCGGCGCAGATATAGCCGGGATAGGCGCCGACCTTGTTGCCGAAACCGCCGCCAATATCAGGCGCGATCACATGGATCTTGTGCTCGGGGATCTTCGAGATCAGCGCCACGACCGTGCGGATGACATGCGGCGCCTGGAAGGTGCCCCAGATGGTCAATTCGCCCTTGATCTTGTCGAAGGAGCAGACGCACTGGCAGGTTTCCAACGGCGACGGATGGGTGCGGTGATAGGAGATCATTTCCTTGATCTTCACCTCCGCCTTGTCGAAGGCGATGTCGGTCATCTCCTTGTCGCCGACCTTCCATTCGAAGATGTGGTTGTGGTGCTTGCGGGGGCCATGGGCGCCCACCGTCTTGCCAGCCAGGTCCTCGCGCAGCACAGGTGCATCGGCGTTCATGGCCGTGAAGGGATCAACCAGAACCGGCAGGGCCTCATATTCCACCTCGACGGCGGCGATGCCGTCATCGGCAGCGTAGCGGTTGGTGGCAACGACGAAGGCAACTTCCTGGTTCTGGAACAGCACCTTGCCATCGGCCAGCACCATCTGCACATCGCCAGCGAGCGTCGGCATCCAGGCGAGATTGACGGTCTTCAGGGTCTCGGCGGTGATGACGGCGAGAACGCCCGGCACCTTCAGCGCCTTTTCCGTATTGATCGAAACGATACGCGCATGGGCATGGGGCGAGCGGACGAAATCGCCGTGCAGCATGCCGGGCAGCTTCACGTCATCGACGTAATTGCCCTTGCCCTGGGTGAACCTGATATCCTCGACGCGCTTGCGCTTGCAGCCCATGCCTTCAAGACGGGCTTCCCTCTGTTCCCGCGTGGGAGTCATGTCGTTCATTCTGCTGCCTCCTGGAACTCGGTGCCGTTGATCTTGGCGGCGGCGTATTGGATTGCCTTGACGATGTTCTGGTAGCCGGTGCAGCGACAGAGATTGCCGGCAATGCCGAAGCGGATTTCCTCTTCGGTCGGGTTGGGGTTTTCCTGCAGCAGGCGATGGGCGCGCACGATCATGCCGGGCGTGCAATAGCCACATTGCAGGCCATGCATCTGGCGGAAGCCTTCCTGCAGGGCAGACAGCGTGCCATCGGCATTGGCCACGCCCTCGATTGTCATGATCTCGGCGCCATTGGCCTGGACGGCGAACATGGTGCAGCTCTTGACCGACTTGCCGTTGATATCGACCGTGCAGGCGCCGCAATGGCTGGTTTCGCAGCCGATATGGGCACCGGTCAGGTTCAGGTTTTCGCGGATGAAATGAATGAGCAGGGTGCGGGGCTCGACGAGGCCTTCGACCTCCTCACCATTCACGCGGATCGTCACATGGGTCTTTGCCATGATAGCTTTCCTCCTCAGGATGCGGCGCGGGCGGCGGCGCGCTTCAGCGCCCGGGCCACCATGATGCCGCCGACATGGGTGCGATATTCCGACGTGCCGCGGGCATCCGCGGCCGGGTTCATGATGGCGCGAGCGGCTTCAACGGCTGCCGCAATCGCCTGATCATCCAGGCTGGTGCCAACAACCGCCGCTGCCGCGTCTTCTGCCAGCAAGGGTGTTTCGGAGAGATTGGTGAGCGCGATGGAACAGGTGGCCACCTTGCCGCCCGCCATGGTCAGCGTCACCGCCGCGGCGGCGGTCGCATAGTCACCCACCTTGCGCTTCAGCTTCTCATAGGCATAGCCGTGCCCTTGCGCAGGCAGCGGAATGGACACGGCGCTCAGGATTTCACCGGGCTCGAGCGCGGTGAAATAGGCGCCCTGGTAGAACTCGGAGGCCGGAACGTCGCGGGCGCCATCAGGGCCCTCAAGGCGGTAGGAGGCGCCCAGCGCCATCATGACAGCCGGCATGTCATTGCCCGGATCGCCATTGGCGACATTGCCGCCAAGCGTGCCCATGTAGCGGACCTGCGGATCGGCAATCAGCAGCGCCGTTTCCCGCAGCAGCGGCAGATGCGAGGCGATGTCTGCGGACGCGATGATGTCGCTCTGCGTCGTCATCGCACCGATCACCAGCGCATCGCCGTCGCGACAGATGCCCTTGAGGCTATCGATGGCGCTGAGGTCTACAAGGTGTTCAGGGGTCGCGAAACGCAGCTTCATCATTGGAATGAGGCTGTGGCCACCGGCCAGGGGCCGCGCCTCGTCGCCGAAATCAGCCAACAGCTTCACGGCGTCGGCCAGCGAAGCGGGCCGATGGTATTCGAATTCGCCTGGTATCATGGTCTCCTCCCATTCGTCGGTCTGGCGGGACACGAGCGATGCGGAAGGGTGTTCCGACTGTTTTTTCCGCGCAAGCCGCGAGCGGGCAGAGCCGCACGAGGACCGGATTTTCGCACGAATTGCGGTCGCGTCAGCACGAATTGCGTCAGGAATTCTGACTTATGGGCGCCCGGCCATGCTGCGGACGAGGCCGAGACGTGCCTTGACCTCGGCGATCTTGGCACGGCTGACGGGCACGAGATGAGCCACCTGTCCGCCGAGCTCCAGGATCGCGCCGTCACCCTCCTTGCGCATCAGGGTCACATGGGGCAAGGCGACGATATGGCTGCGATGCACCCGGGCGAAGAGTTCGGGATCGAGCCGCGATTCGGCTTCGGAAATGGACCAGGAACAGATGCGCTCGCGCTGGCCGTCATGCACCAGGGTGTAATGAGCGTCAGCGCGGATGCTCCTGATATCGGCGACATCGATCAGGTGCGTGCCGTCAGCGCTGGAGACCGGGATTCGCGAGGCTGGCTGCTGCCGTGGCGCGCCTATGCCGCCCAGCGGAGCGCTGCGACTGAAACCGCCGGCCTGGGGCGTCGGCGCCGGTACTGCGTTTTCCGGCGGAGGCTCCATCATCTCTGGGGCACCTGGAGGTTCCGCGAACAAACCGGGCGCCGCCGCGGGCTGCTGTTTCTGGCGCGGTTCCGGCACAAGAAACAGCAAGAAGCCCGCGGCAATGACGAAACAGAGGAGCGCCACCACCAGCGACAAGACCTGTGCGGAAGCCACCAGGCCGGCGGCATCGTGCCCGGCGCCGTCCATGGCTTCGAACTGCATGCCATACATGGCCGTGTAGTGCATGCCCGAGACGGCGATGCCGAAGGCGACAGCGCTCAGCACCAGCCGCATGCCGCCCTGGCGGGCGAGGTAAATCCGCAGGCCGCCATAGGCCGAGAGGATGGCGATCAGAGCCGACAGCAGGATCATATCCGTGCGATGAACGATGTGAAACGGACCGACCAGCGCATGCACGCCGACATAATGCATCGACACAATGCCCGCGCCGAGCAGGAGCGCCGAGGCCGGCAGCCGCAAGCCCGTGGTCTCGCCAATGCTGACGAAATAGAGCGACACGCCGACGACGAGCGCGCAAATGAGGAATGACACGATGGTGGGAAGTACCAAATAGACCGCCTCACCGGGGATGGGGGCTGCCAGCATGCCGACGAAATGCATGGTCCAGATGCCGACGGCCAAGAAAGCAGCCGCCCCGGCTAGCAGCACGCGACGCGGCAGCCCGGGCGTTCCCCTGATGCGCGCGGCGAGGCCGAACCCGGTATAGCCGCCCAGAATGGCGACGACGACCGAAAGCGCCACGAGATATGGATCGTGCCCTGCAAACATGTCCGCTTGGCCGCAACCTCTCCTGCCAGGTCACGGCTTCTCCTCATGCGGGAGTTTATAAGGCGCGGTCGCGCTTTGACAAGCGACCACGGCGCCGACAAATTTCAGACGAGCACGGCCTGCGCCACGCGATCCTTGGTGCCGAAGAAGTCAAGATAGCGCTGGACTTCTGCCGGATCGCCCGTGGCCTTGTTGGGATTATCAGACAGTTTGACGGCCGGACGGCCATTGGCATCCTTGACCTTGCAGACGATCGAGATGGGATTGAGGCCTGCAATCTCCTGCGGCGCGCAACCGGCGAAATCATTGGTGAGATTGGTGCCCCAGCCAAAGCTCATGCGGACCCGGCCCTCGAAATGCCGGTAGGTGTCGATGATCGCATCAACATCGAGACCATCCGAGAAGATCAGCAGCTTCTGGCGGGGATCGCGTCCCATCTTCTTCCACCAGGCGATGATTTTCTCGCCACCTTCGATCGGCGGCGCGCTATCCGGCCTGAAGCCGGTCCAGTCAGCGACCCAGTCCGGGGCATCGCGCAGAAAGGCCGTGGTGCCGAAGGCATCCGGCAGCACGATCAACAGATTGCCGCCATAGAGCCGGTTCCAGTCCTGCAGCACCTTGTAGGGCGCAGCCGCCAGTTCGGCATCCGTGCGCGCCAAAGCGGCGGCCACCATCGGCAGTTCGTGGGCATTGGTGCCGACCGCTTCCAGGTCGGAATCCATAGCCAGGAGGACATTCGAGGTGCCGGTGAAGGCCGGACCGATGCCTTCCTTCAGCGCCTCGACACACCAGCGCTGCCACAGGAAGCTGTGGCGCCGTCGGGTGCCGAAATCCGAGATGCGCAGACCCGGCAGGTCTTTCAGACGCTCAACCTTTTCCCACATCTTGGCCTTGGCGCGGGCATAGAGCACATCCAGGGTGAAGAAGCCGAGGGAGCGCATCGCCGCCCGGCTGCGCAGCTCATTGATGATGGCGAGGGCGGGAATTTCCCACAGTGTCGTCTCCATCCAGGTGCCGTGGAAGACGAGATTGTATTGGCCGTCCTGCTTGGTCAACTCGTATTCGGGCAGTTGCAGTGTAGACAGCCATGTCAGGAATTCCGGCTCGAAGATCTGGGCACGGCCGTAAAATGTATTACCGGCGAGCCAGATCATCTCCTTCTTGGAAAGCCGCAGCGAGCGGACGTGATCCAGTTGCTCGCGCAACGCGCCCTCGTCGATCTCATCTGCCAGACGAACGGAGCGGGTGCGGTTGATCAGCTCAAAGCTGGCATTGACCTTGGGATAGAGCTTCCAGATCATCTGCAGCATCAGGAGCTTGTAGAAATCCGTGTCGATCAGGCTTCTGATGATCGGATCCAGCTTCCAAGTGTGGTTGTAGACGCGCGATGCGATATCGGTCTTGGTCATCGAACCACTTTCCTGCGATCCGCGGCCCCGCGAAAAAGGCCGCAACTGATGCGGCCCAAATCACTTGTCGCCGCCCAAGCGGCAATCTTATGGGAAAAAGCGCCGGGGAAGTCCAGCCTTCGCAGCGCTCCAAATTAGGGTCGGGCTGGCGTGGCCTGACCGGGCGTTGGTGCTGCAGACTGGTCTGCTGCCGGGCTCGGTGCAGTTGCCGTAGGAGGCTGGTTCGCTGGATTTTCAGGCGCGATGGAGTTGCCCCACCATTCCACAGGGATCCAGAAAATCATTGCCAGCAGAAGTCCGCCAAGCAGCACGATCAACACGGGCTTTCCATAGGATCCCTGCCGCACTTCCGTTGGGGTCATCGGCTGTTGCCGCTGGCCAAAGGAGCGGCCTCGTTCTTCGTCTCGGGCGATATCGGTACGGCTCGGCATGATGACCTCCTTCGTGTTCCGGGCGCGACCTCAGCGTGCGGTCGCATTCGGGAACACAACGAAGGCCGGGTATTTATGTTCCGAGGAACGCAGAGAACTTCAGTATCCGGTGGTGCGATCCACCACGTGCTGGAGCTTTTCGCCACGCTCCAGGCGATCGATCTGTTCGGCTACATGGCGGAACAACGCCTTGACGTCAGAGGCCGCCGCAGCATGGGGCGTGATCACCACATTGTCCATCCGCCAGAGCGGGCTGTCGCCGGATAGCGGCTCGACCTCAAAGACATCGAGCGAGGCTCCGCCGAGGGTGCCATCCTTCAGCGCTACGAAGAGGTCGCCCTCGACCTGGCTGCCACCCCTGCCGGCATTGATGAAGATCGGTTTGCCGAGCGCGCCACCACGACGAAGTTTCGCAAAGAGGTCGCGGTTGTAGATGCCGCGCGTATTGTCTGTAAGCGGAAGCAGGCCGACGAGAATATCCGTCTGGCGCAGGAATTCATTGAGGCCGCTCTCGTCATAGGTCTGGATGCTGCGCATGTTCTTGCGACGGCGCGACCAGCCAATGACGTTGAACCCCATCACCCGGAGCTTTGAAACCGCATCCTTGCCGAGAACGCCGAGGCCCATGATGCCGACAGTCACATCACGCGCTTCCGGCTGGTTTTCCAACTCGTGCCAGAGCCGATCACGCTGCTGCACGGCATATTCCGGCATGCGCCTCAAATGCATGAGGCATTGCAGCACCACCCATTCGCTCATGCGGTCTGTCAGGCTGCGGTCGACGAAGCGGACGATCGGCAGATCCGGCAGTTCATAGGCGGTGAGGATGTGATCGACGCCCGCACCGCCGGAAAAGATCACCTTTAGGTCCTTGGCGCGGGAGAACAGCGTCGGGTTCGGCTTCCAGACCACGGCATAGTTCACGCCCGAGAGGTCACGGCCCGCATTCTCATGGTCAGCCATATCGATGATCTTGCGACCGGGAAAAGCACCCTTCAGCGCCTGCACGACACTTGGACGGGGGAACTTGAGGTCAAGGATGACGGGACTGAGGGCAGGCATGGTTGCTCCGTGAAGGAAGGTGTTACTGACGGATATCGCCGGTTTCGACAGCCTTCAGGTCAAAGGCCGCCGCCATCAGGGCACGGGTATATTCCGCCTTGGGGGCCGAGAAAATCTCGGTCGACGGCCCCTGCTCGACAACCTTGCCCATGCGCATGACGATCACCTCATTGGCAAGCGCCCGCACCACGCGCAAGTCGTGGCTGATGAAGAGATAGGCGAGGTCGTGACGCTGCTGGAGGTCGCGCAGCAGATCGACAACTTGAGCCTGCACGCTCATGTCGAGCGCGGATGTCGGCTCGTCCAGCATGACGAAGCGCGGCTTCAGGACCATGGCCCGGGCGATTGCGATGCGCTGCCGCTGGCCGCCGGAAAATTCATGCGGATAGCGCCAGCGGGTGGCGGCATCGAGCCCCACTTCCTCCAGGCCCCAGGCGACGCGGCGATCGCGCTCTTCGCCCGACAGGCCAGGCTCGTGAACACGCAAGCCCTCGGCGACGATTTCGCCCACGGACATGCGCGGGCTGAGCGATCCATAGGGGTCTTGGAAAACCACCTGGAGCCGATCCCGCAGCGGCCGCATCTGCTTGTAGGAATAGCCGCCGATTTCGCTGCCCAGAAAGGCAATGCGCCCCTGGGAGGAGATCAGGCGGGCGAGCGCCAGGCCAAGCGTGGTCTTGCCGGAGCCGGATTCGCCGACGACGCCCAGCGTCTGCCCGGCCCTCAGCGTCAGGTCGATGCCGTCAACCGCCTTCACATGATCAACGACCCGTCGAAGAAAGCCGGCCTTGACCGGGAACCAGACCCTGACATTTTCTCCGCGCATCACCTCGGGCTTGGCGGGATCGAGCGGCGGCGGCTCACCGCGCGGCTCGGACGCCAGGAGGTGGCGGGTATAGGCATGCTGCGGATTGGAGAAAATCTCGGCAACGGGTCCGGCCTCGACGATCCGCCCCTTGGTCATCACGCAGACCCGATCGGCAAACTTGCGCACGATGCCCAGGTCATGGGTGATGAACAGCATGGACATGCCGTGCTCTCTCTTGAGATCGGCAAGCAAAGCCAGGATCTGGGCCTGGACCGTGACATCAAGCGCGGTGGTCGGCTCGTCGGCGATCAGGAGTTTTGGGCGGTTGGCGAGCGCCATGGCGATCATGACGCGCTGCCGCTGGCCGCCCGAAAGCTCATGCGGATAGGCGCCGAGCCGCTTTTCCGGATCGCGAATGCCGACCTGGTTCAGCAGTTCCAGGGTCCGCGCCCGCGCAGCTGCGCCCGTCACGGACTGGTGGAGCTCGAGGATTTCGCCGATCTGCCGCTCGATGGTGTGGAGCGGATTGAGCGAGGTCATCGGCTCCTGGAAGATCATGGTGATGTCGTTGCCGCGAACCTGCCGCAGGTCTACATCGCTCAGCGTCATGAGGTCGCGACCCTCGAACAGGATCTCGCCGGAGGGATGGCTCGCCGCCGGATAGGGCAGGAGCTTGAGGATGGAATTGGCCGAGACCGATTTGCCGGAACCGGATTCGCCGACCAGCGCCACGATCTCGCCCGGCGCCACATCAAACGAGACATGATCGACCGCGAGGCTTTCCTTGCCCCCCTGGTGAAACGCCACCGACAGATCGCGGACGGAAAGGAGCGGGGCAGTCATGGGCGCAGGCCTTCGATCAGGGTGGTCAGGGTTGATTCGTCGGGGCGGAGGAATTGCAAGCGCACATAAGCGCTCTTTCCAGCCGCCAGCAAATCACTGTCTTCTGTCAAAAAGTCAGTGCAGTTGCGTTCCGAGGCTGTTGCCAGATGGATGGCGTCAGGAAGCTTCAATCCCTGCCTAGACGATCGCAATTGTGCAGCCTCCGTCAACGTGCGTCTGTCGACTGGTGCTATTTCCAACCATTTGTTCCCTGGATTGAACACTGCGTTGTAGGCACTTACCAGATGCTGATTGTCTTGCCGCAGCGGCAAAACGAGCAGTTCCGACAATGTCAATTCGCTGCTCACAAAGGAAGCAACTGTAGTGGAGGCCAGCATGCTCCCGAGACGATCGCTCAACTCATCTTTTCTTTCAAAAGCGGCGATGAATATGTTCGTATCGAGATATATGCGCACGCCTCAATAGTCCCATTCGTCGCGCAACTCGCGAATACGTGCGACGGCTTCCTCGCTGCTCACGGAGGGATAGCCGAGGTCCTTGTAACGGCGGATCATCTCCAAGGTCTCTTCTATTGTCAGCGGCTTTTTTGGCTCCGCAGAGGTTTCAGCTTCGGCCTCGATGACGATCTTCACGGTGGCGCTGTCGCCTAGGCCTTCGCGCAGGTCGGCGGGAAGCTTTTCGACCGGATAGTGATCTCGCACGATCTTATTCATGGCAGCCTGATCCCGAAGGTTCCTTTAGGAGGAACCTTACCCCGGAAAGCCGTTGAAGGCGAGCATCGGTCATCGGAACGTCTTCCTGGGATCGAAGGCGTCGCGAACCGCTTCGCCGACGAAGATCAAAAGCGACAGCATGATCGACATGGTGAAGAAGGCCGTCAGACCGAGCCATGGGGCCTGCAGGTTGCGCTTGCCCTGGGCGACGAGTTCGCCGAGCGACGGGGAGCCGGGCGGCATGCCGAAACCCAGGAAGTCCAGCGAGGTGAGGGTCGTGATCGAGCCCGAGAGGATGAAGGGCAGGAAGGTCAGCGTCGCGACCATCGCATTGGGCAGGAGATGGCGATACATGATCGTCCAATTGCCGACGCCTAACGCCCGGGCGGCGTTGACATATTCGAAGTTGCGCGCCCGCAGGAACTCGGCGCGTACGATGCCGACGAAGCCGACCCAGGAGAACATCAGCATGATGCCGAGCAGGATGAAAAAGCCTGGCGGCAGGATGGATGCGATGATCAGCAGGATATAGAGCACCGGTATGGACGACCAGATCTCGATGAAGCGCTGCATCAGAAGATCGGTCCAGCCGCCGAAATAGCCCTGGACCGCGCCGGCCGTGATGCCGACCAGAGCGGAGCCGATCGTCAGCGCAAAGCCGAAGAGAATGGAGATACGGAAGCCGTAGATCATCCGGGCGGCGACGTCGCGCGCCTGGTCGTCCGTGCCCAGCCAGTTCATGTTGCCGATCACGCAGTTTGGATCCGCGTCCTTCAGCGGATAGGCCGAACACCGCTCCGCCTTGTCCATGAGCCAGAACGGCGGCGTGGGGGCGGAATAGGGGATCTGCGAGTTCACCGTGAGATAGGAATAGCGGATCGGCGGCCAGATCATCCAGCCATTGGCATTGATCTCTTCAGAAATATAGTCGGTGCGGTAGTCCGTGACCGCCAGGAAGCCGCCGAATTTTTCCTCAGGATAGTCGATCACGACGGGGAACAGCAGTTCACCCTTGTAGGAGGCGATCAGCGGACGGTCATTTGCGATGAGTTCGGCGCATAGCGACAGGCCGAACAGCACGAGAAAGATCCAGAACGACCAGAAACCCCGGCCGTTGGCCCTGAAATTCTGAAGGCGCCTGATGGTGGTGGGCGACAGGCGTCCTTTCACGGGCGCGGTGTCGGTGGCTCCGGAGATGGTGTTCGCCATGTCAGACATCCCTTCTCTCGAAGTCGATGCGCGGATCGATCCAGGTGTAGATCAGGTCGGACAGCAGGCTCACGACCAGACCCATCAGGGAGAAGATGTAAAGCGTGGCAAAGACGATCGGATAGTCGCGGTTGACGATCGAGAGATAGCCGAGACGCCCCAGCCCATCCAGCGAGAAGATGTTTTCGATGAGCAGCGACCCGGTGAAGAAGGCCGAGATGAAGGCGCCGGGGAACCCGGCAATCACGATCAGCATGGCATTGCGGAACACATGACCATAGAGCACCTGCCGTTCGCCCAAGCCCTTGGCACGCGCTGTGACGACATACTGCTTTCGGATCTCATCAATGAACGAGTTCTTGGTCAGCAATGTGGTGGTGGCGAAGGACGAGATCAGCAGCGCGGTGAGCGGCAGGGCCAGGTGCCAGAAGTAGTCGAGGATCTTCTCCCACCAGGACAGCTCCGCGAAATTGTCCGAGACCAGACCCCGCAGCGGGAACCAATCGAAGAAGGACCCGCCGGCAAACAGCACGATCAGCAGGATGCCGAACAGGAAGCTTGGCACCGCATAGCCGACGACGATGACGCCCGACGTCCAGACATCGAAGGTGGAACCGTCCGATATGGCCTTGCGGATGCCAAGCGGAATCGAGATTGCGTAGGAAATCAGCATGATCCAGACGCCGAGCGATATCGAGACCGGCATCTTGTCGATGATCAGGTCGATCACCGAGGCATTGCGGAAGAAGCTCTCGCCGAAATCGAAGCGGATATAGTTCCACATCATCTCGATAAAGCGGGTGAGCGGCGGCTTGTCGAAACCGAACTGCTTCTCGAGCTTTTCGATGAGTTCGGGGTCCAGCCCCTGGGCGCCGCGGTATTTCGAACCGGATTCATCGACGGCGCCGGGCTGGCTCAAGAGGTCGCCGCCTCCGGTCAGCCGCTGATCCGCGCTTTCGCCCTGCCCCGTCAGCTGGGCGACAACCTGCTCGACGGGTCCGCCGGGCGCAAACTGGATGACAAGGAATGAAATGCCCATGATCCCGATCATGGTCGGAATCATCAACAGCAGACGTCGAAGAATATAGCCGCCCATTAAACCCTAGCCCCGCTCGTCACGCGGTATCCTTCGCTCGCATTCACTTGGCTCAAAACGACCCTTTCAAGATGGCTGCATCAGGCGATTCGCATTGCCCCATGTGAATGCGAGAACCTCGCGCAATGCAAGTCAGTTCGCGCCGGCCTTGGTGGACCACCAGATCGACGGCATGCCGATCGCAAATTCGGGCAGGTTGGCCGGGTGGGTGATCGTGTCCCAATAGGCGATGCGCGAGGATTTCGAGCTGTAGCTCGGCACCACGATGTGGTGGGCGAGAAGCACGCGATCGAGCGCCTTGACCGCGGCGATCTGCTCTTCCCGGTCCTTGGCGAACACGACCTTGCGGATGAGCGCATCGATGCCCGGGTCGCTGATGCCGCTGTAATTCTGCGACCCTTCCCGCGCGGCGGCCTGGGAGCCCCAATATTCGGCCTGTTCGTTGCCAGGGTTCATGGACTGCCCCCAAGCATTGTACATCACGTCGAAATCGCGCGAGCGCCAGCGATTGGTGAATTGCGACTGCTCGACGCTGCGAACAGTCACATCGATGCCGATGAGCTTGAGGTTGCGGGCGAAGGCAAGCGCCACGGGCTCGATGGTCGGACCGCCCAGCATGATCTCGAAATTCAGCGGCTGGCCGGTCTTCACATTGACCATCTGCGTGCCCTTGCGCTCGTAGCCCGCCTCCTTCAGCAGGCCAACGGCCTTACGCAGGTTTTCACGCAGTTTCGCGGGATCGCCATTCACAGGGTTGGTATAGGCCTCGGTGAACACCTTTGCCGGCACGAGATCCTTGACCTCGTTCAGGATTTCCAGCTCACGGCCCTGCGGCAGGCCTGAGGATGCCAGGTCGGTGCGGAAGAAGAAGCTGTCGATGCGCTCGTAGGAATTGAAGAAGATGGTGCGGCGCAGTTCCTCGAAGTCGAAGGCATAGTTCAAGGCCTCGCGCACCTTCGGATCGGCGAATTTCTCGCGCCTGAGGTTGAAGATGAAGCCGACCATGACGCCGACCTTGCGCATCTCGTTATCAAGCTCCTCGCGCTTGACGCGGCCATCCTTCACGGCGGGAAAATCATAGGCCGTTGCCCAGCGGCGGGCCATGTTTTCCCACCAGTAGTCCTCGTTGCCAGAGCGGAAGGATTCAAACATCACGTCCCGATCGGCGTAGTAGCGGTAGACGATCGAGCCGAAATTGTTTCGGCCGACATTGACGTTGATATCCTTGCCCCAATAGTCGGGCCGCAGTTCGTAGGTGATCGACGATCCCGGGGAAACTGCGGAGATCTTGTAGGGGCCGGACCCCATGGGCACTTCCATCGTGGTGCGGGAGATATCGCGCGGCTTGCCGTCAGGACCCGCAGCCTCCCACCAGTGCTTCGGCACGATGATCAACTGGCCGACGATCTGCGGCAGTTCCCGGTTGTTGGGCTCGTCGAAAGTGAAGGTGACTTCCCGCTCGCCGGTCTTTTCCGCCTTCACCACATGGCGATAGTAGAACTCCTGCTGCGGATCGCCCTTCTTGGCATTGTCGAAGCTGAAGATGACGTCTTCCGGCGTGACCGGCTGGCCGTCGGCCCATTTCGCTTCGGCACGAAGGCGAAACGTCACCGAGGAATAGTCGGCCGGGTATTTCACCCCATCCGCCAGCAGGCCATACATGGCCGAGAGCTCGTCTTCGGAGGAAATCATCAGGCTTTCGAAAACCAGCGACAGGCCGGAGCCGGCTTCGCCGCGGGCCAGGAGCGGATTGAGCGTGTCGAAACTGCCTTCCGCCGCGAGCCTCAGGGTTCCACCCTTAGGCGCATCGGGGTTCACATAGTCGAACCGTGGGAAGTCCTTCTGGTACTTCAGCTCCCCGATCGTGGCTATCCCGTTCTTCCAGTCCTGTTCCTGCGCGAAGGCCGACGGCGTGCCAGCCGTTATGAGAGAAAAGGACAGGATCAGTGAAGCCAGACGACAGGCCAGGACCATGCGGATACCCCTTTGATGTTCTTGTTTGGGCAGAGCATAGGACAATTCAGGGCAAAATACAGGCGTGTCGCGGTCACAAGCTTTTTATCGATCGGGCTCGGCGGCAAACTTCGTTTCAACAAAATCGTCTTTCACGGTAAATTGGACCAAAGTGATTTGCCAGGAAACGACGGACGGGCATGACATCTGCATTCAAGACGGTTTTTCGGGCAGCTGCGGCGATCGTGCTGGCGGGTGCGGTGTCCACTCCCGCCATGGCTGCGGAGGGCAAACCCGCCAAGGAACTGTTCGGCGCCATGAAACTGCCGTCGCGTGCCGCGCCGCAGCCCTTCGGCTCCTATGCCAAGGGTTGCCAGGCGGGTGCCGTTGCGATTGCAACCGACGGACCTACATGGCAGGCCATGCGCCTGTCGCGCAATCGCCGCTGGGGCCAGCCGGAGATGATCGCGCTGCTGGAGCGCTTTTCCAAGGACGCCGTGCAACTCGGCTGGGGGTCGGGCATCCTGATTGGCGACATCTCCCAGCCCCGCGGCGGGCCGATGCTCTCAGGTCATGCTTCGCACCAGGTGGGTCTGGATGCGGATATCTGGTTCACGCCGAAGCCGGCGCAGCCGCTGACCCCGGAACAGCGCGAGAAGATGCCGTTTACCTCTATGCTCGACAAGAGCAAGTTCCTGACGGTGGATTCGAAGCGCTGGACCAATACCCATGCCAAGCTTGTGGTCAGGGCCGCAAGCTATCCGCAGGTCGAGCGGATTTTCGTCAATCCGGCAATCAAGAAAAAGCTCTGCGACACATGGACCGGCGACCGGGCAGTGCTCGGCAAGATCCGGCCGATCTACGGGCATGACGAGCACTTCCATATCCGCATCAAATGCCCCGAGGGTGCCAGCGGCTGCAAGCCGCAGGCTGCCGTGCCGCCGGGCGATGGCTGCGACGCATCGCTGGCCTACTGGTTCACGCCCGCTCCCTGGGCTGCGCCGAAAAAGGACCCGAACGCAAAGCCGGCGCCGAAGCCGCGGGCGATGCAGCTTTCCGACCTGCCACAGGCCTGTTCCGCCGTGCTTCAGGCGCCGGCCGGGGATGCGGCCACAGCGGTTGCCAGCGGCATGGATCCCACACCGCCCACCGCCTCGGCCTTCGTGGAGCCGCAAACATCAAGCGATGCAGCCATGGCGCTTCCTCCTGTGATCCCGGTTCCCAAGGCGCGGCCGCTGCAGAACTGACGATCGATGCGAAAATCGGGCGTGCCCGGCGCGGGCGCCTTTGCAAGCGGATGGCAACTGATATAGTAGCCATCAAATCGATTTAAAAACTTGCGACGGTTGATATCCATGGCAGCCCAGAAGTGCATCGCTCTGATCGCGCACGACCAGAAGAAAGACGACATGGCGGATTTTGCCCGTCGTCACCAGAAGGCGCTAAAGGACTGGCAGATCGTGGCAACGGGCACGACGGGCGGTCGCGTGATGGAGGCCTGTCCCGAGCTGCAGGTCACCCGCCTGAAAAGCGGTCCGCTCGGTGGTGACCAGCAAATCGGCGCGTTGATCGCAACAGGCGAAGTGCAGTTCCTGATCTTCTTCGTCGATCCGCTGACCTCCATGCCGCATGATGTCGACGTAAAGGCGCTGATGCGTCTCGCTATCGTTTACGATATACCGATGGCACTCAACAGCGCGACGGCAGAGCTGCTGCTGACCACCGACCTGACCTGACCGCCCCCTGCACCACGGACCCGGCCATGCCCCTGACCCCTGACAGCGATACCCTGACCTTTCCGATTCTGATCGGCGATATCGGTGGGACCAATGCGCGCTTTTCGATCCTGGAGAACGCCCAAAGCGATCTCCTGCATTTTCCGCATGTCATCAACGAGAAGTTCGAGACGATCGACCAGGCGATCGTCGGCGCGGTGCTATCGAACACGCAGTTGAAGCCCCGCACGCTGATCCTGGCGCTGGCCGGGCCGATCACCGGCGACGCGGTGCCGCTGACCAATTACGACTGGGTGGTGAAGCCGAAGCAGCTGATCACGGAACTCGGCTTCGAGCAGGTGATCCTGCTCAACGATTTCGAGGCACAGGCGCTGGCCGCCGCCACCATGCCGGCACACTATCGCCATGCGCTGGGACCGGTCAGTGATGCGCCTGTCGCCTCGCGCGTGGTGCTGGGACCGGGCACCGGCCTTGGCGTCGCCGGCCTGGTGCATGCGCGTGACACCTGGTTTCCGGTACCGGGCGAAGGCGGCCATGTGGATGTCGGGCCGCGTACGAGCCGTGACTACCAGATCTGGCCGCATCTGACGCCGGTGAAGGACGAGACCGCGACGCTCGGGCGCATTTCTGCCGAAGAACTGCTGTCGGGCCGCGGGCTGATGAATATCTACTCAGCGCTCTGCCGGGCCGAAGGCAATCGCACGCCGCGCTATGAAAAGCCGGCGGGCATTTCCGAGGCCGGCCTTGGCGGCACGGATCCCATCGCTGCGGAGGCGCTTGAGCTTTTTGCCACCTATCTCGGTCGCCTGGCGGGTGACCTGGCGCTGATCTTCATGGCCAAGGGCGGCGTGTTCCTCGCCGGCGGCATTTCGCCGAAGATTCTGCCGGTCCTGGAAAAGCCCGCCTTCCGGACGGCGTTCGAGGACAAGGCGCCGCACAGCAAGCTGCTCCAGGCCATCCCGACCTTCGTGGTGACGGATCCCGTCGCGGCGCTCTCGGGTCTCGGTGCCTATGCCCGCAATCCGCAGAATTTCGGTCTTGCGCTCGAGGGCCGGCACTGGCGGGCATGAGATCCGGGCCGACGCCCGGCGGCTCTGACCCAAAGACCGGTTTCCTTTGTCCCGGAAAGGCTCTATAGAGCCGGAAAACGGGCCAAAGCCTTGCAAGGCGGCTCCCGACACGGAAGGAAATGCTCCAGTTTGTTGGCCAGCAGAAACACCAAGCATGCGGTCGGGTCGGAAGGCATCACCGTCATCCTGAAGCGGATCATCGCTGAGAACGGCCGCGACCATATCCGCGGCTACGCCCTGGCGATTGCCTGTCTCGCAACCGTCGCAGCCACCACGGCCTTTACCGCCTGGATCATGGAGGCCGTCGTCAACGAGGCCTTCGCCAAGCAGCGCGCGGAAGTCGTCTGGCTGATCTGTGGCTCCATTCTCGCCGCCTTCGTGCTGCGCGGCCTTGCCGGCTACGGCCAGGCCGTGACGCTGTCCAAGATCGGCAACAACATCGTCGCCCGCTACCAGCGCCGGCTCTATGCCCACCTGATGACGCTGTCGCTCGGCTATTTCACCGAGGCGCGCTCGGCGCACCTGGCGGCCCGCATCAGCGAAAACGTCAATGGCGTGCGCGACGTGTTGAATCTGACGATCACCTCCACTGCCCGCGACCTGCTGACGCTGGTGGCGCTGATTGGCGTGATGCTGGCCAAGGACCCGATCCTGACGCTGATCGTGTTCTTCGTCGCACCGCCGGTGCTTTATGCCCTCAGGCTCATCTCCAAGCGCCTGCGCTCCGCCACCAAGGAGGCCGTGCTTCTCAACAGCCATGTGCTGGGCGCCATGCAGGAGACGGTGCAGGGCATTGCCATCGTCAAGGCCTTCACCATGGAGGCCGAGCTCAACCGCAAGGTGGACGGCATCATCACCGAGGCCGAGCGGCGGGCGAACCGCATCGCGCGGCTTTCCGAACGTACCTCGCCAATCACCGAAACCTTTGCCGGCATCGCGATTTCAAGCGTGCTGGCCTATGCCGCCTTCCGCTCGATCTATGGCGGCGTATTGCCGGGGGCCTTCTTCTCCTTCGTGACGGCACTGCTGCTGGCCTATGAGCCGGCCAAGCGGCTGGCGAAGCTGCAGGTGCAAATGGAGCGCGCCGCGGTGAATGCGCGGATGATATACGAAATCCTCGACATGGAGACGCGCCAGCGCGATCCGGAGAGCGCCGGTGATCTTCAGGTGACCGCTGCGAGGATTGAATTCCGCAGCGTCAAGTTCGGGTATGACGCGGAGACCGAGATCCTGAAGGGGCTCGACCTCGTGGCCGAGGGCGGGCAGACCACAGCCCTGGTCGGCCCTTCCGGTGCCGGCAAGTCCACCGTCATCACGCTGATCCCGCGGTTCTATGACCCGACGGAGGGGCAGATCCTGATCGACGGGCAGGACATCGCCACGGTCACCAAGGCGTCGCTTCGCAAGCATATCGCCTATGTCTCGCAACAGCCCTACCTGTTCGAAGGCACGATCCGCGACAACATCCGCTACGGCCGGCCCGAGGCAACCGATGCGGAAATCGAGGAGGCGGCCCGGCTCGCCCATGCCCATGACTTCATCATGGGCCAGCCCCACGGCTATGAAACCGCGGTCGGCGAAAACGGCGTGACCCTTTCCGGCGGGCAGCGGCAGCGGCTTTCGATTGCGCGCGCCCTGGTGCGAAACGCGCCGATCCTGCTGCTCGACGAGGCGACCTCGGCGCTCGACACCGAATCCGAAGCCGCCGTGCAGAAGGCCCTTGAAGTGGCGATGAACGGCCGCACCGTGGTGGTGATCGCGCATCGCCTCTCGACGGTGGTCAAGGCGGACAAGATCGTGGTCATGCAGGACGGCCGGATCGTCGAGGAAGGCGCGCATGACGACCTTGCACGGCGCAAGGACGGGCTTTACGCTCGCCTCAACCAGTTGCAGGTGACATCGACGGAAAGCATTGCAGTGGGTGGAGAGACGATCTGATATGACCGAGCCGATGAAGCTTGTGGTGGTGGGCGCCGGTGGACGCATGGGGCAGACCCTGGTGCGACTCATTCATGGTGGCGAGGGGACCGTGGTGCATGCTGCCGTGGAGCGGCCGGGATCGCCGCATCTGGGCAAGGATATCGGCGAAATCGCCGGGCTTGGTCCCATCGGCGTCACCGTCACGGAAGACCCGCTTTCCGCCTTCCTGCATGCCGATGGCGTGGTGGATTTCACCTCGCCGGCATCCTCGGTGGAATTTGCCGGCCTCGCGGCCCAGGCGCGCATCGTCCATGTCTGCGGCACGACCGGCTGCTCTGTCGATGACGATGCGAAGATTGCGGCCGCGGCGCGCCATGCTCGCGTGGTCAAATCAGGCAACATGAGCCTCGGCGTCAATCTTCTCTCCGTGCTCGTCAAGCAGGCCGCGCGGGCGCTGGAAGCTTCCGGCTGGGATATCGAGGTGCTGGAAATGCACCACAAGCACAAGGTCGATGCCCCCTCCGGGACGGCGCTGCTGCTTGGCGAAGCGGCCGCCGAAGGCCGGGGCATCACACTGGCGGATCATTCGGTTCGGGTGCGCGATGGACATACCGGCGCGCGCGAAGACGGCACGATCGGCTTTGCCACGTTGCGCGGCGGCTCCGTCATCGGCGAGCACTCCGTGGTTATCGCTGGCGAGGGCGAGATCGTGACCCTGTCGCACAGCGCCGGCGACCGCACGATCTTTGCCCGCGGCGCGATCAAGGCAGCCCTTTGGGCACGCGACAAGAAACCCGGACTTTACTCCATGCTCGACGTGCTCGGGCTTTCCCAATCGAACTGAGTTTTCCAAGGAGCCTTTTCAATGAGCGGTACCCTCGTGCTTGTTCGCCACGGCCAGAGCGAATGGAACCTGAAGAACCTCTTTACCGGCTGGCGCGACCCCGACTTGACCGAACTCGGCGTGCAGGAAGCCAAGACCGGCGGCAAGGCGTTGGCCGATTACGGCATCAAGTTCGACGTCGCCTTTACCTCGGACCTGTCGCGCGCCCAGCGCACGCTCAAGATCATCCTCGAAAATCTCGGCCAGACCGATCTTGAGACGATCAAGGACCAGGCGCTCAACGAGCGCGACTACGGCGATCTCTCCGGCCTGAACAAGGATGACGCCCGCGCCAAGTGGGGCGAGGAGCAGGTGCATATCTGGCGCCGCTCCTATGACGTTCCGCCGCCGGGCGGCGAAAGCCTGCGCGACACCGGTGCGCGCGTATGGCCCTACTACCTCACCGAAATCCTGCCGCGGGTGCTGCGCGGGCAGAAGGTGCTGGTGGCCGCCCACGGCAATTCGCTACGCTCGCTGGTCATGGTTCTCGACCGGCTGACGAAGGAACAGATCCTGAAGCTCAACCTGGCGACCGGCGTGCCGATGGTCTACACGCTGAACGCCGATTCGACCGTCGCCACCAAGGACGTCCTTGGCGACATGTCCGGCGCCCATTGAGGATTTGCAGGGGCGGCGTTCGCGCCGCCCTCAGCCTGCTGAAAAACCATGCCATACATTGGGGTCATCCTCGGCCTTGAGCCGAGGATCCATTAACTTCAAGGGGTTATGGATATCAGGGTCAAGCCCGACCATGACGGAGGAGAGATCGTCGCACTTTGTCAGTAATCTGAGAGGCACCAGTCACGCTGCCCTCAGCCCGCGACGACCAGTTGCACATGATCGGCGGGAAAGCGCGTGATCGAATATTGGACCGGTTGACCGGTGAGATCGGTATTCACGGCCTTGGTGACGAGCACGATCGCCCCCGGCGAAAGCTGCAGCTCTGCCACATCCTCCTGCTCGGCATGCACGGCCGAAATTTCCGTTTCCTGCCGCACATAGTCTTCCAGGCCGCAATCTGCGAAGGCGCGGGTAATGGAGCCGGAGCGGCGATAGGCCTCGGCGATGCCGTCGAACCGCGGCAGAGGAAACCAGCTGGTGGAGACGGAGACCGGCCTGTGGTCGGCCTTGCGCAGAAGTTCAAGCTTCAACACCGACGCGCCCCGTTCAATCGATAGCCCGCGCGCAACATCCGCCCGCGCCTCCTGCACCGTCGAGGACAAGAGCAGTCCCTCGATGTCGCGGGCCTGGTCGCCGATGCCGGCTGTGAAGCGGGTCCTGCGTGAGATGGGAAAGCTCAGCCGCTGGCGATGGCGGATCATCGTGCCGCGGCCCTGCTCGGCCTTGACGATGCCTTCCTGCGCCAAGGCAGCGAGCGCGCTGCGCACGGTGTGGCGATTGACGCCGAACTGCTCCGCCAATACCATTTCCGCAGGAATCATGCCCGTGGCATCATAGGTGCCGGCATTGATCGCGGCCCGGATGCGGTCTGCGATCTGTCGCCAGAGGGCGACGCCATTTTGTCTTTGTACGGATTTCAGGTCGGTCATGTCACACTGATGTCATGCAGGGAACGTAGTTTCGAAGTCAGTTGTATAATTGTCTATATTAATAGACATCTGGAGGTTTGACAATGGAGGCGGTGAAACAATCGGCCGCGCAAGGCGAGGCGCAGGAACGTGCCAAGCGGGCGGCAGCCCTTCTGGCGCGCGCGCTGCCGCAGGAACTCAATGCTGCCTGGGCGGCGCTGGAGCCGAAGCCAGATTGGCAGGCATTGCGCGGACCGGAGACCGGGCTTGTCATGGTGCGCGGCCGCATCGGTGGCGGCGGGGCGCCGTTCAATCTGGGCGAAGCGACCGTCAGCCGGGCGACTGTCCGGCTCGCCTCCGGCGCGGTGGGCCACAGCCATGCGCTGGGGACCGACCGGGAAAAGGCACGATTGGCGGCGACTTTCGATGCCTACAGGCAGGAGCCCGGCGGCGAAGGCTTCGTGGAGGCGCATCTGTTGACGCCGATCGAGGCGCGCATCCACGCGGAAGACAGGCAGGCCGCTGAAGAGACCGCGGCGACGCGGGTCGAATTCTTCACCATGGTGCGGGGAGAGGACTGATGAGCATGAAGACCGATACCATGACCGGCGGCTTTTCCGAGCCGGTCTTCCAGGCGCAAAGCGTCTTCCGCATGCTGATGGATGCCATGGCGCGTCCGGGCAGTCTGCAGACGATCACTCCCGAGATTGCCCCGCCTGCCCCTCTGGGAGCTGCGGCCGGCGCCATTGCGCTGTCGCTCTGCGATCACGACACGCCGGTCTGGCTGACGGCAGGGCTTTCCAAGGTGGGCGCCGGTGCGTGGATCGGATTCCACACCGGCGCGCCGATCACGCGGGAAAAGGCCGAGGCCCGTTTTGCCTTTCTCGAGGCGGGCGCAGCACTCTCCTCCTTCGGCCTGTTTGCCGCAGGCACCCAGGAATATCCTGACCGATCGACCACGCTGGTGATCGAGGTGGCGCGGCTGGAGGGCGGCCCCTTGCTGGCGCTTTCCGGTCCCGGCATTCGCGAAACCACGATGATTGCACCGCGAGGACTGCCGGACCTCTTCCTGCGGCAATGGGCTGAAAATCGCACCCATTTTCCGCGCGGGGTGGATGTCATCCTGACCTCCGGCCGGCAATTCATCGGCCTGCCACGCACCTGCAAGATCACCGACAGGGAGATTTGACGAGATGTATGTTGCCGTAAAAGGCGGCGAGGCGGCCATTGCCAATGCGCATCGGCTGCTGGCCGACCGGCGCCGGGGCGATCGTTCGCTGCCCGCGCTGACCATCGAACAGGTCATCGAACAGCTGGCGCTCTCCGTCGACCGGGTCATGGCCGAGGCCTCGCTTTACGACCAGTCGCTGGCGGCGCTGGCGATCCGCCAGTCGCGCGGCGACATGATCGAGGCGATCTTCCTGCTGCGCGCCTATCGCACCACGCTGCCGCGTTTCGGCTCCTCGGTGCCGATCGATACCGCGGCGATGCAGATCGAGCGGCGGATTTCCGCCACTTACAAGGACCTGCCGGGAGGCCAGTTGCTGGGGCCGACCTTCGACTATACCCACCGGCTGCTCGACCCCACGCTTTTGACCGATACGCCTGTCGACGAAGGCGCCCGCAAGCCGGCCGAGGGCGGATCGACCATGCGCGTGTCGGAGATCCTGGCCGAGGAAGGGCTGATCGAGGCCGATGGTGAGATGCCGGAAGAGCATGTGGCCGGCGATATCACCCGCGAGCCGATGGAATTTCCCATGCCGCGTGACCTGCGCCTGCAGGCACTTGCCCGCGGCGACGAGGGCTTTCTGTTGGCTCTGGGCTATTCCACCCAGCGCGGCTATGGCCGGACCCATCCATTCACGGGCGAAATCCGCATCGGCGAGGTCGAGGTGGAACTCGACGTGCCCGAACTCGGCTTTGCCGTGTCGCTGGGGCGCATCCGTGTGACCGAATGCCAGATGGTCAACCAGTTCAAGGGGTCCGCCAAGGCGCCGCCGCAATTCACCCGCGGCTATGGCCTGGTTTTCGGACAGAGCGAGCGCAAGGCGATGTCGATGTCACTGGTGGACCGGGCTCTGAGAGCCGGCGAATTCGGCGACGACATTGTCGCGCCGGCGCAGGACGAGGAATTCGTGATTTCTCATTGCGACAACGTCCAGGCAACCGGTTTCGTCGAGCATCTGAAGCTGCCACATTACGTGGACTTCCAGGCAGAGCTCGATCTGGTACGGCGCATGCGGGCCGAATACGAAGCCAAGACCGCGAGGGGTCACGACGACATGAAGGACGCGGCGGAATGAGCGCGGCTCATGCCGCGGTCGGGTGGGGAGCCTCAGTCTCCACCACCGCCGCCATCACCCCCGCCATCGCCGTCGCCGTCGAAGATCGTGCCACCACCATCTCCGTTGCCGGAGGCCGTGCGGCGGCGGTTCCGTTGCACGCTCCTGTAGATGGCGAAGACAAAGACTGCGCCGAGCACGACGAAAAGCCAGCTTTCAGACTGTCCTGTGTCCATTCTTCCTCCTCGGCCTGCAGCGCCGCGTGATTTCTCCGTTCGCAGCTTGAACAAGGTATTCAACCATGACTGACCTTGCCACCTATAATTTCGCCTATCTCGATGAGCAGACGAAGCGCATGATCCGCCGCGCGATCCTCAAGGCGATCGCGATCCCCGGATACCAGGTGCCCTTCGCCTCCCGCGAGATGCCTATGCCTTATGGCTGGGGCACCGGCGGGGTACAGGTCACGGCCTCGATCATCGGGCCTGACGATGTGCTGAAGGTCATCGACCAGGGCGCCGACGACACGACCAATGCGGTCTCCATCCGCGCCTTCTTCCAGAAGGTCGCCAATGTCGCCGTCACCACCCATACAAAGGATGCGACGATCATCCAGACACGCCACCGGATTCCGGAGGACGGGCTGCAGCCCGGCCAGGTGCTGGTCTATCAGGTGCCGATCCCGGAGCCGCTGCGTTTCCTGGAACCGCGCGAGACCGAGACCCGCAAGATGCATGCGCTGCAGGAATATGGCCTGATGCATGTGAAGCTCTACGAGGACATCGCCCGCAACGGCCATATCGCCACGACCTATGCCTATCCGGTCAAGGTGGCCGGCCGCTATGTCATGGACCCCTCCCCCACGCCCAAATTCGACAATCCGAAGATGCATATGTCGGATGCGCTGCAGCTATTCGGCGCCGGCCGCGAGAAGCGCATCTATGCCGTGCCGCCCTATACCGAAGTGGTGAGCCTGGACTTCGAGGATCATCCCTTCGAGGTGCAGAGGTTCGACAAGCCCTGCGCGCTGTGCGGCGCCGAGGGCGTCTATCTCGACGAGGTAATCCTCGACGACAAGGGCGGCCGGATGTTCGTCTGTTCCGATACTGACCACTGCGAGGATCGCCGCGCCCACGGCCATGTCGGCGAGATGCTGGCCCCGAGCAAGGAGGCGGCGGAATGAGTGGTGTTTTGTTGGGGTGGGCTAAGGCGGCAATGACGTTGGCGTCGGGATACCCCCCTCTGGTCTGCCGACCATCTCCCTCTCAAGGGGGGAGATCGACGCGTGGCGGCCGCTCGCTTTTGTCATTTGCCAATTTTGAAGTCGCTAAAGCCCGGCAGCATTTGCCAAAGTTCCATGTCTTGGCGAGCGATTGCCTCCATCCGATCTCCCCCCTTGTAGGGGGTGAGGCATGGTCGGCGAAGCCGAGCAATCGATCCAGTGAATCGATTGCAATGCCGAACGCCGGCAGGGCAGAGGGGGGTGTGGCTCAGCGAAACCTTATCTGGAGTATCGCCCAATGACCGACCTCCCGCTTCTCAAGGTCCGTGACCTCTCGAAATTCTATGGCAGCCGGATTGGCTGTACCAATGTCTCGTTCGAGCTTTGGCCGGGCGAGGTGCTGGCGATCGTCGGCGAATCCGGGTCGGGCAAGACCACCCTGCTCAACTGCCTGGCGACGCGGCTGACACCGACAGCCGGCAGTGTCGAATACCATATGCGGGACGGCCAGTATCGCGACCTCTACCACATGGGCGAGGCGGAACGGCGCTTCCTGATGCGCACCGACTGGGGCTTCGTGCACCAGAACCCGGCGGACGGGTTGCGCATGACGGTGTCGGCCGGCGCCAATGTCGGCGAGCGGCTGATGGCGGTCGGCAACCGGCATTACGGCAAGATCCGCGCCACGGCCAGCGACTGGCTGGAGCGGGTGGAGATCAGCACTGACCGTATCGACGACCAGCCGCGCACCTTTTCCGGCGGCATGCGGCAGCGCCTGCAGATCGCCCGAAACCTGGTGACCGGCCCGCGGCTCGTCTTCATGGACGAACCGACCGGCGGTCTCGACGTCTCGGTACAGGCCCGCCTGCTCGACCTGGTGCGCGGCCTGGTCAACGATCTCGGGCTCTCGGCCATTGTCGTCACCCATGACCTCGCCGTCGCGCGCCTGCTGTCACACCGGATGATGGTGATGAAGGAGGGGCATGTGATCGAGCATGGGCTGACCGACAGGGTGCTGGACGACCCGCGCGAGCCCTATACCCAGCTGCTCGTCTCCTCGATCTTGCAAGTCTGACGCCGGAGATCAATCCATGGCCACGCCTCTTATTGTTTCGGAAGTCTCCAAGAGCTTCACCATGCATCTGCGCGACGGATTGCGCCTGCCCGTCGTCGCCAATGTCTCGTTTTCCGTCTGCGCCGGGGAATGCGTTGTGCTCGGCGGTCCCTCGGGCATCGGCAAAAGCTCGATCCTGAAAATGCTCTACGGCAACTATTCCGTGGAGTCAGGCCAGATCCTGGTCTCGCATCAAGATCATATTGTCGACATCGCCAGCGCCGACCCGCGCACCGTGATCGAGGTCCGGCGGCATTCCCTGGGCTATGTCAGCCAGTTCCTGCGCACGGTGCCGCGTGTGCCGGCGCTCGACGTGGTGGCTGAGCCGCTGGTGGCGCGCGGGCGGCCGGTGGAGGACGCCCGGCAGGCCGCAGCCACCCTGCTGTCGCGCCTCAACCTGCCGGAAGCGCTGTGGCAACTGCCACCCGCCACCTTCTCCGGCGGCGAACAGCAGCGTGTGAACATCGCCCGCGGCTTCATCACCGATCACAGCATCCTGCTGCTGGACGAGCCGACCGCCTCGCTCGATGCCGCCAATCGCGCTGTCGTGGTGGAGATGATCCGCGCCAAGAAGGCTGAAGGCGTGGCGCTGCTCGGCATCTTCCACGACGAGGAGGTGCGCGAAGCGGTGGCGGATCGCATTCTTGACGTCGCCCAGTTCTCGCCGCGAAAGGCCGCCGCATGAGCCGCAAGCTGGGCATCGAGCCCTATATCCATCAGACGGCGCAGGTCAGCAATTCCAAGCTCGGCCGCTATACCGAAGTGTCGGAACGCACCCGCCTCTCCGAATGCGAGATGGGTGACTATTCCTATATCATGCAGGACGGGTCGGTCTGGTGTGCCACCATCGGCAAGTTCGCCAATATCGCGGCGGCCGTCCGGATCAACGCCACCAACCATCCGACCTGGCGGGCGACGCTGCATCACTTCACTTATCGCGCCGCGGATTACTTCGAAGGCGCCGACATGGATGAGGATTTCTTCGCCTGGCGTCGACAGAACCGGGTGATCATCGGCCATGATGTCTGGATCGGCCACGGGGCGACCGTGCTGCCTGGCGTCACCGTCGGCAATGGCGCCGTGATCGGCGCAGGCGCCGTCGTTTCCCGCGACGTCGCGCCCTACACGATCGTCGGCGGCGTGCCGGCCAAGCTGATCCGGGACCGCTTCACCGCGGAACTGGGCGCCGCGATGGATCTGATGGCCTGGTGGGACTGGGAGCATGACCGTCTGCATGCCGCTCTTGAGGATTTTCGCCATCTCCCGGCGGAAGACTTCGTCGCGAAGTATTCCTGATAGCCGTTTAAATACATAGACTTATCGATTGTAATAAAACCTACACAAAACAGACATTAACACTTCATGAACGTGCGGTAGAGGCTTGCTCATGTGTGTTTCCCTAGCGGATCTGGCGAGCCAAAATGAAGTTTGAGCTGAAGAATGTCACCCGGCGCTTTGGGAGCAATATTGCGGTCGATTCCGTCAATATCGAGATCCCCCAGGGGCAGATGGTGGGCATTATCGGTCGCTCGGGCGCTGGCAAATCGACCTTGCTCCGGATGATCAACCGGCTGGCCGATCCAAGCTCAGGCTCCATTCATTTTGGCGGACAGGAAGTCTCGGCTCTGCGCGGCAAGGCGCTGCGCAACTGGCAGCGCGACTGCGCGATGATCTTCCAGCAGTTCAATCTCGTGCCGCGTCTCGATGTGCTGACCAATGTGCTGCTCGGCCGGCTCAACCATCGCCCGACGGCGCTCAGCATCCTCAACATCTTCACGCGCGAAGAGCGGATCATGGCGATCGCCGCACTGGAGCGGCTCGGCATCGAACAGACGGCGCTGCAGCCGGCCGGCACGCTGTCGGGCGGCCAGCAGCAGCGCGTCGCCATCGCCCGCGCGCTGATGCAGGGGCCGAAGATGGTGCTGGCCGACGAGCCGATCGCCTCGCTCGACCCGCTCAACGCCAAGATCGTGATGGACGCGCTCAAAGACATCAACGAGCGCGAAGGCATTACCGTCATCACCAACCTGCATACGCTCGATACGGCGCGCGCCTATTGCGAACGCATCATCGGCATGGCCAAGGGCCGCGTCGTGTTCGACGGAACGCCCGACATGCTGACCAGCGAGGCCGTGTCTGAGATCTACGGTTCCGACAGCCATGGCGCCGGGATCGACGAGAGTATGACCTCGACTGCCATTCGCATTCCCGGCGCACGGCCGCAGGCCGTCGCTCATCCATCCGGAGGCATCGAGTCCCTGGCACCTGCCGGGGCTTGATGGCCAGCCACGATCGATTGCCCGCGTCAAGGGCATCCTATCCCAGGACGTCATCCGGAAGACCCGGAAAACAGGAGATGAACTCATGTTGAAGAAGATCCTTCTTGCCACTGCGGCGCTTGTATCGCTTGCCGGTGCAGCCGCAGCCGAAGACCTCAAGGAATTCCGCATCGGCATCCTCGGCGGCGAAAACGAAGCCGACCGCCTGCGCAACTTCCAGTGCATGACCGAAAAGCTGCCTTCGGTCCTGGGCGTCGAAAAGGTTTCGCTGTTCCCGGCTGCCGATTATGACGGCGTCGTCCAGGGCCTTCTCGGTGGCACGCTCGACTATGCCGAACTCGGCGCTTCGGCCTATGCCAAGGTCTATCTCGCCAAGGCCGACGCTGTTCAGCCGATCCTGACCACGCAGCAGACCGACGGTTCCACCGGCTACTACTCGATCATGGTTGCCCGCAAGGATTCAGGCATCACCAAGCTCGAAGACATGAAGGGCAAGAAGCTCGGCTTCGCCGATCCCGACTCCACCTCCGGCTACCTGATCCCGATCGTCACCCTGCCGGAAGCCGTCGGCGGCCCGGTCAAGGAATTCTTCGGCGAGACCGGCTTTGGCGGTGGCCATGAAAACCTGGTGCTTGAAGTCCTGAAGGGCACCTTCGTTGCCGGCACGACCTGGGGTTCTGGTGTTGGCGAGTTCAAGGACGGCTACACCTCCGGCAACCTGCGCAAGATGGTCGACAAGGGTATCCTGAACATGGATGACCTCGTCGAACTCTGGAAGTCCCCGCTGATCCCGAACGGCCCGATCGTCGTGCGTTCGTCCCTGAACGATGACATGAAGGCGAAGTTCAAGGCCTTCATGATGGGCCTGCCCAAGTCTGACCCGGCCTGCTTCTCCGCCATCCAGGGCGGCGACTTCTCCGGCTATGTCGAAGTCAACTCGGACTTCTACAAGCCGATCATCGACGCCCGCAAGGCCACCATTGGCGGCTGATCGCCTGTCGCTGACACACGATGCCGCCGGACTCTCTGTCCGGCGGTTTTTTGTGGTTGACGACAGGATGGCGCAACCCCGCATGAGGATCGGTTCATGACATCATCGATAGCCCGGCCGCAGCTTGGCCAAGGCGGATTGCTGGTAGAGCAGCACTGGCAGGCGCTGGCCGGCCAACGTCGGCTGTATTCGATCCTTTGCCTGGGTCTCTTGGCCCTTGCGCTGGGCGGTTCGCTCTGGTTTGCCAATGAAACGAGCTCCGGCAAGTTCTTCGATCGGCTGCCGCATTTCTTCGATTTCGTCCAGCATCTCGTGCCACGCGACGGCTATGAGGTGTTCCGGGCGCTGTTCGACCTGCCGTCTCCCTATGACGACGGCAGCATGAAATACAATTATCCGGAAGGCCGGCTGTATTTCACCGAGAGCCTCTATATCCCCGAATACATTCACAAGATGATCGAGACGATCAACATCGCGATCCTTTCGACGCTGATCGGGTTGATCTTTGGCTTCTGCCTGTCGTTTCTCGCGGCCAGGAACATGGTGTCCAATCCCTGGCTGCGCGGCATTGTTCGCCGGTTCATGGAAATCCTGCGCGCTTTTCCCGAGGTGGTGATCGCCGGCTTCTTCCTTGCAATCCTATCGCTTGGGCCGATCCCGGCCATCATGGCGGTTTCGATCCATACCATCGGCGCACTTGGCAAGATGTTCTTCGAGGTGATCGAGAACGCCGACATGAAGCCTGACGAGGGACTGAAGGCTGTCGGCGCCAATTGGCTGGAGCGGGTCTGGTTCGGCATGGTGCCGCAGGTCATGCCCAATTTCATGAGCTATTTCCTGCTGCGGCTGGAGATCAATGTGCGTGCCTCCACCATTATCGGCGCAGTTGGCGGCGGCGGTATCGGCGAGTTGCTGCGCCTCTCCATCGGCCAGGGCCATGAAGCCAAGACGCTTGCCATCATCCTGCTGCTGCTCTGCACCATCATCGCCGTCGACCAATTGTCCGCCTGGCTGCGCCGCAAGCTCGTGGGCGAACAGGCCTTCCAGGCCGTGCAATGAGGAGCTTGACCATGCAAAGCACAAGCACGATCGATCTGGAATCCGTGGCCGCCCGTCACCCTGACCTGCTGCATCGGACCGTGTGGCAAACGTTCAAGCTACCCATTATCGGCGGCTTGATTCTCCTCTATTTCGTCTTCGCCTGGTGGATGTTCTCGATCGGCAAGGTTCTGAACAACGCCAACTGGTCGATTGCCGGGTCCTATCTGGCGGACTGGGTGTCCTATGAGGTGCGTCCGGATATCGAGATTTCAGCCAATGGCGGCATGAAGATAACCTATCCGCGCTTCGATCCGCTCGGTCCCAATGCCAATCCCGACTGGCTGAAGGCCAAGCGGGAAACGATTACGCGTATGATCGAAACACCGGCGGCATCCGCTAGCCCTCAAGCGCCCGCCAAGTCCTCCAGCTTCAGCTTCATGGCGCCGGCGGCGCCGGTGGGCGCGGCCACTGCGCCATCGGCACAGGCGGTGACGGAAACCCGGACCGAGGAGGTCGTGACCGCGGCGCTGGTGGAGATGGGCAGCAGGCGAACCGTCGATGTCGGTCCAGACCGCGTAACGCTGGTGCGGGATGGGGAGACGGTGGTTCTCGATCTCGACGTGAAAGCCGACACGGTGACCAGCGAGGCACCGCTTCCCGTCTGGGCCGAGCAGCGGCGCCCGGGTGCCAAGGTCGTGGCGAGCTTCGGCGTGTCCGGCTGGCTGGAAGTCGAGGCGGACAAGGTGAAGATCCGCAAGCGGTTCTTTGGCTGGGAAAACTTCCTGTTCGATACCAACTCGCCCTTCTTCGACAAGTCTGCGTCCGAGGTCATCTCGCTGATTGCATCAGGCGAACGGGTCGATCCGGCGCAAAGCAATCTATCGCTGGCGATCGATAACATCCTCTACAATCCATCCTGGCAGCATCTCGATGTCTGGACCAAGCTGCTGCAGACCATCGTCATGGCCTTTGTCGGCACCTTGTTCGCCATGGTCATCGCCTTCCCGCTGTCCTTCATCGCCGCGCGGAATATCTTCCGCAACCGGCCAGCCAACCAGGTGGTCAAGCGCTTCTTCGACTTCCTGCGCTCGGTCGACATGCTGATCTGGGCGCTGTTCTTCACCCGCGCCTTCGGTCCGGGGCCGCTGGCCGGCATCTCCGCGATCTTCTTCACCGACACCGGCACGCTGGGCAAACTCTATGCCGAAGCGCTTGAAAACATCGACGACAAGCAGCGCGAGGGCGTCAAATCGGTGGGCGCCTCGCCGGTTGCCGTGCAGCGTTTCGGGGTCTTGCCGCAGGTCCTGCCGATCTTTGCATCGCAGGCACTTTACTTCTGGGAATCGAACACCCGCTCGGCGACCATCATCGGCGCTGTCGGCGCGGGCGGCATCGGGCTGAAGCTCTGGGAGGCGATGCGCACCAATTCCGACTGGGAAAACGTCGCCTATATGGTGCTGCTGATCCTGATCGTCGTCTTCATCTTCGATTCGATCTCGAACGCCTTGCGCTCCCGGTTGATGGGCAAGAGGTCGTGATGCGTGTCGTCAGAGAGCGGTCGCGGCGCCTGCCGCGGCTTGCCTTCCGCTCGGCGTCGGGACCATTGTGCGCCATTGATTCTGTCATATAGGACCCTGCCATTGCGATACGCTGTCTACTTCTCGCCCTCCGAACACGACGCGCTCAGCCAGGCGGCCGCCGCGTGGCTGGGCCGCGATGCCTTTTCCGGAAAGACGGTGACACGTCCAGATGTCGATGGCATTGAGCGCGGGGCGTTGGATGCACTGTTGTCCGATCCCAGACGCTACGGTTTCCACGCAACGCTGAAGGCGCCGTTCGAACTGGCCGAGGGGACCAGCGAGAGCGATCTGATGGCGGCTTTTGCGGCATTCTGCGCCGGACACGCCCCCTTCGACATTCCCCGCGTGATCGTCAGTCAGCTTGGCCCGTTCTTCGCGATCGTGCCGGATCAGGTCTATCCGCAATTGCAGGATTTTGCCGCATCGGTGGTTCGGGATTTCGAGCCGTTCCGCGCGCCGCTCAGCGAGGCCGATATAGCCAGGCGCAAGCCGGAGCGGCTGTCTGACAGCCAGCGCGAAAACCTGATGCGCTGGGGTTACCATCATGTCATGGACGACTTCCGTTTTCATATGACGCTGACTGGGCCCGCCCAGCCCGAGATCGCACCGCTTCTGCAATCCGTCCTCAGCGACCGCTTTGCGGCCTTCGTCGATCGGCCGCTCACCGTGTCCGGCCTTGGCCTGTTCGTCGAGCCGGAGCGGGGCGCGCCCTTTACCGTGAAATCCTGGCTGCCGCTATCAGGCGCCTGAACCAATCGAAAGTCTTTCCATGTCCGCCGAAACCATCCTGTCCAACGCCACCATCGTCCTGGAAGACCGGGTCTTCACCGGTTCCGTCGTCGTTCGAGACGGCCAGATCGTTGCCCTTGACGAAGGCGTGAGCCGAATTGGCGAGGATTTTGGCGGCGATTATCTGATCGCCGGCCTGGTGGAGCTTCACACGGACCATCTCGAATCGCATTATTCCCCGCGACCTGGCGTGCGCTGGCACATGACCTCGGCCATCCAGGCCCATGACGCCCAGGTGGCATCGTCAGGGATCACCACGGTGTTCGACTGCCTGCGCATGGGCTCCGACGAAGATGGCGGTTTCGACAAGGGCGAGATGCGCGACATGGCGGACGCCATCCAGGCGGCGGAGCGGGAAGATCGGCTGCGGGCCGAACACCTCATCCACCTGCGATGCGAAGTCGCGTCCAACAATGTGCTCGATCACTTCGCCGACTTCGAGAACGATCCCAACGTGCGCCTCGTCTCGCTGATGGATCATTCTCCGGGCCAGCGGCAGTTCCAGACCATGGAGCAATATACGCTCTACTACAAAACCAAGCGCGGCCTGACGGACGAGCAGTTTGCCCGTTTCGTCGAAAGCCGGCTTGAACTCTCCGAACGCTATTCGACCATGCACCGCGACGCGCTGGCCAGGTCATGCGCCGAGCGCGGCATCACGGTGGCGAGCCATGACGATGCGACCCTCGCCCATGTCGAGGAAGCCAGGGGGCACGGCGTGAAGCTTGCTGAATTCCCAACCAGTTTCGAGGCGGCCGAAGCCTCCCACCAATCCGGCATGAGCGTGCTGATGGGGGCGCCCAATGTCGTGCGCGGCAAGTCCCATTCCGGCAACATCGCCGCCCGGGATCTCGCGGCGCGCGGCGTGCTTGATGTGCTGTCGTCGGACTACGTGCCGCTCAGCCTGCTGCATGCGCCCTTCGTGCTGGCGGACGAATTCGAGGGGATCACGCTGCCCCAGGCGCTGGCCATGGTGACCTCCACGCCGGCGCGGACCGTGGGTCTCGACGATCGCGGCCGCATCGCATCGGGGCTGCGTGCCGATTTTATCCGCGTGCGGCGTGACCATGGGGTGCCGGTCGTACGCGCGGTATGGCGGCAGGGACGGCGCGTGGCCTGATGCACCAGATCCTGTCACAGACGCCGGCCGGCGGAACGCTGATCGTGGTCGTCGGCCCCAGCGGCGCCGGCAAGGACACGCTGATTGCGCATGCGATGGCGCATTTTTCCAACCGTGGCGACGTGCATCTGGTGCAGCGCTTCATCACCCGCGCCCATGATGCCGGCGGTGAGGCGCATCAGAGCGTCAGCCAGCAGGAATTCGACAGCCTGCAGCGGCAGGGTGCCTTTGCCGTGCATTGGCAGGCCCATGGCCTCAGCTATGCCATTCCAGCCGCCGTGCACGAGAAGCTGGCATTGGGGCATGTCGTGCTCGCCAATGGTTCGCGGTCGATGCTCAGACATTTTGCCGAGGCGTTTCCGTCCCTGCTGGTGGTCAATGTCATCGCGCGGCCGGACGTGCTGGCGGCTCGGCTGGAAAGCCGGGGCCGGGAAAGCCGCGAGGATATCTTGAAGCGCCTGGCCCGCGGGTCCCTTGATGTCGAAGGGGATTTCGATGTCGTCACGATCGACAACAGCGGCGCAATCGAGACCGCCGCGGGCCAGTTGATCGCAACCATCAGCCGGCAGTTAGCGAAAAACGAGGCTTGATCCTCTAGAGAAAGCCGCCGCAATATCTAGGCCGGATCGCCGATCCGCTCTACCGCCGCCAGCATGCTCTGTGCGTGTAGCAATGCCGTACCGGTTGTCTCCAGCATCCGCGGCAAGACGAGCCATTCCAGCGTCCAGGCACTGCCGGAGCGTTCCTGCTCGTGAATGAGAGCCTGATGCACCGCGGACAGTTCCGTGGCATTAAAGCCCGCAAGGGCGACCAGGACTTCCGCCCTGACCGGATTCTGCTTGTGCGGCATGGCCGAGGAGCCGCCGGATCCGGCGATCTTGATGGCGTCGATACCATTCTGCGCCATCAGGGCCGCATCCTGGCCGATCTTGCCAAGGGCGCCCGTCACGCGGGACAACCAATCCGCCAGCTTCGCGATCCGGCCGCGGTCGGCATGGGGCACGTAATCGGGCACGGCAAGGCCGAGGTCTTCGGCAAGGCTCTGGCGCAGGCCGCCGATCTTATCGCCGAATTTCTCGGCCGTGCCGGCAGCACCGGCCAGAGACAGAATGAGCACGTCGTTGCGCAGGTCGGGCAGTTCGGCCGCAAGCCGGGCAAGGCTCGACCGCCAGACCCGGATACGATCTCCTGATGTGATGGGGATGGCCGCCTGCATGCGTGAGCGCCCCATCAGCGGAGCGGTACCGAAGCTGTCCAGAAGGTTGGCAAGCGTGCGGTCAAGTTCATCAAGCCGCGAAGCGAACAGGTCGAGAAGCCCTTTAAGGCGCAGGGCCAGGGCCGTATCGACGACGTCCTGGCTGGTCGCGCCGAAATGCACCCATTTGCCATGGTCCGGGCCAACCGCTTCGCGCAATTGGGCAACGAGATCCGGCACGGGAACGCCATCCCGCAGCGTTGCCGCGGTCAGGCGGGTAAGGTCGGGCTTGAAGCCGTCCAAGGCGGCGGCAATTGCACCTACCGCCGCCTGGGGAATGAAACCGGTCGCCGCCTCTGCCCGCGCCAATGCGGCTTCGAACCGCAACATGGCGTCCATGTCGGCCTCCACCCTCAAGAGCGCGGCGACGTCCGCGTCGCCGAGGAGGAGATCGAGATAGGCGAGCGAGGTCAGCGACATGGTCAGACGCGCTCGAGCGCGACGGCAATGCCCTGGCCGACGCCGATGCACATGGTGGAGAGCGAATAGCGACCGCCCGACAGAGCAAGTTCCAGAGCGGCCGTGCCGGTGATGCGCGCGCCGGACATGCCAAGGGGATGGCCGAGCGCGATGGCGCCGCCGTTCTTGTTGACCCGCGGATCGTCATCGGCAATGCCGAGCATGCGCAGCGTGGCCAGCCCCTGGGAGGCGAAGGCCTCATTCAGCTCGATCACGTCGAACTGGTCCTGGGTCATGCCGAGGCGCGCCATCAGCTTCTGCGACGCCGGTGCGGGACCGATGCCCATGACGCGCGGCGGAACACCGGCAGTCGCACCACCGAGAACGCGGGCGATGGGGGTCAGGCCGTATTTCTTTGCAGCCGCTTCCGAGGCAATGATCAGGGCGGCGGCACCGTCGTTGACGCCGGATGCATTGCCGGCCGTCACGGTGCCGCCTTCCTTCTTGAAGGGCGTGCCGAGCTTGGCAAGCGCCTCTATCGTGGTGGCGCGCGGATGCTCGTCCTTGGCCACGACAACAGGATCGCCCTTGCGCTGCGGGATCACGACATCGGTGATTTCCTTGGCGAGGCGGCCGTTTTCCTGGGCAGCGGCGGCCTTGGCTTGGGAACGAACGGCAAAGGCGTCCTGATCCTCGCGGTTGACCTTGTAGTCTTCGGCCACGTTTTCGCCGGTCTCCGGCATGGAGTCGACGCCGTATTGCTTCTTCATCAGGGGATTGACGAAGCGCCAGCCGATGGTGGTGTCGTGGATTTCGGCATGGCGGGAGAAGGCGGTTTCGGCCTTGGGCATGACGAAGGGCGCGCGCGACATGCTTTCCACGCCGCCGGCGATCATCAGCTCGGTTTCGCCTGCCTTGATCGAGCGGGCCGCCATGATGACGGCATCCATGCCCGAGCCGCAAAGCCGGTTGATCGTGGTGCCGGTGACCGCGGCGGGCAGGCCAGCCAGCAGCGACGACATGCGCGCGACGTTGCGATTGTCCTCGCCGGCCTGGTTGGCGCAGCCGAAGATCACATCCTCGATGGCTTCGAGATCCAGGCCTGAATTGCGCGCGATGAGCGCCTTCAGCGGGATGGCGCCAAGGTCGTCGGCGCGCACCGAGGAGAGCGAGCCGCCGAAACGGCCGATCGGTGTGCGGATGTAGTCGCAGATAAAGGCTTCGGTCATTGCATGATCCTTACAGTTTCGGCACCACGAGATCGGCCACGGGGCCATCGGTATGCAGCGGAGCCCCCGTCATCGCCTGAAGCTCTTCGAAGGTCATCTCCGCAAGCTTCTCGCGCAGCACGAAGCGCTTGTCGGCGATGTCGATGACGGCGTGGCTCGTATAGATACGGGTGATACAACCAACGCCGGTCAACGGAAAGGTACAAGCTTCAACTAATTTCGGCTCGCCATTCTTGGTGACGTGCTCGGTGATGACGCAGACCTGCTTGGCGCCATGCACCAGGTCCATGGCGCCACCGACGGCCGGCACGCCCTTGGTGCCGACGCGCCAGTTGGCCAGATCGCCGTTCTGCGCCACCTGCAGCGCGCCGAGGATGGCAACATCGAGATGGCCGCCGCGGACCATGGCAAAGCTATCGGCATGGTGGAAGAAGGCAGCACCCGGCTTCAGCGTCACGGCCTTCTTGCCGGCATTGATCAGGTCCCAGTCTTCTTCACCGGCTGCCGGAGCCTCGCCGAAATTGAGGATGCCGTTTTCCGTATGGAAGATCGCCTCGCGGCCTTCGGGCTGGTAGCGGGCCACCATCTCGGGAAAGCCGATGCCGAGATTGACATAGGCGCCGTCCTTGATGTCCTGGGCGGCCCGCCAGGCAATCTGAGCGTTGGTGAGCTTGATGTCTTCGCGCGTGTTGACGGTCATGCCTGCCTCCCTTCGTAGGCCGGAGCATAGGCCACGCCTGCCCGGATCAATTCTTCTTCCTGGCTCGGATTGGCGATTTCAACGACATGGTCGATGAAGATGCCGGGGGTCACGACATGCTCGGGATCGATATCGCCGGCCGGGACGATCTTCGAGACCTGCACGATGGTCGTTGCGGCCGCCATGCACATCAGCGGATTGAAGTTCCGGCCGGCCTTGTTGTAGGTGAGGTTGCCATGGGTATCGCCCAGATGCGCCTTAACGATGGCAAAATCGGCCTTCAGCCAACGCTCCTGAACGTATGGGCGACCATCGAATTCGGCGATCACCTTGCCATTGGCAAGTTCGGTCCCGTAGGCCGTCGGAGTGTAAAAGGCCGGGATGCCGGCGCCGCCGGCGCGGATGCGCTCTGCCAGCGTGCCCTGCGGCACGAGCTCCAGCTCGATTTGTCCGGCAAGATAGCGGTCCGTGAAGGCACGCGGATCGGATGATTTGGGGAAGGAGCAGATCATCTTCTTCACCATGCCAGCATCGATCATCGCGGCGATGCCGATACGGCCATTGCCGGCATTGTTGTTGATCACCGTCAGGTTCTTCGGGCCCTTGTCGATCAGGGCATGGATCAATTCGATCGGAGCGCCTGAGCCGCCGAAGCCGCCAATCATCACAACCGCGCCGTCACCGATCCCGGCAACAGCCTCGGCCGCACTTGCAATGGTCTTGTCCATCAAAATCCTCCGTGTCGTCGCGGGCGACGAAGTTCGACCGAAATGTATACGCGACGCCGCTCGACGGCAATGAATTTGTGCGATATATGATCTTTGTTCGTATATCGCACAAATTGGGAGAGTCCGATGACCGCCAGCGAGCGGGATCTGATGGGTGGCTTGATGAAGGGTCTGCGCGTCATCGAGGCCTTTAGTGCCGACCAGCCCAGGCTATCCATTGCCGAAGCCGCCGCGCTATCGGGCCTCGATCGCGCGACCACAAGGCGCTGCCTGCTGACGTTGTCGGAAACGGGTTATGCCGGCTATGACGGCAAGTTCTTCACGCTGACGCCGCGCGTGCTGCGGCTTGGCACCGGCTGCCTGGCCAGCATGCCATTGCCGCGCATCGTGCAACCGGTGCTTGATCGCCTGTCCCTGGAGATCGGCGAAAGCACGTCCGTGTCCATCCTCGACGAGGCTGAGATCGTCTATGTGGCGCGGGCCGCGCAACGGCGGGTCATGTCGATCTCGCTGATGCCGGGCTCGCGCTTGCCGGCCTATTGCACCTCGATGGGTCGGGTCTTGCTGGCGGCGCTGGAGCCGAGTTCAGCCCGCGAGATTCTGCAAGGCGCGTCACGGCCCGCGCGGACCGAGCGGACGGTCACCGACATCGATGCGCTGATGGACGTCCTGGCGCAAACGCGGGACCAGGGCTACGCGCTGATCGACCAGGAGGTGGAAGTGGGACTGCGGTCTCTTGCCGTCCCGCTCATCAATACGCGCGGACAGACCGTTGCGGCGCTGAATGTCGGATTGGCCGTCAGCGCCGAGACGATGGACGAGGTGGCGGAACGGTACCTGCCGGCGCTGCGGCGGGTGAAGGCGGAACTGGCGCAGGTGCTGGTGTAGGCGTGCGGGGATGCGCCCCGACGACTTGCTAGGCGGCTTTGTGGGAGATGAGGCTGGCACCGCCCTATCCTCCGTCATGCTCGGGCTCGACCCACTGCTGTCCGGTTTAAATTTGGTGGACATGGCGCACGGTGTTGATTCTACTTGTGTTCGAGCGTTTGGCGACGATCTCGGACACGAAAGGGGA
>NZ_FWXU01000025.1 GCF_900176345.1 Rhizobium sp. RU36D
AGACTCCATGGAGAAACTCCTTGTCGCTCATCCACGGAATGTTCGATCACAGATCAGGCGACGGCGGGCAATGTGGGGGCAGAACACCGGTTACAGAGCACTATCTTTCTCAACAATTCATTCAGAGCACTCGGCACCTGCGTAAGGATAAAGCGGCAGTGGGAGCACCATGCCTGAAAGAGGCATCGAAGCTGTCACTTGATAATAGTCGCCTCACCTTCGGCTCTGAACTCCCGAGCGGAAATTATTGCCGCTCGCCCGCCCGGTTGACTGATGCCCAGATCCAGGGCACAAAGATGGCATCCACGGTCGCTCACGGCAGGAAAACAGAGGAAATCAAAGGATAATTCTCTAAGACTTTGAAATCATGTGAGAATACAGGTTCTCCAGGCGAGCCGTTTTCGGTCGATTTTCCGCTGAAAATTGGCGTCCGTTTCTCACAGAAAAAAGCGACGCCTTCTCAACAACTTGAGCAATCCTGGCTCCTATTCTTTCGGCCACACGTCGTACTGAAACGGGTCTCGAAAAAACTGGCTGGGGACCCGCAAGCGATGTCTGCAACGGGGCCGACAGAAGGCTGGCCGCTCCTGACGGAACAACGTCAAGAGCGGACAGTGTTGATCAACGGCTACTTGTCAAAGGCACCCATCTGGAAAAGGCCGCCGAGCCAGTCCTCGAGATGCCAGGTCCGGACGACCATCCCCTCATCGTTGAACTCGTGGATGTCGATGGTCATGATCGTGAAGTCCTTACCCTTCGACGGGAAGCCTGCGAACGGGCCGGCCTGGGTGGCGGAGTAGGTCGAGCGAACGACGACTTTGTTGCCTTCTTCGATCATGTCCTCGAGCACAAACATTCCATTGGTGAAGGTTGCTGACATGCCGGGGATCATGGCCTTGAAGCCCGCGCGGCCAGGACCCTGGCCCGGATTGGTAGGAACGTTGACCCAGTCCTCAGCCAGTACCTGATCGAGAAGATCGGGATTGCCCGTCACAAAGGTATCGTAGAAGAGGCGGATCTTCTGCTTGTGTGCGGACTCGGCGGCGGCCGAATTGGCTATCAGCATCATGGCGGTCGTGGTGGCCGCAAGGAAGATGGAAGCACGGCGGGTGATGGTCATGTCTGCAATTCTCCTCTTCACGTCGGGTTTGATGCACCAGGCTGCCAATCAGTCTGGGCTGGACGTGGAAGGAGGCTATCGATCTCCTCAGGGCGCATCATCGGCCTGAATATTGACGCTCCATTTCTTTTCTGTAGATGATGGGCATCAGTTTTGGAGGTCTCCAATGCCGTCGGGGCCGGTCAGGAAGTCAAGAAAAGCGCGTGTCTTCGCCGGCAGATAGCTGCGGTTCGGATAGACGGCGTGTAAAGTGACGGATGGCCAAAGGTCCGTATCGAGCACGGCTTCCAACAATCCTTTCGCCAGATCCTCTTGGACCAACCAGTGAGGCATCATGGACAGGCCCAAGCCCTCCCGAGTTGCCAGATAGAGCAGTGTCTCATTGCCGCTCAGGAGCACGGGCGTGAGATGCAGTTCTCGTGCCTCTGGTCCGCTTCCGAGGCGCACGTGCCCATCCGCAGCAACTGCGCTATAGGCAAGGAAAGGTCCGCCGTTCAGAGCCTCTGGATCCCTGGTGCGCCCAAGACGATCGAGAAGGTCGGGCGTTCCAACAAGAACAAAGCGGATTGTCGCCAAACGGCGTGCAATGAGGGCTTCGTCCAGAGTCGGCGTGACACGGAGGGCCAGATCGAACCCCTCCTCGACGAGATTGACCTTGCGTCCGGAGAGATCGAGATCCAGCGTCACCGCCGGGTACCGCTCACGAAAAGCCGCCAGCAGCCGCGCAAACGCTGGATTTGCCATCCAGACGGGCAAGCTGACCTTGAGCGTTCCTTTTGGTGAAACTGTCGTGTGCGACAGTTGCGCCTCTGCCTGCTCCAGCCCTTCAAGGAGAGTGCGAACGGTCGCCAGATAGAGCGTACCGGATTCGGTCAGGCTCACACTGCGGCTGGTTCGATTCAGCAGTCTTGCGCCCACGCGTGCTTCAACATTTTGGACGTGTTTACTCGTCATGGCCGCAGAGAGCCCAAGGCGTTCGGCGGCGGCAGAAAAACTGCGCAATTCAGCGACGGCTGCAAATACCCGAAGACCAACAAGCGTGTCCACGATCATCTCCTCAGAGGAAACGCACCATCAATGCAGGTGCCGATGATCAAACCGTACGAAAGTCATAGCATCCTGTCCATGATCAACCTTGCCGCTGTTTCCAAGAAGGCGGCAGACCCATGGAGCATGGTTCAAAATGTCGACTATCGCCGCAACAGCTACACCCTCAAGCCCCCGCTGGAACATCGGCCTCTGGGCCGCCCAGATTGCACTCGCCGCCCTCTATCTCATGGGTGTCTGGATCCACCTCCTGATGTCGCCGGCAGAAGCTGCGGCCATGGGCGCCGTCTGGATGTCAGAGGCCCCACTTACCCTCGTACGCTTTATCGGGGTGATGGAACTCCTCGGTGTCATCGGATTGATCCTACCCGCCGCAACGCGGATCAAACCGCGTCTCACGGTTCTGGCCGCGACCGGGCTTCTGGCTATCCAGGCGCTGGCGATTCCCTTTCATGCCATCCGCGGCGAGTTCGCACCGCTTCCGTTCAACCTGATCTACGTCGCACTCACTGTGCTGGTCATCTGGGGCCGCTCACGCAAAGCGCCGATCCTGCCGCGCTAAAGGCATCGACGAAGGAGGTGAACGACATGGATACGGATGCCCTGAAACTGGCTCGCAGCCTGAAGGCCTGCGGTCTTCCCGAACGGCTGAACTGGGGCGCCGTGGAATTATCGGTCACCGACCTTCATCGCGCTGTTCGGTTCTGGACCGAAACACTTGGCTTTATTGTGCGATTGCACCCGGGGATAGGCCAAGGCGTGGCAGTCGGAACAACCGAACGCACCCTTGTCATCCTGCAACCAGGAGCCTCCACACCCGCTCTTCAGAATGTGGCCGGCATGTACCACGTGGCTTTTGCTGTTCCTTCACAGAGGGAATTCTCGCGGCTCCTGAACCGGTTCACGCACCTTCAGGTGCCGATCGCACCTGTCGATCACACCATGTCAAAGGCGATCTACCTCAACGATCCCGACGGACACGGCATTGAGATCGCGCTCGAGACCCCGGAGCGCTTTGCACGTTTCGACAGCTCGAGCTCTAGCTTTGCCATGATTGACAGCGAGGGACGGTTCAGGAGCGGTCGAGATCCGCTGAACCTGCCGGCGGAGCGAGCAGCGGCAGCCGGAGCGAATATTGCAGAGCCCATCGCTGCCGAGACCGTCACCGCGCACCTTCACCTCCACGTGCCGGCGCTCGAACAGGGATTGGACTGGTTCGAGGCGCTTGGCTTTGCCCGCAACCTGCTGCTGCCGTCGATGGGCATGGCGGATATGGGAGCGGGTGCCGCCTACACGCACCGGCTCGCTCTCAATATCTGGGCGGGACGGGGTGCGCCACCGCCGCCAACCCACTCGGCGCGGCTCATTCGCTACCACCTGACAACCTCGGACGTTGCACTCTTCAAACAGACCAGCATGCACCTTCGCTGGGACGCCGCCGGCAACCTGTCAGGAACCGATCCGACAGGGGCCACGCTGACGCTTGCACTCACTCCCGTCGCTCGAACCGAAAGGACTGCTGCATGACCCACTCCAACTTACCGGCCTATCGCCCGGCCCAGATTGCCCTCCACTGGTTCGTTATGGTGGGCGTGATCGTCCAGATTGCCATCCATGAACCGATGGTGCGTGAGACAACCGCACAGTATAGAGGCGTTGCACCGGACCCTTCCGACGCGACACTCGCCATGATGCACGGGCTGATCGGCACGCTTGTCTTCGTGGCTGTCCTGGTCCGGCTGTGGCTACGCTTCCGCTACGGTGCTCCCGGCCACGCGCAGGGAACTTCGTCCGTCCAGGCGGCCATTGCCAGCCTCGTTCATAACGCGCTTTACGCCTGCCTCCTCGCCATGGGGATAACCGGAATGCTGACCCGCTCCGGTGTGGCAAATCTCGGCGACCTGCATTTCTTCATCAATGTTGCGATGTTCGTGCTGATCGTCCTGCATGCCGGCGCTGCGATCTTCAACCAGTTCGTTCGCAAGGATGGAACTTTGGCGCGGATGATACCGGCGCTGAGAAAGTGAACGCAGATGACCGATGGTGCTCTGCCGACTTCACCAAGAATGAAGGCCTTGGTCATTGCGGATTGGGCTGCACGAATACTCGTCGCCGTTCCGTTCGTGATTGCTGCGTGGCTAGAAGGGCTTTCCAGCCCTGCCGATCTCGTCACCATGGATCTCGTCTGGATCCCCGGCGCGCCACTCTGGCTGGTCAGAGGCATAGCCCTTGTTGAGGCCCTTGCCGCAGTCGGATTGATCCTGCCCGGATTGACTCGGCTACCTGGCAGGCTTGTCACAGTCTCGGCAGTCGCGTTGCTCATCGTCCAAGTCAGCGCCTTCGGATTCGACTTCGCACAAGGAGCTGTCGATCAGCTTGCAGTCAAAACGATCGTTATGGCTCTTACAATCTCCATATTATGGGTGCGACGGTGACTTCATCTCATCAGGGAATGATTTGCACTCCATAGCACTCTAGCAGTCCGTCCATTCTTGGATCAGCATCTCCCGGAACCGGATTGCAGCCGGCGACAAGCGCCCTCCCCGACGTTCGACAAGACCGATCGTGCGGCTGACCAAAGGCCCAGTCAGCGGCACCGTAGCAATCACGGGATGCTCCACCTGCGGCGTCGCAAGTTTAGGCATCACGGAGATCCCCAGCCCGGCTTCCACCAATCCGAGAGATGTTGACAAATGGTTTACTTCGTAGAACCAGTTGAGCTGCACCTGGGCGGTCGTCAGTGCTCGATCGAGCACGGCGCGGTTACCGCTTGTCTTGCTCACTCCAATCAGCGGATGCCCGGCGAGATCTGCCCAAGTGAGCGTCTTGGCCGTGGCGAGCGGATGATCACGGCGGCAGGCAAGCACGAACGGATCCTCGATCAAGGGGGTAAAGTTCAGATCGGCGCGCGCTGCACCGGTGATGTTGATGCCGAATTCGACCTCACCGTTCGCCACGGCGTCCAGGCCTTCGTTTGCCGACAAATCGAGAATCCGAAATCGAATGCCCGGGAATTTTTCGTTGAACGACTGCACAACCCTGGGAAGAAAGTAGAAGGCAGCCGTCGGGACCGATGCGATCGTCACCTGCGCGCGATGACGGCCGCCGAGATCGCTGATCGACAGGATGGAATCTTCGAATTCATCCACAAGTCGCCGAACCAGCGGCAAGAGCTCCCGTCCGATCTGGGTAGGCGCGACATGTCGCGTGGTTCTTTCGATGAGCTGCGCGCCAACCGCCTCTTCCAATCCTTTAATGCGCCTTGAAAGCGCAGGTTGTGACAGATTCAGTTGTCGGGCTGCTTCATTGAACGAGCCCAGATCAAGGACGGCGAGAAATGCCTTCAGGTCGAGAAATTCGAAATTATTCCGCATTTCGAAATAATCACGCAATTCTTTGCATTTCACAACTGATTTCCGACATGAGAACTCTCCTCTCGCAGCCGGCAGAGACCGGCCTGGAGGATGATGCCGAATGGACGACCTGATCAGGATACCCTGCGTAATGATGCGCGGCGGAACGTCGAAGGGACCGTTTTTCCTGTCCCGCGACCTTCCGGTGGATCCGGAAGAACGCGATCGCCTGCTTTTGGAGATCATGGGATCGGGTCACCCGTTGCAGATCGATGGTATCGGCGGTGGCAATCCGCTGAGCAGCAAGGTGGCGATCGTCGGACCCTCGTCACACCCGGAAGCAGACGTCGATTATCTCTTCGCCCAGGTGAAAGTTCTGGAGCAATCCGTCGATACTGCCCCCAATTGCGGCAACATGCTTTCAGCCGTCGGCCCTTTTGCCATCGAGGCCGGACTGATTGCGGCTGAAGTCGGCGAAACGCTCATCCGGGTCCACAACGTCAACACCGGCAAGATCATCGAAGCGCGGGTCCGCACTCCCGATGGCCATATGGTCTATCAGGGCGAAGCGCAGATCGACGGCGTTCCCGGGACCGCAGCGCCTGTCTATCTGGCCTTCCGCAATGCCATCGGTGCCAAGACGGGTAAGCTGCTGCCGACTGGACATGCAGTCGACCGGGTGCTCGATGTCGATGCAACGCTTGTTGACGGAGCAACGCCACTGGTGGTCCTTCGCGCCTGCGACTTCGGCTTCACCGGGTCTGAACCGGCTGCTTTGCTGGATAGCAATAGCGCCTTCATGACACGGCTTGAAAGCGTGAGACGCGAGGCAGGTCGCATGATGGGGCTCGGCGACGTCAGCCAGTCCGTTCTGCCGAAACCGCTCTTGATCGGCCCATCACTGGGTCACGGCGATCTCGCCGTCCGTTACTTCACGCCCGCGAGCTGCCACACGGCGCTTGCCACCACCGGCGCGGTCAGCCTCGGGCTTGCCGCGACGATCCCCACGAGCCTTGTGGGGGAGCACTTTCCAAACATGACCTTGCCGGTTTCGCTGGCTTGGGAACATCCGACAGGCCTTCTGCGTGTGCGTATCGAGAAGGCTCAAGGAGACAACAGTCCGACGGTCTCGGTGATGAGAACCAGCCGACGGCTGTTTGAAGGCGCGGCGCTTGTCCGCAAACGCGATCCGATGGTTGCTAACTATCGCGTCGCTTCAAAGTGAATGCCATACTTGACTCGGGAGGAGATCAGAAATGCCCATGACAATGACCCGCCGCCTCGTGCTTTCGCTGTGCAGCACGGCACTTGCTTTTTCCGTCGCAGGCTCAGGCCTAGCTCAGGACGCCTATCCATCCAAGCCGATCACCTTGGTCGTATCCTACGCCGCCGGAGGCGGCACCGACGCAATCGCCCGTGTCTTTGCAGCACGCCTCGAAAAGGCGCTTGATGGCCGGGTGATCGTCGAAAACCGCCCCGGCGCGGCTGCTAATATCGGGACGGAAGTGACAGCCTCCGCAGATCCTGATGGCTACACGCTGCTCATCGGCAATCAGGGCCCGATGGTGGTCAATCCACACATCTTCAATCTGAAGGCAGATCCCGCTGAAGCGCTCGATCCCATCGCGATGATTGCCGATGCTTCGCTGGTCGTGGTTGTTGGCCCGCGTCTGCAGGTCAACTCGCTCGGCGCACTGATCGAGGCCGCGAAGTCCAAGGAGCTTGTGTACGGCTCGGCAGGCAATGCTTCGGCAAGCCATCTCGGCGCCCTGCTTCTTGGTCAGACGGCCGGGATCAAGGTCAAGCATGTTCCCTACAAGGGTGCTGGCCCGGCCGTGAACGATCTCGTCGGCGGTCACATCGATTTCATGGTCACCACCATTCCGTCCGCCATCGGCCTGATCGAAAGCGGTACGCTGAAAGCACTTGCCGTCACCGGCGACAAGCGCTTTGAAACGCTGCCCGATGTTCCCACCGCCATCGAAGCCGGTTTGGCCGGCTACACAGCATCCGCATGGTATGGTCTTGTCGGCCCTAAGGGCATGCCGGCGGAGGTCAAGGCGAAGCTCGAAAAGGCAACCGCAGAGACGCTCGGGGATACCGAGGTTCTCGACAAGCTGAAGAACGATGGCGCGGTTGCGTCGAGCATGGGTGCCCAGGCCTTTGCCGACTTCATGGCAACGGAGCGCGCCCGTTGGGGTGAGGTGGTCAAGGCCGCCGACATCAAGGTCGAATAACATGCAGGACGTGTCGACGAACAACGAACCACCAGCTGCGAACGGCTGGCAGGGGCGGGAGAGGATTGCCGGTCTTGTTCTGGTGGCCCTTGGCGGACTGGGCCTCTGGGGCGGTGCAGACCTGCCCTTCATGACGAGTGACGGTGTGGGGTCGGGGCTGATGCCTCGCATCCTCTCCCTGATGATCCTGGGCCTCGGCGCTCTCCAGATTTTCCTCAGCCTCAAGGATCCAGGTCCTTCGACCGGTCACTGGGCGATCCGCGAGACGATCCCGGTGGTCCTTGGTGTCATCCTGTTCGCCGTCACGATCCGCGGTTACCCCTTGGGGCCGATCGCTATCCCGAGCCTCGGGATGGCGGTGGCCTGCCCGCTGGCCATCATCGCATCCGGCCTTGCCGCACGCGATTCCCGCCTTCCGGAACTGCTCGTCTTTGCGGTCATGTTGACGGCCTTCTGCATTGGGTTGTTCCGCTATGCGCTCGGCCTATCGGTCCCCGTTGCGCCCTGGCTGCTAGGATACTGAGATGTTCGAAGTCTTCACCAATCTGGGCCTCGGCCTGTCCGTGGCGCTCACCCTCAACAATGTGGCGCTTTGCTTCATCGGCTGTCTGATCGGCACCCTGGTCGGCGTTTTGCCCGGGGTCGGCCCGGTCGCAACGATCGCGATCCTCTTGCCGGTGACGCTGTCGCTCGATCCGACCGGATCGCTGATCATGCTCGCCGGCATTTATTACGGCGCTCAGTATGGCGGATCAACAACGGCGATCCTCGTCAACATTCCCGGCGAGGCAACCGCGGTGGTTACCGCGATCGACGGACATCAGATGGCGCAAAAGGGCCAGGCCGGTCTCGCCCTCGGTCTTGCCGCCATCGGTTCGTTCATTGCCGGGACTGTCGCCACCATCGTCATTGCAGCGCTCGGCGTGCCGATGACACGTATGGGTCTGCTATTCGGCCCGGCCGAATACTTCTCGCTGATGATCATGGGCCTGGTGTTCGCCGTCGTGCTTGCCCGTGGCTCGCTGATCAAGGCGATTGCCATGATCCTCGCCGGCATCCTTCTGTCCTGTGTCGGTGCCGACATGGAAACGGGCCGAGAGCGCATGACCTTCGATCTCGAAATGCTGCATGATGGCATCGAATTCGTCGTGCTTGCCATGGGCATCTTCGGCTTCGGAGAGATCTTCAAGAACCTGGCGGATCCAGAAACACGCGATGTCGTGCGCAACCAGATCGGTCGCCTGTGGCCGACGCTGCGCGAACTGCGCGAGAACCTCGCGCCGATCCTGCGCGGCACGTTCCTTGGCTCGATCCTTGGGGTATTGCCGGGCAACGGCGCCATCCTTGGACCCTTTGCAAGCTATGCTGTCGAAAAGCGCCTTTCCAAGCGACCGCAAGACTTCGGCCAGGGGGCACCTGCGGCCGTCGCTGGTCCGGAAAGTGCCAACAACGCTGGCGCGCAGACCTCCTTCATTCCGCTCCTCACTCTCGGTCTTCCGCCAAATGCGGTCATGGCACTGATGGTCGGCGCGATGATGATCCAGGGGATCGTGCCCGGCCCGCAGGTCATCGAGCGCAATCCGGAACTCTTCTGGGGTCTGGTTGCGTCGATGTGGATCGGCAACCTGATGCTGGTCATCATCAACCTGCCGCTGATCGGGCTCTGGGTGAAGCTTTTGCGTGTCCCCTATCGCCTGCTATTTCCCGCCATCGTCTGCTTTTGCTGCATCGGCCTCTACTCGATCGCCAATGATGCCGCCCAGGTGATGATGGCCGCCTTCTTCGGCTTCATCGGCTATGCGCTCTACAAGCTGGACTTCGAACCCGCGCCCCTGGCCCTGGGCTTCGTACTCGGTCGGTTGCTGGAGGAAAAGCTGCGGCAGTCGCTGATCATCTCGGACGGCAACCCACTGACCTTCGTCCAGTCGCCGCTGTCTGCCACCCTACTCGCGGTTGGCATGATGGCACTCGTGGTGGCAATCTCGCCCTCGATGCGGCGGGGTCGAGAGGACGTATTCAAAGACGCGTAGCGAAGCCGGATCGCGGCGGATCAGATTTGGTCCGCCGCCGTTGTTATGGATGTAGGAATCTCGCGTACAATCTCGAACGGCCGCTTTTGGGCGTTTTTATTTGCAGTGCGAGCGACTGAAACGACGGCGCTTAGCTGCCCATCGACAATGCTCACCTCACCTCAGGCTTGACGCTCCCGAGCGGAAATAATTGCCGCTCTCCCGCCAAGTTGACGTCGGCCCAAAGCCAGGGCACAAAGATGGCATCCACGGTCGCTCGCGGCAGGAAAACAGAGGAAAATCAAAGGCTATTTTGTTAAGCCTTTGAAATAATGTGAGAATCCAGGTTCCCCAGCCAATTTTCCCCAAAAGCATTGTGGGCTGACAGATCGTCTGCAAATTATCCGACGTTTGAATACGTGGCGCCAAACCGCAATACTAGCATTTGTATCCACGTCCCGTGATGGGCGAGCCTCTATCGCTGTGGCGCCGTCACCTTTCGTAAAGTCTCGATCCACGGCTCCGAGAAGAGGCGACGGGAACCGCCACATTACCTTCCTGATCGCCGCAGTTTCGATCCACGCCCCCGCATCCACCAGGCACGAAAACAGCATTCGCGTCATGACCGAGAACTGGAACGCGGCGCGCTGGGGGTCACGGGAAAAATTCGCCATCAGCGCCTTCGGCACGAGATCGCCCGCGTCCACGGGCAGTTCCGTGCGCCATACCGGATCAAGCGGCGCGGGCTGGCCCTCCAGCCGGCGCGTCAGGCAGGCAGCCGTCTCACCCAGCCAGTCCGGCAGACCGGCATGATGGCCGGCGATGCAATAGGCAATGAGTTGCGCGATGCTTCGATCTACACCTGTGGCCAGGTCGCCCAGCATGGCAAATGCCCCTGCCGTGGAGTGGTCAATGCTGGATCCGCGTCCTTCGATATAGCGCTGAAATGCCACGGTATATTTGCCGAGATCGTGCGTCAGCCCTGCCAGATAGGCCGCACGCTCCAGGCCAAACGGCCTGGCCATCTCGGTCGCGCGTTCCGCCAAGGCCAGGAGGTGGTCTCTCAGCCCCTGCCAGTCGCTTTTGTCAGCGGCCTTGCCGGAATGCGCGTAGTATACCATCCCCCGCCTCCCGCACGTATTGTGACCGACAAAGCGGGAGAAGCAACCCTTCGGGGAGATAAATCGGATCTACACCCCTTCCGGTGGCGGTTTGCGACTTGAACCTATCCTCCGAACCGATGCTCCTTGCCACCCATCGGCGTCGCGTAGATGACCTCTACCAAGGCAATCTCGAAATCACCGGATACGCGGGCAACGATCTGTTTCAGCATGGGGTGGTCGAGGTAGACGACCGTGTCTGCACCCAGCCGTTCGATATGGCGGACCCGGCCCTGCCATTTGCCTTCGCTCTTTGACAGGACAAGGTGCTCCGGGCGAATGCCGTAGGTCTTGCAGCCTTCTGCGGCGGCAACCTCGCCATCGTAGAGGTTCATTTTCGGCGATCCGATGAAGCCCGCAACGAAGGGGTTTGCAGGATTGTTGTAGAGGTCCATCGGGGAGCCGACTTGTTCGATGCGTCCAGCATTCAGGACCACGATCTTGTCGGCCATGGTCATCGCCTCGACCTGGTCGTGGGTGACGTAGATCATCGTGGCGCCGAGCTTGGCGTGCAGGTCGGTGAGTTCCATCCGCATCTGCGAGCGCAATGCAGCGTCCAGGTTGGAAAGCGGCTCGTCGAACAGGAATACCTTGGGATTGCGGATGATCGCGCGCCCGATCGCTACCCGTTGACGCTGGCCGCCGGACAGAGCCTTCGGCTTGCGATCGAGCAGATGGGAAAGCTGCAGGCTTTCGGCCGTCTTCTCCACCTTCGCGGCAATCTCTTTCTTGGGCAGGCCGGCCAGCGAAAGGCCGAAGCCGATATTGTCGCGAACCGTCAGATGCGGGTAGAGCGCATAGGACTGGAAGACCATGGCGATGCCGCGCTTGGAGGGCTCGGCATGGGTCACATCTTCGCCGTCGATGATGATCTGCCCCGACGTTGAGGTTTCGAGCCCAGAGATCATCCGGAGCAGCGTGGACTTGCCGCAACCGGACGGGCCGACAAAGACGCAGAACTCACCCTTCTCCACGGTCAGATCGATGCCCTTGATCACGTCAAGGCTGCCGAAGCTCTTGCGGATATCCTTGAGAACGACACTGGTCATGCGACTATCCTTTGACGGCGCCGGCGGTCATGCCGGCCACGATCTGTCGGTTGAAGAAGATGTAGACGATAAGCGGCGGGATGGTGACCAGCAGGATGTTCATGAACAGCAGGTTGAACTGCGTCTGGAATTGGCCCTGGAAGTTATAGAGGGTGAGCTGGACCGTCACATTCTCGCGGCCCGGCAGATAATAAAGCGGGTTGGTGAAATCGTTGAAAATCGAAATCGACTGCACGACGATGACGGTGACCGTCACGGGCTTCAGCAACGGCAGGATCACCCGGAAGAAGATTTGCAGCGGCGTTGCCCCGTCGATCAGGGCCGCCTCGTCCAGATCCCGCGGAATGGTGGCGATGAAACTGCGGAACAGCAGCACCGAGAAGGCCAGGCCATAGGCGACCTGGATGAAGATCATGCCGGTGATCGTCTTGAACAGACCGATGGATTGCAGCACCCAAATCGTCGGAACGACTGCCGGTGGGATCATCAGGCCAGCCAGCACGAAACCATAGATCACCGTGTTCCAGCGGGACGGGCGACGCTGCAGGATATAGCCAACCATGGCCCCGAACAGCACGAGCAGCGTGACGGCAGCGACGGTGATGACGGTCGAATTGAAATAGGCGAGCAGCAGCAGGTAGTTGCGCGTCTGCAGGACCTGCAGGAAGTTTTCCCACAATTGCCACTCGACCGGCCAGGAAAATGTCAGGCGCGATGCATCTTGCCTCGTCTTGGCCGCCGTCAGGAAAATGAAGACGAAGGGCAGGATGAAGATGACGGACGCGAGAGCCAGCGAGACGAGGCCCGTATAGAACTGGCGGCGGCTCATAGGTCCACCTCCCGACGATTGAACCAGGCCGTCATTGGCAGGATGATCAGCCCGATCAGCAGGAAAAGGATGACATTGCCGGCGGTGGACAATCCATAAAAGCCGGCCTGGTATTGCTTGTAGATGACGCTGGCGAGAACGTCGGAGGAGAAGCCGGGGCCACCGCGTGTCATCGCCCAGATCAGATCGAAGCTTCTCAAGCCGCCGATAAGGGAGAGCGTGACGACCGTGACGGTTGCCGGGCGGACCAGGGGCACAGTGACGCGAAAGAACATCTGCCTGCGGGTGGCGCCATCGATCCTGGCAGCTTCGTAGTAGTCCTGGCTGATGGTGGCGAGACCGGCGATGTAGATGAGCGTTGCCAGCCCGACCCCTTTCCAGAGATCGACAAGGATCACCGAATAGAGAGCAAGCGACGGGTCGGTGAGCCAGCCCGGCCCCGGCAGGCCGACCGCGCCGAGGGCAACGTTGATCATGCCATTGGTCGGATGCATCAGGACGGCAAAGGTGATCCCGATCCCGATGGTCGAGACCAGAACCGGGAAGAACACGACGGTGCGCAGAAAGCCCTGAGCCCAGATCCCCGACGTCAACAGCACGGCGAGCAAAAGGCCGATCACGGTCTTCGTGGCGGAGGTGGCAATGGCATAGATCAGCGTGTTCACCGTTCCCTGGATCAGGAAAGGCTCGCGCAGAAACTGACGGTAGTTCTCAAGGCCGATGAACTCGGCCGAAAACAGGTCCCAGCGTGTCAGGCTGAACCAGAAGGACGCGACTGTCGGCACCAGGAACAGGACCGTGAACACGATCGCCGCCGGCAGCACGAACCAGTAGGGATAGGGTGATTTCTGTGTAACCATGTCTCTTCTCCGGTTCAGACCCCGCCCGGACTTCAACGACCGGACGGGGCGACTGGCGGGAGGTTACCAGTTCGGCAGGCCGAGTTGCTTGGCCTGCTTTTCGACATCCTGGTCATAGAGGGCCGCTGCTTCTGCGGCCGGACGGATGCCGGAGCCGACTTCAACCGTGATCTGCTCGAGAGCCGGGCCCTTGACGGGAGACAGGAATTCGAGCGCCGGTGCGGTGCTGCCCGCTGTCTCGAAATAGGGGAGCATGTCCTTCACCGCCTGGGGAACATCGGCCGGAAGCTGACAATCCTTGATCAGATAGGGACCTGACGGAACCGCCTTCGCCATCAGTTCGCAGGCTTCCTTCGAAGCAATCCAGTCGAGGAATTTCTTGGCTTCTTCGGCGTTTTCGGCGCTTGCCGGCACGTAGAGCGCGGAGGGCATCCAGACCGTCAGGCCATTCTTGGCGGCATCATCCCCCGGTTGGGCAAAAAAGCCGAGATCGGGGAGATTGGCGGCATAGTTCTGCTGGACATTGCCAATGCCGAAGGTCAGCATCGGGTAATGGGCCGCCTCGCCGGTCGCGACCATGCGCATGCCGTCATCGAATTTCGCAGCACCGAAATCGGCATTGAAGAGCCCTGCCTTGCCGGTCTGCTCAAGGCGCTCGAAACCCTTGGTTGCCGCAGGGGTGGTGGCGAACTTGGCCTTGTTCTCGGTGAAATCCTTGGCAAAATTGGGTGCGGCAGCGTTGACGTTATAGAAGTCGGCGAGCACGAAGAGCTGCGACGTCCAGGTGTCCCCATAGGTCTGGGCAATGCCCACCTTGCCGGCCGCCTTCACCTTCTCGCTGTTGGCAATGAAGTCTGCCCAGGTCTTGGGCACCGAAAGCCCGAGCTCGGCGTAGATCTTCCGGTTGTAGAAGATACCGCCGCCCATGGCGGGACCAAAGGGAACGCCTCGGACGCTTCCATCTGCGGCGCTGACAACCGGCCGGAAGTTGTCGGAGATATTGCCGACATTCGACAGATCGGAGAGATTGGCCAGCGTCTGCTCCGGCTTCAGCGCCTTGAACAGCGAGCCGGAATTATACTGGAAGATATCCGCCATTTCGCCGGTGGCCAGCCGGGTCTTGATCATGTTGTCGCCTTCCGCTCCACCGGGACGACTTTCGATATCGAAGCTGATGTCAGGTCGCTTTTCCGCGTAAGCTTTGGTCAGAACATCCAGGAAAATGGTCGATTCCGGGTTGGTGTCTGCCAGCAAGGTCAGCGTTACGTCTGCATGGGCCGCGCTGGCCAGAAGACTGGCGAGCGACGCGGCGAGAAAAGTTCCTGCTTTCATTGTCATGGTCGTTTCCTCCTCTATTGACCACTTTACCACGCGCCGTGCCGGGGTCTTTCCCCCGACATCGGATCATATGCGAAAGGTGATGGTGTGCTCGCCTGCGCCGATCTCGGCCTTGGCTCCAGCGGCAAGCTCGCGGCCATCCACGACGACATTGCGTCGCGACGGCGTGGCATGGAAATGCCCCTTGACGCCCTCCGGCAGCGCGACGCGGTAGGTCACCTGCTCACCGGATAGGGTCCACTCCGCTTCGATGCGGCCCTTCTTGCTGCCGTGCCAGGCCTTGACGGGGGAGAGGGCCGGCAGGATGGCGGGGTCGACATCGATCTGTGTGAAACCAGCCCCTTCCGCCGTCGGCTTCAGGCCGGCGACATCCTCGAACAGCCACTGGCAAACCGCGCCATAGGCATAGTGATTGTAGCTGTTCATGTCGGGATCATAGATCGAGCCATCCTCTGCGATCGCGTCCCAGCGCTCCCAGATCGAGGTCGCGCCGCGCTCGACCTGGTAGAGCCAGCCCGGCACCTTGCGGTTCAGGAACACCTTCTCGGCGAGATCCAGCATGCCGAGCCGGGTGAGCGCCGGAAGCAGGGCTGGCGTGCCGATGAAACCGGTGCCGATCACGCCATCAGTCTCTTCGACGACGCGGCGGAAATAGGTTTTGGCGGCCGCCTCATAGTCCTCCGGAACGAGACCGTGGAGGAAGGCCAGCGACCAGGATGTCTGGTCATTATGGGCAATGCGGCCGGACGGGGAAAAGAACTCGGTGCGGAAGGCGGCACGGATCGCCTCGGCACGATCCGCCAGCCGCCGGGCATCATCCTCATGCCCCAGGATGCGGGCGATGCGCGCGGTGAGATCGGTCGAAATGAAATGATAGAGGGTGGCCGCGCAATCATCCGCCACGGTCGGTCGCGGCTTGCGATTGTCGCCGACCGGCTGCAGCCAGTCGCCGAACGTAAAGCCATGCTCGCCCCACACCGCCGGCGGACGAATGATCGGCCCGTCGGAGATGCCCCAGAGATAGTCGAGCCACTTGATCATGGCCGGAAAACACTCGGCCAGAACCTCGCGGTTTCCGTAGTGCAGATAGAGCTGCCACGGGATGATGACGATAGCATCACCCCAGCCGGTAGAGCCTGCCCAGTCGCCGCGCGTATCGATCGGATGCAGCCGGGTCGGATCCGGCGAGAAATGCGGGATTGCGCCATTGGCCCGCTGATCATGCATCACGTCGCGCAGATATTTGGCGAGGAAGCGCTCGCTATCGGCAAGCCAGCAGGCGGCTCCGGCGAAGACCTGCGCATCACCCGTCCAGCCCAGGCGCTCGTCACGCTGCGGGCAATCCGTGGGGATCTCGATGAAATTCGAGCGCTGCGACCAGATGGTGTTCTCGACCAGGCGGTTGACCGCCGCGACACCCGTGGAGATTCCCCCTGATGCGACCGGCACCGAGCTGATCGGCACCATCTCGATGGACAGGATCTTCACATCACCCTGAAGCGTGATGCGGGCATAGCGGAAGCCCATGAAGGTGAAGAGCGGGGCATAGATTTCCTCGCCCTCGCCAGACAGGATGTAGCGAAGCTCGGCGCGGGCGCTGCGATAGTTCCGGTTGTCGAAGGCCTTGTTTGGCCCCAGGATTTCGGAGTGCTCGACGCGGACCGAGGCGCCCGCCGTTCCGCTGAGCCGCAGCCGAATATAGGCGCCAGCATTCTGGCCGAAATCATAGAGGCTTCGGCCTTCGGCATCCTGCCACTGCTCGATGGGCAGAAGCGGTTCGAGTTCCCTCACGGCATCCGCTTCGTGCTGGACGAGCAGGCCCTTGTCGAAATCAAGCACCTCCACGCCGGCTTCGGCACGCGCCAGGATCCGGGCGTCATAATCTTCACCGTAGTAGATGCCGTTGCGGGTCACCGGGGTCAGGCCGCTTGTCCAAGTGGCGTCCGTCGATAGCAAGGCTGTACCATCCGCTTCGAGCTCGGCAATGGCGCCGACACGGTCACCCCAGCAGTTGAAGATCGGGTTCAAGGCCCAGAGAAGCTGGCTGCGATACCAGCCGTCGCCGAGCCAGATCTCGAGCCTGTTTTCGCCAGCCTGCAGCAGATCCGCGACCTCGTAAACCTGGAAGGCGATGCGGTCGTCATAGCAGGTCCAGCCCGGCGTCAGGAGGTCCGCTCCCACCCGCTTGCCATTGATGAAGGCGCGGTAGAGACCAAGCGCGGAGATTTTGAGCGTTGCCTTCGCCGGAACTTCGGACAGCTGCCATGTGGTAGCGACGAAGCTGCCTGCGGTGCCCTGCCCGGCATCGGTGCGAGGGGCAATCATTCTGGCGGTTGCGAAGCTCTTGCTGCCGGAAGGCAGGCTGGCAGGGGACAATGACGATCTATCCATCAGGGCGTTCTCCTCCGATTGCCGCACCCGAATTCGCAGCAAAAGGCATTTTGTGTATCGTTCTATGTATATCATTCTACAAACTTGTTTGCCGCGCAAGAGCTTTTTGCATATAGTGATAGCGAGAACGACACGCGGACGGGATTATCGATGGAAAAACAAAAGCTTGCGCTGCCAACGGATCGGGTGACGATACGCCATGTTGCCGAGCATGCCGGTGTTTCCGTCGCGGCAGTCTCGAAAGTGCTGCGCAATGCCTACGGGGTTTCGGACGCCTTGCGCAGCAAGGTGGAAAACTCCATCGACCTCTTGAAATACCGCCCCTCGACAGCCGCACGCGCCATGCGCGGGCGAACCCATACAGTCGGCATTCTCGTGGTGGAGCTCACCAATCCCTTTGTGCCCGTGCTTCTGGAGGGCATTGATGCCGGCCTTGAGCAAGCCAACTTCAAGGCGATGGTCGGGGTCGGCCGGGCCGCTTCGAAAATCGAGACGTCCATGATCGAATCGATGATCGACAATCGCATGGACGGTTTGATCCTGATCGGACCGCAGATTTCGGGCGCCGTCATTGCCGAATATGCCAAGCAGATCCCGATCGTGGCGATTGCGCATCACGAGCCGCAGGCAGCCTTTTACGACACCGTCAATTCCGATGACTTCCGCGGCGCACAGGTGGCGGTGGAGGCGCTCTATGCGCGCGGTCACCGCGATATTGCGATGCTCAGCTATGACCGCACTGGCAATCCCGGCTCGGTGGTCGCCGTCGTACGCGAAGCCGGCTATCGGGCCGCGATGCAGCGGCTGGGACTGGAGCAATGGACCCGGATGCTGCGCCTGCCGCATCCAAGCGAACCACGCGATACAGAGCTCGCTGCCCTCCTTGCCCAGCCTGACAGGCCGAGGGCTGTTTTTGCATGGTCGGATCTGGATGGTCTGAGGCTTCTCTCCGCCTGTCACGACGCCGGCATCGACGTGCCGGGGGAACTGGCGGTGATCGGCTATGACGACTGTTCGGTTGCCAAACTGCCCCTTGTGAATCTTTCAAGCATCGATCAGAGCCCGGCAGAAATCGGCGCGCGAGCAAGCGAGCTGCTGCTGAGCCGCATTGAGGGGCGTGCAGACGCACAGCATGTTTTGGTCGAACCAACGGCCGTGCTGCGCCGGAGCATCTGAGTTGGACTTGCCGATGGCGGGAAGCAGCCTAGCAAAGTCGGGAGAACCCTGGCGCGCTACCCACCACGTATTTGCAAGTGGCAACAACTGCTGCTGGGGCGCCCACAGCGTCACCTTCAGATTGCCAAGCCGAAAAGCGCGACTACTTCTGCTTCAACCCATCGACGATCACCCGAAACGCAGGCGCGTTGTGATGACGGCTGGGGTAATACAGGTAGTAACCCGGGAAAGGTGGCGTCCATTCCTCAAGAAGGGTCACGAGCGCGCCTGAGGCGAGTTGGGCAGCGACGAGGTCTTCGGGAACATAGGCGACACCCAGCCCTTTTACGGCCGCTTCGACCATCGGGTAGGTCGTGTTGAAAGTCAGTTGGCCTGTCACGCGGACACGCAACTCCTGTCCGTCCTTCTCGAATTCCCAGGCATAGAGCCCACCTCCCGTCGCCTGGCGCATGTTGATGCAGTTATGGCCGACCAGGTCCTGCGGATGGTGCGGCATCGGCCTGTCCGCCAGATATGCAGGCGATGCGACAACCAGCATGCGCCAGTCCGGGCCGATCCGAACGGCGATCATGTCCTTTTCGATGCTTTCGCCGAGGCGAACCCCCGCATCAAACCCATCCTCGACAATGTTGCGCAAGCCATTGTCACGGCTGAGTTCGACCCGAATGTCGGGATAGTCCTTCAGGATCGGCTGCAGTTTCGGCCAGACCAGCGTTTCCAGTGCGTGATCCGACAGTGTGATGCGAACGGTTCCAGCGGGCTTGTCGCGCAGGTCCGACAGGGCCGCAAGCTCACCGCGGATCGCCGTGATGCGCGGCAAAATCGCGTCGAACAGGCGCTCCCCGGCCTCTGTCAGCGAAACGCTGCGCGTTGTGCGGGTGAGAAGTCGTAGCCCAAGACGGGTTTCCAGACGCTTGATCGTGTGGCTGAGCGTCGATTGCGTGATGCCAAGCTTGGCCGCCGCCTTGGTGAAGCTGCGATCTTCTGCCAGCGCCAGGAACCAGAGCAGGTCGTTGAAATCTTCCCGGGCCATCGCGCAAACCTCACATTTCGGCATTTATGGTCGTCGTCGATAAATCTAAGCGACCCGGGCCGACTAATGCATATCAAATGCGCTTGATAGTGTGTGCCATGGAATAGTCCGCGGACTGGTCCCGCCCCTTCTCACCCGAACCGATCGAAGGACCTCACATGGAACTCAACATCAACGGAACACCGCAGCAAGTGGATGTCGAAGCCGATACCCCTCTGCTCTGGGTGCTGCGCGATACGCTGGGCATGACCGGCACCAAATACGGTTGTGGTCTGGCGCAATGCGGTGCCTGCACGGTGCTTGTCGATGGGCAGCCGACCCGCTCCTGCGTCACCACGATCGATACCGTGGTCGGCATGCAGATCACCACCATCGAGGCGATCACCGAGGATCCTGTCGGCCAGAAGGTGGTCGAGGCCTGGGTGGCGAACCAGGTGCCACAATGCGGCTACTGTCAGTCCGGCCAGGTCATGGCCGCGACCGCTCTGCTCAAGCAAACCCCTCAGCCGACCGAAGACGATATTGCCTCTGCCATGGTCAATCTCTGTCGCTGCGGAACCTACAATGCGATCGCCGCCGCCGTGCGCCAAGCGGCCCAGGCTTGATTGGAGGGATCACCACTATGAACCAGATCAGCAAAGACTCCGCCCTTGTTGCCTCGAGCCATGACATGCCGTTCAAGGTCTCGCGGCGCGGTTTCCTCGGCACGGTCGCCGGTGCCCTTGTTCTGGGCGTCACCCTGCCCGGCACGATCCGCCCGGCACTGGCCCAGGCCGCCGCGACGGCTGCTCCCGGAACGCGCGTTCCGGCCTTCATCGAGATCCGCCCCGACAGCACGGTGTTCTTCCGCAGCGCCTTCATCGAAGGCGGCCAGGGCATCTTCACCGCCATGGCACAGATCGTCGGTGAGGAGCTCGATGTCGATCCCACCAACTTCGTGGTCGAGGCGGCACCGCCCGGCCCGGACTACGGCCTCATGGGCGGTCTCCGCTTCACCGGCGGCAGTTTCTCTGTCCGCTCAAGCTACGACATCATGCGCAAGCTCGGTGCCTCTGCGCGTGGCATGCTGTTGCAAGCGGCGGCCCAAAGGCTGTCGGTGCCGGTGGCAGAGCTTTCGACAGAGCCGGGTCGCGTGTTGCATGCCGCATCTGGCCGCAGCCTCGCCTATGGCGAGATCGCCGAGGCCGCCGCGGGTCTGCCGGTTCCGGAAACCGTGACGCTGCGCCAATCCAAGGATTTCCGCTGGATCGGAAAGCCGGTCGAGCGCCTGGATGTCAGGGCGAAGTCGACGGGCAAGGCGCAGTATGCGATCGACACCAAGGTTGAGGGAATGCTCTACGCCGCGGTCCAGCACAGCCCGCGGCTGGGCCAGGAACCGGGCGCTCTGGCAAACGAAACCGAGATCAAGGCACGTGCGGGCGTGCATTCGGTACACACGCTTCCCGGAGCCGTGGCAGTCGTCGCGGACAGTTGGTGGCGTGCGCGCATGGCAGTCGAGGCGCTGCAGGTCTCGTGGACTGAAGCCGCAGCCGGCACGCCGCGTGCGATGCCTGCGGACTTTTCCAGCGCCGGCCATATGGAAAAGCTGAAGGCCACCACCGGCGAGGGCGTGACCTTCGAGGAAGAAGGGGACGCGGGCGCTGCTCTTTCGGCAGCGGCCAAGGTTGTTGAAGCGACCTATGATGCGCCGCATCTCGCCCATGGCCAGTTGGAACCGCCCTCCGCGGTTGCCCGCTGGAACGAGGACGGCACGCTCGAGCTCTGGGTTCCGAACCAGGCGCCAGAGATGTTCCAGGGTGATGCCGCCAAGGTCGCCGGAATCGCGCCGGAGAAGGTGATCATCCATTCGCCGATGCTGGGCGGCTTCTTCGGCCGCCACTTCCTCTACCAGAGCGCCAATCCGTATCCGCAGGCCATCCTCTTGTCCAAGGCTGTCGGGCGTCCGATCAAGCTCGTCTGGAGCCGCGAGGAGGAGTTCCTGCGTGACGCCCTGCGCCCCATGGCGGCTGTTCGCTTCCGGGCGGGACTGGACCAGGATGGTAACCCCACGGCATTCTCCGCTGTGGCATTGGGCGAAGGTCCCTCCGGACGCTGGTTTGGCCGCCAGCCCGACAAGGTCGATAGTTCCACTGTGGAGGGCATTGCCGGCAAGGTCTATGCGATCCCCAACAAGCGCGTTGCCCAGATCCATGTCGACGATCCAGCGACCATAGGCTTCTGGCGCTCGGTCGGCCATTCGATGAACGACTTCTTCTCGGAGACCTTCTTCGACGAAATGGCGGATGCCGGCGCCAAGGATCCCTATGAACTGCGTCTGGCGCTCCTGAAGAACAGCCCGCGTCATCATACGCTTTTGCAGGCGGTGGCCGAGCTCTCCGGCGGCTGGAAGCGCGGCCCGTTTGCGGCAGAGGATGGCAGCCGTCGCGCCCGGGGCGTTGCGATGGCATCCCCCTTCGGAAGCGAAGTGGCGACGATCGCCGAAGTCTCGCTCGGGGATGGCCAGGTTGTGGTGCACGACGTCTGGGTCGCCATCGACCCCGGTACGGTGGTCAATCCGCGGGTGATCGAGCATCAGGTCAACTCGGCCGTCGCGCTCGGCGTGTCCTCCGCACTCCTGGAGGAAGTCGTCTATGTCGACGGTGTTCCCCAGGCCCGCAACTATGATGGCTATCAGATCCTGACGCCGGACCGCATGCCCAAGGTGCATGTCCGCATCATCGAAAGCGGCGCACCGATCGGCGGCATCGGGGAGCCGGGCCTGCCGGGCGTGCCGCCTGCCATCGCCAATGCCGTCGCCGTGCTTGCGACGGAGCGACCGCGCAGCCTGCCACTCTCCAAGACGGCGTTCCAGGAGAAGCAGGCTTGATGCTGGGCATTGCGAAGCAGATTGCGGCCGTCGTGCTTGTCACCGCGCTGGTCCCGCAGGTCCATGCCCAGGATGCGGCGGACGGCCAGAAGCTGTTCCAGCAGCGCTGCGGTGCCTGTCACCAGATCGACAGCACGCGCAATGGCGTCGGCCCGCATCTGCAAGGCGTCATCGGCCGGGCATCCGGGAGCGTGGAAGGCTTCCGCTACTCGCCTGCCATGCAGGGCGCCGGCATCACCTGGGATGCGGCACAGCTTGATACCTTCCTCACCAATCCCGGAGGATTGGTGAAGGGGACGAGGATGACGCAACGCTTCGCCAAGGCCGAGGAGCGCAAGGCCATCATAGACTTCCTCGCCACGCGCTGACCCGTGCCTGCTAAAACATGCGACGCGATCTCCCGCTCTGCCCCACTGGGCGGGAGATCCTTCATTGATGGCTCCTATCGATAAATCCATACGATATGACCCCGCTAATCGGGACAATCGCAACGGACTACAAAGGACGCGAGAGACGGCATGTCGCCACTTTCGAAGGATGATGTAGGCCATGACCGAGCTGACCTATCGCGACGCACAGAAATCCCAGTGGCTCTCCCGTTTCTGCCTTGACGAGGCCGAAGCTGGCAGCGGTCTCCTCTTCGGCTCTTCGCTGACCGCCTGGGCCGCGCGCTCCAATTGGGAGAATACATAGTGAACGGGGACTATCGTCTGACCCGCAGGACACTGCTAATGGCCGGGGCACTGAGCCCTCTGCTACCTCCATTCACCCATGCGCAGGAGCAGGCCCTGATGAACGTGCGTTTCAGCTTCAGTGACCAGAATTTCACCGCCACCCTGTTTGACAACGTATCGGCGCGCGACTTCGCCTCCATGTTGCCGCTCGAGGTCGAGGTGTCTGACTATTCAACGAATGAGAAGATCGCCTACCTGCCGCGCAAGCTCAATCCTGAAGCGCGCGGTCCATTCCCGAATGCCGCTCCGGGGGATCTGTGCTACTACATCCCCTGGGGAAATCTTGCCCTGTTCCATGGCGACTATATTTCCACGCGAGACCTGATCCGCCTCGGGCGCCTGGATGGAGGCGTGACGCCGCTGCTTGAGCGCGGCACCTATCCGATGCGCATGACCCGTATTTCCTGACAGCCCGGCGAAAGGACAAGACCCATGCTGGCAACCGTACTCCATGGCAAAGGCGATATCCGCTGCGAAGAGGTCGCTGAACCCAGAATTCTCAAACCCACCGATGCCATTATCAAACTTGCGGCGTCCTGCGTCTGCGGCTCGGATCTATGGCCCTATCGTGGCCTGCAGCCGATGAATGGCCCTGCCAATATGGGCCATGAATATTGCGGTGTCGTCGTCGAGGTCGGTGAGGCCGTGAAGACAGTAAAGCCCGGCCAGTTTGTCGTCGGCTCGTTCTGCCTCTCGGACAATACCTGCCCGCATTGCCGCTTCGGCTTCCAGTCCTCCTGCGAGCAGCGGGAATTCATGACGGGTGCGCAGGCGCCCTATGCGCGGATCCCGCTCGCTGACGGAACGCTGGTCGCCACCCCGCACATGCCCGATGACGACCTGATCCCGAGCCTGCTCGCCGTCTCTGACGTGCTCGGCACCGGATGGTATGCCGCCGATGCGGCCCGCGTTTCGGAAGGCTCGACGGCGGTTGTCGTTGGCGATGGCGCCGTCGGACTGATGGGTGTCCTGGCCGCCAAGCAGATGGGCGCCGAGAGGATCATCGCCATGAGCCGCCACAAGAGCCGGCAGGATCTGGCGCTCGAATTCGGCGCCACTCATATCGTCTCAGAACGCGGCGATGACGGTGTGAAACGGATCAAGGAGATCACCGACGGCGTCGGCGCCGAATCCGTGCTCGAATGCGTCGGCACGCAGGAATCCATGTCCCAGGCGATCAGTTGCGCGCGCCCTGGCGGGCATATCGGCTTTGTCGGCGTGCCACACGGCGTCCAGATCGCGGGTCAGGACCTATTCTTCGCCCAGAAAAGCCTGATGGGCGGCCCTGCCCCCGTGCGCCGCTACCTGCCTTACCTCATGGATATGGTGCTCAAACGAGAGATCAATCCGGGACGCGTCTTCGACCTTGAGATTCCGCTCGCCGATGTCGCCGAAGGCTACCGCGCCATGGACGAAAGGCGTGCGATCAAGACGCTGCTGCGACTGTAACGGCTGCCAGTTGGCGCCCCGCAAGACCAACCGGAATCGCAAGGAACTCTGCCATCGGATCAAGATCCGGTGGCCTGGCAATCGCGGCGGCGCGTTCTGCCGCCGCCGGTAGGCGGTCTCGCAGCCCTGGCCAATCGCTTTGCCACTAGCCTTGCCTGAATGCGCATCGTCCTGCTACCGCCGCCTATGGCTGGGACCGAGACACTAAAAATGCCTCAAGTTCCGTAGCCGACGTCTGCCTAGAACCAGGTGTCGCCATTCTAAATCGGGCCGCCTAGTTCAAAGCAATCCCGCTGGCATGTGCCTCTTCTATTAAATCAGGCTAAATTATTTTTCTTGAAAACACGAAGTTAAATACCTCTTAAAGGCTAGCGCCTTGCCCTCGTTTGGGATTTTTATACTTTTGATAATTCTGTTCCAGGAGTTCAAATTGATATAAACATCTTCGTTTTCAATGATATATTTGATAACTTGCCCCGGAATTTTGTTGGAAAAATGAAAATACGCTCCCCATAAGTAATCATCAGGGCCATCTTCCTCACCCTCCGACTCCACAGAGTAAACCATTTTATCAAGACTGCTTATGTAGGGATGGTCGATTGGATGTTTTTTCAAATCGTCAACGCCTGATATCGACAGGTACAATTGAAATCTAGATGTGTAAAATCTATCATAGCCGGAATACGACTTGTCTTCACGAGCTCTAGGAAATGAAAAGTTATTTAAATCGCTATTTCTCAGTGGAAGTATGAGTTCCATCGACTGAGGCAGTTCATCATGGGGATCGTCGCAATACAACACGACTTCGCTCCCGAGCTCATTCGTCTTTATATCTTCGAAAAATGATAACCCCAAGTCACCAACATTATAGACTCCAAAATCCTGACCATGCAGAGGATACGAAAGAAACATCAGGAACAAAAAGCTCAAATATTTCAAAGTATATCTCACTTCAATCCCCATAATCTCCACCCACAAACAGCGCCCCAGCCGCCTTGATGCCGTATCGTGTCGTGACGTGAACGAGGGCGTGGCTGGTATTGAGCGAGGCGGCTCATTGCTTGACAGCAGCGACCAGCACAAAAAAGACCTTTGCCCGCCGAAGCGGATGCGGGGTGAGATCCAAGGCGATGACATGCACGATCACAAACAGCGGCCCGCCCGAAAGCATGCAACCGCCAGCAACCGCACAAGCGATCCAGACTGTCAGGTCATACCGCAACTCACTCCACCATGCGCGACGGGCGCGGTTGCACCTTATTGAAATGTTCGTTCAGCTTCCAGTGGAAAACGGCTGATCGCGAAACACCGGGACGGCATGATGCGGCTTCAGTATTCCCTTAATTCCTTGATTTCTCACTCCTGCCGGATAGTGTGCGGCATCATTGGCGACCTGACGCTCGAAGCGGTGGCCCACAGGTGATGCCCAGGGGAGTCGATGGGGAAACATGGCCCGCCAGAACCCGTTTGATGGATTGGCCGAATTCCTGGCGGTCGCGAATAACAAAAGCGTTCGCAAGGCGGCCCTGGACCTTGAGGTGACGCCGGGAGCGGTTAGCCAGGCGTTGCAGAAGCTCGAGCGTCGATTGGGTACGCCGCTGTTTCACCGGACCACGCGACGGATCGCGCTGACGGAGGCCGGGGAAGCGTTGCTGGCCGATATTGCACCGGCGACGGAGGTGATCGAGGCGAGCCTGAACCAGGCCTCGGGTGCATCCAGCGAACCCTCCGGCACCCTGAAGCTGCTGGTGGAGCGCCTTGCGGTGCCGTTTGTGATCGAGCCGATCCTGCCCGACTTCTGCGCGGCATGGCCGAAGGTCAAGGTGGATATCACGGTCAGCAACCGGCATCATGATTTCGTGGCGGGTGGCTATGATGCCGGGATCATCATCGGCCCCTATATCGCCCAGGACATGATCGCCGTGAGGCTGTCGCCGCACTTTCACTGGGCGGTCTTCGGATCGCCGGAGTATTTCCGCAAGCATGGCCGCCCCATGGTTCCGGCGGACCTTGCCAGGCATAATTGCATCAGGTTTCGCCGCCCCGAGAAGGGCGATATCTATCGCTGGGAATTCCTGGAGAATGGACAAAACATCAGCATCGAGCCCAGCGGTCCCGTGACCGTCAACGATGGCGAGTTGATGCAAAGGCTCGCGGCGCGCGGCCAGGGGCTGATCTATTCCTCCACCTATCACGCATCCCACCGGGTTGCCTCCGGCCAGCTCGAGCCCGTTCTGCTCGACTATTCACCCGGCACGGACGGACTGTTTCTCTACTTCACAAAGGCTGCCCAGACACAGCCGAAGCTGCGTGCCTTCATTGATGCCTGCTCGGAACTGAGACGCGCATCGGCCGATTGAGCGGCGCGGAGCGTGGCCGAACCTTGAGATCAGCGGGTTCGTCCACCGTGCCAATTGTTTAGCCAGACTATATAACGAGTGCAGCAAACGGCAGTTTATCCACGCCAATAATCCAGTCATGTTCCGCCGGACGACAGGTCCTCAACGGAGCATGCGCATGGCCTTTTCCATCAAGATCAACGGGCAAACCCATTCAGTCGATGTCGATGGCGACACACCACTGCTGTGGGTCATCCGCGACGTCATCGGCATGACGGGAACCAAGTTCGGTTGCGGCCAGGCGCTGTGCGGCGCCTGCACGGTCCATGTCGACGGCATTCCGACCCGCTCCTGCGTCACGTCCATCGACAGCATTGCCGAGAGCCAGGTCACGACGATCGAAGCCCTGGACACCCTGCCGCATGGCAAGGCGCTGCAGAACGCCTGGATAGAGCTGGAAGTCCCGCAATGCGGCTATTGCCAGTCGGGCCAGCTCATGTCGGCCGCAGCACTGCTGGCTGAAACGCCGGAACCAACCGATGCCGACATCGACAGCGCCATGTCCGGGAACGTCTGTCGCTGCGGAACCCATCAACGCATTCGTGCCGCCATCAAGCTCGCCAGCGCCTGAACGGAGAAGAGATCATGTCGAACACCTTATCCGCTCCCCGCTTGAACCGACGCAATTTCCTGAAGGCGAGTGCAGCACTCGGCGGCGGTCTCGTCGTCAACCTCGGATTTGCGCCCAATACCCTCCTCGCGGCGGAAGAGTTTGCACCAAACGCCTTCATCCGGATCGACCGCCGGGGTCTCGTCACCTTCGTGATGCCGCAGGTGGAAATGGGGCAAGGCATCTATACCGCACAGGCGATGCTGATTGCCGAGGAGCTGGATGTGTCGCTCGACGAGGTGAGGATCGAGCCTGCGCCTGTCAACGAGGCGCTCTATGGCCATCCCATGCTTCGCCGCCAGACCACAGGCGGCTCGACCTCCATCCGCGCGTTCTGGACGCCCCTGCGAACGGCCGGTGCGACGGCGCGACAGTTGCTGATGCAGGCCGCAGCCGCGGAATGGAATGTCGACGTTGCGTCGTGTCGCACGCAAGACGGCTTTGTCCTGCATCCGGATGGACAGACCAGACGGGCCTATGGCGAACTGGTCGATCGGGCCGCCTCTCTCCCGCAGCCTCCCGCCGAGGCCATCACGCTGAAACAGCCGTCCGACTTCAAGCTTCTCGGCACCGCCCGCAAGCGTCTCGACACGCGCGGGAAAACCAACGGAACGCTGAAATACGGTATCGACGCCTCTCCGGCCGGGACCAGGATTGCCGCCATCGCGATATCGCCCGTCTTGGGCGGCAAGCCGATGTCGGTGAACGAGCCGGCGGCCTTGGCCATCAAAGGCGTGCGGCAGGTCGTCGTAACAGATGATTCCGTAGCCGTGGTTGCAGACCACACGGGCGCCGCCAAGAAGGGCCTGGAAGCTGCGGCCATAACCTGGGATGACGGTCCGAACCGGACCGTGTCCCAGGCCGATATCATCCGGCAGCTTGACGAACAGTCGCAGCAGGCGGGCGCCGTGGCGCGCAGCGAGGGAGATGTGGCAGCCGCACTTTCCGCCGCCGCAGTGCGGATCGACGCCGTCTATCAACTGCCCTTCCTGGCGCATACGGCTATGGAGCCGATGAACTGCACCGTTCATGTGCGCGACGATGCCTGCGAATTGTGGGTCGGCACACAGAACATGTCGTCCGCCAAGCAGGCCACCGCGGCGGTGACAGTCCTGCCGCCGGAAAAGATCATTATCCACAATCACATCGTGGGCGGCGGCTTCGGCCGCCGGTTGGAAGTCGACGGCATTGTCCATGCGGTGAAGATAGCAAAGCAGGTCAAGGGTCCGGTCAAGGTGATCTGGAGCCGCGAGGAAGACATCCAGCACGGCTACTACAGACCCTATTATTATGACCGCATATCCGGCGGCATTGATAGCGACGGAAACCCCGTTGCCTGGAGCCACCGGGTGTCCGGATCCTCGATCTTCGCCCGGATTGCACCGCCTGTCATGCAGAGCGGCGTCGACCCCGATGGCGTCGAAGGGGCCGCCCATCCTCCCTACAAGCTTCCGGCCATCCAGGTGGAGTTCAAGCAGGTGGAGCCGCAGGGCGTGCTGACGAGCTGGTGGCGCGGTGTTGGACCGTCGCACAACATCTTCGTGGTCGAGAGCTTCATCGACGAACTGGCCGCGGCGGCAAAGACGGATCCGGTCGACTATCGCAAGAGGCTCCTCTCGGAGAACCCACGCGCATTGAAAGTCTTCCAGCTGGTTGCGGAAAAGGCGGGCTGGGGCGAAGCACTTCCCGAGCGGCAGGGTCGCGGCGTGGCGGTCCAGTTCGCCTTCGGCACCTATCTGGCCATGGTTGCCGACGTATCGGTGGCGGCCGATGGAACGGTTCGGGTGACACGCATCTTCACGGCGGTCGATTGTGGCCTGACGGTCAATCCTGATACGATCGCAGCCCAGATGGAAGGGGGCGCGCTTTACGGCCTGACGGCGGCGCTTCATGGCGCCATCACATTCGCAGACGGCCGCGTCGAGCAAGGCAATTTCGACACCTACTTGCCGCTACGCATCGACGAGGCACCGCATGTGGAAACGCATATCGTGCCAAGCGCCGAAGCGCCCGGCGGCATCGGCGAGGCCGCGACATCCGCCGTCTTCCCCGCCGTGACCAACGCCATCTTTGCGGCGACGGCCAAGCGCATCCGAACCTTGCCCATCAATCCGGAGGACTTGAAGGCATGACCATGGGCAAGGCACTGCGTTTGATCTCGTCTTTGGCCATGGTTGCTCTTGCTGACCAGGCCGCAGCAGCCGGAACAGGCGACCCGGCGAATGGGCAGCGGCTGTTCAGCCGCTGTTCCGCCTGCCATTCGATTCAGGGCGATAACAAGTCAGGACCGGCACTGAACGGCGTGATCGACCGGAAGGCTGCTGGCGTCGAAGGCTATGACTACTCCTCCGCGCTGGCGAATTCCGGCATCACCTGGACCGAGGACACGCTCGATAAATACCTCGCGGGCCCGACACGCCTGGTGCGTGGAACGCGCATGACCATCAGCGTGTCCAGGGAGCAGGAGCGCGCTGACATCATCGCCTACCTCAAGTCGCTTGGGAGACCGTAAAAAGTTCTCCCGCATCAGCAAACACTGCCGACACCCACAAGGGTGTCGGCCAGATGCAAGCCCGCTCCACGCCTTGAAGTCGGTCTCTTTTTCGCGCTTCAGGGTCGCGCGACATCGTCTCGCGCAAGGACACCTGCCAGCCAGGCATAGGCTTCCCGCACATCGTAGTCGCCACTGTGCGGGGTCATCCACGGTAGCCGGAAGTCAACGGATTTCACGTCGTCGTCCATGCGGGCTGCTGCGGCAAGTGAGAGCTCGACCGCGAAGGATGTGTCTCGGTCGATCATGCCGTGGCGGATGTACCAGTAGGGTGCCGCCTGCGCCTCGGTGCGCAGATAGGCCATGGGATTGATCAAGCGGACCTGCTCGGCAAGCGCTGCCCCCGCACCGCTTGTATAGCCTGCCCAATCCAGACCGGTATCATCAGGGCCGGATCCATCGCCTTTGACGTCGTTGTTGTTCCAGCCGAAGGCGCTGAAATTCGAGTAGGCCTGGGTGGAGGCGCCAAACAGGGAGTTTTCTCCGTCAACCCCTTCGTTGCCCGTGTTGGCCGTACGGTCGAAAGCCGGTACGTTCTTCAGTGCAGCGGTCTTTGCGACAAAGCCGAGGTAGGCATCGATGTCGAATGCAGTCACCAAGCCGTTCTCGACCGTGACCCAGTCGTTGGGCACCTCAAGCTTCCTCTCCCCGCCCCGCTGTCGCAGGGTAATCTCGAAGTTTTCGCCGCGCGCCGGGATCGTTCCGCCGGCTGCGGCATGGCGCTCGACCTCCTTGCGGACTTCGTCGGCAACCGCGGCCTTCATGGTCGCAGATGTCAGCGGCGTACCATCGGCGCGGGTCAGGCTCAGACCGTCCAGATAGGCGGGATAGGCGGCAGCAAGTTCGGCAGACGCCGCCTTGGCCCGCTCGCTCCAGCGATTGTCTGCGGTGTTTTGCGTCGTGCGGATGCCGTTATAGAGCCATTCATAGGCCATGTCGGCGTTCCCAAGATCGGTGATCGGGCAATAGGCAATGACGGCGAAGACGTCATCATCGAGACTGCTGGTCCCGTCCTCCGCAACGCCGGCTGCACCAATCTCGGCCAGTTGGCGCAGATAGTCCGGACTGTTGCCGCTGGCGGCAACCACAGAGGACAGGCCACCTCCGCCTGACGTTCCGGTGATGACAATCCGCTCTGCCGATCCCGGCAGCGTCCCATCATTGAGCCTAAGATAACGGATGGCGGCCTTGGCATCGATCACGGCCGCCGGCGCCTTGCCCGGCAGGCTGACATCGGCCGCGACAATGCCGCGTCCGCGACTGCCGAGATCAACATAGACATAGCCGGCTGCGAGCGCTGCCCCGGCCTTGTCCGTATCGCTGTCCGATCGGTAGGCACCGCCGTCTTCGATACCGGGCTGAAGTTCGCTGGCGAACCATCCGCCATTGTTGACACTCAGGATGATTGCCGAGGTCTCGGATGCCGTTCCCGGGACGAAGATGCTGAGCTTCTGGTATGTCAGCGGATCGGTTAGGGTTTGCGTATCCGCGCCCGAGGGACTTCCGCCCGGCCCCATGCGCCGGGCGGGCTGCTCTGTTGCCATTGTCACGGGCTTACCGACATAGACGGCGTCATAGCGGCGCAACGCCATGGGCTTGCCATCAACCGTGACGTTGACGACCTGATAGCGTGACGGGTCGAGACCCAGAGCCTTGTCGAATGCACCTTCCGCCATGGCACCTCCCGCCGTCAAACTCACCATTATGCTCACCCCACCCCACAGGCCGCGCATGGTTGTCAATAAAGGTTTCATCAAGTTCATCCTCTTTCCAACGGATACCAGTCGCATTCGGTGATGCCTCCGAAGCAGGAACAGGGTGCCTGTTCAGGCCTTGGTCTGCCGGAACAGCCAGTCACGGATATGCTCTATCTGGTAGGCGATCCGCCAGGTGTTGACGTGGTTGGAGCCGGGATTGTCCTCCTGGCCCGCGAGATGCACGGTGCCAGTGGCAAAATGCGCATAAAGGATCGGCGTGCCACCGGTCTTCTCCAGCTCGGCTGCCGCAGCGGAAAGCTCTGCGGGCGTAGCCCGACCGTTCCACTCGGCTCGCGAGACCTTGGCGCCTTCGGCTTCGAGAACCTCCATGATGGCGTTCTGTCCGGGATAGGCCTTGACGTCACCGGCGCTGACCACGACCCACATCTTGTCGCTGGCGAGCGGCTTGCAGAGTTCCGGCGCCCATTGGCAGGCGACGAGGAAGGAGGCTGCGAACAGGTCAGGATGCTTGATGTTGATGGCGATCGACAGCATGCCGCCGCCCGATTGTCCCGTCGTGTAGAGGCGGTTCGGGTCAATCGAATACTCGGCAGCAACGGAGTTTACCAGCCCGACGACGAGGTCGAGATAGGGCGAGTCCTCCGACTGGTCGTTGACGAACTGCTCGGGAAACTGGGGCGCCACGACAAAGCAGGGGCGCTTTGCCTGTTCCGCCGGATCGGCCCAGATGACCGCGCCCAGCCCCTGCACCAGCGTGCGGTCGACTTCGGTCGAGGTCACGCCCGCGTCATGCATGAAGTTGACCAGCGGATAACGCTTCGCGGGGTCGTAGTCGCGCGGGATGAAGAGATTGTAGGCAAGCGTCTTGCCACTTGCCGGGTCGGTGTAGACGAGCGGCTTGAACTCGTCGACGATCAGGTTCTTCTGGGCCGTGTTGGCAACAGCCGTGCCGTTTGCGGCGATCTCGTCACCCGACACCGTCTTGACCGCTTCAGCCTGGACGACGCTCGCCTTGGCAGGCTTGTGGACCACATCCCGCTTCACCTGGATATAGGCCGGCGCTGCGGCATCCTCGGGCGAAAGCTCGACGATGACGAATCGGCCATTGCGGCCTTCGGCGGAGAGATCCGCCGTCGTGTTGGCATAGACGCGCGTCACCGTGCGATCGGCGACGATAAACGCCAGCGCAGACAGGCCGTCCGTATCGATCTCGGTGCCATAATCCAGCGCCAGCGCCGTTAGCCGCTGGCCGTTGCCGAAGACCTGGGTGATGGCGATCACCGCCTGGATGCCGGCGCCGCCCTCGACGGCGAGTGCAATCCTCGATGCGCCAGCGGCGAAGCCAAGGCCGGCAAGGCTGATGATAAAGCTGCGTCTGTTCATGTGTGGCTCCAGATCGTAGACGAGGCCTTCGCGGCCGTGAATGGAATGCAGGGTTGAACGGCGCCGGATGCAATTTCCGTCGCCGCCGCTGCGAAAAAGTTTGGTGGCGACGGAAGCCGCATTTTGCCTCGTTCAACCCAACAGTCCTTGTCGCGAACCATGGGGAAAGCTTAGGGTGACAGTCTCGATGCTGCCGGGCGCGATCAAACCCGCATGGCCCTGCCTGCAACGGCCCGCGGGCATGCTGGAGAGGCTGATGCTCGCGCGAACATTGACCGAGAAGAGGACGCGCGCACGCTTGCAGGACGAAGAGACATGTCTGCTGGAAGCCTTTGCCGCAGGCGATGACCGCGCCGCGCAACGCCTCATCGAGCGTTCGTCACCAAGAGTTCTATCCCAGGCACTGCGTCTCCTGGGCAACAGATCGGAAGCGGAGGACATCACGCAAGAAGCCATGCTCCGGCTCTGGCGGGCGGCTCCGACGTGGGAAACCCGGGCGAAAGTCAGCACCTGGCTCTATCGGGTGACAGCCAATCTCTGCCTGGACCGCCTGCGCGCCCGCCGCCATTCCGTTCCCATCGACGGGGTTTCGGGCGAGATTGGCGCTACCGATCCGACCATCATCGCGCGGCTGCAGCAGGAAGCACGGCTTAATGCCCTGCGCCGCGCGCTGGCCGAGCTTCCCGAACGCCAGGCGCTTGCCGTGTCCTTGCGTTTTCTCGAAGGACTAGGCAATCCCGAGATCGCCGCGATCATGGGCATCGGGGTGGAAGCAGTGGAATCGCTCACCGCGCGAGGAAAACGTGCGCTCAGCAGCGCACTGTCATCGCAAAAGGAGGCCTTGGGCTATGCCGATGAATGACGACCGTATGCACGATCTCTTCGCCGAGATCCGCCGCATCGAGGCCACGCCTTCGGACGCGCTGACCGCACGGCTGCTCGCCGATGCGCGGCGTGAGGCTGACGCGCTGGCAGTAGCGCGCGACACCATGGCGGAGCGGCCCGCCGTTTTTTCGCTGCGGCTTGCCATCGAAGACCTGATTGGGATCATTGGCGGCTGGCGCCCGGCGCTCGGCATGGCGGCATCCCTGTGCTGTGGCCTATGGCTTGGTGCGGCTGGCATCGATCCGGCGATGCTCTTGCCCGGTCTTGAGCGACCGACACTGACTTTCGACTTGCCCGAAAACCCCTTGGCGCTCATCACGGCACCCTAGGGTCATAACTCAACCAGGATAGAGTTTGACCCTGAAGCATGAGACAGCAGATGATGAAACGGAGCACGACATGAGCAACGGACGGTCAACACGGCTTGTCGAGGCTATCCCCTCACGCATGCATCGCCGGATCTTCTTGGGCTCGCTGAGCCTTAACGCCCTGATCATCGGCTTCATGATCGGCGATGCGCTGTTCATCCATCCGCCACAGCCCCTGCGCGCGGTCGAGGTGTCCCGTAACATGCTGTTCGATGCGCTTCCGGCGGAAGCCCGGCAGCAGGTCGCCGAATTGCTGCGCAAAGACCCGAGTTTCCGGGATCTCGCCGAGACCAATATCGCCGATCTTCGGGCCGTCCTTACGGCCGACCCCTTCGATCCGGCCGCTCTCGAACGACTGTTGTCGGAAAAGTCCGAACGCATGAAGACCGCCGAAAGCGTGCTGCAGTCCGCCCTGGTCGACCGGCTTGCAGCACTCACTGCGGAGGACCGTCGCGAGGTCGCGGCCAGGCTCGGGCGCCGCCCTTAGGCCTGATTAATCAAGCCAGCCCTCAGGTTGCTGCCGTGAGGATCAGGAACGCGCGCGAAGCTCAGCCGTTACCTCCCGAACTCAGCGGGATCGAGAACGTGAACTTGGTCCCCATGGGCTCGGCGACAACGGTCAGGACGCCCTGATGCGCGTCGATGATCGATTTGCAGATCGCAAGGCCCATACCCATGCCTGAGGTTTTGGTCGTGAACATCGGCTCGAAGATCTGCGATGCGATCTCCGGGGGAATGCCGCTGCCGAAGTCGCGCACGCTTACCACGATCTCGGTCCCGCTTCGTCTCGTGCCGATCTCGATTTTTCGTCTTTGCGCGGGAAGATCGGTCATCGCCTCCATGCCGTTGTGCAGGAGATTGAGCACCACCTGCTTCAACTGCGTGGCATCGCCGAGCACAGTGGCCTCGGCCGCAGACAAATCAAGGTGGATTTCGGTGCCATGACGTTCGATCTCGGAGCGTGCAATGCACAGTACTTCCAGAATGACTTCGTTGACGTCGACGATCTCCTCGACCTTCGGCGCTTGTTTCGAGAGGGCCCGCAAGGCGCGGATGATGTCATGGGCGCGCGAAACGCTGGTCTCGATTTCGGTCAGCACGCTCAGCGTTTCCGCGATATCCGGTTCGGCGCGGCGGAGCCAGCGCAGGCCGGCGCCGGCATTGGAGGCGATAGCGGACAAGGGTTGACCAAGCTCATGCGTAACGGATGCGGCGATGCCGCCGAGCAGGGTCAGGCGCGCATTCTTTTCCAGTTCGGCTCTGGCGCCGGCCAGCGCCTGCTCGCTTCGGGCGCGCAGGTCGTTTTCCTGCAGAAGCTTGGTGTAGAGCCTGGCATTCTCAAGCGAAATCGCCGCCTGCGAGGCCAGGAGCTTCAACAGAGCCACGGTATCAGCGGCGAAGACGCCTTCCAGATAGTCGTTCTGGAGACAGAGCAGGCCGGTCAGTTCGCCGCGGCGCAAAAGCGGCACACAGAGGATCGAGCGGCCCGCAGCAGACACCTTGTCGGCGGCCCAGGAGCCGAAATCGGAGCCGGAGATGACGAAGGGCATGCGGGTCTGCAGGGCGCGATCGATCACCGAATAGGGTGGGCTCAAACCATGGCGATCCGGATCGATGGTGCTGACACGAACGCTATCGCCCTCGATCCAGGCAGACGCCTCTGCCTCCAGCCTGCCATCGGCGATCTTCAGCAGCAGCCCGCGATTGGCCCCTGCGTGTACGAGCATGCGCGTCATCAGGGTTTCGATCACCCGGTCAAGGACGATCTCCTCCGACAGAGCCAGCGATGTTCCAAGGACGGTATCAAGGTCGCCGGCGGCAGAGGCAAGGCCTTGCGCAGCAGACGGGCGGCGGGTCGCATCCGAGGTCAGGGACGTCCTGAGGCTTCTAGCCTTGTGCCCTGCACCCCAGCGCTCATAGGCTTCTGATGCCAGTGACAGATAGGCGTTGGCACTGATCCGGTTGCCCATTTCCAGGCAACAAACCCCTGCACGCTCCAGCGCCAGCGCATGCTCATGCTCGAAACGGGAGGATCGGGCAGCGGTCGCGGCCTTTTCGTAGAAGACAAGGGCCTCGGCGTAATTCCGGTTCCGGCGGGCGATTTCAGCATCAAGGAGCAGCAGCTTGTCGGCGAAGTTCAGCGGGTTCAGGTCTGCCCAAAGGGCAAGGCGGGCGCGGACGTCCTGAAGACGGCGATCGGCGACATTTTCGGCGGACGCGTCTCTCTTCAATGCGGCAAGCGCGAGGCCGAGATAGAACTTGCAAAGACCCGTATCGATATGGGCTAGCAGGAAGATGCTCAAGGCGTCGGCGGCGAGCAGCTTCTCGACCGCGGCAGCGTAGGCGCCGTTATAGTAGAGCGAGGTTCCGTCATAGAAGGCCACCCAGAAAGCGGTCGTCGCCGAGACGACGGGAGCAGTCTGCGTCAGGTTCGCAGATGACTGACCATCGCGCTTCCCTTCGGCGAGGTTGACGACCAGACGGAGCTGCGCTGCCAGAATATGCTCGATGTCGGTATAACCGAAGCGCCGGGTCACCGCGATCGATTCTTCCGCCTCGCGCCTGATGTTGGGGATCTCCTCCCCCATGGCAATGAGATCGGAAACCAGGTGGTTGCGCGCATAACACATCCATCCGACATCGCCGGCCGCATGGGCGGCATCGAGGGCTTCGCGGACGCGCTCCAGGGCGTAAGGCAAAGAGCGGGTCCAGGGTGAGACCTGATCGACGGCCAGCAGGACCGAGGTCCGATGCTCCTCGAAGCCGTATTTATCAACGAGCGCACGGGCTGCGAGGCAGAAGTCCAGACCATCGACATAGGCATCGTATTTGTCGGAGATGATGGCCCCGAACCAGGCAAGGCCATGGGTGGATTCGGGACTTGCCCCATGATCGAGCGTGAGTTCCACCATCTTGGCGAGGTGGAGGAAGCGCAGGCCGTCCGTCGTGAAGACCGACGAGATGAGCGGCGCTAGTAGCGACATGGCTGCCCGAATACGCGGATCGTCCATGAGGGGCATGTGTTCCAGATCGGAAATCCGTCTGCCGTCCAATCGTCGCCGGATAGCGCGATAGACCTCGTCCTGCTCCGCTTCGCTGGAGCCGCGCGCGAGCTTGACGCCGAGTTCGCCGAGACCCAGCAGCGCCTCGTCGATCGAGCCTTCATAATCGGATTTCAGCGTCAGCAGGTTGGCGCGAAGGCGGAAGACGGCGCTCCTGTCGAGAGCCGATCGGGCATACTGCAACAAATCGTTAAGTCGGCTCTCTGCAGCTTCGAGCGAGGCGGCTCCCAGCAGCGCCTCGCACAGGAGGATATGGGCACGGAACGCCAACGCGTAGTCGTCTACCCAAAGGTCGTCCTGGATCAGGCCGACCGCGGTTTCGCCGTAGCGGACCGCCTGACCGAAAGCGGCAGAGCGCCTGGCATGGGCAAGCGCGGCCAATAGCGCCTCGATGAACAGCTTCCGCTTTTCAAGCGGCAGGTCGTCGGCCGGACATTGCTCGATCTGATTGGCGATGGCGAAGGCGGCGGCATTGGTGCCGCTATCCCAGACCCGCATCATCACGTCGATCAGATGGCGATGGCGATCGCGTCGTGTCGCCGCGTCCATCAGCGAATAGGCGGCCTCCTGGATGCGGTCATGAGCAAAGCTGAGTTTGGCAGGCGACAGCACGACGAAGCCCGAACGAGCCAGAGGGGCGGCAAGCTGCTGAAGGGTGTCTTCGGTGAGGCCGAGCGCGCTTGCCAGCACGGCCTTATCCGCCTCCGGGCCAATGCAGGCCATCGTCTGCAGCAGGCCCAATGCCTCGGGTCCTTCTTTCTCAAGCCGGGCCGCAACGAAGGAAATGATGTTTTCGCTCGCGGGATAGCGCGAGACATCCTCCACCCGGCACATCCAGGTTTTGTCGCTCGGGGAAAAGTAGACCACGCCGTCCTGGACCAGGGCCTGCAGCAGTCTGCGCAGATAAAACGGATTTCCACCCGTCTTCTCATGCAGGGTTTCCGCCAGTTCGCCCAAGCCCTCCGGTGCATCCGAGAATATGGATCCGAGCATCTGGCGGGTGGATTGGAGCGTCAGCGGGCGCAGGTGCAACTCGGCCACTTCGGCCAGGGAAACGCGCGCGTCGGCAATCAGCCGCTCGCACAGGGCCTGCGCCTCGCCCAACTGTTCGCGCCGGGCAACAATCAGAAGCAGTCCCCTGACCGGTTCATTGACCAGCACCGAGAGAAAGGCGCGGGTGGCCTCATCAGCCCATTGCACGTCGTCCAGAAACAGCACGAGAGGGCTGATGGTCGCCGCGACCACGGACAGAAGCGCGCGCAGGGCCCGCTGCAGGCGAAGCTGGACCATGGGCCCCGGCACGTCAATACGGCTGGCCTGGGGACCCGTCAAGATTTCGATGGCCGGCATGAGATCAATCAGCAGCGACGCATTTCCCTGAAGCTCGCGGGCAAGAGCCTTCCGAAGCGAAGCAAGGGTTTCGTGATCGACACGGACGGCCTCATCAATGAAGGCGCTGATCGCCTGTACGATCGGACCATAGGGCACCTCCGACTGGTGCTGGTCGCTCTTGCCTTGAATGAAGAGAGCCCTTTCGGCGGCCATTCTGGCGACGCTCTTGACAAGGCTGGACTTGCCCACCCCAGGCTGACCATGGACCGAAATCATGGATGGCTTGCCGTGATCCAGAAATCGGCCGAGCACATTGCCGAGGATCTCTTCTTCCTCGCCACGGCCAAAAAGCGCAGAGGTCCAAAGCTGCGCGAAGGGTGCGTCGACACGCCCGATCTCGAAGTCGCTGATCGCGCCGTTTTCGCTGAGTTCCTGCTCGCAACGCGCCAAATCGAATTCAAGTGCCAGAGCCGACTGGTATCGGCCAGCCGGTTCCTTGGCCAGCAGGCGCTTGAGTATCCGCCCCATGACGGGCGGCAGGTCTGGAAACATGCTGCTAGCATCCATGGGCGCCAGCGCAAGATGGGCATGGCGCCATTCGACCGGTGAGTTGGCCGCCAGCGGGAAGATGCCGGTCAGATGCCTGAAGAGGATCATGCCGAGCGCGTAAAGGTCGCTCCTGTTGTCGCATTGTGGTGCGACCGGTCGCAATTGCTCCGGCGCCCGGCAGATGATCTCGTCGATCACACCGAGGGTCTGGGCGCCTGTGGTGGCGGTGGCGGGGAGCATTCGCAGGCGGACAATCCCCTGTTGGTCCACAGCAAAATCGATCGGATGCAGAGAGCCGAGTTGTGCGCCATCGGCATGGGCTGCCGCCAGCGCACGAACCATCGAGAGCGCTCTTGGCAGGAACTCCTGCAGCGAGGCAGGCGAAGGCGACAACAGTCCGAGGACGATGCTTGTGGTATCGAAGACCATCACCCGGTATTCGTCTTCTTCCAGGATGGCGGTCGGGGTATCGAGCCAGAGGTCGGAATTCGCATAGCGGCGCAAGGATGGCTCGGCCTGTGGCGATCGCACGCTTTCCCTGGAACGGGGAAGAAAGACCGCATCCCAGCCGCCATCATTGTTCGACAACCGATAGAAGCTCGCGCCGGCTGACTGCCAGACAAGTGTATGCTCGCAGGCCCGAAGCCACGCTCGATCGAACACTTCGCTGTTTCTGGCCACGTGCAGCATGTCTTTACCTAAAACAGGATCTCGGCATAGCCATAGCACCGCCCGCCCAAAACTGTCTTTGCCCCATGTGCTGTGATTCAGTCCGAATTTGCTGCAATTGCGAAATCCAGCCGTTGCGGAGATCACACCGGAGTTCTATGGTGCGAACTTATAGAGGGGCAAAAGCGCATGTCGTCACTCCACGACCATGGCATATTTAAATTCCCTCAGGCGGGTGTCATTAACTCTTCTGCGGACCGGCGGTGGCGCAATCTGGGCGCCGAAGTGCGCGCGCATCCTGCCTGCGAGATACCCGACATCTGCAGCACCCAGATGGAGATTACTCTCGCCCTCAAGGGGACGCCATCGGGCGTCGTCCATCGCCGAGGTGACGGCCGTTTTCAATCGACGGCTGTCCGCTCCGGGACGCTATGGTTTTGTCCGATCGGGGTCCAGGAGGATTCGATCCGGATAACCGAGCCGCTGCCCGAAATTCTGCATCTCTATCTGCCCGAGCACCAGTTTGCGACGGTGGGCGAACTGACCTCGCAGCCCGTTGCATCGGGTGACATCGCATATCTGGCCGACGTAGCCGATGAATTCGTTCGACAGATCTGCATGCGCGTTCTGCAGGAGATGCGGCATGAAACGGCCGCCGGAGACCTGCTCGTCGAACAGCTTTCGATGACGCTCACTCTGCATCTTCTGTCACGTTACTCCGGAAACAGGCTTGCGGTATCATCTGGCGATCAAAGCGGTGCATTGAGCCCGGCCAGACGAAACCGGGTGATCGATTATGTCGAGGAAAACCTGGAAGCCGATCTGACCGTGGCGGAGCTTGCGGAAGTCGCCTGTCTCAGCCGCTATCATTTCGCCCGATCCTTCAAGGCAGCTCTCGGGCAAACACCCTCCGACTACGTGGCAAATCGAAGGCTGCTGCTCGGGCGGAAGCTCCTTGAGGATCCGACACTCTCGCTGTCGGAAATAGCCTTCCGCTGCCGTTTCTCCTCGCAAGCAGCCTTCGGGCGCGCGTTTCGCCGATATACCGGCATGTCGCCTGGCGACTATCGACGCCTCAGGGCATGAGGGCGCGGCGTCTGTCGTAGCCAACCGATGCCACCATCCGCATGAAGATCGGCGAAACGTCCAAAACGGCTGACTAACCGACAAGAGACCGATAGCACCCCAAGGCATTCTCTCCTCGTCACTGCTTCTCCCAAGCACCGAGGAAACGAGAAATGACCATTCAAGCCAAAGCCGCTCCCGGCACCCGCCTCCTGAATGCCGGCGATCACACGTTGATCATGATCGACTTTCAGTCCCAGATGGCCTTTGCCACCAAGAGCATCGATGCCGTCAACCTGCGCACCAATGCAGCCCTTGTCGCCAATGCCGCCAAGACCTTCAACGTCTCGACCATCCTGACCACCGTTGCCGAGAAGAGCTTCTCCGGTCCGATGTTTGACGAGATCACCAGCACCTTCGCCGGCCAGGCCATGCTCGACCGCACGTCGATGAACACCTGGGAAGATCAGGCCGTGATCGCCGATGTCAACCGCATCGCCAAGAAGCGGATCGTGCTGTGCGGCCTGTGGACGAGCGTGTGCATCGTCGGCCCTGCCCTTTCGGCGCTCGACCAGGGCTTCGAGGTCTATGTCATCGCCGATGCCTGCGGCGATGTCAGCACCGAAGCGCATGACCGGGCCATGGACCGCATGGTGCAGGCCGGCGCCCAGCCGATGACCTCGCTGCAGTATCTCCTGGAACTGCAGCGCGACTGGGCCCGCGGCGAGACCTATGAGGCGACCACCGGCATCGCCAAGAAGCTCGGCGGCGCCTACGGCCTCGGCGTCACCTACGCCAAGACGATGTTCAACGCGGCCGAAGGCCACTGATGCGTCCCGCCGGTCGTTCCGCGTCCTGCCTCCCAACCGGAACGACCACCTGAGCCTGGCGCGGCGCCCCTCCCGCGCCAGGCGCCGGTGGACGACACCCCTATCCATTTCGCGCGCACAAGAAGGAAACGATGATGAAACTCTATCTCATCTCTCTCGCAGCAGGGCTGCTCGTGGGCGTGATCTACGGCGTCCTGAACGTTCGCTCCCCTGCCCCGCCGGTCATCGCTCTGGTCGGCCTGCTTGGAATTCTCATCGGAGAACAGATCGTTCCGTTGGCGAAAGCTGCGCTCGGTCGCCCCTCCGTCTCGGCCGCCACCGAGCGCGCCGAACCGCGCGCTGCGCTGACCGTGGGCAAAGGCCCCGGACCGTCGGAGCGTCGCGGCTGAGGCCACTCACCGATCGGACCTGGACCGGACACCTCCTTTTCCCCTCGTTTAGAAGGAACACTGCTGTGGATGCTGACCTCATCCTCTACCACGGACTCGTGACCACGCTCGATCGCTCCAATCCGTCGGCCACGGCGATTGCGATCAAGGACGGCAAGTTTCTCGCTGTCGGCAGCGATGCCGAGATCATGAAACATGCCGGCCCCCAGACGAAGACCGTCGACCTGCGCGGCAAGCGCGTCCTGCCCGGGCTCAATGACAATCACACCCATGTCGTCCGTGGCGGGCTGAACTTCAACATGGAACTGCGCTGGGATGGCGTTCGCTCGCTGGCCGATGCCATGGACATGCTGCGCCGCCAGGTGGCGATTACACCGGCGCCGCAATGGGTTCGGGTGATCGGTGGCTTCACGGAGCAGCAGTTCGTCGAGAAGCGCCTGCCGACGATCGAAGAAATCAATGCGATCGCACCGGATACGCCCGTCTTCCTGCTACACCTCTATGATCGCGCGCTGCTGAATGCCGCTGCCGTTCGCGCTGTCGGCTTTACCAGGGATACCAAGGATCCGCCGGGTGGCGAAATCACGCGCGATGCCGCCGGCAATCCGACCGGCCTGCTGCTGGCCAAACCAAATGCCGGCATTCTCTATGCCACGCTCGCCAAGGGGCCGAAGCTTCCCTTCGACTATCAGGTGAACTCGACCCGTCATTTCATGCGCGAGCTCAACCGCCTGGGCGTTACCGCGGTGATCGATGCCGGTGGCGGTTTTCAAAACTATCCGGATGACTATGCCGTGATCCAGAAACTGGCGGACGAGGACCTGCTAACGGTCCGGCTCGCCTATAATCTCTTCACCCAGAAGCCGAAAGAAGAGAAGGAGGATTTCCTCCGCTGGACCTCCTCGGTGACCTACAAGCAGGGCACCGACTATTTCCGCCACAACGGCGCCGGCGAGATGCTGGTCTTCTCCGCGGCGGATTTCGAGGATTTTCGGCAGCCACGCCCTGATATGCCGCCCGAGATGGAGGGCGATCTCGAAGAGGTGGTTCGGGTGCTTGCCCAGAACCGTTGGCCCTGGCGCCTGCATGCGACCTATGACGAGACGATCTCGCGGGCGCTCGATGTCTTCGAGAAGGTCAATCGCGATACGCCACTCACCGGGATCAACTGGTTCTTCGACCATGCGGAAACCATTTCAGACCGGTCGATCGACCGCGTGGCCGCCCTTGGCGGCGGCATCGCGGTGCAGCACCGCATGGCCTATCAGGGCGAGTATTTCGTCGAGCGATATGGTCATGGCGCCGCCGAAGCAACGCCGCCGATTGCCAAGATGCTGGATCGCGGCGTGCATGTCTCGGCCGGCACCGATGCGACCCGTGTGGCCTCCTACAACCCTTGGGTCTCGCTCTCCTGGATGATCACGGGCAAGACCGTGGGCGGCACGTATCTGTATCCGCGGCAGAACTGCCTCGATCGCGAAACGGCGCTGCGCATGTGGACCGAAAAGGTCCAGTGGTTCAGCAATGAAGAAGGGCGCAAGGGCCGGATTGAGGCCGGCCAGTTCGCCGATCTGATCGTGCCGAGCAAGGATTACTTCTCTTGTCCGGAAGACGAGATTTCCTTCCTGACCTCCGATCTCACCATCGTTGGCGGCAAGGTCGTGTACGGCGCCGGCGAGTTCAGCGGCATCGATAGTCCGCGGCTTCCGCCCGCCATGCCCGAGTGGTCGCCGGTCAGGACCTTCGGAGGTTATGCCGCCTGGGGCGAACCGCAAGGTGCCGGCAAGAACTCGCTGCGCCGTCACGCGATCTCGTCTTGCGGCTGCGCCAACGACTGCGGCCTGCATGGCCATGACCACGCGGGAGCCTGGACCTCCAGCCTTCCCATCAGCGATCTCAAGGGATTTTTCGGTGCGCTCGGCTGCTCCTGCTGGGCCGTTTAGGAGAGAAGACGATGACCCATATCACACGCTTTGACCAACCTGCCGCAAGCACGCGGTGGAACGCCCTGAACGGCTCCACGGCAAAGGTTCTGATGCTGAGCGCCCTTTGCTCGGCCTATATCCAGGGTGCGCTCACGAAACTCTTTGATTTCAACGGCGCCATCCAGGAAATGACCCATTTCGGCCTGTTGCCTGCGCCCCTTTTCGCGGCCGGCGTGATCGCCTTCGAACTGGCGACCTCTACCATGGTCATCACGGGCCTTTATCGCCGCGTTGGAGCCCTGGCGCTTGCCGCCTTCACGCTCGCCGCAACCTTCATCGCGCTGCAGTTCTGGACGATGCCGGAAGGGCCAGAGCGCACCGGCGCGACCAACGCCTTCTTCGAGCATATCGGCCTGGTCGCGGCCTTTCTTTTTGTCGTCCGCACGGAAGCGAGCGGTCAAACGTCCAAAAAATCGGCCTAGGCGACAAGAGCGAACGGTCGCCACGCCCTAACCTCAGATCATCCAATCAGCAGGAACCAAGCGATGGATAACACACACGAATTTCTCTTGTCCCGGCGGCAGGCACTGCTCGCGGGCGCCACCCTTTCGCTGGCAACGACGCTCCCGGTCTTTGCCTCGGAAACCCTCAACGCACTTCAACAGGAAGGAACGATACCAATGACCGAGAACTATGTGACCACCAAGGACGGCGTCGACATCTTCTACAAGGACTGGGGTCCGAAGGATGCGCAGCCGATCGTCTTCCATCACGGCTGGCCGCTGTCATCAGATGACTGGGACGCGCAGATGCTGTTCTTCCTCCTCAACGGCTACCGAGTCGTGGCTCATGACCGCCGTGGCCACGGGCGCTCGCAGCAGGTCAGCGAAGGTCATGATCTCGACCACTATGCCGCCGATGCCTCGGCCGTGTTCGAAAAGCTCGACCTGCGCAATTCTGTCCATATCGGCCACTCCACCGGTGGCGGCGAAGTGGCACGCTATGTCGCCAAGTTCGGCGAACCGCAGGGCCGTGTGGCGAAAGCTGTCCTGGTCGCCGCCATCCCGCCGATCATGGTGAAGACGGAAGCCTATCCGGGCGGCCTGCCGATCGAAGTGTTCGACGGCTTCCGTTCGGCACTTGCCGCCAACCGCGCCCAGTTCTTCCGCGACGTTCCGGCCGGCCCGTTCTACGGCTTCAACCGGGATGGTGCGACCGTGCATGAAGGCGTGATCCAGAATTGGTGGCGCCAGGGCATGATGGGTGGTGCCAAGGCCCATTACGACGGCATCAAGGCCTTTTCGGAAACCGACCAGACGGAAGACCTGAAGAACATATCCGTTCCGACGCTGGTGATGCATGGCGACGACGACCAAATCGTGCCGATCGCGGCTTCCGCCGAGATCTCGGTGAAGCTGCTCAAGAACGGCACGCTCAAGGTCTACAAGGGCTTCTCGCACGGCATGCTGACCGTCAATGCCGACGTCATCAACCCGGACCTCCTGGCCTTCGTGAAGAGCTGAGCCGGATCACGCTGACCAGGCCGCCGCCTCACCCGCGGCGGCCTTTTTGTGTCTGCGCCCTGCCCTTGTGGCCGCAGGGGCTCCCCTTCGCACCGAATTTTCAAGAGGTGACCGTCATGACCCAAACGCAGCCTGACAAGACGGGGGCCGGCAGCGCACTGGCTCCGTTTCACCATACAGCCTTCGCCGTGCTCTGGAGCGCAACGGTGATCGGCAATACCGGCACCTATATGCGCGACGTCGCGAGCGCCTGGCTCGTCGCCGATCTCTCCGCCTCTCCGGGTGCCGTCGGGCTGATCCAGGCCGCCGGCACACTGCCGATCTTCCTGCTGGCGCTGCCGGCCGGCGTGCTCGCCGACATTCTCGACCGGCGTAAGTTGCTGATGGGGATGCAGGTGGTGCTGCTTGCGGTCAGCCTTGCCCTGACGCTGCTTGCCTGGCGCGGGCTGATCACCGTAGAGCTCCTGATCGGCCTGACGCTCATCGGCGGCACGGCGGCGGCCATTGCGGGGCCGGCCTGGCAGTCCATGGTGCCGGATCTCGTTCCGAGATCCCAGTTGCGCAATGCGATCGCGCTGAATTCGGTCGGCATCAATGTCTCGCGCTCCATCGGCCCGGCGGTCGGCGGTATTCTTCTCGGTGCTTTCGGTGCAGCCTTTGCCTATGCAGCAGATCTCGCCACCTATCTCTTCGTAATCGGCGCACTCCTCTGGTGGAGCAGCCCGCGGTCTGCGGACAACCATATCCCGGAACATTTCCTCGGCGCCTTCCGCGCCGGACTGCGCTATGCCCGCTCCAGCCGCAAGCTGCATGTCGTGCTTTTCAGGGCCGGCGTCTATTTCATCTTTGCAAGTGCGACATGGGCGCTTCTCCCGCTCGTCGCCAAGGATCTGCTCGGCGGTGGCGCCAGCTTTTACGGCCTGCTGCTCGGGTCGGTCGGGGCCGGCGCCATCGGCGGGGCAACCGTCCTGCCAAGACTGCGCAACCGTCTGAGTTCCGACGCCATCCTTCTCGGATCTGCCGTCCTCAGCGCCGGCGTCATGGTCGTGCTGACACTCGCACCGCCGCAATGGGCGGCATTGGCATGCCTCTTCGTGCTGGGAAGCGCCTGGATTGCGGCGCTAACGGTGCTGAATGGCGTAGCCCAGGCCGTTCTGCCGAATTGGGTGCGCGGGCGGGCCCTGGCGGTCTACCTGACGGTCTTCAACGGAGCCATGACGGCGGGCAGCATCTTTTGGGGCCAGACGGCTGAAGCGCTGGGGCTGACCACGACGCTGCTGATCGCCGCTGCTGGACTGACACTGACGGCACTTCTGGTACATCTCGTAAAACTGCCGCTGGGTGAGGACGATCTCTCCGCTTCCCACCACTGGCCAGAGCCCATCGTGGCCGATACAGTTGACCACGCCCAAGGCCCGGTCCTCGTGCTCGTCGAGTATACCGTTGCCGCGGACGATCGTGCAGCATTCCTCCGGGTGCTCAACCTGCATGCGGAAGCACGGCGCAGAGACGGCGCCTATCTCTGGGGCGTGAGCGAGGACGCGGCCAAGCCCGGGCAGATCGTGGAATGGTTCTTAGTGGAATCCTGGGCGGAACATCTGCGCCAGCACGAGCGCGCATCCCATGCGGATGCGGAAGTCCACGGCCAGCTCATCGGTTTTCACCAGGGTCATGAGCGGCCGCTGGTACGGCATCTCATCGCCCTTCCGGGGCAATCTCGGATTTGAGAGATAATCTGAGGCGGGGGCGCTGCGGCGCCCCTCAGGCTTGCGGCTGGACGTTGGTCGCCCGCTCGATGCAGGCGAGCAGTGCTTCCGCCTGATAGGGCTTCTGCAATACGCAGACGGGTGCTTCGATATGCTGGCGCACCGGCGCTTCGGCAAAGGCGGTGATGAAAATGACAGGGACTTGATCCGCCTTGGCCCTCAACGTTGCGAAAAGCTCGATCCCGCTCATGCCGGGCATCTGGACATCGGTAATCAGACAGGCGGAGCGGCCGTTGCTTGATGAGTGCAGAAAATCCTCGGCAGACGAGAAGGTCGCGACATCGAAACCACAGGACCGCAGGAGGCTGCTCGTGGCGCGAAGGACTTCGGCCTCGTCGTCGATCACTGAAATGAGCCGGGAAGCATGCACCTTGATCTGCCAATCTCCGGTCGTGCCGGTTTCACCATGCCCCTTACATAGGCTCTTTCCGGCTCTCTTTCGACTATACCTAGGTTTGTCGGCTATCAGAAATACCGTTGGAACGGGCGATGGCATCGGCCATCTTCACCAGGTCGGCGAAGGTCTTGGCCTTCATCTTGCGCATGATCTTGCCGCGGTGGATCTTGACCGTGATTTCGCTGAGCGCGAGCTGACCGGCAATCTGCTTGTTCATCAGCCCGCTTGTCGCCATTTCCATGACCTGCCGCTCTCGCGCCGACAAGGACAGAAAGCGTTCGCGCAATTCCCCGTCCAGTTTGTCCTCGCCCCTGGCGGCTGTGCGCCTTTCGCAGGCGGCGGCGACCGCATCGAGCATGTCCTGATCGCGAAACGGTTTCGGCAGGAAGTCGGCCGCACCGGCCTTCATCGCCCGCACCGACATGGGAATGTCACCATGTCCGGTGACGAAGACGACCGGGATCTCGCATCCCATCTCGGTCAGCTTTTGCTGGAAATCGAGACCGCTGGTAAAGGGCAGACGAACATCGAGAATGAGGCAGTCGGCCTCCTGCAGGCTAGCCTTGTCGTCACACAGTTCGCGCGTGGCGCCAAAGCTCTTCACACGATAGCCGACCGAACGCAGCAGGCTGTCGACCGACGTGCGAACGAGTGGTTCATCATCGACAACAAGAACAAGGGGATTGGGCGGCATGCTGCGATATCCCGATAATTGACAGTCAGGTTTCCATACCGTCCGACGCAGACCAGCGGCAACTATACCTGTGTATGCAAGGCTAGCACTGTCGTTTGGCAACGACCAATCACAGTACAATTTCGCCGCAGCGACGATCGACCGAAAATACCATCCGAAGACATCAGAGGGATGGGAAATTCAATGTCCATAATGATCGCTCAGTCACTCGAAAACAACCGCCAAGCGCCAGCGCAGCCGATGGGGACTCCGGTCCCTGCCGACAACCAGGTGACGCAATTGCTGCTGCAGGCCATGTCTCTGGTCGGCCATGACGCATCGACTGCCATCGATTTCATGCGCCGCGCCTCTGCTCTTGCTGCAAACGAGCAGCCCTTCGCCGAGCGTCATGACACAATCCCCTTGCATGCGCCGGGTGGCCTTGCGCCATGGCAGGTCAAGCGGTCCCGGCGCTTCATCGAAGACAATCTTGCGGGACGGATCAGCATCGATGATCTGGCAAAACTGACGCGGCTCAGCCCCAGTTATTTTTGCGCGGCCTTCAGGGCGAGCTTCGGTACCTCACCGCACGATTTCGTCTGCCGGTGCCGGGTGGACCTGGCAAAACGCCTGATGATGGAGACCGAAGCTCCTCTCTGCGAAATCGCACTCGATAGCGGCTTTGCCGACCAGTCCCATCTGTCGCGGGTCTTCCGAAGGGTAACCGGCACTACGCCGGCGGCATGGCGACGCACATGCCGAACCTCATGAGCCATGAGCGAACTGCTTGGACTTCCGCTTGAAGAACCGTGGATCACACGGGATTGAGACCATCTTTCACAACGACCGACAAGCAGGCGGTCCCGTAGCCCCAAAGCGGCTGCGAGGCGCCTGCTGCCGTACGTTCAGGCCATGCACCATCGCGGACCAACTGAGAAACGAAAAAGGCGGCCGCAATCCGCTTGCGACCGCCTGAAATGGGCAACTGTCGGAATTCTAGTTTCTATTGCGCGTGGTTTCAAAGAGGAACCAGACCCGATTTTCAGTCTCGTCGATCCACTGCTCGATCAGGCTCGTCGTTGCGACATCGTTATAGGTGGCGCAGACCTCGTGGGCCTGGCGCATGAAGGTGGCAAGGCGTTCATTGTCGTCCCGCAGTTCCGCAAGCATGTCCTGGGGAGTAACAAAGTCGGCGTCATTGTCGAGGATGCGTTGCAGCCGGCCGATATCGGCGATGGAGCGGATGGTGGTGCCGCCGACCTTGCGTGACCGCTCCGCCACTGCGTCCGTCATGGCAAAGACCTGGTCGGCCTGTTCATCCAGCAGCAGATGATAGTCGCGGAAATTCGGTCCGCTCATATGCCAGTGGAAGTTCTTGGTCTTGATGTAGAGCGCGAAGCAGTCGGCAAGAAGCACCTTCAGTGCGCCGGCGATGTCCTGAACCGCTTCGGAGGCAAAGCCCGCCGGCGTTGCGAGCGGAGCCTTCCGTCGCGCTTTTGCAGCATGGGAATCCATAGTCTCTCTCCTGTTCCAAATGAACCGCGTGCCGGACAGAACCTTTCTACCGGCCGCCCGAGAGGTTACGGCAGCGCGCCTACGGGTGAAACAATATGAATGTATATCACGACCATACCGAAGTATGCACCATGTCAATCATGGCCACTCGACTAGATATTTTCCCAATAAATCAACGCCTAAAACATACGCAAATCAAAATCCGCCCGAGGCGAACTTCAAATTCAAAACATAAGTCTCAAAAAATCATACGTAGGTCTGAGACAATTCAAACCCAGGTTCAATAGATCGGCGGCATCCGTCCTGACAATCTGTGACCACTGATCAAGGCAAACCGCAGCCGCTTCTGGCACGCCAAGATCAGCGCTCGATGGGGTTCGACGACCCCAGCATCATGACCCGCAACTCGGCCCGCCAAGGCGGCCTTCAACCAACCTCACAAGGAAAAGCAGCCATGAAAACCATCTTTGCCGCAGCCCTTCTCGCCCTCGTCGCCGGTTCCACCGCCTTTGCCCGCGTGGAACCGATCCCGGGCTCCATCACCTATGAAAATCCGGAGGCCCGCCTGCAGAAGGCTCCTGCCGGCTCCAGCTTTCCGCACAGCTTCCTTGCCGATGACGGCACCAAGGTCAACGAGACCTATCGCGTCAACAATGACAAGACGTTGACGCTGGTCGAGCGCAGCGTCTCCAGCGATACGTGATCCGAGATCCTCGTTCTACGAGGATAGCCGTTGGCCGGACGTGATAGCCCGGCCAACAAGATCTGCCCGGAACGCCAAGCGGGAACCGCCTTCCCTATTGGCGTTCCCGGCTCCCCCCTCTCAATAAATCCAAGAAAGGAACAGACCCATGCGGACGTTGCTGCTTACGATCCCGGTCGCTCTATGCAGCGGCATTGGCGCGCTGGCAAGCCTTCCTCCGTTCGAGGAGCTTCGCCGTGACATCTTTCCACCGGCCAAGACCGAAAGGCCCACGACCGAATTTGGCCCGCTTTGCTCTCCGGGAACCGGGGATGGCCGGGACGTTGCTGTTCGCCTGCCCGCAGCATCATCCGCCGACGGCACCATTCCAGGCATGGATGGCCTGCTTCCTTCCAGCCCCGGCGGCACCGCCCCATCTTCCACTATGTGCCACATTACCTCCACCAAGGGCCCTCGACTTGCCCCACAGGTCGGCCGCCACGACGCGATCCGGCTGTCAGAGGGATGAAGGCCGCATCGGTCGAAGCAGCTTGTGACTCTTGCCAAGACGAATTGACGGCAAAGGCTTCAGGCGGCGCCGGCTTGCTGCGGCCTGGCGGTGAGCCATGTCGTGAACCGAAGCACGGCGCTTTTCTCCGCTCGGCCCGTGGGCACCACCACGAAATAGGCGCCTGGCGGCACGAGGGCCGCATCGCCCAAGCGCACGAGGCGCCGCTGTGCCAGGAGTTCGTCGACCAGCCGGTTCCAGCCGAGTGCGACGCCTTGGCCGTTCAGGGCGGCATAGATGGCCTCGGTATAGAAGCTGCACCGCAGGCCTGGACGCCGGCCCGACCGGCTGGCACCGAAGCTCGCCAGCCAGTCATCCCAGCCGATCCACATGGGATCCTCGGCCTCATTCGAGATCAGGGGAAGAGATACGATGTCCGCCGGCGAGAGAGACGTCGCCTTAGCTGCGGCGAACTCCGCGCTGCAGACCGGGAAGACCTCGTCGTCAAACAGTTTCTCCACGCGACAGCGCGGCCAGTTGCCATCGCCGAAACGAATGGCCACGTCGACCTCCCCCTGGTCGAGAATGGGCATGGTGTCCTGGCTGACGATGCGCAGGCGGATATCCGGATAGAGCCTTGAGAATTCCGAAATGCGCGGCAGCAGCCAGAAGTGCGAGAAGGCCACCGTAGCGGAGATGGTCAGGTCGTCGCCGGCGCTTTCCCGCTTCAACTCGGAGGATGCTTCCGCGATCAGGCTGAAGGCGGCACTGGCCGCTGCCGCCAGCGTTCGCCCCTGCGGCGTCAGCGTCACCTTGCGATGGGAGCGGGCAAAGAGCGACACCCCGAACTCCTCCTCAAGCGCATGGATCTGCCGGCTCACGGCCGCCTGGGTCACGCCAAGCTCCTGCGCCGCCCGGGTGAAGCTCGAAAGGCGCGCCGCCGCTTCGAACGCCGTTAGCGCGGTCATCGGGGGTAGCTGGCGTCTCAGGCTTTTCATCGCGTCCTCGTCCTGCAGCAGTCGCACCATCACATTACCTGAGGTAATGTCAAGCCATCGCATTTATGCGGTTGAAACCCCTGTGGAGCCTGCGATCATCTCATGATTTCCAATAAGGGTGCGTCATGCTCAACAAGTTCGCCTCTTCCATCTCAGCGCTGCTCGACATCAGGGCGCAGGGTCATTCGCTGCCGGCCGGTCTCTATGTCAGAGACGACGTATTCGAGGCCGATCTCGACGTTTTCTTTTCCCGCCACTGGGTCTATGCCGGCCTGGAATGCGAGGTGCCGGAAGCCGGCGATGCCGTGGTTCTGGATATCGGCAAGATCAGCGTCATCATCCTGCGCGACGACGACAATGAGATCCGCGTGGTGCGCAATGTCTGTCGGCACCGCGGCTCGCGCATCTTGGATGCCGGCTCCACCGTCATCTCCAAGCTCGTCTGTCCCTACCACCAGTGGACCTATGAACTGACCGGCGAACTGGCCTATGCGCCGCATATGGGCAAGGATTTCGACAAGAGCTGTCGCGGGTTGAAGCCTGTGCATTTCCGGTCGATCGGCGGGCTGATCTATATCTGTCTCGCCGACACTCCGCCCGAGGATATCGACAATCTCGAGGCGGTCATGCTGCCGCGCCTGGCGCCCTATGATATCCGCAATGCCAAGGTCGCCCACCAGGTCGATGTCATCGAGGAGGGCAACTGGAAGCTGACGATGGAGAATAACCGGGAGTGTTATCACTGCTCGGCCAATCATCCTGAACTCTGCGTCTCCTTCGTCGATCTCGATTTCGGCTTCGATCCGGACAGCCTGAGCGCCGAGGATCGCGAACAGGCGGAGGCGCATTTCGCCATGTATGCCGAGCGCACCGAGCGCTGGGAGGCCGACGGCTTTCCCTCTGCCACGGTGGAGCAGGTGCGCAATTGCGAGACCAATTTCCGCACCCAGCGCCTGATCATTGCAGGCGCCGGCGAATCCCAGACGGAGGACGCGACGGCGGCCTCGTCGAAGCTGTTGGGGCAGATGACCCGCAAGGATCTCGGCGACGTGCATTTGTGGGGCCACAACAGTTGGAACCATTTCATGGGCGACCACGCCGTCACGTCCATGGTCATCCCGCTCTCGGCAGACAAGACGCTGGTGCGCACCAAATGGCTGGTGCACAAGGATGCCGTCGAGGGCGTGGATTACGACCTGCACAAGCTCACCCATGTGTGGATCGAGACCACCAACCAAGATGCCGAGCTCGTGGCGCGCTCCCATGCCGGCGTGATGGACCCGGCCTATGAGCCCGGCGTCTATTCGCCCTTCAGCGAACGCGCGCTGGACGACTTCGCCACCTGGTATGTGGACCGGATGCGCGCCCATGGCTACTGAGCTCAAGGTCGGCTCCCCGGCCGGGGGCGCGGGGTACTGGAACCCGGAGACGGATGATCAGCTGGTCTGCCTTGATGTGCACGAGGAGACGCATGACGTCAGAACCTTCACCTTCGCCTCTCCGGAAGGCAAGAAAATCGCCTTCCAGGCCGGACAGTATTTCCTGTTCGATCTCGGGATCGACAATGAGGATGACGGCCGCTGCTACAGCATCTCCTCGTCGCCGCGTCGGGAAAACGCGGTTTCGGTCACGGTCAAGCGCGTCGCGGGCGGCAAAGTATCGAACTGGCTGCACGACAACATGAAACCCGGCATGGCAGTGCGCGCGACCGGGCCGCTCGGCAAATTCCTTCGCCCTGATGCGCCAAAATATCTGTTCCTTTCGGGCGGCTCCGGCATCACGCCCGTGATGTCGATGGTCCGGGAGATGGCGGATCGGGCGATGCCGGTCGACGTGGTTTTCCTGCATGCCGGACGCTCCCCGCGCGACCTGATCTTTCGCGACGAACTCACTCTGCTCGCCCGGCGCATGAAGGGTCTGCGCCTGCTGTTGCTGCCGGAAACGCTGAATGGGGATCCGGCCTGGCCGGGCTTGGCCGGGCGTATCTCCCGGGAGTTGCTGGCACTTGCCGTACCTGACCTTGCCGAGCGGACGGTGATGTGCTGCGGGCCTGCCCCGTTCATGGCGGCGGCTCGCCAGATCACGTCTGCGCTTGGCGTGCCGGCCGACCGCTATCGCGAGGAAAGCTTCGACACGGCGGTCATCGACGACCTGCCGGCGCCTGTCGAGAGCGCACCGGCATCGCAAAGCTACAAGGTACAGTTCGCCAAGCAGGGAAAGGTGATCGACGTCTCCTCGGAGCAGACCGTGCTGTCGCAGGCGAAGAAATCAGGCGTGCGGCTGCCCTCGTCCTGCGCCAATGGCATCTGCGGCACCTGCAAGTCGAAACTCGTGAGCGGCGCCGTGGACATGAAGCACGAGGGCGGCATCCGGCAGCGGGAAATCGATACCGGCTTTTTCCTGCCCTGCTGTTCCAAGCCCCTCAGCGACCTGGTGATCGATCGCTGATCTATCCGACTGATCAGAGATCCTTGACCAGCCGCAGGGCGTCGTGGATCGCCGCATGGGTGTTGCGGGCCGAAACGGCATCGCCGATGCGGAACAGCTGGAAGCGCCCTTCCGGATTGCGCACCACCTGCTGCCGCAGGCCGGCGATCAGGTCGTCATAGGAGACCTCGCCGCCATTGGATGACAGCGGCTTCAGCTCGAAATAGAGGTCGTCCAGCGGCACCGTGCCGTTGTTGACTACCACCTGATCCACATGGCGTGTCTGGTCCACGCCGCCGTAGTCGCTGCCCACCCGTGCCGTGAGGCCGTTGCCCTCGCGCGCGATGGACTGAAGGCGGAAGGTGACCGTGAAGGTCACGTCCTTGCTTTGCAGCGAGCGCATATAGGGCACGAGGTTCATCGCCATGACCTCGGGTGAAAAGGAACGGTCCGGGGTCATGATCTCGACCTTTGCCCCCGTCGCGGCAATGATCTCGGCCGCCTGCAAAGCCGCATGATCGCCGGCATCGTCGAAGATCAGGACGTTGGAGCCCGGCTTCACATCGCCCGAGAGAATGTCCCAGGCGGAGACGACGAGGTCGTTGCCGCTCTCCAGCACCTCGGTATGCGCGATGCCGCCGGTCGCGACGATCACGACATCAGGCTTTTCGGAAAGCACGATATCGGCATCGGCCCAGGTGTTGAAGTGGAAGGAAACGCCGTGCTTTTGGGCCTGGGCCATGCGCCAGTCGATGATGCTGATCATATCGCGACGCCGGGGGCTCTGGGTGGTCAGCCTGATCTGGCCGCCCGGCTTGTCTGCCGCCTCAAAGACCGTGACCTCATGGCCGCGCTCGCCAGCCACCCGGGCGGCCTCCATGCCCGCCGGGCCTGTGCCGACAATAACGATCTTGCGACGCCGGTCTGCCTTGGGCGTGACATGCGGCAGGGTCAGTTCGCGACCGGTCGCAGCATTGTGGATGCAGAAGGCGGCACCGCCCTGGTAGATGCGGTCGAGACAATAGTTGGCGCCGACGCAGGGGCGGATGTCCTCCTCGCGCTTTTCCATGATCTTGCGAACGATATGCGGGTCGGTCATGTGCGCCCGGGTCATGCCGACCATGTCCACCTTGCCGGCGGCAATGGCGTGGCGTGCCGTGGCGACATCAGGGATCTTCGCCGCATGGAAGGTCGGGAAGCGGGTCGCGGCGCGGATTTCACCGGCGAAATCGAGATGCGGCGAATTGGCCATGCCCTGGATCGGAATGAGGTTGGTGAGGCCGGGATCCGTATCGATATGACCGCGCACGACGTTCAAATAGTCGATGAGGCCGCTGTCGCGCAGGCGGCGCGAGATTTCCAGGCCCTCGGCCTTCGTCGTGCCGCCCGCAAGCTGCTCGTCCGCCGTATAGCGAACGCCGAGGATGAAATCCTCGCCCACCCGTTTTCGGATGGCAGTGAAGACGTCGAGACAGAATTTCAGCCGGTTTTCGAGCGAGCCGCCATAGGGCGCGTCGAGTTCGTTGGTATAGGGGGAGACGAACTGGTCGATCAGGTGGCCATAGGCCTCCAGCTCGACGCCATCCATGCCGCCCGCCTTCATGCGCTCGGCGGCATCGGCAAAATCCCTGATGATGCGCTCGATGTCCCAGTCCTCGATCTTCTTGGGATAGGCACGGTGGGCAGGCTCGCGCCGGTGGCTGGGCGCCACCACCGGTAGCCAGTCGCCCTTGTCCCAGCGCGTGCGGCGGCCAAGATGGGTGAGCTGGATCATGATCGCAGCCCCCGCCTCGTGCACGGCATCGGTCATCTCGCGCACCCATGGCACGATCTCGTCCTTGTAGGCCAGCAGGTTGTTGAAGACGGGCGGGCTGTCCTTCGATACCGCCGCAGAGCCTGCCGTCATCGTCAGCGCCACCCCGCCCCGTGCCCGCTCGACGGTATAGGCGCGGTAGCGCGCCTTCGGCATGCCGTCTTCCGGATAGGCCGGCTCGTGCGAGGTGACGATGATCCGGTTTCTCAAGGTCAGATGCTTGAGCTGGAAGGGTTGCAGCAAGGGATCATTGGACATGACACTGCTCCATCGGAGAGAGGGGATCGCGCCACTATGGCAAAATGTACACTGATGTCAATTTCAATGACGCATGTGTACTGACCGCTCCGCCGGATTGCGAAGCGAGCCTAGCTGCACTAGGAAAAACGGATGGAACAGACACCGAGCGACAGCGGCTGGCGGGGATCGAGCGAAGGCTGGCTGCAGGCCGCCTATGACGCGCTGCTGGAGGGGGGCGTCGATGCGGTGAAGATCCTGCCGCTTGCCAAACAACTCAATCTCTCACGCACCAGCTTCTATTGGTTCTTCAGGGATCGGGAGGAGCTTCTGGCCGCACTCGTGGCGCGCTGGCGCGACAAGAACACCGGCAACCTGATCCGGCAGACGGAAGCCTATGCCGAGACCATCGCCGAGGCTACACTGAACGTCTTCGACTGCTGGCTCGACATCGACCTGTTCGATTCAAAGTTCGAATTCGCCGTGCGCAGCTGGGCGCTGCAATCCCCCGACATTCTTGCCGAGGTGCAATCCGCCGATCTACAGCGTCTAACCGCGCTTGCCAGGATGTTCGAACGCTTCGGCTATCAGCCTGTCAATGCAGACGTTCGGGCGCGCACGCTCTACCTCGTGCAGATCGGCTATATCTCGATGCAGACCCGCGAAGACCTCGCCTTGCGCTTCCAGCGCATCCCGGACTACGTCTCGATCTTCACCGGGACAACAGCCGAGCCGCGGGAACTCGACCGGTTTTTCGCGCGACATAAGGCGGGTTTGTCTGTAGTCTGACAGCAATTCAGAGCAGATAATATGGGACGGCAAGTCGTGGCTGTTGGAACTTCGCATCGGCGCATGTCCGTATGGAGTGCATTCCTGGGAGTGCTGGTGGGCATCTCAGCCCTCATCTACACCACGGATCCACGTCAGGCTCCGCTGTCCAAGTTCAACGACGGGATAGAGGACATACTGGTCGGCTCGAAAAAGCTGCAGACCGATGTAACCGCGCTCGTCAGTGCCTCGTGGACGCATCTCGGCAGGACAGATCTGCACGCGTTTTTGATAAAGGCCGAATTCATCAGCGACGGAGTTGATCAGATCTCTCAAGCCAAAAAGGGCCATGTGAAGTTGATCAAAGATCTTAGCACCGGCCCCGACCTGGCTTCCCAGATGCGCTTCCGCGAGTTGCAGGTCTCGGTCAGCGTCGATGACCCGCAGGTTCGCGTCGAGAAAGCGGTGCTTGTGAACCAAGACTTTTGGAGATAGCGGAGGCGTTTTAGACCACCCGCTGACCCGCTGCATCAATCACCACCTCGCCGTCCTCCTTGGAAAACGCGCCCTGCTGCTGTGTCGGCAGGAGGTCCAGAACGGCTTCGGAGGGCCGGCAGAGCCTGACGCCGAGGGGGGAGACGACGATCGGGCGGTTGATTAGAACAGGGTGTTCCATCATCGCATCGAGAAGTTGGTCATCCGACAAAGCGGGATTGGACAGCCCCAACTCCTCGTAGGGCGTGCCCTTCTCGCGGATGACGTCGCGCACCGAAACGCCCATGCGAGCGATCAATTGCTGCAGCAGCGCGCGGCTCGGCGGCGTCTTCAGATATTCGACCACATGCGGTTCGATGCCGGCATTGCGGATCATTGCCAGAGTGTTGCGGGAGGTTCCGCAATCGGGATTGTGGTAGATGACGATGTCGGTCTGGTGGCTCATGGCGCAATCATGCTTTCTCAATCGACGGCTTTGCCGCGCCGTCACGCGGCCGCCATCGATATATCCACAATTCACGAATAATGGAAATGATTATTCGATGAAGCCCGTGGGCCGTCAGGCGTTCTCCACGCCTTCCATCGGCAGTTCGTAAGTGGTGACCTCGAAGCCTTTCAGCACGTTCGGTCCAAATGAGGTGGTGAGCGCGACATCGGTAGCATCCCGTCCCGTCGCCATCAGGATCCGGCCAATGCGCGGATGGTTGTGCCGGGCATCGCAGGTATACCAGCGTCCGCCGAGATAGACTTCGAACCAGGCGCTGAAATCCATGGGATTGGGATCGGCAGGCACGCCGATATCGCCGAGATAGCCGGTGCAATAGCGCGCCGGGATGTTCATGCAGCGGCACAGCGTGATGGCCAGATGGGCAAAGTCGCGGCACACGCCTGTGCGCCCGAGAAAACCGTCATGGGCCGAGCGGGTCGAATCCGCCTTCATATAATCGAAGGCAATGTGATTGTGCACGAAATCCAGGATGGCTTTCACGCGCGGCCAGCCCGGCGGCGTGGTGTGGAAGGTGGACCAGGCGAAGTCCGCCAGCCGGTCGGTATCGCAATAGCGGCTGCCGAGCAGGAACACCAAAACATCGTCCGGCAGGTCCTTGATCTCGTGCTGAACCGCATCGACCGGAACCACGTCCGGAAGGCCGCCATCATAGATCTCGAAGTCGGTGGAAATCGTGGTCAAACCCGCTGGCGCGACGATGCGGGCGCAGGCATTGCCAAAACCGTCGATATAGCCCCAGGCCTCGATCGGCCGGTCGAACACCAGCGTCTGCTCGGTCAGGAGGTCGATGCGGCGCGAGGGATGGATATTCAGGACCAGCAGCATTGGCGTCGGCTGTGGGCATTCATAGGTGAGCGAAAAGCCTGCGCGAATCTTCATTTGATATCCTTGATGCGGCTGTGACCGGCGAACGGGCGCCCTGCACAACGTTTTGCATGGCCGGGTGTTCCCGGCGGCGCTTCGACCTGACGATTGTCAGCCCGCACAGGGCTTTTCAGCCATGCACACACGATCGTGCGTATTGTCGCATTGTCTTCCCGATGTGGCTGTGCGATGGGTGCCGCAAACATGACAAGGGCCCACCGATACATCAAAAGCTCCGGGCAAGGCGCGATGCGCCGTTGCTCGCAAGACCTATGACAAGCTGGCCTTGCCCAAGACGCACCTCCATTCCGAAAGCGACGATCTGCACATGAACATGGCACCTGGCCTCATCCAAGCGCAAGCCACCCAGGAAAAAGCTTGGCTGAAACTGCTGGCTGGATACCGCGAACCGAACCGGGCGCGCAGCATCTTCGAACTGGCGGTCACCGTGGTTCCCCTCATTGCTCTCTGCGCGGCGGCCTGGTTCCTGGTGCACAATGATGTGTGGCTCGGCCTGCTTCTCGTCATTCCCGCCGGTGGCTTCCTGCTGCGCCTGTTCATGATCCAGCATGATTGCGGCCATGGCTCCTTCTTCGCCAATCGCCGGCTCGATGACTGGACCGGCCGCGTGATCGGGGTGCTGACGCTGACCCCCTATGACTACTGGCGCCGGGCCCATGCCGCCCATCACGCCACCGCCGGAAACCTGGATGAACGCGGTGTTGGTGACATCACCACGCTGACGGTCGAGGAATACCGGTCGCGCGGCTTCTGGGGCCGCCTCTCCTACCGGCTGTACCGGCATCCGCTCGTCATGTTCGGCATCGGGCCGATGTTCCTCTTCATCTTCAAGCAGCGCCTGCCCTTCGGCATGATGCGCTCCGGCGCTGAACCCTGGGTCTCGACCATGGCGACCAATCTCGCGATCGCCTGCCTTGTGGGCGGGCTGATCTGGTGGCTGGGTGCCACGACCTTCCTCGTCGTCTACCTGCCCGTGGTCTTGCTGGCGGCAACGGCCGGCATCTGGCTGTTCTATGTGCAGCACCAGTTCGAGGAGACCCATTGGTCGAAGCCGCCGGAATGGAAGTTCCAGAATGCGGCGCTGCACGGCTCGTCCCATTATGTGCTGCCGGCGCCGCTGCGCTGGATCTCGGCCAATATCGGCATCCACCACGTGCATCACCTCTCGAGCCGCGTGCCCTATTACAGGCTGTCGGAGGTGCTGCGCGACCATCCGGAACTGGCTGATATCGGCCGCATCACCATCATGGAAAGCTTCCGCTGCGTGAAGCTCGTGCTCTGGGACGAGGCCAACCAGCGCCTCATCTCCTTCCGGCAGGCGCGCGCGCTTTCCGCCGCCTGACGGCAAGGCCGCGATCCCCAGGTTTCTGGCTTGCATTGATGGATTTGCAAGCATGCGTCCATTTTTCGTTTGCGCCGCAGCAGGTCCGATAGCATCCTTGGGCATCGCAGTCTGAAACGGAATACAAGTCAAATGTCTCAAAGTGCCATCGTGCTCGGTGCGGGTATTATCGGCGTCTCCACAGCTCTGCAGCTGGCGAGACGCGGCCGTTCTGTGGTGCTGGTGGATCGCCGCGGCGCCGGCGAAGAGACATCCTATGGCAATGCCGGCCTGATCCAGCGCGAAGGCGTCGTGCCCTATGGTTTTCCGCAGGAGTTGGGCCTGCTCATCCGCTATGGCCTGAACAACAATATCGACGCGCATTATCACGCCCGCGCGCTGCCCTTCGTGGCAAAATTCCTGGCGCAATACTGGTGGCACTCCAATGCCCGCCGGCATGAGGTGATCGCGCGGTCCTATGCGCCGCTGATCGAAAACTCGGTGAGCGAGCATGCCGATCTCATCCGCGAGGCGGGCGCCGAACACCTGATCCGCAAGGACGGCTGGACGGAGGCCTTCCGCACCGAGGCCAAGCGTGACGAGGAATTCAAGGAAGCCGACCGGCTGGCGCGGGAATATGGCATTTCCTACAAGAAGCTGACGCCGGCTGACCTGCAGGCGCGCGAACCGCATCTGTCCACCGAGTTCATTGGCGGCCTGCATTGGGAAGACCCGTGGTCGGTGCTCGACCCCAAGGGCCTGACAATGGCCTATCTCAAGCTGTTCGAAAGCCTGGGCGGCAAGTTCGTGCGCGGTGACGCCACGACGCTGACCCAGCTTCCGTCGGGCAAGGGCTGGCGGGTGCAGACCGACGAAGGCCCTGTCGAGGCCGAGCAGGCGGTCATCGCCATGGGGCCGTGGTCGGAAGACGTGACGAAGAAGCTCGGCTATCGCTTCGTCATGGGCGTCAAGCGCGGCTACCACATGCATTACGGCACCAAGGGCAATGCCACGCTGAACCATTGGACCATGGACAAGGAGCGCGGCTATTTCCTGGCGCCGATGAACCAGGGCATCCGGCTGACGACCGGCGCGCAATTTGCCCTGCGCGACGAGCCGAAGAACCCGGTGCAGGTCGAGCGTGCGGAAAAGGTTGCGCGCAGCATCTTCCCGCTGGGGGAACGGCTGGATGCCGAGCCATGGATGGGATCGCGCCCCTGCACCACGGATATGATGCCGATCATCGGCGAGGCGCCGCGCCACAAGACCCTGTGGTTCGCCTTCGGCCATGCCCATCACGGGCTGACGCTCGGCCCCGTGACCGGGCGGCTGATCGCCGATGCCATGGCCGGCGAAAAGCCGTTCCTCGACATCAGCCCCTATCGGCCGGAGCGGTTCAACCCCTGAATCCAGGCTATGCCCAGGACTGGTGCTGCGGCGGGCTAGCCTTTGCCGCGGCAACCTGCTACACGTATCTGGAATTTGATCAAATTATTGGTCATTTGGTTGTGGCGATTTTGGATTTGTAAAATCCTGCGTTGCAATCGTGATGTCAGGGCACGAGGCAGGCCTTCATGGTGCGGTTTCTGATCTATAACGCAAAGAGCGTCTATCGTTAGCGGTCCTGGACCGTGCGACGACAGTGACTTTGCAGATCAAGCAGACAGCAACCAGCATGGTGACCCATGGACATTGCCGAACAGGCGCAGGCCTTCCTGGCGCAAAATCCCGATATTGAAGTTCTTGAAGCCTTTGTCATTGACGTGAACGGCGTGCCGCGCGGCAAGTGGATCCCGCGCGAACGGGCGCTTGACGTGCTGACCAAGGGCATGGCCATTCCCCGCTCCGTCTATGCGCTCGATGTCTGGGGCCGGGATGTCAATGCCGCCGGTCTGGCGCAGGGCACCGGCGATCCCGACGGTCTATGTTTTCCCGTGCCGGGCACACTGTCGCGCGTGACCTGGCTGTCGCGTCCCACAGCGCAGGTTCTGCTGCAGATGCAGGGGCCAGACGGAACAGGCTATTATGCCGACCCGCGCCAGGTGCTGGCCCAGGTTCTGGAGCGCTATAGAAAAGCGAAGCTGACGCCCGTCGTGGCGACCGAACTGGAATTCTACCTGATCGATCCGGTGCGTTCGGCGCTCGACCCGGTGCGACCGCCGAACACCCGTGACGGACGCTGGCATACCGGCCAGACCCAGGTGCTGTCGATTTCCGAATTGCAGGATTTCGAGGAGGTGTTTCACGGCATCTCGACCGCCGCGCGCGCCCAAGGCGTGCCGGCGGACACGACCCTGCGCGAGAATGGTCCCGGCCAGTACGAGATCAATCTCAACCATGTGCCGGATGCGCTGGCGGCTGCCGATTACGCCGTCCTGCTGAAGCGCATCGTCAAGGGCGTGGCCCGGTGCAACGACCTCGATGCTACCTTCATGGCCAAGCCCTATGGCACACAGGCCGGAAGCGGCATGCATGTGCATTTCTCCATTTTGGACGAGCATGGCCGCAACATCTTCGTCGGCGAGGACGGCCCGGCGGAAACGCTGATGCATTCCGTCGGCGGGCTGCTGGAGGCCATGGGCGAGAGCATGGCCGTCTTTGCGCCCCATGCCAATTCCTATCGACGGCTTGCCCCTTCCGAGCACGCGCCGACCTATGCCTCTTGGGGCTTCGACAACCGGTCGGCGGCCGTGCGCGTCATCACCGCCTCGAAACCGGCAACCCGGATCGAGCATCGCGTCGCTGGTGCCGATACCAATCCCTATCTCGTGCTGGCGATGATCCTGTCAGCGGCGCTGGCAGGCATGCGCGAGAAGACGGCACCCGGCGGCGCCATCAGCGGCGACGACCACGCCATCACCCATGAACCGTTGCCGACCAACTGGGACTACGCCTTGCAGCGTTTCTCCAAATCGAGCTTCGCCTATGCCGCGCTCGGGGCGCAGTATCGCGGCCTCTACACCGCCTGCAAGCGGCAGGAACTGGCGGAGTTTGCCCAGCGCGTGACCGATGTCGAATATGACGCCTATATCAGGACGGTTTGAGATGAGCGACAAGAACAGAACCTCCAGCAGCAATCCCGGCCATGCGCCCTCCTGGTATGCGGCGTCGGCCAATGACAAGCGCGTGCGGCCGAGCCTTGCCGGAGAAACCCAGGCAGACGTCTGCGTGATCGGCGCCGGCTTCACCGGCATTTCGGCAGCGCTGCAACTCGCGGAGAACGGATTTTCCGTCGTCGTGCTGGAAGGCGAGCGCATCGGCTTCGGCGCTTCGGGCCGCAATGGCGGGCAGATCGTCAATGGCTATAGCCGCGATCTTGAGGTGATCGCCCGGCGCTACGGGCCGGAAAAGGCAGCGAAACTGGGCGAGATGTCGCTGGAAGGCGGCCAGATCATCCGGGAGCGCGTGGCGAAATACGGCATCGATTGCGGCCTGGTGGACGGCGGCTTCTTCGCCGCCTTTACAGACAAGCAGATCCGCGAGATGGCCGAGGTCAGGGCCAACTGGCAAAAGCACGGTCATACCGGGCTGGAGATGGTGTCGAAATCCGACGTCGGCCGATATGTAAAGACCGATCGCTATGCCGGCGGCATGATCGACCGCTTGGGGGGCCATATCCATCCGCTGAACCTGGTGCTGGGAGAGGCCGCGGCCGCGGAAAGCCTAGATGCCCGCATCTTTGAAAACTCGCGGGTGACGGCGCTGGCGATGGGGGCGAACCCCGTGGTGCACACGGCGGCGGGCTCGGTCAGGGCCAAATATGTGCTGGTCTGCGGCAATGCCTATCTCGGCTCTCTGCTGCCTAGGATTACCGAACGGATGATGCCGGTTTCCAGCCAGGTGATGGCGACTGAACCGCTGGATGCGAAACTGATCGAGGACCTGCTGCCCGCCAATTACTGCGTCGAGGATGCCAATTACGTGCTCGACTATTACCGGCGCACGGCGGACAACCGGCTGCTCTATGGCGGCGGCATCGGCTATGGGGGCCAAGACCCGGCCAACCTGACGGGCGTCATTCGCCCGAACATGCTGAAAACCTTCCCGCAACTGGCGGGTGCCAAGATCGAATATGCCTGGTCCGGCAACTTCGCCCTGACGCTGACGCGCATTCCCCATGTCGGTAAGCTGGCCGACAATGTCTATTTCTCCCATGGCGACAGCGGCCACGGCGTGACCACCACCCATCTCCTGGGCAAGATCCTGGGCGAAGCCGTTTCAGGCCATGCCAGCCGCTTCGACGTCTGGGCCTCGCTGCCGGCCCTGCCCTTCCCCGGCGGCAAGACGTTTCGCGTGCCGTTCACGGTGCTGGGGGCGTGGTGGTATGGCCTGCGGGACAGGCTGGGGGTGTGAACCCTAGGCCATGCCGGCCGGATCGCCACCGGGCATAAGCGCCGGATCGACGGCCTGCTCGCGTTTGACCTTATCCTCAACACCCGCGCCATCCTTACGCACCTCGCCGGTCTCATCGGCATCCGGACGGGTTCCATCGGACACGCTGCCGGGATGGGGATCGGAAACGTCGGGGGTGGGGGTGGTGCTGGGTTTGTGAACGTAGCTCATGGAGTTTCTCCTCTGTCGATGGTGAATGCGACGGAGGAGAGGTTTGTTCCGGTGATCGGAAGGCTCATATGCCTTTATGCAAGTATCAATAAACTGACACAAAAACCCCGCTTCTGAACTGACCTCCGAAATCTGGAGGCCCAACCTTCGGAGGTCAGTTCAGAAGCGGGGGTTTAAATTGCCTGCCACATACTAAGCAGCTTTGACTGCGGCGATTTTGGAGTTCGACATGAAGAATGACGTTTTCTTGAACCCTTCAATGCCAACTTCTTTCATCGCGTTTGTCACCGCTCTGGTGACTGTCTCTTCAAGCTTCGCGATATTCATCATGGATCTCCTTTTCCTCCCGTGGATACCCTATTTAACAGCACGGAACCAATGAAGGTTCCGTTTACTTGAAAGCTATATAAAGCCATGAGCCTCGCATTGCAACGGAACCGAAAAGCTCTGTGTCATTCAGCCCTTTGCCGACGGCCTGAAAAAACTGTGTGTCAGCCGGACTGCGAAGATGAAATTTGACATACTTACTACGCATTTCGTCGTGATTGAGCGCAAGTTTAATTACATGCATAAGCAACTTTATCATCACCTCTGCATATTGTGATATGTCGCCTTCGGCATAATCCAGTGTTGGCGAAAGGGTTATGAAACGCACTCGTGCAACTGGCCCATCATACCCAGGAAGCATAGCAGAATTTACCTGACACATCGCCACGTGAATCCCGTTCATCGTTAAGGCAAATACGCCTGCTTTTTTTGCTTCTTTTTCAATGATATCGCGCACCGCGCCCAACGTCGCTTCAGCGTAGTTGTCAAAATCCTCCCCGACTTCGTCGCACTGCTGTCTCCAATCGCTTTCAAAATCCAGCCATGTACCATCATCCTGAAGCAGGCGTACCAATTCGAATTTAGAGAAAGACGCTTCACTCATCGGAACCTTATACCTGATAGGGCTTGTGCGGGGATTTCGGTGAACGAGAAATTAGGTGTTTATTTATCAATAAATTGTTCTGACATTTATTCAATGCAGAGATGTAAAAATAACATAGGACATGGCGACGCAAAAAAGATGCATAGTCCTAAGCGCTCGGTCTCCCCGACTAGCGCTCTTCGCAATTCCCTACCGCAATTCCCCCATCCCCCGCATCGCATCCTCGACAATCCCCTCCAGCGCCTGGTCGATCGACACCGTCACCACGCCGAGCTCTCCGGTCGGCACTTCCAGCGTCGCCAATTGGCTGGTCAGAAGCGAGGTGGGCATGAAGTGGCCCTTGCGGGCGCCCATGCGTTCTGCCAGCAGTTCCGGCGTTCCTTCCAGGAAGACGAAGGAGAGCCTGCCGCCGGCGGCCTTGCGCAGGTGGTCGCGGTAGATCTTCTTCAAGGCCGAGCAGGAGATGATGATGCCCTCGCCGCGGCTCAATGCGGCGCTCAGTTCCTGGCCGATAATATCAAGCCAAGGCCAGCGGTCCTCATCCGTCAGCGGCGTGCCCTCGGCCATTTTCTTGACGTTGGACTCTGGGTGCAGCACATCGCCTTCGATGAAGGGCAGACTGAGCCGCTCCGCCAGCAGCGCGCCGACGGAGGATTTTCCGCAGCCGCTCACGCCCATCACGATGATTGCCTGTCCTGCCCCTGTCTCGTCCATCAGTCCACTCCGATTGCGTTTGCGGCGGCACCATAGTGAGGCGCATGGGGCAAGCCAAGGCATATCAGAGGCAACAGTAAGCTATGACGACTGTGAAAATCCCCCTCTCCACAAGGGGGATGGCTTAACCCGGCCGAACCCAAAGCGGATTGAGCCGAGCCGTCGCCGCGAGTCTTCTCCCCCCTTGTGGGGGAGATGGTCGGCAGACCAGAGAGGGCCTTTTCGCGGAACGTACGGCCAAAGGCGCAACAAAAAACCCGCCGGCACAAAAGCACGGGCGGGTTATCGAACCAGGGTCGTTGAATAGTGGCTCAGGCTGCCGGGGCGACCGGCGCGCCGGTTGCGGCGTTGCGCAAGCGGGGCTCAAGGGTGTCGATGCCGAGCAGGAAGTTGATCTGCGGGCGCGCCTTCACCAGGTCGTCGATGGAATATTGCGCCAGCACGTCGAAGAAGGCGTTGAGCGCCTTGCGCAGCGCCGAGTTCAGGCCGCAGCTGTCGATTAGCGGACAGTCGGCCTCACCATCGTCCTCGAAGCATTCGGCCATGGCGAAGCTGTCCTCGGTAACGCGCACCACGTCGAACAGGGAGATATCCTTGGCCGGCTTGCCAAGCCGCACCCCGCCATTGCGGCCGCGGACCGTTTCCACCAGGCCGGCCTTGTTGAGCGGCTGGAGAATCTTGAACAGGAAGAGTTCGGAGACGCCATAGGCCTTGGCGATTTCGGGAATGCGGCTCAGCTGCTCGTTGTTCGCGGCGCAGTACATCAACATGCGTACCGCGTAATTCGTCTGTTTCGTCAAGCGCATGCCGAACTCCCTGTATCGTCGCTAAGCCTTATATAGCGCGTTCCGTAGTTTTGAACAATTCCAAAATACTCAAGTTCACAAGCTCACGAATCCGTGACCGCCCATAAGCGACATTGACACATGTCAACAATTCATGAATAGCCCACTCAACTAATATAGTTACCAGAGGAGGGAATTCCATGTTCAAGAAACGCTTTGTATCCGCAGCCCTGATCGGCTCGGCCATGTCCGCTCTCCTGGCCACCAGCGCGCTCGCCGCTGGCGAGGTCAACATCTATTCCTACCGCCAGCCGGAACTGATAAAGCCGCTGCTGGACGAGTTCACCAAGGAAACCGGCATCGCCACCAATGTGCTGTTCCTGGACAAGGGCCTGGTTGAGCGAATCACCGCTGAAGGCGCCAACTCGCCCGCGGACGTCATCATGACCATCGACATCGCCCGCCTGATGGAAGCCAAGGATGGCGGCGTGACGCAGCCGCTTTCCAGCGAGATCATCAACAAGGACATCCCGGCCCAGTATCGCGATCCTGATGGCCAGTGGTTTGGCCTCACGACCCGCGGGCGCGTAATCTACGCCTCAAAGGATCGCGTGCCGGAAACGGCGATCACCTATGAAGAGCTGACCGACCCGAAGTGGAAGGGCCGGCTTTGCATGCGCGATGCCCAGCACTCCTACAATATCGGCCTGTTTGCTTCGATGGTCGCCCATCACGGTGCCGAATATACTGAGAACTGGCTGAAGGGCATAAAGGCAAATCTCGCCCGCAAGCCCGACGGCAATGACCGCGGCCAGGCCAAGGCCATCATGGCAGGCGAATGCGACATCGCTTTCGGCAATACCTATTATGTCGGTCTGATGATGACCAACGAGAAGGATCCGGAAGAGAAAGAATGGGCCGCTGCCACCAAGGTGCTGTTCCCGAACGTCACCGACCGCGGCACCCACGTCAATATTTCCGGCATGGCGCTCGCCAAGAACAGCCCGAACAAGGACAATGCCGTCAAGCTGATGGAATTCCTCGCCTCCGGCAAGGCGCAGGAAATCTATGCCGAGAAGGTGTTCGAATATCCTGTCATGCCCGGCGCCAAGCCCTCAGAGATCGTCGCGTCCTTCGGCGCGATCAAGCCAGACACCCTGCCGCTGGCCGAAATCGCGAAGAATCGCAAGACGGCTTCCGAACTGGTGGACAAGGTCGGCCTCAACGACGGCCCGAGCCAGTAATCATCTGGCGAAAAAAATGAAGAAAGGGCGCCCCGGTGGCGCCCTTTTTGCAGGCTGCTGACAAACTCTCATTCAAACTCTTTCGACGTTGGTCTTGACCGAAAACCTCACCGTCATGCCGGCCGCCGATCCGGCTTCCAGCGCAATTAAGTCCTTGATTGCGAATGAGTCCTTTCACGGCGCAGACGCGCCTTGGCTGGATTCCGGCCTTCGCCGGAATGACGGCTGAATAGGGTCTCGCCAAAAAGCCGATCTTTGTCATCAACCTGAAAAAGTGGAGCCCGTGGCGCCCTCAGACTTTTGGAAAAAGTGCGGCAATCTCTCTCTTCCGTCATGGTATGGTCTGACCCGACCATCCATAACCCATTGAAATTTATGGATCCTCGGCTTAAGGCCGAGGATGACTCGAGCAGAATGCATCCCTTGTCATTAAACGAAAGGGCGCCCCGCGGCGCCCTTTCTGCTTTCAGCTATTTGTTTCGGACCAGGCCCAGGATCACGCCGCGCGCGAGCGGGGGGCGGCGCTGCCGTAGTAGCCGCGTGCGGCCTGAGCGTCGCCCGGCAGGCGGAATTGGCCGAGCAGCTGCATCAGTTCGGCTGCTTCGCTGGCCAGGCTATGGGCGGTTGCCGTGGCCTGCTCGACCATGGCGGCGTTCTGCTGCGTGCCCTGGTCCATGCTGTTGACGGCGTTGTTGATCTCCTGCAGGCCGAGCGACTGTTCGCGATAGGCTTCGGCGATCGCCTGGACGTGGTCGCTGATATGGGCCACCTGGGAGACGATCGCTTCCAGCGCCTTGCCTGTTTTGTCGACCAGGCTCACACCGGCCTCGACCTGGGCGCTCGATGTGGTGATCAGGGCCTTGATCTCCTTGGCTGCATTAGCCGAACGCTGAGCCAGTTCGCGCACTTCCTGGGCGACGACGGCAAAGCCCTTGCCGGCTTCACCGGCGCGAGCCGCTTCAACACCGGCATTCAGTGCCAGCAAGTTGGTCTGGAAGGCGATATCGTCGATGACGCCGATGATGTTGGAGATTTCGACCGAGGAGCCTTCGATCTGCCGCATGGCTTCCACTGCGGAGTGAACGACCGCACCCGAGCCCTTGGCGTCAGCGCCGGTGGCGACAACCAGGCGGCGTGCCTCGTCGGCGCGCTTGGCGGCGTCGCGAACCGTGGTGGTGATTTCCTCAAGCGCGGCAGCCGTTTCCTCCACTGACGCGGCCTGCTGTTCGGTGCGCTTGGCGAGGTCATCGCTTGCCGACCGGATCTCGTTGGAACCGGAGCTGATGGCCGAAGCGTTGTTGCCAACCACGCGCATGGCTTCAGAGAGCTTCTGGACGGAGTGGTTGAAGTCGTTGCGCAGCGAATCGAGATTGGCAACGAAGGGCTTTTCGATGCGGTAGGATAGATCGCCCGCTGCCAGCGCCTGCAGACCACCGGCCAGACCGGTGACCACCTGCTGCAACTGGGCGGCTTCTTCGGCGCGACGGGCCTCTTCGGCCGCAACCTCAGCCTCGCGCTGCTCGCGGCTGCTTTCGGTGGCAGATGCCAGGCGAACGCGCTCGACTTCGTTGTTGCGGAAGATCTCAACCGTCTGGGCCATGGTGCCGATCTCATCGTGGCGCTCCAGGCCTTCCACCGGGGTCCGGGCTTCGCCCTTGGCCAGCGACTGCATGCGCTGGCGCAGACGCTCCATCGGCTTGGTGATGCCGGCGCTGGCGACGAAGAAGGCCAGTGCGGTGACCGCGATGATCGCGGCGACGAGCATGATCAGGCTGCTTTGAATATTCGAGGAGGTCTGGTCTGACAGGGCCTGACCGCCTTCGGTGATCATCGCCATCATCGCCGTGTTGTTGGCGCCTGACTTGGACGAGATGTCGCCGGAGAGCGTATCCATGCGCTTGGCCACCTCAAGGGCTTCCGCGTCCTTGCCGGCCTTCTTGAGGGTGACGATCTCTTCGTAAATCGCCTTGAACTTCTCCATGCTGGCGATGATTTCCGCCGCGGCCGGCTTGCGCGAGGGTACCATGTTGCCGATGGCGACCATCTTTTCCATGGCGCCGGCATAGTTGCGCACGAAGGTGGCGCTCAGCGTCTCGAATTCGGGCGAGGCCGCATCCAGCACGGCGACGCGGGAGATGGCGTTGATGCCCGTCCACATACCGGCAGACGAGCGGGCGCCGAGAATGGCCGCCTGGGTCTCGTTCTGGATGAAGCTGGCATAGGCCGAATTGACCTGATGGAAACGATAGGCCAGGAGCGACATGCCGCACAGGGAAATGAACCCCAGCAGCATGATCATGGACAATATCTTGGCCTTGATGGAAAAGCGGCTCAACATGGAAAAACTTTCTTGGAGAAGAACGCGAAGCGCCGATGGAACAACGGTTCTGGCGGGATGTCAGAAACAGGGCAAGGCGACAGCGTCATGCAGCGCCGGAAGAAACCGGCGGCCTTTCAAACAAGAAACTATGACGTTTTGAGTTAATTGAGCGTATAAATAATCACATTTTATTTGAATACTCGCAGACACTGCCGGCGGGCGGCTCGCGTCGCTTGGCGCAGGCTGTGACCTTCCCGAGGCAATCTTCGAAGACGGTGCTACTTCACCTGCTGCCGCTCTTTCAGCAGCGTCGCATAGTCATCGATCGCCTTGCGGCGCTCCGGCGTTCCCGGATGGGTGGAGAACATCGAGGTCTCGCTCTTGTCGCCCAGCTTTTTCTCCAGCACCGCGAAGAAGCGACCGACCGCGGTCGGATCGTAACCGGCCTTGGACATCAGTTCCACCGAGGCCCTATCGGCCTCGCTTTCGGCATCGCGGGAATAGGACAGCGACACGAGGGCCGCGCCGTTGGTCAGGATGTCCTCGCCGGCCGAGCCGATATCGCCCGCGATCAGCATGATGAGAGCGGCCGTTCCCGCCGCCCGATAGAGCTGCCGCAGCGAATGGTCGTGGTCCACGTGGCCGATCTCATGGGCCAGCACGCCGAGCAGCATCTCGGTGTCCCCATCAGCCATCTCGATCAGTTCGTCGGTGATCACAAGGGTGCCGTCTGGCAGGGCAAAGGCATTGGGACCGATGAAGCCGCCGCTGCGGAAATTCAGCGTATAGCCGAACGGCCCGCGCTCGGCATTGGCGGCCAATTCCTGAAACTTCGTCTTCAGTTCCCTCTGTTTGTCTTCAGGCAGCTTGCTGGGCGAAAACACCGCCTGATCCATGGAGGAGAGCGTGCCGGACGCCATCATCTCGGTGGCGACAGGCGGCGTTACCCAGATCGCGACCTCGACCAGCGCCGGCACCGCATAGCGGTAGATAAGCCCTGCCAGCAGGAAGACCGCAAGTGCGAAGCCGATGAGACGGGGATGAAATTTCTCCAGCCCATGGATAACGCCCATCCGGTTGGCGCGGTGACCCTTGAGATAGGCGTCCACGGCATCGTTATCAGGCGTTTCGAACATCGAGCCATCGGCAAAGCTGATGCGCCTGGGAATACGCCCGACGCGATCGGAAACCTCGATCTGCGCTAGATCTCCCGCCACCGCCGGTTCCGGCTGGTCGCCAAGCATGACGGAGAGACGGCGGCCCGACGCGACCAGGGTGGCCGGCAGGCTTCGGCTGGAGCCTGGGGGGTGCCAGTGACCTGTCGCGATGGAGCCGTCCTCAGAAGCCAAAGTCGAAGCCTTCCATATCAAGATATTCGGCGGTCGCCGCCGCGCCGCTCGCCTGCATCGATGCGACGATCTCGCCCATATCGCCCTGGATTGTGATGCCAGCATGTTCGACCTTGTAGCGATGCTCGCGCACCGCCGCCCAGGGGCGCATCAGGCCAAGCGTCAGGATTGTCACCACGAGGTTGGACAGCACGATCCAGAAATAGCGCATCCGCCCCATGTCGGAATAGAGCTGGTGGCGTCCGTCCAGGAGCGTTGCACACATGACCACGTTGCGCACGCCGATCTTGTAGAAGATCGAGATGACGGCATAGACGATGAAACCGAGGATCAGGAAGCCGTAGATGCCGGTTATCATCAAGGCAACCAAGACCTCTTCACCGGGATCCTCGGGCATTCCCTGCGCGCTGGCGACATAGATGAACACTCCGACAATGCCGACGATGACGGCACCCACCACGGCCATCAAGGCCGGCAGGATCCAGACCGCATAGATGCGGCCAACGGCGATATCGAGACTGAAGGCACGGTCGCCATAGCGCAGGTTGTTGAACACGTAGCGATAGAGCCAGCGGCTGGCGAAGGGCGCCAGGATGCCGAAGCTGATGAAGGCCACCAATCCGCCGAGGATGACAGCAACGAAAGCGCCCCAGGGTTTGCCGACGAAATCGAAGCGAATATTGCGATAGCTGGTGACGCGCGCCGAAAACCGCAGGCCCCGCGAGATCAGCCAGGGCAGCACGGCGAGGATGATGAGCGGGAAGACGAAGGCCAGCGGCGGAACGATGGATGTCAGGATGTTGACCGCGAAGAACAGGCCGAACACGATGACGCGGCCGATGAAGATCTGCTTGCCCTTGGCGTGGTAGTCGAAAGAGTGTTCGGCGACAAAGGTATTGCCGTAGAAATAGCGATTGCGCCGCACCTTGGCCCAGGCCGAATAGATGCCGACCGTCACGATGGTCAGCAGCACGTTGACGATCCAGATCCCGAAATATTCCTTGGCGTTGCCGCGAAATTCACCGCGGAACAAACGATCCCCACGCTCCGAAACATCCTGTTGCATACACTATCCCTCACGAAATCAAATCTGCGCGTCGCTTTTCCCCCTGGGCGCAGAGACATAGTGATCACGAGACCGTGACCCGCTCAAGTATCTTTGCAGATTTCCCGTGAATAAGGTTTCAGGTCTCGCGGATTTCGACGCACCACCATTTCGGCCTGCCGCCTTTATAGGAGTGATAGGTTGGCCTCAGATCTGCAGCGCTATTTTTGTCAAAGCAGCCCAAGAGCAGCGCAATGGTCGGCTGGTCGTCCAGGGCCCCGAGCGAGGAGCCGCAAGTGCCGCAGAACGCCCGCGACGAGATATCGGAGGAGCGCCAGGTTGACGGGGTGCCCGCCGGCCCAACCCATCGGACGGCATCCCTAGGGAATTCGACCCAGGGCGCCGTCAGGCTGCCCGTGTGGCGTTGGCACATCTTGCAGGAACAGGTGTGCGGACGCGCAGCCGGCGCATCGGCCTCGAAGCGAATGGCGCCACAAAGGCAGCCACCCGTATGGATTTTGCGCTTCGCCATGTTCGCCCCTCCCCAGGATCGAACCTAGCAGAGCGTGAACGTTAGACAAGACAACGCCACCCTGCCTTGTCGACAGGGTGGCGCCAATATCTGCGTCTGAACCTTGGTCGATCACTTCATCGTCGGGATGACGAATTCGGCGCCGTCCTTGATGCCCGAGGGCCAGCGGCTGGTGACCGTCTTGGTGCGGGTCCAGAACTTGATCGAATCGGGACCATGCTGATTGAGATCGCCGAAGGACGAAGCCTTCCAGCCACCGAAGGAGTGGTAGGCGAGCGGAACCGGGATCGGCACGTTGACGCCGACCATGCCGATATTGATGCGGCTGGTGAAATCGCGGGCCGCATCGCCATCGCGGGTATAGATCGCGACGCCATTGCCGTATTCATGCTTCATCGGCAGGGCGAGCGCATCCTCGTAGTTCTTGGCACGCACGACCGAGAGAACCGGTCCGAAGATCTCGGTCTTGTAGATGTCCATGTCGGGCGTGACATTGTCGAACAGGCAGCCGCCGACGAAATAGCCGTCCTCATAGCCCTGGAGCTTGAAGTTGCGGCCATCGACCACGAGCTTGGCGCCTTCCTCGACACCGCGATCGATCAGGCCGAGAATGCGGGTCTTGGCTTCCTTGGTGACGACGGGGCCGAGATCGGCCTTCTCGTCATTATAGGGGCCGATGCGCAGACCCTCGACCATGGGCGTCAGCTTCTCGATCAGACGGTTGGCGGTCTCCTCGCCGACCGGGACGGCAACCGAGATCGCCATGCAGCGCTCGCCGGCCGAGCCGTAGCCAGCGCCGATCAGGGCCTGGGCGGCCTGGTCGAGATCGGCATCAGGCATGATGATCATGTGGTTCTTGGCACCGCCGAAGCACTGGGCGCGCTTGCCGTTCATCGCCGCCGTGCCATAGACATAGCGCGCGATCGGGGTCGAGCCGACGAAGGAAACAGCGCCGATATCGGGATGCGTCAGGATCGAATCGACAGCGCCCTTGTCGCCGTTGACGACGTTGAGGATGCCCGCCGGCAGGCCGGCCTCGATCATCAGTTCGGCAAGCCGGATCGGCAGGGACGGATCGCGCTCGGACGGCTTCAGGATGAAGGCGTTGCCGCAGGCGATCGCCGGGGCAAACATCCACATCGGGATCATGCCCGGAAAGTTGAACGGCGTGATGCCGGCGCCGATGCCGACGGGCTGGCGGATCGAATACATGTCGATATTGGGGCCGGCGCCTTCGGTGAATTCGCTCTTGGAGAGGTGCGGAATGCCGATGACGAATTCGCAGACTTCAAGCCCGCGGATGATATCGCCCTTGGAATCCTCAATGGTCTTGCCATGCTCCCTGGAGAGCATTTCAGCGAGTTCCGCCATGTTGTCGTTCAAGAGCTGCACGAACTTCATGAAGACGCGGGCGCGGCGCTGCGGATTGGTCGCCGCCCAGGCCGGCTGCGCGGCCTTGGCGTTCTGCACGGCGGCGTCGAGTTCCGCAGCACTTGCCACAGCAACCGTCGCCTGGACTTCGCCCGTCGCGGGATTATAGACATTGGCGGTGCGCCCGCTGGTGCCGGCGACCTGCTTGCCGCCGATGAAATGGCCGATTTCACGCATGGATGTGCCTCCTCAGATTTTGATTGGTGGAGGCACAATCCCACCACGGCGGCGACAAAGCAATGTCGCGGGATTGGCAACCGTTGTGCAGAAATCGAACAACGATTGCCGTTTGTCGAACCTTTGCTACGCGCGAGCGCACAATCTTGGCTCGCCCTCGGCTTCAGCGTGGATCAGCGAAAAATGCGCTCCGCTGGCGGCTCGGACACCAGAACCGCTGGCCAGCGTGGCATTGTGCATGACGCTAGCCGCATCTCCTGCCGCAAACACGCCCGGGCGGCTTGTCTGCGCCATCTGATCGACGCGAATAAATGCGCCTGTCGGGCCATCCTCCAGCTCCAAACCGAGATCGCCGGCCAGCGTGCCAAAGAGACTGGTCTTCGGCTGGACAAACAGGCCGACAATGGGCGTCAGGCGACCGTCGGCCAGACGCGCGGCGCTCAGCGCACTCTCCTCCCCTACGAGCTCAACCACCGCCGTGGTCTCCACCGCAACACCGCGATTGACCAGCCGAGCACGTTCGGCGTCATCCAGATCCATCCCCTCTGTGAGAAACAGGGTGGTCGGTCCCCAATCCGGCAACAGCAGGGCCTGATGCAGCCCCACCTTGTTCGTCAGAAGAATGCCGAGCGGACCGCCACCCATCTCGAAACCGTGGCAGTAGGGGCAATGCGCCACCGACTGCCCCCAGCGTTCCGTCAGGCCGGCGACCTCGGGCAGTGAGTCCTTTACGCCTCCCGCAAGGATGAGCCTTGCGCCCGTCACCCTATCGCCGGAGGCCAAGGCCACCGAGAAACCCTTGTCCAGCGGCTCTGCCGAAAGCACTTCGTCCTGTCGCAGTTCGAAACCAGGATAGCGTTGCAGCTGATCAATCCCCGTCTGGCGGATCATGGCCGGCGGCCTGCCGTCTTGCCCAAGAAATCCATGAGATGCGTGGGCAAAGCGGTTACGCGGCTTGGCGGCATCGACAACAAGCACGCGCCGACGGCCGCGTACAAGCTGCATGGCTGCGGACAAGCCGGCAAAGCTACCGCCCACGATCACGACGTCAAATTCCATGAGATCACTCCTTTTATGTCTCGCAACTTATTAAGTTACGATATCTGATGAGTCAATCTCATGCAACTTAACTTGTTGCGTGATGACATCAGGGCTATACAGCGGAAAACAAGGAGTGCCATCGATGCGCGGAGACAGCCGACTGTCGAGAATGCTGCATGTGCTGATCCATCTGGGTCGCCATAGCCCCGTGATGACCTCGGAGGCGATTGCCGCGATTTTGACTACCAACCCGGTCGTGGTTCGCCGCACCATGGCGGGCCTAAGGGACCGCGGCTATGTGCAATCGGAAAAAGGCCATGGCGGCGGCTGGAGCCTTGTCGTGCCGCTGGAGCAGATCAGCCTGCTGGATGTCTACGAGGCCTTGGACAGGCCACCGATGTTTTGCCTCGTTCCCTCGGACGACCATGCCGAATGTCTCGTGGAAAAGGCCGTCAATGCGGCGCTTGAACAGACCCGGATGGAAGCGGAAGCGCTGATGCTACAGCGCTTCGGCGCGATCAGGCTGTCGGATATCGCCAGCGACTTCGAGCAGAGGATGTCGGCGCTAGTTCATCCGGGGCATTGATCCTATCGTGAATTGCCGCCATTTTTGCCGCACGTTGTGCAAATTTCGAAACATGCAATGATAATCGGCCACAAAACCAAAGCCCGAGCGCTCCCATGAAGCAAAGACCCGCGCCATGAACTGGGATGACGTACGCATGTTTCTGGCCGTCGCGCGTGCCGGACAGTTTCTCGGCGCGGCGCGGCGGCTTGGGGTGAACCATGCGACGCTGTCGCGGCGGGTGGCGGCGCTGGAGCAGTCGCTCGGCAGCGCGCTTTTGCGGCGGCATACCAGCGGCTGCGAGCTGACGCCCGAGGGTGAGGTGTTCCTGGCGGCGGCGGAGCGCATGGAAACCGAAATGCTGTCGGCCCAGTCGCAGATTGGCCGGATCGATGGCGCCGTGGCCGGCACGGTGCGTATCGGTGCGCCCGATGGCTTTGGCGTGGCCTTCCTGGCGTCACGCCTGGGTCGTCTCACCGAGCGATTTCCCGACCTCAAGATCCAGCTCGTGCCCGTGCCCCGCGCCTTCTCGCTGTCGCAACGTGAAGCGGATATCGCGATCACCATCGAGCGGCCGGAACAGGGCCGGCTGGTCTCGGCCAAGCTCACCGACTATCGGCTCGGCCTCTACGCCGCGCGGGACTATGCCAAGCGCTTCGGCCTGCCCGAGACGATCGAGGCGCTGGCCATCCATCGCCGCATCGGCTATGTCGAGGACCTGATCTTCTCGGCCTCACTGAACTATACCGGCGAGGTGATGCGGAACTGGGATGCCGGTTTCGAGATCTCCAGCGCGATCGGCCAGACGGAAGCCGTGCGGGCGGGCGGCGGCATCGGCATCCTGCACACCTATATCGCGCGACAGCACCCCGAACTCATCCGCGTGCTGCCCGACATCTCCATCGCCCGCGCCTACTGGACAACCTATCACGAGAATGCCCGCGCGTTGCTCAGGGTGCGCACCGTGGTGCAGTTCCTGCAGGAGGTCGTCAGCGAGGAGCGCGCGACGTTTTTGTAAAGTCGGTGCGGTTTCGTGTGGTTGCGGACGCTCAGGCCATCGCGGGCGGCATTTGATCGAATTTGGTCAGAGCTTCATCCACGCGGTCCCACGGTTGCGCGGCATCGGCCCAGACCACGATCTGCGGAGCATAGCGTTCTGGCTCGTCAAGGCTTGCTGCGCGGACGGCAATGAAATTCGGCATGTCAGGAAAGACGGTATAAACGGGAGAGCCGCAGGTCGGGCAAAAGGCGCGGCTCTTTCGGGTGCCACCATCCCCCACCATGTCCCAGGTGTTGCGCGGGCCATCTATGGTCACCTGAGCGCCCATGAAGGCAAGATTTGAGGCGTGACCAGTTCCGCTGTCCCTTTGGCATTGGCGGCATTGGCACTCCACCATGGCAACCGGCTCGCCCCCTACTTCGTAACGGAGTGCTCCACAGGCACAGCCCCCGCGATACGGTTTCGACATCGCATTCTTCTCCGTTTCAGGATTTACTCGGTCTCGACCACCACGCCAGCCAGTCGTGGCATGATGACTTTCCAGCCATTGCCCATGTTGGTGAAGGCAATTTCGTTCTTTGGAAGTTCGAAGCCCGAATGGACGAGGCGCAGGCGGGTGCCCTCACCGGCGGGTTCCAACGTGAAGGTCACGACCGTGTCGAGCCTCGAACCATAGCCGCTGTTGCCCACGTCTCCGCCACGCCAGGCATAGGAAAAGCGGCGGTTCTCCACGACCTCCAGCACCTCGCAATGAATAGTGCCATCCCACGCTCCGGCGGGTTTGGTTTTGTAGGTAAAGCGGTTCCCGACCACGGCCTCGAAACCTTCTGGCTGCATCAACCATCTCGAGATGATCACGCCCGTCGTCAGCGCCCGCCAGATAACCTCGGGCGCATGGGCAAATACCTCTTCCACCACAATCTCGCGGGCTGCCATCGATACTGCTGTCTCTGTCATGGATCGATATCCTTCAGGATTGCTCTGAGATTGCCGAAGCGTTCGCGCCAGAAGATGCCGTAATGGCTCATCCAGTCGAACAGGGGCTGAAGCCCTTCCGGACGCACGCGGTAGTATGTGTTGCGGCCTTCGGGTCGCTCCGCCACGAGACCCGCCAGTTTCAAGGTCTTGAGGTGCTGGGACACGGCGCCCTGGGTCACACCGCTGTCGCGGGTCAGTTCCACCACGCTCATCTCCTCGGCGCCGGCAAGGCGCTCGTAGAGACTGCGCCGGGTGGGGTCCGACAGGGCGCGCATGACGGTATTGATGGCGGTTGTTTCAATCATGCGATAATCATTAGCGTCGACTATTCAATGAGTCAATACTAATGATTTTGACTGCGGTCGAAAATGCGGGGCAAACGGCCGCCCGCTATTCGATCCGGTACGGGGTCGCCCGGCGGATATCGTGATTGACCACGAGCTTGCGTTTCAGCGGCGGGATGGCGCGGCTGGCGCAGTTGGGGCGCTCGCAGATGCGGCAGGAGATGCCAATCGGGTCATAGGCCGCACGGTTGGTCAGTTCCAGGCCATCGGCATAGACGAACTGGTCGGCATAGGAGATCTCGCAGCCTACGGCCAGGGCATAGCTCGGCTGGGCTGTGCGGAAGCCGCCAACGCCCTTGTTGACCTGGGTGGCGAGGCAGAGATAGCGCACGCCATCGGGCGTTTCAGCCAGCTGCCGGATGATCCGGCCGGGCATTTCAAAGGCCTGGTGCGCATTCCACAGCGGACAGGCAGCGCCGAAACGGGCAAATTGCAGCCGCGCGGCGCTGTGGCGCTTGGTGATGTTGCCGGCCCGGTCGATGCGGGCAAAGAAGATCGGAACGCCCTTCTGGCCCGGCCGCTGCAGGGTCGACAAGCGGTGGCAGACCTGTTCCAGCGAGGCGCCGAAACGGGCCGCCAGCAGCTCCAGGTCATGGCGCAGCTCGCGTGCCGTCTGCTGGAAGATGCCGTAGGGAAGGATCAGCGCCCCTGCGAAATAGTTGTGCAGGCCGATGCGACAGATCTCATAGGCTTCCTCCGAGCGGAACCCGGCACCCCTGGCCAGCTTGTCGACGAGAGTTCCCGCATGCAGTTGGGCAATCTGCAGGGCGATCTGGAAATCTCGCGTCGGCGCGGAGGCATAGCGGCTCAGCGTGAGGATGCGGGCCTTCGGATCGAAGCGCCTGACGGCATCGTCGGCCGGATCACCCCTGACCACCCTCACACCGTGGGTCTTTTCCAGATAGCCTGTCAGCGCTTGATGGTTTTCCCCATCGCCGATGCCGAGCCTGCCGGCCAGCGCTTCGGCCTCCCGGTCAATGTCGTGGATGTAGTTGTCGACGAAGTGGAAGAAGTCGCGAACTTCTTCATAGGGCGTCGGCTCCAGCGGCGTGGTGCCGCCCATGCGGTCGTCGAAGCTTGCCAGCTGCTCATTGCTGCGGCGATAGGCTTCGTGCGCGCGGATCAGCGCCAGCGCCATGCCGGGCGCGTTCTGGGTCACCAGCTTGAGTTCCTGCAGGCCCGGCGAATAGCTTTCAAACAGGGGATCGCTCAGCGCCTCCGTCAGCGCCGACAGCAGCCGGTCGTTCTGGCCGGAGGAAAGCTCCGCTATGCCGATCTGGAATTTCTCCGCCAGCGCCAGCAGAACCCCGGCCGAGACCGGCCGCTGGTTGTTTTCGATCTGGTTGAGATAGCTGGTGGAGATGCCGATCTTCTCGGCAAATTGCGCCTGCGTGGCCTGGCTCGCGAGCCTGAGATCGCGAACCTTGCGGCCGATGAAGAGCTTGCCTGTCGCCATTCGCTTTTTCGCAATTTCGAGTTTGCAATTTTATAAATCCGCAAACATGCGCGTTCAATCATTTTCTTTGCAAGTCGTCGGGTTTAAAGGCAGTTTCGGGTCAGCAGAGAAAGACCGCCAGGGGAGGCCCCATGCACACGATACTTGACCAGCTCGCGGAACGCCGCCGAGAAGCCCATATGGGCGGCGGCGAAAAGCGCATTGCCGCCCAGCACGCCAAGGGCAAGCTGACGGCGCGCGAGCGCATCGACGTGCTTCTGGATGAAGGCTCGTTCGAGGAATACGACATGTATGTCACCCACCGGGCGGTGGATTTCGGCATGGCGGAGCAGAAGATCGCCGGCGACGGCGTGGTGACAGGCTGGGGCACGATCAATGGTCGCCAGGTCTATGTCTTTAGCCAGGATTTCACCGTGCTCGGCGGCTCGCTGTCGGAAACCCATGCGCAGAAGATCTGCAAGATCATGGACATGGCGCTGAAGAACGGCGCCCCCGTCATTGGCCTCAATGATTCTGGCGGCGCGCGCATCCAGGAAGGTGTCGCCTCGCTGGCCGGCTATGCCGATGTGTTCAAGCGCAATGTCGATGCATCGGGCGTCGTGCCGCAAATCTCCGTCATCATGGGTCCCTGCGCCGGCGGTGCTGTCTATTCGCCGGCCATGACCGACTTCATCTTCATGGTGCGAGACAGCTCCTACATGTTCGTCACCGGCCCCGACGTGGTGAAAACCGTGACCAACGAGATCGTCACCGCGGAAGAGCTGGGCGGCGCCGGCACGCACACCAAGAAATCCTCTGTCGCCGATGGCGCCTATGAGAACGACATCGAGGCGCTGGAGCAGGTGCGGCTGTTGTTTGATTTCCTGCCGCTCAGCAACCGGGAGAAGCCGCCGGTGCGGCCGTTCCACGACGATCCCGCGCGCCTCGAAAACCGCCTGGATACGCTGATCCCCGACAGTTCCAACAAGCCCTATGACATGAAGGAACTGATCTACGCCCTGGCCGACGAAGGCGATTTCTTCGAGCTGCAGGAGGCCTTTGCCAAGAACATCATCACCGGTTTCATCCGCATGGAAGGCCAGACCGTGGGCGTGGTGGCCAACCAGCCGATGGTGCTGGCCGGCTGCCTGGACATCGACTCGTCGCGGAAAGCGGCCCGTTTCGTGCGCTTCTGCGATGCCTTCTCGATCCCGATCCTGACGCTGGTGGATGTGCCCGGCTTCCTGCCCGGCACGGCGCAGGAATATGGCGGCGTCATCAAGCATGGCGCCAAGCTCTTGTTCGCCTATAGCCAGGCGACCGTGCCGATGGTGACGCTCATCACGCGCAAAGCCTATGGCGGCGCCTATGACGTGATGGCGTCAAAACATATCGGCGCCGACATCAACTATGCCTGGCCGACGGCAGAAATCGCCGTGATGGGCGCGAAGGGCGCGACCGAAATCCTCTATCGCTCCGAGCTTGGCGACGCGGAAAAGATCGCAGCCCGCACGCGGGAATATGAGGTGAACTTCGCCAATCCCTTCAAGGCCGCCGAACGGGGCTTCATCGACGAGGTGATCATGCCGCATTCCTCCCGCCGGCGGATCGCCCGCGCCTTTGCCAGCCTTCGGAACAAGCAGGTGGGAACGCACTGGAAGAAGCACGACACGATACCGTTGTGAGGAGTGGGCGGCATGCCGACCCTACTTTTGTGGAAGGGACATCGGTTCCTGTTCTATTCCAAGGAAATCGGAGAACCGCCGCATATCCACGTCCTGAAGGACGGGAAGCAGTTGAAGGTCTGGTTGTCGGATTTGCGGGTCGCTCGAAAGGCCGGCTTCGCCGCTCACGAAGTGAATGATATTCTGAAGGTCGTCGCCGAGAACCGGCAATTGTTTCTGGAGGCATGGCATGACTACTTTGGACATTGATGACAGGCAGTTGCAGGTGTCCGGCGTCGATGTCGACGACCACGCCATCACCTTCAAAATGGCCGACGGTCGCCGGATCGAGGCGCCCTTGTGGTGGTATCCGCGACTTCATGCGGCATCACCTGAGCAGCGCCGCCGCTGGGAAATCCTTCCCTTTGGCGATGCCGTGGGTTGGGAAGACATCGACGAGTATATCAGCGCAAAGGCCCTCATCGTTGGCGGAGCCTCCCCCGGCGCCAAGCCACCGGCGGAGGCCGCTGAATAATTTTGAATGCTGCATCAAAAGGAATTGTGGCAAACGCGTAAATCGCTATCACCGACCTATGTTAGGGTCACGTGCTCGCGAAGCGCGCTAAACCTCACGATCCAAGGACACGTTTTTCATGACCGACAAATCCCCCGAGAACAACTTCCCCGCCGGCTACCTGCCTCCCGAGGTCTGGACCTGGGAAGCCGGCAATGGCGGCCAGTTCGCCAGCATCAACAGGCCGACCGCTGGCGCGCAGACCACCAAGGAATTGCCGGTCGGCAAGCATCCGCTGCAGCTCTATTCGCTGGCCACGCCAAACGGCCAGAAGGTCACGATCATGCTGGAGGAGCTTCTGGCGGCGGGCCATACCGGCGCGGAATATGATGCCTGGCTGATCAAGATCGGCGATGGCGACCAGTTCGGCTCCGGCTTCGTCGGGGTCAACCCGAATTCCAAGATCCCGGCCATGATGGACCATGCGCCAAAGGATGGCGGCGAGCCGATCCGGCTGTTCGAATCCGGTTCGATCCTTACCTATCTGGCCGAGAAGTTCGGCGCCTTCCTGCCGACGGATGCGCGCGCCCGAGCCGAGGCGATGAACTGGCTGTTCTGGCAGATGGGCTCCGCTCCCTTCGTCGGCGGCGGTTTTGGCCATTTCTATGCCTATGCGCCGATCAAGATCCAATATGCGATCGATCGCTATGCCATGGAAACCAAGCGCCAGCTTGACGTGCTGGACCGCAACCTGGCCGACCGCCAGTTCGTGGCCGGCGATGAATACACCATCGCCGACATGGCCATCTGGCCCTGGTATGGCAAGCTGGCGCTGGATCAGTCCTATCCCAATGCCGGCACCTTCCTGCAGACGGGCAAGTATACCAACGTTCTGCGCTGGGCCAAGGAATTGGCGGCGCGCCCTGCCCTGAAACGCGGCATCATCGTCAACAAGGCCAACGGAGCTCCCTCCGAACAGCTGCATGAGCGTCACGACGCCTCCGATTTCGAGACGAAGACGCAAGACAAGATCGCCGCCAAGGCTTGAGGAGACCAAGGGATGGCCAGACCGCCCGAAATGACGAAACACAAGGGCTTTCCCTCGGGATTGCCGGGCCATGGCCATCACTTCACCATCCGTCGTGCAAACGAGAAAGGGGCAACGCCGCTCAAGGCGTTGACCCGGCTCGCCCGCCCCGGCACGCTTGAGGCCAAGGTGGATGCGGCCTTCCTGCATGCGCTGTGGCACCATTTCGGTGACCAGCCCTTCGAACGCGGCAATCTCGATGCAGGGCGACTGAACCTCCTGTTCGGCCGCGAGGTGGTGCCGGCCGAGCATCCCTTCGACCCGACGTCTTACGAGGCGCTGCTGAGGATCGATGAGAAGGTCGGGCGCAAGAATTTTCCGGATGCCTTCGACGACGTGTTCGAGGTTTGACGCGATGGCCAAGGAACCGCTGATGCCCAAACACCAGGGCTTCCCCCTGGGTCTTCCCGGAACCCAGTGGCAATATACCATCCGCCGCGCCAATCCCAAGGTGACGCCGGTGACGAACTGGCCGCGTCACCGCACCATGGATCCGAGCGTGGCGCTGGCCGATATCGGCTTTGTCCAGGCGCTCTGGCAGTTCTTCGGCACCGAACCCTTCGAGCGCGGCAATCTCGATGGCGAGCGCCTCTGCCGGCTGTTCGGCCGCGAGGTGATTGCCGCCGAACGCGGATTTGATCCGCAATCCTATTTCGCCAAGCTGAAGCTCAACGAACCGCTGGCGCGCAAGAATTTCCCGGAAGCCTTTGGCGAGGTGAAGGACGAGCAGAGCGTGGCGAAGGGCGTGAAGAAGAAGGCGCGGGAATAGGGTCGCGCAAACGTGTGTCGCAGGTTTGCGATCACGACATGCCGAGAAAAACAAGGACTGAAGCGAAAAGCGCATCTGAAGGATCGCGACAGGCTTTGGCGGGATAGAGGATGGGCGGGAGGCAAGCGATGCTGCAACGGCTTTATGGCAACTGGGTGTATGGCGGCATGCTTGCCGGCATTCTCCTGCTTTGCCTCACGCCGTTGCTGCTGTCGGGCTGGTCGCTGGCAATGATCGCGGTCTTCCTTCAGCTACCTGTGTATATGCTGCATCAATATGAGGAGCATGACGCCGGGCGCTTCGGGCAGTTTATCAACTCAGAAATCGGCGAGGGCCACACCGTCCTGTCCGACGCGGCCATCTTCGTCATCAATGTCCCTGGCGTCTGGGGTATCAATGCGCTCTCGCTCTGGCTCGCCGCCCTGTTTGGCGCGGGCTTCGGACTGATCGGCATCTATCTGACGCTGGTCAATGCTCTGGTGCACCTTGCCCCGGCCATCCGGATGCGGATGTACAATCCCGGCCTCGTCACTGCCGCCGTCCTCTTCCTGCCCGTCGGCATCTGGGCACTGATTGCGGTGTCCGCCGCGCCTGGCGTGACCGTGGCTCACCACGCGCTCGGCTTGGCCAGCGCCCTCTTCATTCACGCGGCCATCGTGGCCCATGTCTTCAGAAACCGTCGTCAATACCGGGGAACAGCCGTCCGATGATCAAGAAAATCCTCATCGCCAACCGTGGCGAAATCGCCTGCCGGGTCATCAAGACGGCCAAGAAGATGGGCATCAAGACGGTTGCCGTCTATTCCGATGCCGACCGCAACGCGCTGCATGTGGCGATGGCGGACGAGGCCGTGCATATCGGGCCGGCGCCGTCGAACCAGTCCTATATCGTCATCGACAAGATCCTGGATGCGATCCGTCAGACCGGCGCCGATGCTGTCCATCCGGGCTATGGCTTCCTGTCGGAAAATGCGGCCTTTGCCGAAGCCCTGGAAAAAGCCGGCGTGACCTTCATCGGCCCGCCGGTTGGCGCGATCCAGGCCATGGGCGACAAGATCACCTCGAAGAAACTGGCGGCCGAGGCCGGTGTTTCCACCGTTCCGGGCCATATGGGCCTGATTGCCGATGCCGACGAGGCGGTGAAGATTTCCGATCAGATCGGCTATCCCGTGATGATCAAGGCCTCTGCCGGCGGCGGCGGCAAGGGCATGCGCATTGCCTGGAATGCGGAGGAAGCCCGGGAAGGCTTCCAGTCCTCGCGCAACGAGGCGAAGAACTCCTTCGGCGACGACCGCATCTTCATCGAGAAATTCGTCACCGAGCCGCGCCATATCGAAATCCAGGTGTTGGGCGACAAGCACGGCAACACGCTCTATCTCGGCGAGCGCGAATGTTCGATCCAGCGGCGCAACCAGAAGGTCATCGAGGAGGCCCCCTCGCCCTTCCTCGACCCGGCGACCCGAAGGGCCATGGGCGAGCAGGCCGTCGCGCTGGCAAAAGCCGTGGGCTACCATTCCGCCGGCACGGTGGAGTTCATCGTCGACGGCAAGCAGAACAAGTTCTACTTCCTTGAGATGAACACCCGCCTGCAGGTGGAACATCCCGTTACGGAACTGGTCACCGGGCTCGATCTGGTCGAGCAGATGATCCGCGTCGCCTCGGGCGAAAAGCTCTCCTTCGGCCAGGATGACGTCAAGCTTGAGGGCTGGGCGATCGAGAGCCGGCTTTACGCCGAAGACCCCTATCGCAACTTCCTGCCCTCGATCGGTCGCCTCACCCGCTACCGTCCGCCCATCGAAGGCACGCTCGACGACGGCACCGTGGTGCGCAACGATACCGGCGTTTTCGAGGGTGGCGAAATCTCGATGTATTACGACCCGATGATCGCCAAGCTCTGCACCTGGGCTCCCGATCGTTTGACCGCAATCGACGCCATGAGTGCGGCGCTCGATAATTTCGAGGTGGAGGGCATTGGCCACAACCTGCCTTTCCTGTCGGCTGTCATGAACCAGGACCGCTTCCGTTCCGGCAAGATCACGACCGCCTATATTGCCGAGGAGTTCAGGCAAGGCTTCACCGGCGTTGCGCCGACAGAAGCGGACGCCCGGAAGCTCGCGGCGATCGCCACCGTCATCAACCAGGTGATCCAGGAGCGGGCGGTCAAGATATCCGGCACGATCGACAACCACCGCCGCAAGGTCGGCCATGACTGGGTGGTGGCGCTGGCCGGCCAGGAGTTCGCGACCACACTCACGTCAGGCACCGATAGCGCTGAGGTTTCCTTCGGCGATGATGGCGCGCTTTCCGTGACAGGCAGCTGGCTGCCGGGCCAGAGCCATGCCGTGTTCACGGTCGACGGCCAGCCGGTGGGTGTGAAGATTGACTTGAAGGGTGCGGCCATCCGGCTGCGCTGGCGCGGCATGGACGCATCCGCAAGAGTACGCAGTCCGCGCGTCGCCGAGCTTGCCCGCCTCATGCCCCAGAAGGCGCCGCCGGATACCTCGAAGATGCTGCTCTGCCCGATGCCGGGCGTGATCACCTCGGTATCGGTCAAGGAAGGCGACACTGTCGAGGCCGGCCAGCCGCTGGCCACCGTCGAGGCGATGAAGATGGAGAATATCCTGAAGGCCGAACGCCGCGGCGTGGTGAAAAAGATCGCCGCCAAGGCCGGGCAGAGCCTGGCGGTGGACGAGTTGATCATGGAGTTCGAGGGGTGAGGGTGCGGGCGACATACACGGGTGGGTTTTGTGTGTGGATGCCCCCCTCTGTCCTGCCGGACATCTCCCCCAAAAGGGGGGAGATCGATGTGCGGCAAGCACCTGCCTCTTTTTCAACCTTGCGAGTAGGGCCGAGCGGCTTCGCTGAAATGATCTCCCCCCTTGTGGGGGAGATGTCCGGCAGGACAGAGAGGAGTACCGCGATTACAGACCATACCGAGCCTTCTTTGTGGCCAGGCGCTCCGATTGAGCCTTCAAGAATAGCGCGGGGCCGAAACTCCGTCTAACAGACCTCCCTCGGCGAACCGCCGAAAAGCGCAGCCTTCACGATAGGATCGCACCGATGACCAACAAAACCATCGCCGACTGGGAATCTCTGGCGAGCAAGGAAATCAAGGCTTCGCCGGAGACGCTGACCTGGCACACGCCTGAGGGCATTGCTGTCAAGCCGCTCTATACGGCCAAGGATCTGGAGGGCATCGAGCATCTCGACAGCCTGCCGGGCTTTGCGCCTTTTGTCCGTGGGCCGCGCGCAACGATGTATGCGGGCCGCCCCTGGACGATCCGGCAATATGCGGGGTTTTCGACGGCCGAGGAGAGCAATGCCTTCTATCGGCGCAACCTCGCCGCCGGGCAGCAGGGCGTGTCGGTTGCCTTCGACCTTGCCACCCATCGCGGCTATGACAGCGACCATCCGCGCGTAGAGGGCGATGTCGGCAAGGCGGGCGTGGCGATCGACAGCGTCGAGGACATGAAGATCCTGTTCGACGGCATTCCGCTGGACAAGATCTCGGTGTCGATGACCATGAACGGCGCTGTGATCCCGATCCTCGCCAATTTTATCGTCGCCGGAGAGGAACAGGGTGTGTCGCGCGCTCTGCTGTCGGGCACCATCCAGAACGACATCCTCAAGGAGTTCATGGTCCGCAATACCTATATCTATCCGCCGGAACCATCGATGCGGATCATCGCCGACATCATCGAATGCACGGCCAAGGAAATGCCGAAGTTCAATTCGATCTCCATCTCCGGCTATCACATGCAGGAAGCCGGCGCGACGCTGGTGCAGGAACTGGCCTTCACGCTGGCTGACGGCCGCGAATATGTGCGCGCGGCGCTGAAGAAGGGGCTGAATGTCGACGATTTCGCCGGGCGCCTCTCCTTCTTCTTCGCCATCGGCATGAATTTCTTCATGGAGGCCGCCAAGCTGCGCGCCGCCCGCCTGCTCTGGACGCGCATCATGCAGGAGTTCGAGCCGAAACAGGCATCCTCGCTGATGCTCCGGACCCACTGTCAGACCTCCGGCGTGTCGCTGCAGGAGCAGGACCCCTATAACAACGTCATCCGCACGGCCTATGAGGCGCTGTCGGCCGCGCTTGGCGGCACGCAGTCGCTGCATACCAATGCGCTTGATGAGGCGATCGCCCTGCCGACCGACTTCTCGGCGCGCATCGCCCGCAATACCCAGCTCATCCTGCAGAACGAGACCGGTGTGACCAAGGTGGTCGATCCGCTGGCCGGCTCCTATTATGTGGAGAGCCTGACCAAGGAATTGGCGGACAAGGCCTGGGCCTTGATCGAGGAGGTCGAGGCCATGGGCGGCATGACCAAGGCTGTTGATGCCGGCCTGCCCAAGCGGCTGATCGAGGAGGCCGCAACCCGACGCCAGGCCGCCGTGGACAAGTGCGAGGAGATCATCGTCGGCGTCAACAAGTTCCGCCTCAATGACGAGCAGCCGATCGACATCCTCGAAATCGACAATTCCGCCGTGCGTGCCTCCCAGGTCAAGCGGCTGGAGCAGATCCGGCGCCAGCGCGACCCGAAAACGGTCGAGACAACGCTTGCCCGCATCACCGAGATCGCCCGCAGCGGTGACGGCAATCTGCTGGCCGCTGCCGTCGAAGCGGCACGTGCGCGCGCGACGGTCGGCGAGATCTCCGATGCCATGCGCGCCGTGTTCGGCGACCATGTGGCTGTGCCGCAGGTCGTGACGGACATTTACGGCAAGGCCTATGAGGGCGACCCGGAGATGGCGACGCTATCAGACCGGCTGAAGCAATATCAGCAGGCGAAGGGCGCCGCCCCGCGCATTCTCGTGGCCAAACTCGGCCAGGATGGGCACGACCGCGGCGCCAAGGTGATCGCTTCCGCCTTCGGCGATATCGGCTTCGATGTGGTGGCCGGCCCGCTGTTCCAGACGCCTGATGAGGCTGCCGATCTGGCGATCAAATCCAAGGTGCAGATCGTCGGCATGTCGTCGCTCGCCGCCGGCCACAAGACGCTGGCGCCGCAGCTCGTAGAGGCACTGAAGGCCAAGGGCGCCGACGACATCATCGTCGTCGTCGGCGGCGTCATTCCGCGGCAGGATTACGACTACCTGCTGGAGCACGGCGTCTCCGCCGTCTTCGGCCCCGGCACCAATGTCATGGACGCCGCGCGCTCTGTGCTCGACCTCGCGGAGGGACGGTTGCGGAACTGAGCGTGTTGCGGCTCTAGCTGTAGGGCACAGTGCGGATGTTACCCCTCTGTCCTGCCGGACGTTCGGCATTGCAATCGATTCACTGGATCGATTGCTCGGCTACGCCGACCATGCCTCACCCCCCTCAAGGGGGGAGATCGGCTGGGGGCGGCCGTTCAACACATAATTCGGATGGTGCAAAGGCGCCAACTTCTCAGGCTAAACCCTCGCTCAATTATGGAGCTTCTATGTCGTTTCGAGAAGACGAGCGGCTTCCCCAATCTGATCTCCCCCCTTGAGGGACCGTTGCATAAAGCCGAGTTTTTGGGATTTTGGTTTTTGCAGACGGCGGTTCTGTGGCCCGGCTGTTGTTTTGCCGGGCATTTGGGGTGTT
>NZ_FWXU01000017.1 GCF_900176345.1 Rhizobium sp. RU36D
CACCGATCACCTCCTCAGACCCCCGCCAGACAAACCCAAAAACCACAACCAGTTGGTCTTCAAATGGACCGGAAATTAAACCGGACAGCAGTGGGTCAAGCCCGACCATGACGGAAAACAGATTGCCGCGCCTTTATCAGCAGTCTGACAGCCCGGCTTGACCGGGCTGTTTTCGTTTATGCAGAGCGGACTGGCATCAGCCGGAGATGTGTCCGGCTGCATCGATGATCTTCTTGATCGACATCAGCGCCTTCTGCTGCTCCTGACCGGCAGCGCCGGCGGCGGCGAAGATCGGCTCGGCGATGGCGATGTCCTGACGCGCCTGCTCGATGTCGCGACGCATGAAGCTCATTTCGGCATGGGCCATCACCGCCATGCCGTAATATAGGCTCTTTTCGCCAAACAGCTTTTCGGCGACGTCAAGCGCCTGGGTCAGGTCCTGCTCGGCGGCCCGGAGATCGCCGGCGCCAAGATTGGCAAGCCCCCTGCTCTGCAGCAGCATGGCATAGACCGTGGTGCTCTGGCTGGTGCCGCCCGTCGTCATCGACAGCGCGTCGTTGAAACGCAGGCGCGCCTGAAGCGGCTCACCCCGCGCCAGCAGCGCGCGACCGAAGGACAGGGTGGTGGCGGCGAGCGCATCGGATGGACCATAGAGATTGCGGCGGCGGGAGATCGCCTCTTCCCAGCGCTTGGCGGCTTCCGCCCAGTTCCCGCCGGCATAGGCCAGCAGGGCCTTGTTGGCGTCGAGCGTCATGGCAATAGGCGCATTGGCCCGTCCAAGCGCCTCCAGGGTGGCGGTGGCCTTGTCGAAGGCCTGGCCGGCCTCGGCAAGTTGGCCGGCTTCCATCAACTGGACGCCGAGATTTTGCTGCAGGAAAGCTGCCGTCTGGGTCTGGCCGTGGCCGACCTGGTCGAGCCGGGCGATGGCATCCCGCAGCATGGCAATGCCTTCCGCACGGCGGCCGGTCTTGCCGAGCAGCGTTGCACGGTGACCATCCACCATGGCCAGTTCTTCCAGGTAGCGGCGCGGCGACGACTGCCAATAGGCCTGTGCCGCATCCAGCAGGAGCGTCGCATCTTCATTGTCGCCGGTGCCGACCGCCGCTGCGCCCAAAAGCAGGTTGGCCTGCGCCGCGCCGGCGGCATCGCCAGTCGCCTCCGCTGAGGCCCGGTAACGCTGCAGCATGGTCGAAGCGCCGTCATATTCCTCCAGTTCAAGGAATGTCGATCCGACGGCGAGCAGAAGATCAGGCGACAGGGCGGAATTGGCCGGTTCGCTTTCGACCTGTGCCACTGTGCGATCCAGCACCTCGCGGACGCTGCCGAAGCCGGCGACCTGGCCTGACGCGGCCGAGCGGAAGACCAGCGTCATCAGGTCACGCGCGGTTTCGACGCGGGCCAGTTGCACCTGCTCATCCGAACCGCGGGCGCCGAGATAGAGGCTGCCGGCGCCAAACGTGGCTCCACCGCCGACAATCGCGATGGCAGCGGTGGCAATCAGTGCCAGCCGGTTGCGACGAAGGAAGCGCCCGGCGCGATAAACCATGCCGCCGCGACGGGCGACGACAGGGCGGTGAGCCATGGCGCGGAGGATATCCTCGGACAAGGCCGAGACGCTTTCGTAGCGGTGAGCCGGGTCATAGCGCATAGCCTTGGCCAAGATGGCATCGAGATCGCCGATCAGCCTGGTCGGTTCAATCGGGACAACAGTGGGTTCGACGGCCTTGACCGTGCTTGCAGAGAGAGGCTCGTTGTTCAGCAGGCGCGCTGCGGAGGGCGAGGAGTCCTTGCCGCCGGTCATCCAGGGTGCGACGCCGGTCAGCAACTCGAACAGGACAGCGCCGAGCGCATAGACATCCGTGACGACAGTCGCGCGGGCGCCCTTCAGATATTCCGGTGCGGCATAGGCTTCCGTCGAGACGGAGACGGCCCGCTCCTCGTTCGGTGCATGATTGCCCAGCATCGGCGCCAGGCCAAAATCCACGAGCCTGATCTTGCCGGCCGGCGTCACCATGATGTGCGACGGCTTGATATCCTGATGGACCATGAGATTGCGGTGTCCGAAGCCCACGGCCGCGCAAATATCCAGCATCAGGCGCAGGCGATTGGCGAGGCTGAGCTTCTTGCGCTTGACATAGGCAAGCAGCTCTTCGCCTTCGACAAAGTCAGAGACCAGATAGGGTCGCCCGTCCGGCATCTTGCCACCTTGAAGGAGGCGCGCAATCGCGGGATGTTCAAGACCTATCAGCAATTGGCGATCAGGCCGCGCGGCATCGAAGCGGGCGACATACTGGATCGGCAGCAGCCGCACCATGACGCGGCCATCCTCGGCGCCATCGGCGCGGCGCGCGCTGTAGAGTTCGCCGCGCTCGGTCTTGGTGATCAGCGCCTTGATGCGATAGGCGCCGAGCATGGTGCCTAGCGGAATGGACCCCTTTAGCGGCGGTGCTGCAGGGGAGGAAGGCGCAGCCATGGGTTCGGGAGCCGGCACCGGCGCAGCAGCCTGATCAGGTTCGAGCTTGATCGCGGCGGCGGCTTGCGATGGCTTGGCATCGTCTGCCGCCTTCTCACTACCGGTAGCGCCGGACAGCGCTTCGTTCGCGGCAAACAGCGCCAGCGCTTCGGCCATCACCTCGGGGCTTGGGGCATAGGCCGCCATGCGGCGCTCCCGCTCGGCCGGGGGGGCGTCCACCAGCTCCTCAAACAGGTCCTGCACCATTTGCCAGTCGGCGTTCATTACGTTCATCGGTCCGCCTCCGCGAGCAGTCATTCAACGCGTGACCCGCAGCGATAACGACCAAGGCTTGCGTGAGGCTCGACAGGAAAGCCGCTCGTGGAACCACGGCCAGCACCGCCGGGACGTTTATTGACGTTTACGTTAAGGTTATATATCTCTATTCGCGCTTGAACCGCGGCGGCAAACGCCTAATCTCGTGGTTCAAGGGGAGCATGGAGGCGCTTCCGTCGGCTGAGCGCTTGGCAGCCGGAAGCGAAAAAAAGCAGGAGGAACACATGAGCGACCTTACAAGCCGCGCAAGCGGACGCGCCACCGAGAAGATCTGGCTGGCTTCCTATCCTGCCAGCGTGCCGGCGGACATTCCGCCGCTGGCGCATGCGTCGCTTGGGGCCATGTTCGAACATAGCTGCAACAAGTTTGCCGACAGGCTCGCCTTTTCCAGCATGGGCCGGGGCATGACCTTCCGCGAACTGGAGGCACAGTCGCGCAAGATCGGCGCCTGGCTGCAGGCCAAGGGGCTGGTCAAGGGCGACCGCGTTGCCGTCATGACGCCGAACATCCTGCAGAACCCCGTCATCGTCTATGGCATCCTGCGTGCCGGCCTGATCGTCGTGAACGTCAACCCGCTCTACACGCCGCGCGAGCTGGAGCATCAGTTAAAGGATTCAGGCTCCAAGGCGATATTCGTGCTGGAGAATTTCGCCCACACGGTCGAGCAGGTGCTGTCGCGCACTCCGGTGAAGCATGTCGTCGTGGCCACCATGGGTGACATGCTGGGGCTGAAGGGCCATATCGTCAATTTCGTCGTGCGCAAGGTGAAGAAGCTGGTGCCGGCCTGGTCGATCAGCAGCCATCATGCCTTCAACAAGGTGCTGGCAGAGGGCGCGCGGCACACGCTGAAGCCGGTGGCGACGGGGCCTTCAGACGTCGCCTTCCTGCAATATACCGGCGGCACGACAGGGGTTTCCAAGGGCGCGACGCTGACCCATGCCAACCTGCTGTCGAACGCGGCGCAGATCGAGGTCTGGCTCGACGCGATCTTCCAGAACAAGAAGCGGCCGGAGGTTCTGACCTTCATCTGCGCGCTGCCGCTCTATCACATCTTCGCCCTGACAGTGAATTCGCTGATGGGGCTGGCGACAGGCGGCCACAACATCCTGATCGCCAATCCGCGCGATATCCCGGCCTTCGTGAAGGAACTTTCCCAGCACAAGGCGCATGTCTTCCCCGGCCTCAACACGCTGTTCAATGCGCTGATGAATAACCCGGACTTCAAGTCGCTCGACTTCTCCTCAATGCTGCTGGTGCTGGGCGGCGGCATGGCGGTGCAGCGGCCAGTTGCAGAGCGTTGGCGCGAAATGACGGGCTGCGGGATCACCGAGGGCTATGGTCTTTCGGAAACCTCGCCGGTGGCCACCGTGAACCGGCTGGATGCGACCGAATTCTCCGGCATGATCGGCCTGCCGCTGCCCTCCACCGACATCGAGATCCGCGACGAGGACGGGCAGACGTTGCCGATCGGCGAGGTGGGCGAGATCTGCATTCGCGGGCCGCAGGTCATGGCCGGCTATTGGGAGCGGCCGGAAGAAACCGCCAAGGTGATGACGGCGGACGGCTTCTTCCGCTCCGGCGACATGGGCTACATGGACGAGCGCGGCTATGTGAAGATCGTCGACCGCAAGAAGGACATGATCCTGGTTTCCGGCTTCAACGTCTATCCGAACGAGGTGGAGGAAGTTGCGGCCATGCATCCGGGCGTGCTGGAATGCGCGGCGATTGGCGTTCCCGATGCTCATTCCGGCGAAGCCGTGAAGCTGTTCGTGGTGAAGAAGGACCCGAACCTGACGGAAGCGGACGTGAAGGCCCACTGCGCCGAAAACCTGACCAACTACAAGCGACCGCGTTTCATCGAGTTCCGTGACAGTCTGCCGAAGTCCAATGTCGGCAAGATCCTGCGCAAAGATCTGCGCGGCTGACAGACGCTTTCCTACGATCCGTCGCCCCTGACCGGGCGGCGGAAATTTTGCTTTGCGCAACTTGATTTACGTCAGTCAAAACGACTACCTTGCGGGCCGAATTGGGACCGGAGGTCAGACGGATGCAGGCGATCATTGACGAACTGAAGCAAGTGGCGGCACGCACGCACGCAACGGATTTGCGCGCGGCTTTTGCGGCTGATCCACAGCGCTTCGACCGTTTCAGCGCCCGGCTTGATGACCTGCTGCTCGACTATTCCAAATGCGCCATCAACGCCGACATCCTCGGCCTGCTGAAAAAGCTGGCCGAGGTCGGCGGTGTTGCTGCCAAGCGCGAAGCGATGTTCTCCGGCGTCGCGATCAACTTCACCGAGGATCGGGCGGTGCTGCACACGGCGCTGCGCAACCGCTCCAACACGCCTGTCCTCGTCGATGGCAAGGACGTGATGCCCGAGGTCAACGCGGTTCTCGATGCCATGGGCGCATTTGCTGAGGGTATCCGCAGCGGCGCGCTGAAGGGCGCGACCGGCAAGGCGATCACGGATGTCGTCAATATCGGCATTGGTGGTTCCGATCTCGGCCCCGTCATGGCGACGCTGGCGCTCGCCCCCTATCACGACGGGCCGCGGCTGCATTTCGTTTCCAACATCGATGGCGCCCATATTGCTGATACGCTGAAGCTGCTCCCGGCGGAAACGACGCTGTTCATCGTCGCATCCAAGACCTTCACGACCATCGAGACCATGACCAATGCGCAGACGTCGCGGAAATTCGTGGCCGATGCGCTGGGCGAGGCTGCCGTTGGACATCACTTCGCGGCTGTCTCGACGGCGCTCGACAAGGTCGCCGCCTTCGGCATTGCGGCAGACCGGGTGTTCGGCTTCTGGGACTGGGTCGGCGGTCGTTACTCGATCTGGTCGGCGATTGGCCTGCCTGTGATGATCGCCATCGGCCCCAAGCATTTCGGCGAATTCCTCGATGGCGGCCATGCGATGGACCGGCATTTCCGCGAAGCGCCCTTCGCCCAAAACCTGCCCATGCTGCTCGGCCTGATCGGCTATTATCATCGGGTGGTCCTCGGCTATCCGAGCCGGGCGATCCTACCCTATGACCAGCGCCTGTTGCGCTTTGCCGCCTATCTGCAGCAGCTCGACATGGAATCGAACGGCAAGAGCGTGACGATCGACAGCAAGCCGGTCGCGACCGCCTCTGGCCCCGTGGTCTGGGGCGAGCCCGGCACCAATGGCCAGCACGCCTTCTACCAGTTGATCCACCAGGGCACCGATATCATTCCCGCCGAATTCATGATCGCCGCCAACGGCTTCGAGCCTGACCTGCGCCACCAGCACGAGCTGTTGATCGCCAATTGCCTGGCGCAATCGGAAGCGCTGATGAAAGGCCGCACCTTCGAGGAAGCCAAGGCGCAGCTCACGTCCAAGGGCATGGACGATGCCAAGGCCGATTTCCTGGCGCCGCACCGCGTGTTTTCCGGCAACCGCCCGTCTCTGACCCTGGTTCACGACAAGCTCACCCCGTTCGCGCTCGGACGGCTGATTGCGCTCTATGAACACCGGGTATTCGTGGAAGGCGTACTGTTCGGCATCAACTCCTTCGACCAGTGGGGCGTGGAGCTGGGCAAGGAACTGGCGACCGGGCTACTGCCTGTGGTGCAGGGCAAGGAGAGTGCCGAAGGGCATGACAGCTCGACCCAGGGGCTGGTGACGGCGCTGGCGGCGGCGCGGGGGTGATCGCCATACCTATCGCATCGGCAAAGGCTGTGGCGGACTACACGTTTCCTGATGACACGGCGGCTGCTTGATAGGGCGGCCCTCGTGATATACATTTCTCAGATCGTATATCACCGGAGAGTAGCATGCAGGTCGCCAAATGGGGCAATAGCCTTGCGGTGCGTCTTCCCGCAAGCGTGGTCGAAGCGCTGAACCTTAGAGAAGGCGATGATATAGAAATTCGCGCCGCCGACTGGCGCGAATTGGATGTCGCGCGAAAGCCCACTCGCGAAGATCTGTTGAAGCGCCTGCGAGAATTTCGCGGCCGGCTACCGCCCGACTTCAAGTTCGACCGAGACGAGGCGAATGGCCGGTAACTTCCTCGATACGAACGTGCTTCTCTACCTTGCGGCCAGCGATACGCTGAAGGCTGATCGGGCAGAAGCAGTCGTCAACGAGGGCGGGACGATCAGCGTCCAGGTGCTCAACGAAATAGCCAATGTCATGCGTCGAAAGATGCAGATGTAGTGGACTGACACGAACTTGTTTCTGGACATGATCCGCGCGTTGCTGGATGTCGTGCCGGTCACCGTTGCAACGCATGAAACCGGACTTGCTGTCGCAGAGCGCTATGGGCTTTCCACGTATGATGCCATGATTGTGGCATCCGCGATTATTGCCGGCTGCGAAACATTGCTGTCCGAAGACATGCAGGACGGTCTCGTGATTGATGGCCGCCTACGTATAATCAATCCGTTTGCCCAAAGGTGACACGCGACCGAGCATGGAGGATAGAATAAAACCCGAACTCCGCAGCCGGCGCCTACATCAAAGCCCGATCTCATGCGCCCAGGGCGGATTTGCCCCGGCGCGCGAAACGGTAACGGCGGCGGTGCGGGCGCCGAGTTCGAGGGCAGCGGCGATCTGGGGCTCGCTCAGATTGGCCACTTGCGCCTTGGTCAAGAGGTTCTGCATTTTCAGCGAGGCGAGCACGCCGGCGTCGAAGGTATCGCCGGCACCGACCGTATCGACCACCGTCACACGCTGGCTCGGAACCGACACCTTGTGGCTCGCGGTATAGCCGGTCGCGCCCTCGGCACCGCGGGTGATGACGACCAGCTTGGCGCCGCGCTGCAGCCAATAGGCGGCGCGCTCGTCCTGGCTGCCCGATAGCTCGAACCAATCCAGATCCTCGTCGGAGAATTTCAGGATGTCGGACATCTCAGCCATGCGGCTGATGCGCGCGACATGGGCGGGTTTGTCCTTGATAAAGCCGGGGCGGATGTTGGGATCGAGCGAGATGACGCGCTTGGCGTGCTCGCGCTTCATCAGGGCCTCATAGGTGGCGCCGCAGGGCTCCGGGATCAGGCTGATGGCGCCGAAATGCAGGGCTTCGCAATCATCGCCGAGGGTGGGCAGGTCGCTTTCCGTGATCATCCGACCGGCGGTGTTTTCGTCATAGAAGGCATAGGACGCGTGGCCATTGACCAGCTTGACGAAGGCGATCGTCGTGGGGCGATCGAGAATGGCGCAGTAGCTGTTGTCGACCTTGCTGGACTTCAGCGTCTCGCGCAGGATCTCGCCCATCATGTCGCTGGAGAGGCCGGTGAAGAAGCCGGTGGGCATGCCGAGGCGGCCAAGGGCGATCGCCGTATTGAAGATCGCGCCGCCGGCATAGGGGGCAAAGCCCTTTTCGCCGAGCGTGGTTTCGCGCGGCAGCATATCGATGAGGGCTTCACCACAGCACAGGATCATTTCAGGCCTCCCCGGCATTCACGATTTTGGCATCCAGATTGTCTGCTTCAACCGATTAAATCAATCGGCGTGAAATATCCAGCCTCCTGCCCGGATATCAGACCGCGAGGTCGGATATGCCGCCATTGCGGCCAGACCAGGCGAGCGGAGCATCAAGGAAGGCTTCCACTTCCGACAGGGTCTTCTCGTCGAACAGCGCCTGCTGGCGGGCAACGGCGAGGACCTCGCGCCAGGTGGCGATGTGGTGCAGCCGGACCTTGCCATTGTCGAAGCGCTTCTGCGCCTCCGGGAAGATGCTGTAGTAGAACAGCGCGATGCCGTGATCCACGGTGCCGCCAGCCGCCCGGATAGCGTCAATGAATTTGAACATGCTGCCGCCGGCCGTCGTCAGGTCCTCGATCACGAGCACGCGCGCGCCTTCGGGCATATGGCCTTCGATCTGGGCGTTTCGGCCATGTCCCTTCGGCGCCTTGCGCACATAGATCATCGGTAGTCCTAAACGCTCAGCCAGGAAGGCGGCAAAGGGAATGCCCGCCGTCTCGCCACCGGCCACCACGTCGAACTGCTCGAAGCCGGCATTGCGCATGACCGTGGCCGCCGCGAAATCCATGATCGCGGAGCGGACGCGCGGATAGGAAATCAGCTTGCGGCAATCGATATAGACCGGGCTCATCATGCCGGACGACAGCTTGTACGGCTTCTCGGTCGAGAAGTGCACCGCCTTGATCTCCCAAAGCATCTTCGCCATCAGCTCGGCCATGACGGCGGGTTCGGGGAAAGTCGTCTGGATCATTTCGGCTCCTGTCGCGTTACGGCATCCGAACGTGGGCAATAGCAGCAAGCGACCCGGCTTACCAGCGCGGGCGGCAGATTTAGCAGAGGCAAATCCGGGGGCTCTCAAACACCCTCACCAGGTGAACAAGATTTAATCCGGCATCGCCCTAAACCGGGGGCTGGATCAACCACATCTCTGTCATGGGAGCGGTCCAACATGCCGGCCGCCCACCCAAGACAAACATCAACAGGAGATCAACATGTCGGAACTCATCGTCATCGGATATCCCAGCAGCCAGAAGGCCGAAGAGGCCCGTGCCACCCTCTTTCAGCTCGCCAAGGAATATCTGGTCGAGGTCAAGGATGCCGTCGTTGCGGAAGCGGATGAGCGCGGCCAGATCAAGCTCAACCAGATGGTTTCGATGTGGAGCATCGGCGCCAGCGGCGGCGCGTTCTGGGGGCTTTTGGCCGGTATCCTGTTCTTCAATCCGCTGGTCGGCGTTGCCGCCGGTGCCGGCGCGGGTGCTCTTGCCGGGGCGCTGACCGACTACGGCATTAACGACAATTTCATGAAGGATGTCGCCGGCGTGCTGCAGCCCGGCCAAGCCGCGCTGTTCATCCTGGCCGACCGGGCCGCTTCCGACAAGGTCGTGGATCGCTTAAGCGGCCATGGCGGCAGCATCATTCGCACCAACCTCGACACATCGAAGGAGCAGGAGCTGCGCGCCGCCTTCGACAAGGCCCGCGTGGGCGTTGCGCCCTCCCAAACCGATTCCAGCATCGCAATCTGACAAAGGAGAGTTTTATGGCAGGTTTTATCTCAATTCAGCCGCTGGTGGCGCTGATTGCCGGCGTTCTGATCCTGGTGATGCCGCGTCTGTTGAACTATGTGATCGCCATCTACCTAATCATCATCGGCATCACCGGCCTGTTCCCGAACCTGCTCAACGGCGTCAGCCCCTGACGCGTGAGGGATGACAGGGGGCTAAACTTCCCCCTATTCCACATCCCAGAACAGCTCGAACATGGGATCGAAGACCGTGACCGGGCCGGCGCCGGTCTCGATCTTCGACGGGAAAGACACCGGCGCATCGCGCCTTACCAAACTGATCTGCTCGTCATTGGGTGAGAGACCGTACCAGGCAGGGCCGTTCAGCGAGGTGAAGGCCTCGAGCTTGTCGAGCGCATTCTCCTGCTCGAACACATGCGCCAGGCAGCTCATGGTGTTGATCGAGGTGTAGATGCCCGCGCAGCCGCAGGCACATTCCTTCAGGGGATCGACGTGGGGTGCTGAGTCCGTGCCGAGGAAGAACCTGGTATCGCCCGAGGTCGCCGCCTTGCGCAGAGCCTGGCGGTGCTTTTCCCGCTTGGCCACCGGCAGGCAGTAATAATGCGGGCGGATACCGCCGACCAGGATGGCATTGCGGTTGATGATCAGGTGGTGGGTGGTGATGGTGCCGGCGATATTGTCCTGACCCTTGATGTAGTCGACGCCATCCTCGGTCGTCACATGCTCCATGGTCACCTTCAACTCCGGAATGCGCTTGCGCAAGGGATCGAGCACGGTTTCGATGAACACGGCCTCGCGGTCGAAGATATCCACCTCCGGCGTGGTAACCTCGCCGTGGACGCAGAGCGGCAGGCCGATTTTCGCCATGCGCTCCAGGACCGGCATGGCCTTGTCCATGTCGCGCACGCCGCCATGGGAATTGGTCGTGGCACCGGCGGGATAGAGCTTGACGGCCGTGATCAACCCGCTCTTCTTGCCCTCCTCCACATCGTCAGGGCTCGTGTGTTCCGTCAGATAAAGCGTCATCAGAGGCGTGAAACGATCGCCCGAAGGCAGCGCGGCCATGATTCGCTCGCGATACGATTTCGCGTCCGCCGTGGTGACAACAGGCGGAACCAGGTTCGGCATGATGATGGCGCGGGCAAAGTGCCGGCTCGTGTCTCCGATTACCCCTTCGAGCATGGCGCCGTCGCGCAGATGCAGGTGCCAGTCGTCAGGGCGGCGGATTGTCAGCGATCGCACGGTTTCACCTCCGGTTCATGTCATCGATCCGGCGTCGATAGCATGTTCACGTGAGCGCGCAAATCGCCCGGTCAGGTTCGGTCTGGTTCAGGCCACCTTTCCCTGCATCTCGGCGGCGAGCTTTTCCGCCGCTTCCTGCTCCCGCTCAGCCCGGTCCGTGTCCATGATGTTCTTGATCACGGGCAAAGCGCGCTCGAAGGCGGCGACGCAATCCGGATCGAACTGGGTGCCCGCGCGGGCCAGGATATGTTCCACCGTGCGCTCATAGGACCAGGCCGGCTTGTAGGGCCGTTCGGTCGTCAGCGCGTCGAAATTGTCGGCGATGCAGACGATACGCCCTGATATCGGGATGTCAGCGCCGACCAGTCGGTTGGGATAGCCTTGGCCATCCCAGCGCTCGTGGTGGCTTGCGGCGATCTCGGAGGCCAGTTGCAGGAGCGAGCTGTGGGACTGGGCAAGGATATCGCGGCCGATCTGGGCATGGGCCTGCATCTGCCGATATTCGGATTCCGTCAGGCGACCCTGCTTCAAGAGCACGGTATCGGGCATGGCAACCTTGCCGATGTCATGCATCGGCGCGGCAAGCCGGATATCCTTGCACTGATGATCGGGCATGCCAAGTTCCTTGGCGATCGCCTCGGAATAGGCAGCGACCCGCAGAGTGTGGCGGGAGGTTTCCGGGTCCTTGTAGCCGGCGGCCAGAGTCAGGCGGTGGATGATTTCCTGCTCACGCTCGCGCAATTCTCCGACCGCGCGATCCACCTCGCGGCGCAGCATCTCTGCCTGGTTGGCCAGCTGCCGGCGAGCCCGGGCGAGGCTGACGATGTTGTGGACGCGAGCCTGGAATTCGACCGGATTAATCGGCTTGGTGAGGAAATCGATCGCCCCGGCATTGAGCGCTGCCATGCGGGTCGTCATGTCGCCATCGGCGGTAACGAAAATCACCGGGATATCGGCATATTTTTCGAAACGGACGATCTCGGTGAAGAGTTCGACACCGTTATAGACCGGCATCTGGTAGTCGATGATCGCCACGTCGAAATCCAGTTCCGGCAGCGCCGAAAGGACGGCATCCGGCGTCGAGTAAGCCACCGGCTCGCAATCGCCTATCTTCTTGACCAGCCGGGTGAGCAACTTCAAGTTCGTATTGTTGTCGTCTACCAGAAGGATACGCATTCGGCTGTCCTCTTTCAGGCTACCAGTTTGAACTTCATTGTTTCGATTTCTTCGGTCAGCATCGCCACATCAAGCGGCGTAGTCTGACGCTGGCGCAGCGCGCTGGCGGTGGAAGCGATGTCGGAAAGACCGACATTGACCGCGGCACCCTTGATGGTGTGCAGCACCCGATCCACCTCTTCAGGCTTGCCGCCATCCAGCGCTCGATGCAGTTCTCCCACCAGATTGGCGGCATCCTCGAAGAAGGATTCGACCAGTTCGCGGAAGACATCCTCTCCCAGGGCGTCCACCAGTTCGGCCTGACGCAACATATCGAGCCCGCTGACATCCGGGAGCGTTTCGGGCAGCAGTCGCGAGACCGTGTCGGCGGGCATTGGGATCTCCGTATCGGTTTCCGAGCTTGGAATGCTGGCGAAATTGATGATCACGTTGCGCAGTCTTTCCATGGTGACCGGCTTGGATTCGAAGCCGACCATGCCCGCCTCGATGCAGCGAAGGCGGTCATCGTCAGAGGCATTGGCGGTCATGGCCACGATCGGCATATCCGTCAGGCTGGCGTCGCGTTCCTTGATACGACGGGTCGCCTCGATGCCGTCCATGACGGGCATCTGCATGTCCATCAGAACAAGGTCGAAACGCTCCGTCCCGGTGATTGCCACGGCGCGGGCGCCATCTTCCACGACCACAACATCCTGGCCCAGGCGCTCCAGAAACTTGGTGGCGACCTGCTGGTTGACGGCATTGTCCTCCACCAGAAGGATGCGCAAGCGCGGCAGATGCTTCGACAGGTCGCAGAGCTGCGCCTCGCGCCGCATTTCGCTGCTGTCAGCGGCGACGACGGAGAGTTCGAACCAGAAAATGCTGCCGACGCCAACGGTGCTGCTCATGCCAAGTTCGCCGCCGAGCTTTTCGACGATCTGTTTGCAGATGGTCAGGCCGAGGCCGGTGCCCCCATAGCGGCGGCTGATGCTGGCATCCACCTGGGAGAAGGGCTTGAACAGCTTGGCCGAGCCTGCCTCATCGATGCCGATGCCGGTATCCTCGACCTCGAAGCGGAGCATCAGGATGCTGTCGCGGTAGAATTCGCGAAGGCGCAGCGTCACCGTGCCATTGCTGGTGAATTTCACCGCATTGCTTAAGAGGTTCAGCAGCACCTGGCGCAGGCGGGTGGGATCGGTGCGTACCACGGAGGCATGCAAGGTCTGCGGAATATCCAGCTTGATGACGTTATGATGCTCGTCGGCGCGCCGCCTGATGATATCGACGGTGGTTTCCGCGAGGCTCCGAACATCGACCACACGCTCCTCGAGTTCCAATCGGCCATGCTCGATCTTGGAATAGTCGAGAATTTCGTTGATCACCTCCAGCAGTGCCTCGCCGGAGGAGCGGATCGTCTTGACGTTGGCGCGCGCGTCCTCGGGCAGGTCTGACAGTTCCATCAGCTCGGCCAGGCCGAGAATGGCATTGAGCGGCGTGCGGATTTCGTGGCCCATGGTGGCCATGAACTGTGATTTGGCGCGGTTGCCGGAATCCGCTGCCTGATAGGCCTCGGTCAATTCCTCGGCCATGGATTCGAGCGACAGGCCTGCCTCGCGAACCGATTTCAGCTGACGCCGCAGCGTGACCACCAGGAAAATGACGGAGGCCAGCAGCAGGACCAGCATGACAGCCGAGGTCTTTTCCAGCTCCATCACGATGGCGCGGGAATCCGCTCTCTCGTCGCTCAGGCGGATATTGGTGTAGAGCAGCAGGTCTGAGGTCTTGCGCGAGAGCGCGGCAAGATGCTCATCCAGCGCTTCCAGTTCCTCCAGCGCCGGCAATTGACCCGCCCGATAGCGGTCAAAGATCGGGGTGTAGCTTTTGATATCCCCCCGGATCTCCCCAAGCATGCCGGTGACGCGGGCATCCTCCGAGAAATACTTTCCGAACTGGGTGTTGGCGACGATATCGGCGCGCGAGAACAGGATGTCGTAACGAAGCGCCAGATCCTCGTAAAGCGGTGCTGTCGGTGGAACATGCCGGCGCAATTCTGCAAGGCTGTAGTCTAGCGCTCGTGTCTCGCGATCCAGTTGATAGACCGACCAGAGCGCATTTTCGCGAATGCCGTTCTGCAACTGGCGGAAGCGCCCGGAAATATCGGCGAACAGGACGATCAGGATGAACAGCAATGTACCCGACAACACCTGCAGGACCAGGGTGGTCTTGCCGGCATTGCGGATGATATCGCCGCTCGCTCCGGGTGTCCTTTTCACGGAAGCACCTCGATTTCCTTGACCTGCCAGACGGACCGCGCGAAATAACGCTCATTATAGAGACGCGGCTCCTTGTCGAAGGGATAGACGACCATCAGCGGTCCCTTGTCGCGCACCGACATCGGCTTGCCATCAAGGCTATCGGCCAGGATGGTCTCGAATTCATAGGCATCTTCGATCGGAATTTCGGCGGCATAGTCGTTGAGCGCGCGCACGACGAGGCGCTTGCCCCGGGCGCCAGCGGCTTCCAGTACAGCCTTGAGATAGGGACCGGCAAAGGTGGTGGGCGTGGTGGCCCATGGGGTCTGCATTTCCGCCTGCCTGCCTTCAAGACCGGACAGCATATCGCGGTCGAAGAGCGCGACGCCCTCGCCATTGGCATTGTCGATCTGGCCCTTGATCGTAAGGACCACCTCGCCCTTGGGCTTATCGAGCGCAAAGGCCGTGCTTGACAGCAGCAGCACCGTAACAAGGGCAGTGACAAGAGACTTCATCTGATATCTCCGGCAAACCAGCGGCTATACGGCCGCACGCTTCAGCAATGGCGAATGCTGGAGATGGTTCATGACGAGCTGCCGAAAGGCCAGTGCCTCCACCGGCTTGGTCAGGAAATCATTGATGCCAGCGCGTTCCGCCTCCAGCTTCAGGTCTGGAGCATGGTCCGCGGTCACCATGATGATTGGAACGCCATCGTAACGGGCAATCATCCTGACAGCCTTGGCAAGCTGAATGCCGGACATGCCTGGCAGGAGATGATCCAGGATCAGCATGTCGAAGTCGTCGTTATGGCAACGCTCCAGCGCCTTGATTGGGTCGGCTTCGATCACGATCTCGGCGTCGGATACCTTCTTGGCAAGGTGCTTGAGGATGAGGGCGTTGGTCGCATTGTCCTCAACGATCAGAATGCTCATGCCCCACCCCCGCGGTTTGTCTCGCAGCCCCGCGTCCTCATGAACGCGGATCACCTGCAACCTGGGGAAGATTTAGCAATTGCGGACTGAGATAAGCTGAATCAAATTGCTACAATTCTAGACATGGGCGCTTTAATTCGATCTTAAAACGTTAGCGCCGGCTGAAACGTCAAAACGAGGGCGAAAATCCCCTCGCCGGCGATCCCGAAAGGCTAGTCTTCCACCACGGTGACATCGGCGCGGCGGCTGGCACCAAGGACCAGACGGCCATTGGGAAGATCGTTTTCGTTAAGCTTTTCATCAGCGGCCGCGTCCGACAGACCGTAATGCCGCCAGCGATCCCGCAGGCGGCTTTCCAGCGTCGCATTGGAGGGCGCAATGAAGATGCTGAAGTCGAACAACTGCGCCAGGTCCGACCACGGTTTTTCAGCAAGAAGCAGGTAGTTGCCTTCCACAAGAATGAAACGATCCGAGGGCGAGACCGCACGGGCGCTGGCGATGGCAAGCTCCCGGCTGCGGTCGAAGACGGGAACCAGAACCTCAACATCCGCAACGCGAACGGCGGAAAGTACGTCCTTCAGGCCGCGCACGTCGAAGGTGTGCGGCGCGCCCTTGCGCGGCAGCCAGCCCCGTTCGATCAGGATGGCATTGTCCATATGGAAGCCATCCATGGGAAGGACCGCGGCTGTCTCGCCGCGCTCTCTCAAGGCTTGCTGTAGGCTTTCCGCAAGCGTCGACTTACCCGCGCCGGGCGGTCCCGCAATCGCCACCATGAAACGCGTGGCGGTGCCGACCTGCGCCAGCACCATCTCAGCCAGTTGGCTGGCGTCGGGCGTCACGCCGCCATCTCCGCCTCGGGCGCCGGCTTGGCGCCGGTCATGAAGGCGACGGCATCCGACATCGTGTAATCCTTGGGATTAACGACGCAGAGCCGTCGCCCTAGCCGATGGATATGGATCCGATCGGCCACCTCGAAGACATGGGGCATGTTGTGCGAAATCAGGACAATCGGCAGTCCGCGGGAGCGGACGTCGAGGATCAGTTCGAGCACGCGGCGGCTTTCCTTGACGCCGAGCGCAGCGGTGGGCTCGTCCAGGATGATGACCTTGGAGCCGAAGGCCGCCGCCCGGGCGACGGCGACGCCCTGGCGCTGGCCACCCGAGAGGGTTTCCACCGCCTGGTTGATGTTCTGGATCGTCATCAGGCCAAGCTCGGAGAGCTTGTCGCGGGCGAATTTTTCCATCGCCGGACGGTCCAGCTTGCGCAGCAGGCTGCCCATGAGACCCGGCTTTCGCAGTTCACGACCTAGGAACATGTTGTCGGCGATCGACAAGGCCGGCGACAGGGCGAGGTTCTGGTAGACCGTCTCGATGCCGGCCTTGCGGGCCTCGATCGGCGAGCGGAAGCTTACCGGTTTGCCCTCCAGCCGGATCTCGCCCTCGTCGGGATTGACCGCTCCGGATATCGCCTTGATCAGCGAGGATTTGCCCGCGCCGTTGTCGCCGATCACAGCGAGGATCTCGCCGGGATAGAGGTCGAAATCGGCATTGTCGAGCGCCGTGACGCGGCCGTAGCGCTTGACGAGGCCACGGGCGGTGAGAATGGGTTCGCGAACCATTAGCCTGCCACCTTTCTGATCCACTGGTCGATTGCGACGGCGGCGATGATCAACACGCCGATCAAGAGATATGTCCATTGGGGGTCCGTGCCGATGAGGCGCAGGCCAAGCTGGAAGACGCCGACGATCAGCGCGCCGAACAGCATGCCGAGAATGGAGCCGCGGCCACCGAAGAGCGAAATGCCGCCGATCACCACCGCCGTGATGGATTCGATGTTGGCGAACTGGCCTGCCGTCGGGGAAACCGAGCCGATGCGGCCGATCAGTGCCCAGCCGGCCAACGCACAGATGAGGCCTGAGAGCGTATAGACCGAGATCAGCATGCGGCTGACATTGACACCCGCCAGTTCCGCCGCATCGGGATCGTCGCCCACGGCATAGACGTGGCGACCCCAGGCCGTGTGGTTCAGCACGTACCAGAGCACCAGCACCAGCACCACCATGACGATAACGCCATAGGTGAAGACCGCGCCGCCGAAGCGGATATTGTTGCCGAAGAACTGCAAGAGCGGAGCCGTCGCGCCGATATCCTGGCTGCGGATGGTCTCGTTGGCCGAATAGAGGAAGTTTGAGGCGAGCACGATCTGCCACATGCCGAGCGTGACGATGAAGGGCGGCAGCTTCATGCGCGAGACGAGCAGGCCATTGATGAAGCCGCAGAACGCCCCGACGCCGAGACCGCAGAGCACTGCCAGTTCTGCCGGCAGGCCGTAGCGGAACACGAACTGGCCCATGACCACCGACGACAGCACCATGATGGCGCCAACCGAAAGATCGATGCCGGCGGTGAGGATGACCAGCGTCTGCGCAGCGCCGACGATGCCGACGATCGCCACCTGCTGCAGGATCAGCGTGAGCGTGAAGGCGGAAAAGAACTTGCTGCCGAGGATCGCTCCGAATACCGCCAGCGACAGGACCAGCACGATCAGGGCGACGGCTGCCGGGCTGGAATGCAGGAAATGCTGAAACTTCTGGATTGCCGTCTTATCGTTGGTATCAAAGGACGCGACCTGGGTGGCGCTGCCAGACAGCACCTTTTCATAGTCGTTAAAGGGTTGCTTGGTAGTTTGCGGCTCACTCATGTGTTCCTCCCGACGGCCTCTCCCCAAGCCGAAGGCGAATCATACCCCATGGATGAGGCGATCTCCATCGCTAACGCGCGCCATGGGCCGCGACTGGGAAAGGAACCGTGCCACCTGATGAAAGGGCGGCCGAAGCCGCCCCCGTTGATCACATTGGAATGGCGCGGGATCAGCCCCAGCACTTGTCCTTGCCGACCTTGGTGTCGATGGACTCCACACCCGCAGCCGGCTTGTCGGTGACGAGCGATACGCCGGTGTCGAAGAAGTTCTTGCCGGCCGTGGCGGCGGGCTTCGTGCCGGTATCGGCGAACTTCTTGATCGCTTCGATGCCAAGGGCCGCCATCATCAGCGGATACTGCTGCGAGGTGGCGCCGATGATGCCTTCGGCAACGTTCTGGATACCTGGGCAGCCGCCATCGACGGACACGATCAGCACGTCCTTCTCGCGGCCCACGGCCTTCAGCGCTTCATAGGCCCCGGCAGCGGCAGGCTCGTTGATGGTGTGCACGACGTTGATGGTCGGGTCCTTCTGCAGGAGGTTTTCCATGGCGGTGCGGCCGCCTTCCTCATTGCCGTTGGTGATGTCGTGACCGACGATGCGCGGATCCTTTTCATCGCCGATCTTGCTGATGTCGGCCACATCGATGCCAAAGCCCTTCATGAAGCCCTGGTTGCGCAGCACGTCGACCGAAGGCTGCGAGGGGGTGAGGTTCAGGAAGGCGATCTTGGCGTCCTTGGCCTTGTCGCCGAGGGTGGCGGCAGCCCATTTGCCGATCAGCTCGCCGGCCAGAAGGTTGTCGGTGGCGAAGGTCTGGTCAGCGGAGTCGATCGGCTCCAGAGGCGTGTCGAGTGCGATCACCAGCAGACCGGCATCTCGCGCCTTCTTGACGGAGGGCACGATGCCCTTGGTGTCGGATGCGGTCAGCAGAATGCCCTTGGCGCCATCTGCAATGCAGGTCTCGATGGCGGCAACCTGGCTTTCGCTATCGCCGTCGATCTTGCCGGCATAGCTCTTCAGGGTGACGCCGAGTTCCTTGGCCTTGGCGGTCGCGCCTTCCTTCATCTTGACGAAAAAGGGGTTGGTGTCGGTCTTGGTGATGAGGCAGGCGGAGACATCCGCGGCGCTGGCCGGAGCGCTGAATGCGACGCCCAAAGCGAGAGCGGCCAAGGATGCGGTCAATACGGTCTTTCTCATGCTTTCCTCCCAGGAAAATGTGCTGTGGCCCTGCCGGCCGTCATCACGCGCAACCTGCTGGCGCCCTCCCTCCGAGATGGACGCCGTCGCCGTGACGACCAATTAAAAACAACAGGCCGAACCGAAAGTCAATAACTAAATCCATTTGATTTATTAATCGAGATTCGGCATGCTTGCGGCTCATGGGAGGACGGGCTACATGCAACAAGGTCGTGAACGACCGCGCCCGGAGGATGACAGATCATGGCGGCAGGAGGCCACGCCACACCAGGACAGAACCCGCAGCCCCCGCTGGCCGTAGCCGGTGGCGGCGCAAACCAGATCCGTGTTCGTGCGCATAACGAACGGCTGGTGCTCTCCCTGGTGCGCCAGCATGATGGGCTCTCCAAGGCTGACCTCGCCCGTCGAACAGGGCTTTCGGCGCAGACGGTGTCCGTCATCATGCGGGCCCTGGAAAAGGATAGCCTCTTGATCCGCGGGGAACCGGTGCGCGGACGCGTCGGCCAACCCTCGGTGCCGATGCATCTCAATCCGGATGCCGTTTTCTCCTTCGGTGTGAAGATCGGGCGCCGCAGCGCAGACCTGATCCTGATGGACTTCGTCGGCAGTATCCGGCTGAAACTGCACCGGACCTATCGTTATCCCATGCCGGAAGCGATCATCGAATTCGTCATTGAGGGCGTCGCGACGCTCGAGGAGCAGTTGAGCGCCGAGCAACGCGGTCGCATCGCCGGTATTGGCATCGCCGCGCCCTTCGAGCTGTGGAACTGGGCCGACGAAGTGGGCGCGCCCGCGGGCGAGATGGAAGCCTGGCGCGGCTTCGACCTTCAGGCGGAAATCGCCGCGCGCGTGTCCCATCCGGTCTATCTGCAGAACGACGCCACCAGCGCTTGCGGCGCCGAACTGGTTTTCGGCATCGGCCCCCGCTATCCGGATTTCGTCTATTTCTATGTCGGCTCCTTCGTCGGCGGCGGCATCGTGCTGAATTCCTCGATCTTCGTCGGACGCACGGGCACGGCCGGCGCCCTGGGCTCGCTGCCCGTGCGCGACAAGACCGGCCAGAACCGGCAGTTGCTGGAGATTGCCTCGATCTTTGTTTTGGAAAACCTGCTCCTGGAGCGCGGCATCGATCCGCAGCCGCTATGGTATTCGGCAGATGACTGGGTCGATCTTGGCGAGGCCATGGACCTCTGGATCCGCGAAAGCGCCGATGCGCTGGCGCAGGCCATCGTGTCGTCGGCCTCGATCATCGATTTTGCCGCCGCGATCATCGATGGCGGATTCCCGGCCTGGGTGCGGGCCCGCATCGTCGCTGCGACCCGCGACGCCGTGGCCAAGCTCGACCTGCAGGGCGTCCTGATGCCCGATATCGTCGAGGGCCAGGTCGGCGCACAAGCGCGGGCCATCGGCGGCGCCAGCCTTCCGATCTTTGCTCGCTACCTCATCGATCACAGCGTGCTTTTCAAGGAGATAGACAATGTTGAAGGGACTTGACCCTCTGCTCGGCCCCGAACTCCTGGCCACGCTGCGGGCCATGGGCCATGGGGACGAAATCGCCGTGGTCGATGGAAACTATCCGGGCCTGGAGCACGCAAGGCGATTGATCCGCATGGACGGGCATCACCTGATCCCGGTGCTCGATGCGATCCTGAGCGTGCTGCCGATCGATGATTTCGTGCCGGAGGCGCTGTTCCGCTCGACCGTAGGGGGAGATCCGCTCAAGCGGGACCCGGTCCATGACGAGATGATCGCCTGTTGCGCACGCCACGAGCCGGACCGCAAGGTCGTGCCCCTGGTCGGCGCGCAATTCTACGACCGGGTGAAGGCCGCGCATACCATCGTTCAGACAGCCGAGCCCCGGCTCTATGCCAACATGATCCTGCGCAAGGGCGTGATCTATCCGGCTTCGTGACATCGTCGCGTGCCGGATTGGCTACTGCTCCAGCGCCTTTGAAATGCGGCGCGAGAGTTCGGCGGGGTTTTTGAGCACGATGGCCCTGGAGGTGCGCTCCACAAGCGCATCCCTGCTAAGGCGGGACATTTCGCGAGACACGGTCTCGCGGCTCGCGCCGATCAATTCCGCCAAGTCGGCATGGACCATCGGCGGTGAAATGATGCGTTCGCGCGTGGTCTCGCTACGGGCCCGCGACAGCCGCAGCAAGGCGTTGTAAAGCCGATGCTTTGTGTCGAGGAAGGTCAGTTCCGACAGACGCTCGTTGGTCTGGCGCAGCCGGTGCGCCAATAGCTGCATCAGCGCCATGCAGACATCGAAATTCTGCTTCATGATGTCGTGGAAGACCGTGCCCGGCAGCACGACGACGGACGCATCGGTGACCGCCATCAGATTGGCGGACCGGGTCAGCCCATCGATCGCCGCGACTTCACCGATGACATCGCCGCGGCGGAAGGTGCCGAGAATGGCTTCCTTGCCGACGGCATAGCGCAGCACAGCGCGAAGTTCGCCGCTCTGAACGACGAATACCTCTGTCGTCGGCTCTTCATAGTCCACCAGCGCCTCTCCGGCACTGATCGACCTCACCCGGCAACGATCCAGCCACTGCCGCTCGTCGGCGGGCGACAGGCTGGCGAAAATAGATGTCACACGAAGCGAAGGTGTCGTCTGCGGGCCGGACGGCAAGCTCACATCACCAGTCAAAACACTTTCCCGTCTTTCGGACCCGTTAAACAGCGCAGACGCATGCCGTCCCGGCTCGCCAGGACGAGATGCATATCCTGCGATACTTCTCCGAAATTCGTACATTTGCAAGTGCTTGAATTGGTGGAACCGCGTGCTTGCAAGAAAATGTTAACGCTAACTGTTTTTCCGCCCGGCAATGGCGCCAGCCGATGGTCCCCAGACATCGGTGAGAGCAAATCCATCCGCCAACGGGTCGAAAGGATCGAGGGATACCTGGTGCAGGCCGTAGGTAAAGCCGCGTCCGCTGATCGTCGGGATGACGGCCGGGCGTCCGGCGACCTCGGTGACGGCCGAAAGGCCGACCTCGAACTGCGAGCCGATGATGGAGCGGGACTTGAAGACATCGCCAACCCTAACCTTGCCCCGGGCATGAAGGGCGGCAAGATTGGCCGAATTGCCGGTACCGCAGGGGGAACGATCGACGCGTCCCGGCCACATGGTCGTGCAGGTGCGCACTGCCCCATCGGGATCTACATCCCGGAACATCACATAGGCGATGCCCGAAATCGCGGGGATCAGCGGATGCACCACCGGCATGGCCTCATTGATCGCCTGCTTGAGTTTCATGCCGGCCTCGACCAGCTGGCGGGCGTTTTCTGGTGCAATGGTGGTTCCCAAGGCGGAGACATCCACAAGGGCATAAAAGACGCCGCCGAAGCAGAGGTCGAAGGTGACGCGGCCCCAATCCGGCATATCGATCACCTGATCGAGCGCATGGACGAAGGAGGGCACCATGGTCAGCCGCACGCTTTCGCACCGGCCATCACAGCAGGTGGCGACGGCCTTCACCAGGCCTGCCGCGGTGTCGAGGGTGACCACGGTTTCCGGTTCATGCATCTCGACGATGCCGCTTTCGAGCAGAGCCGTGGTGACGCAGATCGAGTTTGAACCGGAACTCGCATGGGCCTGGTCCGGCTGCAGGATGACGAAGCCGGCATCGGCCGCCGGATTTTTCGCCGGCAGCAGCAGGTTGACCGAACCGATTGGCGCCCCACGCGGTTCGAGCACCAGAAAGCGCCGGAGTTCCTCGCCTTTCGGGTCGGTGTTGAGCCAGTGGAGTTGGTCAGCGATGCTGTCGCCTGGGATCTTCGGTACGCCGCCGATCGCGACCTTGCCGATCTCACCTTCGCAGTGCACGTCCAGCAACTGCATCGTGCGCTTCCATCTCATCGTCACCCTCCTGATCTGCCCGGCCAGTTATCGCCATTTTTTCTCTGCTGTGATATATCACATCGAGGTGGCTGCCTATGGCTTTCTTCACAGATCCAGCGAACGCGCGTCAGCCACCGCCCAGTTGTTGGGTGGTCCAATCGATGATCTGCTTGGTTTTCATGGCGCCGGAAATGCGGGCGATCTCGCGCCCATCCTGATAAAGCAGCATGGTGGGAATGCCGCGAATGCCCAACCGACCCGCAACATCAGGCTCATTTTCGGAGTTGAGCTTGACCAGGCGCACGGCCGGCTCCAGCCGTTGCGCCGCCTCGGCAAAGGCCGGGGCCATCATGCGGCATGGCCCGCACCACGGCGCCCAGACATCGACCAGCACGGGAATTCCGCTGCGGCCTGTCTGTTTCTGGAACATGGCGGCATTGGCCTCTACGGGATGGCCTTCAAACAAGGGCTGCTTGCACAGGCCGCATTTTGCCGCCTCAGTAGGTCGGCCTGCCTTCAACCGGTTGACGCCCGCACAATGCGGGCAGACGATCTCGCGATCCTTTTCCATATCATTCATCTCCAATGGGAGCGCCTTCACGCAACTCCAGCCTTTGCTTGACAATATATTCGCTATGACGTAGATACGCAAGAATGAACATAGATCCGGAAACCATGCAGGGCGCGGCCGACGATGCGAGCGAGTTGCTGAAAGCACTCGCCAATCGCCATCGTCTTCTCATTCTCTGCCAGCTTGTGGATGGCGAGCGTTCGGTTGGCCAGCTGGCCGAGTTCCTTGGCATTCGCGATTCCACCGTGTCGCAGCACTTGGCGCTTCTCAGGCGGGACCGGATCATAGCCGGGCGGCGGGATGGGCAGACGATCTGGTACAGGATCGACAGCGAGCCGGCGCTGAAAGTCATCACGGCGCTCTACAACGCCTATTGCGCGGCCTGAGACGAAACCTCGCCCCTCCCCGGCCTTGATCATCCCTCCGCTCTCGGGTCATCCTGCGAATCGCTGCCACCACGGCATTGGCGATTGCGGGCCGGGGGCCAGACGGGGGAAGAAGATGAAGCGGATTCTGATGACGGGCGCCACCGGTTTTCTCGGGGGATGGCTGACCGGGCATTTCCTGCAGCAGGGGCATGAGGTGCATGTGGTGCGAAATCCCGGCGCCTCGATCCGCAAGGATACCCGCTCCCAATATGACCTGTTGGACCTGGGCCGCCGGTGCACCGAACACCGGATCGACCTGATGAACCAACAGGCCGTTGCGCAGACGGTCGCCGCGGCCGCTCCTGATGTCATCGTCCACATGGCGGCCATCGGCGATGTCGGCATCTGCGCCCGCAACCCCACGCTCGCCTTCAACACAAGCGCGCTTTCCACCCTGAACCTCCTGGAGGCGCTGCGAACCGGCCGGCCGGACACGCTGTTCCTCTCCCACACCACGGACAAGGTCTATAGCGGAAATCCCACGCCATTTACCGAGGACATGCATCTGCGGCCAAGCCACATCTACGAGGCGGCCAAGATCGCGCAGGAAAACCTGACGACCGTCTATGCCGAGCAATATGGGCTGAAGACCATCACCATCCGCTGCGGCAACTATTTCGGCGGCTACGACTTCAATTTCGACCGGATCATTCCCTATGTGATCCGCCAGAACCTGACGGGCGGTCCGGTCGAGCTGCGCTCAAACGGCAAGTTCACCAGGGACTTCCTCTATATCGAGGATGCCGTGCTGGTGAACGATCTGCTCATCGAGAAGCATTTTGCAGGACACTTCGACGCCTATGGCGAAGCCTTCAACTTCTCGCTTGAGGTCAAGCTCAGCGTGCTGGAACTGGTGGAGACCCTCTGCCGGCTGATGGGGCATAAGCCCGACGTCATCATCAACGACCAGGCGAAGTCCGAAATTCCCGACATGCAGCTTGATTGCAGCAAGGCGAGACGCGTGCTGGGCTGGCAGCCCCGCTTCACCCTGGAAGAGGGCCTGAAGCGCAGCATATCGGCCTATACCGATTACTTTGCTGCGGCGGCCTGAGAAGGCAGCACTCTTATCCGGGAAGCATGGTGCCGCGTTCCCTGAGCGCCTGATGCCAGCTCAGCGCCTGTTCGATGAGATGCGGCGTGTGGCCTCCCCTAGCGACGGCGCGCTGATAATAGTCCAGCAAGGCATCGCGATAGCTGGGGTGGGCGCAGTTGGCGATGACCAGAGGCGCGCGCTCGCGCGGGGCAAGGCCACGCAGATCCGCCAAGCCGTTTTGCGTAACCAGGATATCCACGTCATGTTCGGTGTGGTCGACATGGCTGACCATGGGCACGACGCTGGAGATGATGCCGCCCTTGGCGACGGATTTCGACACGAAGATCGACAGATAGGCATTTCGGGCGAAATCGCCTGAACCGCCGATGCCGTTCATCATCTGCGTGCCGCCGACATGGGTAGAGTTCACATTGCCATAGAGGTCGAATTCAAGCGCCGTGTTGATGCAGATGAGGCCGAGCCGCCGGATGACCTCGGGATGGTTGCTGATCTCCTGCGGGCGCAGGATGAGCTTCTGCTTGTATTCGGCAAGCCGCGGCAGGATGCGGGCATACATGTCGCTCGACAGCGTGATCGAAGAGCCGGAGGCAAAGGTCAGCTTGCCGGCATCCAGAAGTTCAAATGTCGAATCCTGCAGCACCTCGGAATACATTTTCAGATCGTGAAACGGCGTATCCAGGAAGCCATGCAGCACGGCATTGGCGATGGTGCCGATGCCGGCCTGCAGCGGCTGCAGATCATTGCCCATCCGCCCCTTGCGCACCTCTTGCGCCAGGAACTCCGTCAGGTGGCCCGCGATGGCGCGGGTATCGTCGTCGGGCTGGTCGATATTGGCCGAACTGTCGTGCTTCTCCGAAACGACGATGCCGACGATCTTTTCCGGCGGGATGGGAATGAACGGAAGACCCACGCGACTTTCGGGCGTCACCACCGGGATTGGCATGCGCGCCGGGCGTTGGGTGGGAATGAAGATATCATGCAGCCCTTCCAGCGTGGTCGGCTGGGAAAGGTTCAGTTCCACGATGACCTTATCGGCCAGGATGGCGAAGCTTGCGGAATTGCCGACCGACGTGGTGGGCACGATGCCGCCATGCTCGGTGATGGCCACGGCCTCGACAACGGCGATGTCAACCGGCCCGATCTGACCGGTGCGCAACTGCTCCACGGTCTCGGAAAGATGCTGGTCGATGAACATCACCTCGCCGGCATTGATGGCCTTGCGCAGGCCGGGATCAGACTGGAACGGCAGCCTGCGCGCGAGCACATGGCTTTCCGCGAGGATCTTGTCGATGTCATTGCCGAGCGACGCGCCGGTCATCAGCGTGATCTTCATGGGATGACGGCGGGCCCGGTCCGCCAGCGCAAGCGGCACAGCCTTGGCCTCGCCCGAGCGCGTGAACCCGCTCATGCCGACGGTCATTCCGTCCTGAATCATGGCCGCCGCTTCGTCCGCCGTGATGATACGGTCAACGAGCGGCCGGCAGCGAATACGGTCACGCAACATGAAATTTCCCCCGACCCAGGTCGATCAATAACTGTTCCAGCGCATGGCGCCGGCTATGCAGTGTTCAATGAAGCAATGGGGCGGCGGGGGCCTTGATATCTGTCAAGAAACCAAACATGCCAGATGTGCGCCAAACGCATAGCGAAATAGCAGCATATGTCGGTGTGTGGGGAATTGACTTGGCGCGTACGACTTCAAGCGGAAGAAAAATGGCGCACCCGAAGAGATTCGAACTCCTGACCCCCAGATTCGTAGTCTGGTGCTCTATCCAGCTGAGCTACGGGTGCGTGCCGTGCCGGTCGTTTCCGGCGGCGTGGCGATCCTCTAAATCGTCCGCCGCGCGAATGCAAGCGAATTTCGAAGGAAAAATGTCATTTAACTGAAATTGTTTCGACAAGGTATTGAAATGGCTTTCATATTTCCGATCACGCCCGCACGCGCCAATCCTCGATGGAAACCGGCCGATCGGGAATTTCGATGCGGAACAGCGTGCCTGGCCCCGGTTTTTCCACCAGCGCGATGGTGCCGCCATGAGCAAGCACCAGTTCTCTGGCGATCGCAAGGCCAAGCCCGGTGCCACCCGAACGGACGGAACCGCGGAAGGCGGCAAACAGGTTTTCCCGGGCCTTGCGCGGCATCCCAGGACCGGTGTCGTCGATAGCGATCATCACGACGCTGCCGATGCGCTGGGCGCTCAAGGTGATGCGACGCGGCAGTGCCGGATCCTCGGGCTGGTGGTTCAGCAGGGCCTGATGGGCATTGCGGCAGATGTTATGCACGATGCGGAACAGTTGTTCGCTGTCGGCATCGACCTCGACATCCGCGGCGATCGACTCGATAAACTCTATGCCGCTTTCGCTGTCGATCGCGAGGATGTCGCGCACCTCCTGGGTCAGGTCGCAAAGCGGAAAACGACGACGGCGCGGTTCGGCTTCCGACGCCTGACCGTAGGCAAGGACCTCGCTCGTGTAGCCAACGGCGCGGTCAATGGTGCGCAGGAGTTTTGGCGCAAAGCTCTTGACCAGGGGATCGTCGACATCGACGAGTCGGTCGGACATGAGCTGTGCCGAGGCCAGGATGTTGCGCATGTCGTGATTGATCTTGGAGACCGCAAGGCCGAGATCGGCGAGGTTCTTCTGCTGCTTCAGCGTTTTCTGCAACTGCTCCTGCATGGCCGCGAGATGTCGGCCTGCAACGGCAAGCTCATCGACGCCACGCGTTGGCACGAGAATGCGCGATGGATCCTCAGGCTTCTCGGCAAAGGCCTGCATGCTGCGCGTGAGCGTCCTGACGGGCCGTATCATCATGCGATTGATGGCCAGGAAGATCAGGCCGGCCGTGATCAGCGAGATGATGAAGGACAGGATGAAGACATTGCGGGAATAGACCAGCATGGCCGCGCGCAGGCTCTTTTCGGACATGACGAGCTCAATCACCATGTCGCTTTCGCCGATCGGACCGTAGACCCTGAGAATGCGGTCGCCGCCCAAAAGCAGCGCGTCAAGCGCGTCGTGGATGGCAGACAGCGGCTCGACAGAGGTGAGGTCGAAGGTCTCGTCGACCTCTGGCGGCATGCCGACCACGGCCAGCAGCCGCGACGTGCCATCCTTGCGCAGCACGATGGCCTTGGTGCCGGTGGCCACAAGCGCATCGTCCTGCACGGCCCGGGGCAGTTCGATCGGTTGGAGGCCGTCGATGACCACGCTTGCCGCCGCGGCGGTGTTCAGCCTGTCCCGCAGCCAGTTCAGCCGCATATTGGCCACAGAGGGCACGAAGATCAGAACCTCCGCCGCCATGACAAAGATGATCGTCAGCCAAAGGAGCTTGCCGGAAAGGCCGCGAAACAGATGAGGCATCGCCCTGGAATGGCTGCTCGCGTCGGTCTTGTCGGCCGGATCAGATGCGTCTGTCAAAACTCTTCATCCCGTGCCGCCTGCGCACGAAACCGGTGGACCTATCCATCCAAACCGGCCGGCGGCGGCGCTATAATAGCTTATGGGCCACTGTTTTCCAATCTGCGCTGCGTGTCCCCTTAAACGCGAAAATGCCGCGGCTGGATCACCGCGGCATCAGTATGCAAGAGGCAGGCAGAAGGGACCTTAGAATTCTTCCCAGTTCGCGCCGGCGGCGGCCGGAGCCATGGCCATCGCGGCACCGCCACCCGAGAAGGCGCGTGCCACGGCACCCAGGCGTTCACGCGCGGGAGAACGGGCCGGAGCAGCCGCGGGGGTCGCAAGAGCCGGGCGGCCGGCAGCGAGACGCTCGGTGCTATCACCAACCTTGAAGTGCGACACCAGGGCGGCCAGGCTATCGGCTTCCTGCGACAGCTTGTGGGTCGCAGCCGAGGTTTCCTCGACCATGGCGGCGTTCTGCTGGGTCACCTGGTCCATCTGGTTGACGGCCTTGTTGACTTCATTCAGACCCGTCGACTGCTCACCCGCTGCTGTAGCGATGGAGTGGATGTGGTCGTTGATCTTCAAGACGCGGGTTTCGATCTCCGACAGGGCGGCACCAGTGCGCTGAACCAGCGTCACTCCGCCCTCGACCTCAACGCCGGACTTCGTGATCAGTGCCTTGATGTCCTTCGCGGCATTGGCAGAGCGTTGCGCAAGTTCGCGCACTTCCTGGGCGACGACGGCGAAGCCCTTGCCGGCTTCACCGGCGCGCGCAGCCTCGACACCGGCATTAAGCGCCAGAAGGTTCGTCTGGAAGGCGATTTCGTCGATCACGTTGATGATCTGCGAGATTTCGCGCGAGGCCTGCTCGATGCGGCCCATGGCATCGACCGCTTCGCGGACGACCACGCCGGACTGGGCAGCACTCTGCTTGGCCTCGGTCACCATCTGGCTGGCTTCCTTGGCGCGGGTGGTGGAGTTGGTCACCACGACGGTGATCTGGTCCAGGGCTGCCGAGGTCTGTTCCAGCGCTGCGGCCTGCTGCTCGGTGCGGCGCGACAGGTCGTTACTTGAAACGGAAAGCTCGTTGCTGCTGCCGTTGATCGAGTGGGTCTTCTGCAGGATGTCCTTCATGACATGGCGGAGGCGATCGAAGCTGCTGTTCACATTGGTCTGCAGTTCGGCGAAGGCGCCGCGGAACTCGCCGCGCATATCCTGCGTCAGGTCACCGGCAGCAAGGGCTGCCACGACGCGCCGGGTCTCGGAGATGCCGGCGTCCACGGATGACAGGAGCTCGTTGATATTGCCGGCGAAGCGGTCGAGGTTGGCGTCGTTGTACTGCTTTTCGATACGGCGGCTGAAATCGCCCGCAGCGGCGGAGGCAACGACGACGGACATGCTGGACTGCAGATCGTCGCTCTTGGCGCGCATCGCATTTTCCTGCGCGTTCAGGCGGTTGACGGCAAGGCCGTTCTGCTTGAACACTTCGACCGCAGCGGCCATGTCGCCGATTTCGTCCTTGCGGCCGGCATAGGGTACGTCAGTCTCGAAGTCGCCATCAGCAACCCGCTTCATCGCACCGGTCAGGCGCAGGATCGGGCGGCTCAGCTCGTTGACGCCGATATACATGCCGAGACTCGTGCCGACGGCGATGGCAAGCACGGTTGCACCCGAGATCAAGATCAGCATCATGGTCTGGAATTCAGCAAGCGACTCCTTGAGCGCCGCCAGTTCGGCCTTGTCCTGCTCGACTACGGCATCGATTTCGGCCTGGAACGCCTTGCGGTTCGCGCGGTTGCCTTCGTTATTGCCCTGTTCGTTTGCAGCGGCCGGGCTGACTTCGGATCCCAGCCGAACCGTTTCCGACCGGAACTTGCGGAATTCAGCCGAGCGTGCGGTCATGGCATCGAAAGCTGCGGTCTGAGAGGCCGGAACCTGCGGCTTCCATTTGGCGATAACCGCGTCCATGGAGTCCAGGCTCTTCATCAGGCCTTCGCCAAACTTCTTGGCATCTTCGGTGGTCTTGGACGCGTAGATGCCACGGGCATCCATGACGACCGCCGTGACCATGCGGTTAAGTCGCTCGCCATTATAGGCGCGCTCGGAGGCCGTCAGGAGGTCCTGCGTCTTGGCATCATATTGCGTTACCACGTAGAGACCCATGGCGCCGATGATCACGGCGGCCGATCCGAGGATCGCCACGAGCGAATAGATTTTGCCGCTTATCTTCACTTTCTGATGCCTTCCGTAGAGCCAAGGCAAAGCGCACCGGGCCCGAATAGATCGTTCAATTCGGCTACTTTAGCATTCAAGTGTTAATGGTTCATTTTTGGACACGTGGGGGCAATTGACGCCATTTTGCAGCAATCTTTACACCAAATCGCGCAAAAATCGGCAACTTATGAGGGTTAAAGCGGGATTTTTCAGCTTTGGCGACGTGATTTTGAGAAAAACCGACCAAGATTGGCCGGAGCGAATATGTTAATTCCCAATCACAAGAAGTCGCAGCCATCCCCGCACGCCACCCCATGTGCAAGCGGGAATTGACTCGGGAAACCATCATCCGTATAAGCCGCGCACGTCCGGAACCGCCCACGTCGCGTGCGTGGCGGTTTTCCGTGCGATTAATCCAACGCTCTTGCTTTTAAAGCAAACCCAAGAAGGGCCGCACACCGCGGTATTAAATAAATGAAGCGTACGTATCAGCCTTCCAAGCTTGTTCGCAAGCGCCGCCACGGTTTCCGTGCGCGTCTCGCCACCAAGGGTGGCCGCAAGGTTCTTTCTGCTCGCCGCGCCCGCGGCCGCAAGCGTCTGTCGGCCTAAGGCCGGCTTGCCCGATGAGAGACACGGGCGAATGACGTCTGACCACAAAAAGACTGTCGGGCGGCTCAAAAGCCGGCCGCAGTTTCTTGCCGTTCGAAACGGCGAGAAAAGGAAGGGGAAATATTTCCTTCTGGAGGTGCTGGACCGCAAGGCACCATCGGAGCCCCCCCGCACCGGTTTCACGGTGACGAAGAAGCATGGTAACGCGGTTGAACGCAATCGCATGCGCCGACGGCTAAAAGAAGCGGTGCGGCTTTCAGCGGGATTTGCAATGCGGCCGGGACATGACTATGTGATCGTCGCTCGCCGAGAGGTCCTGTCAGCGCCGTTTGCGCAGCTTGCCGCCCAACTGGCCGAGCGTATAGATGCCCGGTCCAAACCCGAGCGGTCCAATGCGGCCCGTTCCAGGAAAACATGATGGAAAATAACCGCAATTATTTCATCGCGATTGCGCTATCGGTGCTGATCGTCCTCGGCTGGCAGTTCTTCTACATGAACCCGCGTATCGAGGCACAGCGCCAGGCCGCGGAGCAGGCGCAGATGGAAGCCGAAGCGCAGAAGGCTGCGAATCCGCAGGCAGCCGCACCCGCTGCTACGGCAGGCGCCGTCAACGGCACGCTACCGGGCCAGTCCCAGGCCAGCGCCCAGGCAAGCCGCGCGGACGCCATCACAAAGTCGCAGCGCGTGACCATCGATACCCCTGCCCTGCTCGGCTCCATCAATCTGACGGGCGCGCGCCTCGACGATCTCAAGCTCAAGGGCTACCACGAGACCGTGGATGACTCGAGCCCGATGATCACGCTGTTCAACCCGGCCGAAACGGCCGATGGCTATTTCACGGAAGTCGCCTTCATCGCGGGTGAAGGCTCCGGCACTGTGCCGGGACCGCAGACCGTTTGGACCCTGGCCGAGGGTGAGAAGCTCACCAATACCACCCCGGTCACGCTGACCTACACCAACGAAGCCGGCATCACGTTCTCCCGCAAGATCTCGGTCGATGACCGCTACATGTTCACGGTCGAGGACACGATTTCCAACGGCGGCACCGCCAACGCGACGATTGCGCCCTATGGTCGCATCACCCGCTACAACAAGCCGACCACCGCATCGATCTACGTTCTTCACGAAGGCTTCCTCGGCGTTGTCGGCAGCGATAACGGCCTGATCGAGGAAAGCTACAAGAGCATCGAGGGTGAAAACGTTGCCAATCCCAAGGCAACGGGCGGCTGGCTCGGCATAACGGACAAGTACTGGGCGGCCGCGCTCGTGCCGCCGCAGGCTGTCGCCTATGAATCGCGCTTCTCGCATTTCACCGATGGCCAGCCGCGTTTCCAGGCCGACTACAAGAACGATCCGGTTGCCATCGCGCCGGGTCAGTCCTCGACGCTCAAGACGCTGGTCTTCGCCGGCGCCAAGGAAGTGCCCGTCGTCGACAGCTATGAGGCTGCGCTCAGCATTCCCAAGTTCGACCTGCTGATCGACTGGGGCTGGTTCTATTTCATCACCAAGCCGATGTTTAAGATGATGGACTATTTCTATCGTCTCGTCGGCAATTTCGGTGTGGCGATCCTCATCACCACCATCGTCGTCAAGGCGCTGTTCTTCCCGCTCGCCAGCAAGCAATATGCATCGATGGCGAATATGAAGCGCGTCCAGCCGAAGATGGAAGAGCTCAAGGTCAAGCATGGCGATGACCGCATGGCGCTTCAGCAGGCGATGATGGCGCTCTACAAGGAAGAGAAGATCAATCCGGTCGCGGGTTGCTGGCCTGTTCTGTTGCAGATCCCGGTGTTCTTCGCGCTCTACAAGGTCATCTACGTGACCATCGAAATGCGGCATGCGCCGTTCTTCGGCTGGATCCAGGACTTGTCAGCGCCAGATCCGACCACCTTCATCAATCTGTTCGGCCTGCTGCCTTTCGAAGGTCCTGCCTTCCTGCATCTCGGTGTCTGGCCGATCATCATGGGCATCACCATGTTCCTGCAGATGCGCATGAACCCGACGCCGCCGGATCCGACCCAAGCGATGCTGTTCACCTGGATGCCCGTGCTGTTCACCTTCATGCTGGCGAGCTTCCCAGCCGGCCTGGTCATCTACTGGGCCTGGAACAACACGCTGTCCATCATTCAGCAGGCCTTCATCATGAAGCGCCACGGGGTGAAGGTCGAGTTGTTCGACAATCTCAAGGGCCTGTTCCGGCGAAAACCGGCAGCGACCAAGTAACGCGATCAAGGCCCGGGACATCCCGGGCCTTTTTCGTTTGAGGGGATCGATATCTGGGACAAGCGGGCAGACATTGCCGCGGCGGTCCGAAACCGCTAGCACTCGCTCTCAAGGGAATCCGAAGCGGGAGGCTTACGGATCCAAGCAATAAAATTCGGAGTGGTTGAGCATGGCGACGCAGACCCTGAACAAGGGACCGGCCCCATCGCGTGCGAAAGGCGATCTTGCCGGCATTGCGCTGGTGCTCGGCTCCGCGATCGCCTGGAGCTTCGGCGGCGCCATTGCCCGCTTCCTTGACGTGGGCGACAGCTGGACCATCGTGTTCTGGCGGTGTCTGTTTGCCGGGCTCTTTCTGCTATGCTTTCTGTTGATCCGCGATGGACCAAAGACATCGCTGCGCCTGTTCCGCGACATGGGTTGGCCGGGCCTGACGGTCGCTTTCGGCTTTGCCACCGCCTCGACCTGCTTCATCATCGCCATCGGCTATACGACGGTTGCCAATGTCGTGCTTTTGCAGGCGGGCGTGCCGCTGTTTGCGGCCTTGATTTCCTGGATCGTGTTCCGGGAGCCGGTATCGGCCTTTACCTGGGTGGCCATCGCCGCGGTTATCGCCGGCGTTGCCATCATGGTGTCGGGCTCGCTGCAGGGGGATATCTCGCCGATCGGCAATGGGCTCGCCTTGATGATTGCTGTGGTATTTGCGGTGACGACCGTGGTCACGCGCCGCTATCCGCATGTGCGCATGACACCGGCTGCGGCGCTTGGTAGCTTCATTGCCGCTGCCATTGCCGCAAGCCAAGCCAGTGCGTTTTCAGTGTCCGCCCAGGACTTCGGGCTGCTGTTCATCTTCGGCGCGCTCAATCTGGGGCTGGGCATGGCCATGTTCGTGACTGGGGCACGGCTGATCCCCGCCGCGCTTGCGGCCCTCCTGGGGACGGTCGAGACGATGCTCGGGCCACTCTGGGTTGCGCTGCTGCATGACGAGATCCCGGACGCAGCCACGATGATCGGCGGCGGCGTTATTCTGCTGGCGCTCCTTGCTTATCTCATCGCCGATATGCGCCGCCAGGCCACCGCGCAGCCCAAGGTGCTGCCACCGACCATTTGATCTATTGGAAGGGGCCTTGGCGGTCCCGGACATGCCTATCCAGCCAGTGGCCCTTGACATCCGGTTGTAAAACCCGGATTTGCGGCTTCGATCATAAAAAGAGGCCTTTGCCATGACGACATCAGATGCAGGCGGGAAGCGCTCTCTCTTCGGCAATCCCTGGATTTTCATCCGTGGCGTGCCGGCCATGAAATTCCTGCCGCCGGAGGGGCCGCTGGAAGTGGCCTTCGCCGGGCGCTCGAATGTCGGGAAGTCGTCGCTGATCAATGCGTTGGTGGGCCACAAGGGGCTGGCACGCACCTCCAACACGCCGGGGCGCACACAAGAGCTCAATTACTTCGTACCGGAAGGCTATTCCGGCGAGGGCGACGACCTGCCGCCCATGGCGCTGGTGGACATGCCGGGCTATGGCTATGCCAAGGCGCCGAAGGACCAGGTGGATGCCTGGACCAAGCTGGTCTTCGATTATCTAAGGGGTCGCGCCACGCTGAAGCGCGTTTACGTGCTGATCGACGCTCGCCACGGGCTGAAGAAGAACGATGACGAGGTGCTCGATCTCCTGGACAAGGCGGCCGTTTCCTACCAGATCGTGCTGACCAAGACGGACAAGATCAAGGAAGCCGGCATACCGGGACTGGTCGAAGAGACATTGCAGAAGATCCGCAAGCGGCCGGCGGCCTTTCCGGAAGTGTTGAGCACCTCATCGGAAAAAGGCTCCGGCCTGGAAGAGCTTCGTCAGGCGATCGCCGAGACTGTGGGGCACGTGGCCTGATTGGCTCGACGCGGGGCGGATCCGCGTCCAGACCGGAGAGGGGCAGCCCGGACCCAAGCTGAACCTTTGACAGCCCGAGCGACCTGAAAGACTTACATCTTGGGCAGAAGCACCTTGTCGATGACGTGGATCACGCCGTTCGACTGCTTGACGTCAGCGATGGTGACCGTGGCAACCCCGCCGTTTTCATCCGTCAGGGTGATCTTGTCGCCATCCATCTTGGCCTGCAGCGTGCAGCCGCCGACGGTCTTCACCGCATGGGTGCCCTTGTCATCGGCGATCATCTTGCCAATGGCATCCGACATGGCGTTGGCGGCAACCACATGGCAGGTCAGCACCTTGGTCAGCTGATCCTTGTTTTCCGGCTTGAGCAGCGTGTCGACAGTGCCGGCAGGCAGGGCTTCAAACGCGGCATTGGTCGGCGCGAAGACGGTGAACGGGCCGGCACCCTGCAGCGTTTCGACCAGGCCGGCAGCCTTGACGGCAGCAACCAGCGTGGTGTGGTCCTTCGAGTTCATCGCGTTTTCAACGATGTTCTTGTCTTCGAACATGGCAGCACCACCAACTTCCGGGTTGGCAGCATGCGCCGTGACGGCACCGGCGGTGAGCACCGTTGCAATGGCGAGCAGGCGGAGTGTGGACTTGATCATCTCTGAATTCCTCTTCCTCTGTTTCGAACCTAGGACCCGCGACCGCTGAATGGGCCGCCCCGGGTTGTTCGTGTTCCGCATCATCGGGAACATGAGAGAAGACGAGGCGTTGAAAACTTAAGTTTCAGAGACCTGGCATTTTTATCAAAAAAATCGATATCTACTTGATAAAAATGAATAAAAATACGCGCACTAGAAGCAGGCGCTAGAAATGCGCCTCACCGACTGCGAGAATTGGACCGGTTGCCTTGCCTGTTGGCGAGCCGCCGAACGGCTCAAGGCTGACAGCGAGAACGACGCCCGCGGCAAACTGTCGGCGTCTTTCCGCGGGTATCGAGATTTCCCCCTCGCCCGTCTGCGGCAGGACGCCAAGGGATAGCGGTTCCTTCTCACCTTCGATCAGCCAGAGTTCCAGGGAATGCTGTGCCCTCTCTCCGGTCGCGACAGGCGTGACCCGAAGCCGGCCGGAGGCATCGTCATAGCGGGCGACCAGGCTGATGGAATTGTCCTTGCCGGCCATTTCCGCGACCAGAGGCGGGCGGGGAATATTGCCGAATTCCACAAGCTCGTCACCCACCACGAACACAAGGGCTGCGAGGCTTGCAACGGCCACGCTGCGCCAGACAGCAACCGATGACCACAGGAAGGCCCAGAGGCCGGTGCGGGTCGTTTCGCGGGCTTCGTCGCCGTGAATTCTGGTCTCGATTTTCGACAGGAGATGCGCCGGGGGCATCTGCGCCTGATAATCGTCATCAAAGTGGGATAGGTTCTCTTCCCAGCGACGGACGATGGCGGCAAAATTCCGGTCGCGGCGCATGCGCTCTTCGACCGCGCGCCTAGCCTTTGCATCGAGGACGCCGACCACGTATTCGCCGGCGAGCACTTCGTCGTGCGAGCGATCTCCCTGGCTCTTGTCTGGCGTCGTCATTGGTCCAAGCACTCTCTCAATTTCAGCAGACTGCGGCGCAACCAGGTGCGCATGGTGTTCAGGGGCACATCGAATCGATCGGCCAGTTCCTGATAGCTTACCCCTTCGACATAGGCGAAGCGCACTGCCTGAGCCCTGTCAGATTCCAACTGTTCCATACAACTGTCAATGCGCTTTCCTTCACTGACGAGGATGGCATTCTGCTCTGGATTGATCTCAAGCGCCGGCAATTCTTCCGCCTCGTCGAGCTCTGCGCCAACTGGCTGACGAACGCGGAGCCGGTCTATGCAATGGTGCCGCGTAATGGCGCAAATCCAAGCGATGCCGCTATTGCCGGCGGCGGCAAAACTATCGGCACGGTTCCAGATTCGCACGAACACCTCCTGCAAGGCGTCCTCGGCCTCGGTCCTATCCTTCAAGATACGAAGGCAGATGCCAAAAAGTTTCGGGCTGGCGATCTTGTAGAGGGCGGCAAAGCCTGCGCGGTCCTTCAATGCCACGCGGGCCAGCAGCGGGGCCACCTCATCGATATGCATGGGTCCTAGGCCTCCTCCGCATGGTCCAAGCTTACATAGGGTAACGCCGGGCATCCTCAAGCGGATCAAACGCGAGGGTCATTCGCCGCGCGGATGATTATTCCCTCCCGGTGCAAGTTGCGCTAAAACCCCGCGCGACAAACCAAAAGGGATTTCCGATGACCGCCTCCGAAAGCGAAACCCAGGCACGGCTGCTGGCCCAGGCGCTGCCCTTCATGCAGCGCTATGAGAACAAGACAATCGTCGTGAAATATGGCGGCCACGCCATGGGCAATGCCGAACTCGGCAAGGCATTTGCTGCGGATATCGCGCTGCTCAAGCAATCCGGCGTCAATCCCATCGTCGTCCATGGCGGCGGCCCGCAGATCGGGGCGATGCTGACGAAGCTCGGTATCGAATCGAAGTTCGAGGGCGGATTGCGCGTCACGGACCGGCAGACGGTCGAGATCGTTGAGATGGTGCTGGCCGGGTCGATCAACAAGGAAATCGTGGCGCTGATCAACCAGACCGGCGAATGGGCCATCGGCCTCTGCGGCAAGGACGGCAACATGGTCTTCGCCGAAAAGGCAAAGAAGACCGTGACCGATCCGGATTCCAATATCGAGCGCGTGCTCGATCTCGGCTTCGTCGGCGAGGTCGTCGAGGTCGACCGTACCCTGCTCGACCTCCTGGCCAAGTCCGAGATGATCCCGGTCATCGCGCCAGTCGCGCCGGGTCGCGACGGCGAGACCTACAACATCAATGCCGACACCTTTGCCGGCGCGATTGCTGGTGCGCTGAACGCGACCCGCCTCCTGTTCCTCACCGATGTTCCCGGTGTTCTGGACAAGAACAAGGAACTCATCAAGGAACTGACCGTGGCCGAGGCCCGGGCCCTGATCAAGGACGGCACGATCTCCGGCGGCATGATCCCCAAGGTCGAGACCTGCATCGACGCGATCAAGGCAGGCGTCCAGGGTGTGGTTATCCTCAACGGCAAGACGTCCCATTCCGTCCTGCTTGAGATCTTCACGGAGCATGGTGCAGGGACACTGATCGTTCCCTGACACCCGTTGGGCTGCCCAGGCCGGTCATTCGATCGGCATGGGCGGCAGCTCAACCTTGTCTGCGATGTGCCGCGGTCGAAGCAACATGACCGCGATCAGCACAAGAATATAGGCTGAGAAGTTGTAGAACAGGCCGGTTGCCAGGCTGTCGATATAGGCGGCGTGCGGGGGCATTCCCGCTGCCATCGACCTCTCCAGGCTCGAGAAGAAGATCTGGCTGACGATGGCTATGCCAAAGGCGCTACCGACCTGCTGGATGGCCTGCAAGGCGCCCGAGCCAGATCCGGCGTCATGGGGCGGCACGCCTGCCAGAACCACCTGGAACATCGGCGCAATCGCAATGCCCATGCCAAGACCGCTCAGCAGCAGGTAAGGCAGCAGTGCGGCGCGATCCGCGACATCCCCGAAGCCCATGACCTGATAGCGCAGTGCGAACATGCCCGTGGCGACCATGACGAGGCCGAGCGCAATTCGGACCCGTGGCGCGATATTGCCGAGGCGACCCGAGATCACGGAGGCGACCAGGATGCCGATGGAAAACGGAATGGTCGTGAAGCCCGATTGCAGCGGCGTAAATCCGAAGCCTTCCTGCAGGAACATCGCGAAGATCAGAAAAAAGCCCGGCAGCGTCGAGAAGAAGGTGGCCGACATCAGCGCGCCGATCACGTAATTGCGGTTCGACATGAGGCTGACCGGCAGCAGTTCCGGCTCTCCGAGCCGCCGCTGGCGCTGCTCCCAGAAGAAGAAGGCGATAGCGGCCGGTAGCGCCATGACCAGCATGGCAATGCACCACCAGGGCCAGCCGAAGCCGCGACCTTCGATCAGCGGGAAGATGACGCAGAAGATGGTGACGGCGGCAATGGCGATGCCGCCGAAGTCATTGCGCAAACCGGGACGCACCGGCAGGACGGGAATAAGGCGACGTCCCACCAGAATGGTCAGGATGCCGATCGGGATATTGATCAGGAAGATCGGGCGCCAGGCCAGGCCCCAGAGATCCATGCCGATCAGCCAGCCGCCGATGATGGGGCCGGAGACGGATGCAAGGCCAGCACTCAAACCGAACAGCGAGAAGGCAGCGGCACGCTCCTTGGGCGGGAACATCATCTGGGCGATCGCCAGCACCTGGGGTGTCATGATGGCGCCACCAGCACCCTGCAGGAAGCGCGCACCGATCAGCATTTCCGTGCTGGTGGACAAGCCGCACAGCAGCGATGCCGTGGTGAAGGCGCCGACACCGACGAGAAAGACCTGCTTCTTGCCGCGCACGTCGCCAAGACGGCCGAACGGCAGCAGGCCAAGGGCAAAGACCAGAACATAGCCGGCGACGATCCATTCGATTTCGCTGGACGAGGCACCGAGATCCCGCTGCAGGCTCGGCAGCGCGACATTGACGATCGTCACGTCGAGCAGGTTCATGAAATTGGCCAGCATCATGATGCCGAGGGCGGACCAGCGTCTCGGGTATGCATCCGCGCCTTCGGCGCCGGGATTAGTTTTCGCCTGCATTGAGCTTCTCTTTTGCGGTCGGTGAAAGGAAAGAACGGAGAATTTCGTCGGAAACGGTGGTCAGATCGGGAGGTTCCGCATCGGGATATTGAGTCAGGCCGATGATCGTTCCCGTGACGATCACGGCGGCCGCCTCCGGGTCGAGGTCGCTTCGGAACTGCCCGCAGGCCTTGCCATCGCGGACGATGCCGGCAACACGAGCCCGCCAGTCCAGTCGCAGGGGAACGAGATAACGCGCGACATTCTCGTCGATGCGCGCCCGCTGGCCAAGTTCCGCCATCACCTGCAGCAGCTGCGGGTTTTTCTGTCGCAACGTCTGGAATTCGCTGATCTCCAGCCGGAGTTCATCGGCGGGCGTCAGGTTTTCCCGGCTCCAGACTCCGCTCTGCGCGGCAAACTCATCGCGCATCGACGCCGTGACAAGCTCGATCAGCGCCTCCTTGGTGGGCACATGATAGTGCAGCGTCGCGATATTGATGCCGACGGCCGAGGCAATGTCTCGGGTGCGCAATCCGTCGAGGCCCTTCTCGACGATCAATTGACGCGCCGCCGCTGCAATCGCCAGGCGTCGATCTGGCCCACTCTCGCGGTGCCGCGGGGGCGCATGTTTGCGGCCTGTTGATGGGGACTGGTTCTCTTGAGTGGTCATAATCAATCACTTGATTGATTTCCGTTTGGAATGCAAGCGGAATTGCAGGCGCAGCCGTGCATTCAATGCAAGGTGGATTTGCGTCAGCTGGCGAACAGGCCGACGGGCCGCATCTGGCCCTCATGCCGCAGAAGCCATTTCTTTCGCCAGAGCCCGCCGCCATATCCGGTCAGTGATCCGTCGGAACCGATGCAGCGGTGGCAGGGAATGATGATGGCTATGGGATTGGCGCCATTGGCCTTGCCGACAGCGCGCACGGTCTCCAGTCCGCCGACCTTCCTGGCGATATCGCCATAGGAACAGGTTTCCGCGAGAGGCACCTGCAGCAACTCCCTCCAGACGCTTTTCTCGAAGTCACTGCCTGCGGGGGAAAGCGGGACGGAAAACGTGGCGGATCGTCCGGAAAAATAGTCCGCCATGTCAGACGTGGCCTGAGCAGTCACCGCATTACCGTCAACGGATACCGGCGCTCCCATACGCAGTTCGAGAGCCGCGATATCCTCCTGTCGGGATAATCTATCGCGGAACTCCAGGACATGCAGGCTTGCGGCATCGGCGATGGCCACCATGTCGCCAAGCGGCGTTTCGATCCATTCGGCATAGAACATGCTGGCCTCCGCAGCGCGTTGATGACCTTCCGTCAAGGTAGCGCCCGCAAAACGCTACCGCAATCCGCCACGGCTCACGTAACCAGCAGCAGCAGGACGCCGAGCACGATCAGAAGACAACCGGCAATCTCGAAGCCGTTGATCTTTTCCTTGAAGACGAAGACGGAGGAGGCAAAGGTGAAGAGCATTTCCACCTGCGCCAGCGCTTTGACCACGGCCACCTGCTGAAGGGTCATGGCGATGAACCACCCGAAGGATGCGGTGGCGCCGACAAAGCCGACCAGCGTTGCAATCCGCCATGCCGCAGCGACCCTTCCAAGCTCCTGCCGGTCGCGCAGAAGCATCCAGGCCAGCATCGAGATCGTTTGAATGAGGATCACGACGACGAGGGTAAAGCCGGCCTGCATGACCGCATCAGGCTGCGGCAGGCTCGGGGCCAGGGCAAGCGACGCCTGCCGATAGGAAATACCGGACACGCCGAAAAACAGCCCGGACATCAGCCCGATCTGGGCGGTGCGGCTGAGAACCGAGGTCAGGAGCGCTTTAGGCGTGATGGCGGTGCGCGCGACCGATATCAACATGACCCCGACGACCGAGATCACGATCGCCATGATGACGGGCAGCGTGATCTTCTCTCCGAACAGGACCAGCGCGATCAGGGCTGCCTGGGCCGGTTCCGTGCGGGAATAGGCTGTGCCAACCGCGAAGTTGCGGAAGGAAAACAGATGCACCAGGAGGAACGTGGCGGCGATCTGGGCAAAGGCTCCGACTGTGGCCCAGAACCAGAAGGGACCGTTCATCACAGGCAGCGGCCGATCCAGGCCATAATGCAGGATGGCGAGATAGGCCACGGCGAAGGGCACGCCATAACCGAAGCGGGCGAAGGTGGCGCCGGTCGTACCCATGCGCCCCTTCAGGTGTTTCTGCAGCGCCGAGCGCATGTTCTGGAGGAAGGCGCTGGCAAAAGTGATGACGGCCCAGACTTCCATGGTGTTTCTCCGGGAAGCGACCAGATGCGAGACGGGTTGAAGCCCTCTCCAGCACGCCGGTCGAGAATAACGGGAATTGCGAGGATTGGCTGTGCGACACAGCCGGGGCGGGCGTCAGCTCAGCCGGCTCAGGGCTTTGCAGGAATAGGATGCGAAAAAGCGGGCCGGCAGGAGCTTGTGGTCCTGCAGGATGAATGCCGCCTTCTGCCAATGCCGATGATCGGTTCGCATGAGCACCGGCATAGCACTTTTCGAGGCGGCGACCAATTCTATTTCCATGCCGCTGCTTCAGCACGTTTGCCAAATGCGATCGGCACCGCAAATACGCATTTTCTTCCGTCGGCGGCTCTGACATAAGGGAGCCATGACAAAGATGACATCGCTTCCGAACGCTGCTGATTTCGCTGATGTGCACGACTGGGTCTTCGACCTGGATAATACGCTCTATCCGCATCACATCGACCTGTTCGCCCAGATCGACCGCAACATGACGGCCTTCGTCGCCGAATTGTTGCAACTGGCGCCTGAGGATGCGAAGCGGCTGCAGAAGCAGTACTACCGCGACCATGGCACGACGCTGGCCGGCCTGATGCTGCATCACGGCATCAATCCGGACAGCTTTCTCGAGCGGGCCCATGCGATCGACTATTCGGCGCTGCTGCCGGATGAGCGGCTAGGCACGGCCATTCGGGCGCTGCCGGGCCGGAAGTTCATCTTCACCAACGGCACGGTGAGCCACGCCCAGGCTGCCGCTCGGGCGCTCGGCATCCTCGATCATTTCGACGACATCTTCGACATCGTAGCGGCGGATTATGTGCCTAAGCCCGCAGGCGAAACCTATGACAAGTTTATGAGCCTGCACCGCGTCGATACGCGCCATGCGGCGATGTTCGAGGACCTGCCGCGCAATCTGGCCGTGCCCAAGGCGCTGGGCATGAAGACCGTTCTTCTGGTGCCGGTGAACCTGGGGACGGCGGTTCTGGAAAGCTTCGAGCGGGCCGATACGGCGGAAAATGGCGCCGACATCGACTACATGACGGATGACCTTACCGGCTTTCTTGAGGCAATACTTCGTTAACTTTTTGAATTGCATCAAATATTACCAAACATTCATCCATCCTTACGGATGTTTAAGTAGGACCGTGGGTCCACCCGGCATAAGCTCCAGTCATCCCAACTCGGATGGAAGGAAGCACACATGAACGGGAAGACAATCACTCTGGCAGCACTGGCAGCCACCCTGATGATCGGCACGTCGGCGACCGCATCATTGGCTCGTGATGGCCAGCGCGAGGGGCAGATGGGCCGCGGTGGCCCGGAACGCATGTTCGTCACCATGCTGCAGCAGATGGACACCAACAGCGACGGCAAGATCTCCAAGGAAGAGGCCGCTGCCGGACGCGACAAGCTGTTCACGACGATCGATGCAGACAGCAACGGCGTCCTGACGCCGGGCGAAATGCGCAAGCATCGCGAGGCCATGATGGAAGCGCGCAAGGCCGAGATGGCCCAGAATGCGCCGCAGGCGGACGACAAGCCGGCACCCGGTGACGACGATCGTCCGGGCTGGCGCCATCATCACGGCGACCGCGCCGATGCCGGCGAAGGCCCTCATGGCAAGGGTCAGCATGGCTGGCGTCACGACGCCCGCAATGACGAGGGCGAACGTCGCCCCGGTCCGCGCGGCGGCATGGGCATGATGCGCGTGGCCGATACCGACGAGAACGGCCAGATCAGCAAGGAAGAGGCCGTGGCCATGGGCGACAAGATGTTCGAGCGCATGGACACGGACAAGGACGGCTCGATCAGCGCCGCCGACTTCCCCAAGCGCGGCGCCTGGATTCGCTAACATCGGCATGGCGGTCCTGACAGCGTCAGGTCCCGCGCTGAAAAGCCAAGTGTTCAAAGAGGTCGCCCCCTGCGGGCGGCCTTTTTTGCATGTTTGGCCCGCTGGCTCGTCTCCCGCGCAAGACGGCTTGTCGAAAGCCCCTTCCTTCCGATAACCATTGGGTCTTCCATCCGCTGTCGGCGACCTGATGCCACAGTGTCCACCTTCAATCGCAAGGGACCCATCATGACCTATGACCTGGCCATACGCGGCGGAACGATCGTGACCGCGACCGACATGTATCGCGCCGATATCGGCATTTCGGGAGAGCGGATCGCCATCATTGCCGAGGAGGTGAGCGGCGCTGCCCGCGAGATCGATGCCACCGGTCTGCTGGTCATGCCCGGCGGCATCGATAGCCATGTTCATGTCTCCCAGCCGCAAGGTCTGGGGATCACGCTGGCCGACGACTTTGCCAGCGCCACGGCATCGGCCGCGGCCGGCGGCAATACCTGCATCATGCCCTTCGCGCTGCAGCAGCGCGGCCATTCGCTGCGCCAATCGGTGGAAGACTACAAGCGCCTCGCGGAGAGCGAGTGCTATATCGACACCTCCTTCCACTTGATTGTCTCCGACCCAACGCCGGCGGTGCTGGGCCAGGAACTGCCGGCGCTGGTGAAGGATGGCTATACCTCCTTCAAGGTCTTCATGACCTATGACGACCTGGTGCTAAACGATCGGCAGCTTCTCGAGGTGTTCGATGTCGCCCGCGCGGAAAAGGCGCTGGTCATGGTGCATTGCGAGGGCTACGACACCATCAAGTTCATGACCGAGCGGCTGGAACGCGCCGGCAAGACCGAACCCTATTATCACGCGGTTTCCAGGCCTGAGGTGATCGAGCGAGAGGCAACGCATCGGGCGATCAGCCATGCGGAACTGATCGACGTGCCGATGATGGTGGTTCATGTCTCCGGCCGCGAGGCGATGGAGCAGGTGCGCTGGGCACAACAGCGTGGGCTGAAGGTCTATGCCGAGACCTGCCCGCAATATATCACGCTCACCGCCGAAGACCTGCAGGGGCTGAACATGGAGGGGGCCAAATATGTCTGCTCCCCGCCGCCGCGCGACACAGAAAGCCAAAAGGCCATCTGGGAAGGCCTGACCCAGGGCGTGTTCCAGACCTTCTCCTCCGACCACTGCCCATTCCGCTACGACGCCACTGACGGCAAGTTGAACCCCAAGGCCCGGACATCGTTTCGCTGGGTGCCGAACGGTATTCCCGGCATCGAGACCCGCCTGCCGATCCTGTTTTCCGAGGGCGTTTCGAAGGGGCGGATCACGGCGCAGAAATTCGTCGAGCTTTCCGCCACCAATCACGCCAAGATGTACGGGCTTTACCCGAAGAAGGGATCGATCGGCGTCGGCTTTGATGCCGACATCGCGCTGTGGGATCCCAACCGGAAGGAAACCATTCGCCAGGAGATCCTGCATCATGGCTCTGACTATACGCCCTGGGAAGGTTTCGAGGTGACCGGATGGCCGGTGGCAACTATCGCCCGCGGCAAGCTGGTGATGCAGGATGGCGACATCATTGGCGACAAGGGTTTTGGCCAGATCCTCTCGCGCAGCGCCAGCCAATACGCGTCCTGAGCGCTGAAGCCGAGGCGGGCGATAAGGCCCACCTCGGCATCTCAAAATTCAGATCATGATCTCGCCGCCAGTGACCGGAACGACTGCCCCCGTCATATAGCTACCGAGGTCTGAAGCCAGCAGCACATAGGCGCCCGCCAGTTCCGCTGGCTGGCCGGCCCGACCCATCAGGGTCTGCTTGCCGAAGGACTGTGTCTTTTCGACCGGCATGGTGGAGGGAATGAGCGGGGTCCAGATCGGGCCCGGCGCCACCGCATTCACGCGGATGCCTTGCTCGGCGACCATTTCCGCCAGGCCCGCGGTGAAGTTGGACACGGCGCCCTTGGTAGAGGCATAGGCCAGGAGATGGGCCGATGGCTGCCGCGACTGGATCGACGTGGTGTTGATGATAGCGCTGCCGGGCTTCATGTGCGGGACGCAGGCCTTGCTCAGGAAGAAAGGCGCATAGATATTGGTGCGGAAGGTGATGTCCCATTCCTCGGCCGTGATGTCCGTGACCGAGGCATAGGTCCGCTGGAATGCGGCGTTGTTGACGAGAATGTCGATGCGGCCGAAGGCCTCCACGGTTTCCCGCACCAGCCGGCTGCAGAACTGTTCGTTCGTGATGTCGCCGGCTGCAAGCTTGGCGCGGCGACCGGCATCCGTCACCCAGCGTGCCGTCTCCTTGGCATCCTCATGCTCGTTCAGGTAGGAGATGACGATGTCAGCTCCTTCTCTGGCGAAAGCGATGGCGACCGCGCGCCCGATGCCGGAATCGGCGCCAGTGATCAGGGCAACCTTGCCATGCAGCCTGTTGTTGCCGACATAGGACTTCTCGCCGTGATCTGGCGCTGGCTCCATCAGTGCCGTATGCCCCGGAGGCGATTGGGTCTGACGGGGTTGCGGCGGAAGGGGACGACGGACGTCGGTCATGATGATCTCCTGTTTCCACCGGCAAACTACGGCGACGGCACTCCTGTTCCCGCCGGTTGCAAATTTCCTAGGAGATCAATCGAGGTGGCACCCTACTATTGGGCCGGGCCGGGTCAGGTCGGGTGCCGATGCTTCAGGCGCATGACCTTGAAGAAGCCGTTCGGAAAGGCCCGCTGGATCTCGACGACGTCGAAATCGCCGCGCTCTGCGGCCCAGCGGGCAAGACGATCGATGCGGAATGCCGAACTCCAGCCGATCTTGTGCACCAGCGGCGCCATGGCCTCCTCGATCGCGCCCTGGAGGCCAACACCATCGCCGAGCTTGCTGGCAACGATGATCTCCCCGCCGGGACGCAGAACCCGGGCGCATTCGCTCAGGGCGCGCTCGGGATCGGGTATCAGCGTGATGACGAAGGGCATGCTAACGGCATCGAACGAGTTGTCGGCAAACTCCAGCGCCTGCGCATCCATGACCTGCAGGCCGAGCACATGATTGAGGTTCAGCCGCGAAACCTTCTCCCGCGCCTTGTCGATCATGTGTTCGGAGATATCGATGCCGGTCACGCGGCAACAATGGGGATAGTAGGGAAGAACCAGGCCCGTGCCCACACCCACTTCCAGGATGTCTTGACCGGCCGCTGCCGCCAGGCTTGCCAGCTTGCGGTGACCGTCCTGAAGAATGCCGCGATAGATCCGGTCATAGACGGGCGCCCAGCGCCGATAGACCTGCCGCTGCCGTTCCAACCCTTCGTTGACGAATGCCAAATGCCTCTCCCGCAAAACGCATGACAATGCGCGATAAAACGTCCAGCCACCGAATATGTTCCGATGCGGATGCACGTTTTCGCGATTGCAAGCGTTTTGCGGCTGGCGATCCTATAAGCCGTAGTGCTTGGCGATGATGCTCCAGGCCTCATCGGCCGTCTCGACGAAGCTCAAGAGGTCCATGTCCTCAGGCGCGATGGTGCCGAAATCGGCCAGTGCCTGGAAATCGATGATGCGATGCCAGAACTCCGCGCCGAACAGGATCAGTGGGATCGGCGCCATGCGCTTGGTCTGGATCAGCGTCAGCGATTCGAACAGCTCGTCCATTGTGCCGAAGCCGCCGGGAAAGATGGTGATGGCCTTGGCGCGCATCAGGAAATGCATCTTGCGGATCGCAAAATAGTGGAAGTTGAAGCTGAGCTCCGGCGTGACGAAGGCATTGGGTGCCTGCTCGTGCGGCAGCACGATGTTGAGGCCGATCGATGGCGCATCGACCTCGGCGGCGCCGCGGTTTCCGGCCTCCATGACACCCGGACCGCCGCCGGTGACGACAACGTATTCACGGTGCTCGTGCAAGGCCGCCTGTTCGGCACACAGCCGGGCGAACTTCCGGGCTTCCTCGTAATAGACCGAGGCGGCCATCAGGTTCTTGCGCTGGACCTCGTTCTTGGCAGCCCAGGCGTCGGCACCGGGTGCGGGAATGCGCGCGCCGCCGAAGATCACGACGGTCGACCGGATGCCGCGCTCCGACAGCATCATCTCCGTTTTCAGGAGTTCGAGCTGCAGGCGCACGGGTCGCAACTCCTCCCGGCACAGGAAGTCGTCGTCGGCATAGGCCAGGCGATAGGAGGGGGATAGCGACTGCGGGGTCTTCGGCACGCCTTCCGCAACCTTGCGGTCGGTCGAGCTGTCCTTCAGAGGATCCCAAGCGGCTGTCTTGCGCTGCCTGCCGTTGGTCTTTGCCATAGTTTCATGCCTTTCTCCGCCGGGGCGGAATTCCTTGTCTTTCGCATTGCCGCGACCGATGACGGTCCGCCGCAGAACGTCGTTGCTAACGGCATCGCTGCCGCCGCCGACTGTTCCAAATCGCGGGGGAATGCGCTAGAGCAGAACGCCGGTTTCCGATTGCGGGTCCGGACCATGTCCCGGATCAAACGATATCCAACGAAGTTTAAGGAATTCTCATGAACGCTAGCGATCTCGCCTCCCTGGAGCATGTCATCGAAGCCGCCTTCGACAATCGCGATACCGTCAACACGACGACGAAGGGCGAAGTCCGCGACGCGGTTGAAACCTCGCTCAAGCTCCTGGACGAGGGTGCGGTGCGGGTGGCACAGCGCGGCGCCGATGGCGCCTGGACCGTGAACCAGTGGCTGAAGAAGGCCGTGCTCCTGTCCTTCCGGCTGAACGATATGGAAGTCGTTGCGGGCGGCCCGGGCGCTTCCACCTGGTGGGACAAGGTGCCCTCCAAGTTTGAAGGCTGGGGCGAGAACCAGTTCCGTGCTGCAGGCTTCCGCGCTGTCCCGAATGCCGTCGTGCGCCGCTCGGCTTACATTTCCAAGGGCGTGGTGCTGATGCCGTCCTTCGTCAATCTCGGTGCCTATGTCGGTGAAAACACCATGGTGGACACCTGGGCAACGGTCGGCTCCTGCGCCCAGATCGGCGCCAATGTGCATCTGTCGGGCGGCGTGGGCATCGGCGGCGTGCTGGAGCCGTTGCAGGCCGGCCCGACGATCATCGAGGACAACTGCTTCATCGGCGCCCGCTCGGAAGTGGTCGAGGGCTGCATCATCCGCGAAGGCTCCGTGCTGGGCATGGGTGTCTATATCGGCAAGTCGACCAAGATCGTCGATCGCGCCACCGGCGAGGTCATGTATGGCGAAGTACCGCCTTACTCCGTCGTCGTTGCCGGCTCTATGCCCTCGGGCAATGCCACGATGAGCAACGGCATGCCGGCCCCGCATCTCTACTGCGCCGTGATCGTCAAGCGCGTCGACGAAAAGACGCGCTCGAAGACCGGCATCAATGAGTTGCTGCGCGACTGAGCTTGCACCGGCGGCTGGTACCAATGTGCCGCTCACGGCAATACGCTTGCCTGACAGAGAACAAGCCTCGGGGTGACAGACCTCGGGGCTTCCGCTAAACCTGGGATGCCATACAAGGGAGCCGAGCCTGCTCCCGATATCCTGCCGCGCCTCATAAAGACTGCTTGCCATGACCAGTTCTGATCCCGTCGCCAATCTGCAAACGCTGATCCGTTGCCCTTCGGTAACCCCTGCTGAAGGCGGCGCACTAACCGCGCTGCAGGCCATGCTGGAGCCGCTCGGCTTTGCGGTTTCGCGTGTCATGGAGACGGACGAAAACACCCCTGACATCGAAAACCTCTATGCGCGGCTTGGCGACGACGGGCCGCATCTGATGTTTGCCGGGCATACGGACGTGGTTCCGGTCGGCGACGAGGCCGCCTGGACCCATCCGCCCTTTTCCGCCGCCATATCCGGCGGAGACCTCTATGGCCGCGGGGCGGTGGACATGAAGGGCGGCATCGCCTGCTTCATAGCCGCAGTCGCCCGCCATATCGAGAAACATGGCAAACCGAAAGGCTCGGTGTCGCTGCTGATCACCGGCGACGAGGAAGGCCCTGCGGTCAACGGCACGGTGAAGCTCCTGAAATGGGCGGCCGACAAGGGCGAGCGCTGGGATGCCTGCCTGGTGGGCGAGCCGACCAATCCGGACCAGCTGGGCGACATGATCAAGATCGGTCGGCGCGGCTCCGTCTCCGGCACGATCACGGTGCATGGCGTGCAGGGCCATGCGGCCTATCCGCATCTTGCCGACAATCCGGTGCGAGCCATCATCCTGATGACGCAGGCCCTGATGCATCCGCCATTCGACCACGGCACCGACAGCTTCCAGCCCTCCAACCTGGAGGTCACGTCGATCGATGTCGGCAATCCCGCGACCAATGTCATTCCCGCCAAAGCCGTGGCGCGGTTTAACATCCGCTTCAACGACACCTGGACAGCCGAGAGCGTGATGGCCGAGATCATGCGCCGACTGGACGAGGCTGCAGCCGATCAGCGGTTGCGCCCTGGCCGCGAGCCGGCCCGCTACGAGATCGCCTGGGCGGAGCGGCCAAGCCATGTGTTCCTGACCCGCAACAATGCGTTGATCTCTTCTCTCTCGGGCGCCGTCGAGGCCGTGACGGGGGCAACACCGAAGCTTTCGACGACGGGCGGCACATCCGATGCCCGCTTCATCAAGGATTATTGCCCTGTCGTGGAGTTCGGACTGGTCGGCAAGACGATGCACATGGTGGATGAGCGCGTTGCCGTGGCAGACCTCGAAACCCTGACCCGTATCTACGAAGCCTTTCTGGAGCGATGGTTCACGCATGCCGACGACTAGAGAGATCCTGATCTACCTCAACGGTTTGTGGCTGCTGTTCCAGCGTAACCCCAAGGGTTTCCAGTACATGGACATGACCGATCGGGGCATGATCCGCTCGTTCTGGGCCATCGTCTGGGCAGCGCCGGCCATCGCGCTCTCATGGATCTGGTGGCGCATGAGCTATATGGACGGCATGACTGGCGCCCTGCCGGCCTCGCTGTTCTTCTTCCGCCTTGCGCTGCTCGAGGCCGCGAACTGGCTCGTGCCGCTGGTTCTGGTGGGCGTGCTGTGCCTGGTCCTCGATATCGCTGACAAGTTTCCGGCCATCGTGGTTGCCACAAACTGGCTGGCCCTGCCTGTCTCCTATGCCTATGGCGTGCTGATCATTTTGATGATGATCGCGCCTGGACTGCCGGCGCTCATTGCATTGGCCTGGTTCGGGCTGATGGTGGTGCTGGTGGCAGCGCTGTTCCGCATTCTCTGGACCATCTGCGGCGACCATCTGCTGATGGTCTCGACCTTGACGATGGTGCTGCTGGTGCCGACGATGATCCTGTCCGAGACGCTGGAGCGCTATCTCGACGTCTTCCCGCGCTGACAACGATCAGGCCGGATCCCCGGGATAATCCACCTTCATGAAGAACAGGCCTGTCGGTGGCGCAACCGGCCCGCAGGCCGCGCGGTCGCGTGCTTCAAGCGCCGCCCGCACATCCGCAACCGTCATGCGTCCCTCACCCGCAAGCTTCAACGTACCGGCAAAGGACCGGATCTGATTGTGCAGAAAGCTCTGCGCTGTCGCCCGGATCTCGATCAGGTCGCCATTGCGGGTCACGTCAAGCCGATCGAGCGTCCTGACCGGGCTCTTCGCCTGGCAATGGACAGAGCGGAACGTGGTGAAATCGTGATGCCCGACCAGTTGCTGCGCAGCCGCGTGCATAAGCTCATGATCCAGGGGCTTCGACACCCACCAGGCCCGTTCCGCCTCCAGCGCCAGCCGCGACGGGCGGGAAATGATGCGGTAGAGATAGTGGCGTCTTAGCGCCGAGAACCGGGCATCAAAATCCTCTGGGACCTCCAAGACATTCAGCACCGCGACGTGTTCCTGCGCCAGAGCGAGATGGGCATTCACCGCATTGCGCAGCTTGTAGGGCACCCATGCGCGCGACAGGTCGACATGGATCACTTGGCCCATGGCGTGCACGCCGGAATCGGTGCGGCCAGCGCCGCGGATGGATACGGTTTCGCCCGTCAGCGTGAGGATTGCCTGTTCCAGGGCGCCCTGCACCGAGGACCCGTTCTCCTGTCTCTGCCAGCCGACATAGGGTGTGCCGTCATATTCGACGGTCATGCGAAAGCGTGGCATCAGCTGATAATTGCCCCCGGCGCCACTGGCGTCCCGCGCAGGAAGTCGGCTGCTTCGAGCGGCTTGCCGCCGGCCTTCTGCAAGCGGGTCAGACGCACCGCCCCCTCCCCGCAGGCAATTGCCAGGGCGTCATCCAGGACTTGGCCCCTCTCGCCGGATCCGCCGCAGAGCTGGCTCGAGAGGACCTTGATGCGCTCCGGCTTGCCGCCAATCTCCAGTTCGAACCAGGCGCCGGGAAAGGGTGCTAGACCACGGATATGGTTGTGCACCTCCGTCGCCGGCTTGGCGAAGTCTATCCGGGTTTCTGCCTTGTCGATCTTGGCGGCGTATAGCACGCCCGCTTCGGATTGTGGGGTGAGCGGCAGATTTCCCGCCTCCAGCCGCGCCATGGCCTCCACCATGGCCGCAGCACCTTCAAGCATCAGGCGATCATGCAGCTCTCCGGCCGTCATGTCTGGCGCGATGGCAACCCGGCGGGTCAGCGCGACGGGGCCGGTATCCAGCCCCTTTTCCATCTTCATCACCATCATGCCGGTCTCGGTATCGCCGGCCATGATCGCCCGCTGAATCGGGGCCGCGCCGCGCCACCGGGGCAAAAGCGACGCATGACCGTTATAGGCACCGAGCCTCGTTGCATCGAGCACGGCCTGCGGCAGCAGCAGACCATAGGCGACGACCACGGCGACATCGGCGCCGAAGGCTCGAAACCGGTCGCGGTCTTCTTCGGCCTTGAAGTTGAGCGGCGTCAGGACATCGATGCCAAGCGCTTCTGCGGCCTGGTGCACCGGTGATTTCTGCAGGTCGAGACCGCGACGTCCGCCCGGCCGCGGGGGCTGGGTGTAAACCGCGACGATCTCATGGCCGGCGCCGGCAAGGGCGCGCAAGGTGGGCACGGAGAAATCCGGCGTACCCATGAAAATGATGCGAAGTGCCATGATCGTGCTCGCGATATCGTCAGCAAGGATGCCGCTCGTCCGCGGCACAGACCGTCAAAGGGCGGCCTTGGACTTGGCCGCCTTGGTGAACTTCTTGATCACCATCTCGCGCTTCAGCCGGGAGATATGGTCAATGAACAAGACGCCGTTGAGATGGTCGATTTCGTGCTGCAGGCAGGTTGCCAGCAGCCCATCCGCCTCCGTCAGTTGCTCGTGCCCGTCCCGATCGATCGACTTCACCGTAACCGCTGCCGGACGCTCGACCTCCGCATAATAGTCAGGGATCGACAGGCACCCTTCCTCATACACGGATCGGTCGTCCGACGACTTGATGATTTCCGGATTGATGAAGACCAGCGGTTTCTTGTCTTCGCCTTCCTTCGACACGTCGATCACCAGAAGGCGACGCGGAACGCCAACCTGGATGGCGGCAAGACCGATACCGGGCGCATCATACATGGTTTCGAGCATGTCATCGATGAGCTTCGACGTATCGGAATCGACACGCTCAATCGGCTTGGAAACCTGACGCAGCAGGGGGTCGGGAAGTATGATAAGAGGCTTGATGGTCATGATGTCCCATAACCCATCTCGCATTCCGATGGAATCGAAAAAAGACGGGCTGGGACACCATGTCCTTCAGGGTTTACGCGGCGTTTCTGATCGACCGCCGCTGGCTTTCACGCGCTTCCTCGCGCGTCTTCAACTGCCCGAGAAGGGACACCAGGCCGGCGACTTCCTGCCGCAGGCGGCGCGTCTCAGCAGACGTCTGCTCGACCATAGTCGAGTTCTGCTGGGTCAGTGTGTCCATGTTGCGCGTCGCCACGTTGACTTCCTTCAGGCCGGTGGCCTGGTCCTTTGCGGCCGTCGCGATGTCAAGGACGAAGGTGTTGATGGCATCGATGCGCTCGATCATGTCGGCCAGTGCCGAACCTGTGTTGCTGACGAGCTCGACGCCCTCGCCGACCTGGTTCGAACTCTGGGTGATCAGGCCCTTGATCTCCTTGGCGGCCTCGGCGCTGCGCTGGGCGAGATTGCGCACTTCCTGGGCCACGACCGCAAATCCCTTGCCGGCATCCCCTGCCCGCGCCGCCTCGACGCCGGCGTTCAGAGCCAGAAGGTTGGTCTGGAACGCAATTTCATCGATCACACCGATGATCTTGGAAATCTCCGTTGCGGACTTTTCGATCTCGGCCATCGCTGCCACGGCCTTGGTGACCACGGCGCCCGAGGTTCTGGCGCGCTGCTGGGTATCCTGCACCGCTTCGGAGGCCCGCTCGGCATTTGTCGCGGTTTGCCCGACGCTGACCGAAAGCTGCTGCAGGGCTGTCGAGCTTTCCTGGACTCCGGCCGCCTGCTTGGTGGTCCGCAGCGCCAGTTCGTCGGAAGCCTTGGCGATGGTCTCCGTGCCGTCGAGAATCTCTTCCGAGGTCCGACGGATCGAGGCGAAGGAATGGTTCAGCCGATTGACCGTTTCGTTGTAATCGAGCGCCATGCGCTTGAAATTCTCAGGCAGGTCTTCCGACATCTTGTATTCGAAGTCGCCGCTGGCCAGGGCCTGCAGGCCGCGCCGCAGGTGATCCATGGCGACCTTCTGATCGGCCTCGGCGCGTTCGCGCTGCTGCTCAAGTTCGATTCGCTTTTCCTCCAGCGCGTCGAGATAGACGGAGATCGAATAATCCATGTCGAGCATGGCCGCCTTGATCAGGGCGCTGAGCTTGTCGGACAGCGCCGCGGCATGATGGCGGCCAAAGGGGAATGGCCAGTGCTGTTTCAGGATGCCCGAAACAAGTTCGCCCAGCAGGATGGAATAGCCGCCGATATACCAGCGCGGTTCAAGCCCGATACGGGCGTGCGCCTTTCCGATCGCCGTCACGCCAGCGACGTATTTGCTGTCAAACGTGCCGTTGGAAAGCTTGTCCCAGTGCCCCTCCTGCGCCTTCTTGGCGCCGGACATATGGGTCTTGTCGCGGAAAAATGGACCGAGCTTCGAATGAGCCGCGACCTTGGCGTAGAACTTGTCGAGAGCGCCGCCCATCAGCGGCCCAATGGTCGGCTTCAGGGACTGAAGCGTCCGGGACGTCGCTGCATCGAGTTCTACGAAGTCAAGGCGCTCTTTCAGCGCCTGGTCGGACTTTTCATTCATTTTCGAAATCTCTTTATAACTCAATTACATCGACCAAGGATCGCGGAAAACACCGCGCTCATCGGCTGCCGATTTTAGAATCCGGGAATTTGATGAATGTCCAGTAAACGGAGGTCGCGAAATCGCCTGTTGCCCCAGGGATCATGGGCGACCCTGGGGCATCTGCTCCGATATACGCTTATCTGATATCAATTTAGCTTGCGGCCTTCATCGGTGCCGCGGGATGCTCGACACCCCGGCGATGGGGTGCTGCCGCTGAATCGGCGCGCTTTCCGCGGGTCTTGAAGCCACGGAGTGCGCGGCAGAGGCGCTCCACCTCCTCGCGCAGGTGGCTGGTCTGCGTGCTGGTCTGGCTGACCATGGCCGCATTCTGCTGGGTATTGGTGTCCATGGCGGCAATGGCGGCGTTAACCTCGCGCAAACCGCTCGACTGGTCGGCGGCGGCCGTTGCAATGCCGGCCACGATGTCGTTAATTTCGCCGATGCGGACGATGATGTTCTGCAGGACCTCGCCGGTCGTGTTCACCAGCCCGACACCGCTTTGAACCTGTGTCGTGCTCTGGGAGATCAGCCCCTTGATCTCCTTGGCGGCATCGGCGCTGCGCTGGGCCAGCGATCGGACTTCCTGCGCCACGACGGCAAAGCCCTTGCCTGCGTCCCCGGCCCGGGCCGCTTCAACGCCGGCATTGAGCGCCAGAAGGTTCGTCTGGAACGCGATCTCGTCGATCACGCCGATGATCTTGGCAATTTCTTCGGAGGATTTCTCGATGGCGCCCATGGCGGTTACCGCCTTGGTCACTACTGAACCCGAGGTCTTGGCCTCGGCCAGCACGGTTTCCACCACGGCCGCCGCCTGCTGGGCACCATCTGCGGTCAGGGCGACGTTCTGGGTGAGTTCCTGCAGTGCTGCGGTGCTCTCCTCCAGACCTGCCGCCTGCTGCTCGGTTCTTTGTGCAAGATGCCCGGCGGCATCCGAAATGCCTGTCGTGGAGCGGAGAATTTCTTCCGCGGCACCGCGCACGGTACCGATCGTGCCACGCAGCTTTTCAACGGAACCGTTGTAGCTCTCGCCCATCCCTTCGAACCCTTCCGGCATGACTTCCGGAAGCTTTGTCTCGAAATCGCCCACGGCCAACTTGGGCAGCACCTCGTCCAGGGCTGCCAACGCCTCGAGGCGGGCCTGCTCCATATGTTCGTTCTGCTGCTCCGCTGCCACGCTCTGCAGCTTCACCTCTTCAAAGCGCTGCGCCACCAGCATGTTCAGGTCGAGCATGGCAGCGCGGATCAAGACGCCGACTTCCGTGGCCAGCACTGGCGCATTCTTGCGGCCGAAGCGGGACGGCCAGCGCTCGCAGATCAGCGATGTCACGAGCTTCTCGAGGAACAGGCCATAGCCATCGATCGGGTAGTCGGTTTGGAAATCTGCCTCGGACTGGGCCATCTTCAGTTTCTTCGCACTTTCAATATAGGCATCGTCGAAACGGCCGGTCATGACCATGGAACCATGATCCTGATGGCGTTTCATAACCGAACTCCGCTTGGCGTCGCTGAGTGCTGGCTCCTTACCCGGCGTCGCCGACTGGCGCCCGTAGAGCACCTTGACCGCAGCATCCAGATTGCGTGAGACGGTCGGCCCGATATCGCGCAAGACACCGCGCGATGTATCGTCCAGCTTCATTCTCTCGATGTTCTTTGCCAATAAAGTTTTGCCATCGGCCGTCATCGCATTCCCCATATGTCTCGCAGCCCCGAGGGCTGCCGACCATAAAGCCCGCCCATTTTTGGTATGAGACAACGGAAGGTTTTAAATTTTCCTTCCGGAAACTATGATTTTTAGCAGGTTATTTCTGTAGTTTCTAAAATAAGAACCTTCGGAAGCCCCGCAAAACAAGGCTTTTGCGGACAAGTCCAAAAATGGGCCATTTCAATTTTTGATTGTGGCTAGAATAGTCATTCAGGAAAATAAAACCACTTGTTTTTCAAGTGTGAGTGCAAAACCGCAGTTTCGCGCAATCCACCCTTCCTAGTTTAAATACAGCCTTGTTTATCAATGACCGTTCCCCCTTTGATCTGGCATCGTTGAAAGAATCTGATAGGTAATTTGGCTATGGAAAAAACAGCTGCGCCATCCGCATTTCCCGAGATATTCATCGGCGACCAGGCAATTTCACCGCTTTTCATTGTGGTGACGGCGGCTGCACTCGTGTTGCTGGTGCTTTTGACGGCGCTGATTCTCACCCTGCGCGGCCGGCGCCTGCGGGAAGAGGTCGCGATCGAGGCACAAAGGCGGGAGGCGGAAGCCGCGGCGCGCATGGCAGATCTCCTGCGCTCGCAGGCGGAGATGCAGGGGCGGCTGGCGGCGATTTCCGAAGTGTTCGGCAACCGCCAGGCCGAATTCAACCAGGCGATCAGCCAGCGGCTTGATGGCATGACCCATCGCCTCGGCACGTCGATCAATGAACAGACCAAGTCCACCCATGAAAACCTGCTGAAGCTGCAGGAGCGTCTGGCCGTCATCGACGCGGCACAGAACAACATCCAGTCCTTGGCCAAGGATGTGGTGAGCCTGCAGGCGATTCTGTCCAACAAGCAGACCCGCGGCGCCTTCGGCCAGTCGCGCATGGAAGCCATCATCAGCGACGGGCTGCCGATGGGCGCCTTCGAGTTCCAGCCGACATTGTCCAATAGCTCGCGACCTGACTGCACCGTGCGCATGCCGAACGACGCACCGCCGCTTGTCATCGATGCCAAGTTTCCGCTGGAGGCCTGGAACAGCTTTCGCGACAGCGACTATGCCGAGGATCGCAAGACAGCGGCCCAGCAGTTCCGTCGCGATATGGACGTGCATATTCGTGATATCTCCGAGAAATACCTGATCCCCGGCGAAACCCAGGACATGGCCTTCCTGTTCGTGCCGTCGGAATCCATCTTTGCCGAGATCCACGAGCATTTCGAAACCGTCGTGCAGCGGGCGCAGCGGGCAAAGATCGTCATCGTCTCGCCATCCCTACTGATGCTGTCGCTTCAGGTGATCCAGGCGGTTCTCAAGGACCAGCGGATGCGCGAGCAGGCGCATCTGATCCAGGGCGAAGTGCTGCATCTGATGGAAGATCTCGGCCGCCTTGATGACCGGACCCGCAAGCTTCAGGCCCATTTCCTTGCGGCACAGCGCGATGTCGAGATGATCATGACATCGGCCGACAAGATCACGAAACGCGGCGCCAAGATCGAGGCTCTGGAGTTCGAGGCGATTTCCCCGCCTTCATCGCCCACGCCTGCACCCGTTCCCGTGCCCGATCGCGCCGCCGAGAGCCGAACCGGCTTGCTGAAGCTCAGGGTGGTTGACGAGGACTGAGGCTTGCGGCCAAAGTCATCAGAATATTCTCAAGGACATGACAGCAGATGATTACAGTCTTCGGTTCGATCAACATGGACCTGATTGCCAGCGTGGAGCGCCTGCCTTTGCCCGGCGAAACCGTGGCAGGCCACGCCTTCACCACGGCGGCCGGCGGCAAGGGCGCGAACCAGGCGCTGGCTGCCCGGCGGGCCGGTGCCGGCGTGCGGATGATCGGCGCCGTGGGCAATGACGGCTTTGCCGAACCGGCGCTTGCGCTGCTGAAGGAAGCAGGCGCTGATCTCGGCGCGGTGGCACGCAGCAGCCTGCCAACGGGAACCGCCCATATTCTGGTCGATGACAAGGGCGAGAATGTCATCGCCGTCGTCGCCAGCGCCAATGGAACGCTCACCCCGGCGGATGCCGATGCAGCCATCGCCTCGATGGCGTCTGGCGACATTCTGATGCTGCAGTTGGAAGTTCCTGCCGCATCCGTGGAACGCGCGCTTGGCCAGGCACGCGTGCGCGGTGTCACGACGGTCATAAATATCGCCCCGCTGACGGCGGATGCTGCCCGCCTGGGCCGAATGGCCGATATCGTCATCGCCAACGAGACGGAATTCGAGCGGCTGGCGGGCAAGGATGACATGACGGCGGAGGACAGGCTGTCAGCGCTCAAGAGCCTGCATGCGGAGACGCGGCAGACCTTGATCGTGACGCTTGGCGCCGATGGCGTGATCGCCATCCATGAAGGTCAAATCCACACCGCCAAGGGGCTCAAGATCGAGCCGGTCGACACGGTCGGAGCCGGCGATACCTTCTGCGGCTATTTTGCAGCCGGGCTCGATCAGAAGCTGGACTTTCAATCGGCGCTGGAGCGGGCGGCCGTCGCCGGCTCGCTCGCCTGCCTGAAGCACGGGGCGCAGCCGTCGATCCCCTTGGCTGAGGACGTCAACCGCCGGATGGTTTGAGTGCAGTGCAACAGAATGCCGCTGTCTTTTAGACGGCGTTAAACATCTTCAAGGTAGCCTTCGGCGTCGGCGATGCTTGCCACAAAGACAGCCTATGACCGGGCGAAACCGATCCATTGCGTGACCGCCGGAGCCCGGCGGCGTCCGTCTTGCGAGGCACCTTGAGATGAACCTCTTTCGTTCGAAGTCGATTGCAGCCAAGCTGCTGATCGTCACCGGCATCGCGATTGCCTGCGTGCTGGCGCTTTCCAACTTGGTATTGATCTCTGAAACACGCGATCGGGTGCAATCGCTGACCATGGATCAGGCGGATAGCGAAGCCAAGGCAATTGCCAGCGAAGTGGCCGGCGATGTCGGAGCGCTTGCGAGTGCCGCTCGCTCCATGGCCGGCGTGCTCGGCCGCGGCCATGAGCAGCAGTCCTTCGACCGCAAAGGGGCGATCAATATCCTCAAGGCCAATGTGGAGCAGAACGCCTTCGCATTCGGCAGCTGGTTCTGCGAGGAGATCAAGGCCTTTGACGGCCGCCAGGAAGACGTCGTCAAGAATCTCGAACTTGGTGGCAACGACAACGGTGTCTTCACCCCCTACTGGTCCAAGACCCAGGCGGGCGGCATACAATTCTCGACGTTCAAGAACGATTATGCCGCGGAATGGTATGCCCTGGCCGCCAAGAGCGGCAAGGGTGCAATCACGGCGCCTTACCTTGCAGAAGGTACTGAGGTCCCAACGACCATGACGTCGATCGCCTACCCCGTCTTTTCCGCAGGCAAATTTATCGGCGTGTCCGGGGTGGACATCTCTCTTGCAGCTCTGTCGCAGAAGCTGAAGGCGTTGACCCCCTTCGGCAATGGCCGCGTGTTGTTGGTCGGCCAGGGCGGGCAATGGCTGGTTGCCCCCGACGACAAGCTGCTGATGAAGCCGTATGAGGAAAAGGCGGCTGACGTCCTGAACAGCAGCCTGAAATCGGGCCAGGCCACCATCATTACCGATCTCAGCTCGGAAGCCATGGGAAGCTACGATCGTCTTGTCTATCCCTTCGCCGTTCCCGGCGTGAATGCCACCTGGGCCGTGATGGTCGATATTCCGCACAGCGCGATCAACGGTGCAGTGAATGACCAGACCTATCTGATGGTGCTTGGCGGACTGATCGTCCTGGTGGCGGTGGTGGTGGCCCTGTGGCTGGCGGTCCGGCGGTTTGTGCAGGCGCCTCTGCATGGCCTGGTGGGCTCCGTAGATCGGCTTCGCGACGGGCAATATGACGCCGCTGTCGCCGGACAGGATCGCAACGACGAAGTCGGAATGGTTGCCAAGGCCCTGGAAGGCTTTCGTCATCGCCTTGCCGAGGCTCGGTCGCTGGAGGCGGAAGCAGCCACGCAGCGGCAGAATGTGGAAGCGGAGCGCAGTCAATCTGAAAGCGAGCGAAATGCCGCTGCGGCACTGCAGCAACGGATCGTTTCCATTCTGGGAGCCGGACTGGCAGCACTTTCCCGCGGGCAGCTGACCTATCGCATCCAAGAGGATTTTCCGGGCAAATATGCGCAGCTGAAGGAGGATTTCAACGGCGCCGTGGCCAGCCTGGAAGAGACCATCCTGGCGGTGCGCGCCGCCGTCGACCACATCGGCAGCGGAACGAGCGAGATCAGCGACAGTGCGATGGATCTTTCCCGGCGTACAGAACAGCAGGCGGCCAGCCTGGAAGAGACTGCTGCGGCCCTCAATGAGCTGACGGAACAGGTCAATTCGAGTGCCGACAATGCCAATGCGGCGGCAAACACGGTCAGCACCGCCTGTCAGGACGCCGAGAAATCCGGAGATGTCGTGCGCAAAGCTGTCGCTTCAATGGAAGGCATTGCCCAGTCGTCGCAGGAGATCTCGCGCATCATCGCCGTGATCGATGAGATCGCCTTCCAGACGAACCTGCTTGCGCTGAATGCAGGCGTCGAGGCGGCGCGCGCCGGCGAGGCGGGCAAGGGCTTCGCCGTCGTGGCCCAGGAAGTCCGCGAACTGGCGCAGCGTTCGGCCGGTGCGGCGAAAGAAATCAAGACGTTGATCAACGCCTCGAGCGCCCAGGTGAATGACGGGGTGGAACTGGTCGGCCGTGCCGGCGGCGCCCTGCAGAAGATCGCCGATCAGGTCATGCAGATCAACGATTTGGTCCGCCAGATTTCAGCCTCGGCCAGCGAACAGGCGACAGGCCTCAAGGAAGTGAATTCCGCCGTCAACCAGATGGACCAAGTCACCCAGCAGAATGCCGCGATGGTCGAGCAGACCACGGCCGCAAGCCGCGTGTTGAGTGGCGAGGCCGAGGGCTTGCGGCAGTTGGTGAGCCGGTTTGCCGTTTCCGACAGCCAGACGCGGAACCCGCTTCACGCCACGGCCGCAGCGATGCGCGCTCCCACCGCTTCGGCTCAACCGGCAGCCCCGGCCAGGCGCCCGGCACAACGGCAGGCGGCGGGATCAGCACGCTCCGCCGCGGCTGTCGAGGCCGACTGGCAGGAGTTTTAATTACCTTTACCAACGGGTCGGTGCGCAGGACCGCACCGGCCTGTCTGTCGCCATTTCAGCCCAGGCGGCCGAACCGTTCGATCAGCAGGTCAAAGAAGCCATCCGCATCGACATGGCGCATGAAGCGCGCATTGGCGGGCCTGTCCGTCACGCGCCACCAATCGACAACGGTCATTCCAACCGTGAGTTCTGAGCGCGTCTCGATCTCGACATTGCAATCGCGCCCGGAGAAAAGCTCCGGCTTCAGCAGATAGGCGATAACGGTTGGATCATGCAGCGGGCCACCGTCCGACCCGTATTTCTCCTCGTCGAACCGCTCGAAGAACTGCAGCCACTGAACCATGACCTCAGCCGGCCGCGTGCCCAGCGCTGCAATGCGCTGCACCCGTGCCTTGGTCGTCAGCAATTGATGCGTGACATCGAGCGGCATCATGACGATCGGAATGCCGGACTTCATGACGATGTCCGCAGCCTGCGGGTCGACATAGATATTGAACTCCGCCGCCGGCGTGATGTTGCCGCCTTCGAAGAATCCACCGCCCATCATGACCAGTTCGCGAACGCGCGGAGCAATGTCAGGGGCCTGCATCAGGGCCATGGCGATATTGGTCAGCGGTCCCAGCGTGCAGAGCGTTACTGTTCCGGCCGGTTCCCGCCTGAGGGTCTCGACGATGAAATCCACGGCATTCTGGGCCTGAACCCGCATCACGGGCTCCGGCACTTCGGCGCCATCGAGGCCGGTCTTGCCATGCACATGCTCGGCGGTGACCTGCGGCCGCTCGAGCGGCTTCACCGCACCCTCATAAACTGGCATGTCCGACCGGCCCGAGAGCTCACAGACGATCCGCGCGTTCCTGCTGGTATAGGAAAGCGGCACGTTGCCCGCCACCACGGTCACGCCCAGCACCTCCAGCTCCGCCGGGCTGGCAAAGGCCAGCATCAGCGCGGCGGCATCGTCCTGTCCCGGATCGGTATCAATGATGATCTTGCGGATGTCTGTCATGGGAATACCTCGTTTTGTCCGCTGCTTGTTGCACGCGGCGCAAATGCCTTGTCAAGCGCCTCCCGTCTTGCAACCGCTCCGCAGCGACCCCACATTGGCCTCACAGCCATATGAAGGACGGGGCAAGGATAAAACTGCATGAGCCGCACCAAGGTCGCCGGGACGCCGATCCTGCTTGCCATCGATGCCAGTGCGGCCGTGCTTGCCGAAATCGCCCGCAGCGGCGACGGCTACCCGCCATTCAACGTCGAGCGCCTCGTGCGGAAGGACGACAACGAGACCGAGCGGTTGCGCCTGACGCTGGCCGTTGCCGGCTTTTCGGAGAACGAGCTGGAGGTTCTCGTGGAAGCGGGCCAGCTGATCATTCGCGGCCGCCAGACACTGCGGGACGATGGCGATTTCCTCTTCCGCGGCATCGCCCGCCGCCAGTTCCAGCGCAGCTTCCAGCTCAAGGACGGCATGGACGTGGTCGGTGCCTCGCTGCGCAAGGGATTGCTGATCATTGAATTGACCGATCCCAGTTCGACCCATGTGGTGCGGAAAATTAACATTTCTCCTTCACTATAGGCTCAACGGCCTGAATGCCGTGCTCCCTGCATCTGGTGGAGAATCGGAATGTTGTTAAAAGAAGCGAATGCCCGACTGTCGCAATCCGAACTGGCGCATATTGGCGCGGGCGAAGTCGGTTACATCAGAAAAATGCGTGTCGAAGAGGTTTCCCGGTGCTTTCCTGAAGCCCCGGAGATCGATCCCAACCTGGACCTCTGGGCCCTGTTTGCCGCTGACGGCACACCCATCCTCTTGACGGATAATCGCTCCAGCACCTTCTTCAAGGCTGCCGAGGACGACCTGAAGACCGTCAGCCTGCACTGACTATCGCTGGATTTTTTTCTCGATACGCTTGAACGTGAGATAGGCCGAGCCCCGGCCTTCTCGCCTCGCCTTGGCCTCGTAGCGCGTTCCAGGCCAACCGGCAAAAGGCGTGGTCCAGTCCGACGCGTTGCGCGCCGTCCAGTCAAAACCGCCATGGTCACGGCAATGGATCAGCGTCCAGTCGATATAGGTATCGATATCGGATGCAAAGCAGAACAATCCGCCGGGCTTCAGCACCCGATTAAATCGCTCAAGATTGACCTGCGAAACAAAGCGGCGCTTCCAGTGTTTCCGCTTCGGCCAGGGATCGGGATAGAGAAGATCGATCTGGTCTATGCAACCGGCCGGCAGCCAATCAAGAAGCTGCGTCGCATCGTCATCATGGGTTCTGATGTTGCTCAGCCCAGCTTCTTCGACGCTGGCCAGCAGTTTCGCCATGGAATTGACGAAAGGCTCCACGCCGATGAAGCCGGTCTCGGGATTCTCCGTTGCCCGATGGACGAGATGCTCCCCGCCACCAAATCCGATTTCGAGCCGCACAGCCGTGACGGGGTGCCGGAATAGCGACTTTATATCAGCCGGCGCGGGGGTCGACAGATCGACCGCCAGCGTGGGCATCAGGTTTTCCAGGCGCGCCGCCTGCTGGTCCCTAAGGGGTTTTCCCTTGCGTCGACCGAAAAAGGCTTCGGTCGACCTGTTGCGGCGCTCCTGCGACATCATCAGCCCTTGATGGCGTCCTTGAGCGGCTTGACGAGATCAAGCTTCTCCCAGGAGAACGAACCATCGCGGCCAGCCTTGCGGCCGAAATGGCCATAGGCGGAGGTCTTGGCGTAGATCGGCTTGTTCAGGTCGAGATGCTTGCGGATGCCGGTCGGCGAGAGGTCCATGACCTTGCGGATCGCGGCTTCGACCTGATCTTCCGTCACCTTGCCGGTGCCATGCAGGTCGACATAAATCGACAGCGGCTGGGCCACGCCAATGGCGTAGGAAATCTGGATGGTGCAGTTGTCGGCGAGGCCGGCGGCCACGACGTTCTTGGCCAGATAGCGCGCGGCATAGGCTGCGGAGCGGTCGACCTTGGTCGTGTCCTTGCCGGAGAAAGCGCCGCCACCATGGGGTGCTGCGCCGCCATAGGTGTCGACGATGATCTTGCGACCGGTCAGGCCGGCGTCCCCGTCAGGACCACCGATCACGAACTTGCCGGTGGGGTTGATGTACCAGGCGCAATCGTCGGCAATCTTCAGGTCGCCGAGAGCTTCACGGATATAGGGCTCGACAACCGAGCGAACCTTGGCCGAATCCCAGCTCTCGTCGAGATGCTGCGTCGACAGGACGATCGAGGTGGCTTCCGCCGGCTTGCCATCGACATAGCGCACGGTCACCTGGCTCTTGGCATCGGGGCCGAGCTTGCCGGCTTCGCCAACACCCTTCTTGCGGGCGTCTGCCAGCAGGGCGAGAATGCGGTGCGAGTAATAAAGCGGCGCCGGCATCAGTTCCGGCGTTTCCTTGCAGGCGTAGCCGAACATGATGCCCTGGTCGCCAGCGCCTTCGGAACCCTGCTGGTCGGCTGCCTTGTCAACGCCCTGGGCAATGTCGGCCGACTGGGCGTGCAGCAGCACGTCGATCTTGACATTCTTCCAGTGGAAGCGATCCTGCTCGTAGCCGATGTCCTTGATCGCCTTGCGCGCAGCCGACTTGAACTTGGAGGGATTGACCGCCGGCTCGCCATAGGGATCCTTGACGATGTTGCCATCCTTGTCCTTCTTCAGGAGGCTGGCAGGCAGACGCACTTCACCGGCGATCACGACGCGGTTGGTGGTTGCAAGCGTTTCGCAGGCGATGCGCACGGTCCAGGGGTCGATGCCGGTCTTGGCGGCTTCGCGATAAACCAGGTCGACGATTTCGTCGGAAATACGGTCACAAACCTTATCCGGATGACCTTCGGAAACGGATTCACTGGTGAAAAGATAGTTAGCGCGCATGCGGGATTCCCCTCAAAGAACAAGCTTCGTTCTCAATATTCAGTTCGAGGGCGAAAAACAAGCGCACAACGACATAAATATATCTTTATGTGGGCAATATCAGGCGGGTCATCCGCCTTGTGCCGCGCGGACAGACAATAGCCGCGCAACAAAAAAGGGCGGCTCTCAGGCCGCCCGATACCGTGTCGCTGGAGGTTACTCGCCGTCGCTTTCAGCGGCCAGGGCCTTGACCAGGTCCACCAGCCGGCGGCGCACCTTGGGATCGCCGATCTTCACGAATGCGCGGTTCAACTGCAGGCCTTCGGAGGACGACAGGAAGTCGACCACATAGTTGGAGCTCGAAGCCTCTGCCATCCCGGTTGGACCACCGGCCTGCTCGCCCGGCGCATCCTCGAAGAAGAAGGAGACGGGAACATTGAGAATGCTCGAGATGTTCTGCAACCGGCTGGCACCAACGCGGTTGGTGCCCTTCTCGTATTTCTGAATCTGCTGAAACGTGATGCCCAGCGCCTCGCCCAGTTTTTCCTGGCTCATGCCAAGCATCGTACGGCGAAGCCGAATCCTACTTCCGACGTGGATGTCAATCGGATTCGGCTTCTTCTTATTCTCGATCATGATTTGATCCTGACAACAGTTGGTAATTTTGGCCCGTCACCCGGCCTGCTTGTGGGATGGCCCTATCGTAGCGTGTATGAATTGCAACGCAACCTAAAGCATACTTCCAGTCCGGCGGTCACAGTCACTATGCAATTTTAGGGGTTTTTGGTCAATTCTTCCGAAAAATAAAACCCAGACGTGAAATCAATGCAAATGCCGAAAGAGCGGCCAATAACAACCAGAAATTACGTTGTGCAAACGTTATGTTCCGATCTGGAACAGTTTTAAAATTGACGGTTGAATCTTGGATTGCCTTTACATTAAATCCGACACCCGAGATAATACGACCGCGTGTATCAATTGTTGCTGAAATACCACTGTTCGCACTTCGTATGACAGGGACTTCATTCTCTACGGCGCGCAACCGGGCCTGCAGAAAATGCTGATAGGGTCCGGGCGTATTGCCAAACCAGGCGTCGTTGGTAATGTTGAGTATAGCACCTGCGCGCTCAAGTTGTACATCCATCTCATCCGGAAAGATGATTTCATAGCAGATGAGTGGGTATAATTCCGGCCCGTCCGGCAGCTTGAGCGTGCTGCGGGCCGCGGCCGCGGAGAACCCACCGGGCAGGCTGACGAGGTTGTTGACACCCAGCCTGCGCAGCAAGGCCTCGTAGGGAACATATTCCCCGAACGGGGTCAGATGCACCTTGTCGCTGGCCGCCAAGATCTGGCCCTGATCATCAATCAGATACACGGAATTGTAGTAGCGAGGCGGATTGCCCGGCCCCTGATCTTCCGATCGCACGGCCCCGGTCAGAAGAACCTGGCCGGGTTCGAGTATGTCGGCGATCCGCGTCAAGGCGTCGGGGTTTTCCGTCAGGATGAAGGGGATGGAGGTCTCCGGCCAAACGATGAGGTCCGGACGCTTGCCCCCGTCCTCAGGCGGAAGCTGGGACAGGCGCAGATGTTCGGCGAAGACTGCCTCCCGGTCGTCGTTTTCAAGCTTGACTGCCTGGTCGATGACAGGCTGGACCAGGCGCACGGTCTTGAGATCTGCCTCATCAGGTTCAGGCAGTTGGAGGCGATAGGCGCCGTAGCCGAAATGGGCCGCTGTGGCGATGACGGCCAGAAAAATCCCTCGGCGCATGCCCTTGCCCGTGGCGATCAAGGCTGGCGTGGCGAAGACGAAGACGGCAAGTGCCGAGACCCCAAAAACACCGATGGCATGGGCCGATTGCATCATGACCGGGATTGGCATGGCGCCATAGCCGATCGCATTCCAGGGAAATCCCGTGGCCGCGACGCTGCGCAGCCATTCGGCAAGGCCAAAGCCGGCGGCGAGTGCCACGATCCGCCCCAGGCCATCCGTCCACAGCACCCGCGCCAGCAGGGTGGCCAGGCCATAGAAAACCGCCAGCACCGCCGGCAGACCAAGGATCGCCAGTGGCAATGCCCAGGCGAACTCGTCCGCCTCGACCATCAGCGCATTGCCCAGCCACCAGAGTCCTGCCACGAAATAGCCGAAGCCGAAGGTCCATCCGATGACAAAGGCAGACCGTAGCGTGCCGAAGAAGCCGCTTTCCGGCCCGCCGGTCGCGCCATCCAGCAACCAGACCAGCAGCGTGAACGAGAGGAACATCGCGGCGAAAAAGCCGATGGGGGGCATGCCAAGGGCCGCAACAGCACCGGCCAGCCAGGTCAGGAGGAACCGCCGCAGGCCCCAGGTCAGCATGATCCTGCCAGCAAGACCTTCCATGCGCATCCTCTCAGTTCCGGCGAATCAACTCGCCGGCAGTCTTTCAAAAAAACGGGGATTTGTCCCGGCCGACGCTTCTGCGCCTGTCCACGGACTGGCGCAAGAGATGTAGCGCGCGATTGAAAAACGTGCCCGACAAGAATCAGGCGTCAGATACGGCACCTTCGCTCTGCGGACCCTCTTCGGGACCGCGATCCAATGGTCGATCCTGCGCAGGCCCGTTCAGTTCCATCTCGCCTTTGCTCTGGCGACGGCGGGCGGCCGGACGCTTGCGAATGACCCTGACCCGCTTCACCCGGCGCGGATCGGCGTCGAGAATATGAAATTCGAAGCCTGGCAATGCTTGAACCACCTCCCCGCGAACGGGAATGCGCCCCAGTTCGGAGAAGATAAGCCCTCCCAGTGTGTCGACGTCCTCGATCTGATCGCGGATGTCGAAGTCTGGGCCTATGGCCTCTGCGATTTCTTCCAGCTCGATACGGGCGTCGGCAATGACGACATCGTCAGAGATCCGGGTGAACAAGGCCTCTTCGTCGTCATGCTCGTCATCGATATCGCCGATGACCATTTCCACGATGTCTTCGTGCGACACCAATCCATCCGTGCCGCCATACTCATCGATCACGAGCGCCATCTGGGTGCGGGCCGCCTGCATGCGGGACATGAGGTCGGACGCCTGCATGGACGGAGGAACAAAGAGGATGCTGCGGATGATACCGGCTTCTGCCACGGTTTTCGACAGGTCTGCACGCGCAAGGTCAAATTCCGGCCTGGGTGTCCGTGGTGTTTTTTCCGCCTTTTCGCCGTCCGGCTGCTCTGACGCGGCGGCTTTCGCCCCGTTGCGGCGCTTGTTGCGCGCCTGTTTTGTCAGGTAGGACAGGAGATCGCGGATATGGACCATGCCGCGCGGATCGTCCAGGGTCTCCCGGTAGACCGGCATTCGCGACCGCCCTGACTCGTCGAACAGCGTCAGCAGTTCCGCCAGGCTGACATTCTGGTCCACGGCTTCGATATCGGCCCGTGGAACCATGATGTCCTCGACACGCACCTCGCGGAAGCGAAGGATGTTGTGGAGCATGGCGCGCTCTTCCGGAGAAAAAGCGTCGCCCGCGCCAGCGTCATTGACGAGCGCGTCCGCGAGGTTTTCACGAAGGCTTGACCCTTGCAAAGGTCGCAACAACCGGGCGGCGCGGCCCCAGAATGAAGACTGGGGTCTGCCACCCTCGGTTCGTAAAGGACTTCCGCCCTCGTCTGAGGATCCGCTATCGCGATCCTCTGCGGCCCGTCCGGCCGGTCTTGTCGTCAAATCGTTCATGTTACCAAGCTATCAAACCAGGCCTTGGCCTGCATAGGGGTCAGATAGGCCGAGCGTGGCCAAAATTCCAGTCTCGAGGCTCTCCATTATCTCGGCTTCTGCGTCATTCATATGATCGTAGCCGAACAAATGGAGGAATCCATGTACCATAAGATGGGTCAGATGATCCGCAAAGGGCTTTTCCAGATCATCGGCCTCCCGTGCCACCGTCTCCCGGGCAATAATGATGTCGCCGAGCATGGGTCCCGGCATGCCGCCCGGGGTCAGCGGATAGGCCGGAAAGGACAGCACATTGGTCGGCTTGTCCTGCCCGCGCCATTCGGCATTGACCTCGCGGATGGCGGCATCGTCGGTGAAGACCAGCGAAATTTCCGTGCCATGAGGTGGGAACGGCTGCTTTTCCTCAGCGATCATATAAGCCGCAGCCGCCTGGAACACGCGGGAGGCCAGCGCCTCCAGCTCCTGCTCCGGCTGCCAACCGTCGGCTTCGATCGAGATCTGTATGTCGAATTCGGGCATTGATTTCGTCGCCCTACCTAGCGGTCGAGCTGCTCGCTTTCGTCGTGAACGGCGTATTGCGCGTCATAGGCCCGCACGATGCGCCCTACGAGCGGATGGCGGACCACATCCGTATCCTTGAAGCGGACGACCGAAATGCCCTCGATCCCATTCAGGATCTGCAGGGCCTCCACCAGACCGGACTTCACGCCGCGTGGCAGGTCCACCTGGCTCGGATCGCCGGTGATGATCATGCGGCCGTTTTCACCCAGACGCGTCAGAAACATCTTCATCTGCATCGATGTGGTGTTCTGTGCTTCGTCGAGGATGATGGCGGCATTGGAAAGCGTGCGCCCGCGCATGAAGGCAAGCGGCGCGATTTCGATGACGCCGGCGGTAATGGCGCGCTCGACCTTATCGCCCGGCATCATGTCGTAGAGCGCGTCATAGAGCGGGCGCAGATAGGGATCGACCTTTTCCTTCATGTCGCCCGGCAGGAAGCCGAGACGTTCGCCGGCTTCCACGGCAGGGCGCGTCAGCACGATGCGATCGACCACACCACGCTCCAGCAGCTGCGCGGCATGCGCCACCGCAAGATAGGTCTTGCCGGTACCGGCCGGGCCAACGCCGAAAACCAGTTCCGAGCGGTCCAGCGCCCGCATATAGGCATCCTGCGTCGGCGTGCGGGCGGCGATGGTCTTTTTGCGCGTGGAGATCTGGGCCATCGACAGCTTCGCCTTGCGCTCCATCGTCGGCAGGCTCAACTGATCGTCAGCCGCCACCGCCATGCGGATCGCACCTTCGACATCGGAGATCTCGACGGATCCGCCGCTCTGCAGCTTGGCATACAGGAAATCGAGCGCCCGTCGTGCCTGATTGGTGGCCACCAGATCGCCGGAAATGGAAACGGAATTACCCCGCGCGCGCGCCTCGATGCTCAGGCGCTCCTCCAGGAGCTTCAGGTTCTGGTCGAACTGCCCGAACAGCTCGCTGGCAAACCTGTTGTTCTCGAACGTCAAGATAAAGTGATTGGCGTCGGTCACTGTGTTGCGGGAATTGCGCGGTTGTGAAGATACCAATTCTTGTGCGTTCAAGCGGCGAGGCTCCTGCTCGTTGTCCGATCCGGGCCCCACTCTAGCTCTCTGCCACCTCGGCAAACAAGCTGTTTGGTCCGGTTGAGGTGATTCGTACCTTTATAATGTCACCGATTTGCGATGTTTTTGCATCAACATTCACAGACTGGAGCCATGGAGAGCGTCCGATCAGCTGTCCGGGCATGCGTCCAGGCTTCTCCAGCAGGAGATCGATCACCTTTCCAACGCAAGACTCGGCGAATTCATGCTGCTGTTCCAAGAGCAAAGCCTGGAGCCGCGCCAGCCGTTCGGTCTTGACCTCCTCGGCCACCTGATCCTTCAGATCAGCGCCTGGCGTGCCCGGACGGGTGGAATACTTGAAGGAATAAGCCTGGGCATAACGAACGCGGCGGACCAGATCGAGCGTCGCCTCGAAATCCTCGTCCGTTTCTCCCGGGAAGCCGACGATAAAATCCCCCGAGAGCGCGATATCGGGACGAGCGGCCCGGATGCGCTCGATGAGGCGGATGTATTCCTCTGCCTTGTGGCGACGGTTCATCGCCTTCAGGATCCGGTCAGAGCCGGCCTGCACCGGCAGATGCAGATAGGGCATGAGCTTGTCGAGCTTGCGATGCGCCTCGACCAGGACATCATCCATGTCGCGTGGATGGCTCGTCGTGTAGCGCAGGCGGGCCAGCCCCTCGATTTCCGCCAAACGATACAGGAGATCGCCCAGTCCCAATGCCGAACCATCAGCAGCGGTGCCGTGCCAGGCATTGACGTTCTGGCCCAGCAAGGTCAGTTCGCGCACACCGTTGGCCACCAGCTTTTCGGCCTCTGCCACGATCTGGTCGAGCGGGCGGGAGACTTCAGAACCGCGCGTGTAAGGCACGACGCAGAAGGTGCAAAACTTGTCGCAGCCCTCCTGAACCGTGAGAAAGGCCGTGACATTGCGAGGCTTGCCGGCGGTCTTCACCGGATCGGGCAGATGCTCGAACTTGTCCTCCAGGGCATATTCGGTATCGACAACGCGTTCGCCGGTGCGGGCGCGCTGCAGGGCCTGTGGCAGCCGGTGATAGGTCTGCGGACCGATCACGACATCGACGGCGGGTTCCCGACGCGAGATCTCCTCGCCCTCGGCCTGCGCCACGCAGCCGGCGACGCCGATCATGAATTCGCGACCCTCGGCGGCGCGTGCCTTCTTCGTCTCGCGCAGGCGGCCCAGCGCCGAATAGACCTTGTCGGCGGCCTTCTCGCGAATATGGCAGGTGTTCAGCAGCACGAGATCGGCGTCTTCCATGACCTCGGTGGAGACATAGCCATCCGCCGCCAGAGCGTCCGCCATGCGGCCGCTGTCATAGACGTTCATCTGGCAGCCATAGGTCTTGATGAAGACCTTGCGGCTATTGGTCAGGGGCGCCGGCCTGTCTGGGGCGATATCACTTGCGAGATCTTGGGTCATGGCGGCTATTTAGTGTGTTTTCGTCCGCGATAAAACCAAAAAGATCGCGGATCACATCTTGCGCAGATGGCGTCCCATCAGGTGATGCTGCAGCATGCGGCGGATCTCCTGCTCGATGCCGGCGCTGAGTTGTTTGCGGTTGGTCTGAGAGGTGCAATCCATGACCGGACCGAAGGTGACATCCACATCGATGGCACCCGCCCGGAGCACCCCCAGAAGGTGGGGCACGAGTTGAACATCCCCCGGCCAACTGGCGATAGGGCGATGATAGCGCCCCATCGGCATGCCATAGACGCGCGTATAAGCGATGGATACAGGCTGGATGTGCACCACGCCTTCTGGCGCGAGCGGCAGTGCCGCCGCTGCTGCCCCGAAAAGCGAGGATTTCACGCCGAGCAGCCTGTTTCCATCCGAGGTGGTGCCTTCCGGAAACAGCACGACCACTTCGCCGTCCGCCATGCGCTGGGCGATCTCGCCGACCTGGTCGCCGGTACGGCGGCGGTCCTCGCGGGTGACGAAAATCGTCTTCTGCAAGCGGGCGAGAAGGCCGAAGACCGGCCAGCTCTTGACCTCCGTCTTGGCAATGAAGGCGACGTCGCAGAGACTGCCAAGGATCAGGATATCCTTCCATGAGGCATGGTTGGCGGCCAGCATCAGGGGACGGCGGCGGTCGGGTTCACCATGGACATGGATGCGAATACCCAGCATCCAGCAGGCGGCGCGGTGCCAGACACGGGGCAGACGACGGCGATAACGGAAGTCAAACAAAAGGCCAATGATTTGGACTGGAGCAAGAAGCAGCGCCAGCAAGGCAAGGCCCAAGACAACGAAGCCGATGCGCAACGAACTCATGACGCGCAGTCACCCGCCGATATGCCCATGGCTCTACTTGTCTTCCTTTTTTAGCGGCACGCCATAGAGTTCAAGCCGGTGGTCTACAAGGCGGAAGCCATATTCGCGGGCGATCCGCTCCTGCAAGGCCTCGATCTCGGGGGAATGGAACTCGATCACCACGCCGGTCTTGAGATCGATGAGGTGATCGTGATGGGCTTCGGGCACGGTCTCATAGCGGGAGCGGCCGTCGCGGAAGTCATGGCGCTCTATGATGCCGGCATCCTCGAACAGCTTCACGGTGCGATAGACGGTCGAAATCGAGATGCGGGCATCGACCTTGACCGAGCGGCGATGCAATTCCTCGACATCGGGATGATCGTCGGAGCCCTCGAGAATCTGGGCAATGATACGCCTTTGCTCCGTCATGCGCATACCGCGCTCGACGCAGAGTTCCTCCAGCGATTTGACCGTTTCCGTCATGGCATCCCGCATCAAACTAAAGATGTTCCGGATATTAGCCGCTTTGCATGAGCGCCGGAATGCCTAGGCAGTTACCGAAGATCGCGCTTCATGACAAGCGCCGCCGATTTCCGGCCCTTGCGGTCCTCGTAATAGGCAGGGCGTTCTCCCGCCTTTTCGAAGCCGAGCTTGCGATAAAGCGCAATGGCGGCGGCGTTTCCGTCATCGACCTCCAGGAACATTTCCTGGCCGCCGCTCGCTTCTGCATGCCGGATCGCCGCCTGCATCAGCCGCCAGCCAAGTCCATGACGCGACTGCTTTTCATGAACCGCGACCGTCAGGATTTCCGCCTCGCCCGCCACTTCACGGGCGAGCACGAAGCCGGCCATCGGCGGCTTGAAGATCAGCGCATTGGTCTGGCGCGCGACGAAGCCGAAGACATTCGGCTGCAGCAGCAGGCTCAGGAATTCGCCATCACCCCAGGGCCTGGCGAAACGCTGTCCGTGCAGGACAGATACTTCCGGACAATCTTCCGGGACCATGTCGACGATTTCGAATTCGGGTTTGCGGGAAAAAAAGCTGTCTGACATTGCGGTTCCAGGTCTGTTTGCCTCTCGAATCGGCAAATGGCCGGAATTCGATCAACCCATCATACCCGGCGGCCCTTTCCGGAACGTCAACCCGAGCGAAGATTGTCAAGCCGAGCTAAATTCGTGCGACGGCAAAACCTTCCTGTGGACGAACGTCAGGACCCCGCAGATAGAGCGGCTTCGGCTGGTCCGTGGAAGACACGCCCAGGCGGGCGACAAGCCGGATCGGGAAGCGGTCGGCGCCGCCCGGGTCAGCAGATTGGGACAGCAAGCAGCTGCCCGAACCGGCAAGCTCAGCACCCGGATAGGCCGCGGCCAGGTCCTTCGCCTCCTCCATCGAGGCGACCGTCGGCGGAGAAAGCACCGCTCCCGACGAAGCGAAAGCCTGGAGATACAGTTCGTCGCGCTTGGCATCCATAACGGCGATGACCGGGCGATCATCCGCATCGCCCCGGCGCTCCAAAGCTTCGGCAGCGATGACGGCCAGAGTAGACACGCCGACGGCCTTCACACCGAGCGCGAGAGCAAGGCCCCTCGCCGCGGCGACACCGACGCGAATGCCGGTAAACGAACCCGGACCGATCACCACGGCTACCCGCTCGACCGCGGCCAATTTCAGGCCGGCTTCGGCCATCACGGCGTCGATAAGGGACATCAGCCGTTCTGCATGTCCCTTGCCGATGGTCTCGGTCTGCTCGGCAAGCACGATACCGCGACCGCTGTCATAGACAGCGGCGGCGCAGTCAGCGCCGGCGGTATCGATGGCAAGAAGGATCATCTGTGCGCTCGGCCTGGAGTCAGACCGCCTCGACTTCCTGCACCTCGGGCACGAAATGGCGCAACAGATTCTGCACGCCGTGCTTCAAGGTCGCGGTGGACGAGGGGCAACCGGAGCATGCGCCCTTCATGTTGAGGTAGACCTTGCCATCGCGGAAGCCACGGAAGGTGATATCGCCGCCATCCTGCGCAACGGCCGGACGGACCCGCGTCTCCAGCAATTCCTTGATGGTGGCGACAATGGTCTCATCGCCGGCATTGAAGAATTCTTCTTCCAGATCGTCCTGCTCCGCACCGCCGGCCTTGGCCATGACGGGCGTGCCGCTCATGAAATGCTCCATGATGGCGCCGAGAATGGCCGGCTTCAGGTGCTGCCATTCCGGGCCTTCCTTCGTCACGGTGACGAAGTCATAGCCGAAATAAACAGCGGAAACGCCAGGGACCGCGAAGATGCGCGTCGCGAGTGGGGAAATTTCAGCGCTGGCCGCATCGCGAAAATCCGCGGTGCCGGATTCCATGACAACCTTGCCAGGCAGGAACTTGAGGGTGGCCGGGTTCGGCGTGGCTTCAGTCTGGATAAACATCGGAATCTCCGTCGGCCATGTCAGGCCGTTCTGTTTAGAATATTTCCAAAATATGCCTGATCAAACCCTGCTTCAAGGCCAGATTTGATATTTGTCGCGCGCCAAAGTCAGCAGAGCGCGTCGATTTCCTCGTTTGTGAGCGTATCCGGCAACACCGTGACCGGAATAGGAAAGGCCGCCGCTCGACCGGCGATCATGGACACCAGAGGCCCCGGTCCATCCTTGGCCGATCCTGCCGCCAGCACCAGGATCGCAATATCCCGGTCTTCTTCGATCAGGCTGTGGATCTGGGCCGCTGCGCTGCCCTCGCGGATCACGATCTCCGGCTCGATGCCGATCGTCTCCCGCACGGTCTGGGCCGCCCGCGCCATCGAGGTCTCCGCCTCGTCCCGCGCCTCGGCCCGCATGATCTCACCGACGCCAAGCCATTGCTGGAACTCGCCATCGGGGATGATGTACAAGAGCACCAGCCCGCCATTGGAATTCTTGGCACGACGCCCGGCATAATGCACCGCGCGATAACATTCCGGTGTCCCGTCGATGACGGCCATGAACTTTCGCCGATGGCCTTCCTGACGTGACAGGCGCGTTGAAACCATGGTCTTCCCCCGCCCCCGGATCATGCTTCTGCCGCCCTGCGGCGGGCTCCGGTTTACCCGCCGCGACGCATGGACCTTACTGCACGAAGCCGATGATGTCGCGGACTTCCTTCATGGTCTTCTCAGCCCGCGCCCGAGCCCGTGCACCACCATCGCGCAGAACCGCGTCGATATGGCCAGGATCGGCCATCAACCGACGCATCTCCGTATTCACGGGAGCGAGCGTCGTGATGGCCAGATCGATCAAGGCCGGCTTAAAGACGGAGAACTGCTGTCCGCCGAATTCCGCAAGCACGTCGGCCTTGGTGCGGTCGGACAATGCGGCGAAGATGCCCACGAGATTGTCGGCTTCCGGACGACCCTTGAGGCCTTCGACTTCGCTCGGCAATGCGTCGGGGTCGGTCTTGGCCTTCTTGATCTTCTTCGAGATCGTGTCGGCATCATCCATCAGGTTGATGCGCGAGAGATCCGAAGCGTCGGACTTCGACATCTTCTTGGTGCCGTCCCGCAGGCTCATGACACGCGGCGCCGGTCCGTCGATCAGCGGCTCGACCATCGGGAAATAGGCATGCACGGGCTCTTCGCCAACCGTGATATCGACGCCGGTACCGGACGCCCGGATGCGATCGGCGAAGTCCAGGTTGAACTTCATGGCGATATCGCGGGCGAGTTCCAGATGCTGCTTCTGGTCGTCACCGACAGGCACATGGGTGGCGCGATAAACGAGAATGTCCGCGGCCATCAGGCTCGGATAGGCGAGCAGCCCCAGCGACACCTGTTCGACATTCTTGCCGCCGGTCTTGTCCTTGAACTGGGTCATGCGCTCCATCCAGCCGATGCGCGCGACGCAATTGAAAATCCAGGCGAGTTCCGCATGCTGCGGCACGGCCGACTGGTTGAAGACGATGTGCTTCTGCGGATCGATGCCGGCTGCCAGAAACGCCGCGGTGATCGACCGGATCTGGTTCGGCATGTCCTCATGCACCAGCTGTGCGGTGATGGCATGCAGATCGACGACGCAGTAGATGCAGTCGTTATTGGCCTGCAACGCTACGAATTTCCTGATGGCACCAAGATAGTTGCCGAGATGCAGATTGCCGGTGGGTTGAACGCCGGAAAAAACCAGTGGCTTGAATTCGCTCATGATGTCCTCGACAGGCGGGTGGAAGGCCTGGGCTCGCGATTGATAACGGTGGCGCTTATGCACTTCGCCTATCGCACAATCAAGAGGCAGGCGGCGCCGTCCATGCTCAGGCCGGCTGGATCAGGTCCCAGAGATTGCCATAGAGATCCTCGAACACGGCCACGGTGCCATAGACCTCGTGGCGCGGCTCCTCATGGAAGCGGATGCCAGCCGCCTGGAACCGGCCGTGGTCGCGGGCGAAATCGTCGGTATGGAGGAAGAAGCCGACGCGGCCCCCGGTCTGGTTGCCGATCGCGGCGCGCTGCGCCTCGCCCTCGGCCTTGGCCAGAAGCAGGCCCGCGCCGCCGTCAGACGACGGCGCGACCACAAGCCAGCGCTTGCCATCGGGAAGCGGCTGATCAGCAAGGCACTCAAATCCAAGGTCATTGCAGTAATGGGCCTTGGCACGATCGTAGTCGTCCACAACAAGGCTGACCGTGGCGATCCGGCGAGATGTCATGGTTCCATCTCCTTGGTCGCGGTCTCGTCCGCATCTGGCCGGGGCCTGCGCTTCAGGTTGTCGCGGAGCATCCTGAGGCTTGCGCCGCCACTGGCGAAGGCCAGCGTGAAATAGACCACCATGGCCGTGAGGATGAGGCCCCCAAGCGTGCCGACCCGCATCAGCAGTGGTGCGGCCGTCGATAGCGGGTAGGCCAGCCACTCAATGGCGTAATGCAAGCCGATGGCCATGACCGCTGCTGCCACCATCAGGCGGGGAATGCGGGTGAGCAACGGGATATCCCGGCCCCAATGTCCCCGCCAGACCAGTGTTGCGAAGAGCAGGATGGCATTGACCCAACCGGCGACAATCTCGGCGGTCGAAATACCCTCCGCCCCCATGCGCGGAAAGAGGTAGAGCGCCAGCGAGACATTGGTCACGACGGAGATGGCCGCGAAGATCATCGGCGTGCGGGTGTCTTCGCGGGCAAAGAAGCCGGGAATGAAGGCCTTGATCAGCACGAAGGCGGGCAGTCCCAGTCCGTATATCGCCAGGATACCGGCGACCACAGGCGTCGATTCGGGTGAGAAGCGGCCATGTTCGTAGACCAGACGGATGATCGGCTCGGACATGACCAGCAGCGCGGCCGCCGCCGGCAATGTCAGGAACATCACGAATTCCACCGAGCGGTTCTGCAGGTTGTCCGCCTCCACCCGGTGACCGGCGCGCAGCGCACGGGAGAGCTCCGGCAGGAGCACGGTGGCAACTGCGATGCCGAAGACGCCGAGCGGGAGCTGGTAGATGCGGTCGGCCAGAACAAGCGAAGTCACCGCGCTGTCCTGCGCGGAGGCAATCGCCGTATTGATCAACAGGTTGATCTGGGTGATGCCGCCGGTGATGGCGGCCGGCAGCGCCAGGATCAGCAGGCGGCGGACATTCGGCGTGAAGCGCGGCCGCCGAAAGCCGATGGCCATGCCGGCCTGGCGCACCGCGATCCACACAATGGCAAGCTGAACAAGACCGGCTGCCATGACACCCCAGGAGAGGCCATACCCCACCGTCACCGTGTCGTGGCCGCCGTACCAGGCATAGCCGAGCACGCCGATCAGAATGATATTGAGAAAGACGGGTGCAATGGCCGCAGCAAAGTATTTGTGCAGCGAGTTGAGCATGCCGCCCATCATGGCCGCCAGCGACATGCAGGCGAGATAGGGGAACATGATGGTCGCCATGGCGACCGTGTTGTCGAATTTTTCAGGATCGTCGACAAAGCCAGGGGCAATCACGGTGCGCACTAGGAACGGCATGGAGAGTTCCATGGCGATGGTCAGCACCATCAGCACCGTGAACAGAACGCCGAAGACTTCCTCGGAGAAGCGTTTGGCGCCTTCCATGCCGCCCGCCTCGATCTCCTTGGCGAAGAGCGGCACGAAAGCGGAGTTGAAGGCGCCTTCGGCAAAGAGCCTGCGGAAGGTGTTGGGGAAGCGGAAGGCGACGTTGAAGGCATCCGCCACCGGGCCGGTACCCAGCATGCTGGCCATCAGCATTTCGCGGGCGAAACCGAAGACCCGGCTGCCCAGCGTTGCGCCGCCGACCGTGGCCAGCTTCTTGAGAAGGCTCATGCTCAGGCCCTGTTTCTCTTCTGCACCAGAACCCCGCGCGGCGGGGTGGGCGCGATGATGCCGGAGGGCATGCGGTCGCGCAACTCATCCGGCTGCTCTGCCATGACCGTCTTCAGCCTCGCGGTGATGTTGGCCTGCCGGTTGTCGTTGGTCACCTTCTGGCCGATCAGGTCAGTCACATAGAAGGTGTCGATGACCTTTTCACCGAAGGTCGTGATGCGGGCGGAATGGATGTCGAGCGACAGGTCGGACAGCACCGCGGTGATCTCGGCCAGAAGGCCGATCCTGTCCAGGCACTCCACCTCGATGACGGTGAACTTGTTCGACAGGGTGTTGGAGATCGTCACATGCGGAGCGATGGTGAAGGTCTTGTTCTTGCGCTTGCCCTTGCTGCGGGTAGCGATCACGTCAGGCAGCCGCTTCTTGCCCGAGAGCACGCCCTCGATCATCGTGCCGATGGAGGCGGCGCGGCGCATCTCATCCTCATCGATGGGGAATTCCCGATTGATCAGGATCGTATCGAGCGCGCGGCCGTCGGAGGTCGTGAAGATCTGGGCGTCGGCGATGTTGGCGCCCGCCGCCGCGCAGGCGCCAGCGATGATCGACAGCAGCCGGGGATGGTCGGGCGACAGAACGGTGATTTCGGTGATCGCGTGGAACTGATGGGTGCGCACCATCGTGGCCAGCGCCTGCTTGGACTTGTCCGCCTGCCGGATGAAATGCGCGTGGCGAACCTGATCCTCCAGATCGACGGAGAGCAGGTAGGGTTCGTAATGCAGCTTGGTATAGGTCTTCTGGTCCTTCTGGCTCCAGTCGCCCAGAGCCTTGGTCAGCGATTCCGCGGCGTGCTTGGCGCGCTCCTTGCGCGAGACTTCGGAAAATCCGCCGGATAACAAAAGCTCGGTCTCGTAGTAGAGCGTGCGCAGCAGCTGTCCCTTCCAGCCGTTCCAGACACCGGGCCCCACGGCCCTGATATCGCAGACCGTCAGGATCAGCAGCATCTTCAGCCGGTCGAGCGATTGCACCTTCTCGGCAAAGTCGGTGATGGTCTTGCGGTCATGCAGATCGCGCGTCTGGGCAACCATCGACATCAGCAGGTGCTGCTCGATCAGCCAGGCCACCAGTTCGGTCTGCTTCGGCGTCAAGCCAAGCCGGGGGCAGAGCTTGCGCGCGACGCGGGCACCGGCAATCGAATGGTCTTCCTGCCGCCCCTTGGCAACGTCATGCAGCAGCACAGCGACATACAGCGATTGCCGGTCCTCGATGCCCGGCATCAGCTTGGCAGCGAGAGGATGGGGCTCATCCGCCAGGCCCTTGTCGATTTCCGAGAGCACTTCGACGGTGCGGATCAGATGCTCATCGACGGTATAGTGATGATACATGTTGAACTGCATCATCGAGACGATCTTGCCGAATTCCGGCAGGAAACGCCCCAGCACACCGGCCTCGTTCATGCGTCTCAGGATCAGCGCGGGGTCGCGCTTCGACGTCAGCATGGCGAAGAACAGGCGATTGGCCTCCGCGCTCTCCCTGAATGTGTTGTCGATCAGGGACAGGGAACGGGTGACACCCTTCAGCGCATCCGGATGGAACTCCAGTCCGTTCAAGTCCGCGACATGGAACAGCCGCATGATCGAGAGCGGATCGCGCTTGAAGACGTCGGGATTGGCGAGCGCAATACGGCCCTTGTCCTCAATGAACTCGATTGTGCCCGGTATCTTGCGCGGGCGGTTGGCGAAGCGTCCAAATACGGCTGTCAGCCCCGGCGCTGCCTTGGCCTGTTGCTCCTCCAGGGTGGCGCAGACGATGCGGGTCAGGTCACCCACCTGCTTCGCCACCAGGAAGTAGTGCTTCATGAAACGTTCGACCGCCGAGAGGCCCGGACGGGCCTGGTAGCCGAGGTTGCGGGCGATCTCGGACTGGATGTCGAAGGACAGGCGCTCCTCCGGCTTGCCGGTGAGATAATGCATGTGGCAGCGCACGGCCCAGAGGAAATCCTCGGCCTTCTGGAACAGGCGCAATTCCTGGCGTGACAGGACCCCCAGCTTGACCAACTCTGCCGTGTCGCGGACGCTGTAATTGTATTTGGCGATCCAGAACAATGTGTTGAGGTCGCGAAGGCCGCCCTTGCCTTCCTTGACATTGGGTTCGACCAGATAGCGGGTGTCACCGGCCTTGCGGTGACGCTCGTCACGCTCGGCAAGCTTGGCGGCGATGAATTCCGGTGCGGTACGCGCTGCAACCTCGTCATCGAAGCGCTTCGCCAGTTCGCGGACCAGATCCTCGCGACCGCAGACGAAGCGGGTTTCGAGGATGGCGGTGCGGATCGTCATGTCGGACTTGGCAAGCCGCAGGCATTCGTCCACCGTCCGGGTGGCGTGGCCGACCTTGAAGCCGATATCCCAGAGAAGATAAAGCAGGAACTCGACCGCCTTGTTCATCTCCGTTCCGCTCTTCGGCGGCAGCAGGAACAGAAGGTCGATGTCAGACCCCGGCGCCAGCGTTCCACGGCCGTATCCGCCGACCGCCGCCACGGCAATGCGGTCGGCATTGTCGGGATAGACATAGGTCGTCACGACGCCGAGGATCACGCGGATCAAATGATCCTGCAGCCAGGACAGCGACGTTGCGCATGCAAGCCCATGCCCATTCTCATACAGCCGCGTGCGCGCGACCTCCCTGCCGTCGGTATAGGCCTTCTTCAGGATGGGCAGCAAAGCGGTGCGTATTTCCAGCAAACTGCCCTTGAGGGGCGTCGCGACGGCATCGCATTCGGCTCTGAGGGCGGCGATATCGATCAGATCGCCGTATTCTACGTCTGTTCTAGCCATGGGCTCTGGCGTCTTGTCCGTGTTGGCGCGCTTCGGGAGATGCGCGTTGGCAGGCGCTATAGCAAGATTGCCGCGCCGAAGACAGGCATATTAGGGGTCAAGCCTTGCCAAGTTGTTTCTTCAGACCATACAGCGCTTCCAGTGCCTGACGAGGCGTCATGTCGTCCAAATCGAGCGCTTTCAAGGCTTCCTCGACCTTTGAGGGGCCTGCCTTGGCCGCCTCCTCGCGCCGCACGGCGACCTGGAAGAGCGGCAGGTCGTCAATGAGTTGGTGTGCGGGGTTCTTCCGATCGCCGTCTTCCAGGCGGGTCAGGACATCGCGCGCCCGCGCCACGACAGAGGCGGGCAGGCCTGCAAGGCGTGCCACCTGGATGCCGTAAGACCGATCAGCGGCGCCGGGTCCGACCTCATGCAGGAAGACGACATCGCCCTCCCATTCCTTCACCCGCATCGTGGCGTTGGAGAGCCGGCCGAGCTTTTCGGAAAGTGCGGTCAATTCATGGAAGTGCGTGGCAAACAGCGCCCGGCAGCGATTGACCTCATGCAGATGCTCGACCGCCGCCCAGGCGATCGACAGGCCGTCGAAGGTGGCGGTGCCGCGGCCGATTTCGTCGAGGATCACCAGCGCCCGCTCGCCTGCCTGGTTGAGGATCGCGGCCGTCTCCACCATCTCGACCATGAAGGTCGAGCGTCCGCGAGCGAGATCGTCGGAGGCGCCAACGCGGGAGAACAGCCGATCGACAATGCCGATATGGGCGGAGCCTGCGGGCACGAACGAGCCCATCTGCGCCATGATGGCGATCAGAGCGTTCTGGCGCAGGAAGGTGGATTTACCGCCCATGTTCGGGCCGGTCAGCAGCCAGATCGCCCCATGCGTTTCGTTGAGCCCGGGTGACAGGTCGCAATTGTTGGCGATGAACGGCCCCTGGGACTGTCGCCTCAACGCCTGCTCCACGACGGGATGGCGGCCGGCGACGATCGAAAACATCTTGCTGTCATCGACCAGGGGCCGGCAATATCCCTGCTCGTCGGCCAGATCCGCCAGGCCGGCTGCGACATCGATGACGGCCAAGGCGCGGGCCGCACGCTTGATCGGCTCGGCGGCGGCCACGACATCGGCGGTCATTTCGGCAAATACGGCGAGCTCGATATCGAGCGCCTGGCCTGCGGCATTGGCAATGCGGCTTTCGAGGTCGGCCAATTCGGTCGTGGTGAAACGCATGGCATTGGCCATGGTCTGGCGATGGATGAAGCGGGACTTGGCCGCCTCACCCTCCGTCATAGGGCCGGCATTGTTTGCCGTGACCTCGATGAAATAGCCGAGCACGTTGTTGTGCTTGATCTTGAGCGACTTGATGCCGGTTTCCTCGGCATATTGCAGTTGCAGGCCGGCAATCACGCGGCGCGACTGATCGCGCAGCGCGCGGGCTTCGTCGAGATCGGCCCTTGCCCCTTCCCGCAGGAAGCCGCCATCGCGTTTCAACAAAGGCAGCTCGTCGGCGAGCCGGGCGGCCAGCCGCTCCGCCAAGGCCGGCGGCAGGGCCTGCAGCGCCGCATGGGCATCCGCGAGTTCCTGCGGCAGAAGCCCCTGGCGCCCGAGCAGGTCCGATATCTCGGTCGCAGCGCCAAGGCCAGCGAGGATCGCGCCGAGATCGCGCGGGCCGCCCCGGTCCAGCGCTAGGCGTGACAGGGCCCGCGGCATATCCGGCACCTGCTTGAGCAGCGCCCGCAAGCCATCGGCCAGCGATGGACTGTTCAGAAGGAAGGCAATCGAATCCTGCCGTTCGACGATTGCGGCCGCATCCGTCAGCGGCGACATCAGCCGCTCGGCCAGCATGCGCGCGCCGCCGCCGGTGACCGTGCGATCGATGGCTTTCAGCAGCGATCCGTCGCGACTGCCGGACAAGGTCTTGACCAATTCCAGATTGGCGCGGGTGGCCGGATCGATAAACAATGTCGACGATGCATTTTGCCGTTCCGGCAGGCCGAGCGGCGGACGCTCGGAGATCTGCGTCTTCTCGACATAGGCGACGGCCGCGGCGGCAGCCGCGAGTTCCACTCTTGAAAAGGTGCCGAAACCATCCAGCGTGCCGACACCAAAATAGCGCGCTATGCGGCCCTCAGCGGTAGCACTATCGAACAAGACAGCCGGCTGTGGAACCGCTACGCGGCCGATAACATCGAACACCGACCGCAATTCGGGATCGTGGAACAGCGTGTCTGCCAGGATCAGCTCGCGCGGCTCGATGCGCAGGATATCCGACAGAAGCCGCGTCTCATCGGTTTCCGCCAGATGGAAGACACCGGTCGAAATATCGATCCAGGCCAGCGCCATCTGCGAGGCAGCCGAACCGCGCAGACGCGCCAACGCCATCAGGTAATTCGACTCGGACGGCGAAAGAAGCTTGTCTTCCGTCAGCGTGCCCGGCGTCACCAGACGCACCACATCGCGCCGGACGACCGATTTGCCGCCGCGCTTCTTCGCTTCGGCCGGGTCTTCCACCTGCTCGCAGACTGCCACACGGAAGCCCAGCGCGATCAGCTTCTGCAGGTAGTCGTCCGCTGCATGAACCGGCACGCCGCACATCGGGATATCAAGCCCCATATGCTGGCCGCGCTTCGTCAGGGTGATGCCAAGCGCGCGCGATGCCTCGATCGCATCCTCGAAGAACAGTTCGTAGAAATCGCCCATCCGGTAGAACAGCAGCGAGCCCGGATTGTTGGCCTTGATCTCGATGAACTGCTCCATCATCGGCGTCGCCGAGGCACGGCTTTCGGCCGATGCGAGATCGGCAGCATTCAGAACCTCGGTTGCGGGAGCATGGTTGACTATCACGGCCAAATTGTTTTCTTGAGGGAAAAAGTCGTGCCACACTAACGACGTCGGAACAGCAAAGACAACAACAAAGGGCATACGCAAAGACGGATGCCCACAGCTAGGTTAGAGGGAACATGCCGCAGAAGGACAAGGTCGGGAGAACCCGTACGTCTGTCACCGAGCAGGAGGCGCTCGATTTCCACGCACAGGGACGACCGGGAAAGCTGGAGATTTCGCCGACCAAGGCCATGGCCACGCAGCGCGATCTGTCGCTGGCCTACTCCCCCGGTGTCGCGGTCCCCGTTAAGGCGATCGCCGCCGATCCGGCCACGGCCTACGACTACACGACGCGCGGAAACATGGTCGCGGTGATCTCGAACGGCACGGCGATCCTGGGACTTGGCAATCTCGGCGCGCTTGCCTCCAAGCCGGTCATGGAGGGCAAGGCGGTGCTGTTCAAGCGTTTCGCCGACGTCGACAGCATCGACCTGGAGGTCGATACGGAAAATGTCGACGAATTCATCAATTGCGTCCGCTATCTCGGCCCTTCCTTCGGCGGCATCAATCTCGAAGACATCAAGGCGCCGGACTGCTTCATCATCGAGCAGCGCCTGCGGGAGTTGATGGACATCCCCGTATTCCACGACGACCAGCACGGCACCGCGATCATTGCGGCGGCCGGCCTGATCAACGCGCTGGAACTGACCGGCCGCGACTTCAAGACCACCAAGCTGGTCTGCAACGGAGCGGGTGCGGCCGCCATCGCCTGCATCGAGCTGATCAAGAGCATGGGCTTCACGCCCGACAATATCACGCTTTGTGATACCAAGGGCGTCATCTACCAGGGCCGCACCGAAGGCATGAACCAGTGGAAGTCGGCCCATGCGGTGAAGACTGACGCCCGCAGCCTGACAGAGGCGATGAAGGGCGCCGACGTGGTGTTCGGCCTCTCCCAGAAGGGCGCCTTCTCCGCCGAAATGATCCGCGACATGGCGCCGAAACCGATCATCTTCGCCATGGCCAATCCCGATCCGGAGATCACCCCGGAAGAGGTGCACGAGATCCGCGACGACGCCATCATGGCAACAGGGCGTTCGGACTATCCGAACCAGGTCAACAACGTCCTTGGCTTTCCCTATATCTTCCGCGGCGCGCTTGACGTTCGCGCCCGGCAGATCAACGATGCGATGAAGATCGCCGCCGCCCGTGCTCTGGCAAGCCTCGCCCGCGAGGACGTGCCTGACGATGTCGCCGCGGCCTATCAGGGCAATCGGCCCCGCTTCGGCCCGCAATATATCATCCCGGTTCCCTTCGATCCGCGCCTGATCTCGGCAATCCCGGTTGCAGTCGCCCATGCGGCGATGGAAAGTGGCGTCGCGCAAAAGGCGATCGAGGACCTCAACGCCTATGCGCAAGAGCTTTCGGCGCGGCGCGACCCGATCGCGGCGACGACGCAGCGGCTCTATGAGCGGGTGCGAAAATATCCCAAGCGCGTGGTCTTTGCCGAGGGTGAAGAAGAACAGGTCATGCGCGCGGCGATCTCGTTTGCCACACAGGGGCTCGGCACCGCCATCCTGCTCGGCCGCGACGAACCGTTGAAGGCGACCGCAGAGCGGGCCGGCATCGACCTGGACCGTCCGGGGATCGAGCTTGTCAATGCCCGCGTTTCAACCCGGGTCGAGGCCTATACCGAATATCTCTACACCCGGCTGCAGCGAAAGGGCTACCTGCTGCGCGATTGCCAGCGGCTGATCAACACCGACCGCAACCACTTCGCGGCCTGCATGGTGGCGCTGGGTGATGCCGATGCGATGGTGACGGGCACGACGCGAAATTATTCGACCGCGCTCGAGGATGTTCGCCGCTGCATCGATCCGCAGCCGGGGCATCGCGTGATCGGCGTGTCGCTGGCGTTGGCCCGCGGCCGCACGGTTCTGGTGGCCGATACCGCGGTTCACGATATGCCGACCGCTGAAGAGCTGGCCGATATCGCCGAGGAAGCGGCAGGCCTTGCGCGCCGCATGGGCTACGAGCCGCGCGTGGCGCTCCTCGCCTATTCCACCTTCGGCCATCCCACCGGGGAACGCTCCGAGCGTGTGCGCGAGGCGGTGAAGATCCTCGACAAGCGGCGGGTGGACTTCGAATATGACGGCGAGATGGGGGCCGACGTGGCGCTCAACCATCACCGCATGGAGCAGTATCCTTTCTGCCGCCTGTCCAGCACCGCCAATGTGCTGGTCATGCCGGCGATCCATTCCGCCGCGATCTCGACCCGCATGCTGCAGGAACTTGGCGGCTCCACCGTCATCGGCCCCTTGCTGGTCGGCCTGGAAAAGTCGGTGCAGATCGCGCAAATGGGGTCGAAGGACACCGATATCGTCAACATGGCGACCATCGCAGCCTACAACGCCGGCGACTGAAAGCCTCAGGTCTCCGGCGGGTGCGCGACCGGTCGGAGACCTGAACCGCTTGTCCTGTTTCGCCACAGCACGATGGCCGTCACCCAGACTGCGATTTCCAGCAGGAAGGTCCAGTGCAGCACAAATGACAGGATCCAGTTGCTGTAGGTCGCTGGAATGGTCACCATTTCGTATAGGCGATCGTTCCACGGCCAAAGCCACATGATGCCGCCGCAGATGCTGTCCAGCACTAGGTGCATGGCGATCGCGGCAAAGAACACCAGCCCGGTGCGCAGATAACCCGTATAATAGAGCAGCGGCAGTGCGAGCACTGATATAGCAATCCAGAAGGACGGAATGTGCACCCAGTACCGGTGATGATGGATCGTCTGCCCGTCGACGAACAGGAAGAAAAACATGTCGAAATCGGGGAAGATCGCGCCGAGCGGTGCTGCCGGGTAGACATGGGGCACTTTGCGCGAGATGGCACGTGCCAGGCAGTAGCCTGAGGGAAGATGCGCAGTCAGCATGATCGCTCCGAGACGTTTCACACATCATACGGACGCGACTTCAGGCGGAACTAAGGCCATTCTCGCCGGTTTCACAAAAGGCGCCTAACGCCGCAAGGCCGCCTGCTCCAGCCGCTGCATGTCTTCCTGCATGGCCTCCCTGATCCATCTCTTGAAGGCCTCGACCTTGGGTATGCCGCGCATTCCCTCCGCGGTGACGAAATAGTGCCCGTCACCTGTCGGCACCCATGGGCCGAAGGGCGCCACCAATTGGCCCGCCTGGATGGCATGGGAGGCGACGATCTGCCAGGCCAGCATCACGCCCTGCCCCGCGATGGTGGCATCCAGGCAAAGCGAGGCCTCGTTGAAGACGTGGCGCGCCTTGATGGCCCGACCGGCAAGACCGACGGATCCCAGCCAGACATCCCAGCTGAACATGGCGCGTCCGTCGATAACCGCCGGCAGGTTCAAGAGGTCTTCCGGCGTCTTCAGCTTTTCGCCAATTGCCGGTGCGCAAACCGGGAAGACTTTCTGCTGCAACAGCAATTCCGAGCGCACGCCGGGCCACTGACCTTTGCCGACGCGAATGCAGAGGTCGATATCGGAGCCTGTCGGGTCGACCAGTTGCGTCGTGGCGTCGAGCCGGATGTTGATGTCGGGATAGCGCTCTGAAAACTCCGACAACCGATAGACCAGCCATCGTGCGGCAAAGACCGGGGCGACCGAGATCGTCAGGACATTGTCATCGCGGCATTTGAGGGCGGAGACGGCAGTCGACAGCAGGCGGAACGCTTCGGCAAACCGGGGCAATGCCGATTGGCCGAGCTCTGTCGGTACCATGCCCTTGGGTTGCCGCTCGAAAAGCTGATGCCCCAGTTGATGCTCCGCCTTGATCACCTGCTGGCTGACGGCGCCGACCGACACGCCCAGCTCGTCGGCGGCTGCCTGCAGCGAACCAAGCCGACCCACCGCCTCCACCGCACGCAAGCCGTTCAAATGCACCTGATTGAGATTACGCATATAGAAAAGCTACAGGAGCCAACCGATAATCTCAATTGAATTTGGGAGTCAGCGGTTTGATTATCCGTCCATTCGCGGCGGTTTTTCGCTTTGGAAGGATAAGGCCATGCTAAAGATTTTCTTGGATTGGGTGCAGAGCCGGCAGCCGAGTTCTTGCGACCAGGCGAACTGGCGGCAGGACCCGCTGGCCCATCCGGCTATTAGCCGCATGAGCCCATACGAACTGGCAGATCTTGTGGTGCCACCAGAGGCGACCCCACCGGTCTCTCGTTCCGTGAAGCGTTCGGCAGCCATCGCCGTGCGGCCCGCATCGATTTCACGCGAACTGCCGACGGTGTCTGCCTGCTGCTAGCTTGCGAAGCGTCCGGCGTCAGCACCGAAGTGGCTGATATAGCGATCTGAAATGCTCGATATCGGCAGGACGATCAGCACATCGGTGGTATTGAAGGCGTGATCGATCACGGCGCCGCTGCCGACCATCGCGCCGAGACGCAGATAGCCCTTGATGAGCGGTGGCAGTGCCGTAAGCGCCTTGCGCGCGTTGATCGCCTCCACCGGCATCAGGTCCATGGTGTGGTAGAGCTCGGGACGGGCTTTGACCATCCACTCTCCGCGCACCAGCGCGTTGTGATGCAGGAAGGACAGGGCCAGCGCATGCTCCTCCGGCACAGTGCCGGGGAAGGAGCCGCAGCCGAACATGGCATTCATGTCATGCTTTAGCGCATAGGCCCAGCAGCCCTGCCACAGCAATTCCACGGTCCGCTTGGTGCGGTATTGCGGCAGCACGCAGGAGCGGCCCAGTTCCATGAAACGCTTGTCCGGGTGACGCTCCAGAAGCTCGCCGAGAGCAAATTCCGAAGCTGAATAGAAGCCACCGTTCTGTGTCGCTACGTCCTGCCGCAGCAGCCTGTAGGTGCCGACGATCTGGTCTTCGGTGTCGCCCTCGATGGAGCGATCGAGCACCAGAAGGTGGTCGCAGATCGCGTCCCAGGAGTCGATATCGCGCTTGCGGCGGGCCACATCAGGCGGCAGCTGCGCATGCATTTCCTCGACAAAGACGCGGTAGCGCACCGCCTGCGCGGCATCGATTTCGCGCTCGGTGCGTGCCAGCCGGGTTTCCAGCATGCCGATGCGGCCGAGATAGCCACTCTCTTCCGGTGTCTGCTCTGAAGACAGCGGGCTTGCGCCATCCAGAACAATGCCGCGATTCAAGAGTTCCAGGGTCATGAGAATCGTCCAAACCGAATAAATTAGGGCCAATAAACACTTAAGTGCGACAAGAGAGTGACAAGCGCGACATAACATCGCCTGCCAAGTAATACGAAAAAGCCAATTGAGCCAACAGTATCGAGATTTTAAGCCTTCGCCCGCCGCGACATGATGAATTCATCGAGGATCACGGCTCCAGCCCCGACGGTGATCAGGCTGTCGGCCAGATTGAAGACGGCGAAGGACCATGTCTCGGTGTAAAACAGGATGTAGTCGATCACGTGGCCATAGACGAACCTGTCCACGAGGTTGCCCAGGGCGCCGGCAATGACCAGCGAATAGCCGAGATGGGCGAAATGCCGCGTCACATCGGTACTACGCCACAGCCACAGCACTAGCGCCACGATCGCCAGCCGCATGCCGACGATAAACCAGCCATCCATGCCTGACAGCATGGAAAAGGCGACGCCGAGATTATGCGTCCGGTAGAGCGCCAGCATCGGGATGACATGCACGGGTTCCTGCAAAGGCAGGTAGGCCTCCACAGCCGCCTTGATGACCTGGTCGAGAACCAGCGCCACGAGGATGAGTGCCAGGGCCGCACCCGGCCGGGAAAACAATGCGCGGGTTTCCGTCATCGAGCCTCGTCCAATACCAGCAGGTGGCGTCGCGCCTCAAACAGCATGATGCCGGTGGCGATTGCGAGATTGAGCGAATCGGCGCGCCCCTGCTGCGGAATCCGGGCCAGGCGATCGGCTGCCTTGGCCAGATCCTCCGGCAGGCCGGACTGTTCGTTGCCCATCAGCAGCACGACCGGCGCTCTTGCGTAGTCGATCTTGCGATAATCCACGGCGCCCGCCAGGTGCGTCGCCACGAGTTGCACGCCCGAGGACTTCTTCCACTCGCGAAAGGCCTGCGAGGTCGTCCGCACCAGCGGAATGTTGAACATGGAGCCCATGGTGGCGCGCACCGTCTCCATCGAATAGGGATCCGTGCATTCGTCCACCAGCATCACGCCGGATGCGCCTGCGGCATCGGCCGTGCGGATGATCGTTCCGAGATTGCCGGGATCGCGCACCCGGTCCAGCGCAACCCAGGTCTCTCCAGCTTTGAGCGATACATCCTTCAACGGCTTCCAGCGCTGGTCGAAAACGCCGGCGACCATCTGCGGATTGTCGCGACGCACGATCGAGCCCATGACCTTTTCGCTGACCTCCAGCACCAGGCCACCGGCGGCGACCGTGCGGGCCGCGACCTGCTCCACCAGAGGCTTGCCCTTGGCCGCCTTGGAATAGATGAGGGTGCGGATAGTCCAGCCCAGATCGAGCGCATCGATGATGAGCTTCAGGCCTTCCGCGAGGAAGGTGCCGGCCTCGTCGCGCGCCTTCTTCTGGGACAGCGCCTTGATGTCCTTGACGATGGGATTGGCAAGGCTGGTCACTTCCTTGACCTGCCCCACGCGCCGCGCACCGTCCTGCCTGGTATCGTGATTCGTCATTTCGGCACCCAGCGGCTGAACAAGGAAGTAGAGAGCGCACGGCCCGGCGTCTTGCCATCCAGACCGGCTTCGCGGATGACCAGTTCACCCGATTCCACAAGTCCGCCCTTGCCGCGCATGGTTTCGCGCATCAACTCGTGAATGGAATAGAAGCTCGCCCGGATGGAATAGGCCGTCAGCACCAATCCAATCGCCTTTGGCGCCAGCAATTCACGGCAAATGTCGAGCATGGCGGGCAGGTGGTCGAACAACTGCCAGACTTCGCCGGCGGGGCCGCGGCCGAATTTCGGCGGGTCGGTGAGGATGATGTCGTAGCGATGGCCACGGCGCTCCTCCCGCTGGATGAATTTCATCGCGTCCTCGCAGATCCAGCGGATCGGGGCCTTGTCCAGGCGGCTGAGCGACTGGTTCTCCCGAGCCCAGCCGATCGCCTTCTTCGATGCATCGACATGGGTGACCTCGGCGCCAGCGGCGGCGGCGACCAGCGACGCCACGCCCGTATAGCCAAAGAGGTTCAGGACCTTGATCGGTCGCCCGGCCTGCTCGACGGCCTGTTTCATCCAGGCCCAGTGGGCGATCTGCTCAGGGAAAACGCCGACATGGCGGAATGCGGTAAAGCGCCCGTGGAAATCGACGTCCAGCAGCGAAAGCGGCCAGGTTTCGCCGAGCGCGTGGCGCGGAAAGCGCCAGCGCCCCATGCCATCTTCCTCGGTATCGCCGGTGAAGATCGCGTCGGCCGCCTCCCAGACGTGGTCGGGCAAGGCACGCGGCCACAGCGCCTGGGCCTCCGGCCGCACGATGCGATAGGGACCGTATTGCTCCAGCTTGAGGCCGTTGCCGCTGTCGACCAGGTGGAAGTCGCCTGCCCCGTCGGAATGCAGAATGAGCGGCACGCGTTCAGCCGGGCGCTCGCCGCTGCGCAGAGTCAGCACGCGCTCCGTGACGGGGCCAGGCTCCGGGGTAATTACCGGCCGATCGATCGCCTTGGGGACAGATTTCTGACCCTGCGAGCGCGGCTTGCCGGTCGCCGCAGATGGCTTGCGTCCGGGTTTGTCGTCACGCCTGCCCGCGGGCGGCGCCGGCCGGCGCTGTTTGTCCTTCACGTTCATGTCCCGCATTGTCAGTATGGCTCAAGCGCCAGCCCTTAGCATTCCCCCGGCAGCGGGAAAAGCTGTTTTGAAGGCGTCATGTAAGGCGGGCAGCCGGCAAGTCACTTTGCAGAGAGGCGTGCGAGCCCTTCCGGCGCTGCCGGTTCGGCGCGCGCCTTCAGCCGATCGGCCTCGGACTGCCACTTGATGGCAGAGCGGGCTTCGTTGCGTGCACGCTTGCGATACTTGCCCTGCGACCACCAGGTCACGGCAGAGCCGATCAGAATGCCGAAAGCGACGGACAGGAAAAGGAAGACGAAGAACGGCGCCGTGAGCGAGAGAACGCTATCGGCGGGCTGGAACGGGTTGAACGCCAGGGTCACGCTTTGGCGATTGGCCACCGACAGCACGATCAGGATGATCGCAAGCGGCACCACGAACAGCAGATTGACCAGTTTTTTCAGCATAGCGTGTCTCCTTGCCCTGCCTGCACGAAGGGCCCAAACTCTAGATGGCGGCCCAATGATCGACTACAGGATCTTCGCCTGCGGCCTATCCTGCAGCGTTATTCGTCGGGCTCGTCTTCCATGCCCGGATTGAGACGTTCGCGCAATTCCTTGCCCGTCTTGAAGAAGGGCACCCATTTTTCCTCGACGAAAACGGTTTCGCCGGTGCGGGGGTTCCGTCCCGAACGCGATGGGCGGTTCTTGACCGAGAAGGCGCCGAAGCCGCGCAACTCGACCCGGTTGCCTGCAGCCAGGGCATCCGTGATCTCGTCCAGCACGGCATTCACGATGTTCTCGACATCACGATGGTAGAGATGCGGATTTCTCGCCGCAACAATCTGCACCAGTTCGGACTTGATCACGATCGCCCCCTGACAGTTTTCTTGTGGTGGCCACCGTCACAAATTGGGCAGCCGAGATTGATTGAAGGCTATCAAGGCCTTCCGATAAAGGCGTAAAACATCACAAGAGCATCGAATAATCAATCTTGAATACCGCGCCTCTTACAAAAGAGCGCCAGCAACGCGCTCGTGATGTAAAAACCTGTTGCCCGCCTTGTTCGCGCCCGGTTAATCTCCATATTGGCTACCGGTATGTTCGGCTTCGGCCTGCTATGGCCGTATGGACGGACCGGGGCAGCGCTAGGTCTGGCGCCTGCCGGATACCGGGAATCAAAGGGAGCTTAATGTCCAACAGCGTTGTCGACGATAGGGCCGGCTCGGCCAGGCCGCGTGTGCAAGACGCCTATAAAAAGGCGCTGGCCCATTCGGCGCGTGTGCGTCGGCTGAAGGTGCTCTTGCCCGTTGCCGCGTTGGCCATTTCCATGTCGTTCATTGCCGTTTCCGCGGTTCGGGCCTTCCTGCCCGAGAACCTGAAGATCGAATCTGCACGAATCGAAAACGGCAAGGTGGTGATGGAAAAGCCGGCCGTGTCGGGACGAAACTCAGACGGCATCAATTATTCGATGCGGGCCGAGCGGGCGCTGCAGGACATCAAGAACCCGAACATCATTTCGCTTGAGGACATCAACGCCGCCGTCCCGGTCAATGACAAGCTCATCGCCCGCGTCGAGGCGCTCAGCGGCATATTCGACCGCGCCACCGACAAGCTTGATCTCGACAAGCCCTTCACCGTCCGGATGAGCAGCGGCCTTGAGGCAAAGTTTCAGTCAGCGCATCTCGATATCAAAGGTGGGAATCTCATAGCGGATACCCCCGTCGCTATTTCCAACGAAAGCATGTCGATTGTTGCGCAGTCGTTGAAGATGACAGATAAGGGGCGGATCATCACCTTTGCGGGTAATGTCCGCATGAATGCGAACCCCTCGACCATCCGCAAGCAAGACACGAAAACGCCGGACCCGTCATGACCATGCTCAATCGATACACGACACTGCAGGCCGGCGTCTTCGCCGTGGTTTTTGCTCTCTCCGCGGGCGCATTGTCCGCCGCATATGCGCAGTCCTCCACATCGACAAGCATGAACGGCTTGAAGCTGTCCGGAGACGAGCCGATCCAGATTGAAAGCAACGAGTTGCAGATCCGCGAGCAGGAGAAGGTGGCCGAATTCACGGGCAATGTGAAGGCAGTCCAGGGCACAACGCAGCTTCGTGCCGGGCGCATGATCGTGCATTACAAGGGCGAAGGCTCGTCCGTATCAGGAGGCAATACCGACATCGACACGATCGACGTGCTCGACAAGGTTTTCCTGTCGACCGAAACCCAGCAGGCAACCGCCGATACCGGGCACTTCGACATGACCAGCCAGACCTTCGTGCTGGAGGGCAAGCAGGTCGTGCTGTCTGAGGGGCAGAACGTGTTCGTCGGATGTCGGCTTACCGTCCAAATGGAGACCGGGCAGGCTAAACTCGAAAGCTGCGGCAAGCGGGTCCAGATCCAGTTGGACCCCAAGTCGCAGCGCAAGCCATAAAGACCGGCATCAACGTGAAACTTCCCTTTGTTTCGAAGATCACCGAGCGATTTGGCGCGCAGCCTGCGCCCAACGCCGACAAACCGCTTGATAAGGCGCGCTATGACGGCACGCTGATCGCCCATGGCCTGACCAAGACCTATAATACGCGGCGGGTGGTGAACGGCGTTTCGCTTGTCGTCCGGCGCGGAGAGGCCGTCGGGCTGCTCGGGCCAAACGGTGCGGGCAAGACCACGTGCTTTTACATGATCACCGGCCTTGTGCCCGTCGATCTCGGCACCATCGCGCTTGATGGAAACGACGTGACTGCCTTGCCGATGTATCGGCGGGCCCGTCTTGGCGTCGGCTACCTGCCGCAGGAAGCCTCGATCTTTCGCGGGCTGACGGTGGAGCAGAACATTACCGCGGTGCTGGAGGTTCACTACAAGAACAAGGCCGAGCGCGAGCATCAGCTCGATTCGCTGCTGGCCGAGTTCCACATCGAAAAGCTCCGGAAATCGCCGGCCGTCGCGCTGTCAGGCGGCGAGCGCCGCCGACTGGAAATTGCCCGCGCGCTCGCGACCAATCCGACATTCATGCTGCTGGACGAGCCATTCGCCGGCGTCGACCCGATCTCGGTGTCCGATATCCAGAATCTCGTACGCCACCTCACGGCCCGCGGCATCGGCGTTCTCATCACGGACCACAATGTGCGTGAGACCCTGGGGTTGATCGACCGCGCCTATATCATCCATGCGGGTGAAGTGTTGACACACGGCCGTGCCAACGACATCGTCAACAATGCGGATGTCCGGCGTCTCTATCTCGGCGACAAGTTCAGCCTGTAAGCGCGGCGTAACAAGAAATTCGGCCCGGCAACACGGGACGGCTTGACCAAACTCTCTAAAAAAGCAATTTTTGGGCCAATTGGAATTTGGCCCGAATTCAGACATGCGGGCTCGCCTCCAAGGGGAATCGAAGGGGAGTTTCGCGTCCGCCATGGCACTGTCCGCCAATCTTTTCCTGCGCCAGAACCAGTCTTTGGTCATGACACCCCAGCTGATGCAGTCGATTCAGCTGCTTCAGATGACGCATTTTGAGCTGATCCAGTTTATCGCGCAGGAAGTAGAGAAAAATCCGCTGCTTGAATTGTCATCAGATGATGGCGATTTGGGCACAGATGCGCCGCGGATCGAGGATGCGGGCCATGCCGATTCCGGCGAGGGTGAAGGCGGGACAAGCGAGACCTCGGCAAACGGCCTTGCCAGCGACTGGTATGAGGCCGCGCAGGGAGACGGCCTCGGGGATCGGCTGGACGCGAATTTCGACAGCGTGTTTGGCGATGATGCACCGCCGCCCCGCGCCGATGCGCCTGAATTGCTGGGACAGTGGAAGTCGATGCCGGGCAGCGGTGGCGACACCGGCGAGTCCTACGACCTCGATGATTTCGTGGCCGGGCAGACCAGTCTCCGCGACCATCTGAACCAGCAAATCCCGTTTGCACTGGCGGATCCCGGAGATCGCCTGATAGCGCTGTCGCTGATCGACCAGCTGGATGAAGCCGGCTATCTGCGGGCTGACCTGGAGGAGGTCGCCAACCGGTTCGGCAAGGACGCGGCGGCGATGGATCGGATTCTCGTAACGCTGCAGACGCTCGATCCGCCCGGCGTCTTTGCCCGCTCGCTTAGCGAATGCCTGGGGATCCAGCTGGCACAACGCGACCGGCTTGATCCGGCCATGGCCGCGCTGGTGCAGAATCTGGAATTGCTGGCCAAGCGGGACTTCAGCACCCTCAAAAAGCTCTGCGGCGTGGACGAGGAAGACCTGCTCGACATGCTCTCGGAGATCCGGAAGCTCAATCCCAAGCCGGGTGCAGGCTTTGAGCACAGCCCCAGTGAGGCCGTTGTTCCCGATATCATGGTCCGCAGCTCAAGCGATGGAAACTGGATCGTGGAGCTCAACCCGGACATCCTGCCGCGGGTGCTGGTGAACCAGACCTATTACGCCTCGGTGACGAAGAACGGCACAAGCCGCGATGGCGACCAGGCCTTCCTGTCCGAGTGCCTGCAGAATGCGAACTGGCTGACGCGGAGCCTCGATCAGCGCGCCAAGACGATCATGAAGGTCGCCACCGAGATCGTTCGCCAGCAGGATGCCTTTCTGCGCCATGGCGTCGATCACCTCAGGCCGCTGAACCTCAGGACGGTGGCGGATGCCATCAAGATGCACGAATCCACCGTCAGCCGCGTGACTTCGAACAAATACATGCTGACCCCCCGCGGCCTGTTCGAACTCAAATATTTCTTCAGCGTCTCGATCGGCTCGGCGGAAGGTGGGGATAACCATTCGGCAGAGGCGGTTCGCCATCGCATCCGTGCCCTGATCGCGCAGGAATCGCCCGATGCGGTGCTTTCCGACGATGACATCGTCAACACCCTGAAGGATGGTGGCGTGGACCTCGCCCGCCGCACCGTTGCCAAGTACCGCGAAGCCATGAACATACCCTCGTCCGTCCAGCGCCGCCGGGAAAAACGCGCCGTCGCCAAGGCCGCCGCCAATTGATCCATCCTCCCAAAGTATGAGGCCTTGACAGGCACGTGGTGCCCTTGATCCGTGGTAGAATGGTGAGGGTAAGTTGACTTTCCCGGGCACGGGGGCTAGAAGCCGCGCCGCGCCCGATGGTCAATTTGCGGATCACCGGGTGACCGGCCGGTATTTTCCAGCTTGCCGCCGGTACATAAGTGATCGTTCACGATTGGCGCTTGAAAAGCTTGGATGCGCGCTTGGCTTGGCGTAAACTGATACCCGCAAATCACGATAAGAAGGGAAACTCCATGAGTGTGCGTGTATCCGGCAAACATATGGAAATCGGCGACTCGTTCCGGCAGCGGATCGAGGGGCGGATTGCAGAGGCGGTCACGAAGTACTTTGACGGGGGGTATTCGGGCCAGACCACGGTGACGAAGTCGGCGTCGCGTTTTTCGGCAGATTGCGCCATCCACCTGGATAGCGGGGTCAATCTCCACGCCGCGGGCGAAGCCACCGATCCGCAGGTTGCGTTCGACATGGCAGCCGAGCGCATCGAAAAGCGTCTTCGCCGCTACAAGCGCAAGCTGAAGGACCACCATACGAACGGCCACGGCAATGCCCATGCGGAAGTTGCCTACACGGTCATGGACAGTGTTGCTGAAGAGCATGACGAAGTTCCAGAGGACTTTGCGCCCACCATCGTGGCGGAAAGCACCAAGAAGCTTCGCACCATGTCGGTCGCCAATGCCGTCATGGCTCTCGACATGACAGACGAGCCCATCCTGCTGTTCCGCAGCCCGGGCACCGAAGAGTTGAATATTGTGTATCGCCGCACGGACGGCAATATCGGCTGGATCGATTCCGCCAATATCAAGGGCTGAGTGGCCTTGGGAGGCGACGCAAGCCGTCGCTTCCCTCACCCTGGTCCAGGCGGCATAAAGGATTTTACGATGGCCTTGGCAGATTTGCTGCAACAAGATGCGATATTTCCCGCCCTGCGAGTGAATTCCAAGAAGCAGTTACTCCAGGAACTCGCTGGTAAGGCCGCGAAGCTGACAGGGCATTCCGAGCGGGAGATATTCGACGTCATCTTGCAGCGTGAACGGCTGGGGTCTACCGGCGTCGGTCATGGCATCGCCATACCCCATGGCAAGCTTGTGAACCTGCCGAAGATTGTCGGGATATTCGCGCGCCTTGAAGCGCCGATCGATTTCGAGGCCCTGGACGACGAGCCTGTGGACCTGATCTTCATGCTCCTGGCACCCGAAGGGGCCGGTGCAGACCATTTGAAAGCGCTGTCCAGGATCGCCCGCGTGTTGCGGGATCAGGACCTGGTGGCGAAGCTGCGCGCGACAGATTCCGCCACGGCCATTTATGCCTTCCTCAATGAGGAGCAGGCCTCCAACGCCGCCTAAAGCCTTTCATCCCAAGGGAAAAGGCCGCAAAATCGGCGGCGTCAGATATCAATCTTCAGAAGATGACCATTTTCAGGCGTCGCGCTCGTTGACCGGGGCTGTACCCGGCTCGACGGTGTCGAGCTTCTGGCCGCCCTTTGCCACGCCCACCATGGCCGGACGCAAGACCCGTTCGCCGATGCGATAGCCCGGCTGCACGACCTGCATGACGGTATTGTTGGGCACGGTCGGGTTGGGAATTTCGAACATGGCCTGATGGAAATTCGGATCGAACTTCTGGCCCTCGGCGTCGATCTTGTGAACGCCATGGCGTTCCAGGGTCGACAGCATGCCGCGCTCGGTCATTTCGACACCTTCGATCAGGGCCGTGAGGCCAGCTTCCGCGGCAGCACGAGCTTCAGCCGGCACAGCATCAATGGCACGACGCAGATTGTCGGATACGGCCAGCATATCGCGGGCGAAGTTGGCGATGGCGTAGCTCTTGGCGTCCTTCAGTTCGCGCTCTGTGCGGCGGCGCAGATTGTCCATCTCGGCGGCCAGACGGAGAAAGCGGTCGCGAAGATCGCTGTTCTCGGCCCTCAACGCTTCCAGCGCGTCGTCTTCCTGCGGTGACATCGTTGTGTCCTCTCCCGCTGACGCGGCGTCGTTGAGCTGTTCGGTGGCCTCAGCGTCAGGTCCGTTCTTGTTTGCCTCGTCGGTCATGACGTTCTCCAAGTGATATTGAAAACCGAGCCCGATATCATGGTTTTGCGTGAAAAAATCAAGGCTTGCGCGGCAAAGAAGAGTGCGCCGCGCGTCGCTGCGGGTCAAACCCGCTCATCGCGTGCGACGAGACAACCGCGCCATCAGTTGCGCTGTGTAATCGACCATGGGTACGATCCGGGAGTAATTGAGACGGGTAGGACCGATGACGCCGACGGCGCCGACGATGCGGTCCTCGTCGTCGCGATAAGGTGCGACGATCAGCGAGGATCCGGACAGCGAGAACAGCTTGTTCTCGGAGCCGATAAAGATCCGAACCCCGGGACCGCTCTCGGCTAGGTTCAGGATCTCGACCAGGCTCTCCTTGCGCTCGAGGTCATCGAACAGGAGCCGCAGCCGGTCGATATCGTCCGAACCGGCCAATCCTTCCAACAGGTTTGCCCGGCCGCGCACGATCAGGCGCGTCGGCTTCTGCTCATCCAAACCGCCGGACCAGATGGCCAGCCCCCGCTCCACGAGATCGCGGGACAGGGTATCGAGCTCGCTGGCGACCTGCTGCTTAAGCTTCAGGATCTGGCCGCGCAACTCGCCCAGAGTCTGCCCGGCCATATGCGCGTTCAAGAAATTGGCGGCTTCGGTCAGCTGGGATGCGGTGATGCCGGCCGGCAAATCGATGATGCGGTTTTCGACCTGGTTGTGCTCTCCGACGAGCACCGCGAGGGCCTTGGTCGGTTCCAGCCGGATGAATTCGACATGCTTCAGCACCGGATCGCTCTTCGCCGCGATCACCAAGCCAGCACCGCGCGACAGGCCCGACAGCATACGGCTTGCCTCGGTCAGGAGGCTTTCCATCGGCTGGTCGGGGCTTGAGGGGCGGATTTGCCGGTCGATGGCGTCGCGCTCGGTGGCCGAGAGATCGCCGACCTGCATGAAGGCATCAACGAAAAAACGCAGTCCTATCTGGGTTGGCATGCGGCCGGCGCTGACATGGGGCGAGTAGATCAGCCCCAGGTCCTCCAGGTCGCTCATGACATTGCGGACCGATGCCGGCGACAGGGACATCGGCAGGAGCCGCGACAGGTTGCGGGAACCCACCGGCTCGCCCGATTCCAGGTAGCTTTCGACGATACGTCGAAAGATCTCCCGCGAGCGTTCGTCCAAGGTGCCCGATGCGTCACTGATGCTTGCCGTCTGAAACTCCATGCCGCGCGATTACGCCCGTTCATTGCCTTTGACATGAATATAGTCATTCCACCGCAATCGCAAAAGAGAATTTAGACGGCGTGGCGTCGGGCTTTTACCCGCTTTTCCTTTGCAAAACGCGCGCGTGCCCCCTAGAGCCAATGGAAGGCCCGCAGAATCGCCAGGTTCAAGCGGGTCCAGGCCGACCAAGGCGAGATTGAAGAGATATCCGGGAGAGCACCATGCGACCATCAGGCAGAAAAACCGAGCAGATGCGGAAGGTCTCGTTCGAGCGTAACTTTTCCAAGCACGCCGAGGGCTCATGCCTCGTCAAGTTCGGTGACACCCATGTGCTGTGCACGGCGAGCCTGGAAGAAAAGACGCCGCCATGGCTGCGCAATACCGGCAAGGGCTGGGTCACGGCCGAATATGGCATGCTGCCGCGGGCCACGGGCGAGCGCATGAAGCGTGAGGCCGCAGCCGGCAAGCAGGGCGGACGCACGCAGGAAATCCAGCGCCTGATCGGCCGCTCGCTGCGCGCCGTCGTGGACCTGGAGGCGCTCGGCGAGCGACAGATCACGATCGACTGCGATGTGATCCAGGCCGATGGCGGCACCCGCACGGCGTCGATAACAGGCGCCTGGATTGCGCTGCACGACTGCCTGAAATGGATGGAAACGCGCAACATGATCAAGGTCGAGAAGGTTCTCAAGGATCATGTGGCCGCCATTTCCTGCGGCGTCTTTGCCAAGCAGTCGGTCATCGACCTCGATTACCTGGAGGACTCGGCGGCCGAGACAGACGCCAATTTCGTCATGACCGGCTCCGGGGCGATCGTCGAAGTGCAGGGCACGGCCGAAGGCGCGCCTTTCAGTGAAGAAGAATTCCTGACGCTGCTGCGGCTGGCAAAATCCGGCATTGCCGACCTGGTGGCCCTGCAGAAGCAGGCGATCGCCTGACGGAGGCATCAGACATGGAGACCCCGATCCGCGGCATCATGGAAACCGCCCTCTATGCGGCCGATCTCGAGGCGGCAGAGGCCTTCTATGACGGCGTGCTTGGTCTATCCAAGATCACTGCGGTGCCCGGTCGCCATGTCTTCTTCCGCTGCGGGGCCGGCGTGCTGCTGATCTTCAATCCGGCCGCGACCTCGGAGCCGCCGCATCAGGGGAGCCTTCCGGTTCCGACCCATGGCACCTCCGGCGCGGGGCATGCCTGTTTTCGTGTCGAACCCGCCCAGCTCGACGATATCGTGCGCCGCCTTGGCGAGCATGCCATCGCTATCGAGTCGGATTTTCGCTGGCCGAACGGCGCCCGCTCCATTTATTTTCGCGACCCAGCCGGCAATAGCCTTGAATGCGCCGAACCGGCCCTTTGGGACCTTTGACAGGAACTGCCATGCGCAAGCTCGATACCAAGACGATTGTCGTCGCCAGCCACAATGCCGGCAAGATTGCCGAGATCGCGGATCTGATCGGACCGCTGGGTTTTTCGGCGAAATCGGCCGCCGAACTGAATTTTGCCGAGCCTGACGAAACCGGCACGACCTTTGAGGAAAACGCTGCAATCAAGGCGCTGGCCTCGGCGCGAGCCTCCGGCCTGCCATCCCTGTCCGACGATTCCGGGCTGGTCATCGATGCGCTTGATGGCGCGCCCGGCGTCTATACGGCAAACTGGGCGGAGCGCGCGGATGGCAGCCGCGATTTCCCCATGGCCATGGAAAAGGTCGAGAAGGCGCTCGCCGAAAAGGGCGCGACAACGACGGAGCAGCGGACAGCCCGTTTCGTCAGCGTGCTCTGCCTGGCCTGGCCGGATGGCCATACCGAGCTGTTCCGCGGCGAGGTCGAAGGCCATATCGTCTGGCCGCCGCGCGGCACCAGCGGCTTCGGCTATGACCCGGTCTTCAAACCCGAGGGCCACGACACCACATTCGGGGAAATGACGGCACAACAGAAGCACGGATGGAAGCCGGGGGACCGCCAAGCGCTCTCCCATCGCGCCCGCGCCTTCAAACTGTTCGTCGAAACCTGCCTGGAGGCCTAGACCACGATGCTCAACGCCTCGCCGCTCCTTCTGCCGGATACCGGGGAGCCGGGTTTCGGCGTTTACATCCATTGGCCGTTTTGCGCGGCCAAGTGCCCCTATTGCGATTTCAACAGCCATGTGCGCCACCATCAGGTGGACCAGGAGCGCTTTGCCACGGCATTCCTCCGGGAAATGGGCCGCATGCGGCAGTTGAGCGGCCCCCGGACCGTGACCAGTGTGTTCGTCGGTGGCGGCACGCCATCCCTGATGCAGCCCGAAACCATCGGCGCCATTCTGGAGGGCATCGCGGCCTGCTGGCATGTGCCTGATGGGATCGAGATCACCATGGAGGCCAATCCCTCCAGCGTGGAAGCCACGCGCTTTCATGGCTACCGGGCCGCTGGCGTCAACCGTGTCTCCCTTGGGGTGCAGGCCCTGAACGACAAGGATCTGAAATTCCTCGGCCGCCTGCATGACGTGGCGGACGCGCTGAAGGCCATCCGGCTCGCCCGTGACATCTTTCCCCGCATGTCCTTCGACCTCATTTATGCGCGGCCCGGCCAGACCATCGATGCCTGGGACCGGGAACTGCGCGAGGCGATCTCCTATGCGGTCGATCACCTCTCGCTCTATCAGTTGACGATCGAGGAAGGCACGCCTTTCTACGGCCTGCACAAGGCTGGAAAGCTGCCGATGCTAGATGAGGAGCAGGCGGCGCAACTATACGAAGCCACCCAGGCGATCACCGCCAGCGAGGGGCTGCCGGCCTATGAGGTTTCCAACCACGCCCGGCCCGGTGCCGAAAGTCGGCACAATCTGACCTATTGGCGCTATGGCGATTATGCCGGCATCGGTCCGGGCGCCCATGGCCGGCTCACACGCGGACGCGACAAGCTGGCGACGGCGACCGAGCGCCACCCGGAACGCTGGCTGGAAGCGGTCGAGACCCACGGCCATGGCATGGTCACCGAGGACCTGCTCGGCTACGAGGAACAGGCCGACGAATTGTTGCTGATGGGTCTTCGGCTGCGCGAGGGGGTCGATCTCGCCCGCTGGCAGCAGCTGTCGGGCCGGGACCCGGATCCGGCGCGCGAGCAGGTTCTGCTGGATCATGGCTTCATCGAAAGGCTCGGCAATTCCCGTCTGCGCTGCACGCCAGCGGGCATGCTGATCCTCGACGCCGTGGTCGCGGATCTTGCCTGCTGAGCAGGGCTACTTCACCGCCGTCACATGCAGCCAATCCGTGGGTTCGCCGTCATAGCCGGAGCCCTGCTCCCGATCGATTGCGACATCCTCCCAGCCGGCCGGCCTCAGCGCCCGGCGGACCAGCGCGAGAACGCCAGACAGGTCGGCGCGGGGCACGTGGAGAAGGCAGGCACAGGCCCAGACGCCATCATAGGCCTCGATCTCGCTGATATCTTCGAACCGCAGGACCCGCACAGGCCGACCCAGGCGCTGCTGCGCCAGTGCGGCCAATTCCGGCGTGCCATCCGTCGGCGACACATCGAAGCCGAGCTTCAGCATGGCCTCGCCATCCTCGCCGGCACCACAGCCGAGTTCGAGGATGCGGCCTCCCGCCGGCAACCGGTCGCAGAAGGGCATGAGGCGCTTGAGTTGGGCTTTGCGGCCGCGACGGGCATAGGTCTGCGCCTCTCCCGCGTAGAATTGCAAAGTCGCATCTGGTCCTGCTGGCATCTGTGTCTCCTGCACTCCCCGAGGGCTTAACAGACAAAAGCCCGCGCTGGGCACGGGCTTTCAGGGCATCATCAGCAGATCGACTGCGCCAAATCAGGCATTGTTCTCGTTGATCAAGCGCTTGAGCAACTCGATCTCATGGCTGAGCTTGGTGTCGCCGCCGATCAGTTCCTCGATCTTGCGGACCGCATGCAGCACCGTGGTGTGATCGCGTCCGCCGAACCTGCGGCCGATTTCCGGGAAGGAGCGCGGCGTCATGGTCTTCGACAGATACATAGCAATCTGGCGCGGCTTGACGATGACGCGCGTGCGGCGGTTGGAGACCAGTTCCTGCCGCGACACATTGTAGTGGCGTGCCACGACCCGCTGGATATCTTCAATGCGAACGCGCTTCTGCTCGGACGCGCCGACCAGATGGGCCAGCAATTCATCGACACGTTCGATGGACAGCGACGGCTCGAACGAGCGACGGAAGATCAGCTGGTTGAAGGCACCTTCCAGATCGCGGCCGCTGCTGGTCACGTTGCGAGCCACATGGGCCAGGATCTCTTCCGGGATCTCCAGGCTCGGATCTTCCTTGCGGGCGACATCAAGGCGGCTCTTGAGCATATCAAGGCGCATGTCGAAATCGGGGGCTTCCATCTCGATGGCAACACCGCCCTGGAGGCGCGACCGCACCCGCGGATCCAGCGATTCCAGCTCCCACGGCGCGCGGTCGGCAGCAACGACCACCTGCTTGGCGCTGTCGAGCAGCATGTTGAGGAGATGGCAGAACTCGTGCTGGATCATCTTGCCCTGCAGGAACTGCATGTCGTCGATGATCAGCAGATCGATGTTGCGCAGCGTGTCCTTCAGCGTCAGGGCGTCGTTGTCGCGAATGGCGGTGGCAAAGCGCCACATGAAATATTCGGCGGTGAGATAGACCACGCGCGGTGCCCGCGGGCTTTCGACAGCCGCATTGGCGATCGCCTGCAGCAGATGGGTCTTGCCCTGGCCGACGGACGAATGGATGAACAGCGGGTTGAAGCGAACCGCGCCGGCACCGGCCTCGGCAATGGTCTTGGCCGCAGCGAGGGCAACCCGGTTGGATGCGCCTTCGACAAACGCATCGAAGGTGTAGCGGGAATCGAGCGGCGAGCCGAAGAAGGGGCCTGCAGGCGCTGCACGACCGGTCGGCGCCGCGGATGGCTGGACCATCTGGCCAATGGACTGGGGTGCGGTCTTGCGGGCGGGAGCAACCGGCAATGTCGGCTCGACCACCTGTGGCGCATCGTCAGCCGGTGTCGACCGACCCGCGCGGCTGGCGCTGCGGACAAGGATCTCAACCTTCAGGATCGAGGGATCCTCGTCCTGGAAAATGCTGGTGATCAGATCAAGATAACGGTTGTTGATCCACGATTTCAGGAACGTCGTCGGAACCGTCAGGCGGACCACGCTCTTCGAGGCCGAATGCAGCTTCAGCCGCCCGAACCAGCTGGAAAAAACGTCAGGGCCCACCTGAGCCCTCAGCCGCGCGCTGAAACGCTCAAACAAAGCATCGCTGTTCATTTCGGATTTTTCCCCTGCCGCTCCAGAACAAACGGCATTGAGCACCTGATGCCCGTGACCCTCAGCCACAGCACCGGTATTCTTGACATTCAATTGCATTTTGCCGCCTTCCAAAATTTCATTCTTTCGGCCGCCAGCTGATCACTGACCGCCCCATCCGATGCCCCGTCCTCGTAACGTGGCATCACGATGCAATTCCCATATCCGGCTTCAACACCGGATCACTCCATTGCTCACCCTGCTCGGCTCCCTCGTCATCCTCGTCATGACGACAGATCCTACCTCTCCTTCCAAACTGACGCAGAACCCGAAAGTTGCCGCCAACATCAAAAAGTCACCGTCCCGGAAATCTTGATGGATTCCGGCTCAACCTCAAACGCTGTCTGAAAAAAGCGAAACCGAACCAAACCTCCCCTGAACGGAGTGGCGATCCGACTTCTCCCAAGAGTTCTTAGGTTCCGGTTGTCCCGTTCCCGCGCCCCTTGCTGGAGGTCATTTAGGCAGGATCAAAAGCCAAGATCAACAATGAATTTTACGCAAAATTAAGGGATGCCCGTTGACTCCGGAGGCCCATTTTGCATGTCACAAAAATGGAAAAAAGAATCCGTTTTGAATCAAGGGTTTTGCAAAAAGCAGGCTATGGAACTCCCAGGCGAACAAAAAAAATAAAAATCCGCTTGACTCAAAACCAGCGCCACCTGCCGTTAAGTGAAGCTTGCCCGCCCTCGGGGTCCTCCAATAACCCATTGAAATCAAAAGATAAAATCTGTCATTGCAATGACACGTAAATGTCAAACGAGAACGGCTTGTCCAGCGGATAGAATGAAAACGCAAAAAAGCCCGGTCAAGCGACCAGGCTCATTAGTCTTAACAAATATGTTAAAAATTAGGCCGAGAGAGCCTTCACACGATGCGCCAGACGCGAGATCTTACGCGATACGGTGTTGGCGTGCATCACGCCCTTGGTGGCTGCGCGATGCAGTTCCGGCTGAGCCGCCGTCAGGGCATCCTTTGCCAGTGCAGCATCGCCCGATGCGATGGCTTCTTCAACCTTGCGGATGAAGCCGCGCACGCGCGAACGGCGCATCTTGTTGACTGCAGTCCGGCCAGCGATCTTGCGGGTCGCCTTCTTAGCCGAGGATGTATTGGCCATTTATGCCTCTCTTCAATTCGATCCAAAACCCTCACCTGCCGCGCCAAGTCATGCGACCTGTTCCACCAGCGATGCGGGAGCAAATTTCGAGAAGCCATCGGCTTCCCTGACTGTGGGCGGGCATATAGCGGGAATTGACGGAGCCGTCAACGCAGATTCTGCGGAATCCCTTTGCCAGTCTCAGCGGTTCTTGAAGGCCGGTTTGCGCTTCTCGACAAAGGCCGCCATCCCCTCCTTCTGGTCCTCAGTGGCGAAGAGGGAGTGAAACAGTCGCCGCTCGAAGCGCATGCCCTCCGCGAGCGTCAGCTCGTGGGATCGCGACACGCTTTCCTTGATCATGCGCACGGCCGGCTGCGAGAAGGAGGCGATCTTGGCCGCGGCCCCCACCGCCTCATCGATCAACGTCTCGGGCGCAACCACGCGCGCGACGAGGCCCGAGCGTTCCGCTTCTTCCGCAGACATCATCCGGCCCGTCATGCAGAGATCCATCGCCTTGGCCTTTCCGACGGCGCGCGTCAGCCGCTGGGTGCCGCCCATGCCGGGAATGACGCCGAGCGTAATCTCCGGCTGGCCGAACTTGGCGGTCGTCGAGGCGATGATGAAATCGCACATCATGGCAAGCTCGCAGCCGCCGCCCAGCGCAAAGCCGGAAACGGCCGCGATCATGGGTTTGCGGAAGGCTGCGACCTCGTCCCAGCCGCCGATGAAGTCGCCCATATACATATCGACGAAATCGAGTTCTTGCATTTCCTTGATGTCGGCACCGGCGGCGAAGGCCTTTTCCGAGCCGGTCAGAACCACGGCGCCGATGGCGGCATCCGCCTGAAGCGCCGACAGCACCGCGCGCAGTTCCGTCAGGACCTTGGCATTCAGCGCATTCAACGCCTGCGGCCGGTTCAGGGTGATGATCGCCACGGCATCGCGGGTTTCCAAGAGAAGGGTTTCATAGCTCATGTGTCGCTCCCATGCTCACTCACCAGCTCTATCTCTGGCATATATCACAGTAAAAAGATGATCGCCCGCCGTGGACTGCCCGAAGGATTGGCGTGCCGCAGGCCGGGCAGGGTTCGCCCTCGCGGTCATAGACGCTGAAGCGATGCTGGAAATAGCCGAGCGTGCCGTCCGCCTGGATATGGTCGCGCAGGGAGGAGCCGCCCGCCTCGATCGCCTCGGCGATCACCTCGCGGATGGCTGAGGTCAGCAGGCTCAGTTCCTTCCTAGGGCGCCCCGTCGGCGTCACGACGGTTGCAGCCGGTCGCGTCGGGGAGAGCCGCGCCCTCCACAAGGCCTCGCAGACATATATATTGCCGAGGCCCGCGATGTTGCGCTGATCGAGCAGGGCCTGCTTCAGGCCCTGGCTCTTGCCGGCAAAGCGTTCCGCCAACAGATCGGCGCTCAGGCTGTTGCCCACCGGCTCCGGGCCAAGCCCCATCAGGGATGGATGAGAGTCGAGGTCCCGGCGCGCGGCCAAGAGCATGAAGCCGAACCGACGGGGATCATTATAGACCACCCGCCGCTGCCCACGTTCGTCCTCCAAATGAAAGACCACGTGATCGTGCTTGCCGTCCTTCGAGCGTTCCATATGGAAGACACCGGGCGTCTCAGCCGCATCCGCATCCTCGATGCGGAACGAGCCGGACATGCCGAGATGGGCTATGATGGTGGCGCCATCGTCCAGGTCGATCAGCAGATATTTGGCACGGCGTCCCAGACCGAGAATGCGGCGCCCCTGCACGCTCTCGGCGAAATCTTGCGGCAAGGGAAAGCGCAGGTCGGGCCGTCGCAATTCCAGCCGCGTCACGAAGGCGCCTTCCATGGCGGGCGTCAGTCCTCGCCGGACTGTTTCTACTTCGGGCAACTCTGGCATCAGGCGTTTCCGTGCCTATCTTTCTTTCTATGCACCGGCCGATCTGTTCTATAGAGCAGCGCCAAGGTGCCGCAGCCGGCATTCCGGCGGCAGAGATAGCGCGCCGCGAACGATTTCGCTATGGTCAATTCGACCAAGCCAGACAATGGAGTACCCCAATGGCCGAAAGCCGCACGTCAGCCCAAGGCGGCATGGAAACCTCTTACGGGTTCCGTGATGTCCCGGAAGGGGAAAAGCAGGGTCTCGTCAACGAGGTTTTCCATAAGGTCGCCAAACGCTACGACATCATGAACGACGTGATGTCGGCGGGGCTGCACCGGGTCTGGAAGGACGCGATGGTCGCGGCGCTCAACCCGCGCAAGGATCCGGCCTATCGCGTTCTCGATGTGGCTGGCGGCACCGGCGATATCGCTTTCAGGATCGTCGAGGCTTCGGGTCGCCAGGCGCATGCGACCGTGCTCGACATCAACGGCTCGATGCTGGGCGTTGGCGCTGAACGGGCCGAGAAGAAGGGCCTGTCGCCCAATCTGACCTTCGTGGAGGCCAATGCGGAAGACCTGCCCTTCGACGCAAACAGTTTCGACGCCTATACGATCGCCTTCGGCATCCGCAATGTGCCGCGCATCGATGTGGCGCTGAAGGAAGCCCACCGGGTGCTGAAGCGCGGCGGACGGCTGCTGGTTCTGGAGTTTTCCGAAGTGGAAATGCCGTTGCTGGACCGGTTTTATGACCAGTGGTCGTTCAACGCCATCCCTCGCTTCGGCAAGATGATCACCGGCGACAGCGAACCCTATCAGTATCTGGTGGAATCGATCCGCAAGTTCCCCAACCAGCGCGATTTTGCCACCATGATCTCAGAGGCCGGCTTCTCCCGTGTGACCTTCACCAACTATACCGGCGGGATCGCCGCGCTGCATTCCGGTTGGAAAATCTGATCGCATGAGCACGATCGGCGCATATTTCCGCCTGGCGCAGGTGGGCTGGGTTCTGGTGCGCGAAGGCGTCATCTCCGCCCTGCCGGCAGACGACCTGCCGCCCGCCATTCGCATGGCAAAGTCCTTTGCCGGCCTGTTCGCCCGCCAGAAGGCGCTCGACCGCGAGCGCTCCGATCGGCTGGCCAAGGCCGTGGCGCGGCTCGGACCGTCCTATGTGAAGATCGGCCAGTTCCTGGCCACCCGACCCGACGTCGTCGGCACCGAATTTGCGCTGGACCTCTCCGCGCTGCAGGACCGGATGTCCTTCTTCCCGCCTGAGGCGGCAAAGGCGTGCATCGAAGGATCGCTCGGCCGGCCCGTAGGCGAGCTGTTCACCCAGTTTGGCGCGCCCATCGCCGCAGCCTCCATTGCCCAGGTGCATCCCGGCGAGGTCGAGACCCGTGACGGGGAACGGCGCAAGGTGGCGATCAAGGTGATCCGTCCCGGCGTGCGCAAGCGTTTCGCCGACGATCTCGAAGCCATGTATCTCGTCGCCCATCTGCAGGAGCGCTTTGTTCCCAATGCGCGCCGCCTGAGGCCCGTCGAGGTGACGCGCACCCTGGAACAGACCACCAAGGTGGAAATGGACCTGCGCCTGGAAGCGGCGGCACTGTCGGAGATTGCGGAAAACACGCGCGATGATCCGGGCTTCAGGGTTCCTGCCGTCGACTGGGAACGCACCGGTCGAGACGTCATCACCATGGAGTGGATCGACGGCATCAAGATGTCGGATGTCGCGGCGCTGAAGGCCGCGGGCCATGACCTGGACAGGCTGGCGGATACTCTGATCCAGTCCTTCCTGCGTCACACGTTGCGGGACGGCTTCTTCCATGCCGACATGCATCCTGGCAACCTGTTCGTCGATGACGCCGGCATGATCGTTGCCGTCGACATGGGTATCGCCGGGCGGCTTGGCAAAAAGGAACGGCGCTTTCTCGCCGAGATCCTCTACGGTTTCATCACGCGGGATTATCTGCGGGTGGCGGAGGTGCATTTCGAAGCGGGCTATGTGCCGTCCCATCACAATGTCGCAAGTTTCGCCCAGGCGATCCGGGCGATCGGCGAGCCGATCCACGGCCAGCCAGCCGAAACCATCTCCATGGGCAAGCTGCTGACGCTGCTGTTCGAAGTGACTGAACTGTTCGACATGGAAACGCGGCCCGAACTGGTCATGCTGCAGAAGACCATGGTCGTGGTGGAGGGCGTCGCCCGCATTCTCAATCCGCGCTTCAACATGTGGAAGGCGTCCGAACCCGTGGTCTCCAGCTGGATCCGCGACAACTTAGGTCCGAAGCGCATTGCGGTCGACCTCAAGGACGGTTTGAAGGCGGCACTGCGGCTTGCAGAGGCTGCTCCCGAGATCGCCGCCAAGACGGAAAAGCTGCATGGACAACTGATGCAGATGAGCGAGCACGGGCTGCGCTTCGACAAGGAAACGGCGGATGCCATCGGCCGATCGGAAGCCCATCACAACCGGTATGCGCGCCTGGCCCTCTGGGCAATTGTCGTGCTGCTGGCGGTGATCGCGGTCAAAATCGGTTGATCATCCGGCAAAACCTGCTTAACCCGAATTTGACAATCGGCAAGTCTTTGCCGATCTGGCGCCCATCCGGGCCGCTGGCCGCCGACGCGAAAACGACACCACGGGCGCAACGATAGGGCAGGAACACGATGGCCAAGGATAATATCAGCTTCGCCCGAACGACCTTACTGATGCTGGTCGTCGGTGCCAGCATCCTCGCTGGGCTTATCGTATCGTCTTTGTGGCTGGTGGAGCAGACGCGATCAACCTTCAGCTACATCATGGAAGAGCGGCAGATCCGGCGCACCGCCGCAGACCTGCTCCAGAACCTTGTAGACGCAGAAACCGGTCAGCGCGGCTTTGTTCTGACCGGCGATGCAACCTTCCTGGAACCCTATAGCGCCTCTCTCGACGACGTACATCGCAACCTCGAACGGTTGGTCAGTGAGGTAAAGAACCGGCCTTCGAAAGAGGCGCGCATGCCCGATCTGACCCGGCTGGTCGGGCAGAAACTCGCCGAACTCGACCGATCGATCAGCCTGGTCAAGGCAGGTCAGCGCGACGATGCGGTGGCGATCGTGCGAACCGGGATCGGCCGGGATCAGATGGCCACCATTCGCGAAATACTGGGATATGTGCGCAGCCAGTCCGACCTCAATGTCGAGGCCGGCGTCAACAGGCAGCTTGAATATTCCAATCAGTTGCAGTGGTTCACGATTGGAGGGGCCGTCGCGATCTTCCTTGTCGTCGGCGGCTCCATCGTCATCGTCATGCAGCACGTGCGGGATCTGGCACGGGCACAGAAAGAAGTCGAAACGCTCAATGCGGGACTTGAAGCCCGGGTCGCGGAGCGCACAGAAGACCTGATACGGGCCAACCAGGAGGTGCAGCGCTTTGCCTATATCGTCACCCACGACCTGCGCGCACCGCTCGTCAATGTCATGGGCTTCACGGCCGAACTCGACACGGCGTTGAAATCGCTTCAGACCTATGTACTCGCCGATGGCGGCAGTCTCACCCCGGAGCAGATCCAGAATGCACGCCTTGCGGCATCGGAAGACCTTCCGGAGGCGATTTCCTTCATTCGCTCGTCGACGCGCAAGATGGACGGCCTGATCAATGCCATCCTGAAGATCTCCCGCGATGGTCGCAGGCAGCTGAAGCCTGAAAAGATTGACCTGAAAGAATTGGTGGAGGCGACCAGCGCCAGCGTTCATCACCAGATTGCCGAAACCGACGGCCACGTCGATATCCAGGTGAAGAAGCCCTCGATCATCTCGGATAAATTGTCATTGGAGCAAATACTTGGTAACCTTTTCGACAATGCTGTGAAATATAAGCATGCTGAGCGCCCCTTGATCATGGCGGTGCGGGTCGAACCGGAAGGCCGGCAGATGGTCCGCATCGAAGTGGAAGACAATGGGCGCGGCATTGCGCAAGAGGACCACGAACGGATCTTCGAGCTGTTTCGGCGGGCCGGGCAACAGGACAAGGTCGGAGAGGGCATCGGTTTGGCCCATGTCCGGTCGCTGGCACGGAACCTGGGCGGTGAGATTACCGTTAAGTCGGAACTTGGAAAAGGATCGACCTTCGTACTGCGCCTGCCATCAGACCTTTCGCGAATTGTACGGAGTTGACGAATGAAGGCCGTGGGAAAAGAAGTCACCATCATCATGATCGAGGACGACGAGGGTCACGCCCGTCTGATCGAGAAGAATGTGCGCCGCGCCGGCGTCAACAACGAGATCATTCCGTTCACCAACGGGACGGAGGCGCTGGACTTTATCCTGGGCAAGGACCGCAGCGGCGAAGTTTCGCGGGATCGATATCTGCTGATCCTGCTCGATCTCAACTTGCCGGATATGTCCGGGACGGATATCCTCGACAAAGTCAAATCCAACCCGCATACGCGCCGCCTGCCAGTCGTCATTCTCACGACGACCGATGACGAACGCGAAATCCAGCGCTGTTACGACCTCGGGGCGAATGTCTATATTACGAAACCAGTGGACTACGACAATTTCGCCAATGCCATCCGGCAGTTGGGCCTGTTCTTCTCGGTCATGCAGATCCCCTGAAACGGGCGCCGCCCGATGAGCATGTGCATCCTTTATCTGGACGATGACGTCGCGATCGTGAGGCTCGTCCAGAAGGCACTGGGTCGCCTTGGCCATGAGGTCGTGCATGCCGAGGACCTTGATGCGGCGCTTCAGCACTTGTCTGACCGGCGCTTTGATGCCGTCGTCCTCGACCATTACCTGCGCGGCACGACCGGGCATGACGTACTGCATCGATTTCATGCCGAGGGCATCACGCTTCCCGTGGTCTACGTAACCGGCTCGAACGAGGCGAGCATCGCCATCGAAGCGATGAAGGCCGGAGCTGCCGATTATGTCATCAAGACCGTCAGCGACGACTTTCTGCCGCTGTTGATCTCGGCCATCGAGCAATCTATAGCCACAGCCCAATTGCGGGAGGCCAAGGCCAGGGCCGATGAGGAGATCCGCCTGGGCAAGGAGCGTGCGGAAGCGCTGCTGGCCGAAGTGAATCATCGGGTCGCCAATTCGCTGGCGCTGGTGGCGAGCCTGCTGCGCCTGCAGATTTCCAATTCGCAGAGCGAAGACGTGCGCATGGAGCTTGCGGAGACACAGGCGCGTATCAATGCCATAGCCGGCATGCATCGCAGCCTCTACACATCAGACGATGTCAGCCGGGTGGAGATGGATCGCTATCTCGGTCGTTTGACCAGCGAGATCAGCAACTCGCTTGCAGGCCCTGACGGCGCGGTTCATCTGACGCTCGAGTCAGACCCCATATCCCTCTCGGCCGACCAGGCGGTTTCTGTAGGCATGGTTGTCACGGAACTGGTAACCAATGCCTTCAAATACGCCTATCCCGAGGGCGCGGGCGGCGAGATCCGCGTGCGGCTGAGGCAGGTAGAAGAGATGCGCGCGCTTCTGTCCGTCGAGGACGACGGTGTCGGCGTGACGTCTGGTGCCGCGCCGAAAGGCACCGGGCTTGGCAGCCGGATCGTCAAGGCCATGGCGCTCAGCCTCGGGCCGGGCCTGGAATATCGTCCGACCGAACGCGGCACCTGTGCCGAGGTGCCAATTCATCTGAAAGCGTAAGACATTCCATCGCTGGTCGGCCTGGCCTGAATGCATCTGAAGATGACGCGCAAGGACCATAATCTCGAACCAGAGGCGGCCTATGATGGTCGCCATTCGTCATAGCAGAGGGACAGGCAGCCGCATGGTGCGATCCGTGCTTGAATTGTCGGGCCAGGAACTGTCATTTGCCGATCTGCACAGGATCGGCAACGGCTCGGTGACCCCGACGCCTTCGGCCGCCGGCCTGGAGCGGGTCCGCCAGGCACGCGCCGTATTGGAGCGCGCCATTGCCGCGGGCGTGCCGGTCTATGGTGCGACGACCGGCGTCGGCGCGATGAAGGATGTGGAATGGTCGGTGGCGGAACTCGACCGCTTCAATCTTGGCCTTGTGCGCGCCCATCACTTCGGCACTGGCGAGGCCTTTCCCTGCTCCGTGGTGCGCAATGCACTGGCGATCCGCATCAACACCACGCTGACCGGCCATGTGGGCTGCAGCCCGGAACTGGTCGAGGCCTTTCTGGCGCTCCTCAGCGCCGATGTCATTCCTGTGGTACGCCGCACCGGCTCGATCGGCTGCGCGGATATCGGTCTCATGGGCCAGATCGGCGCCGTGCTGACCGGCGTGGGCGAAGCCGTTCACAAGGGCCGGCGCATGTCCGCGGCCGATGCCTTTGCCGCGGCCGGTCTCAGCGCCGTGCGCATGGCGCCGCGCGACGGGCTGGCATCGCTTGGGGTCAATGCGGTCAGCTTTGCTGCTGCCGCCGAAGCCACCCGCGCCGCAGCCTCCACCGTGCGCACCTTGCTCGCCACCGGCATGATGGCGGCCGCGGCGCTCGGCGCCTCGCGCGATCCCTGGCTTGCCGTGACCTATGTGGGCACGACGCGCGAGGCCATGATCGGCGAATGGCTCTGCCAGGCATCGGAAGGCTGGGACTGGCCGGAAGGCACCCATGTTCAGGATCCGCTCAGCCTGCGCATGATCCCGCAAGTGTTTGGCTCCGTGTTCGAGAGCCTGCTGTCGTCAGGCGAGCGGCTGATCGCGGCGACCGCGCGCTGCGACGACAATCCGATTATCGCCGGCGATCGTGTTCTGACATCAGGCGGGTCGCTGCCGCTCGACGTCACCGTGCTTCTGGAAGCCAGCATCCTGTGCATGGCCCATGCGGCGCGCAATGCCTTCAACCGCTGCGTGATCCTGGGTAACGGCCAGCGCCGCAACCTGCCCGTCAACCTGGTGCCGCAGGGTGCGATCGCCACGGGCTTCGGGCCGATCATCAAGCTGGCCGGTGAAATCTTCTCACGGGTGCTGTCGATGTCAAACCCGGTTTCGGCCCAGTCCCTGGTGGTCGCCGGTGGCATGGAGGACGAGGCCGCGTTCCTGCCGCTCGTCATCGAGCGCCTGGACCGGCAGATGCGGGCCTTGAAGCGCATGTCGGCACTCGAAGCCCTGCTCTCGGCGCAGGCCATGGATATCATGGGCGATAAACCCAAGGGCGTTGCCGGGCTGATCTATGGCGTCGTGCGCCGCCATGCCGCCTTTTACGATGTGGACCGCCCCTTGTCTGCGGAGGTCGAGGCGATCGAGGAGGAACTGGCATCGGAGGCCTTTGATGCCGAACTGGTCAGCCTGTTGCCGATGGCCGGGATTGATCGCTTTTTTGCGCTGGGAATTCATGGCCTTGCCGCCGCAAAGGCAGCGTGATGCGGCGCGGCCGAGCGCGGATTTGACCCGCTCCGATTTTCCGATAGGTTGCGGCCACTGACCGCCACGGAGCCTTTGTACTATGGTGCTTTCGGGAAAGCGCATTCTGCTGATCATATCAGGCGGTATCGCCGCCTATAAAAGCCTCGATCTGATCCGTCGGTTGCGGGAACGCGGCGCTGAAGTGCGCCCTGTCATGACGCGGGCGGCCCAGGAATTCGTGACGCCACTCGCCGTCGGCGCGCTTTCCGCATCCCATGTCTATGTCGATCTGTTTTCGCGCGAAGACGAGCAGGATGTCGGCCATATCCGGCTGGCGCGCGATTGCGATCTGATCCTGGTGGCCCCTGCCACAGCCGACCTGATGGCGAAGATGGCCCACGGACTGGCCGACGATCTCGCCTCCGCCGTGTTGTTGGCAACCAACCGCCCGGTGCTGCTGGCGCCGGCGATGAACCCGCAGATGTGGGCAAACCCGGCAACGCGCCGCAACCGGGCTACACTGGAGGCCGATGGCCGCCACTTCATCGGTCCGATGGCCGGCGAGATGGCCGAAAGCGGCGAGGCCGGTATCGGCCGTATGGCAGAACCGCTTGAGATCGTATCCGCCGTCATCACCATACTTGATCCAGCGCCGAAGCCGCTGGCCGGCCGCACCGCCATCGTCACCTCGGGACCGACCCATGAGCCGATCGATCCCGTGCGCTACATCGCTAACCGGTCTTCCGGCCGCCAGGGCCATGCCATTGCCGCGGCACTGGCGAAGCTGGGAGCGGATGTCACCCTGGTCTCCGGTCCGGTGACGATACCCGACCCGCAGGGGGTGACCACTGTGCATGTGGAACGGGCCGAGGAGATGCGTGATGCCGTCGTGTCGCGGCTGCCCGCCGATATTGCCGTCATGGTGGCCGCCGTTGCCGATTGGCGCGTTGCAAGTTCCGCAGACCAGAAGATCAAGAAGCAGCCGGGCGAGGCGCCTCCTCCCCTGCAGCTCACGGAAAACCCTGACATACTCAAGACCGTCGGGCACCATGAGCAGCGGCCAAAAATCGTGGTGGGCTTTGCGGCGGAGACGCAGAATGTCGAGGCCAATGGGCGGGCCAAGCTGGAACGCAAGGGCGCCGACCTGATCGTTGCCAATGACGTCTCCCCTGAGACCGGCATCATGGGCGGCACGCGCAACAGCGTGAGGATCATTTCCCATCAAGGCGTCGAAGCCTGGCCCGACCTCGACAAGGACGAGGTCGCGACCCGTCTGGCATTGCTAATTGCGGACAAACTTGCCGAGGAAACAGCACCGTGAGCCTGTTCGAGCAGAAAAACTTTCAGGATTTCGTTTCCGGCTTGGCCGGCGTCACCCTTGGCGACCAGTGGGATTCGCGAGTTGCCAAGGTGGGCGACAAGGTGTTCTCGGTCTGGAATGTCGAAGCCGACCGGGCGCGGATCGTGGTCAAATGTCCCGAAGAAAGCTTCGAGATCCTGACCGCGCTCGATGGCATCGGCCAGGCACCCTATTTCGCCAAGCGCAAGTGGGTGATGATTTCATCCCATTCGCCGCTGACCGACGACGAGATGCGGCACTACCTGACGCGCTCGCATGCCTTGGTCGCCGCAGGGCTCACCAAGAAGCGGCGGGCGGAACTTGGGATTGTCACGGATTGATTAGAGCATGTCGCGCAAAAGTGTGCCGCGGTTTTGCGATAACGACATGCTCAAAAAACAAAGACTAAAGCGTGGAAAGCGAATCTGAAAGATCGCGACGCGCTTTAGCGCGCAGCGCCCGCCATGACCTCGAATACGGGTTTTGGCGGCAGGCGTGCGGGGCGGAACTCGACGGCATCAAGACCCTTTTCGCTCAGGATCACAGCGCTGCCATCCGGGATTTCGACCCAGGTATCGGTCTCATCGTTCAGCGGCTCAGAGACCAGGCAATAGCCGCCATCACCACCCATGGGCGCCGCAAACAGCGTCGGCGCCTGGGAATCGGTCGCGTAGCGCACGGCATAGAGCGTGGCACCATCGGAAAAGGCGGCCGTGAAGCGGACGCGCGCAGCACCTGTCAGCTTGTAGCTCAGCTGTTCGACAAAGCCGATCGCCTCGCTGATCGCATCCAGCGGACGCTCTCGCAAGCCCAGCTGCATGGCCAGCAGAAACAGCAGCTCGGAATCCGTGGTGCCGTGGCGCGCATGAAAATGCGTATCGTCCAGCATGATTTCCATGGATCGGCGCAGCTGGTCGAAATGATCGATCTGGCCATTGTGCATGAACGACCAGTTGTCGTGAACGAAGGGGTGGCAGTTGTCCCGCCGCGTCGCGCCATGGGTGGCGGCGCGCACATGGGCGAGGAACAGCGGCGAGCGGATCTGGCGCGCCAGGCTCTTCAGATTGCAGTCCGACCAGGCCGGCAGTATATCGCGAAAGCGCCCCGGCTCCGGCCTGTCGCCATACCAGGCAATGCCGAAACCATCGGCATTGGTCGGCGTCTTGGCGCGGGTGGCGCAGTGGGACTGCTCGATCAGGGAATGGGCCGGCGAGGTGACGAGCTCTTCCAGATAGAGCGGTTCGCCGCGATAGGCTGCCCAACGACACATTCTACAGCAACTCCGCATTTTCAAGCGAAACAACGCCAATCCATCTTTCGCCTGTTCGGCTAACGAAGCGTTAACGGATGGTATATTCATGACAGAAATTTGACTGACACGGCAATCTGTTTTTGCAGTGCGGTCGTATGTTTTGTGAACACTGCGTTCCGATCGGTACCCCTTCGTGTCCGCGGGCAATGGATTATATTGCTTTCAACAGACAAATCGCTCGAAAGGAGCCCGCTCATGTCCATACGCCCCGTCAAGTATGAAAGCCGAGCCACGCCCGCCGTCGAAGGCGCCGGCGTCAAACTGAACCGCGTCTTCGGCTTCGGTGATCCCTCCATGACCGATCCCTTTCTGATGATGGACGACTTCCGCAACGACAATCCGCAGGACTATGTGCGCGGCTTTCCCTGGCATCCCCATCGCGGAATCGAAACCATCACCTATGTTCTGGCGGGAACGGTGGAGCATGGGGACAGTCTGGGCAATCGCGGCATGCTGGGCGCCGGCGACGTGCAGTGGATGACGGCCGGCAGCGGCATCATGCACCAGGAAATGCCCAAGGGCGATTTCGCCGGCAAGATGCATGGCTTCCAGCTCTGGGCCAACCTGCCCTCGTCGCTGAAAATGACCGCGCCGCGCTATCAGGACATCAAGGGCGCAGATATCCCTGTCGTCGTCGATGACGATGGCACCGTCGTGCGCGTCATCACCGGCAATTTCTGGGGCAAGACCGGCCCGGTGGATGGCATAGCCGCCGAACCTGTCTATCTCGACATCTCTTTGGCGCCGGGCAAGCGCAAGACCTTCCCGGTCGATACCTATCGCTCCGCCTTCGCCTATATCTTCGCCGGCTCCGGCTCGTTCCGGGATGCCTCAAAGCCCTTCGGCGTGCGGATCGAGAAAGAGTTTCAGGGCGAGGAACTGAACATCCGCGACCTCTCCGGCAATCGCACGCTTGTCGTTTTCGATACCGGCGACGAAGTGACGGTTCAGGCCGGTGAGAAGGGTATCCGCTTCCTTCTGGTCTCCGGCAAGCCGATCCAGGAGCCCGTCGCATGGCATGGCCCCATCGTCATGAACACGCGCGAGGAGCTGATGCAGGCGATGAAGGAACTGCAGAACGGCACCTTCATCAAGGCCGCGCACTGACGCTTTGAGACATCGGCCAGAGCCGCCACACACGCAACGTCGTGGCGGTTCTCGTAACTTAGCCCTGCCACACCTCGTGGAAATGGTGCACCGGTCCATGGCCTGACCCGACCGAGACTTGGCCTGACGCCGCGATGGCACCGGCCAGATAGGCTTTGGCCACCTGGGCGGCCTCCAGTGGCGAACGCCCCTTGGCAAGCTCGGCAGCCAGAGCGCTGGACAGCGTGCAGCCCGTGCCGTGGGTATTGCGCGTCTCCACCCTTGCCGCCTCAAGCCATGACGTCCCCTCCGCTGAGATCAGCACGTCGGGACTGTCTTGTGCGGCCAGATGGCCGCCCTTGACCAGCACGGCGGCCGGCCCAAGTGCCAGCAAGGCGCGCGCCTGCTCCTCCATCTCGGCCCTGTTCTGGGCTTCCGCGCGCCCCAGCAAGGCTGCGGCCTCGGGCAGGTTTGGCGTCAGCAGCGTCGCGAGCGGCAGCAGCGCGCCGTTCAGGGCGGCCACCGCGTGGCGGTCGAGCAAGGCAGCGCCGCCCTTTGCGATCATGACCGGGTCCAGCACCACGGGAATACCGCGATGGGGGGAGAGCGCCGCGGCTACCGCCTCGGCAATATCGGCATTGGCGATCATGCCGATCTTCACCGCATCGACCCTGACATCGGCAAAGACCATGCGAATCTGCTCAGCGACGAAATCCGGGGGCACGGGATGAACGGCCGAAACCCCTTGCGTATTCTGGGCGGTCAGCGCCGTGATGACGGCCATGCCATAGACGCCGCGCGCGGAAAAGGCCTTCAGATCCGCCTGGATGCCTGCACCGCCCGAGGGATCGGAGCCGGCGATCGACAGGACATTGGCGATCATGTCCGCGCCTCCCGCACGGCGGATACCAGATCAGCGGTCGCCTGCCTGGGGTCCGGCGTGCCGCAGATGGCCGAGACCACCGCCAACCCATTGACGCCGGTCTTCAGCGTATCGACCACATGCTGCCGCTTCAGCCCGCCGATCGCAACGACAGGCACACTGCAAGCTGCCGTGATCGCCGCCAACCCCTCGTAGCCGATGGCCGGGGGATGGCCAGGTTTCGTGGAGGTCGGAAAGACCGGACCGACGCCAACATAGTCAACCACGGAGCTATCGAGGGCATGGGCAAGCTCGACCGTCCCGATGGAAAGGCCGAGGATCATGTCCGGCCCGATGCGGCGGCGCACCTCTTCAGCCGCCATGTCGGACTGGCCGACATGCACGCCATCCGCGCCGATGGCCATGGCTGCCTCGACATCGTCGTTGACGATCAGCGGCACGCCTGTTCCGGCAAGCACCTGTTTCAATGCCCCGCCCGTCTCGATCATGGCTGCCGTGTCGGCTCGCTTGTCACGCAGTTGCACGACGGTGGCGCCGCCTTCAACGGCCAGTCGTGCGGTTTCCACCATGCCCCGCTCCGCGCAAAGGTCAGGGTCGAGCACGAGATAGACGGAAAGATCGATGCGCCTCATAGCACGACCACCCGTGCCCTGGCGTCGAGACCGGCCGGATCGATGCGGGCGAGCGCATCCAGGAAGCCGACGGAGAAGCTGCCCGGACCGGCGGCCGAGCGCCCCGCCTCCTCGCCGGCCACGGCAAAATGGCTGAGCGCCGCGATGGTCGTCGCGAAACGATCCGACGGATCGAGCGCGGCATAGGCGCCGACCAGCGCCGTCAGGGAGCAGCCAAGCGCCGTAACCCTGGGCATCAGCGAAGAGCCACCTGATATGCGGGCGGACCTTGCGCCATCGGTGACATAATCCGTAACGCCGGTCACCGCCACGACGCAGCGTCGCTCTGCGGCAAGCTCCAGTGCCGCCGCCTCCGCCGCCTCGACCGGATCCTTGGCGTCCACGCCCTTGGCCGCACTGGTGCCGCCGGCGAGCGCAATGATCTCCGACGCATTGCCCCTGATAATCGTGGGGTTGAGCGCCATGAGTTCACCGACGATGCGGCGGCGATAGCCGGTCGCCATATGCGCGACGGGATCGAGCACCCAGGGGCGCCCGGCCGCGGTCGTACCGGCTGCGGCGACCTTCATGCCGTCGACCCAGGCGGGCGAGATCGTGCCCATGTTGATGGTCACGGCGCCCGAGAAGCCGGCGAACTCGCCTGCCTCCTCCTCGGCATGGACCATGGCCGGCGAGGCTCCGGCCGCAAGAAGCACATTGGCCGCGATGTTCATGGCCACGTAGTTGGTGATGCATTGAACAAGTGGCGAGTGTTCGCGCAGGCTTGCGAGATAGGTTCCGGGAGTGGTCAGCTTGGTCATTTGCCCCTTTCCGACGGGGCAAGTGCAGGGAGTCTGAAGGCTAGGAAACGCTGCCGAAGACCCCAAGCGACTCCCTCCGCCAGCATTATCTGGTTCAGGTTCAAAGGGTACTTCTCAGTCCGCCTCGCGACGAACGCCCCTGTCTCTCAATGGTTGTTTTGTGCCAGACTACGGCGCGGATGTCACCTGGAAAGTTCTGCCGCTCCGTCGGCGTCAGAACTTGGTCGCGTAATCCAGCTTCACCGTCTGGCTGATGGTCCCCGAGCTATAGTTCCCGTTGTAGGTCACGCCGATCTGCGAAACCGGGGTGATCTCGAAATCCATGCCCGCCTCGAAGAGGAAGGCATTCTTGACAAGCGGGCTTCCGGATGTGGTGAAATCGCTGCCGCCATTGAAGGACACGGTCGAAGACGTTCCGGTGTCGCCAAAGCCATGCTGCCAGCCGATGGAGGATCTAAGCAGCATGTCGATTTCGCCCAGGCGCATCTCGGTAGAACTGCGAAGCCCAAGCGTCGCAAGTGTGACTGCTGTCTCCGAAGCGTCGCGGGAAAGTGCCGCCGCACCGCCGCTTTCCGTGAAGCCGTGGGTGTGGAGATGAACATGGGCGAGACTGCCGAAAGGCTCCACTCGCAGCTCCCCGGCTTTGATCTCATAGCCCAGCTCAACAAAAGCCTGGCCGGTGTCGGTCGCATAGTCGGCGGTCAGGTTGTCGCGGAAACCGGTGAAACTGACCGTACGCGCCGTGGATACCGCCTGGCGCTTGTAGAGGGCGCCGAGCCTCACCGAGACCGGACCCCAGCGATTGCCGCCATAGATACCGATGTCGTAATCATCAGCGTCGCCACTCGACAGGCTGTCCGCTTGCTCGAAATGGCTGCGGCTGTAGCCGGCCATCAAGCCAACCCGCCAACTGCTGTCGCCGACGGCCGTATCGGCGCCAATGGCCATTCCGCCAATGACATTGCTCAGGGCCGAGGTCTCGGCCGTTGCGAATGTGCGGCCCCAGCCGCCATAGGCCTGGGCCCAGAAGACGGGCGGAGCGACCTCCGGATCCACCAGAATGGATTGTGCCGCGATTTCGGCGGGGGTCTTGCGCTTTTCCTCGGCATAGCCTGTCAGGCCCGAACTCACGACCCCGCCGCGGTTGCTCCGGGTGCCGACGCTGCCAAAGGCGGAGCGAATGCGATCGACGCCGAGCATTCGCACAAAACGGCTATTGTCGAGATTGACTGACGTGGACGTACCGAAAATCTCGCCCGAAAGCCGCTGGAACGCGCCGGGAGCATCGATGCTGCTCAAACCGAGGACAGCATTGTACAGACTGTTGCCCGGACCAAGGCTCTCGACACCTCTGGCGGACGCGCGCTGGTTGCCATTCCAGGCAACGGAAGAAAAGCTGGTGGAATTGCGCTGCAGCGACAGCGTCACATTGTTGCTGTCATAGCCAAGCGTTGGCGTCAGAAAAGCGAAATTGGACGAGACACCCGAGAACCTGCCGCTCACGCCGCTGTCCGCCGTCAGGATCGTGTAGGTCTGGTTCAGCGCATAGCCTGTCGCCTGTCCGACATGCAGGACCGAACCGCCATTGAGCGTGGCCGTGCCGCTGGCACGGATCCGGTCACTGGTGCCGGCGGCGGGGTTGATATCGACGCGATAGCTCGAGCCGGACTGAAATGTGATGTTGCCGTTGACGGTCAGCGTGCCGACGCCGTTGCCGCCCGGCGAAATCGTGCCGCCTGAGGCGATTGTGGTGGTGCCGACGCTGCCGCTACCCCTTAACTGACCGAAGCCGCTGACATTGACGGTACCGCCCAAGGTGCTGTTCACTTCCAGGCTGCCGCCTGTGATCGCGGTGCTGCCCGTGAAAGCGCTACCGGACCCGCTATAGACCACGGCACCATTGGCCACGGTTATAGAGCCGTTGCCGGATAGAGAGGCGGCAAGACTGTAGGGGTCCCCGCCGAAATTGAAGATCAGCGATCCGTTGCCGGCGCCGAAGGTGATGGAGCTGGTGTCGAGAGTTGCGCGGCCGGCCGCAGTCTGCCCCAGGTCCGCGCCGATGATGACCTTGCCGGTGGAACCCGCGCGATTGGCGATGATGACGCTTGAGGCCGACACGGAACCACCATCGGCAATGCGCAGGGTACCGTTGCCCTCATTGCCCGCATCGAGGCTTCCGCTCGTCACCCATGTCGAGCCATCGCCGGTGACCGTTGCCACGCCCACCGAACCCGTATTGTTGCCGATCAGACTGCGGGCCGATGTCACGTCGCCGCCGAGCGCGATGTTGAGCGTGCCATTGCCGAGGCGACCGACATTCAGGTCGCTTCCGGTTTGCCACAGCGAACCGAAACCGGTGACCGTCAGCGTACCCTGCGAACCGGCGAGATCGCCGATTATGCCCTGGACGTTGGTGATCTTGCCGCCGTTCGAAATCGTGACGCGACCGACCGCGCCATTGTTGTGGGCGACCAGGAAATCACCTGAGTTGGTCCACTGGGAGCCAGCGCCGTCGATCGTGGCGCTGCTGTCGGAGCCGTTTTCCGTGCCGACATAGCCATCCGTGCTGGTCAGCAGGCCGCCCGCCCTGATGTTGAGCGTGCCGTTGCCGACATTGCCGACATAGACGAAGCCCGTATTGTTCCAGGCGCTGCCGCTTCCGGAGATGGTGACCGTGCCGGAACTGCCGGCCTCATGTCCGACAAGGCCGCCGGTGGAGCGAACCTCGCCGCCGTTGGTAATGGAAAGCGTGCCGGAGCCCAGCCCGCCGACGCTGAGACGATCCGACAATTGCCAGAGCGAGCCGGAGCCATCCACCGTGGCACTGCCGCTGGAGCCGGTCGAATCCCCCAGGAAGGCCCGGGTGCTGGTCACCTTGCCGGCAGCGGTAATGTTCAGCGTTCCGTTGCCGATGACAGCGCTGCTGGTATCGCTGCGATCGCCGCCCACCTGCAGATAGCCGGTGTTCCAGGTCGAACCGGAGCCGGACACGGACACGGTGCTGGTGGAGTGCCGACCGACAACCGCGCCGTCGCTGGTTACGACCGCCCCGGTCTGGACCGTCATCGTCGCATTGCCGAAGGAGCCGATGATCACCTGGCCGGTATTGGTCCAGGTCGATCCCGAACCGCTGACCGTGACGGCGCTGCCCGCTGCGGTGGCGGCATTGCCCACGGCGGCTGTTGTACCGCTGACGGTGGAGGCTTCGCGGATTTCCAGCGTTCCGGTCCCGCCGCCGCCAACCACCAGATTGCCGGAAAGGTTCCAGGTTGACGACGTGGCAACAACCGCCTGCCCTGACGAGCCAACGCCGTCAGCGATACCGACAGCGCCCGTGGTGGCGGTCGACGATTGCTCCAGCGTGAAAGTTCCGCTGCCGCCATAGCCGATGAACACACTGCCGGCGTTGAAGGTGCTGGCCGAGACATTCAACTCGCCCGAGCCGCCGCTTGCAGCACCGAGATAGACGGTCCCGCCACTATATGTGGCGCCTGTCGTCACGTTGACAATGCCGGCCCCGCTATTGCCGATGTAGCTGCTTCCGCTATTTGTCCAGTTGCCCAATGAGCCTGATACGGTGATCGTGCCCTGCGCCCCGGAGTTGAAACCCAGTGTGGTATTCGCAGAGGTGAGGGCATTTTGAACGGACAGAGATCCGGTGCCGGTGATGCCGACGAAGAGGCTGCCCACGGAACCGGCAGACCCGTTGATCACCACGCCGGTTGAATCGATCCGCGCCTGATCGCCGGCGGCCGGGGTGTGCCCGTCCCAAACCCAGTTGCCGTTGGTGAACCAGTCATTGCTGATGCCGCCGTTCCAGTAAACGCTGTCGGCAAGGGCTGTCGCGGGACTGCAGGAGAGAGCCAAAACACCAAGACACGCGGCATAGCCCGCGCTACGACGGTTGATACACATCACATTCTCTCCCCAGAGCCGCCATCATGGCGCCCGCGGTTTACCCGCAAGACTGCCGTACCAGACACTTTATGAATATCCGGTTAGCGCTGTCATCGACCGACTATTAAGAGGCAATCGATTCGAGAAACCATAACAAGCCAGCCTGATATGACAACCTAAGGCCGCAGATCGAATGCGTGTTTCCACGGCCAAGTTTGGTCCGGTTTGCTTCCTTCCACTGCTATCCGTCATGTCAGCCATGTTGCGGAACGTGTGAGGCGGGGGCATTTGCGGCAATCGCCGAAACCGGCTAATCCACTGACACGCCTTGCAGATCGTCGTGAAGGAACCCCGCATTGACCGCCCCGAGCATCCCAGTCCTAGACAAGCATTTTGATGGCTTCCTGTTCGACATGGACGGAACATTGCTGAACTCCATCGCCGCCGCAGAGCGGGTCTGGGGACGGTGGGCCGCCCGCCACGGGCTTGACGTCGAAGCCTTCCTGCCGACCATGCATGGCAAGCGCGGCATCGACACCATCAGGGGGCTGGCGCTGCCGGGCGTCGATGCGGAAGCCGAGGCCAAGGAGATCGAGCGCGGCGAGATCGAGGATGTCGAGGGCGTCGTGCCCCTGCCCGGCGCGATAGATTTCCTGAACGCCTTGCCGAGCAAGCGTTGGACGATTGTGACCTCAGCGCCCATCCGGCTGGCGCGGGCACGCATCGAAGCCGCCGGCCTGCCGCAACCGCCCCACATCGTCACGGCCGAGGATGTGTTGATTGGCAAGCCCGATCCGGCCGGCTACCGGCTCGGAGCACAGCGCTTGGGCGTCGATCCGGCCCGCTGCCTGGTGTTCGAAGACGTTATGGCCGGGGTGCTGGCCGGAGAAGCAGCGGGCGCCGACATCATGGTCATCACGGCAACGCACACCCACGAACTTGTCACCCGTCATCCCTCGATTGCGAGTTATGAAGGTCTGACTATCAGGCTCGATCAGACCGGCGCGATGCAGATCGTCCGCGCCGCGTAAGACGACAATCACGCCGCTTCGCGACATGATACAGCTTGCTGACAAGGCATCTACTCTCCCGAGTCATCCTCGGCCTTGAGCCGAGGATCCATTTTTTCAAAGGGTTATGGATGGTCGGGTCAAGCCCACTGCTGTCCGGTTTAATTTCCGGTCCATTTGAAGACCAACTGGTTGTGGTTTTTGGGTTTGTCTGGCGGGGGTCTGAGGAG
>NZ_FWXU01000023.1 GCF_900176345.1 Rhizobium sp. RU36D
AGCCGGCATCCAGCGCAATCAAGTCCTTGATTGCGATAGACTTTTTCACGGCGCAGACGCGCCGTGGCTGGATTCCGGCATTCGCCGGAATGACGGTAATTTGGAGTTGTCCGCAGAGATAACACCTTTGTCAAAAGTCTGGAGGCGCGGTCGAGCCGGCCTCCATGGTCCGTTCCCGTGGTCAGTGCCGCAGGATCTTGCTGACGAATTCCTTGGTCCGGGCTTCCTGCGGATTTTCGAAGATCTGTTCCGGCGTGCCGATCTCCACGACCTGGCCCTTGTCCATCATCACCACCTTGGAGGAGACCTTGCGCACGAAGCTCATCTCGTGGGACACGATCAGCATGGTGATGCCCTCGCCGGCAAGCTGACCGACGACATCCAGCACCTCATTGACCAGTTCCGGATCGAGCGCGGCCGTGACCTCGTCGAGCAGCAGGATTTCCGGCTTCAGCGCCAGCGCCCGGGCAATCGCGACGCGTTGCTGCTGGCCGCCGGACAGTTGGTCCGGATAGGATTTGAGCTTGGCCGAAAGGCCGACGCGGTCGAGAATGGCCTTGGCCTCGCGCTCGACATCCGCCTTGGGTCGCTTCTTGATCTCCACGGGGGCGATGGTCACGTTGCGCAGCACGTCCATGTTCTGGAACAGGTTATACTGCTGGAAGACGATCGCCATGCGATCACGGATGCCCTTGAGGCTGGCGCGCGAGCCGTAATTGACCGCCTGGCTGTCGATCGTGACCTGTCCCTGGTTCGGCTTCAGGAGGCCCATCAGCACCCGCAGGAGCGTGCTCTTGCCGGAGCCGGACGAACCGATGAGGCTGACGACCTCGCCCCGCTCCATCGACAGGTTGATGTTTTCCAGAACCTTGTACGTGCCATAGGCTGCGGAGAGGTTGCTAATTTCGAGCAGTGGCAAGACGTTTCTCCATATAGGTACCCAGCAGGCTCAGCGGATAGGACATGGCAAAATATCCCGCGAGCACCACGCCATAGACGAGGAAGGGCGAAAAGCCGCGATTCATGAGGCTTTTGCCCGTGAAGGTCAGTTCGATCACACCCATCTGCGAGGCAAGCGAAGTGTCCTTGATGAACATCACCATGAAGGCGAAGGCGGGCGGCAGGATCACCTTCCAGGATTGCGGCAGGATCACCCGGAACTGCGTGCGCCAGAAGCCGAAATTCAGCGTCTCCGCCGCCTCGATCTGCTGGCGCGGCACCGATTCCATGCCCGCGCGGATGACTTCGGACAGGAAGGCGGTGGACAGGATGCAGATGGAGATGACCGCAATCGTGAACAGCGAGATATTGCCGATCAGCATCTGGATCGCGAACATCACGATGAACAGGATCACCAGGAACGGGATGCGGCGGAAGATCTCGACATAGGCGATCAACAGCAGCCTCAATGGCAGCAAAACCTTCGAGCGGGTGGCGCGCGTGGCGGCGATCAAAAAGCCGAACACGAAGCCGGTCACGCAGCCGAGCGCGGTCAAGAGCAGCGTCGTGCCCATGGCCTTCAGGATGAAGATCATGTTGAAATAGGTGAAGAAGCGCGGAGCTTCCTCGATAATCCGGTCCAGCATCAGAAGATCCTCGCATTCACTCGGAATGCCCAGCGGCCAATCAGAGCAAGCGCCGCAGATGCAAGAATGGTGAGCCCGATATAGATCACCGCAATGATGGCGAATGTCTCGATGGACCTGAGATTGCTGGTGGAGATGTTGATCGCCCTGCCCGTCAGTTCCTCGACGCCGAAGATCGCGGCCATGGAACTGCCGAGCACCAGCCAGATGAAGAAATTGCTGAGCGGCGCATAGAGCGTCTTGGCAATATGCGGCAGGATCACATAGCGCAGCGTCTGGATGGCCGACATGCCCAGCACTTCAGCCGTTTCCAGCTCCGTCTTGCGCACCGAGAGGATGCCGCCCCGCAGGATATCCGTGAGATAAGCGCCGGTGTTGATCGTCATGCCGATGACGACGGCGGTGAAAGGATCCAGCAATATGCCGACATCCGGCAGCGCGTAGAACAGGAAGAAGATCTGCACCAGCGCCGGCGTGTTGGTGAAAAAGATCACATAGGCGCCGACGATGCCGCGCAGGAGCCGTCCGCCGCGCAGCTTGGCCAGCGCGCCGCCAAGACCGATGACCGCGCCAAGCCAGAACGAAATGAATGCCACCTGCAGCGTGACCAAGGCCCCCGACAGCAGGTATGGCAAATGCTCTAAAACCACGCTGAATTGAAACGTGTAACTCAAAAGACTTCGCCCTTCACGATACTTCGCTGCCCCTCCTCCGCGCGTGTCCAGACGACCCGGGGCTTGCGCGCCCCGAGTCGTTTTGATCAAACTATCAGAAGAATGGATTTGGCTCGACAGGCTTTAGCATCGGCGCGCCATACCACTTAACCCAGGTCTCGTTGATGTAGTTGGAGCTGTGCAGATCATAGAGCAGCGTGTTGAGGAACTGGCGCAGGCCATCATTGCCCTTGGAGACGCCAATGCTGTCGTAGTTGGTGAAGATCGTATCGTTCAGCGTCTTCCACTTCACATCGGGATAGTTCTTGGTGAAGGACATGAAGAAGTCGATGTTTTCCACCAGCGCGTCGGCGCGGCCCTGGGCGATGGCACGCACGGTGTCGGCATTGGTTTCAACCAGCAGCACCTTGGACTTCGGCAGCTTGTCCTTGAGGAAGTCGACGGACCAGTTGCCGCGCATGTTGACGATGGTCACCGCGTCGGTGTCGAGATCGGTCCACTTCTCGGCCGTCACCTTGTCAGTGGTCAGCACAGCCATGGATTCGGTGTGCAACGGCACCGTGAAATCGATCAGCTTGGCGCGCTCGGTGCTGCGCGTCAGGGCGCCGAGCGAAATATCGATCTGGTCGGCAACGAGGAAGGGCACGCGCTGGGCCGTCTCGGTCGGCACGAACTCGACGGTGACACCGAGCGCCTCGGCAATCTTCTTGCCGACATCGATGTCGAAGCCTTCGAGTTCGTTGGTCGAGCCATAGGAGCTCATCGGCGGAAAGTTCGGATTGACGCCGACCTTGATCGTTCCGGACTGGATGATCTGATCAAGCGACCGGGCCTCAGCCGGTGCGACGGCCAGCACGGCACCCATCACTGCGACGGATGCGAACGACAACAACTTACCAATCATGGCATGACCTCCTGTTCCCGGGATCGCCGGTTATAATTGTTCCGATTTGTTATGGTCTGGAGCACGTCCGGCTCCTTAATGGCAAGACTAAGCTTGCAATTACGCGCGCTCGCGTCAACAGAAAAATGTACGTAATGCGAACTTTTGTCCGCATTTTTCATCGGCGGTTACGCCAGCCCCGCATCGACCCGCAAAAGCTGGCCGGTAATGCCGCTGGCGGCATCGCTGGCGAGAAACGCCACGGTCTTCGCCACCTCGTCCGCCGTTGCCAGGCGACCGAGCGCCGTCTGGCTTTCCAGCACGCTCATCGCTTCGGTTTCGGAGGGGCCAGCCTTCGCGCGTTCCCTGATCCGCCCGAGCAGCGCATCGGTTGCGATCGGTCCCGGCGCGACCCCGTTGACGCGCACCTTTTTTGCCCCGAGATCAAGCGCCGCCGCGCGCAGAATTCCGAGAACCGCATGCTTGCTGGCGGTGTAGATCAACTGCCTGGGATGGGCGACGGCGGAATTGATGGAGCCCATGACCACCACGCTGCCGCGGGTTTTTGCCAATTCCTCGGTCGTATGCTTGATGGTCGCCAGAACACCGCGGGCATTGATCGCCATGACCCGATCCCACTCGGCAAGATCGATCTCGGCCGTCGCCGACCAGGGCGGCACGACGCCCGCATTGGCGACGACCACATCGAGCCGGCCCAACCGCGAAACGACGGCATCGACAGCCGCGCGGATGGAGCTTTCGTCGGTGACGTCGAGCTCCAGAAACATGTGGCTCGATGCCGCAGTTCCGTCGTCTGCAGGGCGCAAATCTCCAAGGACGACCGTGGCACCTTGGGTCGCAAAGACCTCAGCAATCGCTGCACCAAGGCCACGGGTGCCTCCCGTAACAAGGACGACCTTGCCTTCAAGACGATCGATAACGCTTTGCGACATTGGAGTTTCTCCTCATCCATAGGGGGCTTGCGAACGGAATTGCCCCATGCAAATATGTACATAAGTTCGCAGAGAGAACACAACATGCCAAGTAGCAGATTTGCTGGTCCATGCCGGACGAGCCTGAAAAAGTCACGCCTGCCTGTCCATCGGAGCAGGCCGCTATGACACCGAGCAACACGGACATCATTACCTTCGACGGCAAGGAAATCGAGGCCCGCCATGGCGAAAGCCTGGCCGCCTGCCTGACCGCCGCTGGCATCCGCAGCTTCCGCACCACGGCCTGCGGCGCAGAGCGCGGCATGTTCTGCGGCATGGGCGTTTGCCAGGATTGCCTGGTGGAGGTTGACGGCAAGCCGAACCAGCGCGCCTGCATGACCAAGGTGACCGGGCCGCTGACCGTGCGGTCGGAAGCCCATGCCAGACCCTTGCCCGCCAACCCGACCTATCGCCCGCCCGCGACGGTGGAGAGCCTGAAGCTCGAAACGCCGGAACTGCTGATCATCGGCGCCGGCCCGGGCGGCATATCAGCCGCGATCGCCGCGCGCCGCGCCGGCGTTCAGGTCGTCGTGCTGGACGAGCGCTCGCAGCCCGGCGGACAATATTTCAAGCAACCGGATCTGGCCGGCGGGGATATCGCGCCACCGGATGCGCAGCATCGCGAGGGCGCGGCCCTCATCCGCGAAGCCCGGGCGCTTGGCGTTGTCATCCGCAACAACGTCACCGTATGGGGCGCGTTTGCGCCGCTGGAATTTGCCACCAGCAGCCCCGAAGGTCCGGTTCGCTACAAACCAAAGGCGGCGATCATCGCTACCGGCGCCTATGAGCGAGGCTGGCCCGTTCCGGGCTGGACCTTGCCGGGCGTCATGACCACGGGCGCGGCCCAGACGCTCTGGCGCACGGCCCGGCGCACGCCCGGAAAACGCGTGCTGATCGCGGGCAATGGGCCGCTCAACCTTCAACTGGCAGCCGAACTGATCGAAGCGGGATCGGATGTGGTCGCCGTGGTGGAGGCGGCGCGCAAGCCGGGGCCGGCGGATCTTTCCACCGTCGCCACCATGCTTCTCTCCTCTCCGGACCTGATCCGCAACGGCATGACCTATCACCTCAAGCGCCGGCGGGCCGGGACCGACATGATCCATGGCGAGGTGGTGCGCCGTATCGACCGCGCGGGCGACGGCTTGCGCGTGACCGTTGGAGCCGCAGACGGCAAGGGACAGCAGAGGGTGTTCGAGGTGGACGCGCTCTGCCTCGGCTATGGTTTCGAGCCGGCCAACGAACTGCTGCGGGCCCTGGGCTGCCAGCACGATTTCGATCCCGCCCGACGGCAACTGGTGACGCGCCGCGACGAAACCGGCCGGACCAGCGTCGCGGGCCTTTACGCGCTTGGAGACTGTACCGGGCTCGGCGGCGCCAGGGCGGCGCTGTCGGAAGGAACGCTGGTTGGCGGCCAGGCGGCGCGCAGTCTCGGCAAGTCGGTGGATGCCATCGATATCACGCGCGCCTCGGCCAGCCTGGCGCGCCACCGGCGCTTCCAGTCCGCGCTTTGGAAGCTCTATGCCTTCGCCGGCTATGACGCATCGCTTGCCGATCGCGACACGCTGATCTGCCGGTGTGAGGAGGTCAGTTTCGGCCAGATCGAAGATGCCATGGCAGAAGACCTCAGGATGATCGGCGCCGTGAAACGGCAGACCCGTGTGGGCATGGGACGTTGCCAGGGACGCTACTGCGCACCGGTCCTCGACACCTTGATGGGCGCGCGCCTGGGCTACCAGCGCGACGAGTTTTCCGGCTTTGCCCCTCGCGTTCCGGTCCGTCCGGTTCGCATCGAAGATCTGGCGGGGCTTTAAGCCATGGCCGGCAAGATTGCGAAAGCGGATGTCACCATCGTCGGCGGCGGCATTGTCGGCCTGTGCCTGGCTGGTTTCCTGGCCGAGGAAGGCCGTGATGTCGTGCTGGTCGACAACGGGCAGATTGGCGGGTCCAATGCCAATGCCGGAAGCCTGCATGTGCAGATGCAGAGCCGTTTCATGCGGCTCTATCCGGAAAACGTGCCCGGCATGGAGCGTCAGCTCCACCTTTATCCCAAGGCGGTCCGGTTCTGGCAGGAATTCGAACGCAAGCTGGGGGCTGATTTCGAGCTGAAGAAGAAAGGCGGCCTGATGGTCGCCGAAAATGCCGATCAGCTGGATTTCCTGCGGCGCAAGGCCGAGCGCGAGCGGCAACTGGGCCTTGAAGTCGAGATCCTGGAAGAGCCCGAATTGCGCCGGCTGGCGCCCTATCTGGGGCCTGCGGCCTTCGGTGCCGAACTCTGCCTGGATGAAGGCAAGCTCAACCCGCTGCGCTGCAATGCCGCCATCCGCAAATGGATCCTTGGCTTGGGCGTGCGCATCATCGACGGCGAGAACGTCGAGGATGCGAGCCGCGACCAGCAGCGTTTCGTTGTCGCGACCGACAAGGGCAGCCGGATCGAGAGCGGCGCCCTCGTGCTGGCGGCGGCCGTCGGCACCCAAAAGATTGCCCAGCGCTTCGGGGTAAATGTCCCCACCCGCGCCGAGCCCCTGCATATGAACATCACCGAGCCGACGACGCCGATGATCGAGCATCTGGTGCAGCATGCAGACCGGATGATCACGCTCAAGCAATTCTCCACCGGCCAGATCGTCATCGGCGGTGGCTGGCCGGCCGATCTTGCCGGCGACCGGGAGCATCCGACCGTCCGGCTGGACAGCATGATCGCCAATGCCACGCTCGCCTGCCATATCGCGCCGGTGATTGGCCCGCTCAGGATCATCAGGACCTGGGCCGGCATCAACACATCGGTTGACGGCAAGGGGGTGCTCGGCCCGATCCCGTCAGTGCCGGGCCTGTTCTTCGCCGTGCCGGGCGATGCGGGCTATACGCTGGGGCCGCTTTCGGCCCGAATGGTGGCGGACATGGTGGTGGATCGCAATCCGGGTGAGGACATGGAGGATTACCGGCCGGAGCGTTTTGCGGCCTGAAGGCGGCGGCCCGATCATCGGCCGCCGTCTCGGAATCCTCAGAACTGCAGGGCCTGGGTGATGTTGCGGGCCGCTTCAAGCGTCAACGCCAGCACGCGCGTGCGCATGTCGTCGGGCGTGATGCGATTGGACGGACAGCAGACATTCAGGGCGGCGACGATCTGGCCGTTGCCGTCCTTCACCGGGACGGAGAGCGAGCGCAGGCCGATCTCCAGTTCCTGATCAACGATCGACCAGCCCTGGATACGCACCTCTTCCAGGACGCTGCGCAATTGCACCTTGGAGGTGATCGTATTGGCCGTGAAGCGCGTCAGCGTCATGGCATCGAGATAGCGATGCAGGTCCGGCTCGCTGAGTGACGCAAGCAGGACCCGACCGGTGGAAACGCAATGAGCAGGCACCTTGCTACCGATGGAAATCCCGACATTGACGCGCCGGTTCGAGGTGGCGCGCGCAACATAGATGACGGAATCCCCATCCAGCACCGCAGCAAAACAGCTTTCGTTCAACTGCTCGGAGAGGTCGTTCAGCACCGGCTGCATCACGTCCCAAAGATCCATCGAAGACAGCGCCGAAAAGCCGAGCTCCAGGATCTTAGGCCGCAGGCTGAAATGCTTGCCCGAGACCTCGACATAGCCCTCATGGGCGAGCGTCAGCAGAAACCGGCGAACGGTGGCCCGCGTCATCCCGGTTTCGCTGGCGATCTCGCTCAGCGTCATCTTCGGCGAATGCCGCGTGAAGACCTTGATCACCTCAAGGCCGCGCGCAAGCGCATTCACATAATCCCGGTCGGCCGGACCGAATCCGCCGGCCGGCTCTCCGGCCGTCTCGTCTTCCAGGAGCAGGTCAATTGGCACCGTGTCCACCCCTCACCCCATGTCGCCGATGCAGAGATATTTCAGCTCCAGGAACTCGTCGATGCTGTGATGGGAGCCCTCGCGGCCGATGCCGGACTGCTTGATGCCGCCGAACGGTGCGCCCTCGAACGAGGTGATGCCTGTGTTGATGCCCATCTGCCCCACTTCCAGCGCCTCGGCCACGCGCCAGGCCCGGGCCAGATCGCGGGTGAAGAAATAGGCCGACAGGCCGAATTCGGTGTCATTGGCCATGGCGATCGCCTCCTTCTCATCGCGGAAGCGGATGATCGGCGCGACCGGGCCGAAGGTTTCCTCATGGGCAATCTTCATAGACTGGTTGGCATCGGCAATCACGGTTGGCTCGTAGAAGGTTCCGCCCAGCGCATGGCGCTTGCCGCCTGTCACGATCCGGGCACCCTTGGAAAGCGCGTCCTGCACGTGATCCTCGACCTTGCGAACAGCCGCCTCGTCGATCAGCGGGCCCTGGACCACGCCCTCTTCGACACCATTGCCCACCTTCTGCGCGGCAACCACCTCGGCAAAGCGCGCAACAAAGGCATCGTAGATGCCATCCTGCACATAGATGCGGTTGGCGCAGACGCAGGTCTGGCCCATGTTGCGAAACTTGGATGCGATCGCGCCCTGCACGGCCGTCTCAAGCGTGGCGTCATCGAACACGATCAAGGGTGCATTGCCCCCCAGCTCCAGCGCCACCTTCTTGATGGTTTTGGCGGCCTTGGCCATCAATTCGCGACCGACCTCGGTGGAGCCGGTGAAGGTGATCTTGCGAACCAGGGGATTGGTGACCAGCTCATCGCCGACGACGCCGGCGCTGCCGGTGACGACGTTGAACACACCCTTCGGCACGCCGGCGCGATCGGCCAGTTCGGCCAGCGCCAGTGCGGAAAACGGCGTGGCACTCGCCGGCTTCAGCACCATGGTGCAACCGGCGGCGATCGCAGGTCCGGCCTTGCGCGGGGTCATCGCCATGGGGAAATTCCAGGGCGTGATGGCGGAGCAGACACCGATCGGCTGGCGCAGCACCAGCATGCGCTTGTCGCGGCTTGGCGCGGGAATGGTCTCGCCGGAAACCCGCTTGGCATCCTCGGCAAACCACTCGAAGAAGGCAGCCCCGTAGAGGATCTCGCCGCGCGCCTCGGCCAGCGGCTTGCCCTGCTCGGCCGTCAGCAGCCGCGCGAGGTCGTCGACATTCTCGACGATCAGTTCGAACCACTTGCGCATGATGGCCGATCGCTCCCGCGCCGGCCGCGCCGACCAGTCGGGAAATGCCGCATGGGCCGCCTCGATGGCAGCCCGCGTCTCGGCAACCGTTGCCTTGGGTACCCGGCCGATCACCTCCAGGGTGGCGGGATTGGTGACTTCGATGGCCTCGGCACCTGCGGGATGCCAGCTCCCGTTCACGTAGCAGGCTTCTCTCAGGAGGCGGGGGTCGCTGACAATGTGCATGGGGTTTCCTCAGTCATGGCTTTTACGGGAGGGATACATGATCCGCGGAAACTTGTCACCATAATCGAACAAATGTGCGCATAAAAATCTGATCCGGATTTTTAGCTGCAGCGCACCATCGGAAATTATCGATTTCATATCAGATATTTGCCGGAATTCATCCCGTCGCCTCGCCAAACCCGCTTGTCACATTCGCAATTTCCTGCTCATATTTTCGAACAGTTGTACGCATTGCGAATACTTTGGATGGCCGAAAAGGCAGGGGAGCGATTGAAATGTCCAAATTTGCATCCGACACATTCAACATGAGCCAGATGGCGGTGACGCGCCGCCGTGTGCTGCAAGGTGCGGCCGGGGCCGCCTTTGTGGCGGCTGTGCCGGGCCTCGCCCGCGCACAGGGTAGCGAGGTGACACTGCGCTGGTGGTCGCCACAGGCCTCTCCGGCCCAGCTCGCCATGTACAAGGCCCAGATTGCCGCCTTCGAAGCGGCCAATCCCGGCGTCAAGGTGCTGTTCGAGCCGACATCCGACGAGGGCTATCCGGCACAGTTCGCCGCCGCCTTTGCCGCCAAGCAGGTGCCGAACATCGTCACCCACCTTCCGTCCTTCGCGGCGCAGAACTACTACAGCCAGGGCCTCGTCGAGCCCATGGACGACGTGATCAAGGCGATCGGCGAACAGAACTATTTCCCCGGCGCCAATGACGTGTTCAAGACCGCCGACGGTCACTATTGCGGCACGCCGATCGGCAACACCGCTGCCGACATGATGTGGCTGCGCAAGGACCTGATGGAAAAGGCCGGCATTGCCGCAGCGCCCAAGACCTGGGACGAGCTGCGCGCCGCGGCCCAGAAGATGCAGGGCGGCGGCATCTATGGCGCACCGCTGCCATATGGCCTGAACTCCATGACCTCGTTGATCTTTATCGGCTTCATCCACCGCGCCGGCGGCCAGATCCTCTCCAAGGATCTTGAAGTGGCCCTTGACACGGACGCCACCTACAACGCGCTGGAATTCTACAAGTCGATGCGCGAATTCTGCCCACCGGGCGCCACCAACTACAGCTGGGGTGAAAGCCTGACCGCCTTCGTATCGGGCGCCACGGCAACCGGCATCTATGCCGGCCGAGTATTGGCAAACGTCAATGCGCAGAACCCGACGATCGCCGATCATGTCACCTGCGCGGTCTATCCGACGATCTCTGCCGATGTCGCGCCCTGGACCTTCAACGACTTCCCGTCGGTGTTCATCCCCAAGGATGCCGCCAACATGGATGTCACCAAGAAGTTCGCGGCCTATCTGTTCGATCCGGCAGGCTATATCCCGCAGCTGCATGCCGCGCCCGGCCACGTCCTGCCGGTCTTGAAGACCATCGCGGAAAGCTCTGCCTATCTCGACAACCCGATCATCAAGAAATACCCCGCAGAGGTATCGCTGATGGCATCGGCTGCCGCGGCCGGCAAGAATCTCGGCTTCGAAAACGATGGCTGGAAGGCAAACGTCAAGGCCAACCAGATCATCGCCTCCAACGCGATCGCCGAACTGGTGCAGCGCGTCGTTCTGAACGGCGAAGACGCCAAGACGACGGTTGGCGCGATCTCGACCAAGATCGCCGACATCATGAAGGGCTGAGCGACAGCCGGATCCTTTTGGGGACGGGGATTGCACAATCCCCGTCCATCCTGCTCTCACGCACAGAACTGGCCATGTACAACAGAAGAGAAATGACGCTCGAGCGGCGCTATGGGCTGCTCGGCATGTTGCTGATTGCGCCGACGGTGCTGATCCTGTCCGCCGTCATCGTCTATCCGCTACTTTCGGCAATCTATCTGTCGCTGTTTTCCATCTACACCCCGACGCTGAGCGGCCATTGGGTGGGGCTGGACAATTATGCGGCAATCCTCGGCTCGAAATACTTCTGGTTTTCGCTCTGGACCACCGTCATCTGGACTGTGGGAACGCTGACCCTGCAGATCTTCTTCGGCGTCGGAATGGCGCTGCTTTTAAACCAGAACCTGGTGTTCCGCTCGCTGGCCCGCAGTTTGGTTCTCTTCCCCTATTTCATCTCGACCGTGGTGGCGGTGCTCGTCTGGCGCTGGCTGTTCAACGACCTCTACGGCATCCTGAACCACCTGCTGATGCGCATCGGCTTCATCGACATGCCGGTCGACTGGCTGGGGCAGATGCCCAACACCATGCTCAGCGTCATCGTCGTCGGCGCCTGGAAGTTCTTTCCTTTCGTCGTCATCGCCGTGCTCGCCCGGCTGCAGACCATTCCCGAACATCTCTACGAAGCCGCCCGGATCGATGGCGCAGGCAGCATTGCCCGGTTCTTCGATGTCACGCTGCCGCAGCTGCGCGAGGTGCTGTCCATCGTCATCCTGCTCAGGATCATCTGGGATTTCAAGGAATTCGACCTGATCTACCTGCTGACGGGTGGCGGCCCAGTCGATAGCACCCGCACGCTGCCGCTGATCGTCTACCAGCAGGCCTTCGGGCTCAACCAGATGGGCATGGCCGCGACCTATGCGGTGGCGATGATGCTGGTGATGCTCGCATTCATGCTTGTCTATCTCTACCAGAACAGGAGGAACGCGTGATGGTTCGCCGTATCCTCGTCAATCTCTTCACCTGGACACTGGTTGCGATCATCGCCTTCCCGCTGATCTGGATGGTGCTGACCTCGCTGAAGCCGCAGAGCGAACTGTTCCGCATTCCGCCCAGCATCCTGCCGACCGAAATCACCTTCGAGCATTATCGCATCCTGCTGCAGGATACCCCGTTCCTGCGCTATTTCGCCAATTCGATGCTGCTCGCGACGATGACCACGATCCTTGTCGTCGTAGTCGGTGCTCTCGGCGCCTATAGCCTCGTGCGGTTTCGCTATCGCGGCCGGGAGACGCTGGCAGGCCTGGTGCTGTTCACCTATCTGCTGCCATCGGTCGTTCTCATCATTCCGCTCTACCTGATGATGGTGAAGATCGGCCTCTCCAACACCCTGGCGAGCCTGGTCATTGCCTACACGACCTTTTCGCTGCCCTATGCCTTGTGGCTGCTGCGCTCCTTCATGGCCGGCATTCCCGAGGATCTGGAATCGGCGGCGCTGGTCGATGGCGCATCGCGCATCGGCGCCTTCATCGATGTCATCCTGCCCCAGGCGTTGCCCGGCATCATCTCGACGGCGCTGTTCACCTTCATCCTGGCCTGGAACGAATATCTCTATGCCCTGGTGCTGGTGAATTCCGACCAGTCGAGGCCGCTGACCACGGGCGTGATGAACATGCTGATCACGGCCTTCAACATCGACTGGTCGCTGCTGATGGCCGCCTCCGTCATGATGAGCGTCCCGCTCATCATCATCTTCGCATTCCTGCAGAGCTACCTCACCCGCGGCTTCGGCGCCGGCGGCGTGAAGGGCTGACGAGGAGAATACCGCTTGGTTACCGTTATCTTCGACAAGGTCGAAAAATCCTTTGGTCACGTCAAGGCCATTCCCGAACTGGATCTCCGGATCGAATCCGGCGAGTTCGTCTCGCTGCTCGGCCCATCCGGCTGCGGCAAGACCACCACGCTGCGCATGCTGGCCGGTCTTGAACAGCCCACCGGCGGCCGCATCCTGATCGGCGACCGGCCGGTCAACAATGTGGCACCGGGTGAACGCGACATCGCCATGGTGTTCCAGTCCTACGCGCTCTACCCCCATATGAGCGTCGCGGAAAACATCGGCTATCCGCTGAAGAAGCGCGGCGTGCCGAAATCAGAGCATCCCGCGCGGATCAAGGCCGTGGCGGACCTGCTGCACTTGGGCCCGCTTTTGGACCGGAAGCCGAAACAGCTCTCCGGCGGCCAGCAGCAGCGCGTTGCGCTGGGCCGGGCGCTGGTGCGCGAACCGAAGGTGTTCCTGCTGGACGAGCCCTTGTCCAACCTGGACGCCAAGCTGCGCGCCCATATGCGTTCGGAGCTGATCGAGCTGCATCGCCGGCTGGGCAAGACCATGGTCTATGTCACGCACGACCAGCTCGAAGCCATGACCATGTCCACCCGCATCGCCGTGATGCAGGGCGGCGTGTTGCAGCAATTCGGCACCCCGGCCGAAATCTATGGCCGCCCCGCCAATACCTTCGTTGCCTCCTTCATCGGCACGCCCGCCATGTCCCTGGTCGAGGCCGTCCTGGAGGCGGGCGAAGCCGAGCACAGGCTGCGGATCGCCTCGCAGGTCTTCGCCTTGCCGGCCCACCTGCTGGCCGCACCGCCGAAGACACCCTCCGCGGCGCTGACGCTCGGCATCCGGCCGGAACATGTCACGCTCGGCAGCGGTCATGGCTCCGCCGTGGTCAGGCTCGTCGAGCCGACGGGCCACGAGGCGATCGTCACCCTCGACCTCGGCGGTCCCCTCGTGACGGCCCGCGCGCCGGGCGATTGCGCGTTGCGGGCCGGCGAAACCGTGCCTTTCGATCTCAAGATCGACCGGCTGCATCTGTTCGACCGCGCCAGTGGCCGGCGTCTCAATTCCGATCTCTGATCTCATCCCAGGACTGTTGCCATGACCATGTTGCGAAACACGCCCAATCTCGAGGAACTGGACAGGAAATACCTGTTTCATCCGTTTACCGCGCTTGCCGATCATGCCGTCAACGGCCCGACCGTGATCGTTCGGGGCGAAGGCGTTCACCTCGAGGACAATCACGGCCGCCGCTATATCGACGGCATGGCCGGCCTCTGGTGCGTCAATGTCGGCTATGGCCGGCAGGAAATTGCCGATGTCCTGCGCCAGCAGGCGATGACGCTGCCCTATTTCCATTCCTTCTCCTCCTGGGGCACCGATACGCCGGTTCTTCTGGCGGAGCGCGTCATCAACCTGGCGCCGGAAGGCATGTCCAAGGTGTTCTTCGGCCAGTCGGGCTCGGATGCCAATGATACCCAGGTCAAGCTGGTCTGGTATTACTGGAATGTGCGCGGCAAGCCGCAGAAGAAGAAGATCATCGCGCGCAATCGTGGCTATCACGGCGTGACGATCGTTTCGGGCAGCCTGACCGGCATGCCCTCGCTGCATTCCGGCTTCGATCTGCCGCTGCCCTTCGTGCGCCACACCACCGCCCCCTATCGCCTGTGGGAAGCTGCCGAGGGCATGAGCGATGCGGACTTCGTCGCAAAGCTCGCCGATGACCTGGAACAGCTGATCCTCGCGGAAGGTGCGGATACGATCGGCGCCATGATCATGGAGCCTGTGATGGGCGCCGGCGGCGTGATCGTTCCGCCAGCCGGATATTACGACGCGATCCAGGCGGTTCTGACCAAGCACGACATCCTGCTGATCGCCGACGAGGTGATCTCGGGCTTCGGTCGCCTCGGTGAGTGGTTCGGTTCGACTGTCATGGGCATGAAGCCGGACCTGATCACCGTCGCCAAGGGCATCACGTCAGCCTATGTGCCGCTGTCCGGCTGCATCGTCTCGGAAAAAGTGTGGCAAACGGTTCTGGAAGGCCAGTCGAAGTTCGGCGCCTTCGGCCATGGCTATACCTATACCGCTCATCCGTTGTCGGCGGCGGCGGCACTCGCCAATCTCGACATCATCGAAAACGACGGCCTGGTGGACCGGGCAGCGGTGATGGGTGCGCATCTGCATGCCCGTCTGCGGGCAGCCTTCGGAGATCACCCGCTGGTCGGCGACATCCGCGGCCAGAGCCTGGTCGGCGCGGTGGAATTCGTCGCTGCGAAGCAGCCGGCGACCAAGTTCGATCCGTCGCTGAAGATCGCCGCTCGCGTCGTCAAGCATGCCCGCGACCGTGGCGTGATCACCCGCGCCCTGCCGCATGCCGACACCATTTCGTTCTCGCCGCCCTTCGTGATCAGCGAGGCCGAGATCGACGAAATGATCGGCAAAACCCGTGAAGCCGTCGACGCGACCATGGACGAGCTCGTCCGCGAAAAAATCTGGTCGAACTGAACAAGGAGCTCAAAGATGGACAGAAACAGCGTCGACTGGGCAGGCCCGATGCCTGCGGTGACTACGCCCTTCAAGGCGGATGGCACGATTGACGAAAAGGCCTTCGGCGACAATGTCGACCGGCTGATCAAGGATGGCGCGACCGGCATCGTCGCCGGCGGCTGCACCGGAGAATTCTGGGCGCTGTCGAATGCCGAGCGCAAGCGTCTCTACACGATTGCCGCCGAAGCCATGAAAGGCAAAGGCACGCTGATCGTCGGGACTGGGGCGGTGACGGTTGATGAAACCGTCGACTTGACCAACGCCGCCGAACAGGCCGGCGCCGATGGCGTTCTCATCCTGCCGCCCTATTTCGTCAAGCTGTCGGACGACGAGATCTTCGCCCATTTCCGCGATGTCGATGCCCGGATCGGACTGCCGGTCTCGGTCTACAATATCCCCGGCAATGCGGTGAACGCGCTGGTTCCGAGCCTTGTCGCGCGGCTCGCCACCCTCGACAAGGTGGTGGCGGTCAAGGAAAGCTCCGGCGACTGGAACAACTACTACGCCACCTATCTCGCCGTTCACGACAAGCTCCGGGTGTTCTGCGGCCCCTCCTCGGTCTTCGGGGTTCCCGCGGTCGATCTCGGCGCTGACGGCACCGTCGACTGCTTTCCGAACATGTGGCCGGGCGGTGGCATCGATCTCTATTTCGCGCCGAAGCGCGGCGACCGCGCCAAGGCAGCAGAGTTGCAGGCGCTTGGCCGCAAGCTCACCGATCTCTGCACCACGGGCGGCCGAACGCTTTATCCGGCGACGAAGGCGGCCATGGACATGATGGGCCTTGCCGGCGGCGGCACGCCGCGCCGTCCGCTTCGCGCGCTGGAAGGCGGACCGCTCAAGGGCCTGGAAAAGGGCCTCCGCGACCTCGGACTACTTTGAAACCAATCACAAAAAGGGAGCCAGACATGTCTCATGCGAAGATCCGCGCCCCGGAACTGAAGCCGGTGGACTACAGCACCAAATTCGGCGAATTCATCGGCATCGGGCCGAACGGCAATCTGTTCGTCGATGGCTGCGACGTGCAGGACCTGGCCGAACGCTTCGGCACGCCGCTCTACATCATCTCGGAAAACCAGCTGCGCCAGAACTACCGCGCCTTCCGCGATGCCTTCCAGAAATACCATCCGGATACCGAGATCCTGTTTGCCAACAAGTCGAACAACGGCCTGGCGATCCGCCATATCATGAACCAGGAAGGCGCCGGCGGCGATTGCTTCGGCGCCCAGGAAATGTACATGGCGCTGCTGGCCGGCACCAATCCGAAATCGCTGGTGCTGAACGGCTCCAACAAGCAGGATGAAGAGCTGGAAATGGCAATCGCCAACGGACTCTGCATCAATATCGACGCCATGGACGAGCTCGACCGCATCGCGGCCATTGCCGAGCGGCTGAATTGCGACGTCGATATTGGCATCCGCCTCAAGCTCGACCTGGAGCCGCTGCGCAACCGCATGGGCGTTTCCATGCATGGTCCGGGCACGCTGAAGCAGCAGAGCGACTCGACCAAGTGGGGCATGACCCGCGAGCAGACGGTGGAAATCGTCAAGCGCGCGCAGGCCATGGGTCGCATCAACCTCAAGGAAACCCATTTCCACCTGAGCCGCATGTCCAACGATCCGGCCGACTTCGCGGTCATGGCACGGGAAATGATCACCTGGTCGGGCTATATTCGCGACAATACCGGCTGGACCCCGCCTTGCATCGATATCGGTGGCGGCTGGACTTTCGGCAAATGGTATGGCACCGGCCCCAACAGCCAGCTCGATGACGACAAGGCACCCACCCCTGACGACTATGCCCGCCTTTGCGTCGGTGCAATCAAGGAAGAGGCGGAGCGTCTGGGCCTGCCCCTGCCCAAGCTCAGGCTGGAGCCGGGCCGCGCCCTGTCCGGTCCCGCCGGTGTCGCCGTCGGTCGTGTTGGTGCCATCAAGACCGGCTCGACCAAGAAATGGGTCAACCTCGATCTGTCGACCAACCACCTCTCCTGGGCGTCGATCCTGGACTGGTATTATCACGCCGTGCCGGTGAAGAATGCAGGCGCCGCACCGACGGAGACGGTCGACCTGGTCGGTCCGCTCTGCAATTCCGATGAAATCGGTCCGCATCGCAAGCTGCCTGAACTCAGCCGCGGCGATTACGTCGCCTTCCTCGATGCCGGCGGCTACACGGAGTCGTCAGCCGCCCGCTACAATGCGCAGTTGCTTCCGGCAACCGTGCTGGTCTCCGGCTCGACTGCCGAGATCATCACGGAACGCGAGCAATTGAAGGACGTTGCCGGACGCTTCCGCGTGCCGCCGCGCCTTCTCGCCGCATCTTTCGCCCCTTGAACCGGAGACAGACATGGATCTTGGAATAAGAGGGCGCCACGCGCTCGTCTGCGGCGGCAGCAAGGGCCTCGGTCATGCAGCGGCCGAAGCGCTGGCACTGGAAGGCGTCTCGGTGACCCTGATCGCGCGCAGCGCTGACGCACTGGAAGCCGCGGCCCGGGATCTGTCCGAACGCCATGGCGTTGCGGTCGATTTCGTGGCGGCTGACATCACGACACCGGAAGGGCGGCAGGCGGTTCTGGCCGCCTGCCCCAATCCTGATATTCTCGTCACCAATCCAGGCATGCGGCAGACACCGGCGGATTTCCGCACGCTGACGCGCGAGGACTGGAACCTGTGGTTCGAGGCGCATTGCTTCTCCTCGCTGGAACTGATCCAGAAGGTCGTGCCGGGCATGTGCGAGCGGAAATTTGGCCGGATCGTCAATATTTCCGTCAGCAATATCAAATTTCCGCAGGTGAACTTTGCCCATAGCCATGGCGCGCGGCTGGCTCTCTCAGGCGCCATCGCCTCAATGGTGCGTGAACTGGTGCCGCATAACGTGGTCATCAATTCGGTCCTGCCCGGTTTCTTCGATACCGACGCGCTGCAGACCAACCTGCATGGCCATGCCGCACGCGGCAACACGACCTATGAGGCGATCGTCGCAGACCGGCTGAAGATGACGCCGGCCGGCCGGTTCGCCAATCCGCGGGAATGCGGCGACCTGATCGCCTTCCTGTGCGGCGCCAATGCCGGCTACATCACCGGGCAGAACATCGTCAATGACGGTGGCGTCTACCAGGGGATCTTCTGATGAGCGAGGTTTCCCCCCGATCCATCGCGCCTGACGGTCGTGTGATCATGATATCGGGAGCATCGCGGGGCATAGGCCTCGCGATCGCCCGGCGCCTGGCGGAAGACGGATATTGCGTCTCTCTCGGCGTTCGCCGACCCTCGGACGTCAAGGGCTTCGATCCCGCAACCACGCTGGTGCATGCCTTCGACGCCAGCAAGCCCGGAGATACCGAACCCTGGCTTGCGGCGACACTGGCACGCTTCGGACGGCTGGATGGTCTCATCAACAATGCCGGCATCCTCCGGGCGCTCGACTTGCGCTCCGGTGACGAATCCGTGCTGGACGAGATGTGGGCGGTCAATGTCAAGGGGCCGTACCGGCTGATCCGGCTCGCCCTTCCGCATCTGGAAAAGTCAGGCCATGGCCGCATCATCAACGTCGCCTCGACCGACGGCAAGCGCTACCGCGACGGCGTATCCATCGCCTATGCCATGACCAAGCATGCGGTCATTGCGCTATCCCATGCCGCCAAATTCGCCGGCTGGGAGCACGGCGTGCGCGTCACCGCGCTTTGCCCCGGCGCCGTGAATACGCAACTGGTTGCCTCGGTTCCGGGCGTCACCCCCTCCGCCAACCGCATCCAGCCGGAGACGATCGGCGATACCGTGAGCTTCCTGCTCAGCCTCCCCAACACCGCTTCGGTCGCCGAACTGGTGATGAACACCCGGCTCGAAAGCTGGATCTGAGGCTTTCAAGAACCTCGACGACCATGTTGGCCCCGTGCCGGCAGGGGGCGATCGACAGGTTTGCCGATCGCCGCGCATCCCGATGCCTCTGCCGCAAATCGCCGCCTTCCTTGCTCCCCGTCAAACAGCCCGCGCGCGACCCAGTATAACATGAGCATCTAGTTCATCTTAAAGGAGAACGTGATGCCAAATGCCAAGGCTGATCTCGGCGAAAAGAACAAGACGCGTGTGATCGACGAGGCCAGCCGTTATGCGCCGAGCCGCCGCGCCGTATGTGCAGGCATGGCAGCCGCACTTGCCTTGCCCTTCCTCGCCCGCAAGGCCAAGGCGGCAGTGCTGGACAGCCTCGTTCTCTACGGCCCTCCCGCCGGGCCATCGATCACGCTGGCCTATGCTGTTGGCAAGGGCCTGCTGCGCGATGTGGCCGACAGGGTGGAGTTCAAGATATGGCGCACGCCCGATGAAATGCGGGCCGGCCTTGCATCCGGTTCGATGCAGGCGGTGGTCATGCCGACGGTGGCGGCGGCGAACCTGCACACCCGCGGGCTTGGCCTGAAGCTCGCCAATGTCATGACCAATGGCCTTCTTTATGTCGTGTCGCGCAACGAAAAGATCGCGGCCTTCAGCGATCTCGAAGGCCGCAGCGTCACCGTGCCATTTCCCAATGACACGCCCGAACTGATCTTCGATGCAGCACTTGCGCATCATGGCATGACCGGCAAGGTCACGGTGGAGCGGGCGGGCACCCCGATAGAGGCGGTGCAAATGCTGCTGGCGGGTCGGATCGAGACGGCGCTCCTGCCCGAGCCGGCGGTCTCTGCCGGCCTTTTCAAGGCCAGGACCAGCGGTCAGGCCCTTTACCGGGTCATCGACATGCAGAAGGAGTGGGGCGCGGTGACCGGGACCACGCCCATCATGCCCCAGGCCGGCTTGGCGCTGGCGCAGAGCTTCCTGGACGATCATCCCGATCAGACAAAAGCCCTTCTGAACGGACTTGCGAAGGCTGCCGTCGAGGTGAATGCAAATCCGGCAGCAGCCGCAAACCAGGCCGCATCGGCCCTGGAACTGCCCTGGCCGGTGCTGGAGGCGTCTATTCCCTATTCGAACCTCGTCGCCATTGCTGCGCGGGACGCCCGCGGATCGATAGAGACCTTGCTCGGCGCCGTGGCACGGAGCCATCCCGAAATGGTGGGCGGTCGCATGCCGGACGCCTCCCTCTATCTCTGAGGCCGATCATGATGGCGCTGACTGATCGTGCGCGAAGGGTCCTGCGCTTCCTCTGGTCCGGCTGGGCGGGTCTCGCCGGCCTGGCGGTGTTTGCCGCCGTCTGGCAGCTCGGCGCCGAGGCCTATGGCAGCTTCGTTCTGCCCATGCCCGCCGCAACGCTGAACACCCTGTTCCGACTGGTCGGCGATCCCGAAAACCGGCTGCTGGTGCTCTCGACAGGCATGCGGGCACTCGGCGGATTTGCATTGGCGGCAGCACTTGGGACGATCGCCGGCGTCATCGCGGGATACAACCCGGCGGTCATGCGGCTTGCGCGCCCGCAGGTGACCGTGCTGATCGGCGTGCCACCCATCGCCTGGATCGTCCTGCTGATGATCTGGTTCGGCATGGGCGCCGGCACTGTCATTGCGACCGCAGCCATCGCCGCCCTGCCGCTTGTTTTCGTCGGTGCAGCCGAGGGCATCCAGACCCGTGACCGGGCGCTGGAAGACATGGCTCGCATGGCGGGCCTGTCGCCGCTTGCCCGCCTGTTCAAGATCTCGCTGCGGCAAATGCTGCATGTCTTGTTTCCGTCTCTGGTCATGGCGCTCGGCACGGCCTTCAAGGCGGCCGTCATGGCCGAGCTTCTGGCCAATGCCGGCGGCATCGGCGGCGCGCTTGCCAATGCCCGCTCCGCGCTTGATGTCGAAGCCGCCCTTGCCTGGATCCTCCTGTCGGTCATCGCGCTGATCGGCGTGGAATACGGACTCGTTCAGCCCCTGCGCGCCGAAGCCGAGGCATGGCGGCAAGCCGCCCAACCCTGGGGCGTGCGCCGATGACGCTTCTCAGGCTCAATGCAGTCGGCCACGTCTTTCTGGGCCGCGCCGTGCTCGAAAACGTTAGTCTGCATGTCGATGCGGGAGAAATGGTCGCGCTGGTCGGACCCTCCGGTTGCGGCAAGAGCACGCTTGCCCAGATCGCCGCCGGGCTGATTGCCCCCCGCCATGGTCAGGTCACCAGAGGCTATGGCCGCAGCGCATTCGTCTTTCAGGAGCCGCGCCTCCTCCCCTGGGCGACGGTTGAGGCCAATGTGGCGCTCGGCCTGTCGGCTCATGCCCTTGCGCGCAGCGAGCGGAACACCAGGATTGCGGCGGCCTGCCATCAGGTCTCGCTGGAGGAAGGCGATTGGCACAAGTTCCCATCGCAGCTATCCGGCGGCATGCGCCAGCGCACCGCACTCGCCCGCGCATTGGTCGGCGATCCCGATTTTCTCTATTTCGACGAGCCCTTCACCGCACTCGATGCCGCCTTGCGACGGCGAATGCAGGACCTGGTCGTCTCGACGGTCTCAAACAGCGGCAAGGGCGGGCTGTTCATCACCCACGACATCCATGAAGCGCTCAGGATCTGCCATCGGATCGCGGTGCTTGATCGGTCCGGACATGGCATACTCGACTGCGTGGCAGTTGCAGGCATGCCCGGCAGCCGCAGCGACGAGATGATCTTCGAGACTGCCCGGCGACTCGTGTCCGATCACCCGCTGTTTGCCGTTGTCGACGAACATGACGAGCGGAGGCTGGCATGAGCGCACTCCCGGCCATGCGGCTCATCGCTTCCACCGATCTTGTGAGGGCCATGTCGTCAGAAGGTCTCAGGCTGATGTTTCCGCTTGCCGCCCTGCACGCGGCGCTCTGGCCGTTTCTCTGGGTGGCAATCTGGTCCTTGGATCTGCCCTTGGCCGTCTCGTCTCTTCCCGGCCACTGGCATGCCCAGGAAATGCTGGTCGGCTCCTTCGGCGGCGCGCTGTTGGGGTTCCTGACCTCCGCCTTGCCAGAATGGACGGATACGCGGCGCATCAGCGGACGCCCCCTTTTCCTGGCTGCGGGGATGTGGGCGCTTGCCCGTATCATCGGCCTCGTCGGCTTGGAACGGGCATGGATGGCAGGCCTTTTGCTTGACCAGGCCTGGATGTTGTTCCTGCTGGCCTATGGACTGCGTCTCGCCTGGATCAAGAAGAGCAGTGATCTCCTCGGCTTCGTTGCCTTCGTCACCACCTTTGCGCTCTCAGCAGCAGCGCTGCGTGTCGCCATGGGCCTGGAGCTCCATGAACTGGCCGACCGCGCCATCCGGATCCTCGGGTTCTCGCTGCTCGGCCTTCTCGGTCTGGCGCTGGCGCGTATCACCGTGCCGGTAACCAATCTGATCCTGGACCCCACGGAAAAGACCTCTCCCTATCGGCCACATCCCGGCCGCATCCATCTCTCGGCGGGTGTGATGATGTTGGTGATCCTGGCTGAGGGGGCGGGCCTGTCCGAGGCCGTGCGCGGCTATCTGATGGTTGCCGCGGGTGCCGCGTTTCTGGATCGTGTCGCCGAGGGCTTCGTCGGTCGCGAAGGCCTCTCCTTCGAGCTTGGCGGTCTCTGGCTGTCGAGTGCACTCGCCGGTACCGGTCTTCTCGTCTGCGGCCTCTCCCTCATCGGCCTGCCGCTGCCCTGGCTGGGTGGCCTGCACCTCGCCTTCATGGGAGGACTTGGCCTCGGCGTGCTGCAGGTTCTGTCGATCTCGGGCCTGCTGCATACGGGGCAGCCGCTGGGCTTTTCCAGAACCACCCGGCTGTCGCTCGTTCTGCTCGTCCTGTCGGTCCTTCTGCGCGTCGCGCCAGAATTCGCAGCGTTCCTTGCCCTGCCTTTTGGCCCCTATGGTCTCGCCTCGACGCTGTTTTCGCTTTCCTTCCTCCTCTGGGCCGCGGCCTATATTCCTCTGCTCTGGTCGCCGGAAACGGTGGACCAGGAAAGGTGCTGACATGAACACAAACCACGGCCCCTCCATCCCCAGGCGTCTATTGTCCGGAGGCTTTCGCCTGTTTTTTCCGGGTAGCGCCCTCCTCGCCGCCCTCTCCATCGCGCTCTGGGTTCCGTGGTTCCTCGGCTTCCTGCACGTGCCGACCCTGTTGCCACCGGTCGCCTGGCACCAGCACGAGCTTCTCTTCGGCTTCGTGCCGGCCGTGATAGCAGGCTTTCTTCTGACCGCCGTGCCGAACTGGACCGGCAGGCCGGGCCTGAAGGGCATGCCCCTTCTGCTGCTGTTTCTTCTCTGGCTTGCCGGACGGCTCGCTATCAGTGTCTCGCAATGGACGGGCCAGCTTCCGGCAACGCTTGTCGCGCTCGCCTTCCTGCCGGTGCTTGCCCTTGTCGTCTTGAAGGAACTCGTCGCCGCCTCGAACCGGCGAAACTACAAGATCGTGGCGGTGCTCGCCGTCCTGAGTGCGGCCCAGGTGCTGTTCCATCTCGAGATCGCCCGTTACGGCCGGATCGAGATGGCAGACCGTCTGGCGCTGTCCGCCATCCTGATCCTGATCACCCTTGTCGCCGGGCGCATCATCCCGGCCTTTACCGGCAACTGGCTGAAAGCCAACAATCCGGGGCGCCTGCCCCGCAACTTCGGCGGTTTCGATCTGGCCGTTATGATCCTTGCCGGCATGGCGCTTGCGCTGTGGATTGCCGTTGCCGCCGGACTGGAGGCAATTCGCCTTCCCGCAGGCCTGCTCATGATCGTCAGCGGCATCGCCCATCTCCTGAGGCAGGCCCGATGGTGCCCCGAACGCACGCTGCGCGAACCGCTCGTCACCATCCTGCACATCGGCTATCTGTTCATCCCCTTGGGTTTTGTGCTGACAGGCCTGTCCCTGCTGCTTGACGATTCCGGCTATGCCACGGCCGGCATCCATGCCTGGACCGCAGGCGGGATCGGTGTGGTGACGCTGGCGGTGATGACACGCGCCACCAGGGGGCATACCGGCCAGGCGCTGACCTCTCCCCCCTCAACGACCTGGCTTATCTATGCGCCGATCATGCTTTCAGCGGTGCTGAGGATCCTCGTCGCGCTATGGCCCGAGCATACCATGCTGCTGCTGCCGATTGCCGCTCTCGCCTGGATCATCGCCTTCCTCGGCTACCTGGCCTTCTACATGCCGCTGACTGCGCGGAGGGGATAGGGAGCGAGCACAAAACCTGCATCACAATCTTCGTGTTGGCGCAAAGGGCACCATGTTTCGCCGTGGAACCTGGGCAGTGGACAAGCGTTTTCGTTTTACATATATTTAGTGGAAAATATGCCCAGCTCATTCCCGCCAACAGGAAGGAAGACTGCCATGTTGAAGATCAGGATGTCCTCTCCAAGACTGCAGCCGCAGTCCGATCGCCCGGCCTCGCGCGTGGCGATCATCGGCGGCGGATATACCGGCGCCATCCTTGCCAAGCTCCTGGTCGAGCGCGGATTGAGGGATCTCGAAGAGGTTACCGTCTTCGAGCCTCGGGAGCAGCTGGGATGCGGCCTCGCCTATGATCCCCACAATATCGATGTCCGCCTCAATGTCGCGGCCCACAGGATGCGCGCGATCCCCGGCGCGCCCAGCGCCTTCCTGGACTGGCTGCAGACGAGCGGAACGCTGACCGTCGATCCACAGGCGGTGACGCCGGACGGCATCTTTGCCCGCCGCCGAGATTTTGGCCGGTTCATGCAGGCACAACTGGCCCCCCATCTGGAAAGCGGAGCGATCCGCCATCTACAGCAGACCGTTCGGGCCGTCGACCGCGTGAACGAGCAGTGGCGGATCACCTGTTCCAACGGTGACGTGACGCTGGCCGACATCCTGATCCTTGCCACCGGGCATCCGCCCGCATCCAGGCCGGCCGCATTCGGCAGGCTCAATCCCCAGACGGCCGCTCGGGTGGCCGATGTTCTTCATCCCACGGCTTTCGACCGCCTTGGCAAATCCGATCCCGTGCTGATCGTGGGTTCGGGCCTGACTGCGCTCGACGCGCTGACCCGCCTCAATGCCCTTGGCCATGATAGCCCGGTGACGCTACTGTCGCGCACCGGCCTGATGCCGAGACCCCATGCCAGCGGAAGCTTCACGCCGTTTGGCGATTTTCGCGGCGCCGGCATCAGTTCCGCCCGGGCACTTGTGGCCTTGGTGCGGGCGGCGATCAGGGATGCGGACGATCAGGGCATTCCCTGGCAATCCGTTTTCGATGGGCTGCGGCAGCATGCGCAGGAGATCTGGAAAGGCCTGCCGCTGAACGAACGGCAGAAATTGGTGCGACGCCTTCGACGCTTTTACGACGTGCACCGCTACCGAATGCCGCCACAGGCCGCCGGGATCTTGGAGCAAGGCCTTGCCACGGGTCGAATGACCACGGAACGAGGCGATCTCGCATCCGTCAGCCGCGACGGTGACGACCTGCTGGTGACAATTCGGACCCGTCGCGGCGACGCGGTGCTTCGCTGTCGCCGCATCCTGTTGGCCACGGGACCGGAATTCCGGGATTATGCGGGACACCAGAGGTTTCTGCTCGGCATGCAACGCGATGGCTTCATCCAGTCCGACCTGCTCGGTCTGGGGCTGGACTGCGACACGGCAGGCCGCGCGCTGACCGTCGCCGGAACCCCGAACGCCACCCTCTTCGTCGCCGGCCCTCCCGCCCGTCCGGCCTTTGGCGAACTCACCGGCGTGCCGGAAATCGCGACCCAGGCCGGCAACCTGGTGACCAGGATCATCCGCTGCTGCGCCAGGGACATCAGGACAATCCTCATCAGCGCGTCAGGCTGAACCAGAAGCGTGCAATGGAGAGCGGGCGGTCTGCTGTGACCCCTACGGGCGATCCGCGCGCAAACGACCGATGCCAAGCCAAAGCCATGGCATCGGTCTGTCTCACCGCGCCGATCAGAACCGATGTATGCGCAGCCCCAGAAATTTTTCCGAGATGATGACGACGGCCAGTGTCAGCACGATCGAGCAGGTCGAGACGGCTGCGGCTTCCGGCGTGAAATTCGTCCTGAGGTAATCGAACAGCTGGATCGGCAGGGTCGACGTCCCGACATTCTTCAGCATGAAGGAGATGGTGAAGATGTCGAAAGAGATGATGAAGGCGAACAGGCAGCCGCCGATGACGCCGGGCTTGATCAGCGGCAGCATGATCCGCCAGAAGCGGGTGAAGCGTCCGGCGCCGAGGCTCTGGGCCGCGAGGCTCCAGGAGGGGTCGTAGCTGTCCATCGAGGCCGAGACGTTGATGAAGACGAAGGGCAGCGTGATCAGCACATGCCCGACGATCATGCCGACCATGGTCTGCGTGCCGATGCCGATGGAATAGACGAAGAACAGCAGCGAGATCGCGGTCAGCACCTCCGGCAGCAGCAAGGGCGCCAGCATGGCGACCCGCACGGTTTCCTTCAGCCGGCCCGCATGCTGGACATAGAAGATCGCCGCCATGGTGCCGATGATGCCGGATATCACCATGGATACGAAGGCGATCCAGAGCGAGGTGCGGATCGCCCGCATGAAGACCTCGTTGTTGAAGAACACGACATACCAGCGGAAGGACAGGCCCTGCGGCGGGAAGGTCAGGAAGGCGCCGGCATTGAACGACGCCCCGACGACGACCAGGATGGGCGCCAGCAGGAAGGCATAGATGATAAGGCAGTAGACGGTGAAGAAGGGTTTCGACATCTTGGTTCTCACGCCTTCCATTTGACAGCGGTCATGCGCCCGAAGATGACGACGATGATGGCGCCGGTCGTTGCAAGAACGAGCGCCAGCGCCGATCCGAAGGGCCATTGGAACGTGTCGATCAGCGCATCCACCACGGTGACAGCCATGGTCTTGACCCTGAGCCCGCCGATCAGCGACGGCGTGACATAGGCCGAAAGCGACAACACGAAGACCAGGATGCAGCCGGCCTGGATGCCCGGCAGCGACAGCGGCAAAGTGACCCGGCGAAAGGCCGTGAACTTCGAGGCCCCCAGCGACCGGGCAGCGGCTTCCAGCGAGGGATCGATGCCCTGGATAGCGCTCATGATCGGCAGGATCATGAAGGGCAGGAACACATGCACCAGCGCGATGACGATCCCGAGCGCATTATACATCAGCGGCAGAGGGCCATCGATGACGCCGAGATTGGTGAGGGTACGGTTGATCAGCCCGTTATTGCCGAGCAGGATGGTCCAGCCGAAGCTGCGGATGACGATGCCGACCAAAAGCGGTGACAGCACCAGCCCATAGCCGACGGCGCGGAACCGCGAATTGCCGCGCGCCAATTGCCATGCCACGGGAAAGCCGAGCAACAGGCAGAGAAGCGTGGTGACAAAGCCGATCAGCAGGGTGTTGATCACCTGGCCGATATAGAAATAATCGGAAAAGAACTTGCCGTAATTGCCTATCGTGAAGCCCGGCCCGTAGGGGGTGCCCTGCCCCGGCATGCGGAAACTCATCAGGATGATATTGAGATAGGGCAGCACCAGGAAGACGAAGATCAGGATCGCGGCGGGCGCGATCAACAGCCAGGGGCCGAAGCCTTTTTTGCTGGTGGCGTTCATGCGACGGATCCAAGCGGCCAGAAACGCTCGACCGGCACCTGCACCAGCACCGCCTCGCCATCGGCAAAACGGTTGCGCGGGAAGGTCTGGACGTCAAGCCTGCTGCCGTCCCCCATCTCAAGGTGATAATCGACGAGGCTGCCGGAGTAATAGCTGGACACGACCTTGGCCGGCACGCCCATGGCGCCGCTTGCAGCGGGCAAAAGCTCGATGGCCTCGGGCCGAAGGGCAAGCGTCATTTCGATGCCATCCGGGAAGATGCCTGTCAGCGGGATCGCGCCGAAGGCCGTCATGACCATGCCGTTCTGCACCTTGCCCTTGACGATATTCACCTGGCCGACGAATTCCGCCACTTCAAGGCTGACCGGACGCTCATAGATGTCCGCAGGCGTGCCGATCTGGGCGATCCGACCGCCGAACATCACCACCACCCGGTCCGACATCGTCATCGCCTCGGCCTGGTCATGGGTGACGTAGACCGTCGTGATGCCGACGCGGCGCTGCAGATCGCGGATGAAGACGCGCATTTCCTCGCGCAGCTTGGCGTCGAGATTGGCGAGCGGCTCGTCGAGCAGCAGGATCTTCGGCTCGATCACCAGTGCCCGGGCGAGCGCCACGCGCTGCTGCTGTCCGCCCGAGAGCTGGCGCGGATAGCGGTCGGCATAGCCCGTGAGCTGCACCATATCCAGCACCTTGGCGATGCGCGCCCGCATTTCGGCCTTGGGCGTCTTGCGCATTTCCAGTCCGAAGGCGAGGTTGCGCTCCACCGTCATATGCGGAAACAGCGCGTAGTTCTGGAACACCATGCCGATGTCGCGCTTCTCGACTGGCACATGCACCACATCGCGCCCATCGAAGCGGATCGCGCCTTCGGTCGCCTCCTCGAAACCGGCGATCATCTTCAGCGTCGTCGTCTTGCCGCAGCCGGAGGGGCCGAGCAGCGAGATGAACTCCCCCTCGGCGATCCTCATCGAAATCCCGTTGACTGCGAGCGACTGCCCGTAGTCCTTGGTCAGCTTTTCAATGCTAACCTCTGTCATCTATTTTCACTTTCCAATGATACCGCGCCTGGCGAAAAAGCCGATCATGGCTTGCCTTGGGAAGACAAGCCATGATCGCAGCGGGGGAAACTATTTCACGGTCTTGGCCCAACGTTCGGCAAGCTCGCCCTGCTTCTCGTTGACGAAGTTCCAGTCCCAGGTCAGGATCTTGTCCATGTCAGCGCCGGAGACCGGAACGCTGGCCTTGAGATCGTCAGGCACCACGACCTTGGAATTGGTCGGCGAGATGAAGAACTGCTTCATCATCATGGCCTGGACTTCAGGCGACAGCAGGAAATTGGCATATTGATAGGCCAGTTCCTTTTCCGGGCCATTGGCGAGGATGTTGATGGTCTGGTCGAACATGATCATGCCCTCTTCCGGGATGATGCAGTCGACCGGCAGGCCTTGCGCCTTCAGGCGGGCAATTTCGCCGAAATCGAAGGGTGCGACGATGATTTCGCCCGATGCCAGGCCGGTGGAGAGGTTGAAATCGACCTGGATGACCGAGCCGAGCTTCTCAAGCGCGGCAAAGCCGGCATCGACATCATACTGATCCTTGCCGAAGATCTTCGAGAACAGCAGCAGCTCCATCTTGCCTGCGCTGTTGGCGAAATTGTAGAGACCGATCTTGCCCTTGAACTCCGGGTTTTCCCAAAGGTCCTTCCAGGACTTCGGCGGGGTCTTCACCATGTCCGTGCGGTAGCCGATACCGATCGGCGAGACGGCCGCGATCGCGCCCCAGCCATCGGTCTTCTTCGCCAGGGGATAGAGGTCGGCGTAGTTCGGCACCTTGGCGAGGTCCAGCTTCTCGAAGAAGCCTTCCTTGCGCAGACCGGATGCGAAGACCTCGTTGGTCATCACGATCGAATAGGGCGGCTTGTCGACGCCGGCGGCGCGCAGATTGGCGCCGAACACGCGGCCGTTGCCGACATCGAGCGTCACTTCAGCTCCGCTCTGCTTGGTGAATTCAGGCGCAACCGTCGAGCGCCAGAACTGTTCCCAGACCCCGCCGAGTGTCGGCACGACCAGGGTCTTCCCTTGAGCCCGGGCCGGAAGGCCGAAGAGGCCGGCGGCTGCAAGCGCACTCATTCCGGCAAGGGTTTGCCGTCTTGTCAAATCCATCATGCTCAGTTCCCCTTGTTACGTTTTCTGCAACTTGTCTGCGCCGGCGGTTTTCCGCTTCTGAGCGCGTGTCGGTATCAGCCCTCAGCCCTTCGAAAAGGCCTGTTTCGTCTTGAGGTCGATGTAATCGGCGAAGGTGATCGGCTCGTATTTGGCCGGCGAGCCCTCGCGGATGAAGGGCTTCAGGCACTCGATCACCGTCTCCTTGCTCGGATTGAGGAAGAACGGGATCGACTGGCGCCGTGCCGTGCCCTTGAAGCCGCTTGGCGGGTTGGCCACCCGGTGCGGCGTCGAGACCCATTCGTCATTGGTCCAGCGCATGAAGGCATCGGCGATGTTGATGACATAGGCGCCCTCGATCGACGGCGCATCCAGCCATTCGCCGGAGCGCTTGCGCACCTGCAATCCACCGGGGGACGCTTCCGAGCGCAGGATGGTCATGAAGCCGTAGTCGGTGTGCACGCCGGCGCGCAACTGGCCCGGCAGCGGCGATTCATCCTGTTCGGGATAGTTGATCACCCTCAGCGCCGACATATGGTTTTCGAAGGAGGGCTCGAAATAGTCTTGGTCCAGGCCGATTGCCTGGCAGAAGATCCGCCGCATGTGCTTCGACAGGATTTCCATTTCCCGGAAATAGTCCCGGAAGGCCGCTTCCAGTCCGGCCGGCTTCTCGGGCCATGCATCGCCCGGCAGCCGCTCGCCGAAATTCAGGCTTTCCTTGTAGTCGCCCGGGGTCTTGATGCCGAGTGTTGCCGCCAGCGCCTCGTCGGCGATCGGCGAGAACGCCACCCCGCCGATAACGCCGGTGCCACGGCCTTGGCTCTTCTTCCAGTCATGCGGCTCGTCAAAGAAGGCGCGCGCCAGATCGTAGAGCCGCTTGGTGATCTCGACCGAAACGCCATGGCCCGTCACCAGAAAGAAACCTGTGTCGCGGCACGCGGTCTCGATGGCCTTCACCACGGCGGCGCTGCCGGTCTCGCCGCGGATGAACGGACCGACATCGATGACCGGAATGCCTTCTCCTGATGGGGAGCTGGCGGCACTGGCGCTGGTGGCGGACATGGGTTTTTCCTTCCGGCTGCACTTCGACAAACAGATGTTGACAAAAACATCTGTTGTTGTCCATATAAAAATTATCGAAGCTCGAAACGGTGATCGAAGCGATATGGAAGACCTTGGCGCCCAGGAAGCGGCCGTCCTTGAGATCATCAAGGAGAACCCCTTTGCGGGGCAGCAGGAAATCGCGACCATGCTTGGGCTGGCCCGGTCCACGGTGGCGGCTCACATCGTTCAGCTGATGCAGAAAGGCTATATCCTCGGCCGCGGCTATGTGATGCCGGCCAGTTCGCGGGCGGTCTGCATCGGCGGCGCCGTGCTGGACCGCAAATACCGGGCCCGCACGCCGCTGGTGTTCGAGACCTCCAATCCGGTCGATGGCCTGCGCAGCCTGGGTGGCGTGGCGCGCAATGTCGCCGAAAACCTGGCTTTGCTCGGCACCACCACCAGCTTCGTGTCGATCGTCGGCGATGATGAAACTGGCCGCGCGATCCTGAAGCACATGCGTGATCGCGGCATCGATGTCAGCCAGGTCATCACCTCCGGCGAACGGCCGACGGCGGAATATGCGGCTATTCTCGATCCCCAGGGCGAACTGGTCCTCGGCATTGCCGACATGAGCATTTTCGACCTGTTCGCACCGAGCTACCTGGACCGCATCTGGCCGCATCTGGCGGCCGCCACCTGGGTGTTTGCCGATTGCAACCTGCCGGCCGAAACCCTGTCCGCTCTCATCGCCAAACGGCGCGGCGCACGCTTCAAGCTGGCCATCGATGCCGTCTCCACGCCCAAGGCCGCCCGCCTGCCCAAGGACCTCACCGGCATCGACCTGCTGTTCATGAATATCGACGAGGCCAATTCGATCCTGCAGCGCAAGGGGCACGAGACCATCGACGACGCCCGCGATGCCGCGGTCGCGCTGCAGCTTGCCGGCGCGCGGGAGGCCGTGGTGACCATGGGGTCTCGCGGCATCGCAGTCGCCGGCACCGAGGGGGTCAGGACCTTCCCGGCCGTTCACGCCAAGCCCGTCGATATCACCGGCGCGGGCGATGCCATGATTGCCGGCACGCTGCATCGCATCCTCTCGGGCGAAGACACCTATGGGGCCGCCCGTACCGGCGCCCTTCTCGGCACGTTGACCACCGAAAGCGCGGCCAGCGTCCATACCGAACTGTCGGAACGCTTCCTTCAGGCCAACATGCACCGGCTTGCCGGCTGATACTCCAAGGACCCCTGCTGAAATGACCCTTATGAAACCCGAACTGAGCCGCGACGTGGCCGAAGCCCTTGCCGCTGGCGGCCCTGTCGTGGCGCTTGAATCGACCATCATCACCCACGGAATGCCCTACCCCGCCAATCTGGAGACCGCGCTCGCCGTGGAGGCTGTGATCCGCGACAATGGCGCCGTTCCCGCAACGATCGCGGTCGTCAATGGCAAGCTGAAGGCCGGGCTGGAGGCAAGCGAGCTGGAAGCGCTGGCCCAGGCCAAGGGCGTGGTGAAGGCCTCCGGCCGCGATCTTGCGGTTGCCATGGTGCGCGGCGCGTCCGCCGGCACCACGGTTTCGGCCACCATGATTTTGGCTGATCTTGCCGGCATCGACATCTTCGCGACCGGCGGTGTCGGCGGCGTGCATCGCGGCGCCGAACAGACCTTCGACATCTCCGCCGACCTGACCGAGCTCGGCCGCACGAAGACCGCGGTCGTCTGCGCGGGCGTGAAATCGATCCTCGATATCGCCAAGACGCTGGAATATCTGGAAACCCAGCGCGTGCCCGTCATTGCCTATGGCACCGACGACTTCCCGGCCTTCTTCACCCGCTCCAGCGGCTTCAAGGCGGACCACCGGCTAGATACGCCGGCCGAAATTGCGAAAGCCATGCTGCTGCATCACGGGCTCGGCACCGGCACCGGGCTCCTGGTCGCCAACCCGATCCCGGAAGCGGCTGCGCTCACGCCCGAATTCATCGATGGCACGATCGCCGATGCGGTCCGCGAGGCGGAAGAAAAGGGTATCGGCCGCAAGGAGCTTACGCCCTTCCTGCTGGCGCGCATCAACGAGATGTCGGGTGGCGAAAGCCTGAAAGCCAATATCGAACTGGTCAAGAACAACGCGGCGCTCGCCGCCCGGATGGCGGTTGCCTATTCCGCCCTGAAACTCGCCTCGAAGTAACGGCCTATAAAAAGGGGAATGCCATGAGCTACGAAACCATCCTTTACGAGAAGGATGCCCACGACAAGTTCGCGACCATCACCATCAACAGGCCGGAAAAGATGAACGCGATGAACAAGACGGTCATCCGCGAGATCGATGCGGCGCTGGCCGCCGCCGTCGCCGACCCGGATGTCAACGCGCTTGTGATCACGGGTGCCGGACGTTCATTCTCCTCGGGCTATGACCTGCAGGGCGGCGACTTCGATGTCGATATCGATTTCTGGCGCGAGGACATGTCCGAGAATGCCGAGGCGCTTCTCAACATCTGGAAGGCGCCGATCCCGGTCATCGCCTCGGTCAATGGCTATGCGCTGGCCGGCGCGCTGGAACTGATGATGTGCTGCGATCTGGCCATTGCCGCCGACAATGCCAAGTTCGGCGAGCCGGAAGTGCGGCACAATTCCGGACCTCCGGCGCTGATGATGCCGTGGCTGCTCGCCACCCGCGACGTGCGCTGGCTGATGTTTACCGGCGACACCGTCGATGCCGAGGAAGCGCTGCGCATGCACCTGATCAACAAGGTGGTGCCGGCCGACCAGCTGAAGGAAAAGACGGAGAACCTGGCCCGCAAGCTCGCCCGCATGCCGGTGCCGGCGCTGAAATACACCAAGGCCTCGATCAACAACCAGCAGGTCGTGGCAGGGCTCTTGCCCGCCTTCCAGTACAACATTGAAGCAATTGCAGCGCTCCATGTGACGAAGCAAGGCCGCGAATGGATGGCGAACCTCGCCAAGATGTCGCTCAAGGAATATCTGAACTTCCGCGACTCGCCCTTCAAGGGTCTGGACTGAGGATCGCGCCATGCCCGCAAACACCCCTGAGGCGATGCGGGCGTTGATGGCGCCCCGCTCGGTCGCCATTGTCGGCGCCACCGAGCGCGCCGACGCCTCCTCCAGCTATGTCATGCGCAACATGATGCGCGCGGGCTATCAAGGCACGATCCTGCCGGTGCATCCGAAGGCCGAGACGGTCTTCGGATACCGGGCCGCCCCGTCACTCTCTGCCCTTGATACGGCTCCCGATGTCGCGGTCATCGGTATTGCCGCCGACCGCGTCATTGCGGCGCTTGAAGACGCCGGCCAGAGGGGCGTGAAGGCCGCCGTGGTATTGGCCTCGGGCTTTGCGGAACTCGACGACGCCGGCCGCGAGCGGCAGCGGCAACTGATCGACATCGCCGAGCGCTATGGCATGGCCATCTGCGGGCCGAATTGCCTTGGTCTGTTCAATCTGTCGACCGGCGCGGCGCTTTATTCCTCCAGCCTTTCGACGAACCTCAGGAAGGGCCGTTTCGCCATTCTCTCCCATTCCGGCGCCAGCGCCATCGCGCTTGGCAATACCGGCCGTTTCGGCCTCAGCCATATCGTCTCCTCCGGCAACAGCGCCGCGACCGATATCGCCGACTACTTGAGCTATCTCGCCGAAAACGACGACACGTCGGCAGTCGGCATCGTCCTGGAAGCAATCCGCGATCCCGGGAAACTGGCCGCGGCCATGGAGCGGATGCATGCTGCGGGCAAACCGGTCATCGCCTTGCGGGCGGGCCGCTCGGACCGGGGTGCGGCGGCAACGGCCGCCCATACCGGCGCGCTGGCCGGCAGCAACGAAGCCTTCCGCGCCTTCTTCGAGCGTGTCGGCATCCTTGAGGTGCCCGACATGGACGGTTTCATCGAGACGGCCAATCTGTGCCTGACGCTGAAGACGCGTCCGCAAAGGCCTGATGTCGCAATTGTCGGCGTGTCCGGCGGCGGCGTTGCCCATGTTTCCGACATCGCCGAAGAGGTGGGCCTTAACCTGCCGGAGCTTGGGCGTGCGACCCGCGACCGCCTGAAAACCCTGCTGCCGCCCTTCGCCACGCCGCAGAACCCGCTGGACACGACGGGCGTCGTCTTTGCCGATGGCACCATCTACCGCGACGTGCTAACGACACTGGCCGGCGACCCCGCCATTGGCCTGATCGTTGCCACACAGGACGCGCCGGTTGGCCTGGATGATGCCTGTGCCTCTGAATATCTCGGCATCGCCGGGGCCGTCGCCGACTATGCCGCAGACGCCACCGTGCCCGTCATCTTCATGAGCAACCTGTCGTCGGGCCACCACGCGGCCGTGGAAGACAAGCTTTCCGGCGTGCCTATCCTGCGCGGGACCAAAAGCGCGCTGACCGCGATCAAGGGTCTGCTGGAGCTTCAGCAGACAGTATCCTGGCCGCAGGCTTGCCCGACCGACCGCAAATCGCTTCCCTCGGGCGCACTCACGGAGCGGGAGGCGAAAACGCTGCTTGCTGCCGAGGACATGCCGGTACCGCAGGAAATTCTGGTCACGTCGGCGCAGGCGGCAGCAGAAGCGGCGGCAAGGCTCGGCTTTCCGGTCGTCCTGAAGATCGAATCTCCCGATATCCCGCACAAGACCGAGGCCGGCGGCGTGAAACTCGGCATCGCGTCGGAGGCCGAGGCGCGCCAGGCCTATCTGGAGATCATGGACAGCGCCCGTGCCTACGCGCCGGACGCTGATCTACGCGGTGTCTCGGTGCAGGAGATGGTCACGGGCAGTGTCGAGGCTCTGGTCGGCGTGGTGCGTCACGAGCCCTTCGGCTTCGGCCTCGTCGTCGGCATCGGCGGCGTGCTGGTGGAACTGGTGAAGGACAGCGCCTTCGATCTCCTGCCGCTCGATCTCGCCCGCGCGGACGCACTCATCGGCAAGACAAGGCTGGCGTCCCTGCTATCAGGCTATCGCGGCGCGCCAGCGGCGGACCGTCAGGCGCTGGCGCAACTGCTGGTGCAGCTATCGGATTTCGTCGCCGCCTATGGCGACGACATCGAAGCGATCGACCTCAACCCCGTCGCAGTGCTGCCCGCGAGGCGGGGCGTGCGCATTCTCGATGCGCTGATCATTCCGAGAGCGAGATAGGGCTACACTAATCTCAGCTTCGGCTGGCGCACCGTGTCGGCACGGCCGAGCGTTGCCAGTCGTTCCGTCAGCAGCGCGAAGAAGCCATCGGCATCCACATCGCGGATGAACAGTGCGTTCTTGGGCCTGCCGCTGACGCCCCACCAATCGGCGACGGTCATGCCACGGGTGAGGTCGGATTCCATCTCGATCTCGACATTGCAATGCCGGCCGGAATAGAGGTCCGGCTTCAGCAGATAGGCGATCACGTTGGGATCATGCAGCGGCCCGCCATCCGTGCCGTATTTCGCCTCGTCGAAGCGCTCGAAATATTCGAGCCATCCGGCCGCCACCTCGCCGACCTGGGTTCCAAGTGCGCGGAAGGCGGCGATGCGCGCGCGCGTGGTCAGCACCTTGTGCGTCACATCAAGCGGCATCATCACGATCGGCGCACCGCAGCCGAAGACGATGGTTGCGGCCTGGGGATCGACATAGATGTTGAATTCGGCTGCCGGGGTGACATTGCCGCCTTCGAACAGGCCACCGCCCATCAGCACCACCCGGCGGATGCGGCCGGCAATGTCGGGCGCCTTGGTCAGCGCCTTGCCGAGATTGGTCATCGGCCCCAGCGTGCAGATCGTCACGGTTCCCGAGGGTTCGTTGCGCAAGGTCTCGATGATGAAATCAACCCCGTGCATGGCCTGAAGCGGCATCACCGGTTCCGGCAGGTCGGCACCATCAAGACCGCTGGCGCCATGGACATATTCCGCCGTCACCAGCGTTCCCGACATCGGCTGGCTGCAGCCGGCATAGACCCCCATGTCGGATCGTCCCGCCAGTTCGCAGATCTTGCGGATGTTCTTTTCCGTCAGCGACAACGGCACATTGCCGGCGGCGGCCGTGATGCCCAGAACCTCGATCTCCGGGCTTGCTAGCGCCAGCAGGATGGCAAGCGCGTCGTCCTGGCCCGGGTCGGTGTCGATGATGATCTTTTCGGCCATGATGGTGACTTTCAGCAGAGGGCGATAACAGGATTAGGCGACATGGGTCAGCGGCGCGGCGTCGCGCCACCGCTCGATCAGCTCCGCGCGGCGCTTCTCGTAGCGCTCGACAGCGGCAAGTTTTACTGGACCAAAGCCGCGCACCATGTCCGGCAGGCCGGCAAGCTCGACGGCAACGGCGTGATTGGCGGCATCCAGCGCCGAACAGAGGTCCGTGACCAGCGCGATATAGTCCTCGATCAGCCGGCGCTCGATGCGGCGCTCCTCGGTGCGACCAAAGGGATCGAGGGCTGTTCCACGCAGGAATTTCAGCTTTTCGAGCACCGCGAAGGCCGGCCTGATCCAGCCGCCGAACGAGAGTTTCTGAGGACGCCCCGTGCGCCCGTCGATCCGGCGGGAAAGCAAGGGCGGCGCCAGATGGTGGCGGATCTTGAAATCGCCTTCGAACTGGCGCGCCAGCTTTTCCGAAAAGCTCCGGTCCCGATGCAGTCGGGCAACCTCGTATTCGTCCTTGTAAGCCATCAGCTTGAAGGCATTGCGCGCGACGGCTTCGGCAAATCCTGTCCGGCCGCGCAGTCGCCGTTCCGTCTGGTCTGCCATGTCGACCAGATCCTGGTAACGCTCCGCATAGGCGGCATTCTGGTAGTCGGTCAGGAAGGCGACGCGCCGGGCGACGATCTCGTCCAAGCTTTCCGCCTTGGTGACCGGCGCGCCGAGACCGGCAGCAGCGGCAACGGCGGCAGGCTCGACAGCGCAGCGGCGACCCCAGCCGAAGGCCGCGCGGTTCATCGCAATGCCGGTGCCATTCAGCTCGATCGCCTTGTCGATGGCCGAGAGCCCGATGGGCACGAGGCCGCGCTGCCAGGCATGGCCGAGCAGGAACATGTTCGCCGCGATCGCATCCCCCAGCAGAGCCGTCGCCATATCCGTTGCGGCCACCGTCTCGACAGCCTCCTCGCCGGCAGCACGGCGCAGGGATTTCAGCGTCGCCTCCTGGCGGAAATCGATCGTGGTGTCCTTCACGAAGGAAGCCGTCGGGGCGAAATGATCATCGATGACGGCATGGGTGCGATTTCGCGCAAAGGAAGCCAGCGAATTGCGCGAGGCGGCGACCACGATGTCGAAGCCGAGCACCAGGTCGCTTTCCCCCGGCCCGATGCGAGCGGCATTCAGTTGATCAGGATCGCGGGCAAGCCGGATATGCGAGACGACCGAACCGTTCTTCTGGGCCAGGCCCGTCTGGTCGAGCGTCACCAGCGCCAACCCGTCGATCAGCGCCGCCTGGGCCAGGATCGCGCTGACGGTAATGACGCCTGTGCCGCCAATGCCGGCCAGCAGCATGCTATAGGGGCGGTCGAAGGTTGTGGCGAAGGCCGGCAGCGGCAGGTCGTCGGTCCTGACCGTCTTCGACTTCACCTGCGGTTTGCGGATGCTGCCGCCTTCGACGGTGACGAAGCTCGGGCAAAAGCCCTTGATGCAGGAGAGATCGGTGTTGCAGCTGGACTGGTTGATCCGGCGCTTGCGGCCAAACTCGGTCTCCTGCGGCTCGATGGAGATGCAGTTGGAGACGGCCGAACAGTCGCCGCAGCCCTCGCAGACCAGTTCGTTGATGAAGGCGCGCTTGTCGGAGACGGGAAAGGCACCGCGCTTGCGCCGGCGGCGTTTTTCGGCGGCGCAGACCTGGTCATAGATCAGCACGGTGACACCCGGAACCTCGCGCAATTCCCGCTGCACGGCATCGAGTTCGTCGCGGTGATGAATGGAAACCTCGCGCGGCAGCCGGCCCTGCCAGACCTCCGGCCGTTCTGCGACGACGACGACACGCTCGGCACCCTCCGCCAGCATCTGCCCGACAATGCCGGGCACCGTGACCTCGCCGTCATGCTTCTGGCCGCCGGTCATGGCAACGGCGTCGTTGTAGAGGATCTTATATGTAGCATTGACCTTCGCGGCGATGGCGGCACGGATCGCCAGCACGCCGGAATGGAAATAGGTGCCGTCGCCCATGTTGACGAAAATGTGCTTCTCGTCGGTGAAGGGCGACAACCCGATCCACGAGCCCCCTTCCCCACCCATCTGGGTGAAGGTCGAAGTGTTGCGGTCCTCATTGCCGATGATCATCATGTGGCAGCCGATACCGGTCGAGGCGCGGCTGCCTGGCGGCAGGCGGGTGGAGACGCTGTGCGGACAGCCCGAACAGAAATAGGCCTCGCGCTTCAGCGCCGTGGCTTCCACGCCCATGGCCAGCGCCGTTTCCTCAATGAAACGGGCGCGGGCAGCAAGAGCCTCGTCCATCTGCGAAAACCGCGAAAGGATGGCGCGGGCCACCGCAATCGTGCCGATCTCGCCGGCTGCCTGCAGCAGCGGTGCGCCATCCAGGCCGGACTTTCCAAACACACGGGGGCGATGCTCAGCCTCCATGTTGAACAGCTGTGCCTTGATCTGGTCTTCGAGGATGGGGCGCTTTTCCTCGATGACGAGGAGTTCATCGACACCGGCGGCAAAGGCGGCGAGCCCCTGCGGCTCCAGCGGCCAAACCATGCCGACCTTGTAGAGGGCAATCCCCAGTTCGCTGGCGCGGGCCTCATCGATGCCGAGCAATGACAGCGCTGCCATCAGGTCGAGCCAGGACTTGCCCGTGGAGACGATGCCAAGCCAGGCGCGACCTTCGCCGCCCCAGACGGGGCGATCGATCCGGTTGGCGCGGGCAAAGGCCTGCACCGCCAGCATCTTGCGCTCCAGCCGCAGTTCCATGGCATGCGGCCCATCCGGCCAGCGCAGCCCCAGCCCGTCAGGCGCAAAGCTTTCGTCGGGTATGACGATCTGCAATCGATCCGGATCGATATCGACGGTCGCGGAACATTCGACGATTTCCGTCTGGCACTTGAAGCCGATCCAGGCGCCGGAATAGCGGCTCATCGCCCAGCCCAACAGACCATAATCGATATATTCGCCGATGCCAGCCGGCGATAGCAGCGGCACCATGGCCGAGATCAGGTTGTGCTCGCTCTGGTGCGGCAGGGTGGAGGAGACGGCGCCGTGATCATCGCCGACCAGCAGCAGGACACCACCCCTGGCATTGGTGCCGACGGCATTGGCATGGCGGATGACATCCATGCTGCGATCGACGCCCGGTCCCTTGCCATACCACATGGCGAACACGCCATCATAGCGCGAGCCTTCGAACATGCCGGTCTGCTGGGTGCCCCAGACCGCGGTCGCCGCCATGTCCTCGTTCAGGCCGGGCTGGAACTTGATATGGGCGGCGTCGAGATATTTGCGGGCCTTGCCCATCTCGCGGTCGAAACTCGCGAGCGGCGATCCGCGATAGCCCGAGACATAACCCGCCGTGTTCAGCCCCTGGGCGAGATCGCGCTGGCGCTGGATCATCGGCAGGCGGATCAGCGCCTGCGTGCCTGAGACCAGGATACGGCCACGCTCCAGCGTGTAGCGGTCATCAAGGGTGAATGTCCGGGAGCTGTCTGGCACGGGCGTGGCGTGAATGGTCATCTCAGGCACTCCGCACCGATGGGGCAAATACCCGGCCCGGATTGAGGATACCCTTGGGATCGAAGGCCGCTTTAAGCCGCCGCATGGCGCCAATTTCCGCGGGGCTGCGCGCATATTGCAGCCAGTCGACCTTCTCAACGCCAATGCCATGTTCGGCCGAAACCCCGCCGCCGACAGCGGCGATGCGCGAATAGACGGCTTCGTAGGCCGCATCCTTCATCTTGGTCTGTACCATGTAGTGGAGATTGCCATCACCCATATGGCCGAAAATGAAGGTCCGTGCGGCCGGATCGAGCGCGGCGAGATCGGCCTCGGCGCCTGATATGAACTCCTGCATGCGCGACAACGGAACCGAGATATCGAAGCCCGGCATGTCGCCGAGGCTGAAGAGATAGTCGTTCAACCCGTCGCGGATCGCCCAGAGCGCGTTGAACTCGCGCAGCGAATTGGAGAGCACGACGTCGTCGGCAAGCCCGTCTTCCAGCGCCCGGCCCAAAGCGGCCTCGAAACGCTCATTGTCTTCGTCCGGCGCCTGGCCCTGGATCTCGACCATGGCATACATGCCAGCACCGGTCGCAACGGGCGGGCGAAGGCCGGAATAGGCAACCGACCCCTCGTAGACGCCGGGGAAAATCACCTCGAAGGCCGACAATATGCCGAAGAGCTCTACCCGCAACCGCTCCAGCAGATCCTGGGCCGCGGCCAGCGACGGCAGCGCCAGAAAGGCGACCCGCTCGATCCTAGGCTTGGCATGCAGCTTCAGGCAGGCGCGCGTCACCACGCCAAGCGTTCCCTCGGTGCCGATGAACAGCGGCCCCAGGTCATAGCCCGAATTGTCCTTGGGCAAGCCCTTGAGCGAGGTCAGAACCGTGCCATCGGCAAGCACGGCCTCCAGGCCCATGACCTGGGCACGGAACATGCCGTAACGCAGGACGCGAATACCGCCGGCATTGGTGGCGATGTTGCCGCCAACAGTCGCGCTGCCGCGCGAGCCGATGTCGACGCCGAAGAACAATCCCGCATCGCTGGCCGCCTGCTGGACCGTCTGCAAGGGCGTGCCCGCACCGGCAATCAGCGTCTGGCTCTTGGGATCGAAGGATTCGATGCCGGACAGCCGCTCCAGCGAGAGCGACACCTCCCCCGCCTGGGGTGCGGCACCGCCGCAAAGACCGGTGCGCCCGCCCTGTACGACCAGCGGCTGGCCAAGATCGTTTGCGGCGGACAGAATGGTGGATACGTCTGCTGTGTCGCGCGGGCGCAGAACCAGCAGCGGCCTCGTGCCGCGAAAGCTGGCATCACCGGCATAACCCTCGGAAACCGCATCCCCGCGCAGGATTGCGGCGGCATCCAGTTTGCCTTCCAGGCGGGCAACAAGACGATCAGTGTGGATGGAAGATCCACCCTCCCGGCGGCCTGTCTCGCCTCGACCCGGCATGATGCCGGACGCATCCAAATGCATCGTCGTTCCCCTTGCCGTTTGCGGCTTGATCAAAGGTTATTCCCATTCCCCTATTTGTCAAACCTATATTTAAAAAGCTGTGGCTTTTTGCCCGGGACCATGGCATCAAGGTTGTGACGACAGGGGAAGGGGCGACATGATCCTCAAATATGACGAAGTGGTGCGAACCGGCATCGCCAAGCAGGTTGCCGACAACATCCGCTCCGCGATCATGGACGGGCGGTTGAAGGTGGATGAGCGCCTGCCGACCGAGGAGGATCTTGCCCGCAGCTTCGGGATATCCCGCCCCACGGTGCGCGAGGCGCTGAAGCGCCTGGCGGCGCAAAACCTCATTCATTCAAAGCGCGGACCGACGGGCGGCAATTTCGTCAAGCGGCCCGATCCGGAAGGCCTGTCCAAGGCCATTACCGGTGCAGCCACCCTGCTGGTCGGCGTCGGGGCTTTCGATATCGATGAAATCATCACCGCGCGGCTTGAGACCGAAACCGTCTGCTGCCGGCTGGCCAGCCGCAGCCGCAGCGATGCAGATCTTGCCGCCATGGAAGCCGAGATCGCGGTTCAGCTGGACGAAAAGATCAGCGACGAGGATTTCTGCGCCTCCGACGTCCGCTTCCACCGGGCGCTGGTGGAATCCACCGGCAATGGGCCGTTGAAGCTGATGATGTACACCGTGATCGAGGCCTTCATCCCGATCACCAACATGATCGTCTTCCGCGTGCGGGAGCGGCGCCATGTCGCTTCGCTGCACCAGGAAATCGTGGATGCCGTCCGCGACCGGGACGATGCCAAGGCAACCGACACCCTGGCGCGGCTTCTGGCCTATGTCCGGGACAGCTACTCGGCGGTGCTGGATGCGCGCGCGCGGCGCGATCTCGAAGCCTCCCCGTCATCGTAAACCCCCATAGAGAAACTGGCAATCCAGACAGAAAAAATGGAGATGAAATCCATGACCGACACATTCAGCGCCATGGTGATCGACACCGTCGACGGTAAGCCCAGGGGTGCGATCCGGGACCTGACGAAGTCGGAGCTTCCCGACCATGACGTCCTGGTCGAAATTGCTTATTCCACTCTGAACTACAAGGACGGCCTGGCCATCTCCGGCAAGGGCAAGATTGCCCGGCGAATGCCGATGGTCGGCGGCGTCGATCTGTCGGGCACCGTGATCGAATCCCGCTCTGCGGATTGGAAGCCAGGCGACAAGGTGATCGTCAATGGCTGGGGCCTGTCGGAAACCGAATGGGGCGGCTATTCCCGCTATCAGCGGCTGAAGCCGGAATGGCTGATCCGGCTGCCCGAGGCCTTCTCCCTGAAGCAGGCCATGGCCATCGGCACCGCCGGCTATACCGCAGCGCTCTGCGTCGATGCGCTGGAAAAATGGGGCACGATCAAGCCGGGCCAGGGCGAGGTTCTCGTGACAGGTGCGGCAGGCGGCGTCGGCTCGGTGGCCGTCGCCCTCCTGGCGGCGCGCGGCTATGTCGTCACCGCGTCCACCGGACGGCCGGAGACCCATGATTATCTCGCAGCCCTGGGCGCGACGAATTTCATCGACCGCGCCACGCTTCAGGAAAAAGGCGGACCGCTGCAAAAGGAACGCTGGACCGGCGGCGTCGATTCCGTCGGCTCCACGACGCTCGCCAACGCGCTGTCCCAGACCGTGCGCGGTGGCGCCATCGCCGCCTGCGGCCTTGCCGGCGGCGCGGACCTGCCCGGCACCGTCTTGCCGCATATCCTGCGCAGCGTCACGCTGATCGGGGTGGATTCCGTCATGGCGCCCATGGAACAACGCCTGTCCGCCTGGTCCCGGCTTGCCCGCGATCTCGACACCGCCAAGCTCGACAGCATGACCACGGTCGAGCCGATGTCGAAGCTGCCTGAACTGGCCGATGCCATCCTGGCCGGCCAGATCCGTGGCCGCGTGGTCATCGACGTCAAAGGCTGAGAGCGGCTCGCGCCCCGGCGCCGCACGATTCCTCGCGGAAAGGCTCAGATCTGGTGGCGGTGGTCACCAGCGTGTCGGGCGTCGCTCATGGCGCGCACCAGCAGCAGCATCACAAGCGCCTGACCGTAAGGCGCGGGCACATTGGGAATCTGGCGATAGAACTCGAGCGTATGACCCATCGGCGTTCCGTCCGAGACCTCCAGAACGATACCGCGGGCGTCGATGCGGGTCAGAACAGCCTCCAGCGCCCGTTCGGCAATCGGCCGATAGCTCTGGTCGACGATCCCCAGATCCATGCCGCGCAGGATGCCATAGGCGATGGCTGCGGTGGCCGATGTCTCCTCGGGTGAGGTCGGATCGCAGACGAGCGTATTGAACATGCCGTTTTCCCGCTGGTGCGCGGCGAGCGTCTTGAGCTGCGTCCCGAGAATATAGACGAGATGCCGCTTCAGGTGCTCGGGCACGTGATCAACAAGCCCAAAGAGTTCGGGAATGGCAACCGTGATCCACGAATTGCCCCGCGCCCAGAACGCCTTGGCGAAATTGTGCCGGCCATTGAAGGTCCAGCCGTGGTACCAGAGCCCGGTGACGGGATCGGCGAGATAACGCTCGTGGACGATAAACTGGTAGAAGGCCTCCTCGATCCAGTCCTGGCGGCCGAAACGCTGCCCGGCCCTGGCAAGGAACAGGCAGGTCATGAACAGCGTGTCATCCCACAGCTCGCCGTCGTTCATCCGCTCCTTGACGACATGCTGGAAACCGCCATCCTCCGTTTTGGCAAGGGAGGTGACGAGCCATTGTGCCCAATCGCGCACGAGCTCTTCCCAATCCGGCCGGTCGACATGATCGATCAGTATGCACAGCGGAAGCATCGGTGAACTGGAATTGACCTGCCGTGGCGGCAGGCCCCGGCCGATCTGCCAGTCATACCACCGCGCGATCGCCTCGATCAGGGACCGATCCTTGACGGCCTCCGCATGGCGCAGCAGGCCGTATATGCCCACGCCCACCTCCCAGTCCCATTCATCGAACTGAAGATTGTAGCCGCTGTCGGAAAGATCTGCGGTCTCGTTGATCCCCTTCAGTCTGGCAAGACCGACGGCGACACGGGACAGGGCTTCTGAAAGAACTTCGGGAGCGGGGAACAACATGGGTGAAAATCCTGGCTTTGAAGGCTAGAAGGAGACCGCGTCGATCCAGCGGATCATCGGGTCGATGCTTCGGTTGGGGAAAACATGAGGCTGGCCGTCAACGGAAAGCCCTTCGTTCCAATCAAGACTGAGAGATGGCCCATCGGCCTGCCGCACCAGCGCGCGACGCCCGTCACCGGACAATTCGAGGCGGGTGTTTGAAAGCTGCGAACGGAACCGCTTCAGAGCATCGGCATCGCCGCCTTCACCGACCACGGCGTACCAGGCGACATCAGTCCCATCCGCCCGGAACTCGACGCCGGTACCGGGCCCGGAGTCGACCGCGGCAATCGGACGGGTCGCCGTCAGCGCGGCATAGCCCTGACCGCTCCTGAGGATCAGCCAATTGTCATGGAGGATGACCTGGTCGAACGCAGTTTTTTCGACATAGGCATGGGTAAACGGCAGCCGCGCATCCGCGCCGAGATCGTAGAGCAGCAGGGCCGCATTGCCATATTGCGCAGCCCGCGGCATGGATCCGTTGCCGGCCCAGTAGGAGGGGCGCTGGTGACCCCAGGGATCGTCCTCGCCGGGATGGTTGATCCAGGCCTTGGCCAGGGGATTGGCGGCGAAACGGATATCAAGAACATGTTGCTGGTGGCCACGCCCACCCGGCTTCCCGTCCATGGTTGAGGACAGCTGGACGGCAGCGGTCTTGTAGAGCACCAGCCGCGCGGCCTCGTCGTGACCCTGGACATAATGGGCCATCAGCGCCTTGCCCTCGGGCGGATCGACGACATCCTGCGCTTGCGCCGGCGGCGAATAGGACCCCGCAGCGAACATCGGGAGGGCGGCGACGCCATCATTCAGCCAGCCCTGGCCGAAGGCGACGGTGGCAAACGGCGCAAGTTCCGTCAGCGGGCCTGCACGCAATTCCTTATCATAGGCCCGACCCATGGTGCCGGCGGGCACGCCGCCCAGCGTGTGCAGACCGATCATGAGGAACAGCCGGTCCAGCAGCCGTCGTGCCCGATCCCGGATCACGCCATCGGCCAGATGCTCAAGCGCAAGCAGCCCGATGAAATCGATCGGGTAGTAGGCTGCCGAGTTCCATTCGGCGAGACCATGGGCCTCGACGGAATCGAACCAGTGCATCAGCCGGGTTTCGGCGAGCGCGGCCTGCTCACGACCTGGGCACCCAGAGCATTCGAACCGCCGCTCCGGATAGAGGCGACCGGCCAGATATTGCGAGACATGGAAGCACAGCACATGGTTCTCGCTCCAGAACCACATCACGTCATTGCCCGGTTCATCCACCCAGTAGCGATAGTTGAGAATGCTCCGGTCGATATCCGTCATCAGATCGGCCGGCACCCGGTCACGGTAGCAGGCTGCGACCCAAAGCAAGGGGACCAGGACGAAGTCCGAGCAATCCCGGCGCTCGTCGATGGCAGCCAGCGTATTGCCAATGATCTCGCGAAACGCATCGTCGACGGCGCGGCCCGCAGCCAGGGCCGCAATCGCCCGCCCGGCGCGCAATTCGCCATGGCGCGCCATGTAGTCGATTGCGATCGCCTTGCGCTCGGCAAGCGACAGCCCGCGCATGTCTCGCGGCGCATCCTTGAAGGTCGCAAAGGCGATGTGTCGCTCGACCCGGGTTTCCCCCACCGAAAAGGTGAGGTTGAGCGCATGATAGCCGTCCTGCAGCGATTGTGCCCCATCGAGGGTCAGGCGGCGCTCCCCGGCCTTCAGTGTAGCCCTGGTATCGAGCAGCGGCGGCTTGCCGCGCATATGCACGCTGGGCAGGATCTGCGCCTTGACCTCGACGTCCATCCGCGCGGTCACGCCGAATTCGAGCACCAGCCGCCCATCCCCGACATGCATCGGGTCTGGCCGTACATCGGTCGCCAGGGCCTTGAGAAGGCCAATGATCTCCGGGGACACATCGACGGGCAAGTCAGCGCGCAGCGGCGCGGTTCCGAGATAGGTCAGTTCGAAGAACCACAGCGCATCACGCTCCGCCAGTTCCTCCGTCAGCACGACGACGTCGCTGCCGTCTGCCTTGAGCGCAAGCTCGATTTCGGTGACACTTTCCTTGTTGCGCTTGAAGGGTTCGAACCGGGCAGTGAGCACGCCATCGACCCAGACATGCACGCCGCCACAGGTCGAGAGCCTGAAACGGTGCGATCCCGCAGCCGTTGGCACGAGCCGGGTCCTGAGCCAGCGAGACAGGCGCGTTGGCCGATGCCAGAAGTCGGAGAATTCGACCCGTCGGTTGAAGCCGGGCAGGTAGAGCCCGGTGACCGCAAAGTCGTCCTGCAGCTCGACTGTCCGCGTGGCGACCTCCTTCCAGAGCGCAATCCGGCAGGGCAGATCACCGACATCGACGAAGCCGTTGATGAAGCGGTAGTTCACCCGATCTTCCGCCAAAGCGGGTTCACCGGGATAATAGGTCTGCACGCTGTCGCCCATGGCCCAGGCGGTGACGGAGCCGCCTGTTTCGACGACGAACCCCTCTGGCTCGGATAGCCGTTCGGCGGAAGAGATCGTCCTCATTCCGCGCCCTCCCGCGTCTCGACCGCCGTTGCCGGCAGCGCCAGCTCGATCTTCTCCAGCAGCGCCGGCAATTGGGTGATCTGCTTGATGGTCAGGCGTGGCCGCTCGTGGCGATGCCCAGGCTTGTGGGTCCGCCGCAGCGACCATGCGAGGAAGATGCTGATCAAACCGAAGCGATTGGCGCCGAGGATATCGCGCTCCAGATTGTTGCCGACCATGACCGTCCGTGCCCGATCGCTCTCGCGAAGGCCGAGCGCATCGAATGCGGCGTCGAACATCAGCGGAGACGGCTTCAAGGCGCCGACATCGCCCGAAATGACATGGGCCTCGAAGCTCGACCAAAGCCCATGCTGGCCGAGCAGGTTCTCGAATGTCGCACGAGGCCCATCCGCCACCAGCGCCAGCCGATGCCCGGCCGCCACCAGCTCCTGCAGCATGGCATCCGCGCCGGGAATGAGCTTGCCGGATGTCACCACATCGGTTCCCGGCAGTTTCACCTCGGTCGACTCATCGACGAGGGTGTCGCCGCAGTCCAGCAACACCGCTGCCAGATGCGGCACGGTCGTCGGCAGTTGCGCCGTCAGCGCCGCGAACCGCTGCGGGATCCAGGATTTAAGCGCAGTCCAGGGCAGAAGCTCAGGCTCGGACGCAGGACCCCGTTCGGCAAATTCCCAGGCCGGCTTGAAGGCTGCCCGCTTAAGATGAAGACGTGCGAGCCTTATTTCATAACGCGAGGCCGCGATCAGCCCCGCTTCTGAAAACAGGTTGGAGAGATGGATGCCCTCCTCGCCGGCAAACGAGCCGCACATAGCATCGACGACCACGCCCGCTTCATGCCGCATCGCGTCGCGATCGGCCCAATGGGCATGTTTGCCCGGCTCGACGAACAGCACCGGTCGCGGCCCCTGGAGCGGGATTGAACCATCCGGCCGCCGCATGGTCAGGCGTGCCCCATGACGCGATGCCTTGACCGCGATGACCGCGCCCTCGGCATCGAGATGCACCCAGACGTGTTCGAGGTCGTAGAGATGCTGTATGTCCCAGTCATACCAGATCGCATATTCGATCACGCTGCCCGTGCCGGGGCGGATCCGGAACTTCGATGACACCGATTTCGCCGGTTCGCGATAAAGCGTGTATCCAAGCGCGACAGGTGCGAAGGGTTCGTTGGCATCGAGCTGGAAGACAGGCCGATGCCGCATGGCCAGGGCATGATCGGCCTCGGCAACGGGAGACGAAAGAAAATCGGACGGGGATGGGGCGTGCGCGTTCATCAGTTGCCCACTCCCACGAGATCGAGGCTCTCGGCATGATGGCAGCGCACCTGCCGGCCACCCGGCATGGACCTGAGCTCAGGCGTCTGCGTGCGGCAGGCCTCGTCGGCATAGGCGCAGCGCGGATGGAAGGGACAACCGCTCGGCACATTCATCGCGTCGGCGATCTCGCCCTTCAAGGGCACGCGCTTGCGGGCGCGGTTGCCGCGCGGATCGGGTTGCGGCACGGCCGCCAGCAGTGCTTCCGTATAGGGATGCAGCGGCTTGGCGAACATCGCATCCGTCGGCCCGACCTCCATCAAGCGGCCGAGATACATCACGCCGACACGGTCCGAGATATGCTCGACCATGCCAAGGTCATGGGTAATGAAGAGATAGGTAAGGCCGAGCTTCTCCTGCAGGTCCTGCATCAGATTGATGTTCTGCGCGGCCACGGACACATCGAGCGCCGAGACGGCCTCATCCGCCGCAATGAAGCTCGGATTGAGGGCCAATGCCCGGGCAATGCCGATGCGCTGGCGCTGGCCGCCCGAAAAGGCATGGGGATAGCGCATGACATATTCAGGACGCAGACCGACCAGCCCCAGCAATTCCGACACGCGGTCCTTGATCTCCGCCGGCGTGCCCATGCCGTGGATGACCAGCGGCTCGCCGACGAGTTCAAGCAGGCGCATGCGCGGATTGAGCGAGGAATACGGATCCTGGAAGATCATCTGCATTTCACGCCGTATCGACCGCATCTCCCGGTCGCCCAGACGGGTGATGTCGACCACCTCGCCGCTCTCCCGCCGAAACAGGATTTCCCCTTCGGTCAGGTCATAGGCCCTGAGGATCAGCCTTGCGATCGAAGACTTGCCCGAGCCGCTTTCGCCGACCAGACCGAAGGTCTCACCCTTGCGGATATCGAAGGAGATGTCATCGACCGCCTTGATGGTCGCGACCTCCTTGCGCTTCCAGCCTTCGTAGATGGGAAAATACTTCTTCACGCCGCGAACGGAGATCAGCGTATCCTTGTCCAGGCCTTCATGGATAGGCGCGGTCATCATGCGAACTCCGCCACAGGTACGATCTCGCCGGCGAAATGACAGCGTGCGCGCTGGCCGCTGGCGAACTGGATGTCATCCGGGAGGGTGGTGTCACAAATCCCCGCAACCCCGTGAAGGCAGCGCGGATGGAAGGAGCAGCCAGCCGGGACGTTGTAGGGGTCTGGCACGACGCCAGCGATGGTGCGCAGGCGGTTGCCATGGCTCTTTCCAAGGCGTGGAATGGATTGCAGCAGCGCCTGGGTGTAGGGATGCTTGGGCTCGTAGAAGATTTCGTCCACCGTACCGGTCTCGACGACGCGGCCGAGATACATGACGGCGACGCGATCGGCGATGTCTGCCACCACGCCAAAGTTATGCGTGATGAACACGATTGCCATTCCAAGTTCCTGCTGCAGCGACTTCAGAAGCTCCAGGATCTGCGCTTCGGTCGTCACGTCCAGCGCCGTGGTCGGCTCGTCGGCAATCAGCAGCGACGGATCACAGGAGAGTGCGAGCGCGATCATGGCGCGCTGGCGCATGCCCCCGGACAGATGATGCGGATAGCGATCGACGATATCGGCGGGCCGCGGCATCTGCACCCGCGTCAGAAGCTCGATCGCCTGGTTGCGGGCTTCGGCCTTCGATACCTTTCGATGCAGCATGACCGTGCGCATGATCTGCGTGCCGATGGTGTGCACCGGCGAGAGCGCCGTCATCGGCTCCTGGAAAACCATGCCGATCTCGCCGCCGCGGATCTCGCGCATCTGGCGTCCCTGCCAGTCCAGGTCAGAGATGCGGACCTCCTCGCCATTACCACGGCGGAAACGGATGGTGCCATGGGCATTGATGGCGCTGCGTGGCTGGAGCCGCATGATCGACCGGGCGGTGACGGATTTTCCCGACCCGCTTTCGCCGACGATACCCAGCACCTCGCCCTTGTTGACGTGGTAGGAAACGCCGTTGACCGCCCTGACGAGACCGTCGCGTGTGGGGAAATGCACGCCGACATTGTCGAGTTCGAGAAGCCTCTCGGGTGGCATGGGGTTACCGCTGATTTTGTTCATGGATTGCATCGGTCACCCTCCCTCATTGACCATAGGGATCGGCCGCATCGCGCAGGCCATCACCGATGAAATTGAACGCGAGGACGACCAGCACCACAGCAACACCGGGGGCGAGCAGCCAGGGCGCCATCGAGATCGAGCGGAGGTTCTGGGCGTCCTGCAGCAGCACGCCCCAGCTGACGACGGGCGGCCGAAGGCCGAGACCGAGGAAGCTCAGAGCCGTTTCGCCGAGGATCATTTCCGGAACCGCAAGCGTCAGCGCGGCAATGATATAGCTCGTCATCGCCGGCAGCATGTGGCGCGTCACGATCCGGTATTCGGAAGCACCCGCCAGTCGCGCCGCCAGCACGTAGTCTTCCGTCTTCAGGGACAGGAAGCGGCCGCGCACGACGCGGGCAAGATGGGTCCAGCCGATAAGCGACAGGATGAGCGTGATCAGCACATAGACGAAGATCGGATCCCAGGCGATCGGCAGGGCTGCCGCCAGCCCCATCCATAGCGGGATCGTCGGGATCGAGCGGATGAACTCCATCAGCCGCTGGATCGCGGAGTCGATCCGGCCGCCGTAATAGCCGGAGATTGCACCTAGTGCGAGACCCAGAACGAAGGCGAAGGCAACACCGACAAGGCCCGCCGATAGCGTGACCCGGGCACCATGGATGAGCCTGGAGTAAAGATCGCGACCGAGCGAGTCCGTCCCGAGCAGATTGATCTGCTGGCGGCGATCATCGACACCGAAGAGCCTCAAGCGCGTCTCGACCAGGCCGAAGAAGCTGTAGGGCTCGCCCTGCACGAAGAACCGGATCGGCAGAACCTTGCTCGTATCTTCTCCATAGATGACCCGGGCTGTCTCCGGATCCCGCGTGCGCTTCAGGGCATATATGAAGGGCCGCTGCAATTCACCCTCATGCATGATCCGCACCGTGCTCGGCGGCGCCAGCGTATTCAGGCGGTTGATGGTGAACGGCGCATAGGGCGTGAAGAAATGCGCAAAGATCGCCAGTATCGAGAGGATGATCATGAAGACCAGCGAGACAACCGCCAGCTTGTGCTTGCGGAAGCGCCACCAGACCAGCGTCCAGGGCTTGGCTGTATAAAGACTTTCATCGCGAAACTCCTCTTTCGGAGCAAGCGGCGGGACGCGGGGCGTGTGCATCGGGGATGAGAGGTTCTGGATATCGGTCATGGGGCCTCACGAAAACCGGATGCGCGGATCGGACATGGCAAGCAGAATGTCCGACAGCACCGTGCCGATGACGGTGAAGACGCTGAGAATGAGGATGAAGCTGCCCGCGAGATACATGTCCTGCATCTTGAGTGCCTGCAGCAAAAGCGGGCCGGTCGTCGGCAGGTTCAGCACCACGGCGGTGATGACGTCACCGGAGAAGAGCGCCGGCAGGGCCCAGCCAACAGTCGAAATGAAGGGGTTGAGGGCAACGCGCACCGGATAGCGCCAGACGACGGTGCGTTCGCTGAAACCCTGCGCATAGGCCGTTTCGACATAGGGCTTGCGCAACTCGTCCAGCATGTTGGCACGCATGACGCGGATCAGGCCTGCCGCGCCACCGGTGGCCAGCACCACCAGCGGGATCCAGATATGCGTCAGCATGTTGAGGAACTTGTCGAAGTCCCAAGGACGATCCTGGAATTCCGGCGATACCAGTCCACCGACATCGAGGTTGAGCCACACGAAGCTCATCCACATCAGGACCAGCGCAAGGAGAAAGTCCGGAACGCCCTTGCCGAGAAAGCCGAACACCGTGAAGACGTAGTCGAACACCGAATACTGGCGGGTCGCGGAGTAGACGCCGACGGGGATGGCGATCATCCAGGTGAAGATCATGCTCAGCGTCGAGATCGCCAGCGTCAGCCCCAGGCGGTCCCAGATCAGGTCGCTGACCGGAGCATTCCATTCGAGCGAGCGGCCGAAGTCACCATAGAAGATGATGTTGGAGATCCAGCGCCAGTATTGCAGCAAAATCGGGTCGTTCAGGCCGTATTGCTGACGCATCAGCTCTTCCTGAAGCTCGGTGATGTATTCGCCACCACTGCGCAACTGTGCGGCATAGGCCGATACAAAGTCGCCCGGCGGCAGCTGGATGATGACGAAGGCGATGAAGGAGACGAAGAGCAGCGTGGGTATAGCCCACAGCAGTCGCCGGACAGCATAGCCGAGCATACGCATTTCCTCTGATTGCCGACCTCTGAGCGCGGTGGCAGTGTCAAATCGCGTTCTGACGCGACAAACCCGTGAACATGGATGGGATCGGAGGCCCGCCGCCCAAGGGAATAGGCGGAGGGCCTCCAAGCGTTCAGATTAGGGCTTCATCCACATCTGCTGGGTCCCGCCAAGACCGATGCCACGCGTGATGTCATCTTCGATCAGGCCGTCGCGCATGTTCTTGAAGTCGTTCTTCGCGATGGCGATGGCCGGAGATTCGCCGACGATCCCGATGACCCAGCCCTGCTTGACGAAGGTGTCGATCAGCTGGTTGAGGGCAGCATCGGCGGCCTCGCGGGTGGGAGCCTTGGCAGCGGCATCCCAGCTTTCGAAGATCTTGCGGATCGGATGGTCAGCCGGCGGCTCGATGCCTGAGGCACCCTTGGTCGAGTACCAGATGTAGTACTGGTTGGCGTAGCTATCATTGCCCATCATGATGCGCGGGTCGGCCGCCACGACCGAAAGCCGGTCGAAGGGATACCACTGCATCTGGAACTCATTGTTGTCGCGGCTCGCATCCCACTGGGTGCGGTCAATCAGGCGCGGCAGCAGTTCAACCCCGATCTGCTTGAAGTTGTCGGCGACGATTTCCATGGTCTTGGGGCCATTGGCATGCTGCATTTCGACCACGATCGAGAGGCGCTTGCCATCCGGACGCAGGCGGTAACCGTCATTGTCCTTCTTGTCCAGGCCGATGCCATCAAGCAGCTGGTTTGCCTTGTCCGGATCGAACTCCGCCCAATGGGTCTCCAGCTCTTCGCTGTAGTTGGGCGAACCTGTCACAGGCGATGCCTGGCGCGCCTCGGCGAGGCCGGTAAACAGGAGTTCGTTCACCGTGTCGCGGTCAATTGCGATGCTCAAGGCCTGGCGGAAGTCGGAATTGTCATAGAGACCGCGCAGCACCTCGTCCTTGACGTTGAGGTTCGGGACCAGCGACCAGGTCTGGGCCTGGTTCCAGCGGTAGACCTTGTAGTCACCCTTGGTCTCGTTTTCCTTGTAGAACGTGTAGTCCTGCGGCTCGACATAGCGCATCTGCATGTCGATCTGCCCCTGCACGATCATCAGGTTAAAGGCTTCCTGCTCGCTGAAGAGGCGATGCGAGATGCGGTCGATATAGGGCAGTTGGTTCCCCGCCTGATCGACGGCGTAGTAATAGGGATTGCGGACCATCGTCACGACGTCGGATGGAGCCGGCGTTTCGATCTTCCAGGCGGTGATGACCGGCAGGTCAGGATTTTGCCACCAGGCGGTCGCTGCACCCTTCGAGCCCCACAAATCCTGCCACTTCTCGACGCCGAACTTCTTCACCGCCGCGTCCAGCTCGTCCTTGGAGGCGTATTTGTTGTTGAACTGCTTCAGGTAGTGCTTGGGGAAAAGGAAGCTCGGGCGATCGAGGCTCGGCTCACCGGTGGAGTCCTTGGCGAGGATTTCCAGGAAATAGACATAGGGGTCTTCGAAGCTGACCTTGAAGGTGCGGTCATCCACGACCTCGAGCTTCATCGGCTTGCCGCCGGGCGCGAGCGTCTGGTCGATGGATGCCAGCAGATCCTTGTTGAGGAAAACGTCGTTATACCAGAACTGGACATCCTCGGTGGTCACCGGATGACCGTCGGACCATTTCAGGCCCTTGAGCAGGGTAAAGGTGAAGGTGCGGGAATCCTCGCTGACCGAATAGGACTCGACATAGCCGGGCACCAGCGAGAGCTTGCCGTCCGCACCCATGTGCCACTTGACCACGCGCTCTTCCATCAGCTTGGTCGGACCCCAGCGGTCGCCCGGACCCTTGTAGGCGCGCTGCCAGTTGCCGCCATACTGGCCCACCTCGACAGCGTTCACCACCGTCGGCTTTTCCGGCAGGCGCTGCTCGACCGGCGGCAGCTTGCCCGCCTTCACCTGCTCCTGAAGCATCGGCGATTCATTGAAGGCCCAAGCCGAGCCGGCCAGGCAGCAGCTCATCAAAACCGACAGCAGCCCTATTGAAATTTTTTCATTACGCATATCGTCTCCTCCCAGATAACGAAAAATTTTTCGCGTATTTCGCCCTTAGACCCGCGATATCGGCAGAATTATACAGTGATACGGCAAAATCAAGATAAAAATATTTTCATTGATACTGCAGCTAAATGGGCTTGGCGCTTTCGCGTTCTATCAGCTTGCAGCCCAATTCTATGCGGCAGGGCGGATGATCTGGACCGAAGACAGAAAGCCGATTTTCCAGCGCCTGGAGCGCCAGCACCGCCATTTCCTGCAGCGGCACCCGCACCGTTGTGAGCGGTGGCCGGGTCAAGTCTCCGAGCGCCACGCCGTCAAACCCCACTACGGCGATCTCCTCGGGCACCTTGACGCCATGGGCGTGAAGGGCGGCAAGCGCCCCGACCGCGAGGTTATCGGAGGCACAGAAGATTGCGGTGGTGCCTTTAAGCCCGTCCTTTTCTGCCAGCAGGAGGGCGATTGCGGCTTCCCCATCTGCGGGATTATAGCCTTGGGCGACATGGACCCGTCCGAATTCGAGCGGCAGCTGCCGCTCGCGATAGGCATCGAGAAAGCCGTCGACACGCCGGGTAATCGTTCCGCGACCCCGCCAGGTGAGATGCAGGATCTGCCTGTGACCGTGCGAGAGCAGCCATTCTGTGGCAAGCCGGGCCGCATAGCGATTTCCGGGCGTCACCGTATCCACCGACATCGACGGGTCTTCCCCGTTGAGGAGGACGACCGCCAGGCCTGAGGATGCGAGCGCGCGCAGGAGTTTCGGATTGTCGTCGTAAACCAGGATGACGCCATCGGCATAGACGGCCTTCGCCCCGTCAATGATCTCCTGCGCATTCAGCGTTTCGCCGCCCGCATGGGCAACGACCCGCACACCGCGCCGCTCGCATTCCCGGGTCAGCGACGTCAACAGCGTCCAGGAGAAGAGATTGGTGTCGACATGCGGGATATTGCCGGGAGGCACGGCCAGATAGACGGTCGATAGCGAGGCGATCGAGCCCTTCTGCTGTCGCCTCGCCAGATAGCCGAGCCGCCGGGCCGCATCGAGCACCCGACTTCGGACTTCCGGTGAGATCGACGCGGTTCCATTCAAGACGTGGGAGACGGTGCTGAGCGCGACACCCGCCTCGCGCGACACATCCTTTATCCCCACTTTCGGTCTGTCTGACGTGTCCATGGTCCAAGCATCATTCGGTGTAGAAGGGATTGGTGAACAGGCGCGCCTCGCTGCCGTGCCAGACCTCGAAACGGAGGAACCGGCCATCGAGCCGCGCCTCGACGGTCTGCCGGCTCTCGCGCGGCTGAATGCTTTCCACCGTGCCGCGCTCGTCGATCACGCGGATCTCGTCGCCGTGAGAAAGCCCGTCGAAGGCGACGGCAACCGTGGTGCCGGAGGCGATCCGCGATCCGAAATCGGGATGGTCCTCGCCGGCCGGTTCGGCCTTGAGATCATGGGGCGAGAAACTCACGACATTGCGCCCGGCCCGCACGGCATCCAGAATATCCGAAATCGCGCATCCCGTCACAACAAGCCGGTTGCTCGGATGGCCGTGCCGGCGGCGGTTCTTGAGATGAAAATCACTGCCGCCGGTGATCGGGATCCGGCGACCCGCCACCAGCAGTTCCTGCCAGAAGGCGAGCGCCTGCTCGTTCATCGGCGTCCAAAGGCCGTTCCAGATCTCCAGGGCATCGAAGGGGGCTTCGAACCCGGCTTGCCATTTGCCACCGGCAGAGTTCTGGAAGGGGTGGTTGATGACGATCGTCGCGCCATTGGCCCGCGCCTCGGCCATGCGATCCACCACGTCTTCCGGCCGACGGCAACGCCAATCCGCAACCGGCTGTGCGAGCCCGAGGAAATTCGTGTGTCCAAAAAACGAGGTGAGTTCCATGGCCGGGATCACCAGGATCCCCGGATCATCGGGCCGGATGGTGTTTTGCGAGATGGTGTTGTGATCGGTGATCGCCAGAAAATCCAGGCCGCCGGCCCGGGCCCGGTAGATGGCATCGAGCACCGTCACGCCCCCATCGGAATGCTCCGAATGGCTGTGCAATTCGCCGACGAGCCAGCGCTTGCGTTTGCGGATCAGCCGGATCTTCAGATCGACCTTGCAGGCCGGACCGATCTTGACGATGCCGAGAACGGCATGCCACGCGCCTTGCAAAGGTCCGCAATCGTAGCCTGGTGTTGCCCTGTCTTCCTCGATCGTGATGAAGCCGCGCTCCGAACCGCTCCAGCCCCGCATACGACCATTCTGGGCAACCCCGAGGTCGATCACACTGCCGCCACCGCCGAAGGGGAAATGATAGGCGACCTCGATCCGTTCGATATCCGCCCCAACCTCGAAGGGGATCTCGATGAAGGATTTCTCCCCATCCGGAAAAGCGTCGATGGTGATGTTGATTTCCTGGTCGATGCTCACGTGGCGCTCCTCCCCAGTTTCAGGCTTATGATTTCGAAGGGTTTGAAGGGGATCTGCAGACAATGATCCTCAACCGGCCAGGCATTGATCGGATGTTCCAGCAGGTCGATCAGAGCCGCCTGGGTGATGTCTGACGCCAGCTCGATCCTGGCTGCGCGGTGTCGACCTGTTGTCTCCCACAACCGCACCACGATGCCGCTGCCGTCCTCCGCCTCTTTCACAGCCTCGACGGCAATACCGTCAGTCCTGATGTGAAGGAGAGAGCCGTCGTTTAGTCTCGGATCAGAGGTCGGCTGGCCCGCGATCAAGCGTAGCGGAAGATTGAAGTCTTCGGCCGCCCGATGCACGACATCCTTGTCCCCGTCATGCACCTTCAGGGCATAGCGGAACCGGTGCTCGCCCTGATCGGCCTCGGGCCAAGGATAGGTCGGCGACCGCAAGAGCGTCAGCCGGATATCCGTTCCCCGTGCGTCGTAGCCGTATTTGCTGTCATTGAGAAACGCGACGCCGAAATCCGGCTCGGTGACATCGACCCAGCGCTGCATGACACATTCGAAGCGCGCCTTGTCCCAGGACGTGTTGCGATGGGTGGCGCGACGCACATGGCCAAACTGGATTTCGGCATCGACGGCAGCGGCATGCAGTTCAAGCGGAAATGCGGTTTTCACCAGCGTGTTATGCTCGTGCCACTCCACAAACGTGTCGAATTCCACCTGCCGGGCATCGGCTTCGAGGGATACCACCTGCACGATGCGGGACTTTTCGTAACGCCATTCGAGCCGGATGGCAGCCCGCAGCGGCCCGCGCTCCACCACCTCGACGCTTACCAGATCGTCGATTTCATACACCTGATCCTCGAAATCGGAATCGATGTCCCAGGCGTCGTATTCGGCCGGACGATCACGAAACGCCTGCAGGCGATTGCCGGCGTGTCCCGGTTTCAGGATCGCACGTCCGCTGAGCCGGTCCATCAGACGCTCGATCCGTCCGGCGGCGTCGAAATGGACCTCCAGGTGACGATTGGCCAGACGACGCTCGGAGACCTCCAGTGCCTCCATGCCCTGAGGCTCCGCCACGGCGCCATCAAGCGGCACGATGGAGAGCGGTGCTGCGCGCTCCACCCAGACAGCTTGTTCCTGCGTGCCGTCGGCCCTGGTCAGCATCTGCTGTGCAGGCACGTCGAGGCGGGGTGATGTGAGCAATCCACCACGCAAGCGCCCGGTGGCGTTGAGCACGCCAGGTCCTTGCAGCAACACCGATGCCAGCTCCGCGGCCAGTGCTTCGGCCTCGATGAAGAAGGCCTCGTAGTCGCGGTCGCTATCCTCATAGACCGCGCCAATGGATGAACCGGGCAGGATGTCGTGGAACTGGTTGAGCATCACGATATCCCAGAGACGCCTGAGCCGTTGATGCGGATAGGCGTGACCGGCAGCGCGCTGTGTCAGGACGGCCATCAATTCCAGTTCGCGCAGGGCGATCTCGGCCAGGCGATTGAAGCGCTTGTTCTTCGCGACCGAGGTCAGCGTGCCCCGATGGAATTCCAGATAGAACTCCCCGACCCAGGTCGGATAATTCTGCGGGTTAGCTTTCATCTGCGCAATCAGCCGTTCGAAGAAGGGCCTCATGGCCCCGTGCTCGACTCTGGGGCAGCCGGGAATGCCGCGCTCCATGCGGCGGATGTTGTGGAGCATCTCGCGTGTGGGTCCGCCGCCGCCGTCACCATGGCCATAGACCAGGAAGAGTTCGCCGCCGATGCGCTGCTGGCCGTAGCGCTTCCATGTGCCCATCACATGGGTGGGCTTCAGGTTCGGGCAGTAGGTCGTGCCGATGCTCTTCGTGTCATAGGGCTGGGTCGTCAGGAAATAGGCGACCACCTGGCTGCCATCGATCCCCTGCCAGAACAGCTTTTCCTCCGGCATGCGGTTGGTGTCGTTCCAGGAGAGCTTGTGGGTGACGAAGCTGTCGAGCCCGGACTTTGCCATCAGCTGCGGCAGTGCCGCCGTGTAGCCGAACGTATCCGGCAGCCAAACCATGCGTGGCCTGATGCCGAAGGTCTCCTGATGATAGCGGACCCCATAGAGGATGTGGCGGACGAGCGCCTCGCCGCCCGCGATATTGACGTCAGGCTCCAGCCACAACGCCCCCTCGATCTCGAACCGCCCCTCCGAGAACTGGCGACGAATGCCGTCGAAAAGTTCCGGATAGTCTTCCCGCAGGTAGTCGAGCAGGACACATTGATTGTACATGAAGCGGTAGTCGGGAAATTCGTCCATTAGCGACAGCATGGTGGCCATGGACCGGGCCATCTTCTGCCGTGTTTCCCGCACCCGCCAAAGCCAGGCGACGTCGATATGCGTGTGCCCGGTCGCGACGACAACAGGCTTTTCCTCGAAATCGCCGGTCTCATAGATCCGGGCTGCGATGGCGCGCGCGACGGAGAGCGAACGGGAGAAGCGCTGTGGGTCACCAGGGCGAAGATCGATGGCATCAACTGCCTCTTCCACCACCCGCAGGATGAAGTGCCGGCGTGCATCGTTCTCATCCAGCAGCCGCGCCACATCGAGCGGCACGCGCAGATCGTAATAGACCTCCTCGACCTCAGGATCGTGGCGATGCAGCGAAACCCCGAACCCGATCTGGCGCCGATCCTCGATCGTGCCTGCTTCGATCAGGATGTCATGGATCCGGCCCGGCGCTGCATCCAGGTCCAGCGGAAACTCGCGGTGGTTTGCGTCACCGCCCTGCACGATCCGTCCATCGACCCGAACGAGGCATTGCGGATCACTCCGCCCCATCACGTTTCCGAAGGCCGCCTCGATGCGGCCGAAGAGCCTGCTGCCCTCGGTTCCCTCCGGCAGGACCACCTGGCCGCCGAACCAGAAATAACCGTCCGGCTCGCCCCAGATATGGTCGCGTCCGACAGGCGTCCAATCCGAACGATCGGAGGCCACCATGGCCGCACGCTCATGCGATGTGGCCTGGCGGTAGACCAGCGGGACCTGCACGCCGGTCGGCTGGAAGATCTGTTCGGCCAGGACCGAAAGAAGCTTGTCGAGCTTGCGGATGGTCTTCATCGCAGCACCTCCTGAAACGGGATCACGACCACACCGGCGGCTGGTCCTGCAGCGTCACGATGGGCTCCGGGGAAAAACCTGGGGGCAAAGGATCGGGACGGCTCACCTGCACGTCGTCGAGCGCGAGGTTTTCGACATTGGAGGCGAAAATCCCCGGCATTCCGCCTGGATAGGGCACCAGACCGATCACCTTGCCATCCTCGCCCCGAACCCAGGCATTCGCCCGGCCGGCAGCATCAGGAGAGGGCGCCAGGTCAAACTTGGTCGGACGCACATCGTAGCGGCAGGCATTGAAACGCCCTGGCTGCTGGCGGACGGTCAAGCGACGCAGCGTGACATTCCGGATCAGGCCCGGACGATCGGCATAGAGGTTGATCGCACCTTCCATCAGGCCATCGATGTCCTCGAACAGCACATTCTCGATCACGCCGGCGGCTTGCGTGCTGCGGCGGTCGAGAGCGGTTGCCGTAATCGCTTCTCCCGAACCCCAGAAGCCTTCCGGCGTTTCCCGGCATTCGAGTGTCAGTCGGCGGAAGGATACATTCGCCAGTCGACCTCCATCGCGGGAGAAGAGGCCGAGAGCCCGGTTGCTATGGGCGATCTCACAATCCTCGAAAGCGATGTCTTCCATGTCGCCGAAGCTCTCGGTTCCGAGCTTGAGGGCGCAGCTTTCACTGGTGATCTTGCAACTGGCGACACGGATCTGGCGGCATGCACCGATCGGCAAGCGGTCGATGCCGCAGCTCGTTTTCAGCACGACACCGTCATCGGCCGTGTCGATGATGCAATTCTCGATCGTGACACGCTCGCAGCCATCGACCACCACGCCGTCGGTATTCGGCATCTTGCGATCATTGATGATGCTCACACCGTCAAGCGCCACGTTCGCGCTGCGGATCAGATGAACCGTCCACATGGCCGAAAGGCCGATGGTGATGCCCTCGATGCGCACATCGGTGCAGCGGTCGACAACAAGGGTTCGTGGACGGTGGCGCGATGGGATGTAAGTCCCCATCTCCTCCAGCATACCCTCTATATAGGCTTCTCCCGGCGCTTCGATCCTGCCTGGTCCATGGATGCGGATCGAGTGGGCGTCCTTTGCAAGGATCAGCGCACGATCGGAATCCTCGGCGATGACATCCACAGTGTTTGACGCATACCGCGCATAGTCGGGATCGAAGCGCAGCACGGCGCCTTCCTCGAGATAAAGATCCGTGCCGCTGGGAAGACGAAGGGCGCCACAGGAATAGATGCCCTTGGGCACATGCAATGCCACGCCCTGATGCGCCGCTGAAACAATCGCGTCCTGCAGCGACTGGGTGGCCTTAGCCGAATATTCAATGAATAATTTTCTTGATTCTGTCACCGCAAGCCCCTCCTACCAGGCAGCAGTTTCATGGAAAACCCCGCAATTTCGAGCGCTTGAAACGCCGGTGGCCCATATCAATCCGATTTCTGCGCCAAATACAAAATGAAAATTTTTTCTTCATTAGGGAGACTTGGGAGCCGCAGCCGATCTTCGATCACTCCTCGGTCGATCGCAGAAGCGTGGCGCGAGCTGAGAGGAGATGCGCGCGGCAGGCGGCTTCGATCCGTTCGGGGTCGCGGCTGGCGAGAGCGTCGATATAGGCGAGATGCTCCTTTATCGCCACTTCGTTGCGCTGGCGCTCATCGTGCTTTCTCCACTGATAATGATAGTGGAACACCAGCGACATCACATCCGAGAAACTGTCGATGAACCGGTTTGGAGAGGCCGAACTAATCAGGCGGTGGAAGTGGCTGTCGAGCTCGGAGAAATCCTGGAACCGCGTGTCGATATCGTCGAGCAGTTCGACATGCGCCACGCGGATTGCCGCCAGCTCTCGCCAGAGCGGGGAGGACAGATCGAGCCCGGCAAACAGCCTGGCCGAGCGCAGCTCGTACATCTCGCGCACTTCGAACAGCTCAAGGGCAAAGTCCTTGGTGAAGCCCCGGAATACCCAGCCGGTATTGTTGCGCTTCTCGATCAGCCCGAACCTCTGGAACCGGTTCAGGAACTCGCGGATGATCGTCGTGGCGATCCCGAATTTTCGCGCGAGTTCCAGTTCGTTGATCAGCGTCCCCGGACGCGGGTCGTCCTTGAGGATCCATTGCATGAAGTTCTTCTCGACCTGGGCCGAGATCGGGACGGTTTCGGCATCGGGAAAACGCTCCGAAGAACCGGGCGAGCGCAGCTTGATCCGCGGCAGAGCGGTCGAGACAAGGCCGCATGCGGTGAAGGCTGCGAGCACCTTGCGCACCGTCGTGCGGCTGATGTCTAGCTGCATGGCAAGCTGGTTTTCGGTCGGCATTTCCGCGCCCGTCTGCATGCTCTCAAGCAAATCAAGAGCATGGTTGAAGGCCTTCTTGTAGATCGTATCGGATTTCATCTCTCTGGAATTCCTAATGTATTTTAATACATAAAAAACAACTTGTCAGTGAAATCAAGCCTGTCTCTTATACATATAAAACAGGGAGGCAGAATTGGTCATCAGTCAGAATAGCGATCAGGAGGTTGCGCATGCCGGGCGGGAGCCGCCGCCGCGACGATGGACAGGCGTGGACCTGGCGCTTGCGCTTCTGGGGATCGGTCCGCTTTTGATCCTCTTCCTCCTGGTCGTCGTCATAGGCCTGGTCACGCCGAATTTTCTCAAGCCGGTCAATCTCGGCAACATCCTCTCCCAGACGGCTGTCATCGCCATTGTCGCCATGGGCCAGCAACTGGTGATCCTCACCCGCGGCATCGATCTTTCCGTGGGATCCAACCTGGCGCTCGCCACCGTGATCGGCGGCCTGACCTACCAGCAGATCGATTCCGCGCCTCTGGTGATGCTGGCGATGCTGGTCTCGGGCGGGCTTGTCGGCGCCATCAACGGCACCGTGTTCGTCTATGGCCGGCTGCCTCACCCGTTCATCATCACGCTGGCGACCTTGAGCATCTGCCGCGGACTGGCACTCGAACTGGCGCCCGGCCACACCACCATGCGCGGCATGCCGGATGCGGTCAGCGCCATTGGCAACAACTGGAGCCTTGGCTTGCCGAATTCCTTCTATGTGGTGGTGGGCGTTGCCCTGCTGCTGTTCGTGCTGATGAAGGCAATGGTCGCCGGGCGCTGGATCTATGCCGTCGGAGGCTCGCCCGAGGCCGCCAAGAGCATGGGCATACCGGTCAAGAAGGTGCTGCTCGCGACCTATATCCTGTCGGGTCTTTGCGCAGGGGTCGGCGCCATCGTGCTTTCGGGTCGAACGGCCGCCGCGTCGCCGCTCTATGGCAATCTCCTGGAACTGGACACGATTGCGGCCGTGATCATCGGCGGCGCCAGCTTCCTGGGTGGCCGGGGACACCTGTTCCACGCGCTTATCGGTGCCGTCCTGATCGGCGTCATCCGCAATGCGCTGAACCTGCTGGGGGTCGATGTGTTCTGGCAGATGATTGCCATCGGCCTCGTGATCGTCGTCGCCGTCGAGGCGGATGTGCTGCGCAACCATCTTGAGGCGCGGGCGCGCGTGCTGCAGGCCGGGAGGATGTCATGACTGCAGCCAGCCAGTCGGCCACCCAGCCGGCCCTCAGCGTCCGTCATGCGCAGAAGCGTTTCGGGGCGATCCATGCCTTGAAGGGCGTGAGCCTGGATGCCTATCGCGGCGAAGTCCTCGCTCTGCTCGGCGACAATGGCGCCGGCAAGTCGACCCTGATCAAATGCATCAGTGGCATCCATGCCCTGGACGAGGGAGAGATCCTGATCGATGGCGCGCCGGCGCCCCTGCATTCGCCCGCCGCGGCGCGCGATGCGGGCATCGAGACGGTCTATCAGGATCTTGCCCTGTTCGACAATCTAACGCCGGCGCAGAACTTCTATTGCGGGCGGGAACTGGATTTTCCGGCCTGGCTTCCGAAGCCGCTGCGTTTCCTCAGCAACCGCGCCATGAACCAGGAAGCGGCCACAGTGATCGACCGGCTGAAAGTGAAGCTGCCAAAATTCGATGCGCCTGTCGCGCTCATGTCCGGCGGCCAGCGCCAGGCCATTGCGGTTGCCCGCGCCACCGTCTTTGCCAGCAAACTCGTCATCCTGGACGAACCGACAGCCGCGCTGGGATTGCGGGAATCGCGCAAGGTTCTGGATCTCATCGCCCAGCTTCGCGCCGAGAGAAATGCCGTCATCCTGATCACGCACAACATGGAACATGTCGTTGAACTGGCCGACCGCGCCGTCGTGCTGCGCCAGGGCCACAAGGTCGGGGAGTTGAAGCCGACCGGCGCCAACAAGCATGAACTCGTGTCGATGATCGTCGGCGCAGAGAACTAGGACATCAGGCCGAATACGTCAGCGTCCGCAGGAGGGATGCACGCGGTCTTGGGGATCGCCGTCTGGGAGGGCGGCGTATGTGTTGCCCCGCGTCGGGGCGCTCAACAGGGAGAGGGACATGAAATCGAGACTGATGACAATCCTGGGCGCAATCGCGCTCCTTGCCGTGGGGGCCGGGCCGGGCACGGCGCAAGACAAGGTGAAGCTCGGCTTCATCACCAAATTTCCCGTGCCGTTCTTCGCCACCATGGAAAATGCCGCCAAGGCCTATGCCGCGGCCAATCCGGGTGTCGAAATCAGCTATGGCCAGGGCATGTCGGCCACCGACATCGAAGGACAGATCGCGCTCATCGAATCCATGGTCACGAACGGCGTCCAGGGCATTGCGCTGACCCCGGTCGATCCGACCGTTGCTCCCGCACTCGACAAGGCCGTGGCGGCCGGCATCAAGGTCGTGCTGATGGACAACAACATTCCCGACTGGAAGAACGGCACGGCGCTCGCCACCACCGATAACTACAATGCCGGCAAGATCGCCGGGACCTATCTCAAGACGGTCCTCAAGGATGGCGATACCCTCGGCATTCTCGAAGGCGTTCCGGGCGTACCGGCGCTAGATGACCGGGTCAACGGCATGCTCGAGGGCCTGAAAGGCGTCAACGTCACAATCGTGGGGCGGGGCGCCACCAATTGCACCGAGGAGCTTGGCATCAGCGTGGCGGAAGACCTGCTGACCAAGACCCCAGACCTCAAGGCAATCTATGCAGCCTGCGGTCCGCCGGCCGCCGGCGCTGCACGCGCCATCAAGAATGCGGGCATCGCCTCCGACAAGATCGTCCTGGTCGGCTTCGATTTCTGCTGTGGCGAGGAAGAGGCGCTGAAAGACGGCATCGAGGATGCCTCCGTGGCCCAGTTCCCGGCAAAGATGGCGGCGCTTGGCGTCGATGCGCTGGTCAAGTCGATCAAGGGCCAGCAAGTCGAATCGCTCATCGATTCCGGTGCAGCCCTTGTCACCAAGGACAACATGGACAAGTTCAAGTGATGTCCGGGCAAGCCGGGCTATCCCGGCTTGCCTCAATTTGCTGACAAAGATAGGTTTTCCGCGAGACCCTATTCAGCCGTCATTCCGGCGAAGGCCGGAATCCAGCCACGGCGTGTCTGCCCCGTGAAATGAGTCTTTCGCAATCAAGGACTTGATTGCGCTGGATGCCGGCTCGGCGGCCGGCATGACGGTGAGGTTTTCGGTCAAAACCAACATCGAAAGACCTGGAATGAGAATTTGTCAGCAGCCCGAGGCAAGCCGGGCCATCCCGGCTTACCTTATTTTCGGGAGCGGCGGCTTGATCGGATCGAGGTCAGGCGAATGGGGTGGCAGTCACCAGAACAGGTCCTGCCGCCCGACATCGCCGCGCCCACGCCACCACTGGCACGGCCTGCGCAGGCTCAGCGCACCTCGTCCTTGATGGGGTTGCGCAAGATGCCGAGCCGATCGATCTCTACCTCGACGACATCGCCCGGCTTCATCCAGAGCGGCGGCGTCCGCTTGGCGCCCACTCCACCTGGCGTGCCGCTGACGATCACGTCGCCGGCTTCCAGCCGCGTGAAGGTCGAGCAGTATTCGATCTGCCGGGCGATATCGAAAATCATCTGGTCGAAGGTCGCGTCTTGCACCACCTGCCCGTTCAGGCGGGTCTGCAGACGCAGGTTGGCCAAGGGACCGAGTTCGTCCGGCGTCATCATCCACGGACCGAAGGCGCCGGTATCGGGGAAGTTCTTGCCGGGCGTGAACTGGTGCGTGTGGTACTGGAAATCCCGGATACTGCCGTCATTGTAGCAGGCATAACCCGCAACATGCCTCATGGCTTCGTCGCGGGAAATGTAGCGGCCCGGCTTGCCGATGATCACCGCAAGCTCGCCCTCATAGTCGAGATGCGTTGACACCTTTGGCCGGATGATCGGTGCGAGATGGCCGGTCTGGCTGTTGGCATAGCGGGCGAAGATCGTCGGATTTTCAACTTCGCTGCGGCCGGTCTCCTTGCGATGCGTCTCATAATTCAGGCCGACGCAGAGGATCTTGTCCGGGTTGGGCACCACCGGCAGCCATTCCAGGTCGGTGATCGGCGTTGCGGCGGCCGAGGCTGCGGCCTCTGCCACGCCGGCGAAATTTGCTGCGATCGCCGCCTTGAGATCGCCGTAACGGGCGGCGAGATCAGCGCCGACATCGCGGAAAGTGTCGCCTTTGACAATGCCCCAGGTGGTGCGGCCAGCGATCTTGACGGTGGAAAGTCTCATTTTACGGGTCCGTGAACGTGTGTGTTTCGAAAGGCGCGTCAGGCAAGGCGCAGGCGCAGGTCGTCCATCTGCTGGCGAAGCGCCTCGAGGGTCTGCGCGGCGCCGAAGACGTAATGGTCCGGGCGGACCAGCGCGGCGATGACCCCGTGTCGGTCGAACCAGGCGGACAGCACGCCGTCCTTTTCTTGAAGGGCCGTCGGATCGGCGGCGTCATGGCCTTGAGGGGCCACAGCCACAATCACGATCCCGTCGATCGCCTGGGCCAGCGCCTCGACGTCCGCTGCCTGGATCCGGCGACCGTCGAGCACCAGCCTCCAGGCCGGTCCGGTGAACCGATCCAACAGGCGCGTCGAAGCGCCTTCGACGATCACCGGCTGCGGGAAGAGCAGTCCCCGTGCCGGGGAGCCCCCGGTCGCGATCAACCCATCCTCGATCGGGGGCACGATTTCCTGGCGGGTGATGGTCAGCGGCTTGCCGCCGCCATCGGCGAGAATGCGTGCGTCTCGTGCGGCAGCGGCATCCGGATCGCGTTCGCAGATGGTCTGGCCAATGACCTTGATCTTGCCGGTCAGCGTCTGCACATGCCGCTTGCGCTCAATGGTATAGCTATCGAGCAAGGCGTCGGAAGACTGACCCTTCAGGATCCGGTCGAGCCTCCAGACGAGATTGGAGACGTCGCGCAGGCCCTGGCACATGCCCTGCCCGATGAAAGGCGGCTGCTGGTGCGCGGCATCGCCGGCAATCAGCACGCGGCCGTTGCGCCAGATGTCGGCGACCAGCGCATGGAAGCGATAGGCCGCCGCCCGCCAGAGATCGCCCTCGTCCGAAGCGAGCCAAGGCGAAAGCAGCCGCCAGACATTGTCAGGCTTTTCCATCTCTCGCGGGTCTTCGCCCGGCAAAAGCATGATCTCCCAGCGGCGATGGTTCTTCGGCCCCATGATGTAGCTTGTCGGCCGGGCGGGATTGCAGAACTGGGCCGATGTCTGCGGCAGCTTGCCAAGCGCATCCTCATGGACCTGCACATCGACCACCAGCCACGGCTCGTCAAAGACCAGATCCTCGAGCTTCATGCCGGAGAGCTCACGCACCCGGCTCGAGGCTCCATCGCAGCCGATCACGTATTTCGCGGCGACGTTCCGCGTGTTGCCGGACGCATCCTTCAACGCCACGACCACCTGATCGGCCCGCGGGTCCAGACCGGTCATTTCTGTTCCAAGCTCAACCGTCACGCAGTCGAAGCTTTCGGCATGGCTTCGCAGCACCGCCTCGACCGGCGGCTGGGTAAACACCATGCTCGGCGTATAGCCGAGCGGATAGGGCTCCGGGATCATGTCTATCCGCCGGATGAGTTGTCCTTGGGCACCGAAATGCTGGGAGGCCGTGAACGGGGCGATATAGGGCGAAACCGCATCGGCGATGCCCATATTGTCGAAGTGCCGCATGATCTCGTGATCGATGGCGATGGCGCGCGGCTTGTCATAGATGCCGGTCAGCCTGTCGACGACCAGCGTCGAGTGGCCACGCGCGCCGAGCATGCCGGCGGCGACCGCGCCAGCCGGGCCGAAGCCGACCACGACAACGTTATACCTGTTCGAAATATCGTTCTCGTTCGTCACGGAAAACCTCTGCAAACGGTAGCGGCGGGATCAGGCGCCGGAAAAACCGATGGAAATCTGTGCCTTCTTGCAGGCCTCGCTCTTGGGAGGGGCAATGCCCCAATGATCCGTACGGCCAGGAGGCCAGACCCATTCGTCCGGTCCACGGAAGCGATAGTCCTTGTCGACCTGCAGGACCTCGGCGGTGTATTCGGCAACAACGCCCTGCGGGTCCACGAAATAGGCGAAGACGTTGTCGCCCGGTCCATGACGGCCGACACCCCAGCCGATCGGATAGCCCTGATCCACGACACGACCGGACCCGCGCATGACCGATTCCAGATCGGGCATCAGGAACGCCACATGGTTCAGGCCATTCGTCGGGGCCTCTGCCAGCACGACCGCATGGTGGTCTGCGTTGCAGCAGAGGAAAGCCATGAGCTTCGACCGATCCGTGAGACGAAAGCCGAGGGTTTGGCGATAGAAGTCTGACAGGGCCTCGATCCCGGCGCTGTTGATATTGACATGCGCCAGGCGATACGGGCGGTTGGCGACAACCCTGCCTTCCCGGCGCTGGTCCCCGAACACGAATTCCAGCACGGAACCCTGCGGCTCGCGGATGACGAAACGTTCGCCGCCGGAAGGCGCATCGGCAGGCCCCACCTCCCGCAGCACGGCGCAACCCGCCGCAACGGTGCTGGCGAAGAGGGCCGTCAGGTCATCCGCAGAGCGAACGCGGAAGGTGACCTTGCGCAGTTCCGCCCGATCGCTCTGCTTCAGTTCCAGAACATGGAAGTCCTCGCCCGTGGCGGCGAGAAACACCTTGCCGCCGGCCTCGGCGACCACATCAAGTCCCCAGACGCGGGTGTAGAAATCGACAGACGCCGCGAGATCGGGCGTCCCCAGTTCGACACTGCGCAGGGCGGTGACGGGAAAATCGGTCATCGTGTCAAACCTCATCCAGAGCGAGAAACGCGCGGGCGTTTGCAAATGTCAGGCGCTCGCGCAGGCCGGCATCGGCGAAAGCCTCCTCGATGCGGGCGACGGGCTCCGTCTCGCGAAAATTGAAGGGATAGTCGGTGCCGATCATGACCCGGTCCCTGCCGAAGACGGACACCACGCGGCGCAGGGCATCCGCATCAAAGACGAGCGTATCGACATAAAGCCGTTTCGCCTGGGCCGAGGGCGGCTCCGGCATGAGGTCCCGGAGTGCCGGGAATGCGGCATAACCCTGCTCCAGACGCGGCAGCAGCGATGCAAGCGTGCCACCGCCATGGCTGAAGGCGATCCTAAGGTTCGGGAATTTCTGCAACAGCCCGCCTGTTATCACGGAAGCCGCCGCAAGGCCGACATCGGTCGGATAGCCAAGCACCTGCTGCAGGGGTGCGGGCCCGACAAGCCGGTCCATTCCGGCCGGACGCACCGCATGGACGAAGACCGCCAGGCCCAGCCTTTCAGCCTCGGCAAAGAGGGGGTGAAACTTGGGGTCGCCGATCGCGACACCGTTGATGTTGCTGCCGATCTCAACGCCCTTGAAGCCAAGTCGGACGATGCGGTGCAGTTCGGCGATAGCAAGCTCTATATCCTGCATCGGCAGGCCGCCCAGCCCGACAAAACGACCGCCGCCTTCTGCCACCAGTGCGGCAATCATATCGTTGACATAGCGCACGAGATCGTTGGCCGCCTGCGCTTCGATCCAGTAGCCAAACAGCTCCGGCATCGGGGAAAGCGCCTGAACCTCCACGCCGCAGCGATCCATGTCCTCAAGCCGACGCTCGGCCACCCAGCAAGCATCGCTCACGGTGCGATAGGGCTTTTCGTCGATCACGACAGTCGCATGGCATTCGGCAGCAGGAACCATCGAAGGCCATCCCCTCACCGCGCCACCGCCGGCCGGCAGCGGAAAACGGGAGGGTACGACATGGCAATGGACATCCACGCCGCCGCAGCCGCAACCACCCCTGAAACGTCCTGCCTTATCCTCGCCCACACCAGCCTCCTGTGTTGGATCTCAGATAATATACAAAATTATCTTCGTAAAGCTGGAATTTATAAATTTTAGATTCGAGATGCGCTCGTGTATAGAATACTGGCTTGATCAGTGGGAATTGGATGAAAAGCGACGTGCCGAACAGAGAGCTGGAAAGCCCTGCCACCCTTGCCACGAGCATCTATGAGCGGCTGAAGGCAGACATCCTGTCGGCGCGGCTGGAGCCTGGCCGCAAACTCCAGCTGCGTTTCCTGATGGAGCACTACGAAGCCGGCCAGACGCCCTTGCGGGAAGCGCTGAATCGCCTCACCACCGAAGACCTTGTTATCGGCAAGGAGCAGCGCGGTTTCTTCGTCAAGCCGATCAGCCTGGAAGAACTCGGCGAACTGACCAAGACCCGCTGCTGGGTCGAGGGGCTGGCGGTGCGGGAATCCATCGCCAACGCCACCCCGGCATGGGAAGAGGCCCTCATCGTCGCGCATCACAGGTTGGATCGCGCGCCCCGCTCGCTCAATCCCGAACGTTTCGAAAGCAATCCGGAGTGGGAGCGGCTACACCGCGCCTTCCACGCCACCCTGATCAGCGGCTGCGGATCACGCCCGCTGATCAGCTTCTGCGAACAACTGGCCGACCGGCTGAGCCGCTATCGCGCGCTGTCCAGCCGAAAGGCCTTCCGGGTTCGCAAGGTGAGCCAGGAACATCAGGATATCCTCAAGGCCGTGCTGGATCGAGACAGTGAAACCGCCATGCAGCGACTGCAACGGCATTACGAGCAGACTGCGGACTTCATCCGGGAAGATCTCGAACCTGGTGAGGCCGGCGACGCAAGGTCGCCGGCCTGAATGATCAGATCGGATAGTGGCCCGGCAGGGTCTCGACAGTGATCCAGCGCAGTTCGGTGAATTCGGCGATACCCGCTTGTCCGCCGAAACGGCCATAGCCCGAGCCCTTGACGCCACCGAACGGCATCTGCGCCTCGTCATGCACGGTCGGGCCGTTGATGTGGCAGATGCCTGACTTGATGCGGCGGGCAACGCGCAGGCCGCGAGCGGCATCGCCGGTGAAGACCGAAGCCGAGAGGCCGTATTCGCTGTCATTGGCGAGTTCGATGGCATGGTTTTCGTCACGCGCCCTGAGGATGGCAACGACCGGGCCGAAGCTTTCCTCGCCGTAAAGACGCATGTCGCTGGTTACGCCATCGACCACGGTCGCCGACATCAACACACCCTCTGCGGTCCCGCCGGCCGCAAGCCGCGCACCCTTGGAGACGGCGTCCTCGATCAGCGCCTTGACCTTGTCAACGGTTTCCGTGCCGATGACCGCGCCCAGAGGCGCCTTGCCTTCCGCCGGATTGCCGGCCACCAGCGTGGCGGCCTTGGCCCGGAACTTGTCCACGAAGGCATCGGCAATCGCGTCGACGACGATGATGCGTTCCGTCGACATGCAGATCTGGCCCTGGTTGAAGAATGCGCCAAACGCCGCGGCGGCCACGGCCTCGTCGAGATTGGCATCGTCGAGCACCAGGAAGGGTGCCTTGCCGCCGAGTTCCAGCAAGACAGGCTTCAGGTGTTCGGCCGCGCGCAAGGCGATCATCTTTCCCACCCCGGTGGATCCGGTAAAGTTGATCCGCCTGACAGCGGGGTGATCGATCAGCGCGTTCACCACCTCGGCGGCGTCTTCCGGCGCATTGGTGACGACGTTGACGACGCCATCCGGGAAGCCGGCTGACTGGAAGCACTCGACGATCAGACTGTGGACGCCAGGGCATTTTTCGGAAGCCTTGAGCACGACCGTATTGCCGCAGGCCAGTGCCGTCGCGATGGCCCGGACGCCGAGAATGACGGGTGCGTTCCAGGGCGCGATGCCGAGGCAGACGCCGACCGCTTCCCGCACCGACATGGCATGGCAGCCCGGCTTGTCGGAGGGAATGACCTCACCCTTGATCTGTGTCGTCAGCGATGCCGCTTCGGCGATCATCCCGGCGGCGAGCATGACGTTGAAGCCCGCCCAGCTTGCGGTCGCGCCGGTCTCGGCCTGCATCAGCGCAATGAAATCGTCCTTCTTTGCCGCCAGCGCATTGGATGCCTTCAGCAGGAGCTGCCGTCTGGCATTGGGACCTGTCTCGGACCAGGCCGGGAAGGCAGCGGCGGCCCGGTCGGCGGCGGCGGATGCGTCCTGGGCTGTCGCAGCCTTGGCCGTGCTGGCGATTTCGCCGGTCAGCGGGTTGAGGCGGACGAATTCGCCCGTCTTGCCGGAAGTGGATACGTTCTGCTGCATGGCAGCCTCCATTGTTTCAGTTGAGCTGAAGTCCTGTCAGGCCGGCAGCTTGGGAGCAGCGCGGAAACCGGCCTTTTCGATGCCGGCGATGGCGCATATCTCGTCGTTGTCGCCGATATCGCCGGAAATCCCAACGGCGCCTACGACCGTGCCAGCCGCATCGAGAATGAGGACGCCACCTGGCGAGGGCACCATGCGGCCCGCGCTGACCGAGGCCAGCACCGTGATAAAGGCCGGGTTCTTGGCGGCGCGTTCCGTGAGCTCCCGCGTGCCAAAGCCCATGCCGAGCGACCCCCAGGCCTTCCCATAGGCGATATCGAACCGGACGATGCCGGCGCCGTCCTCGCGCTTGTAGGCGACGAGATGACCGCCGGCATCGAGAACCGCGACGGCGAGCGGTGCCAGCGAACGGCTGCGCCCTTCGGCAATCGCGGCATCGACGATGATGGAAGCATCAGAAAGCTTGAACATGCGGTGGTCCTGTCTTGTTGAGAGGGTATCTAGAGCCTTTCAGGTAAAATAGAACCCTGAATGGCTCGGGGTTAGCGACCGGCACCCTGCCAGCGCAGGAGGCGACTTTCGACCGCGGAGAGCAGCCTGCTGCCGACGAGGCCGATGGCACCAAGGATGACGATACCTGCGAACAGGTCGGCCGAACGGAAGCTGCGGCTTGCCAACAGGAGGCTCTGCCCCAGCCCTTCCCGGCTGGCGAGCATCTCGCCGACCACCGCCAGGATCAGCGAGATGGTCAGGCCAAGCCTGAGGCTCGCCAAGATCATCGGCATGGCGCTCGGCAGCGCCAGTTTCCAGATCACCCCGGCGCGGCTGAGGCCCAGGACCGCGCTGACCTCATAGAGCCGCGGCTCCATGGCGGAAAATCCATGGATCGTCGCGAGCAGCATCGGCCAGAGTGCGCCGAAGGCGATGACCACCAGCACCATGTTGTCGGAAAACCCGAGAAGCGCGATGGCGACGGGTATCATGGCGGAGGCCGGCAGAGGTCGCAGCAGTTCGAGCGTCGGCGCGACAAAGGCCCGTGCCCGTTTCGATATGCCGATCAGTGCTCCGAGAAACACGCCGACGAGCGACGCCAGCAGCCAGCCCAGCAGCATGCGCTGGACCGTCTCCAGGGTCTGCGACAGCATGGCGCCGCCGGAAAGGCCATTCACCAGCGCCGCAAAGGTCCGCTCCGGGCCGGGAAGGAAGATCGGCGACACGAGTTTCGCATCGGTCACCAGTTTCCAGAGCAGGATGAAGAGAGCCAACCCGCCGAGGCCGAGGGCAAGCTTGCGAAGGGCCAGATGCTTCATCGATCCTCTCCCGTCACAAAAGCCGGAAAGAATGTCCGCTGGGCGGCGTTGACGAGAAGGCTGATAACCCAGCCAACGGCGCCGATCCAGATCAGGTATGCAAACATTTCCGCAGGCCGCAGCGCCTGCTGCGCCATCATGATGCCGTAGCCGAGGCCGAGCGGATTGGCGGTGATCTCCACCGTTACCGCCACGACCAAGGCATAGCCGGCGGCAAGCTTCAGCGACACGAAGAGTTGCGGCAGGATGGCGGGCAGCACGATCTTCCTGACCCGCGCCGCAAAGCCGAGCTGCAGCACGGCCGATACCTCCAACAGGCGCGGCTCCATGTCCTTCACCGCCGCGCGAGCCAGAACGACCGATGGCCAGAGCATGCCGAGCGCGACGATGACGACCTCCATCTCCGTGCCGACGCCAAGCAGCATCATCACGACAGGGATGAGCGCCACAACCGGCACCGGCCGCAGCAGCTCGATGGTGAGATCGAGTGCGTCATCGGCAATGCGGAACAGGCCCAGCACGATGCCAAGCAGCGATCCAACGCCGACGCCGAGAAGGCAGCCGGTTGCAGCCGCCGTCAGCGTATCGACCGTCGCCCGGAGCAGCGTGCCGTCACCCATGACGGTAACGAACGCGCTGGCGATATCGATCGGGCTTGCCAGGCTGTCGCTTTCCAGCTTTGTGACGGTTGCAGCCACCTGCGCCAGGATGATGAGCACCACCGGCAGCAGCGCCGCCCGCCAACCGCTCTTGAGCACGCGCGCCGGGCTCATTGGTGGTCGTCCTTGATGAGGTCGTAGAGGTCGCGGCGCAGACGCAGGAATTCCGGATCCTCGCGGGTCAGAAGCTGGTGGCGCGGTTTTGCCAGCGATACGTCGACGATACGGCCGACCCGACCGGGATTGGGCTGCAGGCAGATGATCCGATCGCCGAGATAGATCGCCTCCTCGAGATCGTGGGTGACGAACACCATGGTGGCGCCTGTGGTCGCCACCAGCCCGAGCACCTCGTCCTGAAGCGCCTGCCGCGTCATCGCGTCGAGCGCGCCGAAAGGCTCATCCATCAGCAGCACCTTTGGCTCCTGCGCCAGGCAGCGGGCGATCTGCAGGCGCTGCTGCATGCCGCCGGACATTTCACGCGGATATTTGCCGGCATGCTGGCCGAGGCCGATCTTTTCCAGGAGATCGCGGATGATTGCGGGGCGATCTTTCGCCGGGCAACCGCGCGCCTCAAGCGCCAGGGACACGTTTCCGGCCGCCGTGCGCCAGGGCAGCAGCGCCTTTCCATAATCCTGGAAGACGATCGCGACGGAGCGGTTCGGGCCGCCGATGACCGAGCCGTCCAGTTCGACGCTGCCGGAGGTCGGCCTGGCCAGGCCGGCGAGCATGCGTAGCAAGGTGGTCTTGCCGCAGCCAGAGGGGCCGATGACGGATATCGTCTCGCCCGGTGCGATATCGAGGCTGATGCCACCGATGATCTGCAGCGCTCCATAGGACAGCGTGACGTCGCGGATGCGGATGCGCGGCTCGCCGGATCGCGCAGCGGGACTGGCTGCGCTTTGCCGGGGGTGCGTGGAAAGCTGGGTTACGACCATATCACGCTCCCTTCACCAGCGCGGCGTGAGGGCCGCCGGCACCCTTCTGGAAACCGTAGGCATTCATTTTCGCGAAGTAGGGCATGCTCGGATGGGCCTCGAAACGGACATGGCAATCTATAACTGCCGGCAGGCCGGAGGCGATAGCGCGTTCGAGCGCGGGGCCGATCTGCTCCACCGTGGTGACGCGTTCGCCGTGGCAGCCGAAGCCGCGCGCTACGTCGGCATAGTCGATGCCTTCGAGATCCGTGCCGAACGAAAAGTCGTAGGTCTTGCGCTGCCCCATCTTGATCACGCCCCAGGAGGCATTGTTGTGGATGATGTTGATGATCGGCAGGCCATAACGCCGCGCCGTATCCAGTTCGGCAAGCGTAAAGCCGAAGGCACCGTCGCCGCAGATGTTGAAGACCGGCCGGTCGGGATGAAGCAGCTTGAGCGCCACGGCGTAAGGCGTTCCGAAACCGAGTTGGCACATGCCCGGCTCATGAAAGCGTGTCCGCTCGACGGTGGCCGGCGTCAGGTCGTTGCTCCAGAAAGAGGTATGCCCGCCGTCATAGGCGATCAGCGCGTCCGCCGGCAGCAGCTTTCCCAGCTCCGTGCCGAGGCGGGCGGGATGCATGATGGCCCCGGTATCCTCAGCCATGCGCTCGAGCTTGCCGCGGTAGCCGGCATAGATGCCGCGCAGCCTCTCGAGCCAGTCCGAGCGCTGCGGCATGGGGCGGCCCTTGAGGGCCACAAGAAGGTCGGCAAGCGCGCCTTTCGCATCGGCCCAGATGCCGAGGGCGTGCGGAGCATTTGCACCAAGGCTCATCGGGTCGATATTGATGTTGATGAGTTGGGCTCCGCCTTTCGCCAGTGCGCCGCCCTCGTCCCAGAGCCAGGACGAGAAGCGGCAGCCCACCGCCAGCACGACATCCGCCTCCGCAAATGCCGTGGGAATGGCGTCGCCGCCGATGATACCGCCATGGCCGATGAAGAAGGGCGAATCCGAGGGAACCGTTCCGATGCCCATCTGGGTGGCGAGCGCGGGCGCCTTCAATTCGGCGATGAGTTCGCGGAACAGGTCGCCGCCATTGGCCGAGACGACGCCGCCGCCTGCCACCAGAACAGGGCGTTTGGCGGACGCCAGCATCTCCGCCGCACGGGCGATCTGGGCTGCCGGCGCACGCGGGCCCTCGACCGCGCGATAGACATCCGGCGCAAGCGACAGCGCCTCTTCGTCGAAATCGAACCGGGTTGTGAAGATTTCCTGCGGCACGTCGAGATGCACAGGCCCGCGTCTGCCCGTCAGCGCCTGGCGGAATGCATCGCGAACGAGGTCTGGCAGGCGGCGGCCATCGTGGACCACGGCGCTCCATTTGGTGAGCGGCTTCAGCAGTGCGTGGGTGTCCAGGTCCATGAACATGCCGCGGTTCGGATAGGACGCGGCCTGATGGTTGTTTGACGTGATGAGCAGGAGCGGCAGGTTGTTGTTGAAGGCCGTGCCGACGCCGCTGACCAGGTTTGAAGACCCCGGCCCCATCTCGCCGAGCGCCACGCAGATGCGCCCGCTGGCGGCAGCGACGGCGGCCCCCATCAGCGGACCAGAGGCCTCGTGGCGCACGCCAAGATAGCGAATGGAGGGCTCGCGGGAAATCGCGTGGAGAAGCGGGTTCAGCTTGCCTCCTGCGATGCCGAAGACAAACGGAACGGCTTCCGGAACGAGCAAACGGGTCAGCGCCTCGGCGCCGGTCATCTGGACCATGATGTCACCTGTAGAAAACGGGGAGCGTGGCCGGGGAACATCACGGGTGTACCCCGGCCTGAAGTAGGACTGCCGGCTCAGGGCGCGATCAGTCCGGCGGTATCGATCTTGCCGGTCAGCATGCCGCCTTCGCGCATGGCCTTGTCGAAATAGTCGAGGGCAGCCTGGGTCGGTACGGTCTTGCATTCCGGCAGTTCGATCTTGTTCAGGACCTCCACCGGCAGGCGGGTATATTTGGAGACGATCGCGCGGGTCTTGTCCTGGTTGGCTGCCACATAGTCCGCCGCCTGGGCGAAGGCCGCACGGAAGGACTTGATTGTGTCGGCATTCTCCTTGGCCCAGTCGCGGGTGGCGACAAACGTCGTATAGGGAAGGTCTGCCGGGATTTCCGACATGTAGTTGAAGGCCACCTTGCCGTTGGACTGACCGACAGCGCGACCCAGGGACGGCTCGCCGGCGATGACCGCATCGATCGTGCCGCCCTTCAGGACGTCGGCCGTGTTGGGGATCGGCACCTCGATGAAGGTAATGCCCTTTTCGTCTACGTTCTTCTGCTTCAGCCACTGGCGGAAGAGAATATCCAGCGTGCCGCCGATGCTCGGCGTGCCGACCTTCTTGCCGATGAGATCCTCGGGTTTGCTGATCTCGACGCCGCCGCGCACGGCGAGCCCGACATTCCTCGCGGTGCGCGGAGCACTCACGCCGCAATTGGCGACCACGACGAGATCGATCCCGCTATCGACCGCCTGCAGCAGCACGGTCGGCGACACCGCGACGATCTGATGCGAACCGGCCACCAGCGACGCCACCAGCGTCTGGTTGGAGCCGGTCGGCAGGAATTCGACATTGAGGCCGTTCTTTTCGAACATGCCCTCGTCCTTCGCCACGAAGGCGGCTTCCACCTCCGCGATCGGCGGCGTGCCGATGGCGATCTTTGTCTGTGCCCAGGACGGGCCCGCACTGGCCATGACACCACCGGCCATGACGACGCCGGCGATGAGAATTGCGCGTTTGAGCATTCATACCTCCCTTTGATGTGGGGCTCCTCAACCCCCAGCGACTATTCCAACTGCGGACCCTTTCATCAATAGACAGGATGACAGTTCAGATATAACCTCCAGGGCATATCTCAGCGGCAGCGGGAGGCGATGCGATGAACCTGCGGAAGTGGGAATATTTCCTGAAGGCCGCCGAATTCGGCAATCTTTCGCGGGTCGCCGAAAAGCTTGACATCTCGCAGCCGGCGCTGAGCCGGCAGATTTCCGCGCTGGAGCAGGAGATCGGCACGGCTTTGTTCCACCGCACCGGCCGCGGCCTGACGCTGACGCCCGCCGGCGAGATCTTCCGCGTCAGGGCAGAGGCGATCATGGAAGAAATCGAGCGGGTTCCGGAAGAGGTCATGCATGCCGCCGACACCCCGGCCGGCCGGCTTGCCTTCGGCGCGCCGCCCTTCATGGGACGCGTGCTGACCGGCGAGTTGGTGGCGAGCTATGTCGAGGCATTTCCCCATGTGCGGCTTCGCGTGCGCGGCGCCCATTCCTTCCAGCTACGCGAGGCGATCTTCTTCCGCGACATCGATATCGGCATCCTGGCAGCCCCATTGACGGAACCGGACCTGCATACCGAACCCCTGCTGCAGGAACAGCTCTACCTGGTCGGTCCGGCCGGCAGCGACCTTTCGCCCGAGCGTCCGCTGACCCTCGACATGGTGGCCGACCGGCCGCTGATCCTGACGCCACGCCCCGACGGCCTGCGGACGCTGATCGAAACGGAATTCGCGCGCATCGGCCGCCGTGTCAGGGTCGCGGTGGAGACGGAGTATGCGCCGATGGATGATCTTATCCGCCGCAGGGTGGGCTTCACGATCATGCCCTTCTGCGGAATGGTCAATTCACCGCTGACCGAACTCGCCTGGGCGCCGATCGAGGGGCTTTCCGTCACCTGGCTGATCGCGCTGCTGCAAAATTCCGAGCGATCGCTGGCAGCCCGGCGTTTCGTGGACATGTTGCTTGCCGCGACCAGGGAGAACATCAGGTCCGGCCGCTGGCAGGCAACCTATCTCGGGAAATAGCATCACGCGCGGCCCGCAGCCCGACCCACTCGCCGACCAAACGAGGCCAGGTGCGAAAGGCTCTATCCCTTGCCGAACCCGAAGGTCTTGCGAAGGCTGCCATCAACGGCCTTGGCCGGCATGAAGCGCCGGAGCCGGCTCAGCAGCGTCGCCTGGCTTCCAACGGGTTGGCGCATCTTGTAGGGTCCTTCGATGGCAGCCAGAATCTTGTCCGCGACAATTGTCGGTGACGGAGCCGATTTGATCTGCGCGAGAACGGTTTTCGTGGTCGCCTCGGCCTGCCGCGCGTACACCCCGAGAGGCGCTTCAGTCGTGGCCGCATTCACATCCAGGTTGGTGTTGGTGAAGGTCGGTTCGACGAGAACCACGCGGATGTTGAAGTCACGGATCTCGTGATCCAGGGATTCGGACAATCCCTCGATGGCGTGCTTGCTGCTCGCGTAAAGCCCCATGAAGGGGGCCGGCAGGAAGCCAAGGACAGAGCTGATGTTGATGATCAGGCCGTTCCGGGCGTTTCGCATGCCCGGCAGGACAGCCCGGATCATGCGCAGCGGGCCGAACACATTCACGTCGAACAGTTTCGCGGCCTCGGTCACCGAGGTGTTTTCCACTGGCCCGACCAGCGAGACACCGGCATTGTTGACAAGCACGTCGATCCTGCCGGTCTCAGCCAGCACCCATGCGATGAAACTTGCAACGGACTCGTCGCTGGTGACATCAAGTGCTCCAAATGTCACGCCGGCGATCGGCTTGGCCCGGCTGGGGTCGCGCGCACCGCCGTAGACCCGGTACCCCTTCTGGCCGAGTAGACGGGCGGTTGCCTCGCCAATCCCCGACGACGCGCCTGTAATCACGACTACTTTCTGCTGGGCCATGATGGCCTCCTCTATTCTTCTTCGCCTCTGTCGATCGGCGACGACGCTGGTGCCTCGACGAATTCTTCATTAGATTTATATTGACATCTAACGATGAATTAGATGTCATTCGAAATATAAAAGGTCAAGGGGCGTCGCGGCATCGTGGTTAAATTTCCCGCATCTCACCGTGAGGCCATCTGGAGAGCCGCATTGCGGCTGGTCGAATGCGGCTGCGCCAACCTCCCATTCAGCAGCAAACGCAAGGAGCGACGGATATGAATGAAAGCACAACTGCATCGGCGGCAAACAGCCAGAGACCAAACCTGGAGGAGCTCCCGGGCCTGGAATTTGTGACCTTGCTTGCCGAGGGACGGCTACCGCGCCCGCCCATGGCCGAGCTTCTCCCGTTCACGCTCCTGCCCCCGGAAGCGGGTGTCGTCACACTCAAGGCCTTTCCCGAAAGCCGGTTCCTGAACACGCTGCGCACCGTCCACGGGGGCTGGAGCATGACGATGCTCGACACGGCCATGGCGCTTGCCGCACACAGCGTTCTGGAAGCCGGGCAGTGGTGCCCCACACACGAGACCTCCGTGAAATTCGTTCGGCCAATCCTGGCAGACAGCGGCGAGTTGACGATCGTGGGCAAGATCATCTCTCGCAGCCGAACGGTCATCACGCTGGATGGCAGGATTGAATCGGCGGATGGCAAGCTGCACGCCCACGGCACATCCACCTGTCTGGTTCAGGCGATGAAGGCCTGAGCCTTTGCCTTCGTTTGCTCCCCAGGGTCACGCGCGTGCCATGTCATGTTGAATGATCAACCGACATGGCCGCGACCTGTTGCTGATATCACTCAGCCGCAAGCGCCAATGCGGGTGTTTCCGGCTGCTCGTCATGCTGATGCTCAGCCTCCTGCCTGGGAGGCTTGATCCGGAACCATGTCGCATAAAGTGCAGGCAGGAACAGCAGGATCATCACCGTCCCGACAGCCGTGCCACCGATCAGCGTGTAGGCCATCGACCCCCAGAAGACGGAATGCGTGAGCGGAATGAACGCCAGCACCGCCGCAAGGGCCGTCAGGATGACGGGCCGTGTTCGCTGCACTGTCGCCTCGATGACGGCATGGTAGTCGTCCAACCCCGCCGCCTGGTTTTCCTTGATCTGCTCTGTCAGGATCAGCGTGTTGCGCATCAAAATCCCGGCGAGACCGATCAGGCCGAGAATGGCATTGAAACCGAATGGCTGATTGAAGATGAGCAGGACCGGAACGACGCCGGCCAGCCCAAGCGGACCGGTCAGCATCACCATCGTCATCGTCGACAGGCTGCGGACCTGCAGAATAATGACGATCAGCATCGCGGCGATCATCACGGGGAAGACCTGAACCAGCGCGACATTCGCCTTCAGGGATTCCTCGATATTGCCGCCCATCTCGATGCGGTATCCCACCGGCAGCGACGCGATGAGCGGTTGCAGGGCCTGCATGACCTGCATCGAGACTTCCGGCGGCTGGGTTGCCTCGTTGATGTCAGAGCGGACCGTGATGACCGGCGTCCGGTCGCGCCGCTTCATGACAGGTTCTTCGAAGCGCACTTCGGCATGGCCGATCTGGTCCAGCGGCACGGCGCGTCCTTCCCTGCCAATCAAAGAGAAGTTCGCCAACTTCGCCGGGTCGAGGCGTGTATCGCCACCGCTTCGCGCGACGACGGCAACATTGCGGATATCCTCGCGGACCTGGGTGATCGGCACGCCCGTCAGCAGCAGTTGAAGCTGCTGCCCGGCCTCGGCCGGGGACAGGCCGATCAGATTGAGCCGTTCCTGATCCGGCACGAAACGCAGGACCGGTGTGCGATTGCCCCAGTCACGATTGGCGTTGCGCACGTCCGGAACGGTCTGCATCAGAGACATCGCCTGCTCGGAGATTTCGTAGAGCTTTTCGGGATCAGGCCCCATGATTCGAAACTCGACCGGGAAGGGCGTGAAGGGTCCGAAGACGAGCTGTGTGACGCGAACGAAGGCTTCGGGAGCCAGCCCAGCCGAAACAGCTTCGCGCAGCCGTTCCTTCAGCGCTTCGCGCGCTTCAGCATTGGGGGTCAGCACGACGAGTTTCGCAAATGCCGGATCCGGCAGTTCGGGCGACATGGCAAAGAAGAAGCGCGGTGCGCCCTGCCCGACATAGCTGGTGACGATCTTCGTCTCCGGCTGCTTCTGCAGCCAATCCTCGAGCTTTGCGACCGTGTCGGTCGTCGTCTTGATGCTCGTTCCCTCCGGGAGACGGACTTCGACAAGCACCTCCGGGCGGTCAGATGTCGGGAAGAACTGCTGCTTAACCGAGCCCATGCCGACCACGGATGCCCCCATCATCAATACAACGACGGCGCAGGTCATGAACTTGTGGCGGACCACGAAAGCGATCACACCACGCAGCCTGCGATAGTTGGGCGTGTTGTAGATGGCGTGATGTCCGCCTTGCACGGGCTTGATGTTCGGCAGCATCTTGACGCCCAGATAGGGGGTGAAGATGACCGCCACGAGCCAGGAGACGATCAGGGCGAAACCGACGATCCAGAAGATGTTGCCGGCATATTCGCCAGCCGCCGAGCGCGCGAAGCCGACCGGCATCAGGCCGATGATCGTGACGAGCGTGCCCGACAACATCGGCGCCGCCGTATGGCTCCAGGCATAGGCAGCCGCCTTGATGCGGTCCATGCCCTCTTCCATTTTGACGACCATCACTTCGATGGCAATGATCGCATCATCGACGAGCAGACCCAGCGCCAGGATCAGCGCGCCGAGCGTGATGCGGTCGAAGAACCGTCCGGTATCCAGCATGATGATGAACACCACACCGAGGGTGAGAGGCACCGCAAGCGCCACGACAATGCCGACGCGCCAGCCGAGGCTGACAAGACTGACGAACAGCACGACGCCAAGCGCCATCGCGAATTTCAGCATGAACTCGCCGACGGCTTCCTGAATGTTGACCGCCTGGTCGCTGACTTTCGCAAGGGTGATGCCGAGCGGCAGCGCCTCAGCAATCTGCGAGGAGCGTTGTTCCAGGGCCTTGCCCAGATCCAGGCCATTCCAGCCCTGCTGCATGACAACGCCCAGCATGATGGCCGGCTCGCCATTGTGCCTTATGATAAAGGTTTCCGGATCCTGATAGCCCCTTCGAACCTCGGCGAAGTCGGAGAGCTTGATGGTGCGGCCATTGGCGACAACAGGCGTATCGGCAACGGCCTGAACGCTGTCATAGGCGCCATCGAAGCGCATGAAGACTTGCGGGCCGCGGGTATCGATCGTGCCCGCCGCGGTCACGGTGTTGCGGCGCTGCAGCGCGGCCGCGACATCCTGCGGAGAAATGCCGAGCGTTGCGAGCTTCGGATAGGAGAATTCCACGAAGATCTGCTCCGGCTGCTCGCCGAGAATATTGATCTTCTTGACGCCGGGCACATGCAGCAGGTCCTGACGGATCGTCTCGGCCTGGCGAACAAGCTCGCGCTTCGGCATGCCCTGTGCCTTCAGCGCATAGAGCGCAAAACTCACATCGGAATATTCGTCGTTGACGAAGGGGCCAAGCACGCCCTGAGGGAGATTTCGCGCCTCGTCCCCGAGCTTCTTTCGCGCCTGATAGAACTCGTCCTCCACCACGGAAGGCGGCGTGTTGTCCTTCAGCGTCACCGTCATATAGGCGAAGCCCGGGCGCGTGGTGGTCTCCACGCGATCATACCAGGTCAGTTCCTGAATGCGCTTCTCCAGCGGCTCCGCGACAAGATCCTGCATCTCACGCGCAGTTGCACCGGGCCATACCGTGGTCACGGTGAGGGTCTTGATCGTGAACGAAGGATCTTCGGCCCGCCCCAGCTTGATGAACGCGTATACGCTGGCGACCGACAGAAGAACGATGAAGAAAAGGGTGACCGCGCGCTCGCGCACAGCAAGCGCTGAAAGGTTGAAGCTCATCAGTTCACCGCCTCTGCGGTTTCAACCGCTGTGCGCACGCTGGCGCCGTCCTGCAGGAGGTGCGCTCCAAGGGCCACCACCCGTTCGCCCGGGTTCACGTCTGTGACAATGGCTGTCTCTTCGCCCAACGTCTCGATCTTCACCGCGCGAAATTGAACGGTCGATGTGCTGTCGTTGAAGACAAAGACCCCGGTCCGGGCGCCGTCGTCGAGGATCGCGCCGATCGGAATTTCGACGGAGGCTGCATGGGTGCCACTGTCAACACTGAGGGTCACCGTTGCCCCCAAGGGCGCCGTCGCAGCGGAGCCCTGCAACACCCAACGCGTCTCGAATGTTCGCGTCTGCTGATCGGCGGCATCCGAAATCTGTCTGAGCAGCGCGGTCTCTGCCCCGCTCCGGCCGTAGATCGCGGCGCGCGCCTCAGCGCCGATCGCAGGCCTCAGATTCTCCGGCATCCACACCAGTGCCTCGCGCGGACCCGCTTTCGCCAGCCGCATGACGGGTTGCCCTGCCGATATGACCTGCCCCGGTTCCGCAAGGGTTTCGACGATCGTCCCATCGGCGTCAGCCAGCAGAACGGTGTATGCCACCTCGTTCTCGGCGACCGTGGCATCCGCCTTGGCAGCGGCCAGTTGGGCTATGGCGGTATCAAGAGAAAGCCTTGCGCGCTCGTATTGCTGGGTAGACGCCGCATTCGATTTGACGAGAACGGCAAACCGTTTTTCGTCCGCCTGCGCCTGCACAAAGGTCGCCTGGGCTGCGTTCACCGCATTTCGTTTTGCTGTCAGCGAGAGGTTGAGGTCGTTGCTGTCGATGCGCAGCAAGGGCTGCCCCGCCTTCACCTGGTCTCCGACCCCCACCAGGCGCTCCACGATCTTTCCGGGAACCCGGAATCCAAGATCGCTTTGAACCCGCGCCGCGACGGTGCCCGTGAAGGTTCTCCGCGCCGCATCGGGAATGCGAACACGCGCCAGATTGACAAGAGGCGGAAGCGTGCGGGGATCGGAGGCTTCTGCCTCTTGCGCTGCTGGCGGGCGGAGGAAGACGGCAGCAGCCACGCCGCCGGCTATGGCGACTGCGGCTGTCGCGAGCAGGAGTTTTCGTTTCATGACACCATCCTTCTTGACGGGAGCATTTCAATTTTTAGATTGCACTCTAACTCTAAAACATTTATAGATGTCAAATGAAATCTAAAAGGAAGCCGTCATGAGAGTGAGCCGCGCACAGGCAGAGGCCAATCGCGAGACAGTCATCAATGTCGCAAGCCGGCTCTTCCGCGAGCATGGCTTCGACGGCATTGGCCTCAAGGACCTGATGAAGGGAGCCGGCCTGACCCAAGGCGGCTTCTACAAGCAGTTTGAATCCAAGGATGATCTGGCGGCCTTGGCATCGCGCCGCGCCATGGAGAGCGCAACGCGTCGATGGTCCTCGGTCGCTGCATCAAGCGAGGACCCGATCCGGGGTGTCATCGACCTCTACCTCTCGGCCGGCCATCGCGGAGAAACGGCGGATGGTTGCCCGCTGGTGGCGCTGGGCTCCGATGCCGCGCGCCAGAGCGACGAGGTTCGCAAGCCGTTTGAGGACGGGATCAAGGCGCATCTAGAGGTGCTTGCGGAACTCCTGCCCACCTCTGACAGCCCGGAAAGCACGACCCAGAAAGCCCAGGTCATGCTGGCGCTGATGGTCGGCGCGGTCACACTCTCGCGCATCGTGACCGATGAGGCGCTTGCCGACAGCTTCCTGGACGCAGCCGCCGGGGAAGCCCGGGCTTTGGCCTCGGCAAAGCCGGGCGCGTAAGCGGGCCTGCTGTTTTTCTCAACTTTTCTGAACGCCCGGCATCCGCTCGACAGTGGATCCCGGCAATGGAGTCGTCATGCGTCGTATCGTTGTCACGGGAATGGGTGCCGTCAGTCCGCTCGGCGCCGGCGTCGAGAGCTCCTGGAGCCGCCTTCTGGCCGGTCAATCAGGCCTTCGCCGTCTGTCCGACGACATTGCAGGTGACTTGCCTGCAAAAGTTGGTGGTGTCGTCCCGACGATCTCGGAAGATCCGGAGGCCGGGTTTGATGCGGACCGCGTCCTGGCCCCGAAGGATCAGCGCAAGGTGGATCGCTTCATCCTGTTGGCACTGGCGGCAGCCGACGAAGCTTTGGCGCAGGCCGGATGGAAGCCGATACTGGACCAGAATCGCCAGCGCACGGCGACGATCATCGCCTCGGGAATTGGCGGCTTCCCGGCGATCACCGAGGCGGTTCGCATTGTCGACGAGAAGGGCCCACGCCGCCTGTCGCCGTTCACCATTCCGTCCTTCCTGGTCAACCTCGCGGCCGGACAGGTGTCCATCCGCCATGGGCTGAAGGGCCCGCTCGGGGCGCCGGTGACCGCCTGCGCGGCAGGCGTCCAGGCCATCGGCGACGCGGCTCGGCTGATCCGGGCGAATGAGGCAGACATTGCCGTTTGCGGCGGAACGGAAGCCTGCATGAACATCGTCAGCCTGGGAGGCTTCGCGGCGGCGCGGGCGCTCTCGACCGGATTTGCCGACACCCCGGCTGCTGCATCCCGACCTTTCGACATGATGCGCGACGGTTTCGTGATGGGGGAAGGTGCCGGCATCCTGGTGATCGAGGCGCTCAGTCACGCCCTGGCGCGTGGGGCAAAACCCCTGGCGGAACTGGTCGGCTATGGCACCACGGCAGATGCCCATCATGTCACATCCGGCCCGGAAGATGGGTCCGGGGCGGCAAGAGCCATGCAGATCGCGATCAGGCAGGCGGGCATAAGGCCGTCCCAGGTTCAGCATCTCAACGCCCATGCCACATCCACCCAACTTGGTGACCGCGGGGAAATCGAGGCGATCAAATCCGTGTTCGGAACAAGCATGGGCATAGCGGTGAGCGGCACCAAGTCCGCAACGGGACACCTTCTCGGAGCAGCCGGCGGTCTCGAAGCGATCTTCACCATCCTGGCCCTGCGCGACCAGATCGCGCCCCCGACCCTGAACCTTAACGCCCCCGATCCCGCCGGCGATGGCATCGATTTCGTCGCCAACAAGGCAAGGTCACTCCCCATGGAATTTGCAATCAGCAATGGCTTCGGCTTCGGCGGGGTGAATGCCAGCGCGCTATTCCGGCGCTGGGACGCGTGACTCCATGAAACCAACGCCCTCGCCTGGACTGAGCGCCTGGACGCCAAGGATTGCCGTGATCGGCGGCGGCGGCGGCGGCGGCAATGCGATCAACACCATGATCGCGCGCAGCGACGCGGATGTGAGGTTCATTGCCGCCAACACAGACGCCCAGGCCCTGGCGTCCTCCAAGGCCGAACATCAAGTCCAGCTCGGCAGAAACGCCACTCAGGGGCTTGGCGCAGGGTCTCGGCCGGAGCTCGGACAGGCTGCGGCGACGGAATCGATTGATGACATCATGGCGCATTTGAAAGATGTCCAGGTGTGCTTCCTCGCCGCCGGAATGGGTGGCGGCACAGGAACCGGTGCCACACCCGTGATCGCACAAGCCGCCCGCCAGGCCGGCCTGCTGACAATTGCTGTCGTGACCGAGCCCTTCACTTTCGAGGGAACACACCGGGCGCGCCAGGCAAGGGACGGCATTCGATCTCTGGTCGAGGCAGCCGATACCGTGATTGTTGTTCCAAACCAGAACCTTTTCCACCTTTCGGATGCGACGACGACGCTTGATGCGGCATTCCAGATGGCTGACAGGGTCCTTGTCGAAGGCGTCATGTCCCTGGTCGACTTGATGCGGGCGGATGGCTTGATCAACCTCGACTTCGCCGATGTTCAAGCGGTGATGAAGAAAATGGGCCGGGCGATTATCGCCAGCGGCATGGCCGCCGGGAGCGGTCGCGCAACAGAGGCGGCCCGGGCGGCGATCGACAATCCGCTCTTCAGGGGAACAAGCCTCGAAACCGCGAAAACCCTGCTGGTTTCCATGTCCGCGACCCGGGAGTTGACCCTCTTCGAAGTCGATGAGGCAGCAAGCTACATCCGCGACCACGTCAATTCGGATACGGATATGATCCTTGGCACCAGTTTTGATCCGACACTCGGTGAAAATCTGCGCGTGTCGATCATTGCTGCAGGGCTGAATGCACCGGCTGATGTGGTGGTGCTCGCCGAACACCTCCGGAAGCAGCGTGCCAATGGAGGCGGCCCGTGAAGATGGGGGGCCAGCCTACAGGTCAGCAAGGGCACTGCTGATATCGCCGATCTCAAGCCTCGAGATACGTCCGGCGAGTTTGCAGCAAGACATGGGGTCTGAGTAGCAACGGAACAGAAAACCTACATAAGCCGTGCGGATCTTCTCCGACGCTGACGCCTTTATCACGATATTTGCTGCCTGCCGGTCGTGACCGTCGCGAGGAAAGATGCAGCGTCGGGTCGGCTGACTATTTTGATCTTCTCGCGAGTATGGGAATCGAACAGCCTTCGGTGGCCTTCGAACGAATTCAGGTGATTTTGTCTGTTTGGATAACCGCGCGCGTATTCTAACAGCTCTTGGAACTGTTCGTCTGTGCCACCTCCAGTTTGGCCTCTATTTTGGAGGTTTGAGATACATTCATCGACGGAGAGATCGAGCCAGGTCAGTGTCGTTACGCGAGGGAGAACCTGTTGAAGAATCCGGCCGTAGATTCCCTCCATTACCCACCCGCTGTCGTTTGCGGCCTCAGCCACTAGTCTGATTCGCTCTTCACGTGAGCGCTCGCCTGCAAATTCGGGCAGCCAGTGAAGATCATCAAGATGAACCGCTGGTAGACAAAGCTCTTCAGCGAGCCTGTTGGCTAACCAAGTTTTTCCGCTCCCGCTGTTACCTACAACGAAGATTCTTTGCATCCGTCCTCCACGGTCCGCGAGGTCAATTCCCGTATGCCGCTCGTCCAACAAACCCCGGTTTGATGTCACGCTGCAAGGCAGATCGCAAAAATCCCGGAAAAGCTGCCAAATCTCATAAATACCCGTGCATAAACCTATAGCCTATAAACTCCCTGCCGTCTAAGTTAATGTGGAATTTGGGAGCGACCATGCTGATTGGCTATATGCGCGTTTCGACCGGCGAGCAAAATCTCGATCTTCAGCGTGATGGTCTTGAGCAGGCCGGATGCGAGAACATCTTCGACGACGTATGTTCGGGACGTGCTACACAGCGGCCCGGCCTGGACAAGGCGCTTGAGATTGCTCGGGCTGGCGATACCCTCGTCGTCTGGAAGCTCGATCGCATCGGACGCTCGCTTGCGCATGTTGTTGGTATGGTGAGCGACATGCAGAAACGGGGGATTGGCCTGAAGGTCCTGACCGGCGACGTAGACACCACGACAACCACGGGCCGACTTGTCTTCGGCATCTTTGCCACCCTGGCGGAATTCGAGCGTGATCTTATTCATGAACGCACCATGGCGGGGCTGGCAGCGGCCCGCGCCCGAGGCAGGGCCGGAGGACGGCCGCGCGTCATGACGGTGAAGAAGCTGAAGGCGGCTATGGCGATGATGGCCGACCGCGATAACGCGGCACGCGATGTTGCGGCCGAACTCGGCGTTTCGCTGTCGACGCTCTACGCCTATGTCGATGCCAAAGGAAAGCCCCGCGAGCGGGCAAATGACTTGCTGGCAAACAAGCGTCGGGCGAAGCGCGAACACCACGTTGCGGTGTAAAGACCGTGCCGGTTGGGTTCCTGACCGAAAGCCAGGCTAGAGAGTATGGCCGCTTCACTGGAGAGCCGACGCCGGATCAATTGGCCCGCTATTTCCATCTCGATGACGCTGATCGCGGATTCGTCTCGACGCATCGCAGCGATCACAATCGGCTTGGCGTGGCCGTTCAGCTCGGATCGTTGAGGATGCTCGGTGTCTTTCTCGAGAATCCGGGTCAGGTTCCTGCTACCGCCCTGCAATTCATAGCGCGTCAGCTATCGTTCTCCGATCCAGAGCGCCTGATCGCAGAATATGTGCGCAGTGAAGGACGTTGGCGACATGCGCCGCGCATCCGGGTGCACTATGGCTACCGAACCTATACCGACCCCGGCGTTGGATTTCGGCTCAATCGCTTCCTCTACGCCCTGTGCTGGACCGGATCGGATCGCGGGTCCGTTCTTTTCGACCGGGCAGTCGCCTGGCTGCTGGAATTCAAGGTCTTGCTACCCGGCTCGTCCGTACTCGAGCGTACCGTGGCCAGGGTGCGGACGCGAGCGAATGCCCGTCTGCATAAACTGATGGTCGTGACGATGACATCAGAGCAACGGGCGAGGCTTGATGAACTGGTCGTCATTCCAGAGGGGGAACGGCAAAGTCCGCTCGATCGCTTGCGAGATGGACCTTACATTCAAAGCAGCAGGGAGATCACTCGTGCGCTCAATCGTCTGGGAAAGATCCGCAGTCTTACCGAAGGGATGCCCTTCATCGACCGTTTGCCGCCCGGAAGAATAACGGCTTTGGCACGCTTTGCCAGCGCCGCCAAAGCGCAGGCCGTTTCCCGCCTGCCGCCTGATCGACGGGCCGCCACCTTGCTGGCCTTCATCCGAACGCTGGAGGCCTCGGCCAGTGATGATGTCATCGACCTGTTCGATGCGGTCTCCACGTCGATGTTCAGCGAAGCGTCCACAGCGGCGAAACAGGCAAGGTTGCGATCACTTCGAGATCTTGATGCCGCCGCACTGAAGCTGCGGGAGGCGGCAATCATCATCCTCGATCCGGATACTCCCGATGATGCCGTCCGTAACGCGGTGTTCCAGCTCGTGGACACCGACGCACTTGCGGCGGCTGTCGAGCGTGTCGGGGAGCTGGCCGAGCCTCACGACGAGACCTATTTCTCCGAACTCAGGAAATTCAATCGTAAGATAGCCTACACGCCCGCTCTCCTGACAGGCCTCGATCTTGGCGCAGCACCTGCCGGCCGACCGCTGCTTGAGGCGATCGAATATCTGCGCGCCATTCATTCCGGGCGCAAGCGTACCGGGCCACCGCCAACCACCTTTGCGCCCAAGCAGTGGCTCCGACAGATCAGATCGCCCGACGGCTCCCTCGATCTGACCGGCTACCGGCTTTGTGTCCTCGATTGCCTTCGCCGCGCCATCCGCCGACGCGATCTATTTCCCGCCAGATCCCTACGTTACGCTGATCCACGCAAGGGGCTACTGTCAGGCCCGGCCTGGGAGGCCGCTCGTCCGACTGTATGCCGTACCGTTGGCGTATCCAGTGTGGCAGAGGAAGAACTCGGGCGACTGTCGCAACGGCTAGATCTCGCTTTCCGGGAAACGGCCAGCCGTGTGCCTGCGAATTCAGGTGGCACCATCGTCAGCACCCCAGATGGTCCGGACATCTACGTCGAACGTCTGGAAAAGTTGGAAGAACCTGCAAGCCTGGTCGCGTTGCGCATGTCGGTCGAGGCCCGGCTACCCAGGCTCGACCTACCCGAACTGATCATGGAAATGCATGCGCGAACCGGCTTTGCCGATCTATTCACCCATGCCAGCGAAGGCGGCACACGGGCCGGGGATGTTGCGACAAGCATCTGCGCCGTCCTCGTAGCTGAAGCCACCAATACCGGATTCGAGCCTCTGGTTCGTCTCGATAGCCCGGCGCTTCGACGTTCACGCCTCAGTTGGGTGAAACAGAATTTTCTGCGTGCCGAGACCCTGACAGCGGCCAACGCCGCTCTAGTCGCGGCGCAAAATTCCATTCCGCTTGCCAGGCAATGGGGCGGTGGCGAAGTCGCCTCGGCCGATGGATTGCGCTTCGTCGTGCCGATCCGGACCATCTATTCCGGCCCCAATCCGAAATACTTTGGACAGGAACGCGGCGTCACATGGTATAATCTCGCCTCCGACCAGTTCACCGGTCTCAACGCCATGACCGTTCCCGGCACGTTGCGCGACAGCCTCAATCTCCTCGCCATCGTGCTCGAACAGGAAACCGAGCTGCAGCCAACCGAGATCATGACCGACACGGCGGGATATACCGATACGATATTCGGCATATTCCATCTGCTTGGATATCAGTTCAGCCCCCGCATCGCCGATGTCGGCGGTGCGCGCTTCTGGCGAGTCGACGCCAAGGCCGACTACGGCATTCTCGACGCCATCGCCTCGAACAAGATCAACATCAAGCTGATCGCAGAGCATTGGGACGATCTGCTGCGTCTCGCTGGCTCTCTCAAGCTCGGGGTTGTCCATGCCGCAGGTCTCACGCGAACGCTCCAGACCAACGACCGGCCTACGCGGCTGGCGCGCGCCCTCCAAGAGCTCGGCCGACTTATAAAGACCCTCTATCTTCTGCGGTTCATCGATGACGAAACCTATCGCCGACGCATTCTTGTCCAGCTCAACCGTGGCGAAGGCCGTCATCAGCTCGCCCGCATTATCTTTCATGGAAAACGTGGCGAACTGCGTCAGCGCTATCGTGAAGGGCAGGAAGATCAGCTCGGAGCGCTTGGCCTGGTCGTCAATCTCGTCGTGCTCTGGAATACGATATACATGGACGCTGCCATCAAACAGCTCGTGAACGAACGCTATGATGTCCGGCCGGAGGATCTTGCGCGCCTATCGCCCCTCGGCTTTGGCCACGTCAACATGCTCGGCCGATATACCTTCACACTACCGGAATTCGTCGCACGTGGTCAGCTTCGCCCACTTCGCGATCCAAAAAACACCGATCCGGATGAACCGTGAAATCCTTATGTAGGTTTTCTGCTCCGTTGCTACTCAAACCCCGATTGCGCCGGTGCTCGACTTCCTTCTCGCTGCGCGCGGCGATTCCTGCCCTTTCGCCGCAGGCATCGTGGGAACATCCAGGACCGCCGGCGCGAACATCGGAACTTCAACTTCAACATCAGGTGCAGCTTCGAGCGGCTTGCGGGCGAGCCGACGCCAAGTGAACAACTGCTGCGGGGTCAATCCGTGACGCCGAGCCACCGTGCAGACCTTGATGCCCGGCTCGTAACTCTCCGCAACAATCTGCGCCTTCTGCTCATCGCTCCAATCGCGACGACGGCCGGTGCCAGTAAAAACCTCAAACCGGCGCACTGGTTCTTCATCGCTGGATTTAAGCGTAAGCTGTGAAATCGACATATGTCTAAGCCCTCGTTCGAGCTCAACATCGTCAATCATGCACTGATCCGTAAGCGGTGTCCCGGCAGCACCTTTATCAAGCACTCTTGCGCATCGAACGTGACGGGATGAGAAGTTTCATCAATCCAGGTGTA
>NZ_FWXU01000049.1 GCF_900176345.1 Rhizobium sp. RU36D
TCCCGTTTCCACCGGTTGCTCCCACCGCGCCACTTGGCGTATCAAAAACCGCCGAGGCTCTAATCGCTGCCGGATGAAAGTTCAGTGGCAGGTCAATTATGCTAAGGTGGACGCCAAGGAGATTTGGGCATTTTTCGGCTGCCGACCGCGTGGCTTTTGCGGTGGCGGGAGCGCCGGGGGCGCGAATAAGGCTTTGGACCGGACATGCTCCGGCAGCAGCTCGGCGTGCTGCCGCAGTCGGTAGCTGGATCCTTCGATGTGGACGACGACGACATGGTGAAGCAATCTGTTGAGCAGCGCGTTGGCGACGACGGGGTCTCCGAAAACATCGCCCCATTCTGCGAATCCGCGGTTTGAAGTCAGGATCATAGCGTCACGTTCATATCGGGAATTGACGAGCTGAAAGAAGATATTGTCGCTGCCTTAGACGACTGGCAGCAAGCTGATCTCATCGACGATCAGCACGCTCGGCCTGCAGAAGAAGCGAATGCGCTGCGTGGTTTCTTCCGGCGTATGGGAATATTCCCCCTGAAAGAGTGTGCGAGGTTGAGAACTTCTTGATGAAGGCGCCGGTCAGTGATGCGCTGAGCACTGTCGCCAACAGGATCTTCTATTTACCTCTCGAGTTCTTCACCGTTTCGATTTCGTGCCTGATCTGATGAAGTGCCTGGCAGAATGCAATGATCTGATCCGTCGTGTGGGAAGCTGTCAGGCAAAGCCTGATTCCGGCTTCGCCCCGTGCCACTGTCGGGAAGAAAATCGCCGAGGCGTAGAAGCCAAGCTCGAGGAGGTGCCTTGCCGCAGCGACAGAATGAAGCTCGTCGCCCAGGCGGAGCGTCCGGATCGGGAGCTGAGAATCAATGTCTTTGGTCGGAAGGAGGTTGTCGAGCAGTGCAAGATTGCTCCGCAAAGCGGCTTGTCTTGCTGGTAGTTCACCCGTTCGATGAAGCCGGGCAGATGCTCGTGCAGCCCCGATGGCTGCGGTGTTGATTGAAGCCGAGAAGGCATGGGCGATAGCGAAACGACGAAACAAGAGTTCCTGGCGGGCGGTGCCAAGCATCAGGATGCCGCCTGATGCACCAAAACCCTTTCCCAGTGAGGCGGCAACGATCGTTCTGTCGCCAAGATCGGAGAACAAGTTACGCGCATAGCCGGCACCGCGATCGCCAATGATGGAGATGCCATGGGCATCATCGATGTAGAGAAACAACCCATAGCGTTCTTGAAGACGCTGCAGCTCTTCCAGTGGAGTGTGGCCTCCCATGGAGTAGACCCCATCACAGATATAGACCACTGACTCATGGCTTCGGCAGAGCGCTTCCAACGCTTCAATATCGTTGTGAGGGATGGTGACGACTTCGGTTTCTGCGGCCACGGTCGCCTTGTGATAGGCCAGGGTTGCGTGGGCGAGACGATCGAAGACCACAAGTGGTTTGCGGCCGGCGGTCAGATGCCCGGAAGCAAGCAGCGACATCGCGCTCATATTGGCCGCGAGAACGGTGGTGAAGGTCAGGACGCGGGCGCAGAAGAGGTCAGATAAGTCTTCCTCAAGCTCCCCAAGAATGTCGAAATTCAGACGCGTGCGCGCGCATGACCAGTGCAGCGTGCCCGCCCGCCGCAGTGAGTCCAAGGCTCCCGCAACGATATCAGGATGATTGTCGAGACCAAGGTAGGAGCATCGAACAAAATCGACGACTGAGCCTTCTCGCCCGGCTAGTTGGACCGTGCGTCCCTCTCCTGGCTCGGCATAAAGCGCCATGATGCCCTGATAGTGTGCTGCATCGAAGCTCTCCTCAGCCGCGTCGATCATGGCGGTGGTATTGCGACGAATTTGATGCGCGCCGCTCGTCTTGCGGTTTTGGTCAATCCCGGACATGTCTATAACCTCGCTCTACTTATGCGAGATTTTGCGCATTTTAGGTCCGAGGTGACAACGAAGGTACCGTTAAGGTCTTGTTAAATTTTGGAGAACGTTCGGGCTCGCTGATCTGGCTTGCGATCCGGAGAGAAATTCAATGGGTTTGGCGGTTCCCGATCGTGACCTCCTATTTCCCCATGGTGGCGGAAACTCCCCCGGTGTGTCTGAGGCGGCAGCGCAGAAAGTGGGCATGGCGCGGGCCGCGCCATGCAGGTTATTGCGCCTTGCCGATCGATGCCGGGTCCAACAGGTTGTGATGGGAGGATGCCAAACCAGCTCAGCTGCCGCTGAAAGTGCACTTGGTCAACGGATGGGTGCAATCCGGTTTGCGCGATTAGATCCGCCGGCATTCGTCTGCGAAAAGCGGTGCCAAAGCTCGGAGCAAGCGTTACACGATGGTGCGACACAGAGCAACTTCGACCGTCATAGCACATCCAGTATCGTCGGCTGTTTGAGCTGTACCCGGAAATCCTGAGCTCGCGCCTGCTTTTGCGGATACGGCCGACCGACCGCAAATGGGACAGTCGGCCGCAAGTCATGAGGTTCCCGCGGTTTCTAGCGAACCCAGGAATTCCAACGTTGTAACAGAGTGGCAGCATTGGTATTGATCCATTCCGCATCCGGAATGACGACACTGTCCGACAACTCCGCGCTGGTCGGCATTGAAGCGCGGCTCTCCTGCGACAACATCGAAAGGGCCTCGACGCTGGGCGGTGTACAAGAAAGAACGTCGCAAGCCCTTGCCTGAACCTGCGGATTGGCAAGCCAGAATTCAACGAGTTTCAGTGCATTTTCCCTGTTGGGCGCGCCCTTGATCAAGGCGATCCTGTCACCCACCAGGAACGACGCCTGATAGGACCACGCGATAGGAAGACCTTCATTCTTGAGGGCCTTGGCCCTTGTAAGCCAAATCTGTCCCAGATCATACTCCTTGTTGCGGAAGCCCTGGACGCTCTGGTCACCAGTTTTCCACCATAAGCTCACTTCGTCGCGGATCTCGTCGAGCTTGCGGAAGGCACGATCGACATCCAGTGGGAAGAGCTCCTCCTTCTTGACCCCGTCGGCCATAAGCGCCGCAGCCAGCACCCTCCACGGATCGTCGAAGTTCGGGAAGGCGCGTCCTCCTGGATACTTTGCGGTATCCCACATATCAGCCCAGGTCTTTGGCGGGTTGGTGCCGACCTGGTCGGGACGATAGACCAGAAGCGTTGCCGTGGACTGGAGGAGCGCCCCGCCCGCCTGGCATGCATTTGCGGCAAGATCGGTATTGTTGGCGAAGCGCGTGCAAAACGACGACATATCCTCGGTCACCTGCTTGTGTGCGTCAGAGGCAGCCTGAATTTCCCCTTCAAGGTATAGATCCCAGGACACATTGCCCGCCTGTACCATCGCGGCTGCCTTGGCACGCATTTCTGCATTCGTCGCCGACACGATGACCACCGATATTCCCGTGGCCTCGGTGAATGGATCGAACCACGCCTCCTTGAGCGCCCGGTCATAGGCGCCTCCGGTCGAGGCTATGATCACCCGCTCCTGCGCCTGAAGCGGCTCCTGACGCAGCACGGCAAGGGCTGTGATGGCGAAGCCGAATACGGCATAGACATATTTCCTGGTCTGCATGGTCACTGGCGTTTACTCCTGTTGCGGTTGGGATTGTCCGGCGCGTGCAATGAGATGCACGAGACCGATCAGGATCAGGGAGGCACACACGGTCACCGTTGAGGCAGCCGCAATCACGGGTGTCAGGTTGAAGTCGATGTCTTCGAACATTTTCCGGCCGATCGACTTGCCGCCAACGTCTGAAATGAAGAACGCAACCGTGGCCTCGTCAAACGATGACAGGAAGGCGAAGACGGCGCCGGTGGCGACACCTGGAACAATGTTGGGCAAGGTCACATGAAAAAAGACCTGGAAGCGATTGGCGCCGCAATTGAGCGCGGCCAGCTCCAGAGACGGATCCAGGCGCTGCAATGCAGCTGTCACCGTTATCACGACGAAGGGCACGGCAAGAACGGTGTGGCCGATCAGGAAGCCAGCCAGGGTTCCGGTCAGCCTCAAGGGCGAAAACACCAGATAAAGCGCCACGCCAAGCACGATATGCGGCACGATCATGGGGCCAATGGACAAGGCGTGAAAGGCGGCCTTGAACGGCATGGTCCCGCGGATCAGTGCAAGAGCTGCCATGGTGCCGACCACTGTCGCGGTCAGGCTCGTCGCCATGGCTATCCGCAGGCTGAACCAGATTGCCGCCATCCAATCCGGATCGTTGAAGAACGCGGCGTACCAACCCCAGGTCACGCCGCTTGGCGGAAATCTGAGATGGGCCGTGGTGCTCAGTGACATCGGGATGATGATGAGTGTCGGCAGGATCAGGAAGAACAGAAGTGCGCCGAGGCCCGCACCAGACAGAAGCGGCGCCAATGTGCGCGCCATGGCCGGCGACAAGGAGTGCCGTCGGGTGACCATCGTCCGCGCCGACGTCGCGAGGATATCGCTGGGTTCAGTGTACATAAGTCGACCCCTTTGTGAGGCTGAAGGCACGGCGGCAGATCAATACGACCAGGAGTGTGACGCAAAGGAGCGTGGTCGAGAGTGCGGCGGCAAATGGCCAGTCGAGCACGACGGTTGTCTGTTGGCCAATCAGCGTCGCCATCAGCAGGGAACCGGGGCCGCCCAGAAGGGCGGGCGTGATATAGAACCCGAGTGCGAGCACGAAGCACAGGATTGCGCCTGCATAAATGCCGGGCATGCTAAGGGGTAACGTGACACGCAGGAAGGTGTCGAGACGTCCGGCGCCAAGGTTCGCCGCTGCACGCGCGAGGTCCGCTGGAAGGGTCTTCAGGTTGCCGTAGATGGGTAGGATGGCAAATGGCAGAAGGATATGGGTCATGCCGAGAATGACCGACCCGTGGGTATAAAGAAGCTTCAGCGGACGCTCGGCAAAACCTGTCTCCAACATAATGTCGTTGAGGATCCCGTTGCGCTGGAGAAGCACGATCCAGGCATAGGAGCGGATCAGGACCGACGTCCATAGCGGCACGAAGACGCAAGCAGCAGTGACGAGTGCGCCGAGCCCCTTGAGGCGCGCCATGGCATAGGCGACGGGATAACCAAGCGCGAGGCACAGAAAAGTGACCGCGGCGGCGGTGCCAACCGTCGACAGAAGGACGCTGAAATACAGGCTGTCTTCAACCAGGCGCAGATAGGTTTCTCCGCCGGTCGAGAAACTGAGAGCCATCAGCTTTGCCACCGGATAGATGAAGCCGAGCGTAAAGGTGACAAGCAGCGGAAGGATCAGCAGCCAGGAGATGAAGGGATTGAACTGGCTGGCGCCAAGGCTTGCACTGGATCGATGCGGCGCGCTAGAGGTCGATAGGCTCATGACTTCGGCGCCTCCGGGTTGTTGAAGATCTTGACCTTGTCTGGCGATATCGTCAGTCGCACCCGGTTTCCTCGCTCCAATGGTAAAGTAGGACCCGAGGGTGCAACGACGCGCAGCTCCGGACCGGCCAACCCGTCCAGGGCGATACGGGCCATGGTCGAGGCACCGGCAAAAACCAGATTGGTGAGCACGCCTCCAAGCGATTGATTGTCGGTGGGATCCTCGGGTCCGATCGCAATATGCTCGGGCCTGATTGCGACCGTGACCGTGTCGCCGCAGGCGAACGAGGCGCCATGATGATGCTCGAAGGGAACTTCCAGCGTCAGGCGATCGGCAATCCTGATTGCCAAGATCGCCCCATTCCATGCAGCTATCCGGCCCTGAAGGAAATTGATCGTACCGACGAAATCGGCCACGAATGGGCTGCAGGGATTGGCGTAAAGCTCATCTGGCCGACCGATCTGCTCAAGGCGCCCCTTGTTCATCACGGCAACCCGGTCCGACATCGTCAGCGCCTCTTCCTGGTCGTGGGTCACGTAGACAACGGTGACGCCCAGGCGCTCCTGAATGCTCTTGATCTCGAACTGCATGGCTTCGCGCAGTTTTTTATCGAGCGCACCAAGGGGCTCGTCCATTAGCAGGACAGGGGGATCAAAGACGAGTGCCCGCGCGACGGCGACACGCTGCTGCTGGCCACCGGAAAGCTGATGGGGGTATCGGTGTTCAAAACCGGATAGCTGCACCAGTTGCAATGCCGCATCGACGCGCGGTCCCGGCGCACACCCCCTGGACCGCCCACGCATCTTCAGCGGAAAGCCGACATTCTTGTGAACGGTCATATGGGGAAACAGCGCGTATTTCTGGAACACCATGCCGATATCGCGATGGTTGGGAGCGACCATGGTGAGGTCTCGCTCTCCGACCAGGATCGTTCCCGCCGTCGGCGCCTCAAACCCCGCGATCATCGTCAGCAGTGTCGTCTTGCCGGAGCCCGACGGGCCTACAATCGACACGAATTCCCCTGCCTCGATATCCAGGTCAATCGGTTCGACGGCGCGGACATTGCCGTACCGCTTCTCGATCCCCCGCAGTTTCAAAGTCTGTCCGATCAAATCGCACCCCTGTTGTTGTTGAAAGCATTGTGGTTGAAGCCCCGGTGACCTGTGCAGCCCGATCGCTGTCCTGCAGGTCTGACCCGATGACTTGCTCGACGCCGGGCGTTAAGGTTTGATGCGCCAAAACTTTGCAGAAGCTTCACACTTGCATTTTTGTTGCATCAAAAAATTCAAGTGTCAACACGTATAGGTGAAAAAATGACCGACGGCTTCGCGACATCCGGGCGCGGCATGCAGGCGCCGAGCCTGGGGGATGCCGCTTATGTCTCGCTAAAGGACCGATTGACCCGAGGAGCCTATCGCCCCGGCGACAAGTTGACGGTGCGATCTGTCGCCGATGCATTGCGCGTCAGTTCAACGCCGGCCCGCGATGCCATCAACCGGCTGGTCGCGGAGGGTGCGCTGGTTTACGCCGGGCCCAAGACGGTGATCCTTCCGATCCTGTCTCCGTCTGATCTGCGAGAGATCACGCTGATACGTATCGCGATAGAGGGGCTGGCCGCGGAGCTTGCGGTGTCGAATTGTCGTGACGAGGACCTTGAGAAGCTCAGGAAAATTCAAGATAAAATCAATTCGGCGCTTGATCGGAAGGACTATGGCGAGGCTCTGTGGCACAACAAGGAGTTCCATTTTCTGGTCTATCGGCTCAGTGGCCTGCCGCATCTGGTTGCTCTTATCGAAAACCAGTGGCTGCGTGTGGGCCCCTCCTTCTACGATCTTTATCCTGAGTTTGCCGAAGAACGGCGTGGCGTCCGCAATCATGAAATGGCAATGGAGGCGCTTGCCGAGCGAGATGTCGGCGGGCTGAAGGCTGCCTTCGAAAACGACATCCGTGAGGGCTACCGGAGGCTGCGCCGCGCCCTGGATGTGCGCGGCGGCCTCAATGGAAAAACTTGACGCTGCCCTTGACTCGATGATATTTTGTTGCAACAAAAATGTGAAGCTCACGTGAAGCTTCCGATTTTCTGCAACAAGAGGCAGGCAGATGCTCAAACACCTTCATGCGGAGGGCGCCGTTCGATCAACGGAGGTCTCGGCCCATCTTCATCGCCGGGGACGCGGCGTGTTTCCAGCCGGGATCACCCGCTCGACCGTCGAATGCGATCCCTATCCCCTTTATCTCGCAGCGGGGGAGGGAGCCTATGTCACCGATGTCGACGGCAATCGATACCTCGACCTCAACAACAACTTCACCACGCTGGTGCACGGTCATGGCTATGCGCCGGTCGCTGAGGCCGTCGCTGGCCTGTTGCGCACCGGGACCTGCTTTTCCAATCCGACCCGGCACGAGATCGCGCTGGCCGAACTGCTGATTTCGCGCATCCCGGCGATAGAGCAGGTGCGCTTCGTCAACACCGGTACCGAAGCGGTGATGTTCGCGATCAAGGCGGCGCGCGCCTTCACCGGCAAGCCAGCCATTGCGCGCTTCGCCGGCGCCTATCATGGCGCCTATGACTGGGCCGAGATCGGCCAGAGCGCAGTCTTCCAGGAAGACCAGACCCATGCGATGCCAGGAATAGCCTACGAGGGTGCTCCCAGATCCACGAGCACTGATGTTGTGCTGCTGGATTTCAACGATGCCGACGGGCTCGAACAGCAGCTATTGCCCCATGTCGATCGCCTGGCTGCAATCCTGATCGACCCGGTTCCAAGCCGCGCCGGATTGTTGGCGCCAGATCCGCAGTTCATCGAACGACTGACCGCGTTTGCCCGTGCCAACGCCATCCTGATCATCGCAGACGAGGTTCTCAATCTTCGACAGTCCTTCAAGGGCGCTTCGGCGCGCTATGGTCTTGTCCCCGATCTCATCACCGCGGGGAAGATCATCGGTGGTGGGTTCCCGATCGGTGCCATTGGCGGGCGGGTCGATGTCATGTCGGTCTTTGGCGGAGGCGACAGTGCGCCCCTTGTGCCCCAGGGAGGGACGTTTTCCGCCAATCCTGTTGCCATGGTCGCCGGTCTCGTCGCGATGCAAGCGATGACTAAGGCTGAATTCGATCGGCTGGAGCGGCTGGGCGACGACCTGCGCGGCCGGCTGACGGCCATAGCGGACAAGCATAGCGCTGCGTTCAGCATCAACGGCGCGGCGTCGCTATTTCGTATTCATCCCAAACCGCGTTCTCCCGCCACCTATCGCGAGGCGCTGATGACGGCGGACCAGGTGGTGCTGATGAAGGGGCTCGGGCGGTTCTTCCAGGCACAAGGGGTCATGCTTCCCTTCGGCGCCGCAGCCTGCCTTTCGACCCCGATGACGCAGGCAGACACTGATCTCATCGCCGCCGTCTTTGAACACTTCATTACCACCGAATTGCACCGTTACGAGGCCACAAAATCATGAATGCAATCACCACCACGCAGACCGTCGCCGAGCGCGTCGCTCAATCACTCCTGCGTCACGAGGTGCGTTTCCTGTTCGCACAAAGTCTGCCGTCTGCAGTGGTTCTCGCAGCGGAAGCGCAAGGCATCCGCCAGATTTCCTATCGTCAGGAAAACATGGGCGGAGCCATGGCGGACGGCTATGCGCGTCTGTCAGGCAAGGTCGGTGTCGTGGCAGCACAGAACGGTCCGGCTGCGGCATTGCTGGTGGCGCCCCTGGCAGAAGCGCTGAAGGCCAGCATCCCGGTCGTCGCTCTGGTCCAAGAGGTTGAGCGCAACCAGACCGACCGCAACGCCTTCCAGGAACTCGATCACATCGCCCTGTTTCAGTCCTGCACCAAATGGGTGCGCCGTGTGCAGGTGGCCGAGCAGATCGAGCACTATGTGGACGCCGCCTTCACAGCAGCGACATCAGGTCGACCGGGGCCTGCCGCGCTGCTTTTGCCGGCCGACCTCCTGCGTGAACCGTATATTCCAGTGGGGCCTGAGCGTTTTGCCAATCTCGGCTCATGGCCTCTCGATCGGGTGCGCGCATCCGATCGCCTGATCCAGCAGGCAGCTGAGCTGATCGCCAGCGCCCGGGCGCCGGTCGTCCTGGCCGGCGGAGGTGTCCATGGGTCAGGGGCAGCGGTCCAACTCGGACGTCTGCAGGATCTGGCAAGCCTCCCGGTCTGCACCACCAATATGGGCAAGGGCGCCGTCGATGAACATCATCCGCTGTCACTCGGTGTGCTTGGATCCCTGACCGGTCCGCGCTCGCTTGGGCTGCATACGCAGCGCTTCTTAGAACAGGCCGATCTCATCATCCTGGTCGGCACGCGCACCAACCAGAACGGCACCGACAGTTGGAGACAGATACCCAGCGGCGCTAAAGTGATTCACCTGGATGTCGATCCGGTGGAGATCGGGCGAAACTTCGAGGCAATGCGTCTTGCCGGCGATGCCAGGGAGACGCTTCAGGCGCTGTGCGATGCGCTCGAACGCTGCGATCTCGCACGTCGAAATGCGGATCGCGAGCGAGTAGCCCAAGCCGTCGCCGCGTGCTGGAAATCATTCGACGAGGCGCGCGCTTCGGTCGTGACCTCGAGCGAGGGCCCCATTCGGCCTGAGCGGGTCATGGGCGAGTTGCAGCCCTGGCTTCAGCGCGCGCTGACCGTAGTCGCCGACGCCAGCTATTCCTCCATGTGGGCGGTCGGCCAGCTGCGCGCCGTGCATGCGGGAACGCGCTTCATCACGCCACGCGGGTTGGCGGGGCTTGGCTGGGGCGTGCCATTGGCCATCGGGGCCAAGCTTGCGCGTCCGCAGGCCCCCGTCGTTGCGATTGTCGGTGATGGCGGTTTTGCCCATAGCTGGGCTGAACTCGAAACCATGGTGCGGCATAACATTGCCGTCACCGTGATCGTCTTGAACAACGGCATTCTTGGTTTCCAGCGCGATGCTGAGACCGTGAAATTCGGCCGCTACACGTCGGCGTGCCACTTTGCACCGGTCGATCACACGCGCATCGCCGAGGCTTGCGGCTGCAGGGCTCTGCGCATCGAGGATCCCGCAGATCTTTCGGATGCGATTGCCGGCGGCATCACCGCCAGTGGTCCCCTGCTGATCGAGGTGATGACCGATCCAGAAGCCCATCCCCCCTTGTCTTTGTTTGCAGCGATGGATCAGGCCGCGTGAATGAGTAACATCCAGCGGCGAGTGGCGGTGGTGACGGGAGGCAGCTCAGGCATCGGGCTTGCCACCGTCGCCGTGCTGCTCGACGCCGGCTTCAAGGTGGGTTTCTTCGGGCAAAGCCAGGACCATGTCGAGAAGGCCACGACAATATTGTCCGCGCGTCACGAAACCAGCCACATCCTCGCCCGCTGCGTCGATCTGGCGTTTCCGGCGCAGATAACCCGCTTTTTCGGTGAGGTGGCTCGGGCATGGGGTGAGCCCGATACCCTGGTCTGCAATGCCGGCATCTCGCCGAAAGGCAAGGATGGAGCAACGCCCTTCTCGCTGGTTTCCCCTGCCGAATGGAACCAGGTGCTGTCGATCAATCTGACGGGCGCGATGCTGTGCTGCCAGGCCGTTCTGCCGTCGATGATGACCCATTTGTTCGGTCGGATCGTGCTGGTCGGGTCGATCGCCGGGCGCACGGTGCCAAGGGTTGCCGGGCCGGCCTATGCCACGTCGAAGGCAGCGCTCGCCGGGCTGTCGCGATCCATCGTCAGCGCGGCGGCAGGCTCTGGTGTGACGGTGAATGTCGTTGCGCCTGGACGGATCATCACGCCGATGACCGCATCTGCCGATCCTGCTGTCAACAGCGCGGCTTTGGAGCGTATCCCCGTGGGGCGACTTGGCCAGCCTGACGATGTCGCACGTGCCGTCGCCTTCCTGGTGTCGCGCGACGCGGGCTTCGTCAACGGCGCGATCATTGATGTCAATGGCGGAGAATTCGCGCCCCTTTAGGAAGGACGAACCCCTCTGATGAACAAGATCCTCGTCTGTGTGTCCGACGTCCAATTGTTTTTGATGCTGCGTCATATCGCGGCCGGCGAGGGTTTCGAGGCGGTCCAGATTGCCGACCCCGATGAGATGTCGCTGGTGCGCGCCACTGAGGTGATCGCGATCGTTTTGGATTGGTCCCTGCGGGCTTTCGAGAAATACGACTTCCTGGATGTCGCCAAGGCCGAGATGCCGGATGCCGCCGTCATCCTGCTTTGCAGGACGGCCATTGCAGATGAGACGCATATTCCGCCAAGCGACCTGCTCCTGCAGCGTCCGTTTGACCCCGCTTGTCTGTTGCAGTTCCTGCGTGGTCTGCGGAAAAAGAATCCGGTCGATAGTCAGGCCGAGATGGCGCCAGCGGTTCTGCAATTCGGCGATCTCGCACTGGATCTCGCGGCCTTGACGGTCCGCAAGGCAGGCCGCGAGGTCCACCTGACAGCGCTGCAGTTCCGACTGTTGCGCCGCTTGATGCAGAAGCCGACGACTGTCGTCGATCGGGAAGACCTGATTGCCTCTTGCTGGCCTGAAGATGTCGAAGTGGAGCCGCGCACTGTCGATATCCATATTGCCCATATCAGACGAGCACTGCGTACCGATGGAACGGATATGATCCGCACGGTTCGCGGCTGCGGCTATGCGCTGCAGCTACCACACCCTGCAGCAGGGCCGGCATCCCGCTAATTGCCGAGTCGCTTGTAGACGTCGGCCCATCGACGCAATTCGTCATCGCATCCCTCGAACCACGCGTCCACGCCGCAATAGGCGACCGCGGTCGATGCGTCACCGCCGTAGAGTGCCAAGGCATGCTCAACGATGTCAGTCATGTCATCCGCATGAAGGCCATCTGTTTCAGCGTGGCATGTCCGATCTGGAGGATTGTGAATTCGTGACACAGTAGGCTCCCTGCGTCCGGCGCGCAGGAAGAGGAAAGGCATGGCGCCGGACGTTGGTGCTTGCGAGCGCCTCAAGGCCTTGCTCGTGCCGTCCCTGGCGATGTTGTGTCACAGTTGCAATGCTAAAGGATCACGGGCAGCCCCGCAAGGAAAACTGGCGATGCTGGATGGGCGGCTGAGCGCGGTTTCAGCATAGGGAATGCGACTTCGGGGGCAGTCGGTCCCGGTTTGGGCGCGGGCCGTTGGCCGCGTCTGCCCAAACCTCCTGCGGCTGCCCCGGGTACCGAAGTCGCATGCGCGAATTCCCGAACCGTGCCTGCGGCACCGCTATGCTCGGTTCTCCGATATGCTCATCTTTGTTTGGCTCGTGGCCTTATCGTGCCGGCGAGATCATTTCAGCTCCGCCATCCTCGCGGAAGCCGGACAGTGCCCACTCCTGGTGCCCGAAAGTGTCCGTTTCAACAGAACTTTGCAAACCCTTCGTTGAAATCGGGTGCACCTTCGGCCAAGGTCGACAAGGTCCAAGGCGAGGATGCCCCAGATCATGCTACAGATGGATTACGACCGCTGATGAAGACGAGCATCAATCATCTGCCGCCCGTCAAGCAGCATCAGCTTGGACGGGTGGTGCAGATCATCCTGGAAGAATTCGAGGATGCGGTCAAAGGTGCGACCTCCAGCGTCAAGAAGCGCGGACGGATCCTCAAGATCATCCTGTTTGGCTCCTATGCCCGGGGCACTTTCGTTGATGAGCCCAATACTGGAAAGGGATATCGTTCGGACTTTGATATCCTGGTGGTGGTCAATAACAGGCAGTTCACGGATTTCAGCGCCTATTGGAGCAAGGCCACCGAGCGGGTTATGCGCGACCCGCAGATCAGCACGCCTGTCAGCATCATTGCCCACTCACTCCGCGAGGTGAACACGGAGCTACGCCGCGGGCGCTACTTCTTTGTCGACATTCGCCGCGACGGCATTGTGCTCTATGAACTGGATGACGAGCCGTTGGCCGAGCCCGGCAATGTCAGCCCGGAGGAAGCCTGGAGGTTGGCGTCAGAATATTATGTCGACAGGTTGCCGGGAGTACTTTCATTTCTTGATACGGCAAAATATCTAGCTCAAAAGCGACAGCTTAGGCATGCTTCCTTTGAGCTGCATCAGTCAGTCGAGCAGGCTTATTCACTGATACTCTTAGTAAAAACTAATTACAGCCCCGCGTCTCACAATGTGAAATTTCTGCGAGCGCTTGCCGAGGGGCAGGCCGCTGATTTGAGGGATGTTTGGCCGGAGAACGAGCAGCGCTACTTATCCTGGTTCAATATTCTCAATGCAGCCTATGTTAAAGCACGCTACTCGCCGCACTTCGAGATTACCGAGGAAGCGCTGCGGTGGTTGATTGAGCGAGGCGATCTGTTGATAGAAGCAGTCCGGTCCGAATGCGAGAGGCACCTGATTGCATCAAGGCCTGTTCAGAAGACAGATATTGTCTAATTTGTTTGTCGTCGTTTGAATACTGATGGTTGTTCTCTACGGCGAGATCTCAACTCCTAGGGTAATCCCCCCGCATATTAACTGGCTTCAAAAGTAGAATTTTCTCGGCAATATGATCGAGGAGAATTCGATGAAGATGAGCAGATTTAGCGAAC
>NZ_FWXU01000024.1 GCF_900176345.1 Rhizobium sp. RU36D
TCCCGTTTCCACCGGTTGCTCCCACCGCGCCACTTGGCGTATCAAAAACCGCCGAGGCTCTAATCGCTGCCGGATGAAAGTTCAGTGGCAGGTCAGTCGTCTTGCTTGTCGTAGTGAATAGCCCCGGGTTTCGTAGACACCCTCGGGTTAGACTTTCTGCTGCTTCTCGAACTCGATTGGCGACAGCATCCCGTTTCTGACGTGTTTGCGTTTCGGGTTGTAGAACATTTCGATGTAGTCGAACACGTCCTGGCGTGCTTCATCGCGTGAACGGTAAACCCTGCGACGTATCCGTTCTCGCTTGAGAAGATTGAAGAAGCTCTCGGCCACCGCATTGTCATGGCAATTGCCGCGACGGCTCATCCATTGCCCGGCAAGCGATACAAAGTATCGCTGAGAGGGGAGTGAACCAGATTGTGTTGCTTGAGGAACGAGGCCCAGTCCATGCTGGTGAACTGCGAGCCTTGGTCCGAGTGGATCAGCACCTTGTCCTTCGGTTTGCGTCGCCACACCGCCATGAGCAGAGCTTGTAGAACGACATCGGTGGTCTGGCGGCTTTGCATTGCCCAGCCGATCACACGACGGGAATAGAGGTCGATGACGACCGCAAGGTAAGCGAAGCCCTCGCAGGTTCGGATGTAGGTGATGTCCGTGATCCAGCCTTGTCCGGAGCCGCTACGTCAAATTGCCGGTCGAGCGTGTTGTCGATAGCGACGGCAGGCCTGCCGCCATAGATGCCGGGACGGCGCTTGTAGCCGATCTGCGCCTTGATCCCGGCGAGACGCGTCAGACGCGCGACCCGGTTCGGGCAGCACATCTCTCCCTGATCGAGAAGGTCGTCGTGCAGCTTGCGATAACCGTAGACCTTGCCGCTTTCTTCCCATGCCTTCAGGAGCAGATCGGTCTGTCGCTTGTCCTCGTTGGCTCGCCTGCTCAGCGGGTTCTTCAGCCAAGCGTAAAATCCACTCGGCTGAACCCGCAGGACACGGCACATCGTCCGCACCGAAAACTGCAAGCGATGCAGGGCAATGAACGCGTACTTCACTTTGCATCCCTGGCGAAATACGCGGCCGCTTTTTTTAGGATGTCTCGCTCCTCGGTGACGCGAGTCAGTTCCTTCTTCAGTCGCCTGATCTCCTCGGCCTCGTCGTTGCCTTTGCCGTTCGACGCAGCAAACTTCTTCTTCCACTCATACAGGGAATGCTGGCTCACGCCGAGGCGCTGAGAAACCTCCGCAACCGGATAGCCTCGTTCCGTGATCTGACGCACGGCGTCGCGCTTAAAATCTTCGCTGAAATTCGATTTGCTCATGATGCTCTTCCTGCCTCAAAATTAGGAAAGAAGGCGTCTACAAATCTCGGGGCTATTCACACTGCATGGCGATAACATCTATTTGTGGCCTATGAAAATCGAAATGTCTCCAACGTCCCTTATGGCGGCGAAGCGCTTCCCATCGTCAACATTCCGGCTCCAACGGGTCGCCGTTGATTTTCGTCTGAGAACTTCGTCGGTTTCGGCTTTCGATGACACCCCACACAAGCGACGCAAGGATCATTCCACTAAAGAGCAAAACTGCAATTGGGACTATCGCCATCAGCAAAAGACTGTCACGCATCCTCGGCTTTCCTACCACGGATATAATCCTTTTTGTCTCGTAGGTCTTTATGACCGATTGTGGGCCCATTGATCTTCAATTGTATTGTAGGCGCTCGTCACCCTGTTCAGTTCGCAAAGAGCTAATAAAAGCAATTTACAATTTGCACGGCGCCTATTGCCCTTTGTCGGTTATCTCAACCGCCAACTCTTTGAAAGGGTGAGTTGGCGCACCGCGAAGTTCGTCTTCCTGGGTAGCTTAGCGTACTCGCGGACGACTAGAGTTCACGAACGGCTGGTCCACAACGCCTACTGCATCAAACTTAGCGGCGAGAGCTTACGAAAGCAGCGTCGGGCACCATCCGACGCTGGACCGCACGACAATCCAGAACCATTCAAATAGGTCCTGTTGACAAGGCATGGCAGCCATATCTTTGGGGCGGCCATGGCGAGGAATGCTGAGAAGGATTTTCGGGTCTTGTCGTATCGGGTCGCAACGCGACGGAAGTGCTTGAGGAGGTCGAACATCCGTTCGGTGCGGTTCCGGTCCTTGTAAGCCCGGAAGTCGCAGGCAGGCGCGTTCTTTCGGTTGGCCTTGGGCGGAATGACCGGCCTGACCCCGTGCATCAAGAGTTGTTCACGCAGGAAGTCACCGTCGTAGCCTTTGTCGGCGATGAACAGCCTCGGCTTGCCAACAGGTGTCGCCAGCGATGGCGTTGTAATCAGAGGCCTCGCCACCTGTCAGGAAGAAGCCAAGACGGCGTCCCTAACCGTCTGCTCGGGCGTGGATTTTCGTCGTAAAGCCGCCGCGTGATCGATCAAAAGCCTCAAAATAATCCCCGTTTAGCGCCCGCAGCCTGCGAATGGCCGCGAACCGTGGTGCTGTCGATCCTGTGTTGCCAGGCAGCCATCAGTCCCAGTTCAACGAACATTTCAAGCAGAGCATTCCAAATTCCTTGTTCGGCTCAACAGCGGAAGCGCACCTACATAGAGTTCCACTTGCCGTAGCGTTCTTGCATGTGGCGCAGGGGCAACCGACGCGAATAACATGCAGCATACTGTCCAGGTACATCATCGTGCGAGGGCCGCGATTCACGGCCACGTTCGGTGGGCAACAGCCCCTAGATGATCCCCCATGCATATCCGTAAGGTCGCCGCGAGCCAAAACCGCCTCCTAAAGGGCAGTCTTGATGATGTGGATGCCCCTGCATCGACCGGCGTGGCTTATTATGCTGGCCGGCTGTTGGAAGCAGGAAATGGAGCGTTGAACATGACTATAATGACGATTGGCCTGGATCTGGCAAAAAGTGTGTTTCAGGCGCACGGCGTCGATGAGGCCGGACGTACGGTGTTGCTGAAGAAGCTGCATAGGAAACAAATGCTGCCCTTTTCTCAAAGCTACCACCTTGCCTGATCGGCGTGGAGGCGTGCGGCACTGCGCATGATTCGGCCCGAACCCTTGCAGCGACGGGGCATGAGGTTCGCCTTATTCAGCCGTGGTATGTGAAGGCCTATGTCAAGCGTGGGAAGAGCGATGCGCTTGATACCGAGGCAATCTGCGAAGCCGTGCAGCGACCGACAATGCGGTTCGCGCCGACAAAAACGGTTGAGCAGAAGGGCATGTTGATGGCCCGCCGCGCCCGCTCACTGCTCGTGCGTCAGCGGTCCATGGCGGCGAATGCGCAGCGGGGCCATCTGGGCGAGTTTGGCCTTGTATATCCCCGACTTGCTCATCTTGCGACGCTAGGCGAGCAAGCACTGGCCGATCGTGACGCATTACCACCTTACGCCCGTACCCCACTTGAGACACTGATCCGGCAGATCGTGGCACTAACGGGCGAGATCACGACGCTCGACCAGCAAATCGCCATCTGGCACGCGCAAAGCGAAGCCAGCCGCAGGCTCGCGGCAATTCCCGGTATCGGTATCGGGATCGTCACGGCAACGGCCATAGCGGCAAGCGTGTCCGACCCCGACCAGTTCATCTCGGGCAGACAGATCGCCGCCTGGCTCGGGCTGACCCCGCAGGAACACTCGACTGGTGGCAAAACTCGGTTAGGCGGGATGTCGAAGCGGGGCGATTGCTATCTTCGCCGGTTGCTTGTCATCGGGGCTACCGCTGTAATGCGCCACACCAAGGAAAAGACGACGCCTATGGCGAACTGGATCAGAAAGCTCATGGAGAAAAAGCCGTTCCGCGTTGTCTCCGTTGCGCTCGCCAACAAGCTTGCCCGGATCGCATGGGTCGTACTGACAGAGGAAGGAAGCCTATCGATCTGACGCACAGGTCGCATGAAACAATAAAGATCACCCGAATTGGTAGCGGTAGTCGATGATGAGTAACGATCGAGCCAATGGCGAGGCCAACCCTTCTGATTCAATGCGCTAAAAAAGTGCGCCATCTTGATCAGGGACCTCACCGACGGATTTCCATCAGGGCCAGCAGCGTATCCAAGCTACCAAACAAGCCGGACATATGAAAGCACCGATCAAAAACCCTTGCCATACGGGGCGTCCACATATGAATCATGCTTCTGCTGATTTGGGAACTTGTCAACAGGGCCTAGCGACCCCTGGGGAGGGTCGACTGGCCGGCTTCAAATCGGAATGGGTGCCGGGCTTCATCGGAATACGTAGTCACAGGGCCTGATGGGGCGTGCTTCGTCATTAAACTTTCAATGGAACACATTTCAGACGAATATTGCCAAGATGGTGACCGAAATGTTAAAAGCACATTATGGCTAGATTGAAGGAAGTACCGATTTCATCTCGTTATATCGCGCGCGCTGCATACGATTCCGAGCAGCGCGTCCTTGAGCTACAGCTGGCTGATGGCACCAAACGAACGCACCGACGGGTTCCGGAGTGGAAAGTCGATGGGCTTCGGAGCGCGTCTTCTCCAGGTGAATATTATCTGGATCATCTGGCGCCGATCTATCAACGCTACTGGTTCCGGAAAGCACTGATCGGAGCCATGCCTGTGTTGATGTTGTTCGGGGCCATTTTGTTGGTGCTGCTGAGATAAACCCGTACCGACAGCAAGGCATGGGCCCGTGCTGACTAAGCAGAGGTGTAACTCGACGCGCCGATTGCGGCGGCGTTGTATTCCTGTCGCATCATCGGCGAGAGCAATGCTCCAAGCATGTTGGTTTCCACGCGGAACTAAGCCGGTTCGGCGCATAAGGGGGTGCGGACGAAAACTTGGACCACCAAGGAGGTAGTTCATGTATTCCTACGCAGACAGACTTCGAGCGGTTGAACTCTATATCCGGCTTGGCAAGCGGCTTAACGCGACCATTCGCCAGCTGGGTTATGCCCACCAAGAATGCGCTGAGGGGCTGGAAGCCGACACGGCGCATGGTCTGCTTTCAGCAATTGAGCTCGCCGGAACGTGCTCGACTACATTAAGATGTACTAAAGCACGAAACGCCAACATATGTGCAACGGAATGCTGTTTCCGGTTAAGCTCGCGGAGCAGGTGAAAATTTAACTCGATGGTATCTAACAAACTCGTCGCTATTCACTGCGGCAAAAAAACAGGCTTCTGGTCGTAACGATCAATGTTAAGCATCGTGCCACGGTCAGATAAGCGATCTTTAGCAGCCTCGCAGAAGGGAATGCCGCGCTCAAGCTCGACCCAAAGGAGCGTCGTCAGGTACTTGAACTCTACGGAGCGGTTAACCTGCGCCGTAAAGTACCATACATCCAAGGCATAGCGTGCGAGTGGATTGCGTAGACCTTCAGCGACATCCCGGAGGGCGCTTATCTTTGTCACTATTTCCGCGACATCCTCAGCCGAAACCTGTTCCAGGAGGTTCCACCCGTAGAGGTCCTCAAACTGGTTTCTTGCGTCGGTGACAAGCGCCAGGAACTCCCCTTTTTCCGAGTTTGACAGGGAACCTGCTTTACGCACCAGGTCCTCGTACTCGGTCTGTATTCGCTCCTTGCCGAAAAGCCAATTTAGCAAACTCACGGTCGTATTTCCTTAATCCTGGACACTATTCCCTCTCGTCAGGTCGCTTAACAGTAGGGTCGTCTAAATTACAAAGCAGCCTCACCAGAACATTACCCTGCGTTCTTCAATCTGGTGTTAATACCTGACTAGAGATTGCCCGACATTGCAAAAATACCAGTGCCCGATGAATTTGACTCACGGGATTCCGTTTTCAGGCAAATCATGATTCAACGTGGCGGAAGGAGATTTCGCCATGGGAACGGCCCTCAGCATCCGTCAGGATTATACTGCTGATGATCTGCGTCAGCTTGCCAGAAAGAGCCGGGACGCGGACTGGTCTCGGCGATTGCTTGCTTTGTCGGTGATCTACGAAGGCGGTTCGCGGAACCAAGCCGCCTCTATGGGCGGGGTCGGTTTGCAGATAATCCGCGATTGGGTCGAGCGCTTCAACCAGCACGGTCCAGACGGCCTGAAGACCGGAAAGGCCAAAGGCCGTGAGCCGCTGTTGAACGACAAGCAGCGCAAAGGGCTCATCGAAGTCGTCGAGAAAGGTCCGGTTCCCTATCTCGATGGTGTCGTGCGCTGGAGACTTGTCGATCTGGTGCAATGGCTTTGGCAGGAGCATCGTATCTCGGTGAGCCGCCAGACGCTTGGGCGCGAACTACAGGCGTTGGGCTATCGCAAGCTCACGGCTCGGCCGAAGCATCATGCACAAGACCCTCAAGCCATTGAGGATTTTAAAAAAGCTTCCCCGCCGCAGTGGCAGAAATTGTCGCCGGAGCAGCCCGAGGTAAACGAGTAGAGATTTGGTTCCAGGATGAGGCTCGGATCGGCCAGAAGAACAAGATCACGCGCCGCTGGGCCAGACGCGGAACGCGGCCTTCAGCACCGCATGATCAACGCACAAGATCGGCCTACATCTTCGGTGCGATCTGCCCGAAGCTCGGCAAGGCGGCGGCGCTGGTCATGCCCTGGTGCGATACCCATGCCATGACCCAGCATCTGAGCGAAATCTCCCGCCATATCGCTGACGATGCGCACGCCATCCTCATCATGGATCAGGCTGGCTGGCACATGTCCAACACTCTCATCGTGCCCGAGAACATCACCATCCTGCCATTGCCGCCGAAGTCGCCCGAACTCAACCCGGTCGAAAACCTCTGGCAGTTCATGCGCGACAACTGGCTCTCAAACCGCGTCTTCAAATCCTACGACGACATCGTCGATCATTGCTGCGATGCCTGGCGAAAGCTCGAAAGCCAGCCTTGGCGCATCATGTCCCTCGGCCACAGAGGGTAGGCGCATGAGTTCTGATCATTGAGCGTTGGTATAAGACGACGGAAGCACGACGCGTGCTTCCCGACAGCATTATTGTTTTACCGTTGCCGATGCGCAGTTTTTGGACGCCTCAGTTTTCGTTGTTCGGATGAGAAACACCAGTTTAATGACAGATATTCGCAACCATCAATTCCAGAACAAGAGGCGCTTTCGCAGCAGAAAGGTCACAGACGAATTCAGGTTGCTCGATTAAAACAGCAGGAAGCAGCAGCCGCTATGCTTACATGGCCAAAGATCGACGTCGGCGTGGCTTCAATTGATGTACCAGTTCGTGCCACTGAGATCGATGTCTTCCCAGGTCCCGATCACGTATCCTGGCCGTAAACACTGGAGTCTTAAGAAGGCTTTGTCCAATCGATACACGTTACCAACCAAAGCATAGGTCGCAAATCGCATAGGAAGCTGAGTGTCCGCGGGAACTGAAAATGTCGGGACATCTTTTCCATCGGGCCGGAGGCCGATTTTCGTCTCGACGACATCAGGCTGCTGAACGCGGAGCTCAAGAACGCAATCTGACACATCCTTGGTGGACGCGTTCCAAACGTTTACATCAACGACGTAGTGCGTCGTATAGGTTCCGGTAATATAGCCGATAATGCTATCCTGTCGCTTATCGAGCCAGAGCGCTGCTGACGCAATAACCGGTGGCTCTAGGCGTGACATCGCGTTCAAGTCGTCCTCAGCCCTGGAATTTGGCCTTACTGGGGCTAGAAGAAGAGCGGCCAAGAGAGCCCCGCACGGTATCAGCCATAACCTTGAAACCATCTCTAGCGTCCCCACATGGTCGGAGCATCGCAAGCAACCGTCCAACATCTCTCAAGTGTTTTCTCAAGCGTGGCTGTTCTTGTGCATGGAAATTGTTGAAGGCCTATGCCGAGCTCTTGGTGTCGCGTTAAAACATAGCAGATAGCGGCTGTCCACTCCCGGCGCCAGCTATGGCTTGTCCTCGCCAAGTTTTCGATAGCGGATCGACAGTCAGCCTCCCCGGGTAGAACGCCTTGGTCGAGCCTTGTTGCGCATCCTCCCGCGGCCACTTCGAGGCGTCTTCAGCATGGCGTCGGATGGCACCTCATTCCGGTTGTGCAGTGCACGTGATGGGCAGTTCGTGCGCTCCAGGAAGGCAGCTGCGAAGCAAGTGAAAGCATGCAGCACGGGGGAGAAGAAATCCTACGGCTTTTGAATCGGTCTGGCAGTCAAGAGCAGGACTTAATTGCACCCGATGTTCGGTTAATAGCCGAACATCGAGGGCAGCCAGAGGACGGTCGACGGAACAAAGGTGACGATGGCGAGCGCGGCAATGAGTGCCACCAGGAATGGCAGGAGATCCGCCACGATCTCACCGATAGGCACGTCGCCCAGCCTCGAAAGGGTGAAAAGCAGCATCCCGAACGGCGGCGTGACCAGGCCGATCATGATGTTGATGGTGATGAGCACCCCGAAATGCACGGTGTTGATACCCAGCGCCTGAGTGGTCGGCAAGAGCAGCGGCACCAAGACAAGGATCAGAGTTCCGGTGTCGATCAGGCATCCCAGAAGCAGGAAGACAATGTTGACCGCGAGCAGGAATTCCAGCCGGCTGAAATCCGCGCCGATGACCCAGGCCGCCAGCAGCTTGTCTAACTGCTCGGCGGCGATAGCATAGTTCATCAGGAAGGCGCCGGCGATTAGCAGCATCACCGTCACCGAAGCTTGCATCGACTCTTTCAGCACGCCCCAAAGCCGTGCAAGTCCGAGCGCCCGATAGGCGAGGGAGGCAATCAGCATTGAGTAGATGGCAGCGATCGCCGCGGCCTCGGTCGGCGTGAAGGCGCCGGACCATATGCCGCCCAGGAGCACGACGGGGATCGTCATCGGCAGGGCAGCTCTTCCCAGCGACTTGGCGAGCGGGCGCATGCCGGCCCAGTCGCGATGGGGCATGTCGGAACGGCGAGCGACGTAGCTGACGGCAAGCATCAGGAAAACTGCCATCATCAGCCCCGGCACGATGCCACCGAGAAAAAGTGCTGCAACCGAGGCATTGGCATTCAGCGCATAGAGCACCATGGGGATCGATGGCGGGATGATCGGGGCGATCGTGGCCGAGGCAGCCGTCAGCGCCGCAGCGAAACCGCGGCGGAAGCCGCCGACATCGCGCATCATCTTGAGCGAAATCATGCCAGGACCTGCGGCATCGGCGATGGCGCTACCGCTCATGGAGGAAAAGATCACGGCCACCAGAATAGTAACATGGCCAAGCCCGCCGCGCACATGACCGACCGCCATGTCGGCCGCGCGCCAAAGCCGTTCCGAAATCGTGCCGGCGCTCATCACATTGGCCGCAAGGATGAACATCGGTACGGCCAGCAAGACATAGCTGGTGTTGAGCGAGTTCATGATCTGATCAGTGGCGATGCCGAGATCCTGCCCCGACATGGCGAGATACACGAAACCGCCGCCGATCATGGCGATGCCGAGCGGAACCTGCGCCAGGGACAGGGCGACGAAGGTCACCAGCAGAAAAATGAGAGGGGTCGTCACAGGGCCTCCTCGCTGGCGGACAGGCCGGCCTTGGTGGACTGGAAACCGGAGAGAACAAGGATGCCGCGCGCCAGGAGCGCCATGCCGGCCGCGCCCTGGAACAGCACGAAGCAGAAATAGGTGAAGCTGAGCGGCAGCCGCATGGCGGGGGTTACCTCACGACGTAGGAACATCACGTAGTCGAGCGTGGTCGGCAGGGCATAGAGAAAGATCGCCGCGGCGACCAGCGAGCCTAGGCCTACTGTGAGCCGGTTGGCCCGCCCCTTGAGGCGGGCGGTCACCAGGTCGACGGAGATGTGTTCGCTCGGCGCGACCGCGAGGCCCGCGCCGAACATGATGACCCACAGGAACAGGATGACGGCGATTTCGTCCGCATTCCTGGAGGGAACGCCGAAGATATAGCGGGATGTGACGCCATACGCGAATGCGACCACCACGAGCCCGAACAGCGCGGTGGTCACCGCTTCGCAAGTCACGCGGATCCAGCGGCCCGCCGTGAGCATGGAGGAAATGAGGCTCATGGCGCCGCTCCCGTTGGTTTGTTTCTACTTCGCCATGGCCTTGGCCATGAGGTCGGCATCCCAGGCCTTGGCGAGGTCGGATGCGCCGTAGACGGCATCGGCCTTGGCCTTGAACGGCGTTAGGTCTACTTTGTTGATCTTCAGGCCCTTGCTCTCCATCTCGGCCAGCACCTTGCCCTCGTCGGTGGAGCGGCCGGTATTGTTCTGGTCAGCGGCAACCTTTGCGGCGGCGGATACGGCGGCCTGTTGCTCCAGCGTCAGTTCGCTCCAGAACGGCTTGCCGATCGAGAAAAACACGGGCTGCACCAGATGGGCCGTCAGCACGATCTGCTTGGTGACTTCGTAGAACTTCGCCGCGTTGGTGATCGTCAGGGGATTTTCCTGGCCGTCAATGGCGCCGGTCTGCAGGGCGACATAGACCTCCGGCATGGCGAGCGGCGTGGGGGTAACGCCGAGGCTTTCGCCAAGCAGCAGCCATTCCGGCGACGACGGCATGCGCATCTTCACACCGGCCAGGTCCTCGGGCTTGCTGGCGGGACGATCCTCGCGCAAGTTGAGCTGGCGGGTGCCGAGATAGGCGGTGGACAGGATCTCGATATCCATGTCCTCGCTTACGGCCTTCTTCAGGGCCTCGCCGACTTCGCCGCCCATCACGCCCATCATCTGATCATAACTGCTGAACAGGAAGGCGCGGTTGAGGAAGCCGAAGCTCGGGATCTGCTGGGCGATCTCGAAGGTGGTCATCGTGCTCATTTCGAGATTGCCGCGCTGGAGTGCGGGCACTTCCGTTCCTTGCCGGAACAGACTGGAGGCCGGATAGACCTCAACCGTTATGTCGACGCCCGCTTTTTCGAGCTCGGTCTTGAAGGTCTCGCAGGCCTTGGAGAGGTAATCGGAGGCCGGTGCGGCCGTCGACAGCCGGATGCGCTTGTCGGCGGCCATGGCGGCTGAGGTTGCGGCAACGGTGGCACTGGCAACAATGAGGGCTACAATGGATGTCTTGAAGTTCATCTGGTTTTCCCTTCTGGCTGATCATTGAGCCGGCATCCTCTTGTCGGGACGTTCCGGCGACGAGGTATCTGCTAGTTCTTGATTGAGACTCTGAGGCGCCCGATGCCTTCGATCTCGGCTTCGATGCTGTCGCCGACGGCCAGGAACTCCTTGCGCGGCACGCCGACGCCCGCCGGTGTGCCCGTCAGAATGAGATCGCCGGGCTCAAGCGTCATGATCTGCGAAGCGCGGGCGATCTGTTCGGCGATCGAGAAGATCATCTTCGAGCTGTCGCTGTCCTGCTTCAGCACGCCATTGACCCAGAGCTTCATGGCAAGCTGCTGGGGGTCGCCGAGGCTGTCTGCCGGCACGATCCAGGGACCGAGCGGGCAGCAGGTGTCGTTGCCTTTGCCCGCCACCCAGTCCAGCTTGTAGAACTGGTCGGGCGCCTGATTGGAATCGCGCGCGGAAAGATCGATGGCGACCGTGTAGGCGCCGACATAGTTCAGCGCGGTCTCGGGCGTGACGTAGCGCGCCGTCTTGCCGATGACCGCCGCGAGCTCGATCTCCCAATCGAATTTTTGGGTGTCGCGCGGCATCTCCACCGTCCGCCCGGCGCCGACGACCGCCTGGCGCGGCGGCTTCATAAAAAAGAACAGGCGCTGGGTTTCCTTCCTCACGTCGGGAAAGCCCATCTCCGCCATATGGTCATAGTAGTTAGCGCCGGCGCACAGGATCTTGCCGGGATAGAGAAGGGGCGCGAGCAGGTCAGCGCTTCCTGCCGCGATCGATTCGACGCCCGAGGTGGCCGCACCGTCCGCCAGCGCCGCCAGCAGCGACTTCGACCCTTCCCAGTCTGCAAACAGGGCCATGACAGAGTCCGGCGCCGATCGCCCGAGCGCGACAGCAAGCGGAGCCAAGGGATAAAGGCTATCCGCGACGCCGAGGCAGGCCGTGTTGCTGCCTGCCGCTGCCACATTTGCCAGAAACCAAGATTTTGGGCTTGCGTCCGCCATAACTCTCTCCAAATGACTTGCGATAAAGTCAGAATGATTTTATAAAATCCTGGTGTCAATACAAAATTCGAGGTTGATTTGGAGCCCGCGTTTTTCGACCAGGAGACCAGCACCGCTACACAGGCGGAGCGTGCCTACCTGAAACTGCGCTCAGAGATCCTGCATGGGGAGCTCATGCCAGGGCAGCGTCTGCGCGCCAACGACCTGCAGGCAAAGTTCCAGTTGGGGCTGACGCCGATCCGCGAGGCGCTCATGCGGCTGTCGAGCGAGGGCCTTGTTGATGCGCAAACGCATCGTGGTGCTGTGGTGGCACCCGTGACGCTGAAGGAATTGGCCGACCTCATGGCAACGCGTCGCCATATCGAGCGGCTTTGTCTGTCCATGGCTATCGACAATGGCGACCTCGCCTGGGAAGCGGAGATCATCACATCGATGTATCTCTTGGCCAATACACCCCTGCCCTCTGATCTCGACGACCTCGGCGCGGCGACGACTTGGGAAGCCCACCATCGGCGTTTCCACCGGGCCTTGGTCGCCGCCTGCAATTCGGAATGGATGATGCGTATCTGGTCAACGCTGAATGACCATTCGGAGCGATATCGCAAGATCAGGCTTCTGCATCACAAGGCGGAGGGTGCCCGCGTGCGCAACGTGACCGCTGAGCACGAGGCCCTGAAGGACGCGGTCATCAGGCGAGATAAAGCGCTGGCGGCCCGCTTGATGGACGAACATCTGACCCAGACGGAGCTCGCAGCCGCGGTGCTCCTGGCCAATGACCAACAAGACGAGAAGGGAAACCAGCCATGATCATTCGCTCAGCGGTCCTGGAAGGCGAAGTCGCGCCCGAACATGTGGAGGAATTCGACAGCCGCATGCGCGGCATCGTCTTGCCGGCTATTGCGCTCTATCCTGGCCTCATCAAAGTTGAACTCCGCAAAATTGCCGAACCGGAAGCCGGCGCCCCTCCCGTCTACATGATATTCGACCTGCATTTTCCAAGCCTTGCCGCGATGCATGCAGCCTTGGCCAGCGATGTGCGTCAAGCCGTGCGACACGAGATTTCGCAAGGCATGAGCCTGTTCAAGGGCCGGGTATATCATACCGTCCTGCAACAGATCGAGCAGAAGGGAGGCTCGAGCAGCTGAATGAGACGACCTGTTGACCACAGGTATGTTTTCGAGGAACCGAATGCGTTAAAGTTCATCACAGCAATTGTCCGCAAGCGAACGCTCAAGTTGCCATTGCTATAGATCGACAGCGGATCGAGTGCCTCATGCAGCGAAGCCTGCCCCGCGACTTTTGCAGCGGATGATCGGGGCAAAAACGATCACCTCACGATCCAGCTACCGCCGCCTGATGAGCCCGCTCGAATGCGCTCATCAGGCGACCATAATCGCTCAGTCGTCAAGCCGAGTGGGCTGACGTCTCCGAACTGAGGACAGCAACGCTATAAAAATTATTAAGAGAGCGAACTCTGCAAGAAACAGAAAAAGCAGGAGCGGCGCCTGGATGCTCACCTGCCTGTAAAATATGGACCCGCTCCGAACGGGAGGCGAAGATATCCATGCGTCGAATATGTGGTAGACCCACCAAACCACAGCTAAAAACAATGATAATACAACGACCATTGACAGAATTTTTACATATTGATTAAGCCGCATTTCTCACCAATTGCCTCTCAGGTGATTGATCTTAGTGTACTGGAGAAGCTTTTTGCGCCTATGGAGTACCTATCGCTTAGAGCGAGCATGTCGGCTCAACCGGAGTTGGCTGCTTCTTGCATCAGCTTCAAATCCGTTTGATGCACAATAGCCGACCGCTCGATCAGACAATTAGAAAGATATATTTGCTGCGCATCGCTCGCAAGCCATTAGCCACCGTTGTACAGGGTATCATGGCGAGCGGAGTACGGCTCTTATGTTCTGCAACTGCCGGAAGATGCTCTATTGTCTCATCATTGCATCATATCCTTCAAAGCTTCGCTCGAGGGTAGGCTCCTGAAAAGTGCCCCTCGATGAAGTGGGCTGTCGTTTTCAAGTACATTTCAGCTTGCTTTTCCAACTTGCACCGAACCAGTAAACCCCACAAGGCTTTGCGTGTATGAGATTTTCTACCGTGCAAGCGGACGCCGTTGGAATGGATGCGTGGCTCAGGCCTCGGGCAAACCCTTGAGCTCTTCCAAGAAAGGACGCCGCGATTGCATTTGGGATCGACATTTAAAACCAGTTGATTTTTACATTGCATAGAACAGCAACAGCGATCGGCATCAAGGCAGACGTTTCGGTTGCCGCTGGCCTAACTCGCTTCAAATGATTGAGGACAGACTGAGACCTCCGATTTTTCCAGTTAACAGGCCACTCGCTCTCACGCATTGTCGCGGTCTAGCATTGCTGGGTGAGAAGGATGAATAATCTTCTTCTCCAACACCTAATCACTGTGTCGCCTTTGGCCAGCCTCTCGCTTCCCGGTGTTCTGGCAGCGTTGGCGCGAGACGAGATCGAGAGCTTTCCGGCCCTGCGGCCTCATCAAGCCCCTGCCTGGCATATGTTTCTCGTGCAGTTGGCGGCACTCGCACTTCACAAGGCTGAGCAAAAGGATATCCCAGAACGGGAAGACGAATGGCGGACGCTGATGCGCGGCCTAACCCCAAGTTATCCGGGCGATGAGCCGTGGTGTCTGGTGGTGGATGAGTGGTCGAAGCCTGCCTTTCTGCAAGCGGCCGTGCCTGATGGTGTAAAGCTTCGAAACGATGTCGCGACTGCCGACGGGCTGGACCTTCTGATCACCTCACGCAATCACGATCTGAAACAGATGATTGCGCAAAACGGAGTTGCAGAGGATTGGCTGTTTGCCCTTGTCTCTCTGCAAACATGTGAAGGCTATGGCGGTGCCGGCAATCAGGGCATTGTCCGCATGAATGGCGGATCGTCGTCGCGCGCCATGTTGACCTTGGCGCCTTTGGCCACAGTCACGACAATGGCCGTGCGGCCTGGCGAGTGGTTTCGCCGGGATTTGCGGGTTGTACTGGAAACGCGTGAGCGTGTTCTTGAGAATACCGCACTACCCTATGCCGATGACGGGATTGGCCTAACCTGGCTGGAGCCGTGGGCGGAGGGGGATCAGCTTCAACTAAAGGATCTCGACATCTGTTTCATCGAAGTGTGCCGCCGGGTGCGACTGCTGAACCGTAACGAACGGATCATGGCGGTCAAAGGTACATCTCGCGAGACCCGTATCGCCGCCAAATCGGCTAAAGGCAGTCTAGAAGATCCCTGGGCGCCTATCCACAAGGCGGAAAACAAGAGCCTGACCATTGGGGACGAAGGCGAATTCGACTATCGAACGCTGACCCAACTGCTGTTTTCCGGCGAATGGGTACTGCCGCTTCTGGCCAATCGCGCATCATTCGAGGGGGCAGATACCCCGCTTGCCCTTGTTTCACAGGCGTTGGCACGCGGTAATTCAAAGACAGGTGGTTTTCGCTCCCGCATTATTCCCCTAGAAAATCGGCATCTCATCGGGAGCTGGGGATCTCCGCAATCGCAGGAAACCCTGCAGAAGATCGCGCGGGAGCAGATCGGCGCGATTGATCGCTTTGACAAGGCTTTGGCCTATTCGCTGGCGCTCGCGGCGGCCTCCGGCGAGAAGGAGCGCATCAGCCCAGACAGCTATGCGCACACCATATCGGCCCGGAAGGCACTAGATCGCTTCGTTGATGCCATCTTCTTCGGGCATCTCTGGCAGCGCTTCGAGGTTGAGGAACGCGACGGGTCCGCGCAAAACACTCGTGGGCTCGCCTTCGCCCGCCGCCTATGGGAGCAGACACAATCCATTTTCGAGCAATTTCTTCCGGATATGCCCTGCCCTTCGCTCTATCGCTTAAGGGCCGAGGTGCGCGCGCGGCTAGCGCTTCGCTCCAAAAACCTGCGGCAACACTACCCCGAATTGTTTACGGCTCAGGATGCCGAGGAGGTGACTGAACATGCCTGAGGTTATCCAGACAAAAGATGAAGATCTCAAACCCATCATCGCCACCCTCGTCAGCGAGATGATGAAACTTGGCCCCAGCAACTTGGCACGGCTGCGGCGGATGGATGTGGAAGGGCCGGGCGAGCTGGAATTCTGGCGACTGGTCCGGGATACCGATATTCTTGGCGATACGGCAGGCATGCAGATTGTGAAACTCCTCGCATTGCTAGCGCCGCGTGGCGAATCGGCATCAAGGACAAGGTTTCACCAACTCGACCAGCCGCTGGGTAAGGTGCTCGCCGAAGCTAAGTTCTCGGAAAAGCGACTTGCAAGCTTCATGGCCCTGCCTTTTGAACGGCGTGGAGAGGCGCTCGAAGTCATTGCACGCGTCATCTCGCGCGACATGAGATTCGGCGTGAACTGCGTCGATTTCGCCCTCTTGCTCTTCTTGAACGAGGTTTGGCCACTACGCCGGCTCGCGACCGCGTACTACGTCGCATGCGACCGCAAGGCTGCCTTCGAGGATAGGGAGAAAACAAATGAGTAAACCGCGTTTCTTACAAATTCATACACTCCATACCTATACCGCAGCCCTGCTTAACCGTGATGATACGGGCCAGGCCAAGCGCCTCGTCTATGGCGGCACGACACGCACGCGCATTTCCTCCCAAAGCTTGAAACGCCATTGGCGCAAGGCGGAGCAGGACCCGCATGCCCTGGCGAAGGTAGTAGGTTATGTCGATTCCTTTCGCTCGCGCGAACTGGTGACGCAAAAGGTCATCATGCCGCTACGCGGCCGTTTCGCCGATGAGGTGGTGGATGCGCTGGAGCCGGCTTTCCAGAAACTCGTCTACGGCGACAGTGGCGCCAAAGGAAAAAGGAGCCGCCAGACCCTTCTGCTTGGTGAGCCGGAAACGACTTGGCTTGCCGCACGCGCCGAAGAGATCGCGATGTCGGCCACCGATGGCAAGGCGGCGGAAAAGGCCGTCGCGGAGTGGGCGAAGGACAAGAACTTCAAAGCAATGACCGAGGGCGCTAGCCTGCCGGGCGGACTGACCGCCGCTCTCTTCGGCCGTATGGTGACATCTGATCCCGCTGCGAATATCGATGCACCGGTGCACGTGGCGCATGCCTTCACCGTGCATCCAGCAGAGAGCGAAATCGACTATTTTACAGCCGTCGACGATCTGAAACGGGATGATGACGACAATGGTGCCGATATTATTCATGAAACCGAGCTGAACTCGGGTCTCTATTACGGCTATGTGGTGATCGATCTGCCGGAGCTGATCAAGAATTGCGGCGACGATCGAGAACTGGCGGCCCGCGTCGTGCACAATTTCCTCTATCTGATTGCGGAAGTCTCGCCGGGTGCCAAGCTCGGTTCGACGGCACCTTATGGTCGGGCCGAGCTCATGCTGGTCGAAGCGGGGGATCGCCAGCCGCGCTCGCTGTCAACAGCATTTCGCGAGGCTGTCGGCCACAGCTTTGCCAAGGGGCGTGATGCCTTGGCGCGGCAGCTCGTCGCTTTCGATGAAACCTACGCCACCGGCGAAGCGCGCCTCCATCTCAGCATTGAGGGCCAGTTGCCTGGCATCGACAAGACGCCGCTTTCGGAGCTGGCGGTCTGGGCCGCCAAGCAGGTGAAGGATGCGCCGGATGCCGACGACTGAAAAGCGCTGGCTCATCCTCAATCTTGAGGCACCGCTGCTTGCATTTGGCGGTGTGGTTATCGACCAGATCGGCACTACGCGTGACTTTCCGGCGGCCTCCATGCTGACAGGTCTGTTTGCAAATGCGCTTGGCTGGACACGCACCGAGACGGAAAAGCATCAGAAACTGCAGGATCGGCTGGTCTTTGCCGCGCGCATGGATCGAGAGATGCCAGCCGGGATTCTAACCGACATGCAAAACGTGCAGTTGGAAAAGAACGACAAAGGCTGGACCACCTGGGGGACTGTGGAAGGCCGCGATGGCGCCAGCTATGGCGCGCCGCATCGCCGCAAGCGGGATTACCATATGGACGCACGCATTGTGATCTCCATGAGGCTCGAACCTTTTGAGGAAGAACCGGATCTTGTGATGCTGGCCGAGGCGATTTATCGCCCAGCGCGGCCGCTGTTCATCGGCCGCAAGCCGTGTCTTCCATCCAGTCCGATCCTGGCCGCACGGCGGGACGATTGGTTCGTTGATGCTCCGACTGCCTATGCCGCACTGTCTCGCCAGCCCGCCGCCGACGAGCGAAGCCGGAGTGGCAGACTGCGTGCCTTCTGGCCGCCGGGAGAGGGGCCTGAAGACGGTCAGGCGGTAACCCGCATCTACGATCTGGCAGACCTTCGGAATTGGCGAAGCGGCCTACATGGCGGTCACCGCAGGGTTATCGAGGGTTTCGTAGTCTTGGAAGGGGGCTCATGAGCGCGCTACATCTGACAAGCCTGCCGATAGACCTGCGAGAGTTTCGTCGGCTGGCCGCGTTCCGCGGCTTTGGTGCCGATGAAGGTCGCGCGTTGCACCATTTCCTCAGCGAAACTTTTGGCAAGAGTCTGCTGAAGCCATTCCGGCTGATGCCGGTACCCAGGGGGCATGAGGCCACCCTTTATGCCTATACCGAAGCTCCCGAAGAGGTGTTGCGCAACAATCTGCAACTCGCGGCACCTGAGTACTTGAACGCTTTGGGAACATCGCATCTGGCGCTGCGGGAAATGCCCGGGAACTGGCGCGAAGGCAGACGTCTCGCTTTCGATCTCAGGGTGCGGCCCGTTCGGCGACTTCTAAAGCCACTGGAGGGCTGGAGCCGGGAAGAAAGCAGACGGGGCCTGAAGGGGGAGAACCTGCGTGGCCCGATAAGGAAAGGCAGCGAAGTAGATGCCTTTCTGATTGCCCGGCTGCGACAATTCCCTCACGGTTTACCGGAGGATGCGGAGACCGGCGAACTTTCCAGGGAAAATGTCTACTTCGGCTGGTTGGCCGAGCGCTTTGAGGGCGCTGCCGTGCTTGACCGGCATGGGACGAGAATGACGCGCTTTGCACGCCACCGGGTTCAGCGCAGAGATCGATGCGAGACGGAAGCGTTCTCCGAAGGACCGGATGCGATCTTTCATGGCGAACTGACGGTGGCAGACGGGCAAGCGTTCCAAAAGCTTCTCGCATCCGGCATCGGACGACACACCGCCTATGGCTTCGGAATGCTGCTGCTGCGTCCCGGAGGTTCCTGACATGCTCGTCGGTCATTAATGCTGTAACACTCTTCCCGCATCCATAGATATCCGCGCAGTGCCCCCGCGTTCGCAATCGCATCTGGGATTATGTGGCGGACTGGCGCGGCCACCTGCGGAGGGCAGTATTGTCATAACCTGGGCCGAGTGCGCGCACCCTTGTGGGCTTTGACTGGCACCGCTCGGAGCGTCAGCCCAGCAGATTGTCGCTCACGGCGCTATTTTGCTCATTCGCAGGGCGATCCGCGATTCAGACGCGTGATCGCTAGTTCTTTGATATTGTCAAGGTATTCAGCCAGTTCACGCTATAGTTCCTCCGCAGCAGCATATATGGACACAATAACAAAATCTGCATATACTGTTACCGGGTTCCTCGGTAGCCGCGGGGATAGACCTGATGTTGTGTGTTTCAAGTGATGCAGGTTGATGGTTCCTCCGCAGCCGCGGAGATAGTTAGCGACTTCAGACGATGGTCTAGCCCGCGCCGCAGCCCGGACAAATACCCACATCTAGATGTTTGATCCCAGATTTTGATGGTGCATTTTTCTCAAAGGCTTGGAGAGATTCGCTATAGGATCAATCAGAAGACGGTTGCCAAGTGGCGCAAGCGTGCGTCGATCATCGATGTTCCGACCGGTCCCAAGGAGCCTAAGTCGACGGTCCTTTCTGTGGAGGAAGAGGCCGTCATCGTTGCATTCCGACGCTATTCACTTTTGCCGCTTGATGATTGCCTGTACGCGCTGCAGCCAACGATCCCGCACCTGACGCGGTCTTCGTTGCAACGCTGCCTGCAACGCCATGGCATAGGCCGCCTGCCGGAAGTCGAGGGCGACGAGTCTCCAAAGAAGAAGTTCAAAGCCTATCCGATTGGCTACTTCCATATCGATATCGCCGAAGTGCGCACCGAACAGGGTAAGCTGCACATGTTCGTCGCTATCGATCGAACCTCGAAGTTCGCATTCGTCGAGTTGCACGAGAAAGCGACGACGGCGGTCTCAGGCGGCTTGCTGCGCAATCTCATCAAAGCCGTGCCTTACAAGATCCATACCGTTCTCACCGACAATGGCATCCTATTCACCACGCCAGGTGCCGGTGGTTCCGCCGTTCCCCTCATCAAGGAGGCCATGGCCGCTGGCGAAATCTTCCGGGCACATGCCTTCGAATATGCCTGCGCCAAAGCCGATATCGCACATCGCACCACAAAGCCGAAGCATCTCTGGACCAATGGTCAGGTCGAGCGACCATCAAGGAAGCAACCGTCAAACGCTTCTATTATGAGAGCCACGATCAACTCCGCCAGCATCTCGCCGACTTCGTCTCCGCCTACAATTTTGGACGACGATTGAAGACCCCTAAAGGCCTCACGCCATATGAGTTCATCTGCAAATGTTGGACAAAGGAGCCCAGTCGATTCACTCTTGATCCAACCCATCAGTTCCCGGGACTAAACAGCTAGGTCCGCCAATCTTGTCTTGCGGTCTGAATTTATTAAACCGTCCGCCCGCCGTCGACATTGATTGTAACGCCGGTCACCAGTCGGGCGAGGTCGGACGCAAGATAGAGGGCGGCACCAGCGACATCGCTGGGGCGGATGATTTCGCCCATCGGGATCTGGCTGGCGAAACTGCCGACGACCTCCTGCACCTCTCGGCCATGGCTAAAGCCCGACAGCATCGGCGTTTCCGTCGCGCCGGGATTGATGCCGTTGACGCGCACCCTGTCCTTAGCCAGCTCCAGTGCCAATGCCTGCGTGGTCGCGATCGCCGCCGCCTTGGATGCGCTGTAGGCTGCCAGCCCCGCCTTTGGCCTGACCCCGACAGTCGAACAGATGTTGATGATGGCGCCGTTGCCCGAGGCCTTCAGGGGCGCGAGAAAATGCTTGGTCATCAGGAACAGCGAACGCACGTTGACGTTCATGATACGGTCCCAGGCCTCAACGGTCATGGTTTCGATCGCGGTAGAGGATTGCGGCACGCCAGCGCAGTTGACGAGGATATCCAGCCCGTTACCGGTCTTTGCAACACTCTTGGCCAGATCCGCGACACTCGCCTCGTCCGAAACATCGCAATGCCAGCCGCTGCCCACCGGGCAGGACTGCGGTGCCTCGCCCCCAAGCAGCGATATGTCTGCCACCACCACCTTGGCACCGCTGGCCTCGAAAAGCTGGGCGATGGCGAGCCCGATGCCGGAAACGCCGCCGGAAACGAGTGCGGTGCGGCCCTGTAGCAGCGTCGGCGTGAGGTGTGCGGGGAAATCGGGAAGCGTCATGGTCAGGCCTTGTGGAAGTTCATCGCGTGGATCTCGGTGAACTCCGCGAGACCGAGTTCTGAATTCTCCGTACCGATGCCACTCTGCTTGATGCCACCGAACGGCATGTGGCGACGGCCAAGCCGTGACTGGGCGTTCTTGTTGATGAAGGTCATGCCGGCCTCGAGCCTGCGGGCGAAGGACACCCCGCGCTCGAAATCCGAGGTCCATACCGACGAACCCAAGCCATATTCCGTGCCATTGGCCAGCGCAACCACATCATCCTCGTTGTCATAGCGCATCACCGGAAGAACCGGGCCGAACTGTTCGCAGGTCACGATGTCGAAATCAGGATCGGGATCCCGCACCAATGTCGGGCGCATGTAATTGCCTTCGTCCCAGATCTCGGGCGAGACGGGGCTGCCGAGTTCGAAAACTTTGCCGCCCGCTTCGCGTGTCTTCTGCACCAGTTCCTTGAGATAGCGGAGCTGGGCCGGGTTGTTGATTGGCCCGAATGTCGTCTGCGGGTCGAGTGGATGGCCGACACGCATCTTGTCGAGAACGGACGAGAGCTTGGCGAAGAAGTCGTCGTAGATCGCTGCTGGCACGTAGAGACGTTTGATGGCAAAGCAGAATTGACCGGAGCGGTGGAATGCGCCGGCGACCAGCGTCGGCATCTGGCTGTCCAGGTCGAAGTCGTCGAGAACGATCGCGGCATCATTGCCACCAAGCTCGAACTGAACGTTCTTCAGCGTGTCCGCGGCGATCTTCATGATCGCTTTGGCCGCAACGCCGCCGCCAGTAAAGGAGATAAGCCGCACCTTGGGATGGGCTGCGAGCGCTGCGCCGGTTTCCGCGCCGCCATGCACGACGTTGATGACGCCAGGCGGGAAAAGCGGGGCGAGCTTTTCCATCAGCAATGCCACGCCTGCGGGCGCTGTCGGCGGCGTCTTGATGACCAGCGTGTCACCGGCCACCAGGGCCGGGGCAAATTTGCGGATCAGCAGCACGATCGGGGCGTTCCACGGAACGATCGCGGCGACAACGCCGATCGGCCGGTGCTCCAGCCGCACGATCGAGGTCGCATCCTCGATCACGGTCGGCTTCAGCGCATTCTGCGCCGCCTCGACATTGTCGCGCGAAGCGAACGCCGCGCCGCGGAATTCCATGGTGATCTCGGCCGGCAGCATGCCTGTCTCGCGAACCACGACGCCGACAAGTCCGTCGAGCCCCTTTTCCGCCTCCGCCTCGATGATGTCAGCCGCGCGCAGGACGGCCGCCGCCCGTTCCCCGACAGGGACTGCGGACCAGATCTTCAGTGCCTTGTGGGCCGCCTCGACAGCCTCGTCCACGACAACGGGATCGGCGACGGCGACACGGGCGACCACGTCGGCATGGCGGCCGGGATCGCACACATCGAAGCGCTCGGCGCCCGCCTTCCATTGCGCGGCGATCAGGTTGTCGATGGTGAGGGTGTGAGCCGTCGTCATCGCTTTGTCCTCACTTGTGGTAGTTGAGTGCATGGTATTCGACATATTCGCGCAGACCGATCGGCGAGCTCTCGCGGCCGATGCCGCTCTGCTTTACGCCGCCGAATGGAATGTTCTTCTGGCCGAGCCGCGACGTGCCGACATTGTTGATGAAGGTCATGCCGGCCTCGATGCGGCGTGCGACCGCAAGCGCCTTGTCGAAATCGGCAGTCCAGAGGCTGGAGCCGAGGCCGAGTTCGCCCGCATTGATGCTGTCGATCACATCGTCAAGATTGTCGTATTTGACGACCGGCAGCAGCGGGCCAAACTGCTCCACCTGCACCAATTCCGCCTCCGGATCGATATCCGAGACGACGGCCGGCCGCATGTAGTAGCCATTGCTCCAGACGCTGTCGCCGGCCACCTTGCCAAGCTCGTGCACCGTGGCGCCGCTTGCCTTGGTCCGCTCGAGTAGCCCCTGGAGGAACTCGAACTGGCCCTTGTTGTTGATCGGGCCAAAGTTGACACCCGGATCCAGCGGATATCCCACACTGAACTTGTCCGTTTCCGCCTCAAGCCGCGCAACCACCTCGCGATAGAGACTTGCGGGAGCATAAACGCGCTTCACGGCAAAGCAGAACTGGCCGGACCGCCGGAAGGCGCCGCCGATGATTTTCGCGATCGCATCGTCGAGATTGGCATCGTCGAGCAGAATGGATGGGTCGTTGCCGCCAAGCTCGAATTGCACGCCCTTGATGCTGTCAGCCGCAGCCTTCATGATGTGCCGGGCAACCGCACCGCCGCCGGTGAACGAGACCTTGCCGACCATCGGGTGGGTGGTGAGTGCATGGCCGACCTCGCCACCGCCATGGACGATGTTGATGACACCCGGTGGCAGCAGCGCCGCCGCCTTCTTCAGCAGCATGCTGAGCCCGATCGGTGCGGTCGGCGCAGGCTTCACGACGACGGTATTGCCGCAGATCAGTGCCGGGGCCACCTTGCGCATGGCGAGGATGATCGGGGCGTTCCACGGCACGATGGCCGCGATGACGCCGATGGGCCGCTTCTCGACGCTGACCCAGCTCTCGGCATCGGAAACCTCGTGGGGCTTCAGGAATTCGGCGCCGGCCTCGGCATTGTCGCGCACGATATTGGCGGCCATGCCGATCTCGGCCTTGTTGGTCGCGACCAGCATGCCGGATTCGCGCGCCATGATCTCGACGACGCTGCCGGCCTCGGCTTCCAGCAGGTCGGCGATGGCGCGCAGCAGGGCCGCGCGCTCCTCGTAACTTGTCGCCCGCCAGCTGTGGAACGCCGCATGGGCGGAACGTACAGCGGCATCGACCACCTGCGCGTCGCCTTGGGCGATCATTCCGACCACATCCGTCACCCGGCCCGGATCGTGCAACGGCGCATATTGACTGGCGCTCACATCCGCATTGTCGATAAGATGATCAAGCTTGACGGGGGAGAAACTCTGCATGGGGATACGATCCTCAACCATCAATCGATGGTTCGTTCGATTTCATAGGCGGGGATCGGCGAGAGCGCCGAAATCCGCGCGCGCAAATCGGGGCCAATGTCAAATCCAACGGCCTCGACATAGTTGGCAATCTGCTCGACCGTTTCCGCCCCGATGATCGGCACAGTGACGGCGGGATGAGAGACGGCCCAGGCAACAGCCAGCATTGCGGGGTCAACGCCGACCTCGTCGGCAATCGCGCAGAAGTCCGCGGCGATCTCGAAGTTGCGCTGGTCCTCGTACCGCTTGAGATAGCGGGCCTCGGCAAGACGACCGCTGCGCTGGCCGATGGTATTGGCATTGGCGCGCGTCAGCAGCCCGCTTGCCAGCGGCGAGAACACCATGACGGCAAGACCCATCGCCTCGGCCAGCGGGAATAGCTCGAACTCGGCCTGGCGCTTGACGAGGTTGTACATCGGCTGCACCACGTCGAAGCACGCCAGCGCCTCGCGCTGCGAAATTCCGATCGCTTGGGCGATGCGCCATGCCGCCCAGTTAGACACGCCGGCATAGATGATCTTGCCCTGGCGCTGCAGATCGTCGAACGCGCGCAGCGTCTCTTCGGGCGGCGTGACGGGATCGTAATGATGGGCGAAATAGACGTCTATGCGATCGGTCTTCAGCCGGCGCAGGCTGTTTTCGACCTCCTGAATGATATGGCGCCGCGACAGACCAGATCCGTTGGTATCCGCCGACATTGGACGGCAGACCTTCGACGTGATCACGACATTGTCGCGGTCCTCCCCCATGAGGTCGCCGAGAATAGCTTCAGCCTTGCCGCCACCGGCATAGGAATTGGCGCAGTCGAAGAAATTGACGCCGAGATCTCGGCAATGAGCATACATCGAACCGGCTGTCGATGCATCGCTATAGGATCCGAATGACATTGTGCCGAAGCAGATGTTGGAGACACGGGTGCCCGTGCGACCGAGTTGAACGTATTTCAAGCCTTCTCTCCCGCTATGACCTGCGCAAGGCCAACACGGCATCGCATGCCGACATCAATAAGTCAATAAGCTATCTTTTTAGATTTTATCTTAGCGGAGCTTGAAATCGATGCGCACGCGATCACCGCGATATGTGCCGTCCGCAATGAGGACCAGTTCGCCATCCGCGTCGACTGCGCAGCGCTCGACCCTCGCTACTGGATGCCCGATGGGGATATCGAGCTTTTCCGAGGCGTACAGGTCGGCGCTGCCGATGGTCAACGTCTGCGTGGCGTCGGTTATAACAAGGCCGGGCACGTCGGCCACCAGCCGCAATGCCGTCTTGCTTCTATAGGCTTCTGGCGAAATGAGATTGGCGACCCGCTCGGCCACATAAACGTCGGCCAGAAGGAAGGCCTCGCCTTCCCGGGTGTGCCGGCGCTGAAGATGACGGTAGGCGGCAGCCGGACGGCCGATCGCAAATTGCCGATTTGGCAGATGGATATCGTGCTCTTCCGACAGCACTTCGATCAGCGCGTTCTCGCGCGCGATGAGCATGCCGCTCCAGTCGGTCTGCACCTGGCACCACAGGTCATTTGCCGGACGTTGCTTGACGAATGTTCCCTTGGCCCGATAGCGCTCGATCATGCCTTCGGATTCGAGGATACCGAGCGCCTGCCGGATCGTCATGGCCGCGACGCCGCATTCCTTGGCGAGCACCTCGACCGTGGGAATCTGTCCTCCGACAGCCCACTCACCTGTTTCGATGCGCCGTCGAAACAGTGTAGCGAGCTGGATGTATCGGGCAACAGCGCTCTTGTTCAGCGCGTCTACGGTGCGGGCCGGATCTGACATGGGCAACATGCTCTCCTGGGGGCGACCCCGTAACATTCAATATGCTAGCATATGTCCCTTTTCGCGCCGATTTCCAAGTGCTCCTTTCACGCATCCACCAGTTGCGGCATGGCGGTCAGGCCTTCCGGCTGCGGCGCACCGCGCAACAGATCCGGTGCAATGGTCGCCGGCAGCGGTATGCGATGCGTGTTGAGCGTCAGAGCCACCATGGAATAATAGCCGACCAGCGCCGTCAGTTCGACAGTTCCTGTTTCACCCCAGCGGGCAAGCACGGCGGCATAGGCTTCGTCGGAGACGAGGCCGAGGCTCAGCATTTCCAGGGTAAAGCGATAGATCTCGCGGTCTTCCTCAAACTGAAGCGGCGGCAGCTGACATTCGCGGATCGCCTCGATGATGTCGCGTTCCAGACCCGCGGCCTCGGCAGCGGTCCGATGGATGGTCCATTCGAGTTCGCTGTTCCACACGCGGGCTGTCAGCAAGACAGCGAGTTCGGAGATGCGCGGCGGCAGTTGCGTGTAATAGCGCAGGATCTCGCCGAGCTTGCTCCAGCGTTCCGCGAGTTCCGGGTTGTGAAGCGCTGCCCTGAGCGGCCCTACAAGTTCGCCGCGCCGGCCGTTGACGATACCGTCGAACACGCGCTTCTGCTCCGGCGTCATGCCGTCCTTGTCGGGAAAGGAGATGCGCGGTCCGGATGTGATCTGAGGTTCGGTCGGCATCATGTGCTCGCTCCTTCGGTGAGGCCAAGAGAGGTGAGGATTTCCCGGGTGTGTTCGCCCAGCATCGGCGGCGGGCGGTCGAACGAAAGCGGATTTTCCGCAAAGCGCATGGGACTGACGACCTGCTTCACCGAGCCGGCGAGCGGATGCGGCAGATCCCGCAGCATCTCGCGATGGCGCACCTGCGGCTCTTCGAACACCATGGGGATGGTATTGATCGGCCCGCACGGCACCTTCGCCTCGCTCAGCCGTCCGAGCCAGTGGTCCAGCGGCATCCGCGCCAATCGTTCGCAGATCATCGGGTGAAGGTTCGAAAGGTTGGTCACACGCTGCGCATTGGTGGAAAATCGCGGATCCATTGCCCATTCCGGCGCATCCAGCACCTCGGCAAAGCGGGCGAACTGTTCGTCATTGCCGATCGCGAGAACGAGATGCCCGTCAGCCACTGCAAATACGTCCTGAGGCTGGATGTTCGGATGGCGGTTGCCGCCACGCGTCGGCGTCTTGCCGGATACGAGGTAGTTCATCGCCTGGTTCGCCAGCATGGCCACCGAAACATCCAGCATGGCGATGTCGATGATCTCGCCCTTGCCGCTCTCTGCCCGGTTGGCAAGCGCAGCCAGCACCGCGATCGTCGTGTACATGCCGGTCATGATGTCGATGATGGGGATGCCGACCTTCTGCGGACCGCCGCCCGGCAGGTCGTCGCGTTCCCCTGTCACACTCATCAGCCCGCCCATGGCCTGGATCATGAAGTCGTAAGCGAGTTCCTGGCGACGAGGGCCGGTGGTGCCGAAGCCGGTGATCGAGGCATAGATGAGGCGCGGATTGACCGCCCTGAGATCGTCGGGGCCGAGGCCATAACGGGCCAGCGTGCCTGCCTTGAAGTTTTCCAGCACGATGTCGGCGGTCTTTGCCAGTTCGCGCACCACATCCTGGCCCGCGGGGGTGGCAATATCGATCTCGATGGAGCGCTTGCCACGATTGACCGACAGGTAGTAGCCGGACTCCTTCGTGGGATTGCCGTCGCTGTCCTTGAGATAAGGAGGCCCCCATTTGCGGGTGTCGTCACCTTCGCCGCTGCGCTCGACCTTGATGACATCGGCACCGAGATCGGCGAGGATCTGTCCGGACCAAGGTCCGGCCATGATCCGGCTCAGATCGAGCACCCTGATATGGGAAAGTGGTCCGGCCACGGTTCAGTCCTTTCGAAAAGTCAGGTCCATATGCGGACCGTCATCGGCTGCGAGGTCGTTGAGGACGGCGGTCGCGGCCACGGACGGGCGTTCCGACATGGCGCCCTCGTAGGCCGCGAGCTTCGGGTGAGTCTGCCGCCATTCACTGTCCGCGAAACGGAAATCGAGCTGCCCCAGAGCACAGATAATGGCGATCTGGCCGAGGCCCACCGACGTTTCGGCAAGATGCCCCGCCTCGGTTTCCAGCAGCGCCATCGCGGCACGTATCTTGGCGCGATGGGACATAACCACCTGGGGATCACCGCCGGCCGCCGCCTGACAGGCGATGCGCCACAAAAGCATGTTTTCGATCAACCCGTCGCCGAGTGCCTGCCAGCGCAATTGGGTCAACCGCTCGATGCCGGTGCGTGGCAGGATGTGTTCGCCGCTTGGCGTTGCCAGCGAAAGCCAGTCACAAATCACAGCGGAATCGAAGATCGGCGGCAGGCCGGGCACCAGAAGCGTCGGGATCTTGCCCAGCGGATTTTCCGCCATGATCGCCGGATTGGGATCACCCCGCGGCACGGCGACGGCACGGACAAGTTCGACCTCTTCGACGAGCCCGAGTTCGTGAACCACGATCATCACCTTACGGACGAATGGCGATTTGGGCGACCAGAGCAGCTTCATGGACGATCCTCCGGCTCGGCGAGCAGCGCCTGCTCGAGTATGACGTTGAAGGCTTCCGGCCGCTCGAAATTCGGGATGTGCCCCGCGTCCTCGATCGTCGCAAACGTTGCTCCGGCAATCGCATCCTTCATCGCAGCCATGGTGGCCGGCATGATGCCGTCCTCCGCACCGGCAACGAGGCGCACCGGCACATCGATGCGATCAAGCACGGCCGAGAGATCATACGATCTCAGCACGCCGGCACATGCGATGAAACCCGCCGACGGCGTCGCGGCGATCATGGCACCGAGCCGGTCGGCCATCGGCAGGCCGTGCCGCGACGGCCGCAGCCAGCGCCTTACTGTCTGCTCCGCCAGCGGGCCCATGCCCTGCTCGCGGGCAAAGGCAATGCGCTCGTCCCAGAAGGCCTGTCCGCTCGCGGCACTGCGTGCCTGGCCATCGACCAGAACCAGTCGGGCAAAAGCGTGCGGCCGCGCCGCATAGCCCGCCAGTCCGGTCGGCACCCCCATCGACAGGCCGACATAGCTGCAGCGCGTAACCGCCGCTGCGTCGATCACCGCGAGCAGGTCCTGGCCGAGTTGCTCGAAATTGAGCGTGGAGGGCGGAAGGGCCGAAGCGCCATGCCCGCGTTGGTCGTAGCGCAGCATATTGAAGCGGCCTGCGAGCGCCGCCACCTGGTCATCCCAGATCGTGAGGTCGGTCATCAGCGAATTGCCGAACACGACCCATGGAGCCTCTGCGCCGGCGAAATCGATCCGGTAGTTTAGTGTCGATCCGCCCGGAAGAACGCAGGTTGCCATATCAGCGCCCTACCCAGACCGGCGCACGCTTCTCGACAACGGCGCGGGTGGCCTCGCGGGCGTCCTCCGTGGTCATGAGAGCCGTGGAATAGCTCTGCTCCAGCTGGTATCCGTCTTCGGTCTGCATGAATTCGACCTTGTTCAGGGCCTCCTTGGCCACGCGCAGGCCGATCGGCGCCTTGGAGGCGATGATCTCCGCAAGGGCCCGCGCCCTGGGTGCCAGTTCCTCCTGCGACACGACTTCTTGGACGAAGCCGCATTGCAGGGCTTCGGCGGCACTGATCGGGAGGCCGGTGAAATACATGCGGCGTAGCAAGCCCTGCGGGATATGGCGCATCATATGGGCCGCGCCACCGCAGCGGCCGACATTGATCTCAGGCGTGGCGAAACGGGCATTTTCCGAGGCGATGCGAACGTCGCAGCACGAGGCCAATACGGCGCCGGCGCCAAGCGCCGGACCATTGACCGCAGCTATCACGGGCACCGGTGCATGGCGGACGGCGGCGAAACAGCGCCGGACGGTGCGCGCCCGTGCCGGATCCTGGTCGATCGTCGCTGCCAGAAACTCGTTCAGATCAAGGCCGGCGCAGAATGCCTTGCTGCCGGTTGCGGTGAAGATCACGCAATTGATGTCGCTCCAGCCACCAATCACCTCGAATGTATCGGCAATCTCGGCATAGTCGGCAATGGTGATGGCATTGACCGGTGGCCGGTCAATGGTGATGGTCGCTATTCTGTCGCTTTTTTCGACGATAATGGCCATTGTTCAACTCCTCATGATTGGTTCGTTCAGGTGAGCCCGGCAACCAGGGAGTCGACATCACCGGGCTTGAAGCCCGTGCCCTCCGCTTCCGCAACTCGCTGCAGCATGGCCTTCCGCTCCGCGGCGTTGAGATGGGCCGCCCACCAGACGGGTCCGCCGGTCCAGCGGGGAAAGCCGTAGCCGTGGATCAGGGCGACATCGATGTCGGAGGCTTGCCGTGCAACGCCTTCCGCGAGCAACAGCGCGCCTTCATTGACCATGGCGCACAGGCAGCGCGCCCGGATCTCGTCATCGCCGATCGGGCGCGCAACGATGCCTGCTGCCGTGCGCGATGCTTCGATATGGAATTCGATAGCAGGATCTGGCTCAGCCTTGCCGGAGGCGTATGTGTAATAGCCGGCGCCCGCCTTGCGTCCCAGCCGGCCGGCTTCGCATAGCCTGTCGAGGATATCGACATATCGCATCGCCGGATCGCGTGTGGCGGCCTGGGCTTTGCGCATGCGCCAGGCAATGTCCAGACCCGAAAGGTCTGCTACGGCGAAGGGACCCATGGCCATGCCGAAATTGCGCATAGCACGATCGACCGCTTGCGGTGTCGCACCGTCCTGGACCAGAAACTCGGCATGACGCCGATAGGCGTTGTATATGCGGTTGCCGATGAAGCCGTAGGCGTTGCGGGCGATCACCGCCTGCTTTCCGAGCCGCTTTGCTACGGCAAGCGCCGTCGCCACCGCCTTGTCGCCGGTAGAGGCACCCTTCACGATCTCCAGCAGCTTCATCACATGGGCGGGCGCGAAGAAATGCAGGCCGAGGAACCGCTTTGGATGGGGCACGTCTTCGGCCATGGCGTCAATATCGAGATAGGAGGTATTGGTGGCAATGACCGCATCCGCTGATGCAACTGTCCCCAGCCGCCTCAGCAGTTCGCGCTTCACGGTGATATCCTCGAACACCGCCTCAATGATGAGGTCGGCGGCGACCACATCGGCGAGATCGGCGGAGCCTGTGAGCGCCGCCGCCTGACGGGCCACGCCAGCCTCATCAAGCCGCCCCCGCGCCAGATCCTCGGTTCTGAGACCCGCGATCCGGGCGGCTCCCGCGGCCAATGCTTCGTCGTCGCGCTCCACCAGCACCACCCGATAGCCGGCGGACAGGAAGGAGTGAGCAATGCCGGCGCCCATGGTGCCGCCGCCAATAACCGCAACGACCCGCACGTCGGCAGCTGCGGCATCGGCGTTATCCGGCCGAGCGGCATCGCGTTCGGCAAAGAAGGCGTGACGATAGGCGAAGGCTTCGGGCGAAACCCGGATCTCCTGGAACACGGCGCGCTCCTCGGCCAAGGCCTGCCGGAATGGTTTGTCAGCCGACATCAGCACCAGATCGGCAGCCTTGACGGCGGCGGGCCGTCCTTTGGCACGCGCCACGACTTCAGCCCGGATCCGCAGTGCTTCCTCGCCGTCGCAAGGTGGTAGAGGCATGTCCGCGACGCGGCGCTTGCCGCCCAGCGCGCGCAGGGCAGCGATTGCATCTTCGACCAGGTCACCTGAACTGATGGCATCGATCATGCCCAGCGACAGCGCCTCCGGCGCCTTGACCCGCCGGGCCGACACGGCCAGTTCGAGGGCCACCGGCACGCCCGTCAGCCGTGGCAGGCGCTGTGTCCCGCCGGCGCCTGGCACCAGACCCAATCCCACTTCGGGCAGGCCTACCACGGCATTGCTGTCGGCGATGCGCAGGTCGCAACCGAGGCTCAGCTCATAACCACCCCCAAGGGCCGCGCCGCGAATGGCCGCGGCAACGGGGATCGCAAGATTTTCTATGGCTTCAATCACGGCCGGCAACTGCGGGTCCGACAACGGCTTACCAAATTCACGGATATCCGAGCCGGAGATGAAGGTCTTGCCGGCACCGACCAGCACGACCCCTGCTAGGGAGGCGTCTGCAGCGATCTCGGCGAACGCGGCGATCAGCCCTTGTCGCACGGCGTGGGAACCGGCATTGACCGGGGGGTTGTCGATGGTGACAACCGCAAACGTTCCAATTTTCCGCCGGTCTATCAAGAGCAGAATGTCCTTGTTATGAGAATAAGCTAGCTTTATATATTTTATTGATTTGCTGCCTGTCAATCACCGGAAGGGTCAACCGCATGGGGACAACCAACATAAGCGAGACGGATGAACTGCGGATCGTATCGACCGCGGCCGGACAGGTGGGCTACCGCGTCGGCGGAACAGGCCCCCTGGTGCTGCTGATCGCATCGACCGGGCGCTGCTGCGAGGAACTTCGGCCGCTTGCCACCGCGCTCAAGTCGCAGGGCTTTCGCGTTGCGAGAGCCGAACCCCGCGGCATCGCACCCTCGTATGGACCGATGACGGGCGTGAGCTTCCACGATTTCGCCGCCGATTTCGCTGCCGTCCTTGCCCATGAACTGCAAGATGGCGATCAAGCGATCGTGGCCGGCCACGCCTACGGCACGTGGATCGCCCGCACAATCGCCGCGGATTTTCCCGCACTTGTCAGCGGCGTGGTCCTGCTTGCCTCCGGCGCGAAAGCCTGGCCCGCCCATCTGAGTGCGGCCATCACCGCCATCAATGATCCCCAAACCTCCGACGACGACCGCCTCGCGGCGCTGCGGCTCGGCTTCTTCGCTGACGGTAACGATGCCAGCGAGTGGCTCGGCGGCTGGCATCCAGAGGTCGTGGCCAGCCAGCGCGCGGCGCGCGCCAACACGTCGCAGGCGGACTGGTGGGGAACCGGCGTTGCGCCAATCCTTGACCTGATGGGCGGTGTCGACCCCTTCCGCCCCAGCGGCAGCGAGGACGAGCTGGTCAGGGAATTCGGCAGCCGCGTGACGGCGGAAGCGGTTGCGCAGGCCAGCCATGCGATGCCCGCGGAAAAGCCCAGGGAGGCCGCCGAGGCCATCGCCCGTTGGTGGTGCGGCCTTAGCGTAACAGGCTAGACGAATACGGGCGGTGCTCAGCTGACTTCCAGCCATGTCTTGCGCACCGCCTCGTTTTCCTGGAATTCGGAAACCGTTCCCGAAAATACGATTTCGCCGCGCCCCATGACGAACACCCGGTCGGTGAGACGCATGACCATGGCAAGCTTCTGCTCGAGCAGCAGCAGTGCCAGCCCGCGGCGCTTCATCTCCAGGATGACCTCCGCCAGAGCCTCCACCACCTTCGGCGCAAGGCCTTCGGTCGGCTCGTCGATCAGCATCACCTCGGGATTGGTCAGCAGGGTGCGGAACAGCGTCAGCATCTGTTGCTCGCCACCGGACAGGAAGCCTGCCTTGATGTTGCGTCGCTCGCGCAGCCGCGGAAACACGTCGTAGAGTTCGTCCATGGCCCAGGCCGGACGTCCCGCCTTTGCCGGATGCATGCCAATGCGCAGGTTTTCCTCCACCGAGAGGTTGCGGAAGATTTGCCGGTCCTCGGGCACATAGCCGATGCCGCTGCGCGAGATTTCGTGGGCAGGCATCCCGGCAAGATTGACGCCGTTCAGAACCACCTCGCCGGCCATTGGCGGCAAGAGACCCATGACCGCCTTGCAGGTTGACGAGCGACCGGAACCGTTGCGGCCGAGGATCGTGGCGATCGAACCACCAGGCACGGACAACGAAACGCCGTTCAGAACCTTGATGTTGCCGTATGCGGCATGAAGCCCGGTGATGTTCAGCATCAATGTTCTCCCTCCCCGAGATAGGCTTCGCGAACCCTGGCATCGGCACGGATCTCTGCCGGCGTGGCAGTCAGGAGAATGCGGCCGTTGACGAGAACCGAGACGCGGTCGGCCAGGGTAAACACCACATCCATGTCGTGCTCGACCATGACCAGCGTGCGGCCGGCCGTCATCTCGCGAATGAAGGCGATGATATGCGAGGTTTCCTCGCGTGACATACCGGCGGTCGGCTCATCCAGCAGGATGACGTCGGCGCCCGTGCCGACCGTCATGCAGATCTCCACGGCACGCTGCTCCGAATAGGCCAGTTCGCCAGCATTCGTCTCGGCCTGCCGGGTCAGTTTGGCACCGGCGATCAATTCCTCCGTCTCCCGATCGATCGCATCCCAGACGCGGCCACGGCGGAAGAAACTCCAGCGCTTGTCGAACTTCCCCATCACCGAAAGGCGGATGTTTTCACGCACCGTGAGCTTGTCGAAGATGTGGGTGATCTGGAATGAGCGGCCGAGCCCGGCTCGATTGAGCCGATGCGGCACGAGGCCGGCGACGGAGGCGCCGTTCAAGGTAATGCTGCCCGACGTCGGCGCGAAGGCACCGGAGATCAGGTTGAACAGCGTGGACTTGCCAGCGCCGTTCGGGCCGATCAATGCGTGGCGCTCACCCCTGGCGATGTCGAGATCAATGGCCTCGAGCACATGAACCTGCCCGAAGGACTTGGCGATGGCGGATAGGCTGAGCGTTGCCGGGCCTGACATGGCTGTCGTGTTCATTTCTCTGCTCCTGCCTTGGCCGCGACGAGGTTAAAGAGCGCCGGGCGGCGAAGGCCACCTTGGGTGAGTGCAATCCCGATCCCCCCGACAAGGGCGACAATCCCTATCAGCCAGGGCAGCGGCGATAGGGGGTCGAAGCTGAAGCCGAGCACATGCACCGGCGGCCAGGCGCCCTTGCCGGTGACGATCTGCGCCCGGTATTGCTCCGAGCAGATCTCGCCGGTAACCTCGATCAGGAAGGTGATGCCCACCAGCACGAGAGCGAAGGAGATGAGGCCCATCAGGTCGCCCATGCCGAGCGCCGCCTTCTCGCCGGCCTTCACCGCCTTGATACGATCCATGATCGCACCGCCGATTCCCTGCGGGGCATACATGACGGTCACAACGAATGCGATGCCGAGATAGAGCATCCAGAAATGCGAGAAGCTCTCGCCGAAATACGCAAAGCTTGTCGTCAGCGCCGCGCCGATGACAGGTCCTAAGAAGACGCCGGCGCCGCCGATGATGGTGTTGAGCACGACGAAGGCCGAGCCCGCGCCTTGGAATAGCACCATGGATGCAGATTCGTCCGAGACGGCGAGCAGGCCGCCGGCTAGACCGGAAACGGCAGCGGAAATGGCAAAGACCAGCGTCTTTACCCTGTGTGTATCGTAGCCGAGAAACCGAACGCGCAGTTCCTTCTCACGGATCCCTCGAACGACGAGGCCGAACGGGCTGCGCTGCAGGCCGTACAGCACCGCCATGACCACCAGCATCCATGTGAGTGTCAGCCAGTAGACCGAGTCCGTGGACTGGAAGGCGAGCGCACCCCAGTCTGACCGCATGGAACGCAGACCCGCCTCACCACCGAACAGCCCTTCCCATTTCAAGGAAATGGCCGAGACCAGTTCGGCGATCGCCACTGTGATCATGGCAAAATAGACGCCGGAGCGAATGGTGGCGAACCAGCCGGCGACCAGGCCGAAGGCAAAGCCGGTGGTCGCGCCGACCAGCGGCAGGAGCGGCGTCGGCAAGGCGGAGCCAGCCTCGATCGCGTTCATGGCATAGATCGTGGCGAAGGTGCCGATGCCATAATAGGCTGCATGCCCGAAGGATGGCAGGCCCGTCTGCCCCCAGAGCAAATTGAAACCGAGGGCGAAGATCGAGGCGATCATGATCTTGATCGCCAGGTTCATGATGGCGAGATTGCTGAGATAGGGCAAAAGCAGCAGCAGGAGGCCCGCGACGATTGCGAGGATGTAGATCAGGGCTTTCATCGTCAGACCCTCTCGTCGCCGGCAATGCCCTGCGGACGGAACATGAGCACCAGCAACATCAGTATGAACGGGAGGACGCCGGCGGCGCTCGACAGCGGCACCGCGAGGCTGGTCCGCGCGAATTCGTCGGAAACGATCCCGACCGCGGACAAGATCTGGCCGAAGGTCAGATCGATATAGATGACGGCGCTGACCAACAGGCCGATCAGCAGCGAGGCGATCAGCGCCCCAGCCAGCGAGCCGAGACCCCCGACGACAACGACCACGAAGACGATGACGCCGAGTTCGGTCGCCATGTTCGGGTTTGTGGTGTAGTAGGCTCCGCCCATCGCACCGGCAAGCCCGGCCAGGCCCGCGCCGACGGCGAACATGGCCGAGAAGATCAGGGACACATTGTAGCCGAGCGCCTGGACCATATCCGGATTGAGCACCGCCGCGCGGACGACGAGCCCCATGCGGGTGAAGCGCAGAAGGCAGAAGATGATCGCGAACATAACGATAGCCGTCAGGCCTATGAGGATGCGGAAGAATGGATAGGCGGCCTCGCCGATATGGAATGCGGTGAAGCGCAGCGTCTCGGGCACCGAGTAGCCCACGGCATAGGGGCCGTAGAACAGCTTGACCATTTCCTCGAAGGCGAAGAACAGGCCGAATGTCAGCAACAGTTCCTGGACATGGCCGAAACGCCTGACATGCCGCAGCAGATAGCGCTCGCACAGCATGCCGATGGCTGCCACGCCAATGGTGCCGAACACGACACCACCCCAGAAGCCGAGAAAGCCCATGGCAGTGTAAGCGAGATAGGCGCCCAGCATGTAGAAAGACGCATGGGCGAAGTTGAGAATACCCATCATGCCGAAGATGAGGGTCAGGCCGGAGCTGATCATGAACAGCAGGAGTCCGTAGATCAGCCCGTTCAGCAATGCCACGAGGAGGGTTTCCATGAGGCCATCCGGTATTGGAAATCAGGTCGGGAGGGCGGCTCCACGAACCGCCCTCCAATCGATGTCAAAGCAAGGCGTGGGCAATCAAGGCCGCTTCATCTTGCATTCGGCGCTGACTGGCATCGATGTCTCGGCGGCGCTCAGCACCTTGACCGGCTTGAAGCCCATGTCGGTGCCATCCACCTTGTCCTTGGCATCCTTTGAGACCACCGAAATGACCAGCGGCAATTGCACCTGATGGTCGTCGGCTCGCATGGAAAGCTGGCCGAGCGGCCAATCGACCTTCACGTTCTCAAGCGAGGTCACGAGAGCGTTGATCGCCGGCTGTTCACCCTTGGGCAACGCGGCAACCGCAGCCGTCAGCATGTTCAGCGTGAGAATGCTATTGTTCATGAAGGCGACCGGATCGCGGCCGGCCGCAGCATTGAACGCGGCGCGATATGCCTCGCCTGCTTCACCGCCAGCTTCAGCATTGAAGATCTGGGCGTCGTAGTTGCCGAGCGCCGCGGCACCAGCGGCGGCGATGTTGCCGGGCTCGTCAAGAAACATGCCTGCAAAACGCGCCTTCAGGCCGGCGGCGGCCGCCGCCTGGAGGATCAGCGTTAGGTCGCTGCCGCCGCCGGCCGTGAAAATGGTTTCCGGTTCGGCCGCACGGGCCTTTTCGATGAAGGGCGAGAAGTCCTTGATCTTGAAGACGTCATGACGATTGGTGCCGACCACCTCATAGCCGTAGGCGGCTGCATTCTGAACCGTGGCGGCCTCCATTTCGCGGCCCATGGTATAGTCGGGCTGAAGCGAATAGATCTTGGAGCCTAGGGTGCCCTCACCCTTCATGACCTTCGCGAGAGCGTTCTGGCGGATGAAAGGAGTGGTGGTGAAGCGGAACGAATAGAAATTGCAGTCCGCGCCGGTAAAGTTCGAGCCTTCGGCGCCGACGATCAGCAGCATGGCCGGATCCTGCGGGTTGCGCTGGTTCCAGCGCTGGATGTCGGCAAGGTTCTGTGCAGCGAGCGGCGAGGTGCCAGCGCCGATGAACACGCGCGCACCATCGGCGATCGCCTGCTTGAAGCGATCGGCGGCGCCCTGGGTGGTGCCTGCGTCGTCATAGACGCTGACGTCGACCTTGTGCCCATCGCCGGCGGCGTCGTTGAAGGACTTCGTGACGAAATTGATGGTCGGATCATACATCGCGCCGATAAAGGCGAGCGGACCCGTCTTCGGCGTCAGGAAGGCGATCTTTACCGTTTCGGCGGATGCAGCGCCGACACTGATAGCAAGCGCCGAAAGCGCGACGGACGTCATAAGACGCAGGGATTTCATCGAGTTCCTCCACGGGGTCAAAAAAGCTGCAGCCACCGGTCCGTGTCCGACCGGCATGACCCGATCCTCCTCAGACGGACCGAGGCTTTCAACGATATCGACGCTACGAAACCGTCGGGTATAAGTCAATATACTATATTTATGATTTATAGGATCGCTCATGCTGGTTCGCCTGCCATGTCGACAAATCCGGGCAATGCCTCGATCCGCATCAACCAAGCCCGCAGTGCCGACAGGCCAGCAGTTTCTATCTGCGCCTCATGGGCAAGAGCGACATAGGGATAGCAGGCGATGTCCGCGATCGTGGGACGATCCGCGACAAGCCAGGATCGATCGGCGAGCCAGAGGTCGAGAATATCCACCGATGCCCTCGCCACGGCGTTTGCCGCAGCGATATCGATAGGCGTGCCAAGCATATGGTAAAGCCGAGCCGCCTGCAGGCCGTTGGAGAGCTCCTTGGCGGCGAAAGACAGCCACTGGGAAATCTGCCCGATTTCAGCGGCATCACGCCCGGCCCAGTCGGGGGCATAGCGGGCCGCTATATAGGCGAGGATCGCCTGGCTGTCGAACAGCACCGTACCCTCGTCTTCCAGCACAGGAATCTGGCCGCGCGGGTTCAATCGGAGAAATGCGGGGGTCTTGTGGCCGCCAGCCGCCACATCGACGGGAACGATCTCGCAGGGAATGTCTAGCAGCGCCAGGAAAAGCCTGATCTTGTAACAGTTTCCCGAAAACGGATGGTTATGCAGGCGCATCATTGCGGCATCCTGAGCACCGGCTTGATCGCAGCGCCTGAAGCCGCATCCGCCATGGCGCGATTGATGTCGGTGAAATCGTAAAAGCGGATCAGCCGCTCGAATGGAAAGAGACCGCGCCGCCAGAGCGCGATTAGATGCGGGATGAAGGTGCGTGGATTGCTGTCGCCCTGGATGACGCCGCGGATGCTGCGGCCATAAAGCAATGTCTGCGCCGGAATGGCAATATCCGATTGGCCGGATGCCGCCCCGGTCATCGCGCAGGTTCCCCGCATTCGCAGGCACTCGACCGCCAGCCGAACCGTGTCCGGTCGGCCGACGCATTCGACCGAGTATTCGGCTCCGCCGTGGCCGGCGATATCGCGCACGGCCGCGACGATCTGTGCCGGATCCCTACCCGAAAGCCCATGGGTCGCTCCAAGTTCCCCCGCCAGCGCCAGCCTTTCGGCATTGGTATCCACGGCGATGATCGGTTCGGCCCCGGATGCTCGCGCCGCCATGATCGCCGCCATGCCTACGGCACCGCAGCCGACGACGACCAGGGAAGCGCCAGGCTGCGGCTTCAGCACATTGAACACCGCCCCGGCGCCGGTCTGCAGCCCGCAACCGAGCGGACCGAGGATTTCGAGCGGAACGTCGGCGGGAACGCTCACCAGATTGCTCTCGGAAACGATGACCTTGGTGGCGAAGGAGGACTGGCCGAAGAAGGCCGCGGCAAGCGGCCGGCCGTCGTCGCATCGGAATGGAGAAGTACCGTCCGGTCTTGCGCCGGAAAAATTCAATCGACGCTTATCATCGCAGTAGGCGGAAAGGGCCGACAAGCAATTTGGGCAGGCTCCGCAACTGCGATAGGTCAAGACGACTGGATCGCCTGTGGCAAAACCCGAGACCGAAGCGCCGACTTTTTCTATCACGCCCGCCCCTTCATGTCCCAGAATGCCTGGCAATGGAAAAAGAAGGGCCCCAGCCCGTGCCAATAAATCAGTGTGACAAATGCCGACCCCCACGATCCGCACAAGCACCTCCTCCGGCTGCAGTGTGTCTGGTGTCACCGACTGAAGGCAAAATGGATCGCCCGCCGAATTCACAATGGCCGCTGTCACATCGCTCAATCTAGTCTCCTCGCTTCCCGCAAACAGCGCTAAGATGAGACTGAATATAAGTCAATGTTCTATATGATTAGCGAAATCAATTTCGTGGGCGGGGATATCTTTTGACGGCAACTGTCAACCGCTGAAGGCTGACGAAGGGGAGGATCGATACGGGCCGCTTCTGCACCTATGTCCGGGATGACCGGCCGTTTGGCGGGCTGTCACCGCCTGCGGCTTTGTTCTACGCATATCGAGACCGAAGACAGCAGAATCCCGAATGCCACCTGAGGAGCTTCTCCGGCATTCTGCAGGCGGATGCCTATGGCGGGTACAATCCGCTGTTCAAGGTAGATCGGGATCCCGCGACTCTGTGCCAAGCACTTTGCTGGGCACAGAGTCGCCGCAAGTCCTTCGTGCTCGCCGACATTGCCACGAGCGTTAAACGTGGCAGCAAAGCCGCGCCGCTCTCACCAATTGCATTGGAGGCCGTCAAACGGATCGATTCCCTTGTTCGACATCGAACGGGAGATCAACGGACGGCCAGCTGCTCGGCGACGTCATCGCGAGCACCTGAGGGGTGACGGCTTCAAGACCCTTGTTGCAATGGCAACCAGACTCACTGTGACCATGGCCGATGATTCGCTCAACCATGTTTTCGACGGTCATCATCGTATCTGCCGATACGCTCCGCGCATGTTGAGCCTGCTCGATCTGCGGGCTGCGCCGATCGGGCTCCCGCTTCACGAAGCGGTGAGGGTGGTAGCGGCCTAGATCACGAAACTGTGCCCTGCCTTGGCCGCTGCATCGATTGTCGCAGGCTGAAAAGGCGCTAAATATCATGTTCAATCATCACACAACCCGGGAAGGAGATCAGTATGCCTGATATCGGTTTCGAGCGCCGAACATTGCTGGCCTTTGGCGGTGCCTTTGTGATGGCTGGGGTTAATGGCCTCACGCTGCCCGCCCGCGCTGCAGGTCTTGCCGCGACGCCGTCTATGCGTGGGGGGGCCAACAACTACAGGCCCGGCGCACCGATAGTCGAGCGCATCGGCGGCGGCGGTTTCTGGATGTCGGGCACAGTGCGCCGTGCCAGCGATGGCGCCCCGCTGGCGGGTCAGCGCATCCAAATCTGGGCCCACACGACGGAAGGCAGCGAACGCGACCTGCACAGCCACGGCGCCACGCTGACCGACGCCAACGGAGCGTTTCGGCTCGAGATGCCACAAATCGTGCCGGCACTCGGACAAGCACATGCGCATCTTGCCTATGACGGCGGCGACTACGAAACCGTCTTTCTCCGCCCCTTGCTGAAGAGTCCGAAGGACACCAGCCTTGAGGCACACTTCATCCTGCAGCAGGCCTGATCCGACTTGATGCATATGGCCCGCGCCTTCCTGACCTGGACCGGACTGGCGCTTGCGCTCGCCCTGCCCCTGACCTTGGCAGCGATGAGCGAATATTTGGCCTGGCGCGACCCGGTCTACATTGGCGCCGGCTTGGCGGGGGTGTTGGCTCTGTGCCTTCTGTTGCTGCAACCCCTGCTTGCCCGCAGCTGGCTGCCCGGTTTGCAGGTGCTGCACGGCCGTCGTGTCCACCGTGCGGTGGGCGTCATTTTGGTCATGGCCGTTGTGGCCCACGTGGCCGGCCTGTGGATCACCAGCCCACCAGACATCATTGACGCGCTACTGTTGCGCTCGCCCACCCCGTTTTCTGTCTGGGGCGTGACCGCCATGTGGGCGCTCCTCGCAGCCGCGCTGCTCTCGGTATTGCGGCGTCGCCTTGCGCCGCGTGTCTGGCGCATCGGCCACATGAGTCTTGTCAGCATCGTGGTGCTTGGCACCGCAGTCCACGCGCTCTTGATCGACGGCACGATGGAGACGACGTCTAAGACCGCGCTTTGTGTTTTGGCCATTGCGGCGACCATCGCGGCGGTAGTGACCCTGTGGCTGCCTTCAAGAAGGCGAACGTTGACAAGCAAATGAGTTTCCGGAGCTTTTAACAGCTGAGAGAGCAGATCCGGGCATTATGCCGGGAAGCGAGCCCGCCTCAAGCTTTTTTTCGTTTCCGTGGTCCGATCCTTCGTCGGACCTTGGGTTCGAGATCGAACGGTACCGTCTGTAGGCAGCCCGTGGTGCCGGGAACCGTCATCTTAATGAGCTAAGCCTCCCAGCTCGCTCCGCAAGCCATAGCAACAGTCCAAACTGCTCCAACCATGGAGACGAACCGCACTCATCACGAGCTTGCGGCTGTCCTCACCTTGTCCCAGACCGCTACCGTATCGGTGCGATCACTGCCAAATACCCGTTCTCGATGATCAACACGTGCGTTTCCTATCTCCAATTATCCATTAACTGCACAGCTCATCTTCAACTGATATTGCCTGATAATCTTGCATTATCGGTCATATTTCTCATTAAAGAGGAAGTGCGCAAATCACCGACGAAAACAGTGTCAATCACGCTCAGGAAAACGCAGCCCCGCCACATGGCACCGCGCTTTCCGCTGATGTTTCGGAGCCCACGTTCTCAGCCGGGCTGCCCTCGCCTTGCCGAGGCCAACGCCGGCGTGCCGGTGCATCTACAGGAGCTCAATGATCGCGCCCGGAACTACGTCGAGGCGGCATCGTCCGTCAACACGCGTACCGACCGGAAACATATTACCGCCAAGTGCCGCCGCAAGAACCTATGAGCACTCCCCGCCCGGATCCCCAGGTCGTCGGCCTCTACATAACCGCCTGCGCCTCTGCGACGGCGGAACACGGCATGAAGCCGAATGCGGTCTCCACTATCGAGCGGCGCCTTGCCGCCATCGGTTGGAACTGAGCCCAACGAGAGGCATGCCGCTCGATCGCAAGGATCGCGCCATAGCGACCGTGATGGCCGGCATCCGCAAAAAGCAGAACGCCCCGCCCCGGCAGAAAGAAGCAATCCTCCCTGAAGATCTGATCGCCATGCTGGAGCAGCTCGACCGGGGGTCGCTCCGCGGCCTGCGCGGCCGGGCGGAGCTGCTGATCGGCTTCGCTGGCGGCCTGCGCCGATCCGAAATCACCGGCTTAGACCTTGGCCGAGACCAGACGGAGGACAGCTGCTGCTGGATCAAGATCCTCGACAGGGGCCATGCTGGTGACGCTGCGCGGCAAGACCGGCTGGGGTTAGGTAGAGATCGGCCGTGGGTCCTCCGACGCCACCTGCCCCATCGCCGCCGTCGAAACCTGGATCAGATTCGCCAAGATCGCCAAGGGTCCCCCCTTCCGCCGCGTGACCGGCCAGGGAAAAACGTCGGGCCGAACCGCTTGAACGACCAGGAGGTGGCACACCTCGTCAAGAAGACGGCGATGGCCGCCGGTATACACGGTGCTCTTCCGGAGAAAGAGCGGGACCTAAAGCCTTCTGGACATTCGCTACGTGCCGGCCTCGCCTCGTCGGCCGAGGTCGATGAGCGGTATGTGCAGAAGCAGCTCGGCCATGCCTCCGCCGAGATGACCCTTAGGCATCAAGGCGGCGGGATCGTTTCTGCGTCAACTTGACGAAAGCGGCTGGGCTTTAGCTCCCTCCCCTGCCGACGGGTCCCTCAGATCTTTGAACCGTGACGGGAGCGCTCCGCTATACTGGAAAGATCGACTTTCTTGCCCGCCACATCCGCGACGATCTTCAACGTGCCACCGAGTGATTCGACATAATCGCGCAGAGTCGACAGCTTCATATCGGCGCGCTTCTCCAGTCTTGAGACGTTGGTCTGCTTGAAACCGGTCCCGGCGGACACGTCTTCCTGCGTCCGTCCGGCGAGCGCCCGCAGTTCACGCAGATTGTGCGCTGTGACGAGCTCGTCGGCGCGCTTTGCTACAGCGCGCTGTTCATCCTCAGACAGCGTCTGTATTAACTTATCGAGATCATCCATTTCTCTTCTCCAACTGGCTCAAATACTCGTCGTACCGTCTATCCGCCAGATCGATCAGCCGTTTATAGAAGAGCTTCTGGCTCACACCGCTCTTCGCACCACCACAGAGGACAACGGCCTTTCGCTCCGGATCGAAGGCGAAGGCAAATCGCCATTGCACCTTCAACACCTTGACGCGCAGCTCTTTCATGTTCGCGTGCCTGGCCCCCTCAAGGGTATCGACCTCAGGTCGTCCTAGTCGAAAGCCTCTTTCGCGCAGCAGTACCAGATGCGCGAGCAATTCGACCCGAACATCGGCTGGAAGGTCTGTGATCTCGCCTTTGAAGCGGTCATGAAACACGACCTTCCATTCCGTCATTTCATATCCTGAATGATATAGATACTTTGGGATATATAACCCGTATTTCCCCTCAGGGCAATACTGGCGTTTCCTTCGGAAATGCGGACAAATGATCATTATCTAAGACTTAGAGCGAAGCGTTCAGCCGACTGATCTCGCTTGAACGCCTCCCCGACCAGATCGATGAACGCCGAGGAACAATCTCGATCGATCAAATACCAAATCGCCATCACCAAGCTGCAACTAGAAAAGGATATCAATGACTTCGACTTCACAAATACGCCCGGTCAATGAAGGGCTGGTGCGTCAACTCGCGACCGGAGCGTTCCTCGCTGAGCAGCACAACATCGTTTTGGTCGGCGGGACCGGCACAGGAAAGTCCCACCTGCCCATCACGCCTGCTCGTGCCCTGATCCGCAGCGGAGCACGGGACGGTTCTTCAATGTCTTCGATCTCGTCAATCGGGTTTAGACAGAAGCACGCAATGGCAAACAGGGGCGGCTTGCCGACTTCATCACCAGGCTCGACTTCGTCATCATGGATGAACTCGCCTGAACCGCGCCGAGTTTGCCGGAGGCTCCAACTTCTAAGAGAGTGGAGCCATTATGAGCAAGACAACAAACAAGTTTTCACCTGAAGTCCGTGAGCGCGCCATCCGTATGGTGCTGGATCACGAAGAAGAACATTCGTCGCGGTGGGCGGCCGCTTCATCTATAGCGGCCCCTTCAAGCGATGATCTCGTTCATCGACGAACACCGTGGTGTGTCCGGGGGCGAGCCGATCTGCAGGCTACTGCCGATTGCCCCATCAACCTATTACGAGAACGTCGCCAAGCGACCGGACGTGGATCCCCGTCGATCCGTGTTCGCCGCGATATCAGCCTGAAGATCGAGATACGTCGAGTGTTCGAGAAGAACGTCCGCGCTTATAGCGTTCGCAAGGTCTGGCGGCAATTGAAGCGTGAAGGCTTCGATGTCGCCCGATGCTCACTCGCAAGGCTTATGAGGTCGACTGGCCTGCAGGGCGTCATTCGCGGAAAGCCGATCCCGCACGACATTCTCGGACAAGACGGCCCCGAGCCCGCTTGACCCGGTTAACCGCCAGTTCAAAGCCCCAGTGCCCAACAGGCTGTGGGTTTCTGATTCTACCTATGTCGCCCTCCCGGGCCGATTATTTGCCCTTCAACGGCGATAACTCCCTGTGTTACAGAAGAAAATCAGGCAAAAACGGCTGACAAGACGCACCCTGTCCGTCAATGCGAACAAAATCTACCCTTGAGGAACTCCAAGTTGTTGACCGCAGCTTGCCAGCAACAAGCCGCTCTTCGACCTGTGCGATCATTGAGCTTCAAAAGCGCCATAAGCATCGGCCCGAGTGAAAACTCGCCACGCTCGGAACGTCTGGTGAGATCCGGAAGATAGCCGCCGGCAGATGTTATAAAGTTCGATCGTTCGAGAATGCAGGCCATAACCACCGCTGCATTTTGCGGCCCCATCGCGTTTCACGCCTGCTCGTAAGCTGAGGGGCTGACGCCCAGCATGGTGCGCACCACGCAGCGGCTTTGATCAGTTCGCTCCAATTTTCTACACGGCCGCTGGGCCCATAGTCGGCAAGCTGCGCGCAGGCCCGAAGTACCATCCCGAACGGGAAGGCCTTTATTGGCTCAGGCGTGGCTTTCTCTCGTCCATTCGCTCCGCTTTTGGCTTGAGGTTCGTCCTCCAGGCTTCCGCCCTGCTCTCGTCCAGAGCTAGGTTCAAATTCATGGATAGATCCGGTATTTGAATTCTGTATATGCCGTTCATTCTGGACGCCGTTGGCATGCATATTCTCAGATTTTAGCAGCATTTCCAAGATGTAGAGGATCTCTGCCCGAAGCAGCCGCATTTCATCGAGTGCAAATTCGATCTGACCCCATCATTGTCTGGTGACAGCATACCACTCTGCCGCGAAAGAGTTGGTCGGCTTTAGCCTATCCGACCGGGCCCGGCACCGCAAATCCGAACATCAATCAACCCGCCCAACCTTTAGCCGTTTCAACGGCTGTTGGTTTTCGGACTTTTCGTCGATGTCCTTTGGCTTTCTGTCGGCCTCCATCATTCGCCATTCGCGCTCTAGGCGTTCGATTACGTGAACTGGGATTGGTTGCTGTTGCATCGGTGCCTCCAAAAAAAAGCTCCGCTGGCGTATGCCAATGGACTGACGGAATGCAACGCAATGCTGATATAAAGGTTAGCAGGTAAGCTTAATCACAAATCAGATAGCAAGCATAACCTGCGAGCAGTTTGATGAGGCCACAGTTGGGAAGCTCGCGGCGCATGCCGTCAGGTACGAATTCTGAAATACATTTCTGGCCAAAGATAGTTGATGCCCGAATAAATGATAACATAGTGACTGTCTGAGTATTTACTCAGACGTTCCAAATTGTTCGATCAGCCGGCGGTATCGCTATTATCTTCGATAATCTTGCTCTGTCCCTGGAACAGAGGGTGCCACCAAAACGGGAGTTGATGCCAGGTGCAATTGGCCACATAATCGCAACAGTTTCTGGCTATCTTCCGTATATGCGCATCCAGTTATACATTATATCGGTCCTAGTTAGCCTCATCATGTGGTGCGGCGTAGTCCATTTGATGCGAGACACGTACACCATAGCCCATAGCTCAGGCTTTATAACACATCTGCATTTCAAAACGCTGATCAGGCATAGTTTAGGCGCATTTATCTAGCGGTCTGATACCTACCGGTTGGGTTGTGTCATCTCCACCCGACATCCGATACACGGATCGTGTGAATGCTACGAATCCAGCCATCCATTGGGGTCGATCCCTAACTTGTGCAATTCGGTCGGATGCACCCGCCGCGATATGTGTTTGGTCACCGTAGCCGCTGGCGTTCTTTTGGCATTTTCATCTTCATTTCGGTGGGTAGGTTGCTTTTCGCTCATTTTAGCCTCGCTATCGCAATCATCGCACTGCAGCAATAGCATATGTTTTCGTCAAAAACACCGCCAGTCTCCGACATCCAGTGTGGCGCGTGACTATGCCGGTGCCCTGCCATCGATGCGCACTGCCGCCCAATTCGACCTGACAGTCGGCAGAAGCAGAAAGGGTCAAAGCACATACCTGAGGACGCCTCCGGATGCGCAACAAGTATCTTTGTGTGACGGCGTCTAAATTCGGAGCGGACATGGGTTCAGCTTCTCCTGCGGTAAAACACCGCCGCCAGCCAGTACGGAATACGCGAGCCGCTCCACTTCAGGCTTACGTGCTGCCAGCAATTTTTCCTCGATCTGGTTCTCCGAGTCCCATTCTACCGTCGGCCATACGATCTTCAGACCTTCATTGCTGCGCGGGTATTCACTAGACTGGCTGCCTATACGGCCCTCCGTGCTTCAGGATCGCCCAGGCGATGCGAGCCATCTTGTTCGCCAGCATCGGTGGCAGTCGGTGCAGAATGCTGGCCAGCCAAGCGCATAGATTGATCTTCCCCCGCCTCACCAAGGAAACGACTGCACTGGCGCATATGATCGCCAGACGTCCGTTCGCCCATTTTGGATATTCTGTAGGAGGAGCAAGGGAGCAATGAGCGTCAGGGCTGAATCAAACTAGCCGACTTGTCCGGAGAAACGGGGTGCACTTCAGGTGTCAAGCGGCCGCCGGAATGATGCAAATTTTGGACGACCATGATCACAGCGAGTTAGCTTGGCGCAAAGGCTTCATAAAGCGTTAACGTCAGACTTGCCAAGGTAAGGAGCGCCGTCAACAGCAGCACGACCACCAAGGTGATTTCACCGCGGCTCATGACCAGCCCAGCACAATCATTTGGCTCTCACAAAGCGGCCGGTGCAGCGCCTTGGCTCGCGGTCCGTCTAGCCGTGAGCTCGATCTCCACCGGGTCTTGCGAAATCGGTGGCGTCCCGCCTGCGCGAGACACGGCAGGCGCCCACCTCTGCATTCTTTGATCTTATCAGAGCAAACTTCCTTCATGTTCGCGTCACAATTCTCGCTGGCTACCTTTGCCCTACCGTCTCTTTCGTCTTGCGATAGATACCATCATCCTGATGCGGTCCACCACGACACTGCTTGGTGCCGAGAGCCACCGACCTGATTGCGGATATAAGCTTCTTCCTAAGATTGAGCGTTGTTGAACTGGTGGTATCTGTTCCTGGATCGGAATGGCGGTTTTCGTGAAACACCGCGACTGTCTTTCCCGCTTGATCGCGCAATAGCAGTGTCACACAGACATCGTCGCCATCCAGATGGTCATCATTTGACAGCCTGGTTCGTATAGTCAGGTCGTTCATCGTCGACGTCAGCGAGACCGTCACTGTCTGCGGCCGCTTCCAATCCCATTTCAGCGAGAGTGGAGGACAAGATGCCTTAAGACAGGTCTCAATGGACTGTGTCTTCCAAACGTAGTCTTTCCATTCCCCCGCGTTGACGCTCGGATCACTCCCAAGCAGCCCAATAGCCAAAGAAAGTGTCGTAAGGCCATCAGCCATTGGATACTCCATTCGTTTCACCCCGAGTTAGGAAATCGGGCTTTCGTAGAGCTTGCCATCGTTCGGTTCCGTACGCGTATGCCCCAAAGAACTCCTCCCGGCTGAGCCCGAACGCGCTTTCGTCGTCCAGAAACTCATGCCGATCGCCTGTCAGTTCCTGAGCTTGCCCGGAGAAGCGACATGATCATCGGACCGAGTGAGAACTCCCCTGCCCTCGCTCGGCGCGTCAGGTCGCGAAGATAGCCACCTGCCGAGTTGATATGCCCTGCCCTCTCCAGGATTGCAGCCATGGCGACCGCCGCGTTCTCCGGCCCCATCACCTCGCATGCCTCCTGATAGGCTGAGGGGCTGACACCAAGCATGGACCGAACCACGACCGCAGCACCCATCAACTCACGCCAATGGGAAATTGCGCCGCCGGGCCCATAGTCGGAAATCTGCGGGCAGGACTTCAGCACCATTGACAGCGGGAACGGTTTCATCTGATCAGGCTTTGCCAACGGCTGGCCAACCACTGCGGCTGCGGCTTCTGGCTCGAAGGCGTCGCCCTGCTCTTTGTCAGAGCGAGGTTCAAGCTCATTCATGGATTCGGATTTTGAATTCTGTATGTGCCATCCATTTTGAACAGCATTGCCATCCATATTCTGACAATTGATCTGATTTTCCAGGAGGTTGAGGATTTCAGAGCGCAGAAGCTGCATCTCGTCGAGAATTGCTTCCACCTGGTGGCGGACAGGATTGCGCGGAAGGCGCCCGACAATGCCGACATACATGTCCTCGATCGCCTCCCAGTCGCCATCAGCCCCCTCCGCCATTGCAGCGGAAATCAGCTTGCGTACATCACGGCGGCAGATCGTCAGCGCCTCTTTGGCTCGACGGAACTGCAGGCGTTCGGCAGCGACTTCCTGTGCCAGGCTCGCAAGTTCCGCAGCGCGAGCCAAGAGTGGAGAAAGATCGAATCCGAAGGCTTGCTCGATATCGCCACCTTTGTCCCGGTGAGCGTAGCGCTTGCCGTTCGGACTATCTCTGCGCTGGATGAGCCCGGCTTCGACCAAGGCCGCCAGATGCCTGCGCAAGGTCGTTCCCGTGATGCCATGCGCTCTGACCGAGAGCTGAGCATTCGAAGGGAAGACGACCAAGCCATTATCGCAGTTGAGCTCGCTCTCCGGATAGAATGTCAGGAGAGCGTCGAGTACCGTCAGTGCCCTGTCCTGGAGACCGAGGCGTTCGCGTGCTTCGCAGGCGTCGCGAAACACCTTCCACTTTTCGACAGGCCGATTAGAACCCGTCTCGGCCGTCTGCAGCTGCCTCTTCACGAGCGCAAGCTTCGCCGGCCGCCGCCCAAAGGGCGTCGTCACACTTTCCGTCTGCATTTCCCTACCTTTCGAAAGGCAATAGAAAAATGCTCGCCGCAACGACGTCAAAGACTCTTGACTGAGATTCTGAGAAGTGCGATTCTCTCAACCGACCAAAGTGGAGAAGGCTCTTCGGAATTCGTTTCGGAGGGCTTTTTCTTTGCCGATTTGCTTCACTCGTGAAACAATCTAGCGGCTCAACTCATCTTCAATCTCCCTTGCCATTCTGGGTTTGAAACTCTTCATAAAGCTCATCGAGTCTCGCCGAGACAAACTGGGCAAACGCCGGAACTGTTTTCTCTTCGAAAACGATGGAGGTTTTGCCCTGCTTCGCTTCGATCACTACAGCCCGCGTACCCGTCGGAGTTCTCCAAACGTCCGTAGACTTAGATCTCTTCGTGCTTGCCTTAACACGCCCTGACAACTCCCCCAGCAGGCCGCTGAGACGTGCGTCGCTGTCTAGCCGCTGTTCTACATAGCTCCTTAGAAGCTGATCGGCCCTTTCGGCCATGGATGGGTTCGCCAGATGTTCGGCAAGCGCCATCCATCTGGCGCGTCCTGCCTTGGGCGCAGGACCGATCAAGTTCACAACACTGTCGGGCAATCGCCGAGCCACTGCGATGTATCTGCTCACATCGGCTTTATCTGTTACGAGAGCAGAAATGATAGTGGCGCGGTCGCACCCACCGTCCTCCAGATTTCGTGCAAAGAAGGCCTTTTCGATAAAGGAAAGATCTTTCCGATCCAGATTCTCCCGGCCTTGGGCGATATAAAGTTCGCTGTCAGAAAGGCTTTTGACAATGGCTCGTACAGGACGCCCAAGCTGCTCAGCCGCTCTCAGGCGACGTCGCCCATAGGCAATTTGAAACCGTCCCGCCGTTTCAGGATGCGGGCGAACAAGGATTGGCACCTGTTGCCCATGTTCGCCAATACTTGCTACCAGCGCCTCAAAATCAGGGTCGATTTCAAGCTGTATGCGATCAGCGATCTTTGACCTATCAATCGCAGACGGATCGAGGGAAACGACCGGCTCACCTTCGGCCAATTGTTGCTGCAGCTTGGTTACCTGCTTTGCATTTTCCGCCATCTCATGGAGTGAGGACCCCATTGCCGATATTGCACCTGTGCGCACCCGATCAGGAGACCTAGCCGGAGACGACGCGGTGACGATCGGTTTTTTCATGAAGAGGTTGTCGATGGAATCTTTGCGGCTCATGCGCTTGCTCCAGGATGAGGACGCCGATCAATTGGTTCGTTGTTGGGAGCTCCCAACAAACTCGGATCAATTCTCCGGGAAGGCTTGCCAGATGCAATTGTTGGGAGCTCCCAACAAACCGCGAGATCACCATATAGCCAAGCGTGTTGGAGGCTCATGCTCTCCCCCATGCTTGTTTAATCAAGGCCTCAATTTCCGAGTTTACCGCTTCTAACGATTCCATAGCCCGATCATAAGTTGAACGCGTCATGTTCTCGCGACCAATTTCATAAAGGGTCTGCTTGGTCAGGCCAGCGTCCGATATCGCTGCAGACTTCAGCATGGGATTCGTCAATACATGGTCATCAAAAAGATTACGAAGCAGAGCTGCGACCTTCGTTTGAGGAGCGTCTTGGGGCTCATATCTGGTCAACAGATAGCGGATGAAATCATACCTGAGTTCGCCGCCAGCATCCCGCACTACGCCGAGCAAATCACGGGTCATCAAAAGGAACTGACTCATCGATGATATGTCGAGCATCTGCGGATGAATCGTAATGATCATCGCGGTCGCCGCGCACAATCCACTAAGCGTCAGAAAGCCGAGCTGCGGAGGACAATCAATTACGACAACGTCGTAATTGTCAGCAACCTCATCGAGCGCCGCAGCCACTCGCGCGAAGAACAGCGTTTCGCCTGAAGCTCCAGCACTGAGCGCTCTGGGCGTTGTGTGCTCAAACTCCATCAGTTCCAGATTGCCTGGGACGAGATCCAGGCCGTCGAAGTAAGTTGGACGGATAACCTGCGAAAGTGGGCGACGCTCCTCGTCGTAGCGAATGGCAGCATAAAGCGTCTGGTTTGATGCGACATCCACTTCCGGAAGAACACCGAGCAGTGCCGAAAGACTGGCTTGCGGATCGAGATCGACAGCTAGAACGCGATAGCCCTGAAGAGCCAGAAATTGTGCCAAATGAGCTGTCGTTGTCGTTTTGCCGGACCCGCCTTTAAAGTTGGTGACGGCAAGCACTTGCAGATGCTCATCTAGGCGACGATGAGGGACAAATTCAATCGACTCTCTACCGCGTGTCGTTTGCGCGAGCATGCGACGAATCTGGTTGATCTCGCTGAGATTGTATAGGCGCCTGCCGTTGCTAGTGGTTTCTGGCTGCGGTCCTTCACCAGCCAGCGTCATTTTGCGTAATGTGGAATCGGATATACCCATCAGACGAGCAGCTTCGCCCGACGTGAACTTACGCAGTACCTTATGTGAAGTCGGCGGAAACAATGCTTCGCTCATAGACTGAAGCTGAGAGCTCAGGAGTTCAGCCTGCGCCCCGATCGTTTCATCAGCACTTGGAAGGCTGAGTCTGCTCACGTTATTTGACACGCTCACGATGATCTCTCTTATCACGGATTTAACGCCGAAACGGCCTATTTGCCGTGACGATACCTGTAACCGATTTCTTGGCAAGGACTTAATGGTTAACGAGACCATCATGGATGGACTGCGCTCCGCAAGCTCCTTAACAGATTACGCATTTGTTACAGTATCTTAGCAGAGCCCATTTGGCCTTTTTGTTCCTCATTCGTTTTACTGTGAATCCTGCAAATTGCCGAAGCCGCAAAGCAGTCAATTTTGCTGCCAACCGGATGCAGTAGCCGTGTCTATCGCGACTCAGGCCGATTCTCATTTGTAGAATCCTACAACTGCCGCTCGATTCCGATCCGTGCACATATCTCAATCAACTGAACAGCGACGGAGATATCCATGCAGGTATTAGCGATCTCGACACCTCGAACCGAAGACGAAGCGAGACTGCTCTCGGCCCAGCACGCGCTCCGGGCCAAAGTCTTTGCCGACCGGTTGGGATGGGATGTCGATGTTGACGACGGGATGGAAATTGATCGTTTCGATGCTTTGCGCCCAACATACATTCTCGCTGTTGGGGATACCGGTCGTGTCCATGGCTGCGCACGGCTCCTACCCGCAACGGGGCCGACAATGGTCCAGGAGATTTTCCCGACACTTCTTCCAGATGGCAGGCTATGTGCGCATGCCGCCATGATCGAAAGCTCACGCTTCTGCGTCGATACGCAATCGCAAGAATCGAGTGTGCGGAGCTCGATCAACGACGTCACGCGAGCAATGTTTGCTGGCATCATTGAGTGGTCAATCGTCAACGGCTTTAGCGACATCGTCACCGTGACGGATCTGCGGTTCGAGCGGATCCTGTCCCGTGTCGGATGGCCTCTGCAACGACTGGGAGCACCTCAGAAGATCGGCGTCACCACGGCGATCGCCGGCACTCTCCCTGCAGATCGACTTTCGTTCGAGCGGTTACAGCCGCCGCACTATCGATCACCCATTGGCACTTCCCTCCGCAAGGCCGCCTGAGGACAGCCACGTGACCCAGCTTCTTTCCCATCCAAGACTTGTACGCAAACTCCAGGAGGCGCTGGGCGATCAGCTATGCGTCGCGCTCGACGACAGCAATGTCGTTGAGATCATGCTCAACCCCGACGGCAAGCTGTTCATCGAACGACTTGGCCACGGCGTGGCGCCTGCCGGCGAGATGTCATCCGCCGCGGCGGAAACGATCATCGGCACTGTTGCTCATGCGTTGCGGTCCGAAATCGAGACGGATCAGCCTATTATCTCCGGTGAGCTGCCAATCGGAGGCCACCGGTTCGAGGGTCTTTTGCCTCCGATCGTGGCGAGACCTGCTTTCACGATCCGGCGACGCGCATCACGCCTTATTCCTTTGGATGACTATGTGCGGAGCGGCGTCATGACGGATGTTCAGGCGGGCACGATTCGAAGCGCGATCGCCTCGCGCTTGAACATTATCATCTCGGGCGGGACAGGCTCCGGGAAAACGACGCTCGCCAACGCGGTGATCGATGAAATCGTACGGAGTGCGCCAGAGGATCGACTCGTGGTCCTCGAAGATACGGCGGAGATCCGGTGCGCCGCCGAGAACGCCGTTCTTCTCCACACGAGTGACACCGTTGACATGGCTCGGCTACTCAAGAGCACAATGCGCCTTCGACCAGACCGCATCGTCGTCGGCGAGGTTCGCGACGGGGCCGCCCTCACACTGCTCAAAGCCTGGAACACAGGACATCCGGGCGGGGTGGCAACCATTCACTCCAATACCGCCATGTCGGCACTCCGACGGCTTGAACAACTCACGGCAGAGGCAAGCCAACAGCCAATGCACGAGGTCATCGGTGAGGCCGTTGACCTCATCGTTTCCATCGAGCGTACGCCCCGCGGCCGGCGGGTCCGTGACATCATCACCGTCGAACGTTTCGCCAACGGCGAATACGAAATCCAGTCCGAGCATCTTACGGAAGAACAGGAAGCCCGCCATGTTGCGTAAAACCAATGTTTTCGCTTTCACAGTCTTCGCGGCTCATTTTGCCTTTATGGCACCGGCGATGGCGAGTTCAGGCGGCGGCAGCCTCCCGTGGGAAGGCCCTCTTGAGCAGATCCAGCAATCGATCACAGGTCCTGTAGCAGGCTACATCGCGCTTGCCGCCGTTGCGATTGCTGGCGGCATGTTGATCTTTGGCGGCGAACTCAACGATTTCGCGCGACGGCTCATGTACGTGGTCCTGGTCGCCGGCATTCTGCTCGGCGCGACGACAATCGTAGGTCTCTTCGGCGCAACAGGCGCCTCGATCGGCATTTCGGCGAAAGTGATCTCCAGCTTCCCAGTCCTCAATGCAGGGGAGGGGAGACATGGCTGACGCGCTGTCGAGACTGCAACGGAACCGGATTCATCGCGCCCTCTCACGACCGAACCTGCTGATGGGCGCCGACCGGGAGCTGGTCCTGATCACGGGCCTGGCCGCGGTCATCCTGATCTTCGTTGTCCTGACGATCTATTCAGCGCTGTTCGGGTTGGCCATGTGGATCGTCATCGTCGGTGCGCTACGGATGATGGCGAAGTCCGACCCGCTGATGCGGCAAGTCTATGTGCGGCACATTTCTTATCAGCCCCACTACAAGCCGACCACGTCACCGTGGCGGAAATACTGAAGGTGGCATCATGGTAGCACTGAAACGTTTTCGCGCCACCGGTCCGTCCTTTGCAGATCTCGTCCCCTATGCGGGCCTTGTCGACAATGGCATTCTTCTTCTGAAGGACGGCAGTCTGATGGCTGGCTGGTACTTTGCCGGCCCGGATTCCGAAAGCGCGACCGATGTCGAGCGCAACGAGCTCTCGCGGCAGATCAATGCCATCCTGTCACGCCTTGGCAGCGGCTGGATGATCCAGGTTGAGGCAATCCGGGTCCCGACTATCGACTACCCAACGGAAGATCGTTGCTACTTTCCCGATCCTGTAACGCGGGCGATCGACGCCGAGCGTCGCGTGCACTTCGAGCGTGAACAGGGGCATTTCGAAAGCAAGCATGCGCTTGTCCTGACATACCGACCGCTTGAATCCAGAAAGACAGCCTTATCCAAATACATCTACTCGGACGAGGAAAGCCGCAAGAAATCCTATGCAGACACTGTGCTCTTCGTCTTCAAGAACGCGATCCGCGAGATCGAGCAATATCTGGCGAATGCACTTTCAATCAGACGAATGGAAACGCGCGTAGTCCCTGAGCGAGGAGGGTATCGTGTAGCGCGCTATGACGAACTTTTCCAGTTCGTTCGCTTCTGCATCACCGGTGAAAACCATCCAGTTCGCCTTCCAGAGGTGCCAATGTACCTGGACTGGCTTGCCACCGCCGAATTCGCGCACGGGCTGACGCCAAAAGTCGAAAGCCGGTTTCTCGGTATTGTCGCAATCGATGGTCTGCCGGCTGAGAGCTGGCCGGGCATCCTGAACAGTCTTGACCTGATGCCGCTGACATATCGATGGTCGTCGCGGTTCATTTTCATGGACGCCGAAGAGGCAAGGCAAAAGCTCGAGCGAACCCGCAAGAAGTGGCAGCAGAAGGTGCGGCCCTTCTTCGACCAGCTGTTCCAGACGCAGAGCCGCGCCGTCGATCAGGACGCGATGACCATGGTGGCGGAGACCGAGGATGCGATCGCACAAGCGTCGTCGCAGTTGGTCGCTTATGGGTATTACACGCCCGTCGTCATCCTCTTCGAACAGGAGAGAGATGCGCTACAGGAAAAGTCCGAAGCCATCCGCCGTCTTATCCAGGCGGAAGGTTTCGGCGCACGCATAGAGACGCTCAATGCGACCGACGCTTTCCTCGGCAGTCTACCGGGCAACTGGTACGCCAATGTCCGCGAACCATTGATCAATACGAGCAACCTTGCAGACCTGATCCCACTCAACTCGGTCTGGTCAGGCAGCCCTGTTGCACCGTGCCCGTATTATCCTGCGAACTCCCCACCGCTGATGCAGGTCGCAAGCGGCTCCACGCCTTTCCGGTTGAACCTCCACGTCGATGACGTCGGCCACACGCTGATATTCGGGCCCACCGGCTCCGGCAAATCGACGCTCCTGGCCCTAATCGCCGCGCAGTTCAGACGCTACGAATTCGCCCAGATCTTTGCGTTCGACAAAGGCAATTCTCTTCTTCCCATGACCCTGGCGGCCGGCGGGGATCACTATGAGATCGGCGGGGATCATGAAGGGGAGGGGAGGGCGCTGTCGTTCTGCCCGCTCTTTGATCTTTCAACGGACGGCGATCGCGCTTGGGCGAGCGAGTGGATCGAAATGCTTGTCGCCCTGCAGGGGGTGACGATCACGCCAGACCATCGCAACGCGATCTCTCGGCAGGTAGGGTTGATGGCGACTGCGCCCGGGCGATCGCTTTCGGATTTCGTAAGCGGCGTTCAGATGCGCGAAATCAAGGATGCGTTGCATCACTATACCGTTGATGGGCCGATGGGCCAGTTGCTGGATGCCGAGGAAGACGGGATCACATTGCGGGCCTTTCAGTGCTTCGAAATCGAGCAGCTGATGAACCTTGGCGAACGAAGCCTTGTGCCGGTCCTCACTTACCTGTTCCGCCGCATCGAAAAGCGACTGGACGGCTCACCGAGCCTCATCCTCCTTGATGAGGCCTGGCTGATGCTGGGCCATCCGGTTTTCAGAGCCAAGATCCGGGAATGGCTGAAGGTTCTGCGCAAAGCCAATTGCGCAGTCGTCCTGGCAACACAATCGATCTCGGATGCGGAGCGATCTGGCATTATCGACGTGCTGAAAGAATCCTGCCCGACAAAAATCTGCCTACCGAACGGTGCCGCACGCGAACCAGGCACACGGGAATTCTATGAGCGGATCGGCTTCAACGAACGCCAGATCGAGATCGTGTCGGCCGCCATCCCGAAACGCGAATACTACGTGGCGACACCAGATGGCCGGAGGCTGTTCGACATGTCGCTCGGTCCAGTCGCGCTGAGCTTTGTCGGCGCGTCCGGGAAGGAAGACCTAAAGCGCATCCGTGCACTGAAGGCGGAACACGGCCAGGACTGGCCTACCCATTGGCTTGAATCGAGAGGAGTTCACGATGCCACGTCGCACCTCAACGTCCAATAGCTGGATCGTCGCAACGATGACCGCGACAATCGCGCTGTCGCCGATTGCTTCCGCCCACGCTGGATCTGCAACGGGCGCTGCCACCGAATGGACGCAGCTTGCAAACAATGCGCAGCTCATCGATCTCCTGAAGAGTTCAGGAATTCAGGTCGATAATCAGATTACCCAGATCGGACAGCTGGCGGAGCAAATCCAGAATCAGCTTAAAATCTATGAAAACATGCTGCAGAATACCGCGCAACTTCCCGACCACATCTGGGGACAAGTGGAAGGCGATCTCAACCGCCTGCGGAGCATTGTCGAGCAAGGCCAAGGCATCTCCTTCTCGATGGCGAATGCCGACGATGTCATGAAACAGAGGTTCAAGAGCTACGCGGACCTCAAGACGTACCTGCCGAATGCCGAGAGCTTTTCGTCCAGCTATCAAAGCTGGTCGGACACGAACCGGGATACGATTGCCGGCACCCTTAAAGCCGCCAGTCTCACAGCCGCTCAGTTCGACAGCGAAGAAGACACTATGAGTTCGCTGCGTGGAATGTCGGAATCGGCGGACGGGAAGATGAAGGCGTTGCAGGTTGGGCATCAGATTGCCGCGCAGCAAGTCGCCCAGATGCAAAAGCTCCGTGGCCTCGTTTCACAGCAGATGACGATGATGGGCATCTGGCTGCAGAGCGAGCAGACGGACAAGGATCTCGCGCAGGCTCGCCGTGAGCAGTTCTTCAAATCGACTGCGCCCTCAACATCTGGCGGCGAAAAAATGAAGGTGGAATGGTGAGAACGAAACTGATCCTGGCCATCATAGCCACAGTCATGTCCGTCGGCGGAACAGGCGTCTGGTTCCTGGTCTCGGAGAGACAGGCAGCACAAGTACGGCGCGAAAAGTTCTTCGGGTCGACGAAGGAGTACCCGACGTCGGGCGGCGAGAAGGTGAAAATTGAGTGGTGATCGCATGACCTCCGAGCTAAAAAAGATCAGGGGCATTGCGATGCTAACCACATTCCTCATCGTCTCGTTTCAGCCTGCGATTGCGCAGGAGGGATCGGTTCTCACCGCCCTCCAGAACGAGATCACCACAGCCGCCAAGGGTTGGGAGACCACTATCATGGATGCGGCGAGATCGCTGTTCTGGATCCTCGCAGGGATCGAGATCGGCATAGCCGCGGTGTGGCTGGCGCTTCAGGCCGCGTCTCTCGACAGCTGGTTTGCTGAACTGGTCCGACGCATCATGTTCGTAGGATTTTTCGCATTCGTACTCGCGCAAGGTCCGTCCTTCGCGAAGGCAGTCGTCGATAGCCTTTTCCAGATCGGCGCGGGGGGAGGCACGGCGTCTCCAGCAGATGTGTTCAACGCAGGCTTAGCCGTTGCGACCAAGATGTCAGAAAAAGTACAGTTCGGGCTATTCGAGGACAACGCGCTCGCCATCTCGGCTGCGTTTGCGATGGTGGTGACGGTGATAGCATTTTCACTCGTTGCCGCGATCTTCGTGTCTGTGATGGTCGAAATGTATCTCGGCCTGCTCGCCGGTATGATCATGCTTGGTCTGGGTGGCTCGTCGTTCACCAAAGATTTTGCGGTCCGCTACCTGGTCTATGCGTTCTCGGTCGGCATCAAGCTCATGGCACTGGTGATGATCTCGCGGATTGGGTCCCAGGTCCTGATCGGCCTCGCAAACCAGCCTGACGTGGGGAACCAGTTCCAGACCGCATTGGCAGTTGCCGGGATAGCGGTCGTGGTCTTCATCATCGCCATGTACGTGCCCAACATCATCCAAGGTGTGGTGCAAGGGGCATCGGTTACGGGCGGTATGGAAACAATCCGTCACAGTGGGCAGGCGGCATCATTCGCCCTCGGAGCAGCATCGCTTGCCGCCGGTGCCGTCGGAGCAGGGGCTACTGCAGCTCAGTCGGCACGTGCAGCAGGATCCTCTGTTGCCGGCGCAACACTTCGCGGTATGGGCGCCGGGATCGGGTCGGCCGGGAAAGCAGCTAGCTCGGCTGCCAAGGAAAAGGCGATCGGTTCGCCTGGTGCGTATGCCGGCTCGCTTCTCGGCCTCGCCAACGCGAAGTTGGACGGCAATCGAGGTGGTCAAAGCAGTAAGCCTACACCCCAGAGCACAAACAGTAGTTTTCAATAGCGAGGGAAACAGACATGGCCGCTGACCGCGCCCCTGAAAGCCCATATCTTGCCGCGCGGCAGGAATGGACGGAGAGATATGGATCATACGTCCAAGCCGCGCGCGCGTGGCGGATCGTGGGCATCCTCGGATTGTCTATGGCCGTGATCGGCTTCACCTATGCGATGTATCTCAGTACGCAGGTCAAGCTCATTCCCTATATCGTTGAGGTCGACAAGCTCGGCACGTCGGTGACGGCGGGCTTTCCGCAGCAGATCGAGTATGCCGATGCCCGCGTCGTGCGAGCGACCCTCGGCAACTTCATCACGAGCCTCAAGTCGATCACGCCGGATGCGGTGGTACAGAAGCAATACATCGACCGGACCTACGCACTTCTGCGGACATCCGATCCCTCGACACAGAAAATCAATGCGTGGTTTCGCGCCAACTCGCCTTTCGAGCGGGCAAAGACATCGACGGTTGCCATCGAGGTCAACAACATTGTGGCCCTTTCCAACCAGACCTATCAGATCGACTGGACGGAATATGAGCGTGATCGCAAGGGCAAGGAAACCGGAACCCGCCGGTTTCGCGGAATTGCTACCGTTGCGATGACAGCGCCGCAAGACGAGGCGACCATCCGCCTCAACCCGATCGGTCTTTATGTCCAAGACTTCGACTGGACTGCACAGCTCTAAGGGCAGGGAAATAGACGATGCAAAGAACTGGATTGATCGCGGCGATCGGCTGCATGGCCGGACTTGTCCTCGGCGAAAGTGCGATTGCGCAGGACATGACCTCGAATGAGGTCAAGGGGACAAACATCTCACGGAAATGGCGTGGGACCCCCGGCCTGGTCACGACAGGGCCAGATGGGAAGGTCATTTTCCTTTTCGGCGAAGTGCAGCCCTCGGTCGTATGCTCACCTCTCCAAGTCTGCGATATCGAGTTGCAGGGCGGCGAAATTGTCCGAGACGTGCTCGTCGGTGACACCGTTCGCTGGAAGGTGGAGCCGGCAACATCGGGCGCGACAGGCGGCCAAGCCATCCATCTTATCGTCAAACCCTCGGAACCCGGTCTTGTCACGTCGATGGTCGTGACCACATCACGTCGGACCTATCATATCCAGCTGAAATCGCACCCCAGCCAATACATGGCACGGGTGGGCTTCGAGTATCCGGAGGACGCATCTACCAAACTCGCCGACATCAACGCGAGGCTTGAAACCGGCGGGATTGCCGGAACCGCTCCTGACAAGTTGAACTTTTCCTACACGGTAAGCGGAAGCGCATCGTGGAAGCCGAAACGTGTCTATTCCGATGGCGCCAAAACATACATTCAATTCTCCAAGACGATATCGGGGCAGGATGCCCCGGTCCTATTCGTGGTGAGCGGCGGGCAAAACCGCATCGTCAACTATCGAATGAAGGACGCCATGATGATCGTCGACTATGCAGTCGACAAGGCCGTGCTTTTGTCAGGCGTTGGCTGGCGTCAACAAAAGATCACGATCCGGCGGGGAGGGTGATCATGCGAACGATCACGCTCCTCATTCTCATGGCGGCACTTGCCTCCGGCTGCCAAAGCACAAGTGAGTTCATGACCACAAGCTCCATCCCGGTCGCGATCACGGGTCCCGCCGCAGGCGCCATTGCTGGCGATATGGCAAGCCGTCTTGCCGAACAGATCGGACCGGCTGGTAGGAAATCCATCAAAATGGAGAATGACCAGAGCGAATATGCGATGGCGCTAGAGGCCGCATTGAAGGGCTGGGGCTACACCGTCATCACCGATGGCAAGGTAGCGAAAGACCAGAAGCCGATCGAGATTTCCTATTCACTGGATGGTTTTGACGGGCAACTCTTCGCACACCTCGGAACTCCCACCGTCGCGCTTGGTCGCACCTACGTCGTGACTTCCACCGGCGCGACGCCGTCGAGCCCGCTTTCCGTCATGCAGCGAAATTGAGGAGGCCGGCCATATGGTCCAATCGCTCCAACTTGGCAATCCCGCAGGATCTGATAGCCAGCAGGGGATGCGTCGGCTCAATCGCCTGCCAATCATCGTCGCCGTCACGATCATCGTTCTATTCTTTGGCGTGGTGATCATCGGCCTCTCCTGGCGCGGCCTCTCGTTCAATCGGGATAGCGATCTCGACAGTGCTTCCGGCACGCCGGCCACGAATTTCGGCGACCAGCTTAAGAAAGGCGTGACCGATGGGATCATTGGCGAACCGGAAAGCCGAGAAATCTTTCAACCGACCCCGGTCGTCATTCAGAGGCAGGAAAAGCAAGAACCGGCTATCGAGCAAAAGGAGGTTCGTGAGGCCCGTCAGTCGCGGCTTGAGCCTGAAGAGGAATGGAAGGCACGGCTAAAGAGAGAGCAGGACGAACAGTATATCCGTGAAGCGCAGCGTCAGCGGATGGCGCAATTGCAGGCGAGGGCAACCGCTTTCGATTCACCTCTCAAGGTCGATGTATCGGAAGTCGCTGAAAAGCCTGATGTCGGCGAGGATCTAAGCCAGCGAGGCAACGTTACGGGCAATAGCGCATCTGATCTTTACGCGACGGCCATAAAATCAGGATTGCTCGGGCAAAACGTCGATCCAAACGCCCAAGCCACCAAGGAAGACTTCTTCAATCAAGACATTAAGGATCTGGGCTATCTACCGAACCGGGTGGTGCCTCAATTGTCACTCTACGAACTGAAGCGCGGTTCGGTCATTCCAGCGACGCTTATCACCGGCCTGAACTCTGATCTCCCGGGAAGGATCACGGCGCAGGTCAGCCAGAACGTCTATGATAGCGCCACCGGATATCGCCTGTTGATACCCCAAGGCGCAAAGCTGTTTGGGCGATACGACTCCAAGGTTTCGTTCGGTCAGGAGCGTGTTCTGGTCGTGTGGACAGACCTCATCTTCCCAAACGGTTCGACCTTGCAGATCGGCGGGATGGCTGGCACCGACGCCGAAGGATATGGAGGCTTCAAGGACAAGGTCGATCGTCATCTGTTACGCACGTTTGGCTCTGCTGCGCTCGTTGCGCTGATTGGCACGGGCATCGACATGTCTGTGCCGCAGAGCTCAACCCTTGCGACACAGGACACTGCATCTGAGGCCGCGCGCAGAAATTTCGCAGAATCCTTTGGTCGTGTGGCTGAACAGACTATTTCAAAAAACCTGAATGTGCAGCCAACGATCCGGATCCGGCCGGGCTACAAGTTCAATGTGCTGGTCGATCAGGACATCATTTTTCCGTCTGCCTATCGCGGTCGATGACGATCGCGATTGAGTAGATCGAGCAATGCGGGAACCCACCGCTATAGAGAGGCTTCTGACCACCACACCAATGGCAATGCTTTCATATTCCCGTCATCTTTCGCAGGAACGAAATATCCGTTACAATTAATCCGCGAACCTCGATGGTCGATAGCAATCAACAATCAGGGTATCGCACATAGTAAACATGAACGTGCCCATGTCTCGTTCACTATCCGAAGTCCCGGCCGGCAGAGCGCAAAGTCGCAAGATGGACTGCAGATCCCCTCAGGTACAGGGAGAAGCGCGGTCCACTACCAGGCCTGAAATTAGGAGATACGTCTATGGACGCCACTGCTCAGACTCTTATCGACATGCTGGACGTGGCCCAGGACGAGCAAATGGTGAAGGGAGCAATAAAAAGCTTCGCAAACGCGTGCGGCTATACTCAATTCGCCTACCTCCATACCGAGGGCTTGGACATAAGGACATTCAATACATATCCGGAACCATGGCAGAAGGCCTATCTCGGCAACAACTATTCTCGAATCGATCCGGTTATTACAGAAGCAAAACGGCGTGGCGATGTTTTCAGTTGGACATGTGAAGACTGGCCGGCCCGTGGCAGCTCAGATCTGAGGCGATTTCGGGACGAAGCCATAGATCATGGAATTCGCTCGGGCGTTACAATCCCTGTGAACGGCAGCTTCGGGGCAACGCACATGTTGACCTTCGCCTCGAACGCCAGATCGGTGGATATATCAGGACTTCTCGATGACCGAACCGCCGTTCAGATCGTCATCGCCATTCACTACCGGCTGAGAATGATTGGCGCGTCGACGGTTCTCAATCCAAAGCAAGCACTCTCGCCAAGGGAACTTCGATGTGTCATGTGGGCAGCGAAAGGCAGGAACACACCTGATACGGCAATGCTGACTGGCATCAATGCCCGGACTGTGCAGCACTACCTCGACAACGCCAGGCGAAAATTCGATGCACAGACTCTACCGCAATTGATCGCAATGGTGAAAGATCGCGGGCTGTTCTAGTCGTCACCGCTATCGTCGCGAACGTCTGGGACATACCCAAGCAGATCCAGAATGCTGGATAACTGCTCTTGTTGGGCTTCCGCTGCCCTCTGTCGGGCGAGATACTCATCCTGCAGGCTTTTCATAATGTCGCCTGGCGTGTCCGGATTGTTGCTGGCGCGCAGCCATTCCTCGTAGACAGCTTCGTCAGCGGCCATGGACCGTCGTTGCTCTCGGATCTGCTCGACGGCGAAAGCTTCAAGTTCGGCTTTGGGCATCGAGCTGTTGGGACAGCTGAAAGCCAGCTTCTGCGATTTGGCGGGTAACGCATCTTTCTTCATTCGCTTTAGTAGACCAATTGTTTCCAGATCTAAACTTGCTCGCAACAAATCGACGCCGTGGCGCCGACACACGAAAACGACTCTCGCGAACCGTCCCGCAACAACCGAAACCTTCGGATCCTTCCACCTTTACCATCTCGGCGGCGGAATCGGAACTATCGTTCCTGGAACGATCATTCTTATTGCGGCTCCCCTCTTGCCATGGATCTCAAGGAGGTCATGGCAATTAACCTGCGTCGGGTCCGTCATGACAAGCAAATGACGCAAGAAGAGTTGGCCCATCGGGCAGGCTTAAGCGTGCGTTACATTGGAAAGATCGAACAAGGGCATGTCTCAGCCAGCGTAACCGTGCTTGGTCAAATTTCCCAGGCTTTGGGTGTAGAACCCGCAGAACTCGTAACCCGAGCCGTCCGGTGATGCGAGAGCAGGTCCGCAAATAAGGGAGTTCGTAACAGCCCCTATCGCAGCTAGCCGCTTTCACCCTGAGCGGATTGCTAAGGCAACCGGAAAGACGAGCTCTACAAAGCTCGCCAAAAAAGCCTGCCGCGGGAGGGTGCGGCAGGCTTTGATTGGTGAGCAGCGACTTGGAGGAGGAGTGTCGCTGCCCGATTGGCACTCTTGGGAAGTGGGTAGAGTGCCGTAAAACCGAAATGCACAGGAGGAGGTGCGCATCTCAACTTCGGTATTGTATTCGCAGGCCGGTGCCTGAAGAAAGCAAAAATACTGCAGCGCACCATTGCCCAACATGCACACCTCTCGTTTTAGTTTTTCCCACCGATCCTTGAAAGATCGATGCGCATTTCAGCTGACCAAGCGTCTGTCGCTGCCCCAGGCGGCGTAGCGGAGATCTCACCAGGCTCCTCTTCCAGCCCCACCTCTCCTTCCGCTCGCGCGTTTGGCAAAGGCTTGCCGCGAAGGAACGCCGCGCCACCTGGATCGTCAGCTTGGAAGACTTGCGTGCCTTCGAACACCCCTGTTCTCCAGGCATGGACCGCATCATCGATCAGCTGCGGCATGACCTCCCTGCTTGTCGGACTACCATACCATTTCGTCACGATGCGGGCGACCTTCGCGAATAGAACCGTGCCGCGCTTGAGATTTTCGCAGGGGTCAATGAGCGTAGCATCAAGCTGAGCAATATCGGTAATGCCAACGCCTGCAGGATATTGCGTGAGACCGACCCTCACATTCGCTTTTCCCACATACTGTCTCATGATCTTGAGCGCCGCCACAGGTGATTCCGGTTTCGGAACAAGAACCAGGCGTCCTCCGGACTTGACGGTGATCGCCAAGGGATCGTCGGAGCCTGCCGCAGCCACGAACTGTTCGACGATCGCGGGCGTCAGGGAAGGATCGGCACATTTTTCGATCAGCGCTACGTCAAGCATGAGGACCGTCCAGTCAGATGTTGAATGAGAGGATGACGGGTTTGCCGAAGAGGCGACCCCAGGCTCGGGCACTCGTGCGCTGGATGTCGACGATCGAAGTGCCTGATGTCCACCAGCCGTTGCCCACAGCAACGATCACATCGGGATCGTGCAACATCGATTGGAGAACCGGCCAGACGATCAGCTGTTCGTAGCAAATCAGAGGCGCAATCCTGAAGCCATCGATTTCTACGACCGGATTTGCGAAGAAATGCGCTTTCGCGCCGCCGCCTTGTCCGGTGAGGCTCCTCCAAGGTTGCCACATCGAACCGGGAACGGGCATGCGCTCGCGATAAAGGATTGCGCTTCTATCCGCACTGATCGAAACGAGCACATTGTCGTACCCCTTCGCGTCAATGAGCGCGGCACCAGCGATCACTGTAGTCCTGGTCTCTGCGAGCGCCCTTTGCCAAAGCCGCGCAAGTGTCGGCGTCCAGTAGCCGAGTGCGCTCTCCGGCAGGACAACGAGATCAGCTGGCCCCTGACGGCGAACAAGTTCGATCAGTGCCTCTTGGCTCTCAAGGCTCGCGTCGCGACCGAGAGAAGATCCCATTTCCAAGTCGACACCTTGCCACGACGCAGGTAGACTATGCTGCGTCCACTCAGCGGCGGACCAGAGCCAGAAGCCGGTCATGGCAATGGCAGCAGCCGGCCACCTGCAGGTCGTCATCGCGCCAAGGCCGGCTGCCATCGCCAACAGACCCAACCAGCCCCAAACTGGAAACAAGACACCGGCGGCGGTAATCGGATGCGCCCATCCGGTAATCCCGAACGGCGGGATCGCCATGATCACACAGGCGATCAGGAAACGGTTGGGCTTTCGCCAACCGGCGCAATCGGTCCAGAGTGCTGCATGCACAATGACGAAACCGGCAGAGGCGACCAGCCACAAGAGTAGACCGGGCCAGATATCTGATGAATAGAAGTGCGCTACGCCCTGCGGCAATCCCCGCGATGCGGCGAGGAAATAGGCAGCAGAGATGACCGTTGCCTGCAGTCGCGTATGCGCCAGGGACCAGAGCATCGGGAATGCAGCCGCGACGGGCAAGAGAAGTACATGACCGCTCCAACTGATCCACCCAGCACCCGTTGAGAGTGCCACGAGGACACCCGACTGGAAGAGCTTACGGCGCATACGTCCAGACCTCTCGCGCCAATCCGAGTATCCCATCCATCGGCAAAGGACCGAAATATCGGCTATCGAACGATGCCGGAAACTCAGAATACAAAAACACGGTGCCGGGCGGAACGACACCGCCGTCGTACCACTCCATCTCACGCCCCTGGCCATCCGTCCGTGCGACGCGCGAGTAAGGAAGCAAACGACCATTGATGCGGACATCATCATGGATCTCGATCACCTGTCCGGAAGCTGCAACGACGGTCTTGATCAGCGGTGCGACCCAGCCGGCGCAGAGGCCGAAGCGCAGATATCCACGCGCACGCGCCTCACGCATGGCAGCAGTGTCTGGCGGGCAAATAAAGACCATATCGCCGACCAAGATCGGACGATCGGGTCTGACGATCCGCCACAGACCCAGCGGCTCACTCGGCGTCAGATTGATTCTGAAGCCCTGGCCTGCGAGCAGCACAATGAGGCCAAGCGTAAAAAGGCTGACGCTGCTGCTCCGATAGAACCAGACGAGCCGTTTCATGCGCCGTATCACTTTATGTCGATGACGCATCTTCATTTGAGGGTGAGCCCCTGAGATTTAGTCTGACGCAGCGCTTCGGTCTGTTTGAGTGCCGTCACACTGCGCTCATGGGTGAACAGTTGCTGCACCGTCCGCATCGTATTCCAGGCCTGTTGCACTTCGCTCCTTTGAGGGGCATTCATTCCTGACGTGACGCGCTGGAATGCCTCGCCGTTGGCATCTTTCGCAGCGAGGGGCAGGAAGGTCCTCTCTCCAAAACGTTCGGTGACGGCTTTGGCGAAACCTTCCAGTTCCGCCTTCACCATTTTGTCTGCAAGCGCATATTCGAGACCGGCGGGGAGATCGTTTCGATCGATGGCATCGCGGACGCGTTCCAAGACACTTTTCGCACTGGCTGAGAGAGCGGGGATCTCCAGTGCGACCTGTCTGCGAGCCGCCAACTCTTCTGCGTGATTTCGGCGTTCCGTATCGCCACGTCGCCTCAGATAGTCGCTGATGCTGTCGGCGAGTGGTGTGACGTTTTTGAGCGCCCGATCCCGGTCCGCCTTCTCTGCGCGGCTGGCGAAGACCCCGGTCTTGCCCTTGAGCGCGCCGAAGGCCTCCGGCTCCGCTGCGATCCTTGCGATTGTCTTTTCCGCTATAGCTTGATCGCGCAACATCGCGTCCACATCGGCGGCTTTGAAGGCGCTTTCTGGCTGCGCGTAGACTTGGATAAAGCGCATCGACACCTCCTCCCACTGCTTCTTGAGTGCCGGGTCGGCGGCGATCTTGTCCTCGACAGCCTGAACGATCGATTTCGGGAATGTGGTGATACCGGCCACCATAGGCTTCGCCTCCTTTGCTGCGATGGGAACTGTGCTGGTTTTCAAGGTTGCGAAGCGGAGTTTGGTGCCGATGGACGCAAGCCGGCCGGCGAGATCGACAAGCCTCTGTTTCTGCCGAACCGTCCATTCAAGACGGTCGCGCGCGACGGTTCTGGCGACGTTGACGACGTGCATCCCGCGCGCTTCGGCAAAGCGGAGAGCCTGCCGGTAGATACTGCCGCCGGCATAATCGAGGGTCGTTTCCTTGGAGTTCCTACGCGACAGGATTTCGACCAGGCCGCCAGCCTTGGCGAAGGATCGGCTGCCATAATAGACACCAAGATCCTCGCGGTGTCGGGTCATCGCGACATAAGTCAGGTGACGATCGAGCGAGAGCGATGCAAGCACCTTGACGCGGTCGACCGTCGCACCCTGGCTCTTGTGCACCGTGGTAGCATAACCGTGATCGACATTGTTATAGAAGCGCTGCTCGACGGTAACCTGGCGCAGGTCCGTACCTTCGCCAACCGCTGCAACAAGCCGACCGGGAGTGGCTTCCACCACTTTCCCCAGCATGCCGTTCTTGACGCCCATCGATCCCTCGTTCTTCAGGAAGACAATCTGGTCCCCGGCCGCAAAGCTCTTGATACCGTCGGCGGTCTTGAACGCGGAACCCTGTTCGACAATCCCGCGCTCGATCAGCTTGGCGCGCGCCAGTTCATTCAGCATTCGGACGTCGCGACGCAGGTGCGCGAGGATCAGTATAGACTTGGCGGGGTCGTAATCCTGGTTCCAGTCAGCGATGAGGTTGGCAACGGCATCTGTCTTCAGCTCGGAGCCGATCATCTTGCCATTGGACTGATAGGCTGCGACCGCTTTGCCGACATTGCCACGCGCGAGATCAAGCGATGCGTCGCGCATCCATTGCTCACGCTGGCGATAGATGGTTTCCAGTTCCGCATAACCGACACGATCGGCGATTGCCCGGAACGCCGCTCCGGCTTCGATCGGCTGAAGCTGATCCGGATCACCGACGAGTACGAGTTTGGCGCCTGCCTTCGTGACCGCGTCGACGAACAAGGCCATCTGCCGTGACGACACCATGCCGGCTTCGTCCAGAACGAAAACCGTCTTCTCATCGAGTTGCCCGCGATCTTGCTTCCAGCCGAGCTCCCAGGACGACAGCGTGCGCGAGACGATGCCGGCCTCCTTCTCCAGACCTTCAGCCGCCTTACCAGCAAGCGCCCCACCAACGACGCGATATCCCACCGCGTCCCAGGCTTCGCGCGCCGCCTTCATCATGGTTGTCTTGCCGGCTCCGGCGCGGCCGATCACGGCGGCGATCCGCTCATTGCCCGCGACATGTTCGATTGCCGTTTTCTGCTCTTCAGACAGACGCTCATGGCGGGCAAACGTTGCCTCCAGCACGGACTTTGGCATGCCATGCGACGACTGCTGCGAGAGCCAGATCGCCCTGTTCGCCATCTCGGCTTCGAGCTTAATCAGTTCCCGCGTCGTATATTTTGCAGGCGCCCGGACCCCTTTCACAAAGTCCACACGTTCGCGATCAAGACGCAGGGTCTCGGGGCTTTGCAGAATGCGCGCCATCAAGCTTTGGAAGAGACCCGCATCGTCAATATAGCGATGTAGAACCTTCGCGACATCGCGTTCATCGAAGACACTTCTTTCCCGCGCGATCAGGTCGAGCACGATCTCCGGATGACGCTGGATCCAGCGGGCGTTCTCGGTCCGCCGCTCTTCCTGCGACGCCAGACGTTCGAGCGCTACCCTCTCGTCTGCCGATTCACCCCCGATAGCCGCCTTCCTCTCGATAGCTTTCGTACCGACGCCAAGATGAATGGTTGCGGTGAGCTCGATACCCTGCTTCTCGAAAGATCGTCCATCGACGCGGATGTCGAGACCGGCCAGCGCCAGATGCCGGTTCTGGCAAGCAAACCAACCGTCGCGAAACACATTGAAATCGCCCGTCCCTCCGGCCCAAAGTTCGTAGACAATTTTGCCAACCGCGTTGCGAAGAGGCACACCGTCTGGTCCAGGCACGGCGACCTTCTTTGAGCCAAAGCCGTCCTCGGTCAGCGGCCGCAGCGTCGTCATAAGATGAACATGCGGATTGCCAGGCACGTCATGGAAAACCCAGTCGGCCACCATGCCCTGGGCCGTGATGTACCTTGCCACGAAGTCCCTGACGAGTTCGATGTTTTGCTCGACAGTCAGTTCGATCGGTAGTGCAATAGTCACGTCCTTGGCCAGCTGCGCATCGGAGCGTTTCTCGACCTGTTCCACCCTGTTCCAGAAGGCTTCGGAAGCTCCGGACACCGAGCGGTCTGCGATCATCGCCCGCAGCCATTCCGGCGCGTCGGCGGGAATGACGAACTCCTCGTGCAGCAGGCCCTGCTTGCGGGTGTAGTCGATCGTCCGGGCCTCTCGCGCGTACTCCATCTTTGCGCAATGCCGGTAGGCCGCCGATAGCACAGCGCTGCGGCCGGAGCCACGGGCGACGATGCTGACTGAGAAATGGGGTACGGCCACGGCAAGTTGTTTCCCGGTTGCGAACAAAATCAAATGGTTCTGTCCAAGCGCGGAACGCGTCGGCCCAAGGCCAAAGGCAGAGCGTCGCAACAGCGACGTATAATTGCGCCCTTCGGATCCGTCCTTGCGAACGGATGGGATCATTCCTCAAAGCATCGCCTCTGGCGATTGTAGGATTCACAGTAGTGCGTTGCGCACTCCGCGCTGAAATCTTCTGCCTGACGGCATCGACGTTCAGCGAAAGGATACCAACGGAATGAAAAAGCCTTCCTCGAAAATCCGCGAAGAAATCGCCAAGCTCCAGGAGCAGCTCAAGGCAGCGGAAACCAGAGAGGCCGAACGGATCGGGCGCATCGCTTTGCGCGCTGGTCTTGGCGAATTCGAGATAGACGAGACCGAGCTTCAGACGGCCTTCGAGGAGGTGGCGAAACGGTTTCGCGGCGGCCCGACAGCACAAAGTTCTGGATCGAACGGGAAGGAGAGGGGAGGCGCGAGCATTGGGCAGATTTCGGCGAAGCCGATTTTCGAGGCTCCAGGCGGCTCTGGCGAGGCTTGAGCGCATGGCGAGGACGGCGACATCAGACTCCCGCAAAAAAGACACGCGCGAAAAGATCGAGCTTGGAGGGCTGATCGTGAAGGCTGGCCTTCGGTTCGAAAAGCGGGCCACGCTGCTCGGCGCTTTGATCGAGCTTGCAGATCGGCTGAAGGCGGAAGCCGGAGAACGTGAGAGACTGAGAGCAATCGGCGCAGAGGCCTTCGGTGATGACGGCGAATAGGGTTATTCTCTCCATCCTCCCGCTCATGCTGATGATCGCGGCCGCCGTCGGTTTGACAGGGATCGACAAATCGCTTGCGTTGCTTGGCAAGACTGAGGCCCAGCGCGCGATGCTCGGCAGGATCGGTATCGCGACGCCATATGTTGCCGCCGCCGCGGTCTGCATCATCGTTCTCTTCGCGGCGGCCGGATCGGCGAGCATCCGACTCGTTGGCTGGAGCGCGGTCGCAGGGAGTGGCGTCAACATTCTGCTAGCGGCGGCGCGCGAGACATCGCGCCTCACTGCGTTTTCTGACAAGGTTCCCCAGGGCAAATTCATCCTCGCCTATCTCGATCCAGCCACGATGATCGGAGCGGTTGGTATGCTGATGACGGGATGCTTCGCGCTTCGTGTTGCGCTGATCGGAAACGCGGCTTTCGTCCGGCCCGAACCCAAGCGGATCGTCGGCAAACGCGCGCTGCACGGAGAGGCCGCGTGGATGACGCTGACCGAGGCCGAGCGGCTGTTCGGTGCAGCCGGCGGCATCGTGATCGGCGAGCGTTCCCGTGTCGATCGTGATGGCGTAGCCGTTCGTGGGTTCCGCGCCGATGACACGGATACCTGGGGTGAAGGAGGAAAAGCGCCATTGCTTTGCTTCGATGGCTCCTTCGGCTCATCTCATGGGATTGTCTTTGCCGGCTCCGGCGGCTTCAAGACGACGTCGGTGACAATCCCGACCGCATTCAAATGGGGAGGATCGTTGATCGTGCTCGATCCTTCCAACGAGGTGGCGCCGATGGTATCGAAGCATCGCGAGGGCGCGGGGCGAAGGATCCGCATCCTCGATCCCCGCCAACCGACGATCGGCTTCAACGCGCTCGCCTGGATCGGGAAATTCGGTGGTACGAAAGAAGAAGATATAGCCGCCGTTGCGTCCTGGCTCATGAGCGAGAGTGGACGCGCGAGCGGCGTCCGCGATGATTTCTTTCGAGCGTCCGGTCTTCAACTCCTGACCGCAATAATCGCCGACGTCTGCCTTTCCGGCCACACGCCGGCAGAGCAGCAGACGCTTCGCCAGGTGAGGGCCAACCTGTCGGAGCCGGAACCGCAACTTCGCAAGCGGCTACAGGACATCTACGACAATTCAGAATCGGCGTTCGTGAAGGAAAACGTGGCCGCGTTCGTGAATATGACGCCGGAAACGTTCAGCGGCGTCTATGCCAATGCGATCAAGGAGACACATTGGCTATCGTACCAGAACTACGCAGCTCTGGTGTCCGGCTCTGCATTTTCCACGGACGATATCGCGTCAGGCAAGACGGACGTGTTCATCAATATCGACCTGAAGACGCTTGAGACGCATGCGGGGCTCGCGCGCGTCATCATCGGCTCGTTCCTCAACGCGATTTACAATCGGGATGGAGTGATCGAAGGCCGTGCCCTTTTCCTTCTCGATGAGGTGGCGCGCCTCGGCTACATGCGCATCCTGGAGACAGCGCGCGATGCCGGGCGCAAATACGGTATCACCCTGACCCTACTTTATCAGTCCATCGGCCAGCTACGCGAGACATACGGTGGACGTGACGCATCGAGCAAATGGTTCGAGAGCACGAGCTGGATTTCATTTGCTGCCATCAACGATCCGGAAACCGCCGAATACATCTCCCGCCGCTGCGGCATGACGACGGTTGAAATCGACCAGGTCAGCCGCAGTTATCAGGCACGGGGTTCATCGCGGACGCGGTCGAAACAGCTTGCAGCGCGTCCGCTCATCCAGCCCCATGAAGTTCTGCGAATGCGGGCCGACGAACAGATTGTGTTTACCGCCGGCAATCCGCCGCTCAGATGCGGTCGCGCCATCTGGTTCCGGCGCAACGATATGAAAACCTGCGTCGGGCAAAACCGGTTTCATCAACCGGCTGCTCGATCGGGTCATCTCTTGAGCAAGGATCAATCGGAGTAGCCAATGTGCGATCCGATCTTGCCATTGCGGGAGGATCGTCACCGGAATCGGCGAAGACTGCTTGTGGGCTTCGTTCGCGCTGGCGAATAAAGCCGTATGCCGAAGGCGGGCCGCCCAACCTTGTCGCGACCCATTCTTCACAGAACTGAATCGATCCTGCACAATCGATTCACAAGTCTCGTTGGACGCGAGAGGCAGTTCGCGCGATTTTGAGTGCATGATCACCCAACCTTATCACCTCTATGTCGAACGTAAGGATGCCAAAAAAAACATGGCCCGCTTCTACGCAATGTCTATCGAACCGAACCTGTTCGGGGAGGCGTGCCTGACGCGGCGATGGGGACGGATTGGGACGAGCGGTCAGGTGAAAACTCACCAATTCGAAAAAGAACAGGATGCGGTCGTTCTCTTCCTTGATCTTCTCAGGCAAAAACGCCGCCGGGGATATCGGACAGCCCGCTCCGTCCTATAGCGGGAAGCGCCCGGCGGTGCTGCCGCTGGCAAGGAAGGTGTGGGGAGCATTGTGCGGACCTTCGCCTTCGCTATGACGGACCCCTTGCCGTCCAATCTCCGCTATCTCGATCGGCGAACGTCCGCAAAGGACTTTCGCCGTGCAATGAATTCGCGCAGAAGCGGCAAAAAGAATGCCTTGCTAAAGTGACCGAGCGGAGGCTCAGGCTCCAGATAGAATGACCGACCTATGACATCGCTGTTGAACTCATCCAGGATGAGCCACAACGGAAGATCTGCATCGAGACCTGCGCGCCGCTTTTCGATCGTCGGAATTTCAATGGCGAAGCGATTTCGGTCGGGCATCTTCGTTGTGATTGGAAAGAACAAGACAAGATCGCCGCTCGCCGTCGAGATCCGAACGCCGACAGCCACAGGACGGTTCTTGCGCCCTGCCGTTTCTCCTGCGTTTGCCTCATGGCTCCACAGATATGGCTACCAGACAACCGCAGCCGTCTGCACCTTCTCATATCCGCTCAACGGCTCGTCTCATCAGACTGGCCGTATGCGTCGACGGCCTCTTCAAATTCAGCAAAGAGCTCGTCGGGCATGGTCTCCAGTCTGCCCACCGAGCGACGATCCGACTGGCGCATCAGACGTTCGTAATCGTCTATGGTCAGCAACACCAGTCGCGGCTTGTTGCGTTGTGTGATCGTCACGGGATGTCGGAGTGCCTCGGCGATTATATCCCCGGATTTCCGAGAAAGGTCGCTTGTCGTGTAGGAGCCGTTCCTGTTTGCCATATGGCAAGCCTCGATGGAATCATGGTGAAAGGCTGCAATGCTGTCTATATAGGAAATACAGCATTGCCGGAAATCATGTATTCCTTAATCGCACAGTGGTTGGGTTGGCAGAGATCACCGCCGTCAGAACGGCGGCTCCGCATCCAGGCGACCGTCCTGTTCGGCGACGATGACGGCAAGTTCGGCCAGAGCGCATTCCAGCTCGGTATGGATCTCGCGGCGCTCGCTGACGTCAAACGCATTCCGCAGTTCAGCGCGCAGTTCTTCAATGTGCTGTTCGATGGTCATCGTCGTCATCTCCTGATGTTTGAGAAAGATGACGACCGCCGGCTTGGCGAGTGGGCAGGGTCAAGGAGCGCGCCAGCGACCGCGTGAGCGACCGGCGGGGGAGCCGAAATGCGCAGCATTTTGGGGGAACCGCCAGGTCCTTGAGGCTGCGCGCGCGACACGGCACACTGCCTCATTCTGAGAAAACCTCCTCTCTCGTGTGGCACCAAAAAAGCCGGAGACGGGCTCGATGCCTGTCTCCGGCTTATGAAGGGAGAAGAGGGGAGCCCCGCTTTGTCAGGCGGGGCTTGGCCGTCTCAGTCGCGGTTCGGGCGGGACCAGATCAGCTGGTAGCCATCCTCACCTTCGACCTCCGTGAGGGTCGCGTAGATCGGGGCGGGGAAGCTCGGATCGTCGAGCTTGACCGAGAGGTAGTCGCGGTCTGTCTGTTCGGATCGCTTCTGCCAGGCAGCACCCAGTTCGACTGATCCCGCGAAGATCCGGAACTGAGGACCCTTGTCGGAGGGGTTTTCGATGCGGGCGATGCGTGCCTTGACGTTGAGGGCGAGGGTGCGGATGGAGCCGGTGAAGCCGTTTTCGGTAGAGGTGAAGGTGCCGATGGTCGCCATTGTCGTATTCCTTTTTGCTGTTCGGGCCGCTCCATTGCGGCCTCGATGGCAGTCGCAAAGGCCGGTGACGACCGGACCGCACTCATAGGGCCGGAACAACGAGGAGGGCGGCGCGAAGACACTTTCTTGTTTCGCGAGGAATGACGGCGACCTGGGGTCCCCGCTCGACTGGTCGAGTGGGGTGGGTTGCGGCAGGGGATGAAAGTTCCGAAGCGCCGTTGCGGGATAAAGGTCGAGGCGCAGCCGGTCTCCGGTCAGACCTGCCCCATCGAGCCCGCACATGGAGCCACGGTGATTACGCAAAGGGAATACGACAATGGCGATCCACCTCAGGTCGATTTCGCCAAGATCCTGGATGTCCACGCTTAATCCCGATCTAGCTGATAAATCGCCGGACCTGCCGGTCACCCATTCAAAGGATCAACTTGGCTCATTGCGTACCGGATAAAGACTGCTATATTTGGAGAATATCTGGAGCAGACATGGCCAAAGTCGTCGTCAAGAAATTTAACAATCCCAAGCTGGGCGCACGGGACACCGCTGTGACACAGAAGCGTGTGCGGGATGTCGACAGCGGTCAGTATGTTACTTTGCGGACGATCGACGCCCAGAGCAAGACGCTCGGGAAAGATCTGAGCTACGTGTTTAGTAGGAATGTCGACAAGGCACGCCGCGAAAACAAGGCTGTCACTGGCGTTCGTGATCGTGCTCCCGTCCAAGATTGAGCAGCCTGTTTTCCTGATCATTGCTGGTCCGAATGGGTCTGGCAAAAGTAGCGTTTACGCGGATGCCGATCTGGAAATGGAAGGTCGTTCCGTTTGGATCGTCAACCCGGATCTCCTTGCTGCACGAATTAGCAAGGTGGAAGCAAAGCCGTTGCTGGAAGCAAATCTGACAGCGGTTCAACGAATCGAGTTGTGGCTCGAAGCATCCATTAATGTGCACAAAACCATTGGTGTCGAAACTGTCCTTTCGACTGGCAAATACCGACGGCTCGTCGAAACGGCGAAGTCACTGGGATTCGCCCTGTGGTTCTTATATGTGGTGCTCGACAGCCCCGAACGCTCAATCGAGCGTATCAAACTGCGCGTCGCCAAGGGCGGACATCCGGTCCCAGACGAGAAGGTCCGACAGCGATACCAACGTTCTCTCGAGCAGTTCCCTTGGTTCCTTGAGCAAGCGGATAAGGCGTGGATTTGGGACAACAGCGGAGCAACGCCGAAAACGATCGGTGAAAAGGCAGACGGAATCATCGAGCTCGACGTCGATGCTCTTGACGTGGTTGCCGAAGCTGTTCGGTCCATAGCCACTGAATAGTGGGCTGTATTGTCCTCATTCCTGTGGAGAACGCCCGGATCAACTGACCAATGGTCCAGTGTCGGCGTGACAGCGGGCAACCGCGGTGAAAATGATTCTCTTCTTGAAAAACGAGGAGAACTCAATGACCACGACCAATGAAATTGCAGATCAGATCGCAACGGACCATAGCCTGACGAAGGCCCAGGGGAAGGCAATTGTCGAAGCCGTGTTCGCGGCGATTACGAGCGCGGCGACCGCGGGTTCGGAGACTTCAATTCCAGGCTTTGGAAAGTTCAAGGTGAAGGACACACCGGAACGCGAGGCACGCAATCCGTCAACCGGCGCTGCGATTAAGGTTGCGGCTGCAAGGAAGCTCAGCTTCCAGCCTGCCAAGGCTTTGAAGGATGCCCTGAACAAATAAACAAAGGCTCTCACGGGATTAATGGCGGATCCTGTGCTGCTCCAAGTGAGAGTGGCCCCGCTTCTACAGCGGAGCCGATGAGTTTTTTAGTCGCGGGTCGGGCGGGACCAGATCAGCTGGTAGCCATCCTCACCTTCGACCTCCGTGAGGGTCGCGTAGATCGGGGCGGGGAAGCTCGGATCGTCGAGCTTGACCGAGAGGTAGTCGCGGTCTGTCTGTTCGGATCGCTTCTGCCAGGCAGCACCCAGTTCGACTGATCCCGCGAAGATCCGGAACTGAGGACCCTTGTCGGAGGGGTTTTCGATGCGGGCGATGCGTGCCTTGACGTTGAGGGCGAGGGTGCGGATGGAGCCGGTGAAGCCGTTTTCGGTAGAGGTGAAGGTGCCGATGGTCGCCATTGTCGTATTCCTTTTTGCTGTTCGGGCCGCTCCATTGCGGCCTCGATGGCAGTCGCAAAGGCCGGTGACGACCGGACCGCACTCATAGGGCCGGAACAACGAGGAGGGCGGCGCGAAGACACTTTCTTGTTTCGCGAGGAATGACGGCGACCTGGGGTCCCCGCTCGACTGGTCGAGTGGGGTGGGTTGCGGCAGGGGATGAAAGTTCCGAAGCGCCGTTGCGGGATAAAGGTCGAGGCGCAGCCGGTCTCCGGTCAGACCTGCCCCATCGAGCCCGCACATGGAGCCACGGTGATTGCGCAAAGGGAAACGACATGGCGAACTGCACGGGGAAACCCAAGTCGAATGGCCTCACCGGTCCGCTATACCCACACGAGCCCCGGGGAAGATATGCACCATCGACGCGTGATCTCCGACCAAGTCGGCTTGCGAGACCAATCTGCCGCGATAGAGTTGCGCTGCGATTCGTCGCCTGGAGGAACAATGCGTCAGCAGACAAAGCCGTTTATCGTCGAAATCAAGCAATCCCGAAAGCTGAAACCAGCCACCCAGAAACCGTCGATTTGGGGGACGTTGGATTTGAGCGTTGCCGAAGATCAAGGTGCTCCCGCGCCATCGGGGATGGAGCCGGCCGACACCGAGAGCGGCGGCCGACTCTAATTCTACCAGGAGCACTCAAGCCTCAAGCCGCCTCTCGAACATCGCCTGCCTCCGGCTGTAGCCCATGAAGAAATGCCGTTGCGCGCTGCGCATGGGCAGCGGCCTGGAAAATCGCCCGCTTGTCGCCAGCCAACAACTTCAACCAAGACTGGAGATATGACGCGTGGTCCGGCCGAGGCTCTATCTCCGGCACGATCCCAAGGTCGGCGCATAGAAAGCAACTGCCAAGTTCAGCAATCAGCTCCTCGCGAGCACGTTCGCTTCTGTCCTTCGCGTAGCGTGACAGATCCCTGCCGACGCGCTTCTCAGCCGCGGTCCAATGCGTCGCTTCATGGCTGAGCGTGGCATAGTAGCTTGCAGCGTTCTTGAACGCTTCGAAGGGCGGCATCTGAATATAGTCCATGACCGGCGAGTAGTAGGCTTGATTACCGCCATGACGGATGATCGCGTCAGTATTGCGGAAAAACCGGTCTGCGTTCTCGATGCGTGCGATTGGGTCCTCTACCGGCTCAGGCTGGGTATGGTAGTGCTCGGGCAGCCCATCGATCTGCTCCACGTTAAACACGGAGTAGGCCTTGAGGAAGGGGATTTCCCGATCGACTTCACCGCCTTTTCCGTTGTCCTCAGATTTAGTGAACCGGGACGCGAACACGACCGTCGATCCGGTCTCGCCCTTTCGAACCGCCGCTCCGAGCTCGAGCGCCTGCTTAAACGTCATCCACATCGATGAGCCGAAACCGCGCGAGATCTGCTCGGACCAGAGCAGGAGTACGTTCATGCCCGAATAGGGCTGTCCATTGTGACGGAGAGGGCGGGTGATCCGCCCATCCGTATTGCCGGCGCTCCAGGGCTTCATCCAGGGGCGCACCCCACTGGCGAGATCTTCGATGACCCGATCGGTGATCCGGGTATACATGTCAGTACGCTGGCCTTCATTCGTCTTACTCATGTCTCATCTCCACATCTGCGTGCCGCTCCATCAGCGGCCCCGTCGCGGAGGCCAATGGCAGGAGCCATAAGCTGACAGGCTGCACCGGAACGGCCGGAACGACGTGGAGGACGGCAAAGCCGTTGCGGGCTGGGAGCGGCTCCTGCAGGCCCAACGCAAGAGACGGGCAGCAATAGTGCGGCCAGAAAACTCCCTTCATTTTTCCTTCCGCGAATGCCGGCATGCCGAAAGGCCGTCCCGAGGGAGCGGCCTCAACGGCCACGGCGGGGCGAGCCCCGCCGTGATGGTGTCAGTCGAAAGCCGACATCTGGGCCGCGGCAGCCTTGCGATCGACGGAACGTCCGGGGTCCTCGACCGGTCGATCGAACGGCTTCCAGACCTCGCCGACGATGTGCTTGTATGCAGCGACGGCACCTTCGGCAGCCATGCGCAGCGCATGGGATTGGATTCCCATGTCGGCGGCAAATTCGCGCTTGCGATGGGCGGCACTATCGTAGCCTACGGGACCATCGAGGTCCTCGTCGCGTGCGTCGTTCGCGGCCTTGGCCGTGGCGTCGCGCGCCTCGGTGACGGCTTTGCTGTAAAACTGGCCGGCGCCATGAGCAGATCCGACAAAGGCGCCCACGATGCGCTGCAGGTGGATTTGCATGGCGCGCTCGCCGAGGCCTTCGCTGAGAGCATCTGCCGTCTCGGAGATCAGGCGCTCGTGGAGATCGCGGATCCCGTCGCTGTCGATGACGGCTGTTCCGAATCTCTCGGCGATCTTCAGCGCCTGGCCGCTATCAGGGCATGTCAGCCGGACCATCTCGAGGGTGGCGCCCTTGCGCAGCTGGACGACGCGTGCTGAAGAGCGGGCGGATTGGCGAACATTGCTTGCGGGCTTGGTCATGTCTGTCCCTTTCGATCCGAAGCGGTTCCGGCCCCATGCCGGCTTGCCTTTCGGTGCGGTCGACCCGACCCGGCGGAAGACGGGCGCTTCAAGGTCCGGGCCTACCAGGACAAGCGGAGCCGATCTGCGGACGAGCGGGGTGCAGCCCTGCGAAGATCACGCGGATCTGCTCTGCGATGGACGGCGGGGCCCGGTCGCACCGCGGCGCGATAGCGGCCTTGAAACGAACGGACGCCGGTTCAGACCGCAGCAAAACCGAACGGCAAACCGCCACGGGGCTCAACGCAATCAGACGAGGGGAGCATGGCCACGCCCGTCACTGCTGCCGTGCCTCAGCTCATCACCCTCAGCCGACATCGCGGCCATCATTGTCATCGACCGGCGGCAATGCCTTCGGCAGCCGGTAACGCTGAAGCCAGCTCGGACCATGGGTGTTTCGAAAGCGACGGAGGATTCCACCATCATCATAGGGTGCGCCGCCCATCCAGACGTTGTTGAGGATGCTTTTCCAGCGTCGGCCGTGCCGGGCAGCATATGCTTGGAGCGCTGCAACTTGCTCACCATCGAGTTTGGGACGAGTGGCCAGCTGCTGGTTTTTCGGACGCTGCATTAATCTAATCCCACCTTGGCTTCAAAGTGATTGGGGCTGAGATAACCCGGTATCGAGTGGCGCCGCTGCGAGTTGTAGAAGCACTCGATGTAATCGAACATATCCGCTCTGGCGTCGTTCCTCGTGCGATAGACCTCCGCGCTGTTCTTTCCGTTTTCAGTGATGAGAAGACGCTTTCCAATGCAGCGTTGAACCATGGACGGCAGCGTTGGCGGCCAACTCGCGAATGGAGAGACCGGTCACCGCACCGATGGCGCTGGGATCATGACGGACGCGCGCCGATCTCGACGGCGGCGCCCCCAAAGACATCGACTTGCTGGTGCACGATGTCGTGAAGCAATACCTGCCGCCAATCCCTTCGAAAGAGCAGGGGCCCCCTCTTGGCCGACACGTGCTCCTTCAAGCCGTGGTTTAGGCCGTTTGACGTGGCAACGTCCTCTGAAGTCTAGCCTGGATCAATGGAAGTTCCTCGACCGCACATTCAAAGTGTCGATATGAAGATCGCGCACATAGATGTCCCGCGCCTCCGGCAGCGCCCTGGGTCGCTCTCTCGAGTCCGGGCCGCCCGATGAGCCGTGCGCGAACTCGTCGCCCCGGCCCGTCGGGAGCTTGAAGTCAGTGTCGCGGCCTGCCAGTCCGGACAAGTCCGCCGACAGGTCGAATAGCTGCTGTGCGACAAGATGGACGACGTCGCCCTCCCGCTGAATGCGGCCGTTGATCGCCATCATCGACGCCCCAAGGACGACGCGTCGCCTTTTCTCGAAGAGGCTCGGCCAGACCACGACGTTTGCCGGGCCGGTCTCGTCCTCGATCGTAATGAACATGACCCCTTTAGCGGAACCTGGCTTCTGGCGCACCAAGACGAGGCCCGCGGCGAAGACCCATTGGCCGTCTCGCGAGTTCATGGCATCAATGCACGTGATGATGCTCCGCTTTTCAAGATCCTGGCGCAAGAAGGTAATGGGGTGCTCACGCAGTGTAAGCCCGACATGTCTGTAATCCCGGACTACGTTGTGACCTTCGGTCATCTGTCGGAGTTCGACAGTTGGTTCTTGCTGCTCGGGAATGACCGCGGCTTCGCGTTCGGTGGCGGCCGCGAATAGAGGAAGGGGCTCGTCGCGCAGCGCCTTGATCGCCCAAAGCGCGTCGCGTCGCTGGTGCTTCAGCGACGGAAGGAAGGCGTCGGCGTCGGCGAGCTGAACGAGCGCCTCAGTCGGAACATCAGAGCGTCGCCAGACGTCGTCGACGCTGTCGAACTCCCGGTTCATGCGCGCGGCTACGATCCGCGCTGCATCGGCGACGGCCAGGCCCTTTACCATGCGCATCCCCAGCCGGACAGCGTGCCGGTTCGTATTGTCGATGCGCTCGAGCGTGCAGTCCCAGCGGGACCGGTTGATGCAGACGGGACGGATCTCGACCCCGTGCTTGGCGGCGTCGCCGACGATCTGGGCCGGGGCATAGAAGCCCATCGGCTGGCTGTTCAACAGCGCGGCGCAGAAGACGTCGGGGAAGTGGCACTTCACGTAGTTGGATGCGTAGGCGATGAGTGCGAAGCTCGCAGCGTGGCTTTCCGGAAAGCCGTAGGAGCCGAAGCCCTCCAACTGGGAGAACGTCTTCTCCGCGAACTCCGCGGAATAGCCGTTGTTGATCATGCCGCTGACGAGCTTGTCCTTGAACCGGCTGACTCCGCCTGTGAACTTGAAGGTTGCCATCGACTTGCGAAGCTGATCCGCCTCGCCCCCGGTGAAGCCGGCGCAGACCATCGCGACCTTCATCGCCGATTCCTGAAACAGCGGCACGCCCAGCGTCTTGCCGAGCACCGCTTCCAGCTCCGGCGTCGGATATTCGACCTTCTCCTTCCCCTCGCGGCGGCGGAGATACGGGTGAACCATGTCGCCCTGGATCGGTCCCGGCCGGACGATGGCGACCTGCACGACGAGGTCGTAAAAGGTTCTCGGCTTCATGCGCGGGAGCATGGCCATCTGCGCCCGGGATTCGATCTGGAACGTGCCGAGGGTGTCCGCCTTGCGGATCATGGCATAGGTCGCGGCGTCCTCCTGCCTGATCGTCGCCAGGTCGAGATCCTCGTCCTTGTGTTCCTTGATGAGATCGAAGGCCTTCTGCATGCAGGTCAGCATGCCAAGGGCAAGGACGTCGACCTTCATGAACTTGAGGGCTTCGACGTCGTCCTTGTCCCACTCGATGATCTGCCTGTCCTTCATGCTCGCTGGCTCGATGGGGACGAGGTCGTCCAGTCTTTCATGGGTCAGGACAAAGCCACCCGGATGCTGGCCGAGATGCCGTGGCGCTCCGATCAACTGCTGCGCGAGCCTGAGCGTCAGAACAAGACGACGGTCCTCCGGATTGAGGTTGAGCTCGCGGATGTTGCGGTCGGTGATTTCCTCCGACCATGACCACATGCCCGACGACAGGGCCTTGATCACGTCCTCCGGCAGGCCGAGGGCCTTACCCACGTCGCGGATGGCGCCCTTCGCACGGTAGCGCGTGACCGTCGCGCAGAGGGCAGCCTTGTCCTTGCCGTAGGTCTTGTAGATCCACTGGATGACCTGCTCACGCCGCTCGTGTTCGAAGTCGACATCGATGTCCGGCGGCTCGTCGCGTTCCTTGGAGACGAAGCGCTCGAACAGCAGATCGTTGGTCTCGGGATCGATGCTCGTGATGCCGAGGATGAAGCAGACCGCTGAGTTGGCGGCCGACCCGCGTCCCTGACAGAGGATGCCTTGGGACCGCGCAAACTTCACGATCGAGAAGACGGTCAGGAAGTACGGCGCGTACTTCATCTCCCGGATCAGATCGAGTTCGTTCCTGACTGCACGCAGCACCTTCTGCGGCAGCCCCTCCGGGTATCGGTCGGGGATGCATTCGCGCACGTAATGCTCAAGGGACTGCTGGGCATCCATGCCGGGAACGATGGCTTCCTCGGGGTACTGATAGGTCAGCTCCTCAAGCGAGAACTTGCAGCGTTCGACGATCTCCATCGTCCGCGCGAGCGCCTCGGGATAGCGCGGAAACAGGCGCTCCATCTCGTGCGGCGGCTTCAGGTATCTGTCGGCGTGGCGCTCGCGCTCGAAGCCGATGGAGTCGATCGGCGTGTTGTTCCGGATGCAGGTGACGACGTCCTGGAGCTGACGGCGGCCGGGTTCGTGAAAGAGAACGTCGTTGGTGACGACGGTTCGTACGCGGTGCCTGAAGGCAAGCTCGGACAGCTCGTGGAGCCGCATCTGATCGTTCGGCCGGCGGCGCAGGCATAGCGAGACGTAGGCTCGGTTGCCGAAGATCTCGTGCATCTTTCTGAGCTGAACGGCGCAGGTCTCGTCGGCAAGATCGGGGACGAGGATGCCGATCAGGCCTTCGCAGTAGAGGGCGACGTCGTCGAGATGAAGGATGCAGTTGTTTTTGCCGCCCCTGCTCTTTCCGAGGGTGATCAGCCTGGTCAGCCGCGAGTAGGCCGCGCGGTCCGTGGGATAGACGAGAACCGACATGCCGTCCTGGAGATCGAGGCGGCAGCCGACGACGAGACGGACGCCGGTTACGCGAGACGCCTCCAGCGCGCGGACGACCCCGGCGAGGCTGTTGCGGTCGACGACGCCGACGGCTTCGATGCCGAGCTGCTTCGCCGTGGCGAACAGCTCGTCGGCCGAGGACGCGCCCCGGAGGAAGGAGAAGTGGGTCGTCACCTGGAGTTCCGCGTACTTCATGCGAAGATCCCGTGGATGTACCATTGGCGGTCGCCCGTCTCGGGATCCACGCCGTCGCCGGAGCGGTAGACCCAGAAACGCTCGCCGACCTCGTTTTCCACGACGTAGTAGTCGCGCACCGCTTCCAATTCGCTATCGCGCTTCCACCATTCGCCGAAAATGCGCTCGGGGCCGTCGGCGCGCTTCACGTTGTGCCGCCTGCCCCGCCAGGTGATGCTGCGCGGCGGATGGTCGGGCGTGAGCGCGATCACGGCAATCCTGTCTGGCTGGTCGAGGAGCCGCACCGGCCTCTTCCAGTGGTGGACCCATGTCTGTCCAACTTCGTCCGCGGCCGGCTCAATCCTTTGCACGCACCGCTCGGGAACGTCCGAGGCGACGGGCGCGACCCGGTAGACCCGCTGCCCGCGGTTGCCCAGAATGTCGACGAGCGGCGTGATGTCGGTCACCTCCTCCTGTACCAGGGCGGATGCCCGCTGCTCCTCGTTGAGCGGCTGCGTCATCACAGCGATGAGCGTCAGCTTCTCGATGCCGAAGCCCGGCTCGATCTTCTCCGTGCGGTCCTTGAAGAGCTTCGTCAGCCAGGCGACGTCGCGGGCGGGCTTGGCGGTGCCGGCCCGGATCGCCTGCCGCGTGCCGTCGACCTTCTCCACGAGCAGGTCGGTGCGGCGGACGCCCAGGCCCTGGCGCTGGAGTTCGCCGACGAGTTGGACGACCAGCCGGCCGACGTACTTGTTGATGGTCTCGGCGGCACCGATGGGTTCGGCGAAGGCGCGGGAGACTTCGATCCATTCCGGCGCGCGCACGGACACGATCGGCTCGGACATCCGACCGAACATCTGGTCGAGGCGACGCCCGATCTCGGGGCCGAAGCGAAGTGCAAGCGGCGCGCGCGGGGTGTTCGCAAGTTCCCCGATTGTCTGAAAGCCAAGGGTCCGGAGGTCGCCGACGATCTTCTCCGGCAGTCGCAGCAGCGAGAGCGGCAGCTTCTCGACCGCGCGGACGGTCTCGCCCCTGGGAACGATGACGGTTTCCCGGCCGATCGCGCGCGCGCCGGCATGGGCCGCGCCCCAGGTGTCGGCGATCGCTACCCGCGCCGTCAGGGCTCTAGAACGGAACCGGTTGACGATGCCCGTCAGCATCGGTTCCTCGCCGCCCTGCAGATGATCCGCGCCTTCGGTGTCCATGACAATCCCGTCCATGCCATCCACGGCTACGATCGGCGAGTAGACCGTCAAAGCCCAAAGCGCGATGCGCTCGAGCGCGGCGGCGTCGGCCACAGGATCAGCGTCCACCAGCATCAGGTCGCGGAAGATCGCCTGCGCCTTCGCGGCGGGCATGCCGGTCCGCACACCCACATTCCGCGCGACAGCATCCGCGGCGGACACCCAGCGCTTCGAACCGGATTTCGCTATGACGGCGACCGCCTGCTCAGGCGGTATGGACGGATCGGCCCGACGTATGCGATCTGTCGGCAGATCCGGGAGATAGATGGATACGACCCTTGTCATCGCAGGCTCCAATTTCAAACTCAGCACACTCGCCCGCACGCGATCTTATCAGTTCCAGAAGCCACCTCGCCCGCCCGAGTCCAGGTACCGGAAGTTCCGCGGAAGGCAGGACGCTGACCCGCCAACGTGTCTTCGATGCCGTAGGCTGGCCGAAGTCGTTCGCCTCCGCCTGCCGTCTCCAGCGCCGGACGGCTATCGCCATCGTCCCTGTCCGTTCAGCCGCGAGCTGAAGCCGCCGCGAGGCCGTCATCGGGAGCCGGACGAGTTCGCCGACGACCGCGCCCAGGCCGCCGAAAGAAAGACACTCTTCCATACTCGCGAGCACATCCTCCTCCTTGTTGCCCTCAACGAAAACGACCCGGTCCGGGTGGAGGCCAGCTTGCGCAAGCGCGGGGAAGAAAAGGTCAGGCCTTGTGAGACACCAGGCAATCTTGCCTTCGGTGCGGGCGGCGATCCCGGCGGCGAATAGCGCGGCCGCCGCGCCGTCCACAGTGCCTGATCCGCCTCCGGCGAACTCGTGCAACGCGCCGTAGGCGAGGCCGCCACCAGGAAGAACCCGATCGATCTCGGGTACGCCGAACGGGAGGCAGCTCTTCTGCTTTGCCACGCCGCCCTCCAGAGCGGCGATACGTTCACGCAGATCAGCAATGGCCAGCTCGCGGGCATCGGACATCGTTGGCGAATCCCTCCGAAACGCGTTGAAAAGGCACGACATCATGTCGCTGAGAACTTATTCGTTCCCCTTCTGTTCCTTCTCGGTCCCGGCGTCAAGACGGCCTTGGAGCAGGAATCTGTTCCTACGATTAGTTTTCGCGAAGATTCAGCGAGTGGAATCAAAATCGTGGGTGTCCGCGCTAAGCGGGTGTTGCCAATCACAATTATTTTGCGGACGTCGGCGTTCTGCCCGGAGATGGCGATTAAATAGTGAACAACAGTTCCAGCATGAAGCCGGTCAGCGAGGTGGGACAGCACCGGCTACAAGGGCGGGTCTGTAAAATACTCCGCGACAAGCCTTGCCAAAGTGATTCAGCAGCGCAACTCGGCAGGCAGCCGCTCCGCGTGCGCTACGGCGAGACAGGGACGGCAAATATGGGCCGACAGGTGTGCGCCGCTTGCGCCAACAGGAGACGTGAACTGCTTCGAGGTTGGCGGCTAGAATGGGGCCGAAACGAGACAGTCCGCTCCCGTCGACTTAACAACATAAGCGGACATCGTGATGAAACAGGGCACAACCGGCGACCAAATCGCTTTATCGTTCAGCCCCATGCCCGGGCTGCCCGCGCTCTTGATGGGCAACAGAAGAAGTCGGGCTCATCAAGACCTCGTCGGGAAGCGCATCTCCCCAGTCTTTCATGGCATAAAGGATGTCATGCAAGGAATGACCCAACTCGGTCAGTTCGTAGACGACACGGGGAGGGGTTTCTGCATATGCCATACGCGTCACCAAGCCGTGTTCTTCAAAACGCCTCAGGCGATGAGTCAACGTATGCGCGCTGATGCCTGGCAGCATGCCACGCAACTCGGTGAAGCGCCGCGGCCCTCCTAAAAGTTCACGGACGATCAATGTTGCCCAGGGACCATCGAGAAGCAGCAGAAATCGCTCAACCCCGCAGCATGGCAGTTTTTTTGCCGTCATCGAATTTTCTTCCAATAGTGCATTTGACGTAACTGATGCACATAATGCACCAATAGCCTCCTACCTGCAACGGCAATGGAGCAAACAATGTCATTCATCATTCATGGCGCGACTGGAGCACAAGGTGGTCCGCTCTTTGATCTTCTGCGATCTAAAGGGAAAACCGTGCTTGCTGCGGTCCGAGATCCCGCCAAGGCCAGCGCAAAGCCCAGCATCACGGTCGATAACAGTTCAGTGGGCTCATTGGTTGAGGCCTACACCGGATCGGATGGGATCTTCTTCCATCTCCCGCAGGCCCCGGAATCTCAACGCATCGAGTATGCGCGTAATTTTCTCGAAGCCGTCACCCAAGCCAAGCCCAAGCGCGTCGTCATTTCGACCAGCGGCGCGGTCATCGATCAGGCCGGATCGGCGGTTCAGGTGCCTGATGACAGCGCCATGGGAATGCTTGTGCGCGGTATTGCCGAAAGCCAGATATCTTACGCTATTGTGGCCCCGAGGCTCTACCTGGAGAATCTGCTCCTGCCCATGGTTGTACGCGGCGTAAAGCAGGACGGCGTTCTCTTGTATCCGATCCGTGCCGATCTCAAGGTATCCTGGAGTTCCCACTTGGACATCGCAGACGTTGCCGAGAGATTGCTGACGGATCATGGGGTCACCGGCATCGTCGGCGTGGGCCAATTGCCGGGGATGCAAGGTGCCGCACTGGCTGACGGGTTTGCGGCCCACTTCAATCGGCGTGTTCAATTTGAGCCACAGTCTCCGGAGGACTTCCGTAAACTACTGGAACCCGTGTTCGGCCCCGTCGCTGCCAACGTCGCCGCCTTCTATCAAGCGCTAGCGACGCTCGATGAAAACGTAATTGCTGAACAGACAAGTGCGCAGCGGCTCCTCGGCTTGGTGCCAAGAAGCGTTGAAAAGTGGCTGGCTGACATTTCCGCTTGACCGTCGAATTCATGGCAATGGCCGCCTCAGCTCCGCTCGGGGCGGCCATTGCAGCGTTTTTAGAAGTCGAATGATCGATGTGGAGTGCATGTGCTGAACTGAGCCGAACACTTTGCGATAGACATTACTGTCTGCTTTCAGCGAGAGTTGCCAGCATGGGCGACGTGCGAATTGGAAGGCGCGTAGCCGCCTGGCAGCTATATGTCCCCAATGACCGCTTCGGGCCGAATCCGGAAATCATTTCCGCTGTTGCAATGCGCGTTGGGTCAGTAGCTCAACCTGACCATCCGCTCATCGGGCAGCGGCCTCTGCAGTGCTTTGGCTTCAGACCACGGCGCTTTCAGCCACACCTCGACCTCCTCATCCGTGGTCAGCATCACCGGCATCGCTTTTTCATGCACGGGACCGACAACGCGATTGGGCTCCGTCGTCAGGAAGCCAAAGAGATCGGCCTTGATCAGCCCCTCCTTCAGCTTCCGCACGCTTTCCCATTGCGGCACCCATATGCCGGCGAACCAAAAGACAGGGCAGTCTGGATTGAGAGCAAACCAGGCGTTTGGTGTGCGCCCACCCTCGAGTTTGTTCGCAGGATCCGGCTCGGCGAAGCTGGTGACTGGCACCAGGCAGCGATGCTCGACACCGAGCCAGCGTGTCCAATGCTTGCTGGACGTATTGCGCACATTCGTCGTGCCGCCGTCCGGTTCCATCTTCACTAGCGTGTCGAAATCTACCTCCCTACCCTTCGCCCGGAGCTTGTCGGCCCGTTTGGCTGCCGCCTGGTAGAGCGCCTGGGAGGAACTCGGCAGTCCCCAGCGGACATTGGTGAACTGGCGCTTGCCGTTGGCCGTGTTCCTCAGAATAGGCGCGATTTGATCGGGATAGATCTCGTAGGACGGCATCAGGTTGACCATGTTTTCGGCGTCCTGCACCCAACGGTTTGGCCAGTCCTTCGGATTAAATCGATAGAGATTACACATTGATGCGTCCATCCTCCCCAGTCGAACACTCGCACCGGTTTTACACTGATGAGGCGCCGAAGGCGAATGCCCTTGAAGTTGTCGCACCGGACGGTCAGTCAGTCGGCGGAAAGAAACCCCTTCAAACGCAGCACTCGCATTGGAAGAAGCGAGCGACTTCGTGGCGCTGGAGGATTGAGGCGAAGAGCAAGGCTAGGATATATCCATCCGCGCACTCCTCGCCCCCATCCGCTCAATCTTGGTTCACAAGTCCAATCGAGATCGCTATGTTCTATTTTCGTTCCGGAAGCCGTGAATCACTTGCCGGTCTGAAGAGCTTGCGTGGGGATCAATGACATCAGCCTATCTTGAGAAACTGAACGACCGCCAGCGTGAGGCCGTCGAGCACGGCGTGAGTTTGGCCGACGCCGGGATCGGCGGCCCACTGCTGATCATCGCCGGCGCCGGTTCCGGCAAGACCAACACGCTGGCCCATCGCGTCGCCCATCTCATTGTGCACGGCGCAGATCCCCGCCGCATCCTGCTGATGACCTTCTCGCGCCGCGCCGCCTCGGAGATGGCCCGTCGGGTCGAGCGGATCTGTCGTCAGGTGCTGGGCGACAATGCCGCCATCATGACCGATGCGCTCGCCTGGTCGGGCACATTCCATGGCATTGGGGCGCGGCTACTCAGAATATATTCCGAGCAGATCGGGCTCAATGTCGATTTCACCATCCATGATCGGGAAGACAGCGCCGATCTCATGAACATCGTCCGTCATGATCTCGGCTTCTCCAAGACCCAGAACCGCTTTCCGACCAAGGGCACCTGCCTTGCGATCTATTCGCGCGTGGTCAATTCCGAGAGCAGCATCAGCGAGGTGCTGAGGTCAGCCTATCCCTGGGTGCTTGAATGGGAGAGCGAACTCAAGCAACTGTTTGCGGCTTACGTCGAGGCCAAGCAGGCGCAGAACGTCCTCGATTACGACGATCTCCTGCTCTACTGGGCGCAGATGGTTTCCGATCCCGACATCGCCGATGATGTCGGCGGTCGTTTCGATCATGTCCTGGTCGACGAATATCAGGACACCAACCGTCTTCAATCTTCCATCCTGATGGCGCTGAAGCCTGGCGGTCGTGGTTTGACCGTGGTCGGCGATGATGCGCAATCGATCTATTCGTTCCGCGCCGCCACCATCCGCAACATCCTCGACTTCCCCGGCGCCTTCTCGCCCAAGCCCGCTGACGTCATCACGCTCGATCGCAACTATCGCTCCACCGCGCCGATCCTGGCCGCCGCCAACGGCGTCATCGACCTCGCCCGCGAGCGCTTTACCAAGAACCTCTGGACCGACAGGCAATCCGAACAGCGCCCTGTTCTGGCGACGGTAAAGGACGAGGCGGATCAGGCCGGCTATATCGTCGAGCAGGTGCTGGCCAACCGAGAAGTCGGTGTTCCGCTCAAGCAGCAGGCTGTGCTGTTCCGGGCATCCAACCACAGCGGCCCGCTCGAAGTGGAACTGACCCGCCGCAACATTCCCTTCGTCAAGTTTGGCGGGTTGAAGTTCCTCGACAGCGCCCATGTCAAGGACCTGCTGGCGGTGCTGCGTTTTGCCCAGAACCCGCGCGACCGCGTCGCGGGCTTTCGTCTCCTGCACATGCTGCCGGGTATCGGGCCGCAGACGGCCGCCCGCATACTGGATACGATCGCCGCCGATCCCGAACCGCTCTTGTCGCTGATGGAGTTGCCTCCACCACCGAAGAGCGGCGAGGACTGGCCGAACTTCACCACGTTGGTTTCCGCCCTACGCAAATCCGAGGCGGGCTGGCCTGCGGAGATCGGTCTGGCGCGTGCCTGGTATGAACCGCATCTCGATCGCATGCATGAGGATGCGGACACGAGGAAGGCCGATCTTGTTCAGCTCGAGCAGATCGCTTCCGGATACGCCAATCGCGAGCGCTTCCTGACTGAGCTGACGCTCGATCCGCCGGATGCCACCAGCGACCAGGCGGGTGTGCCGCTGCTTGATGAGGACTATCTGATCCTGTCGACCATCCATTCTGCCAAGGGCCAGGAGTGGCGTTCGGTCTTCATGCTCAATGTCGTCGACGGCTGCATACCGTCAGATCTCGGAGCGGGCACGACAGCGGAACTGGAGGAAGAGCGTCGGTTGCTCTATGTCGGCATGACGCGCGCACGCGACAGCCTGCACCTGATCACGCCGCAACGCTTCTTCACCCATGGCCAGAACGCTCAGGGCGACCGGCATGTCTACGCGTCGCGCACCCGCTTCATCCCGGCGACGTTGCTGCAGTTCTTTGAGACAACGACCTGGCCGAAGGTAAGTGCGGCTGCCAACGAGCGCAGCGCGAAACAGATCCGCATCGATGTAGGCGCGCGCATGCGCTCGATGTGGAGCTGATACCAACGAGCAATGACGCCGACTCGTGATGGGATTCCCAAATCAGAGGAATTCTGACTCATTATGCCAAACGGAGGTTTGGCATGACGAAGGC
>NZ_FWXU01000026.1 GCF_900176345.1 Rhizobium sp. RU36D
CGCTTGGAACAGGCTCGTCGATCAGCCGTGGAAGATCATGTCCATCGGAACGCGCGATTGGGCGCATCGGTCATGATCCGTGCACGTTGGTATTACCCGCATTAGCGTGGCTGCGCCTTGGCTTGAGATACCCTTAGGGTTGCAGCAAAAAATTGACATCGTTCTTTCTTCAGACAGCAAGAAACGAAGCCGCCTTTCCCAAGGGTTGACCAATGTCAGCAGCCTGATCTGGCTTGATATCAACGAACTGCAGGCAGCGTTCCAGGGGCGCGGTTGCGATTTCGTAAAGGCTGGTTTTCGCGAACTAGATAGTCAAAAGCGCGAAAATCTGGCGGCTTTCACACTTCAGTTCCAGTCTAGTGCGAATATCTACGGCGACATTCAAAAATCACTTCTCTCAAAGCATTGTCCAAATGATTGAGACATAAGGACGCGGCAGTGACAATTTAACACTATCGATGCAACCGGATATACGGCACGTCCTTCGACTCGATCTCCTCCAGCGATTCCTCATACCCCGCATCGGCATAGCGAATGACCCCGATTGCCGTGTCATTGGTCAGCGCGTGGTCCAGCCGTTCGCGCGCCGCCTGCGTGCCGTCGGCGATGACGGTCACGCCGGCGCTGGTCATGTAGCCGGCATAGCCGCCGCCGCCGGAATGGACCACGACCAGATCGGCCATGGAGGAGCACAGCATCATCGCATCGAGCAGCGGCCAGTCGGCAATCGCGTCTGATCCGTCCTTCATGCCCTCCGTCATGATGTTCGGATGGGACATGGCGCCGGCATCGAGATGGTCGCGCGAAAAGGCGATCGGCCCTTTCAGCTCGCCTGAGGCGACGAGTTCGTTGACCCGCAGAGCCAGCGCCGTGCGCTCCAGATGGCCAAGCCAGGCAATGCGGGCCGGCAGGCCCTCGAACGGAATATTGTCCCGCGCCAACCTTATCCAGTTGGTGATGATCCTGTTGTCCGGAAACATATCCAGAAGGAGATCGTCGATCCGGGCGATATCGCTTTCTTCCCCAGAGGTCGCCATCCAGCGGAACGGGCCGATGGCGCGGGCAAACAGCGGGCGCAGATAGGCCTGGGTGAAGATCGGGATGTCGAAGGCATTGTCGACCCCGCCTTCGCGGGCCTGGGTGCGGATCAGGTTGCCGTTGTCGAACACTTCCGCTCCCCTGTCCTGGAATGTCAGCATCGCCTTGACGTGCTCGACGATCGAGGCCCGGCTCGCCGCCATCAACTGGCCCTGCCCGTCCTCGCGCAGGCGCTTCACCTCATCAAGGCTCATGCCGCGCGGCACATAGCCATAGACGAGGTCATGGGCAGAGGTCTGGTCGGTGACGATATCAGGCGTGATGCCGCGCCGTACGATCTCCGGATAGATATCGGCGGCATTGCCGACGAGACCGACCGACAGCGCCCGCTTTTCCCGCACGGCAGCGTCAATCATCTCAAGCGCCGCATCGAGATCAGGCGCGATCTCCTGCAGGTAGCCGATCGCCTTGCGCTTGATCGCTCGATCCGCATCGACATCGATGCACAGGATCGCAGCACCGGCCATGCGGCCGGCGAGCGGCTGCGCCCCACCCATGCCGCCAAGCCCGGCGGTCAACACGAAACGCCCGGCAAGATCGCCGCCGAATCGCTTCTCTGCAATGCGCATGAAGATCTCGTAGGTGCCCTGGATCACACCCTGGCTGCCGATATACTGCCAGGCGCCGGCCGTCAGCCCGCCCCAGCAGATCAGGCCCTTGCGCTGCAGCTCGTAGAAATACTCAGCCTTGGCCCACTGCCCGACGATGTTGCAATTGGCCATGATGACCAGCGGCGCCTTGGCATGGGTTTTCATCAACCCGACTGGCTTGCCGGACTGGATCAGCAGCGTCTGGTTCTCGTCCATCTCCAGAAGCGTCTTGACGATGGCCGCATGGGCCGGCCAGCTGCGCGCCGCCTTGCCGAGCGCGGCATAGACGATGAGGTTATCCGGGTCCTCGCCGACGGACAGGACGTTTTCCAGCAATCGGAGAATAGCCTCCTGCCGCCAACCCTTCGCCCGGAGCTCGGGGCCGCCGGGGATGGGAAACTTCGGATGGCGCGGATTGTCTTTCGGCATGGATGATCCTCTGGAGGATGGCGTTACTTGGCCGGCAGGCCGTCAACGAATTGAATGGCGGCGGCGATCAGCCTTTCGCGCATGTCCGGGTCGGGATGCACGCTGGCACCAGCCCGCACCCAGCCCACCATAGGCCGGACGCCGGAATAGAGCGGCTCGATCCCGGGCACGGCAAGCGCCCAGCCATCGTTTCCCTTGCCAAGCCTAACCAGCAGCCCCTCGGTGCCGGTGCAACACAGCAGATTGCCGTTCATCATGAAAGCGAGGCCGCCGAACATCGGCTTTTCCTCAAGCCGCGGCAGGCCGGAAAGCCTCTGCCGTACGATCTCCTCCAGATCCCGATCCCTTGCCATGTCCGCCGCCCCTCAGCTCTTCTTTCCCGCCAGGGCATATCGGGCAATCTCGATGCCCAGGGCCTTCTCGCAGATCGGGTAGACGCTCGGATCGAGCACACTCGACGACAGCGGTATGATATCCATGGGAACGTGAAGCACGAAGACCGTCATGCCGACCGAAAGCTCGCCGACGCTCATCGGCACACCCTCGGGCGAAAGCGTCGTGATAACCGAGGGGAATGTCGCCTTGCGTGCGCCTCCGGCATCCTCGACCGCCATGTATTCGTTCATCACATGCAGCGTCATGGCCTTGTCGCCGGACCCGATCACCATGGTGCCGATGTCGAAGGCCTCGTTGGTGTAGACCACGTTTTTCGCGGTGATCTCGCCCTCGGCCAGGATATGCCCGCCTGTCGTCTTGCAGATCGCGTCGATCACCGCATGGCCGCCGATCTTCTCAGCGGCGATAATCGCCTCGCCCAGATCAAGCGCCATGGAGATGCCGCCGAGCGCTGCGTTGGCACGCACATAGGCAGCCGGCAGGGGATTGCGGCAGGAGGCGATGAAGCCGCCGGACTGGTCGGCGGCGGTCCTGAGGATCGGCGAGATCTTGGCGGTGGCGCCACGCACGACCAGCTCGATATAGCGATTGTCGGCCCGGTTGCCGCCGACTGCGGTCTGGATCATCGGCGCGGGATTACCGGCCATGCCGATCGATCCCATGTCCCCGGTGGGATGGGCCCTGATGTCGCCCACTGCATCCACCACCTTGGTGCCGAGGATGGCTGAGGGCAGCCAGCCGTTCAGCGTCGAGGACTTGCCATTCTGGCCAATGATCAGCCCTGACAGGGGCGAGCCAAGCTCCCGCTGCAACAATTGCACGGCCTTCACATAGTCCACGCCCTGCATTTCCCAGGGAGTGGTGGAGGCCGGCGCGCCGATGGCGGCGGCTGTTGCCACCCAGTCGTCATCGTTGAGCTCATCGATGGATACCAGTTCCGGCTTGCCGGCATTGACCGCCGCCAGGCCCAGCATGCGGCCATGATGCGCCCAGCCCCCGCCGCCCGATGCATACACCGCGCCGCCCTTGACGGCTGCCTCTACATCCTTCTCAACCAGTATGCGTCCCATCGGCGATCTCCTGATCCAAAAGCCTGTTGTCGATCTCGATCACCGCCTCGTAAAGGACTGCCGTCCCCAAAGCGATTTCCGCGATCTCCGTATATTCATCAGCGCAATGGCTGCGCCCGCCCCGGCTGGGCACGAAAACCATGGCCGCAGGTGCAACCCGCGCGATCCAGGCCGCATCGTGCCCGGCGCCGGATGCCATGAAGCGATGCCTGGCGCCGATCTTGTTTGCGGCCCCCTCAAGCACATCGAGCAGCCCCTTGTCGCAGGGAAAGGGCGGATTGTCCGAAACCCTGACCGGCGGTGCCGCGGAGATCCCGCTGCCGTCATTGAGCTTCGCCACGGCTTCCGAAAGCCAGGTGGCAAAGGTTTCTATGTCAGGACGAAGTTCGGCTCTGGCATCGATCAGCAGCCGCACATGCGATGGCACGACATTGGCGGCATTCGGCAGCATCCGGAACTCGCCCACCGTCGCGGCGAAGTGGCCTGGCGTCGCCGATAGTTGCAACCCCACCTCACGGATATCCTGGACCAGCCGTGCGGCGGCCACCAGCGCATCGGCGCGGCCCGTCATCGGCGTCGTGCCGGCGTGATCTGCCCGACCTTCAATCACAACTTCGAATCGCGTGACGCCCGAAATCGCCGTCACGAGGCCGACCGCAAGCTTTTCGTTTTCCAGCACCGGGCCTTGCTCGATATGCAGTTCCAGAAACGCGGATATGTCGCGCCGCTTCTGGTCCATGACACGCGTCGCATCGCCGCCCACGCCGTCCAGTGCGGCGCTCAGCACCTCACCGTCATTCACCCGGTCGAGCCACGCGCCAGGCAACTGTCCGGTCATGCCGCGGCTGCCGATGCAGGACACACCGAACGGGCTCACCTCCTCCGCCAGGAAATCGACGATCTCCAGGTCGTGCGCCAGCGTCACGCCCCGATCCTTCAGCGCCCGCGCCAGTTCCAGCGCCGCCACCACGCCGGCAATCCCATCGAATCGCCCGCCGTCAGGCACGGTATCCGAGTGCGATCCCAGCATGATCACGCCTGGACGGTCTTCCGTGCCCTTGCGCTTACCAATGAGATTGCCAGCCGAATCTATCCGCGTCTCGAGCTCCGCTTCTTCCATGCGGCGCTTCAGATAGGCCCGGCCTTCGAGAAATAACGGCGAAAACACCCGCCGAGTCCACGGCCGACCAGGCTCCGTGATGGCGGCGAGCGCGTCGATATCCTCTGATATCCGAGCCGCGTCGACAGGCAGATTGCCGCTCACGCCTGAGCTCCCGCGATCACGCGCCGCTCCGGAGGCCGCACGAACCGCGCCGAGCCCGGCTCGGCAAGCACCGTGGTGCCGTCATAGACCAGCTTACCCCGCAGATAGGTGCCGGCCACCCTGTAGGGCAGTTCAACGCCATCGAAGGGCGACCAGCCCGCGACATTGTTGCCGGTTTTTGCCGCCTCATAGACGTAAGGTTCAGGCGTCAGCACGGTGATATCAGCGTCGCGACCCGGCGTCAGCGCGCCCTTGATATGGTCAAGGCTGAAATGCCGCGCCGGATTTTCCGCCATCAGCTTCGCCCCCCAGGTCAGCGGCACGCCGCGTTCGAGCGCACCTTTGACGAACAGCGGGATCATCGTCTCCAGCCCCGGAAGGCCTGAGGCATTGGCCAGCATGTCCGGATTGGTCTTGCGATCGATCGACCAGCTGACATGGTCTGTCGAGAGCAGCGTGACATTGCCATTGGCGAGCTGTCGCCACAGCTTTTCCACCTCCGCCCGCGGCCGGATCGGTGGATTGCACTTGGAGCGGCCGCCAAGCCGCCGGGCATCGTTTTCCTCGTCCAGCATCAGATAGTGGATCAGGCACTCCACCGTCGCCTGATAACCCTGCGCTCGATATCCCGCGGCGATCTCGTAGCCACGACCGAGCGAACAATGCACGACATGCGCCGGGCAGCCAGTCGCGACGCCGATCTCGTAGATCTCGGTCATCGCCAGCAGCTCGGTGAGCGGCGGTCGTGACAGTCCATGCGCGCGCCAGTCAGTAATGCCCGACGCCTTCACCCTCTCCATGGCGGCGCGCACATATTCGTCGTTCTCGTTGTGCACGCCCGCCGTCAGACCCGTGCGTGCCACCTCGGCAAAACACTCAGCCATCAAGGGGGCAGATATTCGCGGAAAACGCTTGGGATCGGTACCGAAGGTGGAGAACTTGAAAGCAGCCACGCCCGCTTCGGCCTGCTCGGCAATGCGAACCGCGCCCTCGAGCGGATCAACCGTGCCATATAGCGCGAAATCGACCCGCGCCTGGGCGCCGGCATGGGCGATCTTGCGCTTCACCGCATCGGCAGAGCAAATCAGGTCCCCCTCGTCATAGGGCATGTCGACGATCGTCGTCACGCCACCGGCTGCGGCGGTGCGGGTCGACCAGATGAAATCCTCCTGGTTCTTCTGCGACAGCGAGTGCACCTGGGCGTCGATCGCACCGGGAAAAATCAGGGCCTCGCCGAGCAAATGCCGTTCCCGCGCCTGCGGGGGTGTGCCCTGCCCAACCTCCTTGATCACGCCTTCGGCGACGGCCACATATCCCTTCTCGACCATGCGGTCCGGCAGCACGACATGTCCCTGAAGTACCAGATCGAAATCGGCCATCTCGCTTCCCTCGCCCGCCGGCACTTGATGCCTCTCTGCGTTGCGCAGGAATGCCGGTCGGCCGCAGTCTATCCGAACAATCGCGCCAGCCAATCCGCCGAAAGCGACTTTTCCAGTTCCACCGACAATTCGTCGAGTGCTGCATCGACGCTTTGCCGATAGTTCGTCCCGCCGCCGCTGATCCCGAAGCTCTCCAGAAGCTTGGCGCGATAGGTGTCGCTGGTGAACAGGCCGTGCAGATAGGTGCCCATGGTCAACCCATCGCCGGAGATCGCCCCGTCAGGTCGTCCGTCGATGATCACGGCAGGCCGTTGGCAATCTGAACCTTGAGTCAACCCGAGATGGATCTCATAACCCGAAAGAGCCACCGCATATTCGCCCGAGATGGCCGTACTGTTGCGAACTGTCTTTTCCGGAGCCATCTCGGTCTCGACATCAAGCAGGCCCAAGCCATCGATTTCCGCCGTGTCGCCTTCGATCCGCAGGGGATCGAGCACCTTCCGGCCGAGCATCTGATATCCGCCGCAAATGCCGATCACGCGTCCGCCGCGACGATGATGGGCGATGATCTGCCGGTCCCAGCCCTCGGCCTTCAGATCACGCAGATCAGCGATGGTCGATTTCGAGCCGGGCAGGATCACGAGCCCCGCATCCGCCGGCAGCGCTTCACCCGATCGCACGAAACAAAGTTCGATCGCCGGCTCCGCCATCAACGGATCGAGGTCATCGAAATTGGCGATGCGCGGCAGCACGGGCACAGCCACTTTCAGTGCCCCCTTGGCCGAGCGCGTCAGCCGCTCCAGCACGACGGAATCCTCCGCCGGTAGCTTCCGAGCGCTCGAAAGCCATGGGACGATGCCGAAGCACGGCCAGCCGGTAAAGCCGCCGATCGCGTCCACGCCCTCCGAAAACAGCGATATGTCGCCGCGGAACTTGTTGATGATATAGCCCGTGATCATCCGCCGATCCTCATCAGACAGGATGGCATGGGTACCCACAAGCGACGCAATGACCCCGCCACGATCGATGTCGCCAACCAGCACCACCGGCACATCGGCACGGGTCGCAAACCCCATATTGGCGATGTCGCCTGCCCGCAGATTGATCTCGGCGGGCGACCCTGCCCCCTCGACGATGACAAGATCGGCGCCCTCGGCGGTCGCTTCGTAACTCTGCAGAACGGCATCGAGCAGTTGCGGCTTCAGCCGCTGATAGTCGCGGCCCTTGGCAGAACCGAACACCTTGCCCTGGACGATGACTTGGCTGCCGATCTCCGACTGTGGCTTCAACAGCACCGGATTCATATGCACGGATGAAGGCGTGCGGCAGGCCAATGCCTGTAGCCACTGCGCCCGTCCGATCTCCCCGCCATCATCGGATACGGCAGCATTGTTGGACATGTTCTGCGGCTTGAAGGGGCGCACGGCAAGGCCGCGATTGGCCGCGAGCCGGCACAGACCCGCGACCAGTATCGTCTTTCCGACATCCGAGCCCGTCCCCTGCAGCATGATGGCTTTTGCCATGTATTAACCCCGCTCAAAATTTGTTCACGCAGACTTCGTTGCTTCGCCGCGTTTTCGCCATTTTCTGGCCATCCCCGAGGGTCAAAATGCGTCAAATCTAGGCATCGGAAACGGAATGGCGTTCGATTGTCGTTTTGCGACATTTCATGGCGATTCCCTCCCTTGCGAAACTGTCCGCAGACAATTATCTGACAGCTGAAATCAAGCAAATCGCCCGGACGCGGTTCCGGCCCGGAGGTCACCCAATGCTCTATATCTTCGCTCGGAACAATAGCCTGCAGATCGCCTGGGGTTCGCAGGCACCGCGCAAGTCGGTCGAGAGCCGCAATGCCCAGCTCGATACGACGATTGCCCGCCTCGGCTTTGTGCGCACCCGCAACGCCGGCTGATCGGGGCGGCAACACGCTCAGGCAGGCGAAATAGCTGCCGAGATGCGGTTACTGGAATAGATTGAGAATTTGACGTGCCGCGCATCATGCGCGGCATTTTCGTGTGACCATCATGGAACGCACATGAGGCAATCAGCTGACATCCCTTGACGGAATTGCTGTTCCTCGAAACGAGGGCCGTCCGGCACGCACTACCTGAGCCGGAGGCACTGACGGCGATCAACTGCAGTGAAAAGAGCTTTAGCCGCTCATGGTTACCGGATCGTTAGCGGGAGGCTAAAAAATATTTTTTGCGACTTGAGCATTTTTTCCCGGCCGTGATTTTCTGCCCGCCATGGCGTTGCTGGAATAGGAAAAGTCTCGTTTCGGGCGTGACTTTTAGGCTCGCTGTGATCCTTCGTCTGTTAGGCATGCCGAGGCGCCAAACGATTTGGCATTTGCCTCCGGATTCGGGCGCGAAACGTGCCATAGCAAGGGCTTATCGCCTTCACAGGTGCATGTGGGGCCGCGTCGGGCGGTTGATTTCTTCCGCGGAAACCGTAGGCTTGCCGCATGTTGGTAAGGATCATCGCATCTGCGACGGGGTTCCGCAGGCTAAAAACAAGGTCCAGCCAATCGAGGCAATGTGCGCCATAGAACCTCTGCGTCAGGCGCGCTGATGTCGACCAGCCTTTGGAGTGCCAGGGAACGCAGTGCCCGGCATCAACCGTATCGAGAAGCTGCAGATTAAGACTGGGAGGTCTTAGCTCATGAAGAAGCTTATCGCTTCCACCATCCTCGCCTCCGGCCTCTATGCAATGGCCGGCTCCGCACAGGCCGCAGATTGCGGTGACGTCTCCATCGCGGAAATGAACTGGGCATCGGCCGGCGTTGCGGCCTATGTCGATAAGATCATCCTGGAAAGCGGCTATGGCTGTAAGGTCACGGTCGTCACGGGCGATACCATGCCGACCTTTGCGTCCATGAACGAAAAGGGCGAGCCTGACGTCGCGCCTGAAATGTGGGTCAACGCCGTTCGCACGCCGCTTGATACCGCAATTTCCGAAGGTCGCCTGATGCAGCTGGCTCCGCTCCTGAGCGACGGCGGCGTTGAAGGCTGGTGGATACCCAAGTTCCTGGCGGATGCGCATCCTGATATCAAGACGGTCCAGCAGGCGCTTGAGCATCCCGAGCTGTTCCCGGCTCCGGAAGACAAGTCCAAGGCCGCCGTACACAACTGCCCGTCGGGCTGGAACTGCCAGATCTCGACCGCCAACCTCTATCGGGCACTGAAGGCCGACGACAAGGGCTTCACCCTGGTCGATACCGGCTCGGCTGCCGGCCTCGACGGATCGATCGCGAACGCCTTCGAAAAGAAGACCGGCTGGCTCGGCTACTACTGGGCACCGACCGCCATTCTCGGCAAGTACGAGATGGTGCGCCTTGGCTTTGGCGTGGAACACGACAAGGCCGATTGGGACAAGTGCACCGCCGTTCCGGACTGCCCGGATCCGAAGGTCAACTCCTATCCGGTCTCCGACGTCTACACCATCGTGACCAAGGGCTTCTCAGAGAAGGCCGGCGTTGCCATGGACTACTTCAAGACCCGCAAGTGGGACAACCAGACGGTCGGCAAGGTTCTCGCCTGGATGGACGCAAACCAGGGTTCCAACGAGGATGCAGCAGAGCACTTCCTCAAGGAATATGAGGCGATGTGGACCACCTGGGTCAGCCCCGACGTGGCTGCAAAGGTCAAGGCCGCGCTCTGAACCCCCAATGCCAGGTGACGGACAGGCTTGCCTGTCCGTCACTCATTCTTGATTGTTTGCCCTCTTTTAGGGCAAATGCAGCAAGTACGGCCTGCAACGTCGCAGACAGAAAAGCTGCCTTCGGCACCTTCCCTAGGATAGCCTGGCGGGCGGCACGCGTGGCGTGGCAAAGATCCGCTTCGGCATCCGTGGCCCAAGTGGTCCGGCCCGCTGAAAAAAGTGGCGAGAAAAGGGGAACGTAATGGCCACCACCTGCAGCTATCTGCCCGATATCCTATGCGAATTTCCGGAGATAGACGAAGACCTGATGCGCGTCGTCAAGCGCACGATCGATAACGAATTCAAGGCTTTTGTCCGCGCGTCGGGCGACATCATCGACATTGTCAAGCAGCCACTTCAGCTGTTCCTGAACGCACTCGAAAACTTCTTCGTCGAAACGCCCTGGATCATCATTCTGCTGCTGATGGTCGCAGTGATCTGGTTCGTGAGCCGCAACATCAAGATCACCCTCGGTGCGGCCATTTCCATGGTTCTGATTGGTGCTGTCGGCCTCTGGGAAGACACGATGGTCACCCTCTCGATGGTCACGGTCTGTACCCTCATCTCCATCCTGCTCGGCATACCCGTCGGCATCCTCATGGCGCGCTCCGACCGGGTCCAGGGCGTGGTCAATCCGATACTCGACGTGATGCAGACCATGCCTAGCTTCGTCTACCTGATCCCCGTCGTCATGATCTTCGGCATCGGCAAGGTTCCGGGCCTGATCGCAGTCGTCATCTATGCCGTGCCGCCGATGATCCGCCTGACCAATCTCGGTATCCGGCTCGTTGACCGCGAAGTGCTGGAGGCCGCCGACGCCTTCGGTTCCTCCAATCGACAGAAACTGTTCAACGTGCAGATACCCTTGGCGCTTCCGACCATCATGGCCGGCATCAACCAGACCATCATGATGTCGCTTGCCATGGTCGTCGTGGCCTCGATGATCGGCGTCGGCGGTCTCGGCAAGAACGTGCTGCAGGCGATTGCCAACCAGTTCTTCACCGTCGGTTTCCTCAACGGCTTCGCCCTTGTTGCCATCGCCATCATCTTCGACCGCGCCAGCCAGGCCTATGGTCGGCGTCTGCAGAAGCACACGGAGGTCATCCATGGCTAGTCATGGCATCGAAATTCGCAATCTCTACAAGATTTTCGGACCTGATGGCGGCGCCTTCGTCGATCTTGTCAAGCAGGGCATGAGCAAGGCCGAGCTCAACGAGAAGCACGGCCATGTGCTCGGGTTGAAGGACATCAACATCTCCATGCCGGCGGGTGGCATTACCGTCGTGATGGGCCTGTCCGGCTCCGGCAAATCGACCTTGATCCGGCACATCAACCGGCTGATCGAACCGACCTCGGGCGAAGTGCTCTATGACGGGGCTGACATCTGCAAGATGGACCAGGCGCAGCTACGCGAATTCCGGCGCCACAAGACGGCCATGGTGTTCCAGAAATTCGCCCTGCTGCCCCATCGAACCGTCATGGAAAACACCGTCTACGGGCTTGATATCCAGGGCATCGACCGGGCCGAAAGCACTAGGAAGGGCCAGTACTGGATCGAGCGTGTCGGCCTTGCCGGCTTCGAAAATCACTATCCCAACCAGCTTTCGGGTGGCATGCAGCAGCGCGTTGGCCTGGCGCGGGCACTGACCAACGACGCCGACATCCTGTTGATGGACGAGGCCTATTCAGCGCTCGATCCGCTGATCCGCGTCGACATGCAGACCGTTCTGCTCGACCTGCAGCAGGAGTTAAAGAAGACAGTCGTCTTCATCACCCACGATCTCGACGAGGCGCTGAGGCTTGGCGACAAGATCGCAATCCTGCGCGATGGCAAGGTGGTCCAGCAGGGGTCGGGCCAGGATATCGTGCTGCGTCCGGCGGACGACTACATCACAGCCTTCGTCAAGGAGGTCAATCGCGGCCGCGTCATCCAGCTGCGCACCATCATGCGGCCGCTGGACGGTCAGCCGGAGGCGCTCACCCTTCCGGCGGACACCGTGCTGGAGGCCGCGGCCAAGGTCATGACGACATCGGGTCACTCGACAGCAACCGTCGTTGATCCGAAGGGGCATCCCGTTGGCCTGATAGACCTGCAAGGCATCATTTCAGCGATGGTGACGCCCACAAGCCATGCGGACAGGCCGATCGCCGCGGAATAGCGCTTAAGGCTAACCGGAGCGGTTGATGTCGCTCCGGAACCTCGCCCTGCCGCATTCGCAATGCTGCAGGGCGCATTTCAGCGTTGATGCGACATAAAGAATTCTTTATATGATTGACGCTTTCCAACCGAGGATACCGTCATGACAGCAAGCACCAATCCCCTGTCCGATCTGCTGGCCGAGAAGGGCGTGCTGCTGGCCGATGGGGCAACCGGCACCAATCTGTTCGCCGTGGGTCTGGAAGCGGGTGACGCGCCGGAACTGTGGAACGAGACACAGCCGGAGAAGATCACCAAGCTGCACCAGGATTTTGTCGATGCCGGCGCCGATATCATTCTCACCAATTCCTTCGGCGGCACCAGCCACCGGCTGAAGCTGCATCACGCCCAGGACCGCGTGTTTGAACTGAACAAGAAGGCCGCCGAAATCGCCCGCGCCGTTGCCGAGAAGGCACCGCGCAAGGTCATCGTTGCCGGCTCGGTTGGCCCGACGGGGGAACTGTTCGAGCCGATGGGCTCGCTGACCCATGATGCGGCCGTGGCTGCCTTCGTCGCGCAGATGGAAGGCCTGAAGGCTGGCGGCGCCGACGTCGCCTGGATCGAGACCATGTCATCGGCGGAAGAGATCCGCGCTGCGGCGGAAGCGGCCGTCAAGGTCGGCCTGCCCTATACCTATACCGGCTCGTTCGACACCGCGGGCAAGACCATGATGGGCCTCCCGCCCAAGGAGATTCACGGCGTTGCCGGCGATATCGGCGATGGTCCGGTCGCCGTCGGCGCCAATTGCGGCGTCGGTGCCTCCGACATCCTGTCGAGCCTGCTCGACATGACCGAGGCCGATCCCAACGCCACCGTGATCGTCAAGGGCAATTGCGGTATTCCGGAATATCGCGGCGCGGAGATCTACTATTCCGGCACGCCGCCGCTGATGGCGGATTATGCCCGCCTCGCCCGCGACGCTGGCGCCCGCATCATTGGCGGCTGCTGCGGCACCTCCTGCAACCATCTCGCTGCCATGCGCCAGGCTCTCGACAGCTATACGCCGGGCCCTCGCCCGACCATCGAAACGATTGTTGAACGTATTGGACCGATGCGCAACAAGACGGCATCGGAAGGCCCGGCTGAAGGCTCCCGCGAACGCCGGGGCCGTCGTCGCTGACAGGCGCATAAATCCAGGCATAAAAAAACCGGCCGTCACGCGCGGCCGGTTTTTTGTTGGTCAGAAGATAGCCTCACATGCCTTGGAACGCATGTTTGACGAAAGCGACATAGCGGTCTTTCAGGCCCGGCTGGATCCGGTCAACCATCATCAGCGCGATCTGGAATTGGGTGAAGCTATCGCGCTCCTCCAGCACCATGCTGGCGAGATGCCGCATCGCGCCGTCGTAGTTTTCTGGGTTTTCCGCGATCTGCTGCACGAAGCTGCCAAGGAAGATATTGACGATATCCTTGCTCAACCGCTGCCGCTCGTCCTGGGATAGCGGCGTGCCGCCCCGCGTCGCGAAAATGAAGATATCGAGGAACTGCAGCAGCTTCTCATAGGTTTCCGGATGGGGCGGCAGGCCTACGCTCGTATAGGCCGCCTCAGTCAACGCGCTGATCTTCTCCGCACTGTCCCATTTCGCCATGTTGTAGCGATAGACGGTGCTGGGATCGTGGGCGAATTTGCCATAGGCCGCAAGTGCCAGCAGAATGGCCCAATCGCCGTAATTGCCCTTGGTCGGATGAGCCTCTGCATAAAGCTTCAACACAGATGCAAATACGTCGCGCCGGTAGATGGAGTGGAAGGACCCATTGTCGCCATGGGCCTGCTCTAGATAGCCAATCATCCGCCCTCCGGCCTCGTCGGCCGTGATCTCGAAGGCCTTGTGCCGCTCCATGCCCAGCGCTTCGGAGAAACTGATCGTCACGGGCGTGACGCCGACATAATCGAAGGGCAGGTCCGAGAGGTCGAAGGCAGGCTGTGCCGGATCGATTAGGATCTGGTCGTCATCGCCCATCGGCATCACGAGAAGTGTCGGCGCTGCAGCGATTGCTGCTTCAATATTCAGGCGCGCATCGTCGTTATCCTGGGCAAGATAGATCAGCGGCGCACCAATGCTTTCGAGCCAGGCACGCTTCTCGGGATCACCCGAATTGTCCGAGACCACCAGGAGCGCGTCTCTCGCCCGGCAATAGGCCAGCGCGCTTTCGATGGCGAGGCGCGAACCGGCAAGGTTGCGATGGCTGGGCATACAGATGGTCAATTCGGGCATCATCCGGCTCCGTTTGTTGGCGATGGAACCCTGGCTCGGAAATGCGCGGCACCGCCTATGCGAATCGATAGAATATGATGCCAGACTTTCCATTCGCATCCATGAAGTCAACTGGATAGCCCGCATGACAGCCGCTGGCATGAAGGACCCGAAAGTTTTGCAAAAGCCTCGCGGTTTATCCCTCCGGCAAACCCAGAGCCCAACCGCCGCCACCCCTAGAGATTGCCGGAAGAGCCCATGCTGAAAAACGCCATCGCCGCCTATCAGAAGGGTGACTATCGCCAGTGCCTGAAACTGCTGGCGCCGACGCTTGCCGGAGCCAAGGTGGATCCGAAGCTGCTGCTAATGGCCGCCCAGAGCAATGTCAAGCTCAACAACATGGAAAAGGCCGCCGAACTGTATGCCCGCGCGGCAGCGGTCGATCCGAAGAGCCGGCGCATGCTGACCCTGCTCGCTGCCCGTACCTATCAGCGCGCCGGCCGCCAGGCCCAGGCCTTGCGGCTCGCCCGTGAAGCCGTTCGAGACGGTGCTTTCGATATCGAGGCGGAGAACACCTATAGGCAGTTGCTTCGCTCCCAACTGTGCCTTGGCGAACTCGAAGCGCAGGACGCCCATCTGCTGGCCCTGATGAAGGCAGGCGAAGCTTCCGCCTTCGCTGTCGACGATCCCCATGACCACATCATGTGGTGCGACGACGAGGCGCTGAATGCCCGCATCAACAGGATGCATGGCGGCACCGCCTTTACGCCCCAGTCCCAGGCCAACCGACGCGCCTTGCCCCACACCTTTGGTGACCGGATTCGTGTCGGCTACCTCTCCAACGATCTTTCCGACCAGCATGCCACCATGCGGCTGTTCCAGGGCGTGTTGCTGCATCACGACCCCAAGAAATTCGACGTCACCCTGTTCTGCTATACCAGTGATGCGGTGATCGCGACCGATCAGGGACTGCGACCCCGCTACGGCCGCATCACCCGGATCGGCGATCTCGACGACGCCAAGGCGCGCGAGGTCATTCGCGCGGCGGGGATCGATATTCTTGTCGATCTGAAAGGCCACACCAAGGACGCGCGCGTGAGCCTCGTCAACAGCGGCCTGGCGCCGATCCAGGTCGCCTATCTCGGTTTTCCCGGCTGCGGCACAGGTATCGACTGCGATTATGTCATCGGTGATTCCATCGTCACGCCGGAAGCCTCCCAGCCCTTCTATCACGAGCGGTTCTGCCGGATGCCGGAATGCTACCAGGCCAATGACAGCGATAACAGGGTGCTGCCGCCGCCGGCCCGTCGCGCAGACCTTGGATTGCCTGGGGATGCCGTTGTCATCGCCTCGTTCAATGCCACCAAGAAGATCACCCCGCTTACCGCCAAGCTCTGGGCCGAGGTGCTGCGAGCCGTTCCAAATGCTGTTCTCTGGATGATGTGCGACGATCTCGATGCGCGATCCAATTTCACCGCCTACATGGGCGACCACGGTGTGTCCCCCGAACAGATCATCTTCACCAGCAGGGCCGGATATCCGGAGCATGTCGCACGCCTGCAGGCGGCGGACTTCGCGGTGGACAGTTTCCCGACCAACGGCCACACAACCACATCGGATAAACTCTGGGCCGGCCTTCCCGTGGTCACGCGCCGCGGACGCAATTTCACCTCGCGCGTATCGGAAAGCCTGCTGACGGCGCTCGGTGTCCCAGAGCTCGTGGCGGAGGATGATCGCGGCTTCGTCGAGCTCAGCATCGCCCTGGCGCGCGATCCCGTGCGCTTGGCCGAGATCAAGGCGCGGATCGCCGACAATCGCTTTCGCTCGCCCCTGTTCGATACCGAGCGCTTTACCCGGCACTTGGAGCAGGCCTACGAGATCATGGTGGATCGCAGGATCAAGGGGCTTCCGCCTGCTGCCTTCGACGTGCCGCGCTTGCCGCTGCGCGCGGTTCCGTTTCGTCAGGCTTGATGCCGTGGACGCTTTGCCCTATCCCGACACTATATTAGATTCGTGAGAGATAGAATGACGCCTGCCCAGACCACGTTTCCAGACCGCGACAGCGTTGCAGACAAGCTCGGCAGCTTTGCCGAGAGCGATCAGTCCTTCCTGAAGCTGCTGTTTGAAAACCCGGCCCAGGACGATGCGCTGCTGGAGGGGCTCTTCGCCTATCTGGAGCGCGCCGCCGAAGCCCGCTTCCTCAATTCTCTGAAGCTTGGCAAGACGGGCGAGTGGATCGGCAACAACGCCCCTGCCCGCCTGCAGATCCGCCTGGCGGAAGTCGCCCGCTCCAGCCAGCACGCCGCCTTCATCGCCTTCAAGGACGGCCTAACCCGCTCCGGCGGCATGGAGCGCGCCTATCCCAAGGCAAAGATCTGAGACTTGCTCATCTGATGAGATCGCTGACGGCGATGATCGGCCCCATCGGAAAAAGCCGGTCATTGCGGCCCATCTCTGGCGCGTAAAGGCTTGATATCGTACCGTCGAGATAGAGCGCATCCGCGCAGCCCAGCCGGTCGCGGAAGAATGTCGCGAAGTCGTGAAAGCGCACAGTGCCCTCGGAGATCACGAAGTGCACCTTGCCCTCGGCATCCACGCCGACGCCGTTGCGCCGCTTGAAACTGTCGCTGTCGGCCAGGAATTTCGGATGCAGCTTGCCTGACATGACCAGCATCGGTCCGGACTGGGTGGCAAAGTCGGGAGTGATCTGCGACGCCTGATAGCGAGCCGTCTCCATCACCCCCGCCGTCTTCCCCTTGATGTAGAAAACACCGTTGGGCTTGAGGTGGAAATTGCCGTAGCCTGAGCGCGTGCTGATCGCCTTGCGCTCGATGCCGTATTCAACGAACAGTCCGACGGGCGACAGATCGTCATGATACATCCCGCCATTCGTCGCAAACCGCAGGGTCCGCCGCTCCTTCCAGAGCTGCGCGGCGAGGCTCGAAAATCCGCCATAGGCTTGGCCGTCAGGGCCGAAATCGTAAACGCGAATCGTATCCGCTGAGGGGTCGAACGAACACACCGTGTAGCGTGTCCCGGCCTCCTCCATGATTCGGCAGGCACCCGTGCCGGCATCGGCTGCAACGGCTGATTCTCCTGCAATCGCGGCAAAAACTACGCCAACGATCCCTCCGGCCGCCGACAACACTGCCTTGAGCGCGTGCGATTGCCTTATTTCGCGCCAGCCATTTTGAGGTCGGCGCGGCAAGCCCCGGAAATTAACGAATTTCATCTGCCGTTTACCGATCCTTAACCATAAGTGCCAAAATTATTCTCCAGCAGCATGCAACGAGCGCTGCGTTACCGGAGCGATGACTTGGCTCGACCCGATTTATTTAAGGGGAACCGATATGCCAGTAATTACTTTTGCGAATACCAAGGGCGGCGCGGGCAAGACGACTGCGACGTTGATTGTAGCCTCCGAATTGCTGCGCCGTGGCCAGCGCGTCACCATCATCGATGCCGACCCCAGAGGCTGGATCAGCCGCTGGCATGATCTCTCCGGGCGCACCGCCCAGCTCTCGGTCATGTCGGGCATTTCGGAAGATAGCATCGAAGCCGCCGTAAGTAAGGCACGCAAGCGGGGCGGAACCATTCTGATCGACCTGCCCAGCAGCCAGGATGCCCTGCTCGCCAAGGCGATCGGTCTTGCCGATCACGTGCTGATCCCCGTACAGGGCTGCGCCATGGATGCCGCCGGCGGCGCCGAGGTGCTGGAACTGCTTCGCGAGCTTGACGAGCGTTGCGGCATCCAGATCCCCCATTCCGTGGTCCTGACCCGCGTCAACGCCGCCGTCACCACCCGCGCTCTGCAGGCGGCAAAGCAGTTCCTCGAAGAGCGCAATATCCGGACGCTGAAGCATGCAATCGCCGAGCGCGCAGCCTATCGCGACGTCTTCGGCAAGGGCGGCACCATCCAGGCCCTGAACGCGGCGGAGGTCAGCAACCTCGACAAGGCCATCGAGAACTCTGTTCGCCTGGTAGACGAGATCATGGCGCTCTTGCCCGAACGGGCGACGCGTTCTGCGACACGCAAGCCGGCTCTCAAGGCCGCAGCCTGAGTCACTGCCTGACAATAATGCTGAGAGCCTGCATGTGGAAACGCAGCTGGTCAGGCTCATAGCGGTACGAACTACCCACGGGACAGGCGGCACGCGCGGCGCATCCATGCGCCATGCAGCCGCCTTGTCCGGCGGGGCCCGCGAGATAGCTGCGACAGCGCCCCACGTCAAAAATCTCCCCCTCCAGCGCGGCTGCCGGACAGCCGGCGATGCAGGGCTTGCCTTCGCAGGTATCGCAGGGATGAACTGGGGGCACCTGCACGTCCGATTGCGGCAAGGGCGTCGCAAGACCGATCGCACCGCGATAGCCGTGCCAAAGCCCATAGTCCGGATGGATCAGGATGCCGAGCGGTGACGCCTTGATACCCTCCGCCTGCATCGCCCAGTGCTGGAATGGCTGATAGGGCGCATCGGATGGATAATAGGCCGTAGCGTCGAGAATTTGAGCGAGCGGTTCGATCACCGCCTTCGACCATGTATCGAGCGGATCTTTGCCTCCGCCATGGTCCTGGCTGCGCTGCCAGGCGCGAAATGCGGACCAGAAGGATGATCCGGCATGACCGACCAGCACGACGCAGGCCGCGCGACCGCCGCCTGCAAGCTTAGGACCATCGCCGGAAAACGCCACGACACCCCGCGTTGTCAACCCATGGGGACGAAGCGTGTCTTTAATCTGGGTCAGAATGACAGAAGGGCCGCTCATTGCGGCCCCTCGTATTTGTAATGCGGTCGCCAGACTTCCGCCTGGATCAGGTCGGCGACGTGGGCCGCTCCGCCTTGCTCCCTGGCGGTCCCGGGACCCCTTCAAGTGAAGGCGTCGGGCATGGAGTCCTTGCGGCTCTTGATATAGGCAAGCAATGCCTCGTCGATCGCGGGATCGAGCGGCGGCGCCTCATACGAATCGAGCCACGAGCGGCACAACGCGTTGGCCCGGTCTTCGATGCGCTTCTGCCCCTCGATCTCCCACTGTTCGAACGAGTTGTTGTCCATCAGCGCCGAGCGATAGAAGGCCGTCTGGAAATTGGCCTGGGTGTGGGCGCAGCCGAGATAGTGGCTGCCGGGGCCAACTTCGCGGATGGCATCCATGGCCTGGCCGTCCTCGGATAGGTCGACGCCCATCGCCATCTTCTGCATCATGCCGAGTTGGTCCTGGTCGATCATGAATTTTTCGTAGGACGATACGAGCCCGCCTTCCAGCCAGCCGGCCGCATGCAGCACGAAGTTTGTGCCGGCGAGCAGCGTCGTGTTCAGCGTATTGGCCGATTCATGCGCGGCCTGCGCGTCCGGCACCTTCGAGCCACAGAGCGAGCCACCGGTACGGAACGGCAGTTTCAGACGGCGGGCGAGCTGCGCGGCACCATAGGACACCAGCGACGGCTCCGGCGTGCCGAAGGTCGGTGCACCCGACTGCATCGAGATCGACGCCGCAAAGGTGCCGAACAGGACCGGCGAGCCCTTTCGGATCAGCTGGGTGAAGGACGCACCCGCCAGCACTTCGGCCAGGATCTGCGTCAAGGTGCCGACCACGGTCACGGGGCTCATCGCGCCCGAGAGGATGAAGGGCGAAACGACGCTCGCCTGGTTGTGCCGGGCATAGACCTTGAGCGCGCCTAGCATGGTCTCGTCGAACACCATCGGCGAGTTGGCGTTGATCAGGTTCAGCGTCACGCAGTTGTTTTCGACGAAATCGTCGCCGAAGACCATCTTGGCCATGGCGACCGTATCCTCGGCGCGCTCAGGCGCGGTGACGGATCCCATGAACGGCTTGTCGGAATACTTGATATGGCTGTAGATCATATCGAGGTGGCGCTTGTTGACCGGCACGTCGACCGGTTCGCACACCGTGCCACCCGAAGAATGGATCGAGGGCGCCATATAGGCGAGCTTCACGAAATTGCGGAAGTCTTCGATGGTCGCGTAGCGTCTGTTGCCTTCCAGGTCGCGAACAAAGGGCGGGCCATAGACCGGGGCAAACACAGTCGCATTGCCGCCGATGCGCACGTTGCGCTCGGGATTACGCGCATGCCAGGTGAACTCGCTCGGCGCGGTCTTCAGCAATTCGCGGCAGAGCCCCTTCGGGAAGTGCACGCGCTCGCCCTTGACGTCGGCGCCGGCTTCCTTCCAAAGCGCCAGCGCCTCGGCGTCGTCTCGAAACTCGATACCGATCTCCTCCAGCACCGTATCGGCATTGCGCTCGATCAGCTCAAGGCCTTCCTCGTCCAGCACTTCATAGACGCCGATCTTGCGCTGGATGTAAGGCAGCGACGGCCCTGCCCCGCCGCCCGTGCGCGACGCACGCCGCGCAGCCGCCCCGCGCCCCTCGCCGCGTGCCCGGCGCCCGCCTGATGTTTGTGAAGTGTCGTCCATCTCGTTGTTTCCTCACTGATGCGCAAGTCGTGCTCGCTGATATAGCCCATGCTATTCCAATTCCGCAGCGAAACATTCCTTAAAGCGCCAACCACTTGCATGGGACAGACATCGGTGATCCGATACCGTCGCTTTTCAGGGTGGGCGCGTCGCTTTCGAAAAGGGATTTTCACGAACTTGAGGTTTAACTACGCTTCAGGCAGTCTGCATCGACTGTACGAGTAAATCGCCAACCGAATCGGGAAGCCAGACATGTCAGACGACGAAATCATTCTTGAGGACCTTTCCGACGAAGAGCTTGTGCAGCAGATGCACGATGACCTCTATGACGGCCTGAAAGAGGAAATCGAGGAGGGAACGAAGATCCTCCTGGCGCGCGGCTGGACGCCCTATGATGTCCTGACCCAGGCCCTGGTGGAAGGCATGCGCATCGTCGGCATCGACTTCCGCGATGGCATTCTATTCGTTCCGGAAGTTCTTCTCTCGGCCAATGCGATGAAGGCGGGCATGACGATCCTGCGCCCGCTGCTCGCCTCCACCGGCGCGCCCAAGCAGGGCAAGATGGTCATCGGCACCGTCAAGGGCGACATCCACGACATCGGCAAGAACCTGGTCGGCATGATGATGGAAGGCGCAGGCTTCGACGTCGTCGATCTCGGCATCAACAATCCGGTCGAGAACTATCTGGAAGCGATCGAGCGCGAGCAGCCTGATATTATCGGCATGTCGGCGCTTCTGACCACGACCATGCCCTATATGAAGGTCGTGATCGACACGCTGAAGGAAAAGGGCATGCGCGACGACTATATCGTGCTGGTCGGCGGCGCGCCGCTGAACGAGGAGTTCGGCAAGGCTGTCGGCGCTGATGCCTATTGCCGCGATGCGGCAGTGGCGGTTGAGACCGCCAAGGAGTTTATCAGCCGCAAGCACAACCGGCTTGGCGCCCGCGCCTGAGGCAGGAACACGAAACGCACGGCGTTTTTTGGGCGCCGTGCGTTTCCCCTTAAATCATCGCAGGACGATCTGAGCCGTATCGACTCCAGCTTGTCGGCCTGAAACGCCGTTTTCGGCAGGCCAGAAAGCGGATGCTGTCCCGGCAAGAACCGCTACCAGCATGTAGATCGCCGAGAATTTTGCGACTGAGGTCATGGTCATGGCGTGATCGTCCTCTACCGACACATTGCGGAGCGTTTAGCGGGCGGCCCGCTCGACCTTGCGGCCGGCATCCTGGGTCGCGTCGACCGCATTGGCCGTGTCGGCACCGACGCCGCGGATGGTGTTGCCGCAGCCGCTGAGGCTGACAACGGATGCAAAAAGGGCAATGGCAAGCGTAACTTTGGCGGTGCTCATGATGATCTTCCCCGGTTGAAATGGAACAGTTTGATCTGTCTGCCCCACAACGCACCAATTCGGAAAAGGTTCACGTCATCGCTTGCGGCGCGATTGCGCGCGAAGTGCTGGCGGTAACCCGCCTCGAGCAATTGCCCCATATCGAGCTGCAATGCCTGCCGGCAATCTGGCACGCCTACCCGCAGAAAATCGCTCCCGGCGTTGAGCAGGCCGTCACCGAGGCGCGCGCAAACGGCGCAACCCGGATCTTTGTCGGCTATGCCGATTGCGGCACCGGCGGCCTGCTGGACCAGGTCTGTGACCGCCTCGGCGTGCAGCGCCTCGCTGGCCCGCATTGCTACTCGTTTTTCTCTGGAAACGACGCCTTCGCGTCCAATGCCGATGATGACGTGACCTCGTTTTTCCTCACGGATTTTCTCGCCCGCCAGTTCGAAGCCTTTGTCATCGAACCGCTCGGGCTGGATCGGCATCCGCAACTGCGTGACATGTATTTCGGCAATTATCAGAAGGTCGTCTATCTCTGTCAGCAAGAGGATCCCGACCTCATGCAGAAAGCCCGGGCGGCGGCGGATTATCTGGGGCTTGCCTTCGAATACCGCTTCACCGGCTATGGCGACCTCCAGACGGAGCTTGTCGCACTGTAAGGTCTAGTACTCTTCGCTGCCCTTTTCCCTGATTAATCGCCTGTTGACGCTGCCGTTAAAATACGCCTGATGCTTCCTCTCGCTTTAAGGCCTTTACAACCGCTTTGTTGCACTCTCGGCTCAGGTCAAGCATGCAACAAAAGGCAAAAACAGTGACCAACAGGGCGGCAGCATCAGCATCGGACTTCACCCATGCCGGCGAAAAACACCAGCCGGAGCATCTCTCGGACCTCCTGGTACGGCTGGCCCGAACCACCGATCGCAAGGTCACCATCCGCGATGTCGCAATCGCCTTGCAGGATCGCTCCTTCGGAGCCTTTCTGCTGGTCTTTACGCTTCCCAACCTCGTTCCGCTGCCTCCGGGGGCAACCTTCATCCTCGGGTTGCCGCTGATTTTCATTTCCTGGCAGATGTTCGCCTCTGCCCAGGGTCGCGTCTATTTTCCCCGCAGGGTCGGCGACTACGGGCTGGAGCCCCAGACATTCGAATTGATCGTCGCGCGGCTGGTACCCTGGCTGCGGCGGGCGGAAAAGCTGGTCGTTCCGCGCTTCTGGTTCCTCGAAAGCCGGTTTGCCGAGCGCCTGATCGGCATTCTCGCCCTGATACTTGCCGTCGTGGTCTTCTTGCCCATCCCGCTCGGTAACTGGCCGCCGGCCTTTGCGCTCGCCATCATCGGCTTCACCCATTCGCAGCGGGACGGCATCGGCGTCATCGTCGGATGTGTCCTGGGCTTGGCCTCCATCGCGCTGGCCGCCTTCGTCGTATGCACCGCTGGAGCGCTGCTGGCTCTGATTTTCTGAGAGGCCTTCGATGTCGACCGATCCGACCTCCCACGCGAAAGCGACGATCCTCGTGATGACGGCCGGCGGCGCCAATCCCGCGATCGTCATCAACGCGCTCAGCGCCCGCTGGCCTGATGTCCACGTGATCCAGGAGCATCCGGAATCCAAACTTGAGATCTGGCGCCGGCGGGCGCGACGGCTCGGTCCGCTACAGGCCACCGGACAACTGGCCACCATGATCGCGTCCCGACTTTTGAAGAAGGCGGCGAACAAACGCATGGCGGAAATCTGCCACCAATACGGCGCCCAGCCGGTGCTCAATCCGGCCATTCCGGTGCATCACGTCGGCTCGATCAACGATGGCAAGGCGCTGGATCTTGTCCGGACGATTTCGCCCTCCGTGGTCGTTCTGGTTTCCACGCGGCTGATGAAGCGTGCGACGCTCGCCGCCATGCCCTGCCCGGTGATCAATCTTCATGCCGGGATCAATCCCGCCTATCGCGGACAGATGGGCGGATATTGGTCGCTGGTGGAGAACGACAGAGCCAATTTCGGCGCGACCGTTCATCTCGTCGACGCGGGCATCGATACCGGCGAAACGCTTCACGAAGTCCGCCCGCAGCCGGCGAAGCAAGACTTCATCTCCACCTATCCCATGCTGCTGACCGCCGCGTCGGTTGAGATTGTCTGTCAATCCGTTGAGGAGACCCTGGAAGGCCGGCTTGCGCCGCGATCGCCATCCGGGCCGTCGCATCTGCGTTTCCCGCCCGCCATCTGGACCTGGGTCTGGCACGGCCTCACCAAAGGCATCTGGTAATTCTGTGCGACGTCGCTTTTTGCTCACTGCGACGTCGTGACAAGCGTAGTCAAACCTCCTCCTGAGGTGCATTCTCCCGTTAAAGGGAGAAGGATTTCATGGCGGACAAGATCATCGTTTACTGGCGCGACATTCCCGCCCAGGTCATCGTCAAGCAGGGTCGCCGCAGCGCCAAGCGCGAACTGTCCCTGCGCTTCACCGAGGCGATCGACATGGCCGCCATGCGCAGCGGTGCCGCCGAGTCCGGCGATTATCTGGCGGAGTGGCGCAAGGGCGATCCGACACCCGTCGGCGATGATCTGGAGGCCGAGGCCGACAAGGCCGTGTCGGAAATCGAAGACGCCTATGACAAGCCCCGCCTGGTCGCGCTGGTCCATGCCGGAGGACGCGACGATGGCTGAGCCCAAACTCGTTGATCCCGGTCCCCCAAAGAAGGGAAATGCCGCGCCGGCCGCCAAGGCCGCGACCGGCGCCTTTACACCTTCAGGCGTCTCGCCCAACCGCCGCGGCCGCCGCAGCTATACGATCCGGCTGTGGTCGGTGCGCAATTCTCGCTTCCTCGAATGGTTTTACAACCGCTTCGCCCATGCCTTCCTGCTCTTGCATCCCTTGTGGAAGGCGCTCGGCTACAACACGGTGGAGCGGCCGGTGACCTTCGTCGAGCGCAACGTCAAGGGCGTGTTGTTCGACTGTCGCATGTGCGGCCAGTGCGTGCTCTCCTCCACCGGCATGTCCTGCCCGATGAACTGTCCCAAACAACTGCGCAACGGCCCTTGCGGCGGCGTGCGCGCCAATGGCAATTGCGAAGTGGAACCGGATATGCCCTGCGTCTGGGTGCAAGCCTGGAACGGATCGCGCAACATGGCGGGTGGTGATGCTATCCTGAACGTGCAGAAGCCGGTCAATCAGTCACTGCGGGAAACCTCGTCCTGGCTGCGGGTCACGGCACAGGCGGCGGCGCTGCGGGAAACCGCGGGCAAGGATGCATGACGATGGCCCAGATTGATGAAAACCCCCGTGGCGCGCATCTGCCGCTCGATCCCCTTCCCGGCCATTCCTCGCTTGGCCGTCTGGAGCGCGTTCTGCGCCGCGGCGAATTCGCCGTCACCGCCGAACTCAATCCGCCCGACAGCGCCGACCCGGAAGACGTCTACGAGCGTGCCAAGGTCTTCGACGGCTGGGTTGACGGCATCAACGCCGTGGATGCTTCGGGCGCCAATTGCCACATGTCCTCCGTCGGCATCTGCGCCCTTCTGACCCGCATGGGTTATGCGCCGATCATGCAGATTGCCTGCCGCGACAAGAACCGGATCGCCATCCAGGGCGATGTGCTGGGGGCGGCCGCCATGGGCGTGCAGAACATCCTCTGCCTCACCGGCGATGGGGTCCAGGCCGGCGACCAGCCCGGCGCCAAGCCGGTCTTCGACCTCGACTGCATGTCGCTCCTGGAAACCGTGCGCACGATGCGCGACAATTCGAAATTCCTGTCCGGCCGCAAGCTGACCACGCCGCCCAAGGTCTTCCTGGGAGCCGCCATCAATCCCTTTGCCCCACCCTATGATTTCCGCCCCTATCGTCTCGGCAAAAAGATCGAGGCCGGCGCCCAGTTCGTCCAGAGCCAGTATTGCTTCGACGTGCCGATGTTCCGTGACTACATGAAGAAGGTCCGCGACCTCGGCTTCCATGAAAAATGCTACATCCTCGTCGGTGTCGGACCGCTCGCCTCAGCCAAGACAGCCAAGTGGATCCGCTCCAACGTGCCGGGCATCCATATTCCCGATTCCGTCATTGCCCGCCTTGAGGGTGCGCAGGACCAGAAGAAGGAAGGCAAGCAACTCTGTATCGACATCATCAACGAGGTGAAGGAGATCGAGGGCGTTTCCGGCGTGCATGTCATGGCTTATCGCCAGGAGGAATATGTGGCCGAGATCGTCGCCGAGTCGGGCGTGCTGAAAGGCCGGCAACCCTGGAAGCGCGAGGCTGGCCGTGGTGATAGCCTAGTCGCCGATCGCATGGCCGACATCGCCTCCGAACCGCCCCAGGACCAGCAGGCGCTGGCGAATAAGGCGGCACAACAGCCGCACTGATGAACCCTGTGGGCGCCGCAGCCGCGCCCGCGACCGACACCTTGCATCCACCGGCCCGTTGGCAAACAGTGTCCTCAGGCCCTATCGGAGATCCACATGACCCGTACCATCGTCGCGTCCGCCACCAAGGAAATCATCATCGGCTTCGACCAGCCCTTCTGCGTCATCGGCGAGCGGATCAATCCGACCGGCCGCAAGAAGCTGGCCGCCGAGATGATCGAGGGCAATTTCGACACCGTGATCAAGGACGCGCTGGAACAGGTCGCGGCCGGCGCCACCATGCTGGACGTCAATGCCGGCGTCACCTCCGTCAACCCCAACGAAACCGAGCCGGCTCTCCTGGTCAAGACGCTCGAAATCGTCCAGGGCCTGGTCGACGTGCCGCTGTCGATCGACAGTTCCGTCACCGCCGCCATCGAGGCCGCGCTCAAGGTCGCCAAGGGTCGTCCGCTGGTCAATTCGGTCACCGGCGAGGAAGAAAAGCTCGAGGCCATCCTGCCGCTCTGCGCCAAGTACAACGTGCCCGTCGTCGCCATTTCCAATGACGAGACCGGCATTTCCATGGATCCCGACGTGCGCTTCGCCGTCGCCAAGAAGATCGTCGAGCGCGCCATGGACTACGGCATCAAGCCGGAAGACGTGGTCGTCGATCCGCTCGTCATGCCGATCGGCGCGCTGGGTGACGCCGGCCGGCAGGTCTTCGCCCTGCTCCACCGCCTGCGCAACGAATTGAAGGTCAACACTACCTGCGGCCTGTCCAACATTTCCTTCGGCCTGCCGCACCGCCACGGCATCAATGCCGGCTTCATCCCCATGGTCATTGGCGCCGGCATGACGTCCGCCATCATGAACCCCTGCCGCCCGCAGGAAATGGAAGCCGTCCGCGCCGCAAACGTCCTGAACGGCACCGATCCCAATTGCGGCAACTGGATCATGACCTATCGCGACCACAAGCCCGCGGAAGCTGGCGCCGCCTCCACCACGCCACCGGCTGCCGCGTCAGGTCGTCGTGGTGGCCGCGCGGCACGGGCCGGTGCGGGAGCGGCGACGGAATAGGTTTGTGCACCAACCCCTCATCCGCCTGCCGGCACCTTCTCCCCGCGGGCGGGGAGAAGACACAAGCGGGAACGCGGCCAGTCCCCTCGCCCCGTTTACGGGGAGAGGGTTAGGGTGAGGGGCGAGGCGGTCCTCTCGACATCGGCAGGAATCCCGCTTAGTCACGCCCCTTGCTTCCATGCCTCTCAGGAAATGCATCGCTCATGACCGACATCGATCCCCTCGTTCTCTTCATGCCCTCGGGCAAGCGTGGCCGCTTCCCGGTCGGCACGCCGGTGCTGGAGGCCGCGCGCCAGCTTGGCGTCTATGTCGAGAGCGTCTGCGGCGGTCGTGCCACCTGCGGGCGCTGCCAGATCGAGGTCCAGGAAGGCAATTTCGCCAAGCACGGCATCACCTCGTCCAATGACCACATCTCGCCCGTCGGTCCGAAGGAAGAGCGCTATGACCGCGTTCGGGGCCTTCCGGAGGGCCGGCGCCTCTCGTGCTCGGCCACGATCCTTGGAGACCTGGTCGTCGACGTGCCGCAGGATACGGTCGTCAACGCCCAGGTGGTGCGCAAGGCCGCCAGCGACCGGGTGATCGAGCGCAACCCCGCCATCCATCTCTGCTATGTCGAAGTCGACGAGCCCGACATGCACAAACCGCTGGGCGACCTGGATCGTCTTAAGGTGATGCTGGAGAAAGACTGGGGCCTGAGAGACCTGCAGGTCGAGCCCTATCTCTATCCGCTCGTGCAGAAGATCCTGCGAAAGGGCAATTGGACGGTCACCGCCGCCATCCACCGCGATCTCGAAACCTCTAGGCCCACCATCACGGCGCTGTGGCCCGGCCTGCACAACGAGGCCTATGGCCTTGCTTGTGATATCGGCTCCACCACCATTGCCATGCATTTGGTCTCGCTGCTGTCGGGCCGCGTGGTCGCCTCCTCCGGCACGTCAAACCCGCAGATCCGCTTCGGCGAGGATCTGATGAGCCGCGTTTCCTACGTGATGATGAACCCTGACGGACGCGAGGCCATGACAAAGGCCGTGCGTCAGGCGGTATCCGAACTCACCGACAAGGTCTGCGCCGAAGGAGGTGTCAGCCGAACTGACATCCTCGACTCGGTCTTCGTCGCCAACCCCATCATGCACCACCTGTTCCTCGGCATCGATCCGACCGAACTCGGCCAGGCGCCGTTCGCGCTGGCCGTATCGGGTGCCGTCTCCTGCCAGGCCAGGGACATCGAGCTCGCGCTTAATCCCGGCGCCCGCACCTATCTCCTGCCCTGCATCGCCGGCCATGTCGGCGCAGATGCCGCCGGAGCGACATTGGCCGAAGGCCCGCATCGCCAGGACCGGATGATGCTGATGGTCGATGTCGGCACCAATGCCGAGATTGTGCTCGGCAATCGCGAGCGGACCGTGGCCGCTTCGTCGCCAACAGGTCCGGCCTTCGAGGGTGCGGAAATCTCCTGCGGCCAGCGCGCGGCGCCTGGCGCCATCGAACGCGTCCGGATCGACCCGCAGACGCTCGAACCGCGTTTTAAGGTCATCGGCGTCGAGCAATGGTCGGACGAGGAGGGCTTTGCCGAAGCCGCGGAAAAGACCGGCATCACCGGTATCTGCGGCTCCGCCATCATTGAGGTCGTGGCCGAGATGTATCTCTCCGGGGTCATCTCCGCTGATGGCGTCGTCGATGGTGCGATGGCGGCAAAAAGCTCGCGCATCCTGGAAAACGGCCGCACCTTCTCCTACCTGCTGCATGAGGGTGCGCAGAAGATCACTGTCACCCAGAACGACGTGCGCGCCATTCAGCTGGCCAAGGCCGCGCTCTATGCGGGGATCAAGCTGCTCATGGAAAAGCTCGGCGTCGATACGGTCGATACCATCCGCTTCGCCGGCGCTTTCGGCTCTTTCATCGATCCGAAATATGCCATGGTGCTGGGCCTGATCCCGGACTGCGACCTGTCCGAGGTCAAGGCGGTCGGCAATGCCGCCGGCACCGGCGCGCTGATGGCGCTGCTCAACCGGGGCCACCGCCGCGAGATCGAGGAAACCGTCACCCGCATCGAGAAGATCGAGACGGCGCTGGAGCCGCATTTCCAGCAACTCTTCATCGACGCCATGGCCCTGCCCAACAAGGTCGACCCCTTCCCGAAACTCTCGGCTGCCGTCACGCTGCCCGAGCGGAAGATCTTGTCGGACGGCGATGGCGAAGGCGGTGGACGTCGGAGACGCAGAAGCCGCGAGTGATGTTGATAATCGGCAGATCGCAGACTGGGCCTTAAACATCTAGGCTGTGGTGACAATTTAGGGGGGAGGGATTCCGCTTTGGCAGCAAATCAGATTCAACACTGACTTTTGGAGGTCGGTGATGGATGGGGAAGTTCTTCGCGATGATCAGTGGGATCGAGTGAAATCGTTCGTTCCCGGCGGTCGCAAAGGCAAGCGGGGTCCGCGCAGTGACGGGCGTCAGTTCTTTGACGCGGTGCTATGGCTGGCGCGATCAGGTGCGCGCTGGCGAGATCTGCCCGAGGATCGGTTCGGCCCTTATCAGACGCTGAAGCGCCGCTACTATCCTTGGATTGAACAAGGTGTGTTCGATCGGATTTTCGAGGCGGTAGCCGTCGATCCTGACCTGGAGTGGTTTTCGATCGATGCGACAGTCATCCGCGCTCAGGCTCAAGCCGGCGGTGGCCGACGAAAAAGGGGGGACCGCAAGCCCAGGCTCTCGGTCGCTCCCGCAGCGGATTTGGCAGCAAAAATCCATGCAGTAGTCGATACGCTCGGCCTTCCGGTGCGCTTCCACCTCGGACCAGGCCAGCAAAATGACATGGCTCCGGCTGGCGATCTCGTTAGGGGCATGTCGGCCAAACAGGTGCTGGCAGACCGCGCCTATGACGCCGACAGCCTTCATGACATTATCCTCGAACAGGGCGGCGAACCGGTGATACCGCCGCGCCGGCATCACAAGTATCAGCATGATTATGACCGCATCGCTTACAAGGCACGATGGGGTATCGAGAGCTTCTTCGCAAAGCTCAAGCAGTGGCGGCGCATCGCCACTCGCTACGACAAAATCGCTGCCAACTTCATGGGCTTCATCAAAATCGCCAGCATAATGTTATGGCTCAAATGATTAATTTGTCACTACAGCCTAAAGCCTTCCAAGACTGCTCACATTATTCTAGACAGCGGTCATGAGCCCGACCCCGCAAATCACCCGCTCTTTCGCAACCTCAGGCGAGCTCGCTTTGTGGCTGGCCGAGAATCATGACAGCGCCACGGAGCTCTGGATACGGATCTATAAGGCGGGCTCTGGCACGCCCTCTGTCACCTGGGCCGATTGCGTGATCGAGGCCATAACCTATGGCTGGATCGACAGCCAGAAACAGTCGCTGGATGCCAATTCCTATGTCCAGCGCATCACGCCCCGAAAAGCAAAGTCCAACTGGTCCAGGAAGAACTGCGAACATGCTGAACGTTTGATCGCCGAAGGCCGCATGATGCCTGCAGGGCTGGCCCACGTCCAGGCCGCGCGACAGGATGGTCGTTGGGACAGCGCCTATGCAGGCTCTGCCACCATGACTATTCCCGAAGATTTTCTGACCTCACTGGAAACAAGGCCAGCGGCCAAGGCCTTTTTTCAAACCCTTGATCGAAAAAACCTCTATCCGATCTATTATCGCCTCCAGACTGCCAAGGGCACCGAAACCCGCAACAAGCGCATGCAGCAGATCCTCGATCAACTGGAGCGCGGCGAGAAATTCCACTGAGGAATCATCGTCTTCGGCGACATCTGCTGCCAATGGCCATGTCTGCGTTTTCTCCCCCGGATAGGGCTTGTCACGCCGCGAGGCTGAGCAGTTCCGCGAAGGCAAATCGCACACTGTCGGCGACGGCCTTGACCGGTTCCGATGCATCGCCTGATGTCAGCAGGCGCACCTGGAAGCTTCCGAGTTCCGGCAGGCCGTTCTTGGCACCGAGGGCCACCATGTCAGAGGTCAGGTAGCTGCGTGGCAGTGGCGCCACCGCAAGGTCCGCCACCACGGCGGCCCGCTGTGCCATTGTATGGGCGCTGAGATAGGCGATGCGATAGGGCCGCTTTTCCTTTTCCAGCCGAGACAGAGCGTCGGCCCGCCAGCAGCAGCCGTCTTCCCAGATCGACACGGGCAATGGCTCGCGCAGATGCGCCGTGCCGCAGCGGGCGCCGGCCCAGACAAGCTGCTCCGTATGAATGATTTCGCCCTCGATCGAGGTCACGCCCGGCGATGTATTGACCAGCGTCAGATCCAGCCGCTGCTCCTGCAGCCGCCGGCGCAACTGGTTGCTGGTATCCACCGTCAGGTCGACCATGATCGCCGGATAAACCTCCGCAAAGCGCCGGAGGATGGTCGGCATGAAACGTTCGCCGATATCGTCGGGCGCACCGAGCCGCACGACGCCGCGCATTTCCGGCATCCGGAAGCGGCTGACGGCCTCGTTTGACAGCGCGAGGATGCGCCGCGCATAGGTCAGCAGGGTTTCGCCGCCGTGGGTGAGCGATACCGAGCGCGCATCCCTGAGGAAAAGCGGCGCCCCGAGTTGATCCTCGAGCTTCTTGATCTGCATGGACACGGCCGATGGCGTCCGGAACACCCGCTCGGCGGCGGCCGAGAAACTGCCGGAATCCGCAATCGCCACGAAGGTTCTGAGCACATCGATTTCCAGCAGCGGAAGGACTTGCTGTTCCAGTGATCCCATCACGGCACCTTCAATTATATTGAACATAAAAGACATATCATTGCATTTGATTGATTGTCAATGCAGGCGAAGGATCAGTCCATCGGCAATCAAGATGGGAGAGCGCAGATGATCCTGGCATCCGCCCTGAGACTGATCAGCGATATGTATGGACGCTGGCAGCAGCGCCGCAAAAGACGACACCTCGAACGCAACCTGTCGCGGGAAATGCAGGCCCTGCCCCACAATGTGCGGCACGACCTCAACTGGCCTGGAAACGATCGGGTCGACTAATCATCAATTTTGATGATCGATAACATCATAAACATTCGTTTGATTGATGAAGCCTGCAATGAAAAGAGTGATCACGCGCCAAACGGGCGCACAACCGTGAGGATAAGATGATGACCTTGGTAAGTTATGATGCTCGGATGACCCGGCAACCGCGCCGGTCATCCCATACCGCCGCCTTCCTGCAGACATCCGTCAGTGCCGCCGAACGCTTGGGCAGATGGTGGCAGCAGCGCAGACAGCTCCGCGCCCTGGAGTCCATGCCGGCGGACCTGCGCAAGGATATCGGCTGGCCCGGCGCCGACCGCCTGAACCCGTCGCGCCGCTAACGACCCCGCGCGCGGGCCCGTGCCGGAGTCGCGAAGAGGCCAATAGCCCCTGGTGGAGGTGGTTGAACCACCCTCCGCGGAAGCGCAAGCGATACAGTCACTTATGGCCTGAGGCCGCCATAGGGGCCGCCCCTCAAGTCGCAATCGGAAAACTCGGAAGAAAAATCTGCGTATTTTGTGCGGCGGGTGGGCCACGCCGCGCATTTCCATGCTAGTGTCGCTTTTGAGCTATCGAGATGACGAATTCCAAGCAAGGAATGAGCATCTTTCGCCGCGCACGGGCCCTCACATGAGCAAATCGCAGACCAAGAAGCGTTCCCTGGTTTTTTTCCTCGTGCCGCATTTCACCATGCTGCCCTTTGCCGGCGCCATCGAGACGCTGCGCATCGCAAATCGCATGCTAGGCTACCAGGCATATGAATGGCGTCTGGCCTCGGTCGATGGCCAAAAAGTCTATTCCTCCTCGGGCATCGGCATCGAGGTCAATGGCGGACTGGCCGACGAGCGCCGCTACCTGAGCGGCGAGAATCGGCCGAACATGGTAATGGTCTGTTCCGGCATCTATGTCGAGGAATTCTCGAACAAATCGGTCAATGCCTGGTTGCGTGAAGCCTATAATCGCGGCGCCATCGTCGGCAGCCTCTGTACGGGCGCCCATGTGCTGGCCCAGGCGGGCCTGCTCAATGGCAAACGCTGCGCCATCCACTGGGAAAACCTGCCGGGCTTTGCCGAGGCCTTTCCCCAGGCAGAAGTCTATGCCGACCTCTATGAAGTCGACGGCAATCTCTACACCTGCGCCGGCGGTACCGCATCGCTGGACATGATGCTGAATATCATCGGCCAGGATTTCGGCGAAGGCTTGGTCAACCGGGTTTGCGAACAGCACTTGACGGACCGCGTTCGCAGCCCCCACGATCGCCAGCGCCTGCCGCTTAGGGCGCGTCTCGGCGTCCAGAACTCCAAGGTTCTCTCGATCATCGAGCTGATGGAAAGCAATCTTGCCGAGCCGCTGTCGCTCCTGGAGATCGCCGACGATGCTGGCCTGTCCCGCCGCCAGATCGAACGCCTCTTCAGGCAGGAAATGGGTCGCTCGCCTGCCCGCTACTATCTCGAAATCCGGCTCGACCGCGCCCGCCACCTGCTCGTCCAGTCGTCCATGCCCGTCGTCGAAGTCGCCGTCGCCTGCGGCTTCGTCTCCGCCTCACACTTCTCCAAGTGTTATCGCGAACTCTACAATCGCTCGCCGCAGCAGGAACGCGCGGAACGAAAGCTGACGATGTCGAGCAATCGGACCGGGGTTGTGGTGTGAGGACGCAGTAGCGGCCGGGCCTGCCGGCGGCTATCCGCTTCAAGATCTGCTGAGACAATTCAGACTTTTTGCCGCTAGATAATTAGCACCACTGCGAGATGTAGCTATCTAGTCGTGCGGAGACCGCCGCTAGATCATGATTACCTTTTATACTTGCGATTATTCTCCGAAGTTGATCCTCGGCCGCTTGAGAGACCTTCGAATGGAGAGAAAATACATCTTCAGCGAGGCAAAAGTCATAGAACCTGCTGTGCTCAGGCTCCTGCTTCCAGCCATCTGCACTTAGACGTTGGACTTTGATTTCCTGCCTGCGGTTCACGAAACCGAACAGTCGAACCACACTAATGACGTTTGTGATTTTTACAACGATCCATCGCTCGAACGTGTCGGCGTCAGTATCAAGACTTGCCGCATCAACGAAAGGCACCTCCATATCTTTGAACGCTCTTTGCGGCAAAGGCAAACGCATAGCCGACATGTTGAGATAGGCAACGTCTGAAGTCAGGCGATTGAGCAACAACTCTAGTTTTGGGAGACAGACAACCTCGTTGTCTTCCATGTCTTGAGAGTTCTCAAAGTTCAAATTTGTATTTTCAAATTCTATGATCTGATGCTCATACAACTCCTCCAGAGATGCGAGCACTGCGCCTCGATCGTAACCGAACAAATAGCTCATCTGAGTCATGACGTCGCCAACGTTCAAGCTCGTTTGCGGAATTCCGCGATTTCTGGGTTGCATTTGCCTTAGGTATTTTTGATTGAGATCGAGCAACTGGATCAATCGCAGCATTATCAGAATGTAAGACGTATCGACCCGCCATCCTACTTCTGCGACTATAAACGGCGACCTTCGTCTGGTTGCAACCCTCTTCTGGGGGTAAGGAAACCGAAATAGCGAAGGCAGGAAACGTGAATCATATTTCTGTTGACTCCCCAGTACCCGCAACACACCTTTTTCGGTCAGCACATAACGATAGGCGACAGGAGGAAGGCGTCGGCCAGCCTTCATCAATGCCTCTACGGCCCTATAGGATACAGCTTTGCGCGGCAACATAGAGACGAATTCGAAATATTTGTATTGGAGCATGTGCATTTTGGCGCGAAGATTTCCTCCTTGTATACGCTCAAGTGAGTCAAGAAAGGCACCGGGTTCTTCGTTATGCTCGCCGTCCGAGGCGTGAAGAAAATCACTGAAATCACTGAGGTGCTGTTTAAAATCTATTGCATTCAAGCGGAGTTGACCCGCAGCCTCCAAGATTGGGATCTCCTCGGCGACGTATTCAAGCCGCTGTGTCAGGACTTTCCTTAGAGGAATCGTATCAAGGGCGAACTCACCGACTTGAGCATTGTCGAATGTGTCCTTGAAATCTGGTTTCAGAATGTTTTTTAAAGTGCCAGTGCGTGTTACGATGAGCATTCCCATGCCCGTGCGCTTTTTACTGTTAACCAATTCCATCGACTGTGCGACGATTTTGTTGAAGCGCTGCCGATAGCTTCTGGTTATCTCCATCAGGTCTAAGCCGTCGATCGCACAGATAAAACTATATCCGCTCTTGCGTGCGGCTGCTATAACCCAGTTCGCGATACGGGGCGATATCACCTTGTCGGACAATACCGCGTCTTGGACGCCTGTCTCGGGGGCACCGCCATCCTCGAATATCTGCCGGGCTCTTTGGAGTTCTTGGATGATCTTCGCTCTATCCGCTTTTGATTTTTGCGATAGAACTGTCTCGCGAAAATATCGCTCGATATCGATCGCGTTCCTGACCGGCTTTGTGAAATGCCAAGATTGCTCGTTATAGTAACGCAATATGATCTTAGCTGCCTGGGCGTTTATCCAGTCCTGAAGCCGATCATCATAACCTAAGTCGTTTACGACACTTACGCGCACCCATATAACCTTCCTCTCATCGAAATACGTATTGTACGTCGAGAGCAAGTGATTGAGAAAGAATGTCTTACCCGCGCCTTTCGGGCCAAAAAGCAAAGTAGCTCTCGCAGCATTCATTGCCTTGCCTTGAGAATCGACCGTCGTGGCCAATATCTTGGCCTGTTCCTTTGCAATTTCAACTAGCCGGTCTACGAAGTATTTCGCATTTTCTCGCGACCCATTTGCTACAGTTATCTCTCCATAATCTTTGGCTGTCGGATCTTGGACCCGGTCGGTGCCGGTGTAGCAGTATGCATTGATAAGGGCGCTGGTGTTATACTGGTCACGCGGGTTTACGGCGATGTGACCAAGTCGTCGATGGATATGCGATTCCAACTTGTCTGTCTGCGAGAGCTTCTTCACCTCAGGACTATCGCGACCATCCCCAAATGAAGCGGAGTCCGAATACTGCTTACTGGAATTGCCGGTCGGCAACTCTACATGATATTGAATGATATCAATGGGTTCAGCATCTTCATCAGTCGAAAAATCTATGAGTTCCTCCGCCTTTGCCGAGAAACTGGAGCTTAGAGCTTCAAAGATCTTTTTTTCTATGTTGGCCTGAAGGTCGTCACTATCTGCGCTCATTTTGTTAATTCTGTCCGATCAACTTGACTACCTCTTGCCATGCGAAAGCCACATGGGGTGGTCCATTTATGCTGAATTGCTCCATCCGGCGGTTGGCGTATTCAACATACCCATGAGGACGTTTTGGAATGATTGTGCAAACTGAGAGTATGCCCGGTCGAGAGCTTGACGCCGGGTATGGTATCTTAATAAATTTCTTTATCAATCCGTGTATGTCGGCACACACGCTCGTCTCGTATTCGGGTAGAATGACCATTGGCAGGCCAACGCTCTTTTCATACTCAACGGCACGAATTACTGGTTCGCCGACCAGCAGGCCAGAAGAAAAACTGACTGGGCCAAATGCGATTCCACCGCGCAAAGGTAAATCCTGAACAATATGTTTGTCTATAGCTTCCCGTACCGCACTGAGAAGCAACTCAAGGGCGTCTGCGTTATTAGACCCAGTAGTCGGAACGGCGATGAACAGATTGTCCGAAAAGGGAAAATATTTTACCCCCTTTTTCTCGAACCGAACTTGGGAAGCTTTTTGAGCCTGCTCGATACGCCGATGAAGATCTACAAGATTTCCCTTAGAATCTCTAAGGAGTTGAGTGAAACCATAAACATCAACGAAAGCAACCCAAGCGTTAGAAGCACCTTCCAAAGTGTTTTTAATCATCAATCTGTCTCCCCTGACTGCATAACGCGAACCTTGATTGGAGCGCAACCAGAAAATTGAACCGCGCCGACGCTAACTGAGGCTACAAACTCTGAGAAGGTGGGGCCGATATCCATTCGGTATTCCGATCGCCCGTCGCGGGCGAGCCCCGCCCTCTCAGCCCACCAGGCTCCAGAAAAACCGCGCCGACACAAACAGCAGGAACAGCGCAAAGCCCAGTTCCAGCTGCCGTTTGTTGAGGCTATGGGCGATCTGCGCGCCATAGGGCGTGACCACCATGGCGATCGGGAAGATCACGGCAAAGGCGATCCAGTTGACATAGCCAGTTGAAAAGGGCGGAAGCCCCGGCTCGCCCCAGCCGGCATAGATGAAGCCGAAAAAGGCGGGGATCGAGATCAGCACGCCCACGCCGGAGGAGGTCGCCACCGCCTGATGGATCGGTCGGCCATAAAGCGTCATGAAGGTGTTGTTGAACACCCCGCCGCCGACCCCCATCAGTCCGGAAAACAATCCGATCCCGACGCCGACAAGGAACCGCCAGGGCTGGCCCGGCAGCTCGGTGCCCATATGCAGGCGGTTGGAGAGAAACAGCATGCGCGCCGCCAGCACCAGGCCCATGACCGCGAAGAACAGCCGCAATCCCTCGCTGGAGACGAAGGCGACGACGACGGTCGCCAGCAACGCGCCGGCCGGAACCGCGATTAGCCAGCCCTTCAATAGCCCCATATCGACAGCCCCGCGTGTCAGATGCGCCCGGAAAGAGCGCAGCGAGGTCGGCACGATCAGCGCCGTCGATGTGCCGACGGCCAGATGCATGATCACATCCTCGGGTATGCCGGCATAGCCGAACACCTGGTAGAAGACCGGCACCAGCACCGCGCCGCCGCCAATCCCGAACACCCCCGCCAGCAGGCCGGAAACAGCACCTGCGGCGGCCAGCATCACGGCAAACAACAGGATATCGGCAATCGGCGGCATGGACAGATCCTTCAGGCGGCGACGATCCGGTCGGATCAGTCATCAAACCGTGATCTTCTTAGGCCATGCTGCAGTGCAAGCAAGGAACGATATCGGCTTTGCGGTACGCTATTGCGGCCGCGCATCGATGATCGCCTGCCCAAGCCATTTTCTGCCCAGCGAGTTTCAGCAAGCGATTTTCAGCCACCCGGCGGCGACGTCCCCCACACAGCCGCTCCGTGTCAGCAGCCGGCCTCCGCGCCGGCTGCTTTTCCGTGCCGCCCTGTCAGTTCTGCACCACCACAGGGGCATCGGTGCCGATGCCATCGACCACGACCTGGCTCGGATTGTCCTCGGCAATCGTCAGGTGGCTGCCGGGCGGTGGCGGGGTCAGCACCTGCTGCTGCGGTGGCTGGCGGCGCTTCAGCGGTATGCCGTCGATCGGAGGAGGACCATCTGCCTGTGGCGGCACAAGCAGCGGATCCGCTGCCGCAGCCCCCGCCACGCCGAGTTCGGCATCGATGTTGATGCCCTCGGAATTGATGTCGGAGACATCGCCGGAAACCGTGGTCTGGCTGGCCTCCGGTGTATAGAGCGGTTCGGCGCTGGCCTCAGCAATGGCATCCAGCGGCGCCGATTGCGGTTCGGCGCCATAGGCGTTCTGGATGGGAGGCGCCATGCCGGTATCTGCATAGCCATAGCTGGCGCTGCTTTCCGGGACCTGCAGCAGGTCCTCGGCATATTGATTGGATGGCGGGTCCTCGACGCGGCCCTCGCGCACCATTTCATGCCGTGGCGGCCGGGCCGGGCCGGCATAACCGATCGGCTCCGGCGGCATCCGGCCACTGCTGGAACAGCTGGCAGCACCACCAAGGGCGAGGGCCAGCACCAGAAAACGCGGCAGTTCCGAATGGGACGACATACGAGCTACAATTCCGTCATTGGCCGCCAGCGGCAGCCACTGCCAAAACCCTACGCCTTTGATGTAAAAACTTCATTGAGCGGCAAGGTTAACGGCCACGGCCGGGCCGCGCCCTCACCCTACCGCGCCAGCCGCCCGAGCTTTCGCATCTCCGCCAGCCAGGCATCGTGCGGGGCCGCATCCTTGCCCGCGACATTGCCCACGATGCTGGCTCGAACCGGCCGGAACCCGACATAGCCGAACATGCCGATCCGCATCGCCTTGAGACTATGGGCGCCATAAACCAGCCGGTAATACCAGCCCGGCATGCCCATGGTGATGACAATCCGCATCGACCGTCCCTTCAGCAGCCCCGGCGACATCGGATTGCCCTTTTGCGAATAGGCAAAGCCCGGCCGCAGTGCCTGCTCGAAAAAGCCTTTGACCAGCGCCGGCATATCTCCCAGCCACAAGGGGAAGACGACCACAACGTGCTGGGCTGCGGCGATCAGCGTCTGCGCCTCAGCAATCGCAGGGGGCACAGCACCACCCTCCTGCTCCGCCTGGGACTGCAGCAGCGGAAATTCGATCTGCGACAGGTCGAGACGAGACACCTCATGTCCGCCCTCCGTTGCCCCCTCGGCATAGGCATCGGCGAGCGCATGACAGAAATGCCGCACGCTACCATCCGGATGGCCCTGGATGATCAGGATGTTTGACATTGATATCCCGCAGCTCGTTTAACCTAACCCTGGGAGAAGAATATGGCATCCGGGTAAGGCTTGGCCTTGATCCAGGTCATGGGATGCCACGGGTAGGAAAGAAGAAACCGCCAGTGGCATCATGCCACCGGCGGTCTGAGGACCGCGGGCTGGGAGGAGGACGCCGGCGGCCCAAGCGCGGAGGAGGAGCCACGCGCGATGGTATGTGACGCTTGGCGCGCCGATCATGGCTCGCCTCGATACATGGTGCCCTTCCGCCTTCAGAGATGTCGGGTGGCGGGCAACTCTTCATGGCATAATAGCCCAAATCGTTGTCGATTTCTTACATTCTAATATAAAAATTTTCGTTCGTAAGAATTCACATAAGGTGCCGGCGAATTCAGCGGGAATGACGTTGTCCGGCCTGCATTTTCTGCATAGGTTTGGGCATCACACATCGTGCCAGAGCCAGATTCGGGAGACAAGCATGACGCCAAATGCCGCCGTTAAGGGAGAGATGACGCTGCGCACGCTGGCCATGCCGGGGGATGCCAATGCCGCGGGCGATATCTTCGGCGGCTGGGTCATGGCCCAGATGGACCTGGCCTGCGGCATCCGTGCCGCCGAGCGCGCCGGCGGGCGTGTCGTCACCGCCGCCGTGCAGGAAATGGCTTTCGCCATGCCGGTCAAGATCGGCGATACGCTGTGCGTCTATACCGATATCGCCCGGGTCGGCCGGACCTCGATCACGCTCTCGGTAGAAGTCTGGGCGCAGCGCTATCTCAGCCCAACCATGGAAAAGGTCACCCAGGCCACCTTTGTCATGGTGGCGCTCGATCAGCATGGCAAGCCCACGCCAGTGCCGTCTTCATAGGTCAGCCACGCCCGCCATCCGGGCGAACAGTGTTTCCGTCGCCACATCGGCGGGAAAGAACATCTCGATCTTGATATCCGCGAGGGCAATATCCTCCGCCGTGCCAAACTGGGTGATGGTCGAAAACATCGGATAGACTTCGCCGCCGAAGCGAAACCGCACGGGCACAACGGGCGGCAGGTCGGCAGAAGGCAGATGGGCTGTCTCGCCGCCCTGTCGCGCCAGAGCGGCCGCCGCACGCTCGAGCAGCGCATCGCCGCCCAGATGGGCGCTTTCCAGCCGAAAACGCGAGGCCAGATGCGCTGCGACCTCCTCCCAGTTTTCCACCAGCTCTGCACCTCGGTCCGGCTGCAGCAGGAATTCGAGAAAACTCTGCCCCTGCGATAGCCCGAAGCCGCCGAGCATGGTCAGTCCGCTGTCATTGGCGTCGAGGATGGTCCAGTGCCGGTCGAAGACGAAGGCGGGATAGGGCATGTGCCCGCGGATCATGTGGGCGATCGCCTTGCGCACCGGCTCCAGAGCCGCGTCGTCCAGGCTGCGCTGGCCATAGGCCGCCCGAAAACCGGCGGCATCCAGCAGAAGATTGCGCTCGGCGCGGGGCATGTCGAGCGCGTCTCCCAGCCGCAGCACCATGGCGCGGCTCGGACGGGCCCGGCCGGTCTCCAGGAAGGCGATATGCCGGGCGGAGACTTCCGCTTCCAGCGCCAATTGCAATTGGCTGAGACGCCTGCGCCCACGCCAAGTCTTCAACTGCTGTGCAAAATCCCGTGTCATTGGCGCCTCCTTATGCCGTTTTATGCCACGGCAAAGGTGAGCCGTCACTGACCTCGGAGGTAATTGAAACACCACCTGTTTGGCCGGATCGTCGGGCGGCAACCCATCGAAAGGAGACACAGATGTCCACTGCTCTACCCGCCTTCTGGCTGAAGCTGACCAGCGCCTTCCTCATCGGCTTCGGTCTTATCGTCGCGCTCGGAGCACACCCCGCCACGGCCCTGCCCGCAACGCTGCTTGCGGATCTGGTGTTCTGGCCCTTCGACGGCAGCCAGAGCCTGGCCGCCCCGGAAACCCGGGTCTTCGCCGCCATCAGTGGCGGCGTCATGGTCGGCTGGGGCACCATGATGTGGCTGGTGGTAAGCCGGCTCCTCCCGCGCGATCCGGCGCTCGCACGCCTCCTGTTAATCGAAGGCACGCTCGCGTGGTTCGTGGTCGATAGCACAGGTTCCTATGCGTCAGGTGCCTTGCTCAACGTGATGTTGAATGTCGTCCTGATGCTGGCGATTGCCGTGCCGGCATGGAAGCTGACGGATCATCCCCGCATCGCCGCCGCATGAGGCCAAGCCCATCGCAAGGGGCGCGGTCCTCTGCCGCGCCACTCAACCGCGAAACACGAAAGCCGCACCGATCACGATCAGGGCAAAGCCGATGGCATGGTTGATCGTCAGGCTTTCCTTCAGGAAGAACACGGAGAAACCCGAGAACACCAGCAGCGTGATCACTTCCTGGATCGTCTTCAACTGCGCCGCCGTATAATATTGCGAACCCAGTCGATTGGCGGGAACCGCCAGGCAATATTCGAAGAAGGCGATGCCCCAGCTCACCAGGATCACAGTCACCAGTGCCGATTGCTTGAACTTCAGGTGTCCATACCAGGCAAAGGTCATGAACACATTGGAAGCGCAGAGCATGATGATGGGCCAGATCGCGGCCGGATTGGTCAGAAATGCCATGGAATTTCCCGGAATGATGGCGTCGCTTAGTGCCTCCTGGAGAGAAGAGCGGGCAAAGCGGAATCGCAGTGTTGTTGTGCCGCGATACTGCCTCACCACGGTCATCAGGGCAATTGCCAGGCTATTGCGGCGCAATTCAGCCTGAAAAGGGCACGCGGGAAACCACCTGCGCGTTAAATCTATCTTATGACAATCATGACATGGTCCCCAAAATAAGACGATCACGAAAGCCGACGGGATCAGCGGACTGTTTTGGCCCTGGCCATTGCTTGAGGAGAAGCGACTGGGGATGTCGTCGTTCTTGCCAGCCATCAGAAAAGCCCAGGCCGAAATGGTCATGGCGGAGCATAACCAGCAACTGATCATCAGCTGCATCGTCACCGCGTCCGCCTTTCTCATCGTCTCCGTCGACAGACCCATTTCGACGACCCTGGTCGTCTGGGCAGCGGTCACGATGTGCGCCCTACTCGCACGCATGCTCATCGCCTCCCATGTCCAGGCTGACCGCCGGATCGAAAAGTCGCCGGAACGGGCACTGACCTTGCTTGCGCTTGGCTCGCTGTTCTCGGGCCTCTCCTGGGCCGCCCTTCCCTTCTGCATCGCGAATTTTGAGGGAACAGGACGCGACGCCGGCATCTATGTGATCCTGGTCGGCATCTCCGCCGGTGCGATCCTGAAGGGCATGGGCTGCTCGCGCGTAGCCCTTGCCTTCGCCATGCCGGTGCAGATTTCGATCATCCTGTCTCTGGCCGGAAATGGCAGCGTTACCGCCCTCATCGTGCTGGTCAACGTCCTGGCGTTCGCGCTCACCATGCTTCGCCATTCGATGAGTGCGGAAAAAGTCTTCATCAGCAACGAAAAGGCAAAGCTGGAGGCGACCGAACTCGCTTTGTCCCTGGCCCAGGCGAACCGGGATATTCTGCAGACCAATGGTCGGCTCGAAATCCTCGCAAGCTGCGATGCAGTCACCGGGCTTGCCAACCGCTCGCTGTTCAATAGCCGGCTACTAGCCGACACCGCGGCCGCACGCGACAATGGCGGCGAAGTGGCGCTGATGCTGATCGACCTCGACCGCTTCAAGGCGATCAACGACACGCTCGGGCACAGCGCCGGCGACTTCGTGTTGCAGGAGATCGGCCAGCGCCTGCGCACCGCCATCGGCCACGAGGGCCTTATCGCCCGGCTGGGCGGCGATGAGTTCGCCGTCATCATATCAGGCCATGGCGTCACCGAACGAGCCCGAGCCCGCGGCGAACAATTCCTGACACTGAGCCGCACGCCGATTGCCGTCGGCGGAACGGCCTCGGTCGTTGGCGCCAGCATCGGCCTGGCCACCTTCCCCGGCCAGGCGCAGACCTCAGAAGAATTGATGGCCAGCGCCGACATGGCGCTGTACGAGGCCAAGGAGAAAGGCCGCCGCCGGCTGCAGGAATTCGACCCAAGCCTGAAATCCCATATCGACCGACAGCGCTCCGTCGAGCGTGACCTGGAGCACGCCATCGCCACCGGTCAGATCGAAGTCTGGTTCCAGCCGCAATGCCAGCTGGCCAGCGGCAAGGTCACGGGTTTCGAGGCGCTGATCCGCTGGTTCCACCCGCAGCTTGGCGCCATTTCCCCGCCTGAAATCGTCCAGGCTTCCCAGGCGCTGCATCTGGCGGAGACCTTGACCACCCATATCGCCACCCATGTCTGCCTGCTGCTGGAGCGCCTGCCGTCGCTTGGCCTGGCGGAAACCACTGTTGCCATCAATATCTCGCCGCGCGAATTCGCACTCTACAGCGTTGCCGATATGCTGGAGCAGGTCACGAGCCGCCACGCCATCAACCGGTCGCTGCTGGAAGTGGAGATCACCGAAGAGGCGATCCTCGACACCGAAGGCGCGGGCGAACAGTTGAAGCGGCTGGAAAACGCCGGCTACAAGCTGGCCGTCGATGATTTCGGCATGGGCCATTCCTCCCTCGCCTACCTCATCGACCTGCGCATCGACCGGCTGAAGATCGACCGCAGCTTCGTGCGCAATGTCGCCGAAAGCCGCAACAACCAGGACCTCATCGCCGCCCTGGTCGGCCTTGGCTATGCCCTGTCGCTCGACATCGTGGTCGAGGGTGTCGAGACGGAAAACGACGCCACCGTGCTGCAAATGCTCGGCTGCCGCATCGCCCAGGGCTATTTCTTCGCCCGCCCGATGCCGCTCGAAGCCCTGATCGCCTGGATCGGCCGTCAGCAGGAAAAACTGCAGGCCAAGGCAGTGGCGTGAGGCCGTCGCCCCCATCGACACCTCAAACGCTATTTGCGCGCCACCAGACACTTGCCCTTGCACTTCTCTGCCTTCATCGCTAGTCGTCACCTCCCGTCACCACTGGTCGGCGTCAATCCCGCAACAGGCGGGTTGGATCTTGTGTCAATCGTTTGGCGAGCGGTGACATCAAGACATCAGCGCTTTGTAAGGTCTGCAATATGAAAGCCTGGATTTGGCGTTATTGGCCGGCCCTATTGGCAGTGGCGTGCTGCTGGCTTGCCTACTACCAGTTTAATTGGAACGATATTCTCCCAAGGTTGCCTCTGCTTCCGATCGGATCGTTGTTGCTTGTCATGTCCGTGACCACAATCCTGGTCTTTGTTTGCGGGGCGCTACGCTGGATAGCCGTCAGCCAATTGCCATGGCGCCTCGATGTCGTCGGGCCTGTCTATTGCTATGTGGCCTTCGCTCAGGGCATCTCGATCGTGACTCCGTTTCAACTGGGGGAACTGGTCAAGATCAAGTTTGCTCAGTCCGCCGGCTTGAAGATGGGCAGCTCGGCGATCAACGTCGCCTCGGAACGGCTTCTTGATGTGTTCACCATGCTCGCCATGGGAATGGCGGGGCTGGTCTACCTGCAGACCGGGCTGGCCTGGTTTTCAACAGCGACACTGCTGGCCATTGCCTTGATGGGGCTTGCAACACCCCAGTTGTTGAAGCTCTTGGTCGCATGGCTCGGCGACAGGTCTTTTGGGCGCCGTCTCCAGCCGTTTTCAGGGCCTGCCTTGCCGCTGGCGAACTTGCTGACTCTCGGCCTCCTCACCTTTATCAAATGGGGCGCGACACTGGCGTCCTGGCTGCTCATTTTTCATCTTGTCGATGTCAACCTGAACGTCTGGCAAGGCTGTTTCCTTGTTGGAGCCTCAACGGCGATCATGCTGATGTCCATGGTCCCCGGTGGCATAGGTGTTCTGGAAGTGTCCATTCGCGCACTCCTGATCGGGATAGGGATTGACGATCTGCATGCGGAGACAGCGGCAATCGCGCTACGCTTGTTTACGCCTGTCATGCTGTTGATTGGACTAGCCCACCTGCCATTTCTTCAGAAACGCGCACGTCCGGCCGAAAGTAAAAATTCCCGGATCTGAACCCAAAGGGGGCTACCGTGTCCTCCCGATTTCTCTCGTTTGCGAACGTGGTCGGCTCCTCTCAGGCGAACGGAACCGCCGCAGGGCCGCCGTGATCAAATCTTGCTGACCAGCCGCGCCGTCGCCAGCATGGCCACGAGATCGCGGATCATCGGCTGCACATGCCGGTCGAAATCAAGCGGCGTGTGGATCGACGGCAGCTCGAAGAAATCCTTGTTCGAGGGCACCAGGAGAAAGCTGTCCTTGTGCTGGATGGCGATCCGCACCACGTCATCGCGCCAGACATCCCCGAGATAGTCGAGTGCCTTCGCCAGATCCGGCAACCGCGCCTTTGCGGCCTCGAGATTGTCGGTGCGGAATTCATGGCTGGCATCGATCTGCGGATCGCCGCTTTGCACCGGCAGCAACAGGCTGCTGCTGAACAGGTCGCGCAAGGTTTTGGCAAACCGGTTCGGTCGCTTGGCGGCCAGCAACTGGCCGGGAAAACCCTCTTCCTGGTTGATATAGACGATAACCCCCTTGAAACTCACGGTCCTGTTCTTGCCAGAGCCGATGGCCAGTTCCGTCTCGCCCAGGGTGAAATCAAGCCCGTCGAAGGTGCCGGCGAGCATGTCGCCATGGGTGGTTTTGGTTCGGCTGACAAAGTCGTTGCCAGGCATGCGTTCCAGTTGCCGCGGCTTGTGCCCGTGCCGATAGATCACGCCATCGACGAAGCCGAACAGCGCCGGCAACAGCCGGTCGCGCAGGGATTGCTGGTAAGCCTTGTGGGCGGATTGTGAGAGATCGTAGATGAAGTAACCAGAGATTAGAACGCCAGCGAGGATATAGCCAAGCACATTGCTCGCCGCTCCCTGGCGCTGAGCCAACCAAAAGATAAGCACACAGACCGCAGCCCAGCCGCCCATGTAGAGCACTGTCCGCAGGATCGCCGCGCGCGCCACGCCTGGCCGTTCCAGATTGTAGCGGTCGATATCCGCCCGGATCTTCGCCAGCGCCTCTGGACCGGGCATCGCAAGCTCTGCCCGCTGCTCCTCGCGTTCCGTCCCCCCGCCTGCCACGAAAGCACCTCCCGGCTCGCCGGTCCGCATCTCCCCATCACGGCCGACACCCGAGAATACCACCAAAACCCGTTGCAGCAAGTCAAAGTCGTTGCGTTTTTGTTCCAGATTTTGCCGGCCACCCCCTTCCCGCACGCCGCCCTAGGAGGCGAACCTATGCGAGGCTTTGCCTCGAAGAATTCTTGGTATGGGCGTCGGGGTGAAAGATTGGCAGTGTCAGGCCCGGACGCTGGTATCGAGACCTGCTACCGTCGGGTTTTGGCAGGCCGCCGTCATACCCGGCTGGCGATCTTAGCGAGGGCGATGATATGGCGCAGGTGCTCCAAGAGAGGTTTGACATCGAGGTCGTAGTCGATCCCCTGGCCTAGATCGGGCAGCCTCAGCCGATCAGGGGCCGATGGCAAGACCAGATAGCCTTGCTGCCGACGAATCGCGAACCGTGCGAGGCCATCAGGCCATCCCTTCCTTATTGTTTCCAACGCAGAGATCATGCCCGGCATTCTGGCAGTCGCGACATCCGGTACATCAGTCAGGAACTTATGCATGCCCTGTCCGTCGGCGCTCTCCAACTCGAAAAGGCCCTTCGGTAGACGCGACCAGAAGACACGCTTCTCCGGCGGAGGCTCGACGGCGGCAAAATCGCCCGGGAATGGCGAAACCTGCGAAAAACACACGATGATGGCGGACAGGGCGGTGATGAGTGCCTCGTCGTCCCAGATTTCAAAATCGGCTTCCGCAATGGTAAAGGAGAAGCCTTGGCATGTACCCGTCAAGACAAGACGGTACGTCATCCTGTTGCGCTTTACGAACAAATTGCCAGGCATCCAAAACAGGCTTTCCGGCTCCTGGCCGTAAGCGACGGTGACGTCATCGATACCGGTGAGCACTGCGTGCAGCAGCGCCGAATGGACACGCCACTGCAGTTGCCGTCGCGGCCAATCCAATAAGGGACGCACCAAAAGCGTTCCGCCCACAGCGAGCGCCAGAGAAACAAGCCAGTCATAGTCCCAGATCAGGACCACGGCCGCCGTCGCGGCAACGCCCCAGATCGCGAGGATGGGCAATCGGTATCGTTTGGCCTGTTGCAACAGGTCAAAGCGCCTGATGTTATACGCTTCAACGGCGCGGACGCCGGCCATGGTGGCCGAGACGTCCGTACTTCCGTCCATACCCGCAAGACTTGCTTCCATCCGCCCCTGCCGCACGCCCCGTGCCGGCGTAAAGCGTAGCAGCACGCGCGAAGCTTGCAATGGCCGCCCGTAGGACGGGCGGTGCAAATCGCGACTTCAGTCCAGGTCGTTGCGTTTTTGTTCCGGATTTTGCCGGCCACCCCCTTCCCTTTCCCGGCACCCTTCTCCATATTCCCGCCATGGCAAAAGCACCGAAAAAATCCTCCGCTCCCCAAGGTTTCGAAGAGGCCGCGCAGGCATCGCTGGAGGGGGCGCCCTATGAAGGCTCCGTGTCGGACTGGCTGAAGCAGTTGGAGGCCGAGGCGGAGGCCTCGACGGTCGAAACCCAGCGCGAGATCGCCTCCAAGGCCGGCAAGCATCGTAAGAAGATCGAGATCGAGGCCCGCCGCCACGCCGAAAAGGTGGCGCTGGAGAAAACCACCGCAAAACACACCACCTCCCAAAAAACCTCGCGCGGCGTGTCGATCGGTGCGTCAAACGACCCCAAGACCCGCGCCGCCGCCGGTCTCAACCCGGTCGCTGGCCTGGATGTCAGCCTGGAGGAAGCCCAGGCCATGGCGACGGGCAGCGTCACGGCCACGGTCGAGGCGCTCTCGGCGCTGATCGAATCGGGCAATCCGCTTTTCAAGGACGGCAAGCTCTGGACGCCGCACCGTCCTGCCCGCCCGGAGAAATCCGAAGGCGGCGTGGCGATCGAGATGGTCTCCGACTACCAGCCCGCCGGCGATCAGCCCACCGCGATCAAGGACCTCGTCGAGGGCCTGGAATCCGGCGAGCGCAGCCAGGTCCTGCTCGGCGTCACCGGCTCGGGCAAGACCTTCACCATGGCCAAGGTGATCGAGGCGACCCAGCGCCCGGCCGTGATCCTGGCGCCCAACAAGACGCTGGCGGCGCAGCTCTATTCCGAGTTCAAGAACTTCTTCCCGAACAACGCGGTCGAATATTTCGTCTCCTACTACGACTACTACCAGCCGGAAGCCTATGTGCCGCGGTCCGACACCTTCATCGAGAAGGAATCGTCGATCAACGAGCAGATCGACCGCATGCGCCATGCCGCCACCCGCGCCATCCTGGAGCGCGACGACTGCATCATCGTCGCCTCGGTCTCCTGCATCTACGGTATCGGCTCGGTCGAGACCTATACCGCCATGACCTTCCAGATGACAGTCGGCGACCGCCTCGACCAGCGCCAGCTGCTGGCCGATCTCGTGGCCCAGCAATACAAGCGCCAGGACATTAATTTCGTCCGCGGCTCGTTCCGCGTGCGCGGCGATACCATCGAGATCTTCCCCGCCCACCTGGAGGATGCCGCCTGGCGCATCACCATGTTCGGCGACGAGATCGAGAGCATCACCGAGTTCGACCCGCTGACCGGCAAGAAGACCGGCGACATGAAGTCGGTGAAGATCTATGCCAACAGCCACTATGTCACCCCACGCCCGACGCTGAACGGCGCCATCAAGGCGATCAAGGACGAGCTGAAGGGCCGCCTGGCCGAGCTGGAGCGCGCCGGCCGCCTGCTGGAGGCGCAGCGCCTGGAACAGCGCACCCGCTACGACGTGGAAATGCTGGAGGCCACCGGTTCCTGCGCCGGCATCGAGAACTATTCGCGCTATCTCACCGGCCGCCGCCCCGGCGAGCCGCCGCCGACGCTGTTCGAATACATCCCCGACAACGCCCTGATCTTCATCGACGAAAGCCATGTGACGATCCCGCAGATCGGCGGCATGTATCGCGGCGACTTCCGCCGCAAGGCGACGCTGGCCGAATACGGCTTCCGCCTGCCGTCCTGCATGGACAACCGGCCGCTGCGTTTTGAGGAATGGGATGCCATGCGGCCCCAGACCGTCGCCGTCTCGGCCACCCCGGGCAACTGGGAGATGGAGCAGGCCGGCGGCGTCTTTGCCGAACAGGTCATCCGTCCCACCGGCCTCATCGACCCGCCGGTCGAAGTGCGCTCGGCAAAAACCCAGGTGGACGACGTGCTGGGCGAGATCCGCGATACGGCGCAGCGGGGCTACCGCACGCTGGTCACCGTGCTCACCAAGCGCATGGCCGAGGACCTCACCGAATACCTGCATGAACAGGGCGTGCGCGTCCGCTACATGCACAGTGACATCGACACGCTGGAGCGCATCGAGATCATCCGCGACCTGCGCCTCGGCGCCTTCGACGTGCTCGTCGGCATCAACCTTCTGCGCGAAGGCCTCGACATTCCCGAATGCGGCTTCGTCGCCATCCTCGATGCCGACAAGGAAGGTTTTTTGCGCTCGGAGACGTCCCTGATCCAGACCATCGGCCGCGCCGCGCGAAACGTCGACGGCAAGGTCATCCTCTATGCCGACCAGATCACCGGCTCGATGCAGCGCGCCATGGACGAGACCTCGCGCCGCCGCGAAAAGCAGATGGCCTACAACACCGAACACGGCATCACGCCGGAATCGGTCAAGGCCCGGATCTCCGACATCCTCGACAGCGTCTACGAGCGCGACCATGTCCGCGCCGACATCTCGGGCGCCGGCGGCAAGGGTTTTGCCGATGGCGGCCACCTGGTCGGCAACAATCTCCAGGCCCATCTCAATGCGCTGGAAAAGTCGATGCGCGACGCCGCCGCCGACCTCGATTTCGAAAAGGCCGCCCGCCTGCGCGACGAAATCAAGCGCCTCAAGGCCGTCGAACTCGCCGCCATGGACGACCCGATCGCCAAGCAGGAAGCACGGGATGTCGAGGGTGGCTCAACCCGCGCCAATGGCAGACGAAGCGGCGGCCGCGAGTCGATCTCCCCCCTTGAGGGGGGTGAGGAGCGTTCCGCAGAGCGGAGCAATCGATCCAGTGAATCGATTGCAGCGACGAACGGCGGCAGCCCAGAGGGGGGTAACCCACCCGGCAAGGCCGCCGCACCCACCCACCTCCCCCTTGAGGGGGGAGGTCGCGCGGCACGCGCGGGAGGGGGTGACACTGCCGACGCCGCTCACCCCACCCCGGCCCTTCGGTCCGACCCTCCCCCTCAAGGGGAGGGTGTTCCCTCCCTCTTCGCCAAACCCAGCCTCGACGACATGGGCCCGGGCACCGAAGGCGCAGTCCCGCTGTCGCCTAAGTCAGGCAAATCCCTGTTCCGCAAGAACGACCTGGACGAAATGACCGTCGGCCGCACGGAAAAACCCGTGCCCGGCAAACTCCCGGAAAAGCCGCGGCATGCGGGCAACCGCGAGTCGATCTCCCCCCTTGAGGGGGGTGAGGAGCGTGCCGCAGAGCGGAGCAATCGATCCAGTGAATCGATTGCAGCGACGAACGCCGGCAGGACAGAGGGGGGTACCACACGCTCTGGCGCCGACGACCCCCGCCCCATCATCCGCGCCAAGTCAGGCGCCGGCTCCTACGAGGACCCCAGCGACGTCAAGCGCAAGGGCCGCACCAAGGGCAAGACGGGCAGACCGGGGCGGTGACGGTCACTCCTCTCCCCTTGTGGGAGAGGATAGTTCGCCCCAAGAGGCGAAGCCGATTGGCGAGGCGAACTTGGTGAGGGGGTCAAAACCCGCCGACGACCCCAGACCCATCATCCGCGCCAAGTCAGGCGCCGGCTCCTACGAGGACCCCAGCGACCTCAAGCGCAAGGGCCGCACAAAGGGCAAGACGGGGAGACCGGGGCGGTAACCACGCGTCCCTTCTCTCCGCCTGCGGGGAGAAGGTGCCGGCATGTCAGGCGCAACAAGTTGCGCCGGGGATGAGGGGCAGGTCACTTGCAGCTATAGCTCCTCTGCCCTTGTGGGCTCCCAAGCGCTGGCCGAAGGCCAGAAATCGAAGAAGTCGATTTCAGCCCACGGAGGCCCGAGCGCGACGCCGCGCGAGGGTGATGGCGCCCCAAGAGGCGAAGCCGATTGGCGAGGCGAACTTGGTGAGAGGGTCAAAACTCGCCGACGACGCAAGACTCATTGTCCGTGCCAAATCCGACGTCGTTTCTTACGAGGATGAAGACAGGTCCGGCGTCAGCCGGAGCAATCAATCCAGTTAATCGATCGCCGTTCGATCGGTGACACCAAGCGCAGAGGCCGCACCAAAGGCAAGATTGGCCAACCGGGGATGTGCCCGAGAGTCACTTTCAACTACTCGAGGCACTGCCCCGCGACCGAAAGGCAGCAATGCTCGGTTCAAACGACTGCGGACTCAGAAGCGGCGTTATCAAAATAATACTTAACTAGCCATCCTTTTGGAGTGATTTGAATTGTCTTTCGCCTTTTGTCTCCGTCATCTTGTGTGCTTACCAAAACACCTACACTTTCAAGATCCTTGATATGTGGACGGAACGCTGGAATACTGTTGCAACCAAATTCTAGATGATCACTCGGAGAAAAAACGATTTTCTGACAACCGAGCTTGAATATTTCAATAGCGCGAGGTCTAAGTTCTTGTTTAGCCGCCTCATAGGCAGCCAGCGCCTGCTCATTTAACCAAATGCGAAATTGTTCAGACTTTTTATCTTGCGTGATCGGTGCTTCGCGGTCAGCTACCCACTGGCAATAGTTGTCACAGTAATTCAGAATACTTCGAAGGTTGCCTTTTAGTACACTATAAAGCTCTGTAAATTCCGTTTCACCCATAGGAACATAGGGAATTTGTCCAGGCTTCGCATAGGTTGATATGCGGCTTTCAAAAAGCTCTTGGGCATGCTCTGGGCCGATTTCGCCGATCTGAATCGGTGGCTGGAGATACCCCTCCAGACGAGGTGATGAAACGACGCCGTATATGATTCCAAGCGCACCGCAAAGAACCCACCGCAATCCCTGTATGTTAAACAGTTCGTCTCGTAGCTGCTCAAGAACCTGCCTAGCCGCGTCCGAAGATTGCAGAAGTTCGAGATTATCGATAACGCAGATAATGCCGCCAGCGTCTTCCTCGGGAAATACGGCTTCAAGCCAAGTGGAGACGGCCTTTCTAAAGCCGCTCTTTTCAAAGCCAAGAGCAGTGTTTGTTTCCTTTTGCAAACCCGCATTGATTACCCAAATGCCACCGCTCATTGAGACTAGCTGAGGCGCATTCAGCCAACGATCAATTTCATTTGTTCTCAGCCACTGACCGTGCCTCATGACATCCTCTTGGCGCTCAATTAGCGTCTGAGCAACCTCCATAAGAACCATGTCAATAAAATCTTGAGCAGACTTATTTGCATCCAGTTGGAATATCTTTCTACACGGTATGAACAGAGGACCTTCACCAGTTTCCGCATGTTTCCGATAGAGTTGGTATGCGGCCACGTTGACCACGCTCGTTTTGCCAACTCCGTTAAGCCCCTCCACTGTCGCCATTTTGTTCGGCGCCTTTATTCTTCGGGTTAAAGATGCGAGTACCCCCTCTCTTCCCACAAGAAGTTTTTCTCCGAGCTCCGATGCTGGCAGCGAACTGGTTTGGAAAGGGGACGATGAAAACCCCCAATCGCTATAAGGCATATAGTCTCTCCCATCAGCAAAACGTTTGGCCAGAATATTGTGACACTTTGCGGATCACAACCATAATTAGACGTCCATTGTTACAATATATTCGGACAATTGAGGGGGCGCTGACTAATTGGACAGTAGCGGGACTTGGAGAACAAGTGGGCTGCAAGCAAGAGGACGTGACATCCTGCCCGCTTCAATCCGCATACACGGGCGCGCCGCCCCACTCTAGGGTGTATTGTACCGGGAGTTAGTGGCACAGTATTCACATCTCGTTACAGTGTGATGGCGACATCTGCCGCGCCGCGGAAACTCAGAAGGACGTAGGGTCTTCGTATCCTTATGGCTCACATTATGGACGATGTGCACCGGCTCGACAAACGGATCAGCAGGCGCCACAACAGTTGCGTTGACGCATTAAGCCCCCACCAAAAATTCCCCTCCTCCCCGTAACCCTCCCTTCACCATCTCCGGTGCATAAATCCGTCCAAGCCTTGTCCGCGTCCCAGCACGCGGCACGAGACCGAACGACGAGAGGGATGGATGGCGCTGATCGGCTTCAAGAACACCCATAATCAGGATGTTTTCATCAATCCGGCCCAGGTGCTCTATATCGTTGCCTTCGAGGAGGCGGTGTCGATCATCGCGCTGGCGATCACCAGCGCCGGCGGCAAGCCGCACTGCGTCTATGTCCGCGGCCATCTCGAATTCGTCCGCCAGCGGCTCGAAAGCGGCCAGCCCTATCCCAACCGCGCCCGCACGCTGGGGGACGAACACCTGACGGCCCTTGCCGCGCCGCAGCCCGCCGAAGCGGTGGCGTGAGCTGATTCAGAGTCGATCCCCTCACCTGAAAAATCTAGCACTTAGCTTGCGCTAAATGCTGATTTTTCTTCCTCTTCCACATGGGGGCTTCGGAGCGGTGGCCGAAGGCCAGAAATCGATCCAGTGAATCGATTTCAGCGAACGGAGGCCTGAGCGCGTCGTCGCGCGAAGGCAAGCACTATCGTAGCCAAAGGCTAAACCTCAGATTTTGTTGGTGAGGGGGTCGGAAGCCGGGCACAAAGTCGTCCCGCCGCCGGAAATATCGCGAACTTAAATCACACTAAGCCGCTGATTTCCCTTCAGCTTCAACACCATCGCGACAAAAATCCCCCTCCCCATCATCCCCACCCCCAAACCCCCATGCCACACTTCTCCCGTCCCGCTCTCGGATACACCGCAAGGCGTTGCGGCGAGGTGGGGCCGGCACGGGTCGTGAGGGCAAGACGCAAGACCTCACGGGCTGGGTTCGCGGAACATGGTCTCCCTCCGGCGACAGCGGGGGTGATGGAGGGGTATCGGACCGGCCCGCCATCTCCACCCCGCAAGAGCGCGCCGGGTGTGCCTGTGCGGCATGGGAGGATGCAAGCGCCGCGCGCGACCGAGGCGTCTGATGACCCAAAGGCGCGGCGCAGGTGGAAGATGCTGCCGGTGGCCGTCATGGCCGCGCTGATCGGTAAGGGCTTGACCGTCCGAACCGGAAAGCAAGCCGGCAGCGTAGATCCAAGGGCGTGCGTGACACCAAAGCCGGCGCCAATGCCGGTGGTGGTCACGACCCTTTCCCACCGCATCGCAGAGAGACCGAAGTCGCGGGCAGAAACTGCCGAACGGGGCGCTGAGAGGTGTCACTTTTTTACTATCAAACGAGGCAGCTTTCAGCGCCCCGTCCGAAGTCAGGTCGATGACACCGGATCACCCTGGGTCGACCTTCGAAATCATCAAGAGATCGCCAAGGGGGTATCATGTCCAGAAACACAAATGAATTTTGCACCACGACACTCGCCCGGGTTCTGGAGCTCCTCGCCGTGCCGCAGATGCTCTGCCGCCGACGGTCCTGCCGCCGCATGGGACGGTGCCGGCGGTATTTCCCAAGCAATGGCGAACCCTGCTGCATGCGCAACCTCAATGCCGAGCAGCGGGCCCTGGTGGAGGCGATCCACAACAAGACCAGCATGATCATCTATTTCGGCCGCGCGAAAACCGAGCTCTATGCCTCCGAATGGTCCGACATGCGCGACCTGGAGGATGCAGCCGTGGAGGTGGCGCGCTGCGTCTGCCCGGACTGGAGTCGCAAGACCTTCAATGCCTTCCTGCGCGCCCGCGCCAAGGCGCCGCCACCTGAGTTCGAGGGCGACATGGTCGTGCCGCCCGCCCTCCTCCGCCCTCGCCCGTAACACCTTGTCGAAGATGGAATTATTTTTGGTAGCATCGCCGATGAGCAAGCAAAATTTAACGGACTCTGCCATGGTCTGCGCGGGTGCAATACACCATCACATGGAGGTTCAAATGAAACGCCTGCTCATCGCGGCCGCCGCCGCTATCCTGTCTTTCACCGCGGCTCAGGCCGGGGAGATGAAATTCCCGAGCGACGCCCCCGTCGCCTCGATCACCCTGCCGGAAAGCTGGATCGGCAAGGAAACCGACACCGGGATCGAGGTTTCGTCCGAGGACGACGCCATCTATTTCTTCATCGACGTCGCTGACGTGAAAAGCACGGACGCCGTCATCACCGATGCCATCAAGTTCCTGAGCGATAACGGTGTGACCATCGATCCGGCCTCGCTCAAGGAATCCAAGGACCAGAAGCTCAACGGCATGGACATCGCCTTCCTCGAATGGAACGGCACCGACAAGGACGGTCCGGCCTCGATCGGCATGGCAATCGCCGCTGCTAGCGCCGAAAACCTGCTGGTCCTGACCTATTGGGGCACAAAGGGCGACGAAGAAAAGCACGCCGTCGAACTGGGCACCATGATCGACTCGCTGAAGCCGGTGAAGTGATGAACCCTCCCCGCCCCGCACGGCCCCGGTGGCACGACGCGCGGCGGGGAGACCTTTTTGCGCTGACGCAGACGCCGGCGGGCTGGCGCTGACGCCTATTCCGCCGCCTTCGGAACCTCTTCCGTGTCGCCGGCCGGCGCGATCAGCTCGTAGGAATAGCCTTCCAGCATGGTATAGGCGCGCTCGATCGCCCCGATCTGGGATTCCGCGGCCTTGATGGCATCGGCGATCGACTGGCTGCGGGCCTTCAGCATCGAGCCCAGCACATCCGTCTCCGGCCGCCGGCCGATATGGTCGAGATGTTTGCGCACCCGCGCGCGATGCCGCTCCAGTTCCAGGATATGGAAGCGCGCCTTGACGATGTCGTCCGTCAACTTGCGCCGGATGCCCGCCACCGGATCGAAACTGCCAGGCTCCCGCTCGTCCAGGATCATGTCGCTGACCATGGTCTCCAAGAGCATCAGCCCCTTGAGATCGGTCGCGTCCGCCAATTGCGGGTCATAGCCGGTATCGTCATAGATCTTGCGCCGGATCGGGTCCTTCAGCAATTCGTAACAGGCCGTCACCTGGGCAAAGCGGTCGACATCGCCACCGCCGTCGGGATGGGCGCCCTTGGCCTGCTGCCGATAGGCCTGCTTGATGGCCGCGTCGTCGGCGTCGCGCGCCACTCCGAGCATAGCATAGGGATCGATCACAGCCTCAAACTTCCTCGCTTGCCGGGCCTGGCACACCCGCCACCGGTGCCGCCAGCCCCTCGTCCAAATCACGCCCCGCCTGTTACCTACCGGCTCCGGCAGGGCGCATCAAGCCCCGCCCCCGACTTGCCGGCGAAGCAGCCGCAAGGCCAAACGCCATTTCAAGACGGCGAGAGGGCAAAAATGTGGAGGCGGCCCGGCTATCCCGACCAAAACCTCGTCCATGGCCGAAATAGGAATTATACAACCCAATCCCACCCCCATAATCCCAATGGATTCAGGCCTTTGCGCAGCTGTGCAGCACAAGGTTGCGGGATTTTGCCCTTGCCTTTTTCACCCGATGATGTACGGATACCGCCGTTCGGGTGCTACTGATCCCGGAGACTGGACCGATTGTATTCTCCGCGTTCGCGCGGGCCTGGGGGCCTTCCCCCGCTGGTAGACGTCTTTTCCCCGTTATCGCGACTTCTCGACTGGCTTTTCCCTGGGAGGGAAAGGCAAAAACGTCCGCCGCCGAAAACGGCTGTGGACATCATGCAAAAAACTAAGGGAAAAGGACTTCTCCCATGGCCACCAAGGGCACTGTAAAATTCTTCAACCAGGACAAGGGCTTCGGCTTCATCACGCCGGAAGGCGGCGCCAAGGATGTGTTCGTTCACATCTCGGCTCTGCAGGCCTCCGGCATCCAGACGCTGCGCGACGGTCAGGAAGTGACCTTCGACACCGAGCCGGATCGCATGGGCAAGGGCCCGAAGGCCGTCAACATCCGCGCCTGATCGGCGACCGCCGGGACCTGCCGGCGTGATAATGTGACATAAGACGAAAAGGAAAACGGCGCCCCAGTGGCGCCGTTTTCTTTCATCCCCGGTTGCGATCCACATGATACCGTGCTTCTCGCACGGCAGGTCTTCAGGCCGTCAGTTTTTCCGGTACCTGTGTCTTGGGTCCAGCCGGGAGATCGACCTCGGCGAAGGCGGCGGCAATGACGTCTGGACCGGCACCCGGGCGGGCGGCATCGCTGGAGAGGATCTGGCGGTAACGGCGGGCGCCGGCAAAGCCCTGAAACAGGCCAACCATGTGCCGCGTCACATGCACCAGCCGCCCACCATCGGCGATATGCCGAGCGGCATGCTCCATCATCGCGTCCCGCACCGCATTCCAGTCCGGCGCCTCGGCCACCTCGCCGTAGAGCGCGTGATCCACATCCGCCAGAAGTGTGGCATTGTGATAGGCAGCGCGGCCAAGCATCACCCCGTCCATGACATCAAGATGTTGCAGGGCCTGGTCGAGGGTTTCGATGCCACCGTTGATCCCAATAAACCGACCGGGATTGGCCCGCTTGATCCTGTAGACCAGGTCGTAGTCCAGCGGCGGTATTTCGCGGTTTTCCTTCGGGCTCAGCCCCTGCAGCCAGGCTTTTCGCGCATGGATCCAGATGGCATCGGCTCCGGCCGCGACCATTCTCGCCACGAAGTCTGGCAGAACCGTCTCAGGATCCTGGTCGTCGACGCCAATGCGGCATTTGACTGTCACGGGCACCGACGCGACCGCTTTCATAGCCGCCACGCACTCCGCCACCACAGCCGGCTCGCGCATCAGGCAGGCGCCGAAGATTCCGGACTGCACCCGGTCGGACGGACAGCCGACATTGAGATTGATCTCGTCATAGCCGTAGTCAGCCGCAATCCGCACCGCCTCGGCGAGCTTTTGCGGATCGGACCCGCCAAGCTGCAAGGCAACGGGATGTTCGGCCGGGTCAAATCCCAGCAACCGATCGCGATTGCCCCGGAGGATCGCATCGGCAACGATCATCTCGGTGAAGAGCAGCGCCCGACCCGTCAGCTGCCTGTGAAAATAGCGGCAATGCCTGTCCGTCCAGTCGATCATGGGTGCCACGGCAAAGACGGGAGCCTGGAAATAGCTGTTTTTCTTGTTTGGTTCAGAGGCTTGCAATGCGTCCGTCTCCGTCTTCCTTGAGCGCGATATTGTTCCAGATCAGCCTGTTTCGACCTCGGCGGCTGCATCTTGGGGCGACAGATTGCTACTAACCCCTGCCTGATGTGGCCATGTACACCGCAATCGCATGCACGCCAACCAGCGGAAACAAGCATCAGAAGCGCGCCAGGCCTCGAGATCATCGATGCCTCATCTATCACGAGGCCGTTGCCCTTGATAGGTCGCAAGCGCCCGGTGGGCGGTCCAACGGCGCCGCGTACAAGTCAACCAGTTTCCTAGCGATAAGATAGGTTTCGGGACGGACTTAAGCCATCACCGGCAAAAAATGAAAATGAAGCCCCTCAATCGCCAGGGTATAATATTCTATTATTTTTATAGAAAAAGAACGACCTGTCCTTCTAAGCCTGTCCACGACCCCTACCCTGCGTGAAGTGTCAATTTCATCGCCGGGCCTTTCCAGGAGAGCAAAGGCTTGCGGGGACAACCAGGGAAGGACCATCCATGCCAAACGTCAAAAGAAACTCCAGCCGCATGCCCCGCTATGCGGTCGCCATCTTCTTGTCTGCGCGTTATTCTACGGGTCTTCCGCTGCCGTTCGGGCCGGCCGTCTCGGCGAGCCACGCGCAAGCAGATACACGCGAAACGGTCACCATCACCGATGAGCTCGGGCGGGAGGTGCCGATCAAGGTGCCGATCAAGGCGGTCTATCCCGACCTCTGGTACCAGACGGAGATTGTCCGAGCGATTGGCGCCGGCAAGACCATCGTGGCTGTCGACCAATCCGTCGATACCGCCAAGAACCCTGCCAACAAGGAGTATTTCGCCGAATTCGCCAACGTGCCGAACGCCGGCAATTTCAATGGCCCGAACTGGGAAACCATTGCGACATCAGGGGCCGAGGTCTTCTTTGCGCGGCGCAACTCGCCCTGGCAGGATGCCGTCGAGAAGCTGAAGCCGTTCGGCATCGAGGTGGTGGTCGTCAGCACCTGGGACCCAAAGGTGCTTCGTGCCCAACTGCCCAATGTCGGCAAGATTTTCGGTGCGGAGGACGGCGCGGCCAAGCTTGCCCAGCTCTACGACGACATCGAGAAGGTCCTTGCCGACAAGCTGAAGGGCGTGGAGCCGAAGACGGTCTATTTCGAGAACAATGCGGACTTCGTCACCTCGGTGCCCGGCTCGGGTTGGCATGACACCATCGTTCTCGGTGGCGGCAAGAACATCTTCGGCGACATTGCCATCGCCAACAATGGCAGCGCTTCGGTGCACACCTACACGGTCGATCCGGTGGAAATCATCGCCCGCAATCCCGACGTCATCATCCACAACGGCATCGATGGACAGGCCTCGGGTTATGCGCCCTGGGACAGGCAACAACTCGCCGACCAGTCCAAGCGCATTGCCGACCGCCCCGGCTGGAACGCGATCAAGGCTGTGCAGGATGGCAATGTCTATGTCTTCAGCAACTTCTTCTTCTCGGCGCTCGGTAAGCAGGTCGGGGCTCTCGCGGTGGCTAAGTGGCTCTATCCCGAACAGCTCGCTGATGTCGATCTCGATGCCTATTTCGCCCGCTGGCTTGAGCCCAGGGTGTGAAGGCCCGGCCGGTCTCTGACTATTTCCACAAGCTCGACAAGGTGAACGGCTGAACGCAGCCGTTTCCTTCACCGTCATTGCGAGGAAAATCATGAGTTCGATCGACACTGAACCTCACGCGGTCGTCCAGCGTGGCAAGGAAACCGGCACGATCCGGCGACCCCGCGACCGCTATCTCTACCAGAACGTGGCGATCGGGCTCGGTTTCGTGGCAGTGCTTGTCGCTGCCGTGATCGGGATCCAGATCGGAACATCGGGCGCCACGCTCGCCCATGTGTTCCAGACCTTCTGGGCCAAGCTGACATCGACCGCCCCGCCGGACCGCGCCACCCTGCAGATCCAGAATATCATCTGGGAACTTCGGGTGCCGCGCATCGCCCTGGCGATCCTGGGCGGGGCCGCGCTCACGGTCGCTGGAACCCTGTTCCAGGGGTTGCTCCGCAATCCCCTGGTCAGCCCCTATACGCTTGGCATTGCACCGGCGGCCGCCTTCGGCGCATCCCTTGCAATCGTGCTGTTTGGCGCAACGGCCGGCAGTGCCTCTGTTCCCCTGGTCATCGGGGCATTGCTGTTCTCGTTCCTGAACACGGCGCTGGTATTGTCGCTGGCATCAGCGAGGCATCTCAATGCAACGACGCTGATACTGGTCGGCATCGCACTCTCCCAGCTCTTCGGTGCGCTGACGGCCTGCATCCAGTATTTCGCGGAAGATGAGATACTGGCCGCCATCGTCCGCTGGACCTGGGGATCGGTCAACAACTCCGCCTGGTATCAGGTGCTGGTGCTGTTTGCCCTGCTGGCGCTGGCATTCCCCTATATCCGCTATCGCAGCGGCGCGCTGAACGCCATCGCCTTCGCCGGCGATGATTCCGCAAAAAGCCTCGGTGTGGCGGTCTCACGGGTGCGGCTAGAATCCATCGCGATTGCCGCCACGCTGACGGCCGTTACCATCGCCTTTACCGGCATCATCGGCTTTGTCGGTCTCGTCGCACCGCATATCGCGAGGCTTGTGGTCGGGGCGAACCACCGCTTCCTCATCACCTTCTCGGCGCTGATCGGCGCGCTGCTCCTCGTCATGTCCGATGCCGTGGGCCGGCTGGTGGTCCATCCCGGGGTCATCCCCTTCGGCATCATCGACGCCTTGGTTGGCGCGCCCATCTTCCTCTACCTCATCCTAACAAGGCAAAAGGCGATCGAATGACCCTCAACATCGACTCTCTCGTCGTCGGCTACGGAAAAAGAAACGTCGTCAAGGGCGCCAGCCTCGAAATCAGGAAAGGTGAACTGGTCGGACTGCTCGGCTCCAATGGTTCGGGAAAATCAACGCTCATCAAGACGATCGCCGGCATCAACCGGCAGAGTGCCGGCACCATCACCTGGAACGGCAATGTCGATCTCGCCCGCCTGCCCCGCCGGGACCTGGCGAAGATCGTGGCCTATGTGCCCCAGTCCATTGGCCTCTCCTTTGGCCTCAACATCAAGGAAGCCGTGCTTCTCGGCCGCACGCCCTATTTCGGCACGCGTCCGCGGGAAGAGGACTGGGATCATGTCGAGGACGCCATGCGGCTCGTCGGCCTTGATGAGTTGAGGGACCGGTCTGTGACGGAACTCTCCGGCGGCCAGGGCCAGCGCGTCCTGATCGCACGTGCCATTGCCCAGGATCCGGAAATCCTGCTGCTCGACGAGCCGACCAGTGCACTGGATATTCGCTACCAGTGGCAGACCCTGTCCGTTGCCCGCGAGATCACCCGGAAAAACAATGTGGCCGCTGTTATCGCCATCCATGACCTGAACCAGGCCGCCCGCTTCACCGACCGTGTGGTCTTCCTGCACCAGGGCGAAGTGATCGCCCAGGGCGCGCCCGCCGATGTCTACTCTCCCGAACTGATCAAGCGGGTCTATGGGGTGGATGTCGAGATCTCCACCTACAAGGGCTATGTCCAGGTGCACCCGCTTTCCGAGCGGGACCAGCTCCATCATCGACCTTTCCAAGCCGCTCACGCGGTCGGCGTGAGTTCAGCGGACGCGCGGCTTGGGCTTCAACAACTCACCGCCTGACTTTCATTTTCAAGGACAGATATCATGACGACCACATGGGGAAAGCGCCAGAGCGAGCGCGGACCGGGACTGGTGCTGGGCTTGCTGCTCGGCGGGACCGGCCAGACGAAGAAGCCCGGCACGAACGGTCCAACGGACAATCTCCTGGACATCGACGCCTATATCGAGCAGGCGCAACAGGCCGAGCGCGGGAAGATCCATACCATCTTCCTGGCGGATGCGTTGGTGACCAGCGATACGGCGCCCAAACCCGGCCTCGAACCGGTGACCATGCTCAGCGCACTGGCGACGCGCACCTCCCATATCGGGCTTATCGCCTCGATCTCCACCTCCTTTACCGAACCCTATAACCTGGCGCGGCAGGTGCTCTCGCTCGACCATATCTCCCGTGGCCGGGCCGGCTGGAACCTCGTGACATCCTCCGCCGGCGAGAAGAACTTCGGCAAGCCGCTTCCCGCGCATGACGACCGCTATGCGGTGGCCGAGGAATTTGCCGGCGTGGTCCAGGCTCTCTGGGAAAGCTGGGAGCCGGATGCCGTGAGCTATGACGACCGCGGACGGCAGGCGGTGGATGCGCGCAAAGTTCGCCGCATCGACTGGAACAGCAAGCATTTCCAGGTGCAGGGCCCGCTCAACGTGTCGCGCAGCCCCCAGGATCGCCCGATCTTGGCGCAGGCCGGCTCGTCCGACGAGGGCCGTCAGCTGGGCGCGCGCATCGCCGATGTCATCTTCACGACGGGCCTCACGGAGGTCGAGCCATCGGTTCAGATCTACCGGGACTTCAAGAAACGCGCGGAAGCCTTCGGACGCTCGCCCGATTCCCTGAAGATCCTGCCCGGGGTCGCCCCCGTGATCGGCTCTTCCGATGCGGAGGCGCAGCGCTACTGGCGGGATGTCATGGAGGAGATCGACTTTGAGGAAGGCCGCAAATCGCTCGCCGGCCAGTTCGGCGGCATCGATTTTGAGGGCCTGGATCTCGACGCGGTCATTCCGCTCGACGAACTGCCCCAGACGGCCGAGGTGCAGGGGCGGCGCTCCCGTTTCGGCGTGTTCCGCAACCTGATCGAAAGCGGCAAGGTCCGCACGGTCCGCGACCTGATTATCTACCATTCCAGCGGTGCCGGCCATTGGTTCCCGATCGGCTCGGTCGAAAATGTCGCCGATCAGTTGCAGGAACGATACGAACGCGGCGCGACGGATGGTTTCAACTTCCTCGCCTTCTCGCTGAAATACGAGCCCGGTCTCAGCGCCATCACGGATCACCTGATCCCCGAGCTGCAGCGCCGCGGCATCTTCCACAACGATTACCAGCACGAAACGCTGCGGCATAATCTCGGCGTTGCCTGAGCAAGCCGGCCTTCGCCAGACGCGGTTACGGAGCCAAACATGACACGATACATCATCATCGGCGCAGGCGCGGTCGGCGCCAGTCTCGCCGCCCAGTTCGAGTTGACTGGCATAGACTACGCCCTGGTCGGTCGCGGCGCCCAGATCCGCCACATCATCGACCACGGTCTGACCTACCAGCGCCCCTCCGGAACACGGCAGATCCGGCTCAAGGCCTTCGATACGGCTGATGTGCCGGCGCTCGGACCGGCCGACGTCCTGCTGCTGACCGTCAAGACCCAGGATGTCGCGTTCGCCCTCGACGCCTGGGCATGGCGTCCTCTTGGCGAGCGCGGAGAAACCGTCTCGCAATTGCCGATCGTGACCTTCCAGAACGGGCTTGCCGCAGAGGCAATAGCGCTCCGAAGCTTCCCGAATGTCTATGGCGCCAGCATCCTGACACCGGCGCGCTATACAGAAACAGGCAAGGTCGTTGTTGGCGGGCATCCCCAGGTCGCCGTCGTTACCATCGGTCGCTATCCCCATGGCACGGATGCCATTGCCGACAGGCTGGCTGCGGATCTGAGCCGGGCTGATTACATCGCGGAGACGACGAGCGATATCCGACGCTGGAAGGCCGCCAAGCTCACCCATAACGTCCGCAATGTCATTGAGCTGTTCCAGGGGCCGGAAACCTTGCGTGGCGCCATCAGCACAGAGATCGTCGAGGAGGCGAAGGCGGTGCTTGCGGCAGCCGGCTACACACTCGCCTCCCCGGCAGAACGCAAGGTCAGCATTGCCGACTGGCGGATTGCCGAGAACAGCGGCATTGAGCCCGGCCAGCAATCCACCTGGCAGAGCTTCAAGCGTGGCGCCTCGAGTGAAGTCGATTATCTCAACGGCGAAATCGTGCTGCTCGGACGCCTCAACGGTATCGCGACACCCTACAATCAGGCGGCGCAGGAACTGGCGGGGCGAGCGGCGCAAGCGGGTTCGTTCTCGTCACCGCTATCTATCGAAACCCTACTGGCGCGCGCCGAATTGCCCTCGGCAACGCTTACGACCCTGCCGAGCAATGCCGCTTGATCGCAAGCTGGTCCTCTTCCACATCGGAGACCTTGATGACACTTACCCTCCCCGGCCCTTTGGTCTCGACATCCTGGCTCGCAGAGCATCTCGGCGAGCAGTCGCTCGTTTTGCTCGACGGCTCCTACAAGTTGCCAGGGGTCACGCCAACGGCCCGCGCAGACTATGAGCAAAGGCATATTCGCGGCGCGCGCTTCTTCGATATCGACCAGATCGCGGATACGAGTTCCCCTCTGCCGCATATGCTGCCTGATACACAGGCCCTTGAAGGCCTCGCGGGCAGGCTCGGCCTTTCGAATGACAGTGTCGTCGTGGTCTATGACGGTGCGGGCCTGATGTCGGCGGGTCGGGTCTGGTGGTCGCTCCGGACATTCGGCCATGACAAAGTGGCGATCCTTGATGGCGGCCTGCGCAAGTGGCTGGCAGAGCAACGCCCAGTGACAGCCGACATCCCGGCCGTGGTTCCAGCGACGTTTCGCGCCCGGTTCAATGCCGCGGCGGTCCGCTCCAAAGCGCAGGTCGCGGGCAATCTGGCGACGGCGGACGAACAACTCATCGATACCCGCTCCGCCGCCCGTTTTGCCGGAGAGGAAAGCGAAGTGCGTCCGGGGCTGCGTCCCGGTCACATACCCCATAGCCTGAACCTTCCCTTCCAGGAGATCAGCAGCCCTGAAACCGGTGAAGTCAAACCGGGATCGGCGATCCGCAAGGCCTTCGAGACGGCGGGGCTCGATCTGGCGCGGCCGGTCGTGGCAACCTGCGGATCGGGCGTCACCGCGGGCGCACTGGCATTCGGATTGCACCTTCTGGGAAAAACCAACGTGGCCATCTATGACGGCTCCTGGTCGGAATGGGGGCTGCCGGGAGAGACGCCGGTGGAAACGGGGCCTGCCACTGGGGCGCCGCGTTCATGACCCGACTGAACCCGGAATTTCTATCCCAACTGCGCAGCCGGTTCGGCGACCGCCTCAGCACCAGTCCCGCCCTGTTGGAGCAACATGGACGGGGCGAGTCGCATCATGCGGCTGGCCTTCCCGATGCCGTGGTCTTCATCAAGAGCACCGAGGAGGCCGCGGAGATTGTCCGGCTCTGCGCACGCCATCGCGTGCCGGTCATCCCCTATGGCGCCGGCACCTCCCTGGAAGGGCACCTGTCAGCGGTTCACGGCGGCATTTCGTTGGATTTTTCGCGCATGAACGAGATCCTGCGGGTCAGCCCCGAAGATCTGGACTGCACGGTGCAAGCCGGCGTGACGCGCGAGCAGTTGAATGGCTGGCTCCGGGATCTCGGCCTGTTCTTCCCGATCGATCCCGGCGCCAATGCCTCGATCGGAGGGATGGCTGCCACGCGCGCCTCCGGCACCAATGCGGTGCGCTACTGCACCATGCGCGACAACGTGCTGTCCCTCACTGTCGTGTTGCCCAATGGCGAGATCATCAGGACAGGCAGCCGCGCGCGCAAGTCTTCTTCAGGCTACGACCTGACGCGGCTTTTCGTCGGATCGGAAGGAACGCTCGGCATCATCACCGAAGTCACCCTGCGCCTCCAGGGGATCCCCGAACACACCGCCGCAGCACTTTGCTCCTTCACGGATGTCGGCCAGGCGGTCGATACCGCCATTGCCGTGGTCCAGCTCGGCATCCCGGTGGCACGCATGGAACTGATGGATCGCGGACTGATCGCCGCCGTCAACGCCTATTCGCACCTGTCGCTGAAACTGCAGAACACGCTTGCCTTCGAGTTTCACGGGTCTCCCGCCGCGGTCGAGGAACAGGTGCGCCTGGTGGCAAGCATCGTGCGCGACAATGGCGGCAATGATTTTGAATGGGCGACGTCGCAGGAGGAGCGCAGCCGGCTGTGGAAAGCACGCCATAGCGCATTCTACGCCGTCGTCTCGCAACGCCACGGCGCCAGGGGATGGTCGTCGGATGTCTGCGTGCCCGTGTCGGAGCTGGCGGGCTGCATCCGCCACACGCGCGAGCTGTTAAAGACGTGCACCATACCCGCAGCCATTCTCGGCCATGTCGGCGACGGCAACTATCATGTGGTCTTCGCGGTCGATCCATCGCAGGCCGACGAATTGGAGACCGTGGCTGCGATCAACAAGAAAATGGTGCAGAAGGCCTTGTCCGTGGGTGGCACCTGCACCGGCGAGCACGGCATCGGCACCGGCAAGATCGCCTATATGCGGCAGGAGCATGGCCAGGCCGTGGACCTGATGCGGATCATCAAGCTGGCCATGGACCCCCATGGGATCATGAACCCCGGCAAGATCCTCCCGGACGATGCGCTTCTACCGGTAGCGTCCGGCAAGGCACGCAGCGGCGAGCGGTAGGCTTGTCGGGGACAGGTCCCGGCAAGCCCGGGCGCCGGAGCGGAAAAAACTCCAGAGACAAAGACGGTCGGAAATTCCTGATCCGCTACCTGCAAAAATGAGACGGAAATTTCTCTACTAATTCTATCAATTACATCATCATTGGTACATCGGGAGACTTTGTTGTTTCCGAGGATCCCAAGGAGGGGACACACCATGACGTTGACTCGCAGGAACCTGGCCGCATTGGCCGCCGGGGCAGCACTTTTGACCTTGATCCAGGCCGGGCCGTCGGCTGCCGCCGATGTCTCGCTCAATATCGGCTACCAGCCGATCGTCGAGCCGTCCCGCGTGCCGCAAGCTGACGGCACCTATGAAAAAGTGACCGGCGCCAAGATCAACTGGCAGAAATTCGATAGCGGCGCTGACGTGATTGCCGCTATCGCATCCGGCGCGCTCGATATCGGCTATGTCGGCTCGTCGCCGCTTGCCGCGGCTGCCAGCCGCGAACTGCCCATCGAGACGATCGCCCTTGTCGGCCTGATCAGCGAAGCAGAGGCGCTGGCTGTCCGTGATATTTCCAAGCCGGAAGACCTCGCCGGAAAGAAGATTGCCACTCCCTTCGTCTCCACGGCGCATTACAGCCTGCTGACCGCACTGAAGCATTGGAACATCGACCCGAAGACCGTGCAGATCCTGAACCTGCGTCCGCCGGAAATCGCGGCCGCCTGGTCGCGTGGCGACATTGATGGTGCCTATGTCTGGGATCCGGTCCTGGCCGAAATCAAGAAGTCGGGTTCGGTCCTGGCCACCTCGGCTGACGTCGCAGAGTGGGGCGGCCCCACCTTCGACGCCTGGATCGTCAGCAAGAAGTTTGCAGAGGCGCATCCTGACATCGTCACCGCCTTCGTGCGGGTGACCGGCGATGCGACCGCCGCCTATCGCGCCAATCCTGAAGCGTGGGGTCCGACATCGGCAGAAGCCGAAAAGATCGCCCGATTGACCGGCGCCAAGCAGGACGAAGTGCCCGCTCTGCTCAAGGGCTATATCTTCCCGACGCTTGAGGAGCAGGCAAAGGCCGATCTCCTGGGTGGCGGCACCATCAAGGCGGTTGCAGCGACGGCGGCCTTCCTGAAGGAGCAAGGAAAGATCCCGGCAGCCCTTGCGAATTATGCGCCTTATGTCTCGACCCGCTGGGTTACGGACGCCGCGAAGCTGGCTTTCTGATCGGCTTGCCCAGGCCGATTGCCGATGGCCCGGTTCGCAAGACCGGGCCATTTCCCTTGAAGCAAGACCTAGGGTCGATCCCATGAGCATATTGTCCTTCCGCGGCGTGTCCCTGCGGTATCCTCCGAACCAAGGCCGCACCAAGACTCTGGCGCCCTTGGTTCTGGACCGGATCAACCTCAGCCTTGCCAGCGGTGAATTCGTTGTTGTCATTGGCCGCTCCGGCTCCGGCAAGACCAGCCTACTCAACCTGGCCACCGGTTTCACCGCCCCGACCGAAGGCACGATCACGGTGGACGACCTGCCGGTCACGGGGCCGGGTGTCGACCGGGCGGTGGTGTTCCAGGATGACGCCCTGTATCCATGGCTGAACGCCCGCGACAATATCGCCTTTCCGCTCAAGCTCCGGCATATTGCCACGCAGCAGCGCCGCGAACGCGCCGACGAACTGCTTGAACTGGTCGGCCTGGCCGGCGCCGGCGACAGGCGCATCTGGGAACTGTCCGGGGGCATGCGCCAACGGGTCGGTATCGCCAGAGCGCTGGCCTCAAGCCCGCGCTTTCTGCTGCTGGACGAGCCGCTGGGCGCTCTGGACGCCCTGACGCGCAGCCGAATGCAGGGTTTCCTGCTCGATGTCTGGAAGAAGAGCGGCGCAGGCGCCCTGCTGATCACGCACAGCATCGAGGAAGCGCTTTTGCTGGCAACCCGCGTCATCGTGCTGGAGGCCGATCCGGGACGGCTGGCTGCCGACATCCATGTGGACTTTGCCAGCGGCCTGCTTGCGGGGGAGTCACCGGGCCAGATCAAGTCATCCCCTCTCTACAAGAGCATGCATGACGGCCTCACCGGTCTCATCAACAGGAATGCGAAGGAGGACGCCGCATGACCCTTTCGACCGAACTTCCCAAGGAGCATGCCGACAGATCGGCGTCGCCTTTCCTCCGCCTCGGTCAGATACCGGTTCATGTCTATTCCGGCCTGACCATTGGCGCCATCATCGGGCTCTGGTGGCTTGCCGCCGCCTATCAACTGGTGTCTCCGGTGTTTTTGCCGTCTCCGCCCGTCGTCCTCAAGGCGGCATGGCAGCTTGTCACCGTCGGCTTTGTCGATTCGACCTTGGCCGAACACGTGGCGGCCAGTCTCCAGCGGATCCTTGGTGGGCTTGTCGTGTCCGTCCTCACCGGCGTGCCCGCCGGCCTTGCGATCGGCACCAGCAGGATCGGTCGCGGCATCCTCGATCCGATTGTCGAATTCCTGCGGCCGCTCCCACCGCTGGCTTACCTGCCGCTGATCATCATCTGGGTTGGCATCGGCGAAGGCTCGAAGATAACCGTCATCGCCCTGTCCATGCTGCCGGCGATCGTGCTGTCGACGTCAGCAGGCGTACGCGCCGTGTCGAAAGATCACCTGAACGCGGCCCGGTCCTTCGGTGCCACCGACATGCAACTGCTGGCCCAGGTCATTTTGCCCTCTGCATTGCCGTCGATTCTAACCGGCATCCGGATCGCGCTCGGAACGGGATGGTCGACGCTGGTTGCGGCCGAACTGATCGCGGCAAGCCAGGGACTGGGCTTCATGATCCAGTCTGCCGCGCAGTTTCTGGCAACCGACGTCGTCATCGCGGGAATCGGTGTCATCGCGATCATTGCCATCGCTCTGGAACTGGCCGCCCGCGCGCTGGAACGCGCCCTCGTGCCCTGGGCGAACAGACCCTGAAGACAGTCCAGACCTGATAGATTGACCTACTCACCCTTGTAGGTGTTGCATAAGGACATCCCCACGCGAAAATCGATAAAAAATCGCGTTTGGCGAGACTTGCGCCATATTTTGCCAAAAACTATTTAGTTTATGGAGATATGATCATGCATCGACCGATGCGTGATCATTCGCATTTCTGCGCCCTGTTCGATGCCACCACACGAGAATTGAGAATGCTGACCAACAAAGGCAAATATGGATTGAAGGCGCTGGTCGATCTGGCGCGGCTGGAAAGCGGCGAAACCGCCTTCGTCAACGAGATCGCTGTCCGCAACAACATCCCGAAGAAGTTCCTCGACACGATCCTTCTGGAACTCCGCAATACCGGCATCCTGAGATCGAAGAAAGGCCCCAATGGCGGCTATTCTCTGTCCAAGCCGGCATCGGAAATCATGATCGGCCAGGTCATCCGAACGCTGGACGGCCCCCTGGCCCCCATCCGCTGTGCCAGCCGCACCGCCTTCGAAGCCTGTGACGACTGTCAGGATCCCGAAACCTGTCAGGTTCGCCGGTCGATGACGGAAGTGCGCGATGCCATTGCCATGATCCTCGACAACATGACCTTGGCGCAATTCGTGATGGACAAGACGGCAGACAAGATCGTGGCGATCGAAAAGGAAGCCGGCTGAACGCCATTGCGGTTCCGACCGAAGCCAAGACAGTTCACGGGCTTCCATCACTCCCCTTGACCTGGACCGGATACGGCGGATGCTCGATCAAACTTGATCCCAGTTTGACCAGCGCGTCTTCGTCATGTCTGCTGCCACCGTCATGCTTCAAGCCCTGGGTCGCGGCAATGGCCAGAGACCTTGCGACCTGACCGGCTCGGTTGAGCGTGTGAACCCCAGGTGTCACTTGCGCAATATCGATTTCGGTGCCGCAGCGCTGAACGAGCGCAGACAGGGTCTCCATATGCACATAGACCCGACCGATTTCGGACTTGACGGCGCGAAGACTGTCTTGTTGCGCAACCGTGCCTGGACGACGCCCTTGCTCGAGCAGTGCCAAGAAATTTTGCCGTAAGCGACCAAGGGCCAACGCACCTTTAAGAAGGTCTGCAACGGTTGCCGACATCCGCCGGGCATCCGCGCTGGCGTTCATCACGGCATCTGTCGCAACGTGAAATCGCTGGAACGACAATCGCCTGATATCTGTCCCACTGACGTCAAAACCGCCATCCGGTGCGGAACGTGACACCAGCACGAATTTCGGCTGGCCCCGTTCGTCCCCCAGCAAAATGGTCAGCCAGTCCGCCTCCGGGGCATGGTTGCTGACAATCTCGCCATCCAGACGATATCCGATTCCTTCCGCCGACAAGCGAAGAGCCCATTCACTCTGAGGCTCGTCTGCGCACAGCAGGCCGCTGAAACTTTCCCCACGGGCGACACGAGAGAAGATCGCACGCCGCTGCTCTTCACTTCCAGCGTGGCGAAGGGCCTCCAGCGTGGAAAAATGGCTGGCGAGAGTGGCACCAAGCTCGGGCGACGCTGCCGCGATAATCGACACGGCTTCCGCCATGACGGCATTCGATACGTCCAACCCACCAAAATCAACCGGGATCGAAATTGCGAAGACACCCGACTGGACGACGTCTTCCCAAGAAACCTCAGCGCTCGCCAAGTGCTGGGCAACACCCAGCACCTCGTCTTCAGCCCCAATACGTGTGGGAACGGTGCGCAATCGCTCGGTCAGATGCGTTACTGTCCCCATGGCTTGCTTCTCCGGACCTGAATGCAAGTACCGCCAGACCGCATGGTCTGCATCAGCGAAACGTCGAGGCGCCCGCCAGGTGACGCCCCGTTGCGTCTCGCAATCAGAGCAACAAGACGGCTGCCGCGACGAACACGAAAGACGCGACCAGACACGTCACATGAAGGCAGTCGCTCACGCTGAACTGACGGGATTTTACCAGAGGCCGCTTCGATGCGGAACCACCAAAGGCATATGACATCGTGATCTCCTCCCGTGGCTCAGAGCACTGGAAACATGCCCCAGAAGACATGCTCGTGGTCTCTGTGAACCGGCTCATCCCGAGGCTCCGTCTTTTGTGCAGCCTTTGGGTCCGACAGTACGGCGCTGTGGCCGGCCTCAACGGTCTTATGTCCATCCACCGGCTCACGGCGGGAAAGACCGAACAGATCGAAGGAAAAACTCGCTATCCCCATGGGCATCATGCATGTCTCCCGTATTGACGATCAAAGTTTCGACGTTAACAATTTCGCCGCTAGATGGTTTCAAGTCAATATATTCCATAAAATTGGTATTCTATAATTCCGGATCTTGTGAGCAGGATTGTCTCCCGTTCCTGCATCACTCGAAAAAGGAAGCCAGAGCGATCCTGCAGCCTTTGCTAATGCCGGCCTGGCACCGCATAAGCTGCGCCCAAAGCCCGGGCATGCCGATGTTGATCGCCCCGGCCCGTCAAGACCGACGAGCGAACGAGGCCCATCAGGTCGTAGGCCGCCGGCCAGCGCCCATGACCGCTCTTGATATTGATGTGGCCCGATGGGCCGATGTCGACCAGGTGACTGCCCCAGCATCTGGCCACGTGCTGAACGCGGCGGAAGGTCATGTAGGGGTCATCAAGGCTGGCGACGACGAGGCTTGGAAAAGGCAGCGGATCGAGCGACATCTCGCCGAAATTGAGCACGCAGGGGTGAAGAGCCTCGGTCGTCTCAAGGTCGCAGGGCGCCACGAGCAAGGCGCCCTTAACCTGTCCAGCCAAGGGGCTGCGCGCCAGATTGGCCGTCAACAGACAGCCGAGACTGTGGGCGACGATCCACACATCGCCCCTGGAAGCAATGACATCCTCAAGGCGCTGCCGCCAATGCTGCAGGTCCGGACAGGTCCAGTTGTCCTGCTCCACCAGAAGGGCAGCAGGATGGTCATGCACCCAATGTCTCTGCCAATGCCCCCGGCCGGAGCCGTTGAGACCTGGCAAGACAAGCGTTGTCGCATCATCGATCAGTGACCTCTGCGTCATGCTTGCTACTCCGTGGCACGCCAATGAAAACAGGGACTTAGAAATTGCCGGTCAAAGCGGTGTAGCGCCCATTGCCATAGACCAGCGAACCTCCGCCGTTCACGCGGATCGCCAGGACACGACCGATAACGATCACATGGCTGTGGCGCTCTATCGCTTCCTCGACATCACAATCGATGGCGGCCGCAGCATCGTCGAGAACCGGCGCACCGCTTGACAGCGTCGACCAGTTGTAGCCGCGGTAGCGCTCGACGCCTCGCAATCCACCGCGTCCTGCGAACTGGTTTGCCAGGCCCTCATGAACGGGGCCGACGATGTTGACGCAGAAATGGCCAAAGCGTTCGACGACCGGCCAGGTGGATGACGTGCGGTTCAAGGACACCAGCATGCGGGCGGGCTCGACGGAGAGCGCCGTTGCCGACGTGACAGTCGCGCCGGTCCGGTGCTCGCCCTCACCGGCGGTGATAATGCTGACGCCGCCCGCGAGATTGCGGAGCGCCAGCTTCAAACCCTCGGCATCTGCAGGATATTCGGTTGCGGGCGCTGTCTTTTCGGAAACGACCTGGCCGAACGCAATGTTGGAAATGCTCATACAAACTCTCCGAGAGACGATCTATTCAGTATCGGAAATTAGCAGTTCACTAGCCCCGCTGGAGACACAGAATTTTTTTGTCTATATATTTTGTAGAAAATACGACTAGCGACCGGCAATCTGTTGCGCAGGGCGGAGGCGACAAGTTTTCGCGCGATTTCGCTGGCGCAACAAAACTACCGCAACAAGCCATTCATTAATTTTATAAATATAATAGAATTTGTCTTGAGAATGACGCAATTGTCGATTAGCGACAAGGTGTTGACTGCGCCTGGCGAGGGCCCCCTGCCCGCCAATGTCGCATCACGTCAAGCCTTCACATCTGTCGAAAGTTTCTCCCTCGATGCTGACGAAAAAAGGAAAGTATGGGCTTAAGGCACTTGTCGATCTGTCTCGCCTGCCTCCTGGAGAAACTGCCTTCGTCGGCGACATCGCGACCCGCAACAATATCCCGAAGAAATTCCTGGACACCATTCTCCTGGAACTTCGCAATGTCGGCATTCTCAGGTCGAAGAAGGGTCCTGGTGGCGGCTACTGCCTGTCGCGCCGTGCCGAAGACATCAATATCGGTGAAGTGATCCGGACACTCGATGGCCCGCTCGCGCCCATTCGTTGCGCCAGTCGCACCGCGTTCGAGACATGCGACGACTGCAGCGATCCCGAAGGCTGCCATGTTCGCCGCTCCATGAGCGATGTCAGGGACGCCATCGCATCCGTCCTCGACCATATGACCCTTGAACAATTTGCCCGCAAGGTCAGCCTTGACAACCCGGCTGCCGATATCCGTGAGCCGGAATTGGTCTAGGCCCTGGGATCGAAGGTATAGCGAAAATCACAGTGGGAAGCGCCCTGCATGATCGTCTGCGTGCGCTCCAGCTTGATGCGGGGATCATATCCCTGGCAGAACACGCTGTCCCTGTTGCAGGACAGCAGGTGGCCTATCTTGCCCAGGCCCATGGCATGGTAGGTCTCGGCATAACGACAGCGCGTGACATTGTAGTCGAACCTGGTGTCGGTGGCGACGACCACATCGATTTCCAGAGCATCGTCCTTGGTCCACAAATGCTGTAGCGCCTGAAACGAGCGCAGGCTGGTTTCGCCTTCCGTAGAAGCCGCAAAATTCTCCGCGGCGGAAAAGGCCGCTTTGCGGATGGCGACATCGATGATGGACTGGGCCCGCTCCTCGCCAATTTCAGCCACCATGCTCTCATAGATCGGCGCGATGATCGCCGCCTCGATCTTGCGCTGGGCAAGGATCCCGAGCTGCCCCGTTGCTTCCGGCTTGGTGTCACTGGTCATGGTTCAATGCCTCTTTGCTGCCTGCTGTTATGGCCATCATACAGATTACGGGCGCGGAATGAACGCGCCCGTATCATCACGCTTTCTGGACATCAAGAACCGGAAACGACCTTGAGATTGCCGCCGTGGCCGCCGCCGCCAAAGACCTGCCGCTCGCCGAAGGAAGAGCGGATCTGGTTCCTAGGTCCGCCAAGACCGATTTCCGGGAACAGCAATTCCGAAACACGATAGGCCTCTTCCAGATGCGGATAGCCCGAGGCGATGACCGTATCGATGCCGAGATCCTGATATTCCTTCAGGCGCGCGGCAATCGTCTTCGGAGATCCGACCAGTGCCGTGCCGGCACCGGAGCGCACTAGCCCGATGCCGGCCCAAAGATTGGGCGAGACCTCCAGCTTGTCGCGACGTCCGTTGTGCAAGGCAAGCATGCGCGCCTGGCCGACGGAATCGGAATTCTTGGCAAAACCGGCCTGTGCCGCGGCTATGGTCTCGTCGGACAGCTTGGAGATCAGGCGGTCGGCTGCCTCCCAGGCCTCGTCATCCGTTTCGCGAACGATGAAATGCAGGCGAATGCCGAAGGTCACATCCCGGCCGTGGCGGGCAGCGGCCTTGCGGACCTTCTCGATCTTCTCGCCCACCTGTTCCGGCGGTTCGCCCCAGGTCAGGTACTTATCGATGATGCCACCCGAAAAATCGATGGCGGCATCGGAGGAGCCACCGAAATAAATCGGCGGCCGCGGTGTCTGAACGGGCGGAAGACCGAGTTGCGCGTTGTGCGCCTGGATGTATTTTCCATCCAGATGTGCCTTGCCGGTCTCGATCAGCTTGTTGAAAACCTGGAAGAATTCGTCGGCGTGATCGTAGCGTTCGTCATGGGGCAGGAATATCCCGTCTCCGGCCAGTTCCTGTGCGCTGCCGCCGACGACGATATTGAGCAACAACCGGCCCTGCGATACGCGGTCCAGCGTGGAGGCCAGGCGAGCATAATAGGCGGGCGAGGCCGTGCCGGGACGGATTGCCACGAGGAATTTCAGCTTCTCGGTAAAGGCGGCGAGATTGGCGGCGAGGATGAAGGATTCCTCGCAGGCGACGCCCGTCGGGATCAGCACGCCGGAATAGCCCAGCCGATCGACGGCCTGGGCAATCTCCCGGAAATAGCCGGGGTCGGACGGGCGGGCGAGATCGTCCGATCCGAGATACGACCCATCCCCCGACGACGGAATGAACCAGAGGAAATCAAGCGGACGTTCACTGCTGCTCATGGTGGTCTCCAATTTCAGATTGTTGTAGCGGTCAAGAGGTCAGCTCGCTCTGTCGAAGGCCGGCAATTCCTGGTTGTCCGCCAGGAATTGCTGCACCTGGGCTGCAACAAAGACGGCATGTTCCGTCACCTGCGGCAGGCCCATCAACTCGCCAAACGTGCCGCGCGCCAGCGGACCGACGATGAAAAGGCCCTCACTCGGCCGACCGTCTGCGCCAAGCGCCGTTGCCCTGAGATCACAAGCGATACCGAGGCCTGTCGGGCAGGCGCTCAGCAGCCCGGCCGCCTGCATCCGGGCGAGGAAGGGCTGTGACGAAAGCACACCGCCATGGGCGGGACCGGTGGTGACGACCACCGCATCGAAGTCCATGGGCGTCAGGGTCTGTCGCCGCCGGTCCCGGAGCGTGACTGATATCGCAGAGCCCCGCTCGGCGACCGCATCGATGTAGGCTGCCCGGATCTGCAACCGTCCGGTCGCGATCGCTTCGTCCAGCACCGCCTTCACCTGCGGAGCGATACGGAAGCGGTGTACATCCCAGTATGGCCGCACCGACCGGACCAGCCGACGCCGCTCCGCAAGCGGCAGGGAATGCCAGATCACCTGTCCCTGGCTGCGCACGGCATCGATGACGGCATGCCAAGTGAGCCCCTCTGCCTCGGCTGCCTTGAGTGCGAGCCGGACCCTGCGCAGCAAATGCGAAGCGCGGTGGCTGGGCTTGGACGAGAAATCACCGAAAGGCTCCTGCACCGTTGGAGCATGTCCTTGCGACCGCATGCCGCGCCGCGAGATTGAAAGGATCGGCCCCTCATGGCCGCGCTCCTGCAGACCACAGATCACGTCGGCGGCAGTCAGGCCATTGCCAACCACGAGCACCCTGTCCCCGGTCCCGATGACATCAAGCGCTCCTGGCTTGGTGGCATCGCCAACAACTTTCGGATGAAGGCGGATGGGCGCCAGTGAAGACGGCAGAGCCGGCATGGGATGGCTGACCGCCAGCGCCACCGCATCGGCTATGTATGTTGCGCCGGATGCATCCTGAAGGCTCCAGCGGGAGCCGGAGCGCTCAACGGCGGCAATGGCCACGCGCCGATGCTCGACCGCACCGGACGAAAGATAAGGCGCGAGTTCGGCGGCAACATATGCGCCGAACACGGCTCGTTGCGGATAGGCGCTCCCCTTGCCATCATAGGCATCGGCATCCTCGGCGAGCGCATTCGTCCGATCGAGATAGCGTGCGAAGCTCTCGGGATCATCAGGGTAGAGGCTCATCTTGTTGGCAGGCACGTTGATGCGATGGGTCGCCTCGGTCGTGCTATAGGCAAGACCGGCGCCAAGCCTTTCCCGCGGCTCGAAAACCACGATGCGAGCATGTCGAACCGTTCCGGAGGACTTTGCCAGATGCAATGCCATGGCTGCACCACTGAAGCCGCCTCCGACGATGGCAATGACCGGCAAAGGTCTAATGGACGGCATAAAGGGCTCCAGCGTTTCGCGGTCTCGACGGACTGCAGTTTCAACCGCAAACCGATCAAAATCAATATATTACATCAAATTAGTATTTTATTCTCGCCGATCGCGGCGAAAACTTTGTTCTTGAATCGGGTCGTGGGGGGTAAAACTGAACCGACAGGTAGAACAGGCGGGCGCGATGACCTGTTAAGCAGATGTCGCGCGCGACTTCACATCCTGGAGCGATTGCTCCAGCAGATGGCCCAGTTCTCGCTTCACCTCTTCAAGTGCATGGGACCGACGATCCCGCTTGCGAGGCACATCAATGCGGACCTCGTCGAGTATCCGTCCCGGCCAGGGCCGCATGACAACAACCCGATCGGCTAGGACAGCCGCTTCTTCGATGTCGTGGGTCACCAGCACCATGGTCGTGCCATGATCCGCCCTGAGATCGACAAGGTGATCCTGGAGATCGGCCCGGGTCAGAGCATCCAGCGCCGAAAATGGCTCGTCCAGCAGCAGCAAGGCTGGCTTGGTTACCAAGGCGCGCGCCAGGGCAACCCGCTGGGCCTGCCCGCCCGACAATTCCTTGATCCAACGCCCGCCATAATCGGAAAGCCCAACCTTTCTGAGCGTTGTCGCAATCTCCGCCGCGCGCTCTGCCGCGGACAAATGCTTGAGCCCGAAGCCGATATTGTCGGCAACGGTCAGCCACGGAAAGAGCCTGGGCTCCTGGAAAACGATGTTGACGAGAGCGTTGGGCTCGTTCAGCACCACCCCATCAAGCCGGATCTGGCCTCGGGATGGCAACTCAAGCCCGGCCAGCAACCGGAGCAGCGTGCTCTTTCCGCAACCGGAGCCGCCGATGATCGCCACGGTCTCCCCCTGACCAACCGTCAGCGTGAAACTGTCGAGCGCATGGGTGCCGTTCGGATAGACTTTGCTGAGCGACTGGATTTCGAGCATCTTAACGGCTCCTGCCATGATTGTCCTGCCAGCGCAGGAACGGCGCCGAGATGAGGATCAAAACGGTATCGGTCGCTTTCCCGACCACCGCGAAGATCAGGATCGCCGCCATGATCTGATCCGGCTTGCCGAGTTGTTGGCCATCCACGAGCAGATAGCCCAGGCCCTCCGAGGCGCCCATGAATTCGGCGGCCACGACGAACATCCAGCCGAGGCCGAGACCCGACCGCAAGGCCAGCACATATCCCGGCAGCACCGACGGCAGCAAAATCCTCCAGACCAGGGCTGGGCCGGACAGTCGAAACACCCGCCCGACTTCCACGATCCGGCGGTCGACGGCCGCCACGGCGCCGGAAACGCCGAGATACACCGGGAAGAAGACGCCGACGGCGATCAGGGCGATCTTCGACGTCTCGAAAATTCCAAACCACAGGATGAACAGCGGAACCCAGGCAATGGACGGGATGGCACGCAGGGCCTGAAGACCGGGATCGATGAACCGGGAAAACGACTGGGAATAGCCCGTCAGGGGGCCCAGCAAAGTGCCGATGATCGAGCCCAGCACGAAGCCCACCAGCACCCGCCACAGCGTGATACCAATATGCGTGGAGAGATTGCCGTTGACGGCGAGGTCATAGACCGTTGCTGCGACACGAGACGGCGGGGGCGTGAGCCGCCCCCCGACGATGCCGGTCTGGACGAGACCCTCCCACAGCAACAAGAGAGCTATGGGCACGACGATCCCGACGGCGGGATGCGACACGAGGGAGGACCGGAGACCCCGGCCCCCCGCTTCGTTCAGCGTCGTTGGCTTTGACAGCGTCTGATCCATCACGGCCATGGCGGCAATCTCCTCCTGGGCTTACTGGCCGATCGAGGCGCTGAAGCTCGGATCGATCAATTGGCTCACGACACCCTTCACATCGACATCAGCCTTGACGACGCCGGCAGCCTGCAATGCCAGGCCCGCCGCTTCGATCGTTTCGCGCTGCGCATCGCCGATGCGTGAATGCGTGAGTTCGGTGCGCTCCAGCTGGCGGGCAATCACGGTGTCCGGCAGCTTGGTCGCAGCGACCAGCGTCGCCTTGAGCGTGGCCGGCTCGGCCTGGGCCTTGGCACGCGCCTTTTCATAGGCAGCGATCACCGTCTTGACGGCCTCGGGGTGCTCCCTGGCGAACTCCTCGCGGACGTTGAGAATGCCCCAGCTATTGTTTGCGGGATTGCGGTGGAACAGGACGTCGCCATTCTCCAACTCAGCCGACGCCATCAGCGGGTCGAGGCCCGCCCAGGCGTCCACATCACCGCGCTGCAGCGCCAGCTTGCCATCCGCATGCTGCAGCAGAACCAGCTTCACGTCCTTCTCGGCCAGCCCGGCATCGGCCAGCGCGCGCACGAGGAAGATATGCGGGTCGGTTCCGCGCGTCACGGCGATCGACTTGCCCTTGAGGTCCTCGACCTTGCTGATGCCGGTATCCTTGCGGGTCACCAGCGCCGTCCATTCAGGACGGGAATAGACATAGATCGACTTGATCGGATTGCCGTTGATACGGCCGATCAAGGCGGCGGCCCCAGCCGTCGAGCCGAAATCGAGCGATCCCGCATTCAGGAATTCAAGCGCCTTGTTGGAGCCTGCCGACTGAACCCAGGTGACCTTGACACCGTCCTTCTCGAGCTCCTTCTCCAGGATGCCGTCGTTCTTCAGGATCAGGCTGACGGGATTGTATGTCGCCCAATCGATCCGGATTTCGGTGAGGTCCGCTGCCTGGGTGCTGCCGGAAAATGCCAGGGCCAGAGCTGCCCCGAGAGCAGCGCGCAACAAGTTTTTCATGGTATCCCTCCAATGATGATTATTAAATCTACATTTTACATAGAATAATAAGCGGTATGGAATTCCAAATTTGCCGAGGCACGGAAAATAAAGCTCCGCGCATGGGCGTGACGCCGACTACAGCGTGCCCCAAACAGACAACGAGACAACGGAGGCCCTTGGCCGGGATCGGAAACCATCAACCGCGTCCGCCCGAGATCCCGTTTGCCAGACGTCACGCCCGATGATGGATCGGCCAGATGATCAGCGGATTGCCGCGTTCTTTCAGGGCCTGTCTCGGTCGGGCCATTTTCCGCATCATGTGCCAAAAAACTCCATTGGCGGGAATGACCTGTCTTTCTAATCGATAGGTCATCGGCTAGACGTTGCTCCTCGGGAGGAGGCAATCCTTGCCGACCGTGAAACAGGGCGTTCAAACGAAGCAATCCCATGAAAGAAACCATTTCAGACCACATCCTGTCCGCCGCCAGCGGGCTGTTTTACCGCGAGGGCATACGGGCCGTGGGGATCGATCGCATTATCGATGAAGCGAAGATTGCCAAGGCGACCTTGTATCGTCACTTCCCGTCGAAGGATCACCTCGTGGCGTCCTATCTCCAGGACCGGCATGAACGCGTGATCCGTTCGCTGCATGAGGTCCTGGATACCGCCGAAAGCCCGAGAGACCAGATCAGGCTGATCTTCGAACGCCTCCACGAAAAGGCCGACAGTCCGGAATTTCGCGGCTGCGCTTTCGCCCTGGCGGTGGCCGAACACGGTGATTCCGAACGGGTCGTGACCGTGGCGCGCACCCACAAGAAGGTGGTGAGCGAGATCTTCCGCGCCATCGTCACCAGAGCAGGCATTGCGAAGGGCCAATTGGACGCCCATCTGGCCCTTCTCTACGAAGGCGCACTCGCAACCGTGGCCGTGGGGCGCGATCCGCAAGCCATCATCATCGCGCGTGATTGCGCGCTAACGGTCTTCGATGCATCCGTTGAAGCGGCCAACCAGGCGAGCAAGTCATGAGCAAGACGATCGACTACTTCTTCGGTGTTGGCTCGCCCTGGGCCTATATCGGGCTTGAACCGTTTGTGGCGCTCGCGTCGCAGCACCAGGCCGTCATCCGACCCTATGTCATCCCGGTGATCGAGGACAATGGCGGGATCTATTCCCGCAACAGGCCGCAGGCGCGCCGCGATTATTGGCTGAAAGACCTGAAGCGCTGCGCGGCGTTGCGCGGCAAGCCGCTGTCGTTTGAGAACCGCGCAGCCCTGTCAGACCCCTCGCCCGCCGGTTTCATGATCATTGCCGCGATTGAAGAGGGCGCAGACTGGGTCAAGCTGACGAGCCTGCTTCAGGATGCCTTCTGGGGCCGAGGCGAGGATATCGGGGCTGTCGAAATCCGCCAGGCGATCGCGGATGTCGCAGGTTTGGACGGCCAGGCGCTGGAACGGATCGCGCAGAGCGAGAGCATCCGTTCCGTCTGGAACAGCAATTACGACATAGCAAAATCGGCCGGGGTCTTCGGGCTTCCGACGTTCCGATATGAAGGCGAGTTGTATTGGGGCCAGGACAGCCTGCCCTTTCTTGAGCGTCATCTGAAGGGCGAGGCGCTGGTCGCCTGACCCATAAGCCCCGGGGTTGCGCAGGCCCGACGGGTCGAACCCACAGGACATGGCGTCCATCCCGGCCCGCACCGGGATGGACGATGGCCGGGGGCAGGACGCCAAGGTCCTGTTGCCGAACCGGCAAAGCCGAAATTAGCTCCGCGGATTTACCCCATGCAACCGAGGGACATTTGCAGCCCTTGGCAAACTTGATCCCTGACCCGCAGAAAAACGAACAAAATAATCCATAAAAATAATAGAAAAAGAACAACCAGTCTTTCTCGTTTCGGTCCCTCTGCTACCCTTGAAGTCGTGATCTGCCCCGCAAAACCGTGATTTGCCCGGCAACAGATAGGGACCGAAAATGACCAACAGCTTCTTGAGATCCGCCTTGTCGAGGCGCCGCCTGCTGACCGCCGCCTCCGTGCTGACCCTGGCCGGCCTGCTGGCGACCACAGGCGTCAGCCCTGCCTTCAGCGCAGACAGCCCGCGCAATGGCGGCGACATCATATTCCTGATCGACTCGCTTGGTCCGACCTGGATCCCCAACAACAGTTCGATCTCGAGCTTCCAGGGTCATATCTGGGGCCATGTGGCCGATAAACTTCTGTATGTGGATGCCGATGGCAAGGTCAGCCCCTGGATCGCCGAGCGCTGGGAGCAGAACGACAATGCCACCGAGTTCACGCTTCATTTGAAGAGCGGCGTGACCTTCTCCGACGGCACACCGGTTGACGCGGCCGCCGTCGTTGCCAATCTCGACATCTGGTATGCCGGCCGAAAGAGCGACGGCATCAATCCCGTCGGCCTCTTTCCCAAGACCTATGACCGGGCCGAAGCCGTCGATCCAGCCACGGTGAAGGTGTTTTTCAAGAAGCCGACCCTCGGCTTCATCCCGACCCTCGGCTATCACGGCTCGATCCTGATCTCGCCGAAGACTCTCGCGTCGCCGGCATCGGAACAGGCGAACCTGAGCAAGACGGCGGGTAGCGGCCCCTATGTGGTCGAGTCCTGGAAAGAGGGCGACTACGTCAAGCTCGTGAAGCGCAAGGACTACAACTGGGGGCCGCCGGCCGTTGGCCATACCGGCCCGGCCTTCATCGATAGCATCACCTATAAGCTGGTATCGGAGCCGTCGCTGCGGGTTGCCTCGGTTCAATCGGGCCAGGCTGACGTCGCCTACAACGCATCCCCGCAGGAACTGGAATCGCTGAAATCCGAGGGCTTCACGATCGCCACGCCCCGTTATCTCGGTTTCGTCAACGGCTGGGCCGTAAACACCAAGCTCGCGCCCTACGACGACGTGAAGGTGCGCCAGGCGCTCCAGGCCGGCATCAACAGACAGGAAATCATCAACACGGTCTACACGCCCGACTGGAAGCCGGCGACCTCCTTCATTCAAAGCAACGTGCCCGGCGCAACCGATCAAAGCGCCCTGCTCGCCTATGATCCCGCCAAGGCCGAAAAACTTCTTGATGAAGCGGGCTGGGTGAAGGGGGCGGATGGCATTCGCACCAAGGATGGCAAGCCGCTATCGCTGACGCTGCATTCCAACCCCTATCTCGCCACATCGCGGTCGGTGGACGAGCTTATCGCCCAGCAATTGGGCAAGCTCGGCTGGCAGGTCGAGATCCGCGCCTATGATGTCGTGACCTTCGGCGAGAAGGTGAAGTATGGCGGCCCGGCCGTCCCGGCCTATGAGGTGACCCGCAGCTTCATCGATGCCGGTACCGTCGCAAGCATCCTGACCAACGCCAATAACGGCGAAAACTGGTTTGCGCTGGACGAGCGGGACAGCAAGCTCAACGAGTTGCGCGACAAGATCGCCGGCGCCGGTTCCGGTGAAATCCGCAATCCCCTGCTCGATGAGCTGCAGAAATACGTCCTGGAACAGGGCTATTTCATCCCGCGCACCCAGATCGTCCAGCGCATCTATGTGCAGTCTCCGAAGGTCAAGGGCGAGACCTACAACGGCGTCGCCTATGCCAGCTACTACACGGCCACGAAAAGCGAGTGACCCATGCTGACCATGAAGGGGAAGAGGCGACCGCCGTGACCAAGGCCTATCTGAACTTCGCAGTGAAGCGGCTCATCCAGGCCGCCATCGTCATCTTGCTGGCTTATGTCTTCACCTTCGTGGTCGTCAGCATCCTACCCGGAGACCCCATCACCAACGTCCTCCGTGATCCCCAGAACGGGTTCACGGAGGAGGAGATCGCCCAGATCATCGCCGCCCAAGGCCTGGACCGGCCGATCCTGGTCCAGCTCTGGACATCGCTGTCGAGCTTTCTGGTCGGCGATCTCGGCCTTTCCATGCGGTCGAGCCGACCGGTTGCAACGCTGATCGCCGAGGTTCTCCCCTCGACCTTGATCCTCGCCTCCGCCGGGCTGGCGGTTGCGCTGGTCCTGGCACTGGTGATCGCCTATGGCACCCAGTTTCTACCGAAACGCTATGGGCAGGGCCTGCTGCGCGCCTTCCCGTCCCTATTCCTGTCCGTCCCCAATTTCGTTATAGGGCTGGTGCTGATCCATCTCTTCGGTTTCCAGCTTGGCCTCTTCCGGGTCATCGAGCCGGATAGCGTCTGGGCCACCTTGTTTGCGGCGGTGGCGCTGGGAATTCCGATCTCGGCACAGATCGCCGAAGTGCTGATTGCAGCGCTCGATCATGAATCCGGGCAGGAATATGCCGCGGTCGCCCGCGCCCGTGGCCTCGGGCAGGCGCGGCTGTTCGCAACCCATCTCTTGAAGCCCGCATCGCTGCCGGTCGTCACCGTCATCGCGCTCACCATCGGCGAATTGCTCGGCGGCTCGCTGATCACGGAGACTGTCTTCGGTCGCACCGGCATCGGCAGCCTTGTGCAACGCTCGGTCGTCACCCAGGACCTGCCGGTCCTGCAGGCGGTCGTCTCGCTGGCAGCGGTGATCTTCGTGCTCGTCAATCTGATCGCCGATCTCACCTACCCGCTGCTTGACCCGCGGGTGAAACTTGTCGCTCCCGGCGAAGGCCGGACGGCCACCGCGGCACTCGATGCGCCCGGCGCCCCACAGGCGGTGACCCCATGACCTTCACATTCTACTCACCCACCCGCAGTTCGGCGGTCGATAAGCTCGCCGCGCTGCGCCTGAGCCCAACAATCGTCCTTTCCATGGGCATCATTGCCTTGGTCCTCGGCTGGTCCGTCGCGCCGCAGCTTTTCACCGGCTACAGCCCCACCGTTGGTGTGCCAGCCCAGAAACTGCTCGGCCCAAGCACTGCTCACTGGTTCGGCACGGATCACCTCGGACGCGATCTCTATGCCCGCGTCGTCTACGGCACGGCATCCTCGGTCGTCAGCGCCCTGATCGCGGTTGCGATCGGCGTCATCGGCGGCGGCATCATAGGGCTGCTGGCGGGTTTTCTCGGCGGCTGGGTCGATACGATATTCGCCCGTCTCGTCGATGTCCTGCTGGCGATCCCGAAATTCCTGCTGGCCGTCATCGTCGTGACCGCCATCGGCTTCGACACGACCAATGCGGCCATCGCCACCGGCATCTCGGCCGTCGCGATCTTTGCCCGGGTCATGCGCTCCGAAGTGATCAAGGTGCGGCAGGCAACCTTTGTCGAGGCCTCCTTTCTGTCCGGAAGGTCTCGCTGGCACATCCTGCTCAGCCATGTGCTGCCGAACGCCTCGCGCTCCGTCCTGCCGCTGGCCGTGCTGCAGTTCGGCGATTCGATCCTGATCATCGCCAGCCTCGCCTTCCTCGGCTACGGCGACCCGCCGCCCGCATCGGACTGGGGACTGCTGATCTCGATCGGCAAGGACTACCTGAAATGGCCCTGGCTGGTCTACGCGCCCGCCTTCGTCACAATCGCGACCGTGCTCTCTGTGAACAGGATCAGCCGATGGCTACGCATGACAAACTGAACGCACCCTTCCCCTTCATCCGCGCCAATGCGAAGCCCAATGCCGCCCTGCTGAGGGTCGATGACCTCTCCGTCTTCTACGGACAGCAGCGGGTCGTCAGCGATGTTTCCTTCGAGCTTGGCCGTGGCAAAAGCCTCGCCCTGATCGGGGAATCGGGCTCGGGAAAGTCCACGATTGCGCGCGCCGTGCTCCGGCTGCTACCGGATGGCGGACGCGCCACCGGGCATATCGAGTTCGATGGCCGGGAGGTCCTTGGCCTGGCGGAACGACAGTTCCGTCCACTGCGGGGACGCGCCATCGGCTTCGTTCCGCAGGATCCCGGCAACGCGCTCAATCCCGTGCGCACGATCGGTGTCCAGGCGCTTGAAGCGGCGGCCCTGCTGACAGAAAGCGACAGACGTCTCCACAAGGCAATCGTGCTTGAGACATTTGCGCAGGTCGGACTCGACAATCCGCAGCGCGTCTACGACGCCTATCCGCATCAACTGTCGGGCGGCATGCTCCAGCGCGTGCTGATCGGTCTTGCCGTCCTGCCGCGACCGCGGCTTCTGGTCGCGGACGAGCCGACCTCGGCGCTCGATGTCACCATCCAGAAGAAAATCCTGGATCTGTTGTCGCGGCTTCAGCAGGAGCTCGACATCAGCCTGCTGCTCATCACCCATGACCTTGCCATCGCCGGGGAACGGGCGGATTCGATCGTCGTACTGAAGGACGGCGCGGTGCAGGAAAAAAGTGTCACCGCATCCGTCTTTTCGTCACCGACCTCCGCCTATGCCCGAAAACTCCATGCCGATGTTCCGGCGTTGAACCCGGATCGCTATGCCGGATTGCGCGAGCCTGGCTTTCGGTCTCTTCATAAGGAGGCCGCCGCCCCACCCAAGATCGCGTTCACAGGCGTGACCAAGCATTTCACGGCTGGCGGCAGGGTGTTGACCGCTGTCGATGACGTGTCCTTCTCGGTGCAGCCCGGGACGACGCATGCCCTGGTCGGAGAATCGGGCTCTGGCAAGACCACCACGATCCGGCTGCTTCTAGGCCTCGAACAGCCGGATGCGGGCCATATCGCGATGGCCGGCGAACAAATGGGCGGTCGCTCCAAGACCGCGCTGCGATCGGTGTGGCGCCATCTGCAACTTGTGTATCAGAACCCGTTCACCTCGCTCGATCCGAGCTGGAAGGTGGAACATCTGGTGCGCGAACCGCTCGATCGGTTCAAGATCGGCACGAATGCCGAGCGGCAGGAAAAGGTGCGCGAAGCGCTCGCCAATGTCGGCTTGGGTGCACATCTCCTGTCGCGCAAGCCAGGCGCATTGTCCGGCGGCCAGCGGCAACGCGTGGCCATCGCCCGGGCGCTGGTGCTCAAGCCCGATATCATCGTCTTCGATGAACCGAAATCCGCCCTCGACGTGACCGTGCAGGCGGAGATCGTGGAGGTGCTGCTGACACTGCAATCCAGGCTTGGCCTGACCTATGTCTTCGTCTCGCACGACCTCGCATTGGTCCGTCAGCTCGCACACACGGTGTCGGTGATGCAAAACGGACAGCTCGTGGAACAGGGAACGGTGCGCGAGCTCTTCGCCAACCCGCGCGAGACCTACACCAAGACCCTTCTGGAATCGATCCCATCGGGCCTGCGCGAGCGCCCGCCGGTCCTGCAGCCGCAACAACAGCATCATCATTTGCAGAAGGAAAAAATCGCATGAATGCCTCCGCCCCAGAAACCATCGTACCGGCGCAGTTTCGCCCGAAGAAGCGGCTTGGCTTCAACACCCGGGTCTCCTTCAACGATGACGACGGACCCGCGCAGGGTCTCTACGAGGGCATCGAACTCTACAAGGCGGCCGAGCAGCTCGGCTATCAATCCGGCTGGGCCTATCAGCGCCATTTCGATCATTATCTGTCGTCACCGCTCCCGTTCTTTGCCGCCGCCGGCCAGCATACCCGGCACATCACCCTCGGGTCAGCCGTCATTCCCATGCGCTACCAGGATCCGATCCTGCTCGCCGAAGCCGCCGGAACGACCGACCTTCTGATCGGCGAGCGGCTGGAACTGGCGATCTCAACAGGCCAGACCGCAGCATTTGATGCGGTGTTCGGCGCTGTCGACACGGATGCGCGGACGGAGGCAAAGCGCCGGCAGGCGCGGTTCCTGGCCGCCATCTCGGGCCAGGTGCTGCACACGACGGGGCCAAACGAGGGTTTGGCGGCTGGCGTCCAACTGCGCGTCACGCCGCACAGTCCGACATTGCGCTCGCGCATCCGGCAGGGCTCGGCCAGCCTCGGCTCCGCCATTCAGGCCGCGGAACTCGGCCTTGGCCTGATTGCCGGCACCGTGCAGCATGACCATGAGGAGGGCGAAAGCTTCAGCGCCTATCAGGCACGCATCATCGACACCTATCGCACCAGATGGCGCAGCCTGTGGCACACAGAGCCGCCACCGGTCATCGTGGCCGCCTCCATTATGGTTGGCACAACGCCTGAGCTTCGCGAAAAATATGCGGCTTATGACCACGAAAGACGGACTCAAGGCATTGCCGCCTCTCGCCCCAAGGGTGCCATAACGCCAGCAGCGCCGGTAAATCGGCCGCCCGGCTCGCAGATATCGCCGGTCTTCCACGGATCTCCAGACCAGGTCCTGGAGGCGGTGCTGAACGACCCCGGCTTGTCCGCCGCCGCCGAAATCATCCTGTTCCTGCCGCCGGCCTTCGGCCTTTCGGAAAACATCCGCCTGCTGAGCGACCTGGCCGAAATCGCCCCGCATTTCGGCTGGTCCGCCGGGCCGCAACGGTCGAATGACTAAACAAGGCGGCCAGGGTGGCAATATTTTCTACAAAATAAATAGAAAAAGAACGACCTGTCTTCCTGCTTCAAAACCCGAGAGCTATTCTGCTCTCAACGATCACCCCCAAAGGGACTGTTGCAAAATTCGGCTGATGTGATTCAGTTGGTTTGCAGCGATTTGAGGGGATTTGATGTCTGTTCGACGGGATGGCCAGTTCAGTTT
>NZ_FWXU01000056.1 GCF_900176345.1 Rhizobium sp. RU36D
CTGGAACGTCTCAAGCTCGGCCTCCTGGCCCTTGTCCACGGCCCTGCGGATCAACCAGAACAACGCCACCCTTGCCACGTCGTCCCGGTCAGGACGTCGTGCCTGCCTGTTGGCGTCGCGAAGCGCTTTCTGCCGCTGCCTTGCCATCTTCATACTCATGATCTCCACTCTCCCGCTCCTCTGCCTCCTTCATGGTCGAGGGACCGGCCGACCGGCGCAAGCGCCGTTTGGCGGAATCGGATTTCCGGAGTTCGGAATCGGTGGCCTGGAACCTTGAATCAAAAGACCGCAATTTGTCTCAACGTGCGGGCACGTCATGACGCGTCGACACAGGTTACCCCGGGGCAAACGCCGTTGCTGAATCAGCCTCCTCGACCTTTGAATCAAAAATCCAGACCTTGGAATCAAATGAGCGCAATTTGTCTCAGATTGCGGGCGACCTGAGACAAGTCGTCCGCAATTCAGGCCGACCCGAGGCAGATCAGGTGGCATCATTGCCTTGGCGCCGGCCGCCTTTTTGTCCAGATGGCGTGCCTTCAGTTACCTGCCGTCCGATCACCCTGTCTCAGAAGCTGCGTCACGGCACCTCCATCCAGCGTCTGGGCATCGAATAGAACCTTGATGAGGGCATCGAGCTTGTCCCTGTTCTTGCTCAGAATCTCGACTGCCCGCCCGAGCGCCTTTTCCAATCGTGCATGGATACGGGCCGCGAGATCCGGATTGCTGTCGAGCACCGCGGTCGGGTCACGGTCTTCGCGATAAAGCAGCGGCTGGACGGCGCCGAAGCCGAGGGAGCGCTCCATGGCAAGCGCCAGCCGGGTTGCTCGCGCCAGATCGCTATCCTCGGTGCCGCCGGAGCCCGAGGAAATCGCACCGACCACAATCTGTTCTGCAGCCCGCCCGGCCATCAGCATCGCAAGCATGTCCTCGCGATAGCCGAGCGTATCGCTGCCGGACGCGGTGAAGCCAAGCTGGCTATAGCCACCGCCTCCGGGCGTGTCGATGTTGAGGCCATGGATCGGGCCGAGCCGCAGCGCATGATGGACGACCGCATGTCCGGCTTCGTGGATCGCGAACCGCCAGCGCAGATCGTAAGGCACCTGCGGCCGATCCATCCGGATGCCTTCTTCGAGATCTTCATATCGGATCGACCGCTTTTCCCGTCGGGCTTTCAGGCGTGCCTGGCGAACGATCCGCTCGATGTCGGCGCCAGTCAGGCCCATCGCCCGGGTTGCCAGCCGCTTTAACACCGACGCGGCTGCCTCAGGTGTGCCCGGTTCGATATGCTTCGATGTCGTTGTCATGTCGTCGTTCCTTTCCCGGCGTCACCTGAGCCGTGCTCATCGCTGTCTCTGTCAGCATCATTTTCTGGTGACGGCGGGCCTTCCACATGCGTTCCCGCGGCGTCCGCCTCCACTTCGTCGTGAGCCGCGCCGTTCAGTTTTCCAGCGTCGCCAACCAGCACCGCCAGATCGTCACCGAGATGATGCATGAAGATCTCGGCAAGGGTTGCGACATCGGGCATGGGGATCTCGATATGCGTCTCCAGCCGCCCGGAGCGTTTGATCGCATCATCAATCTGGTCCGGCCGATTGGTGGCCCCGACGATGATCAGCCCTTCGGATTTCACGGCACCATCGAGCAACTCCAGCGCCTTGTTGACCACCGTATTCCAATAGTCCGCATATTCCCGTTCGGCCGGCTGCCGCTTGCCGATGCCGTCGATCTCATCGATGAACAGGATGGACGGGGCGATGGCCCGCGCCTCGGCAAACGTCTTGGCCATCTTGGCGATGACGTCGTTCAGATGCCCGCCCTGTAGCCAGGTCGAGACTGACGTCACGACCAACGGGATCTGCAGACTGTTGCACAGCGCGCGCGCAAACGTCGTCTTGCCGGTTCCGGGCGGACCATGAAGCAGAAGCTTGGTGCTCATATCAGACCAGGCGAGAGCCCCTGCCTTGTGATCGGCGAGATCGGCCTTCAGATCCAGTGCCCAGGTCTTGGCCTTGCCGTATCCGGAGAGCGTCTCGATCACCAGCGACGGGCGATCGTCTTCCACCGACCCCCATGGCTCCGGCTGGATGATCTCGGCCCCCGACGGCTTGTCACGTTTCCATCCGCCGCCACTGTCTTTCCCGGAGGAGGATTTCTCCGCCGCTGCACCATCCTGTTTCGACTTCGAGGATTTTGTCGTGGCCTTGGATGGTGGCTCGTCGTCGTCATCATCGCCGTCGCGAGCGGCAACACGATTGCGTTCGGTGAGCGAGGCCAGCACGTCGATCACCTCGGACGCGCCGCGACCCGGCCTGAACGCCAGCACGACGTCATCGATCGTCAGGTAATGCGCGTCATAAGAGGTCGTCCATCGGGTGAGCGCCGCCAGACCGGCGTCACCATACATGGCCTCAAGCATCATGCTGATGAAGGGGTAGTCGAGGAACCCGCCCACCAGAGCGACATCCGCGGCGATGCTGATCTCGGATGGGATGTGCTGTGCCGTCTCCGAGATCGCCACAACCGGATAATCCCGCGTCAGCGCATTGACCAGCCGCCGCTGAAGCGTGGCGCCTGTCAGGCGATGAACCGACCCGCCGATGAACTGGATGTAGGGACGTCCCGTGCCTTCGGCGGCGGCGAAGCTGCCATCGTCATAGACATAGTCACCGTCGATGCCGTTCGGGACAGCCCCGGGAAGAAAGCCCGGCAATTCGATCAGCCGCCTGATGGCACGCTCGAAGCCGGGCACGGGTGCGTGCAGTGAGACCACGGGCGCCGCCATGACAATCGCCTGGACGATCCTCGCAAGCGGCATGCGCGTGTTCTCGATCGCGCGCGCCAGCACCAGAGCCGCCACGACGTTACTGACCAGCGGAGCCCTGCCCGCCCGGCCAACAAGACCGACGGCATAGGCACGGCGCTCGTGATCGATTGCTGCGGCGTGATCCTCGGCTGACACCTGACCGAACCGGTCTAAGGACGGCAGCAACGCTGTCGACGCCTTACCCTCAGTCACCACAATCTCGGACTGCTGGGGCGGCGGCAACAGATAGGCCGCGAAGGTGCGGCGGATCCAGGCGAGGTCACGATCCCGATCGCCGCACATGCGATCGGTATCGAATGCGGGACTGTAGCGACGGAGAACATGACCATCGACCTCAACGATCTTCAGAGACAGAAGGCCATTGAGATGGGCGTTGCGCTGGGCTTCCCGACGGGCGACACGGTCGAGACGGCGCAGCAGAAGACGGGCGAGTTTATTCATCGATCCGGCCCTCCGTCATCGCGGCAATCATTGCCGTTTCGGGACCGGATGATCCCGGCTTCTTTGATGTGCGTTTCTTTAAACTTCCCGGCCCAGCCGGGCGACGCTCCCGGATCCGGCGACGAAGGGGACGGGGCTCGGCTGGACTCCGGTCGCCCGCATCCGACTGAAGCTGAGCCACGAGATTGCGGTTGCGGTTACCGAGCCAGTCCAGCATCAGGCGGCAGGCGGGATTGCCACGCTCGACCTGTGCCTGCAGTCTGATGATGACCGTGTCCGGCACGGTGCCGGTTAGACCATCGCCCTGCCTGACATGACCGAGCGCCAATCCGATCAGGAAGGCCGGATCGTCAGCGGGCGGATCATGACGAGCCGGTCCGGGATACTGGAGGACGGTGCCATGCGAACGATGGCAGACAGGATTCAGTGACGTCGAGGAGGATTTGATCGCCTCGCAGCGGATGCGCGGCGGCACATCCGGGGTGATGTCGGAAGTCATGGAAACTCCTTCGCCGAACCAGCATAGGTTCCAGCGTCATTGGGAGATGGAATGGGAAAGCCGCGGCCTGAGGCCTGATGGGCACGCATTGCGGTCGACATCAGGCGCATGACGGCAAGCGTCAGGGCACTGTGTTGAGGATCCTCAGGCAGCAGGCATCAACGGCAGTCGGGTGACGTGCTCGATCAGTGTCGAGGGCGCCGGGCAAAGCCAACCCGAACAAACATGGGGACCGGTTCGTCATCCTCGGCTTCATCGGCGTCCCTGAAGCCGTCGTCATCGAGGCGATCGCGCAGATCGTCATCGTCGCAAGACCGGGCTGCCAGATCTTCTTCATAAGTCCGACTTGGTCCATTGAGGTTGATCCGCGAGTGGAGCGCCGCGGTCACAGCCGAGGACATCGCTGCCGGATCCATGACGGGCGCCCTGTCCAGGCCAAGTGCCTTGCGCGCTTCGGCCTCGAGAAGCTGCTGCACCCGGATGCCGAAGCGCAGACGCAGTTCGGCCATGCAGGCGGCCACACCATCGATCTCAAGCAGGTCGTCGAGTTCGGACAGCGCCCAGATGCCGGTAGCGTGGTCACTCGGTCGGCTGGCGCCATCAACGATTGCCACTTCGACCGCATCGACCATCAGCCGCTTCTGGTTCTTGTAGAGCCAGTCCGGCAGAACCATGGCCGACGCCATCATCTTGAGCTTCAACTCTTCGAGGCGGCTCGTGTCGCCATAGGACGCGAGCGAGCGCTTCAGATCGAGGATGTAGGCCGTATGCCGGGCTCGGTTCACGATGATGAGGTCGGGTGTGTAGCTCCCTTTTGCCGGCGCCTCGCAATCAAGCTTCACGCCATCGAGGCTCGACCAGTCGTTTCCGGCAACTGCTTCCATCGCGGCCTTGACCAACGGCAGTTTCAGCGACTGCGTCAGGACCAGCACGTTGGGATTGGCTCTCGCCAGACGTTCGACCGCCTGCTCCAACAGCTTGCCTTCGCGGAAGGACACGGCCCGGACAAGCGACGCGATATGAACGTAGTGGCCTAGGATCGCGTCCTCGATCGGTTCGCCATCCATGATGGCGGTAATGGCGCGATCGATCAGCAGTTCGAGATCGGCTTCGGCATCGGCGAAGCGCACCAGATGCGAATGGCGGCGCAGCGCCGCCGGTTCGCGAACCGCAGTCGGAGCCGCATTGCGGCCAAAGCCGAAGGGGCGCGGGCGGGATCCGGAAGCTGCGGCGGCATCAACCGCGTTGATCGTGGAACGGAGAACTTCCCCACAGGGAACAGAAACGGTATTCGTGCTCATAGCCCGATTCCTTCTTACCAAGGTTGACGGTCAGGCCCTTGTCGATGTTGGTAGCATCGGCTTGGGCCGCTTTGTCCCGGCTGTCCGGAACGCACTTACCCTGGCAGGACCCGACACCGGGCTCAAGGTCCCGGACTGCAAAAAGAGAACAAAGCCGGCACAAGGTTAACGACGGGCTCACGGCGATTTCCAAACCGAGGCCGACTGAGCGCCTGCGACAAGTGCGAGGCAACTGCCTCAGCGATCATCGTGTCCGAGCGACGCCGCCATTGAGAAAGGGCCGACAAGCGGCCCTCTCGATCTTGATGGAAAGGCCGGACATCCAGCCCTCCAGTTTTCGTTGGCGCTTCATGCTGCGGTCGTCGGTGGCGAAGTCCGCTTGACCTTGTCCATGAACGCCGGGCGCTGAAAGCGCCTCTCAGGCTTGGCAAGCGCCTCGGCCACCGAAGGGATTGCGTCATCGTCAGATGCGGGCACCTTGAAGTCGCCGGTCATGATGGCGGCAAATCCATCCGTGAGCGTTGCGAGGTTCTCCTCCAACGACGGCCTGCTCAATGCCTTTGCCTTAGGCGAGGCCGAGGTTTTAGCCGGGGCCGAAGTGACCGCGACAACCTTGGCAGAAGCGACCACGCCCTTTGCAACATCAGCCTTGACCTCCGGCCTGACCGGGTCGCCCTTTTCGGGAACCACCCAGTTCAGAAGCGGCACGACCTCTGTCTCCAGCCAGGTCCGAAGCTCGGCCTTGTCAGGCCAAGAAGTCTCGCTGCCCATCTTGTAGAGCAGCCGGCTGACCTTTTCCCAACCGGATTTTTCCGGCAGTACCGTAACCGTTGTGTCATGCTTGTCGTTCGGATGCGGCCTAACGAACTGGATGAGGCTTTGCAACTCGCGGTGCGCGAGGCGTGCCGTGAGGTGGGTCTTCGCGGCGAGGTCCTTCTTGACGATGTTGTTTTTCGGCAAGGCCTCCAGCACGTGGGTGCGGATCTCCTCGATATGCCCAACAAAAGATCTCATGCCGTCCCGTACCTTGATGGCGATGATCGCCTTAAGCCCAGCAGGCCCACCGACATCGTACGGATCGATTTCGGGCTTCTCCTCGATGTCCTCCTTTGACCCGGACATGATCCCCGTGACATCCTGAAC